>JASGJH010000001.1:7895000-9502601 GCA_047601445.1 Myxococcales bacterium | reverse complement strand
GCGGATCGTCGCCCCACAGCGCGTATTCGAGGCGCTCGCGGGTCACCGCCGCGGGGCTGGCCTGCATCAGCACTTCCAGCAGCTTGCGGCACGCCGGATAGATGTGCAGCGCCTGTCCGCCGCGGGTGACTTCCAGCGTCGCCAGGTCGAGCTTGAGGTCGCCGACTTCCAGTGCGCGGGTGCGCTGGCGGCCGTGCGCGCGCGCCTGCAGCGCCTGCAGGCGCACTTCCAGTTCCGGCAGGGCGAACGGCTTGGTCAGGTAGTCGTCGGCGCCGGCGTGGAAGCCGACCAGCTTGTCCGGCAGTTCGTCCTTGGCGGTGAGCATGATCACCGGCATGTCCAGTTCCTGTTCGATGCGCAGGCGGCGCAGCACTTCCGGGCCGTCCAGGCGCGGCAGCATCCAGTCGAGGATTACCGCGTCGTAATCTTGGGTGGCCGCCAGGTGCAGGCCGGTGATGCCGTCCGGGGCGGCATCGAGGGTGTGGCCGCGCGCCTCGAAATACTCGAACAGGTTGGCGACGAGGTTGCGGTTGTCTTCGATTACGAGCAGACGCATGGCGACGAGGCTGGACGGTGCGGTGACGGAATCGTACAGCGTGGGAGCATGCGCGTCGGAACGATGTCGGAATCGCGTCGGTGCGTTCATCCATCGCACAGGCATTCCAACGCCGGATGAAGCGCGGCGCGAATGCTTAGGTTCCTAATCGTTTGGCAATGTCTTTGCGACTCCGTTCCGACATCGCAGCGATGAACATGCGCGGCATCCCAAGCTTGCGTCCCGACACGATGTCTTTCCCGATCCTTTCGCGCGCTGCGGTGCGCTCCGGCCAGATCCGGTTCGATCCCGAATCGGTCTGGTGGCAACGCCATCTGTGGCTGCCGCTGCTGGCGTTCGCCTTGCTGTCGGCATGGCTGTTCGGCGGCGGCGACATGCGCATCGCCGACCGCCTGTATGCATGGCAAGGCGGGCGCTGGGCGTGGCAGGACGCATGGGCCGCGCGCCGCCTGCTGCATGATGGCGGCGTGCGCCTGTGCGGCCTACTGTGGCTGACCGCGCTGTTCGGGTGGGCGGCGTCGTTGCGCGGGCCGGCCTTGCGGGCGTGGCGCTGGCCGCTGGGCTACGTGTTGCTGGCGGTGCTGGCGTCCCTGTTGCTGATCCCCGTGCTCAAGGCGCACACCGACATGGATTGCCCCTACGACCTGTTGCGCTACGGCGGCAAGCGCGCCTATCACGGCTTGTTCGAGCACAATCCGAACTCCGCGCGCGGGCGTTGTTTCCCCGCCGGCAACGCCAGCGCCGGCTACGCATGGCTGTGCCTGTATTTCATGTGCCTGCACGCCAGGCCGAAGCTGCGCTGGTTCGGCCTGGGCTTCGCCATTGCGTTCGGCGCGGTGCTCGGCGTCAACCAGCAATTGCGCGGCCAGCATTTCCTCGCCCACGACCTGTGGACGGCGACGATCTGCTGGCTGCTCGCGCTGGGTCTGTATGCGGCGATGCTGCGCGGGCGCGCGCAAGGCGGTGCGGCATGAACGCGCGCAGCCTCGGTGCGCATTTGCCGCTGCCGCTGCGCGGCGGATGGGAAACCCTGCGCGGCTGGCGTCCGCAAGTCACCATCGAAGCGCTCGCGTTCGGCGCCAGCGCGTTCTTCGTCCTGTGCTGCAACCTGAAGTTCTGGCACGCCGCGCTGCCGCTGGGCCTTGCGCAGTGGAAGCTGGCGATCTCGCTGTTCCTGCTGCTGGTCGGCGTGAACGGCTTCCTGCTCGGCCTCGTGCTGGGCCGGCGCTGGGCGAGGCCGTTGTTGTCGGCGCTGTTCGTCGTCACCGCCTGCGCCGTGCATTACATGGACGCCTACGGCGTCTATCTCGATCCGGACATGCTGCGCAACGTGCTGAACACCGATTGGGGCGAGGCGCACGAACTGTTCACGCCGGCCTTGTTCCGCACCTTGTTCCTGTGCGCCGTACTGCCGATCGCGGTGCTGTGGCGGATCAAGCTGGTGCGGCGCTCCAAGCCGCAGGCGATGCTGGTGCGCGGCGGCTTCCTGCTGCTGATGTGGCTGCTGATCGCGCTGGGCGCGGCGCTGTCGATGAAGGACTTGTTCGCGATGGCGCGCAACCAGCGCGAATTGCGTTATCTGGTCACCCCGGAGAACTACGTGTTCTCGCTGGCCAAAGTGCTGCACGCGCAGCCGCCGGGTGCAAGGAAGGATTTGCTGCCGATCGCCGAAGACGCCACGCAAGCGCCGCGCGCAGCGGGCGCGAAGCCGCGCCTGCTGGTGCTGGTGGTCGGCGAAACCGCGCGCGCGCAGAACTGGGGCTTGAACGGCTACGCGCGGCAGACCACGCCGGAACTGGCGGGCATGAACGACGTGATCAACTTCCCCGACATGCAATCCTGCGGCACCGCGACCGAGGTGTCGGTGCCGTGCATGTTCTCGCCGTGGGGCCGCCACGACTACAACGAGAAGCGGATCCGCGCGCACCAGTCCTTCCTGCACGTCCTCCAGCGCGTCGGCGTCGAGGTGAGCTGGCGCGACAACCAGAGCGGCTGCAAGGGCGTGTGCGACGGCCTGCCGTTCGTTTCCCTGACCAACGAAAAAGACCCGCGCTTCTGCAGCGGCGAGCGCTGCCTCGACGAAATCCTGCTGCAAGGCCTGACCGACGGTTTGCCGGCGGACGGCAAGGACCGCATCGTCGTCCTGCACATGCTCGGCAACCACGGCCCCAGCTATTTCGACCGCTATCCGCCGCAGTTCAAGCATTTCGTGCCGGCCTGCGAAAACCCGGAACTGGGCCAGTGCACGAACGGTGAAATCGTCAACGCCTACGACAATGCGCTGCTCTACACCGACCACGTGCTCGCCGAGACCATCGACAAGCTGCGCGGCGTCGGCGCCTACGACACCGCGCTGTTCTTCATGTCCGACCACGGCGAATCGCTCGGCGAAAACGGCATCTACCTGCACGGCATGCCGTACGCGATCGCGCCGCCGCAGCAGACCCACGTGCCGATGATCCTGTGGTTCTCGCCGCAGTTCGCCCGCGACGCAAAGCTCGACGTGTCCTGCGTGCGCAGGGAAACCGCGCAGCCGGCCAGCCACGACAACCTGTTCCCGTCGGTGCTCGGCCTGTTCGACGTCAGGACCAAGGTGTACGACAAGTCGCGCGACCTGCTCGCCGCATGCCGGGGTTCGGTTTGATGCGCAGCAAGGTCGCGCGAGTCGGCGTCGCGTTCTGGGTGATGAAGATCTACGCGACCACGCTCGGCGAAACCGCCGGCGACGAACTGTCGACGACCCTCGGCGTCGGCTACGCCGCCGGCTCGCTGATCCTGCTCGGCCTGTTCGCCGCGCTGATGCTGTGGCAATTGCTGTCGCCGCGCTTCCATCCGTGGCTGTTCTGGGCGACGCTGCTGGCGTCGAGCGTCGCCGGCACCACGGTTTCCGATTTCACGGATCGCACGCTCGGCTTCGGCTACGCGAAAGGCGCGGCGCTGCTGGTCGCCTGCCTGCTGGCGATGCTCGCGCTGTGGCGCAGGGTCGAAGGCAGCCTGCGCGTGGACGCCATCCGCAGCCATCGCGCCGAGCTGCTGTATTGGCTGACGATCCTGTTCTCCAACACGCTAGGCACCGCGCTCGGCGATTTCCTCAGCGACGATTCCGGCCTCGGTTTCGCCGCCAGCGCCGCCTGGATCGCCGGTGCATTGCTGATCGTGCTGTCGCTCTGGAAGTTCACCAAAATCAGCCACGTCGCGCTGTTCTGGTTCGCCTTCGTGCTGACCCGCCCGTTCGGCGCGACCTTCGGCGACGCGCTGACCAAGCCGGTCGAACGCGGTGGCCTCGACCTCGGCACCGCCGGTTCTTCGCTGGCGTTGCTCGCGATTTTCGCGACGACGCTGTTCTTCACCACGCGCGGCGAAAAATCAGCCGGCGCCGCTTGATGGATTGCGCTTGGCGACGATGCCGGTCGCGGTCAAATCGCCGGTGACGTTGCCGACGGTGCACAGCACGTCGGGCAGGGTATCGACCGAGAGCAGGATGCCGAGCGGCTCCAGCGGCAGGCCGAGCGAATGCACCACCGGCAGGTTGGTCGCCATGAAGCTGACCTGCCCCGGCAGGCCGACCGAACCCATGCTCATCACCACCGCCAGCACCACCGCCACCGCGATGTGCGCGGCGGGAATGTCGATGCCGTACAGCCAGGCGACGAAGCTGGACACGCCGATGTACTGGATCGGGCTGGTGATGCGGAACAGCGACACCGCCATCGGCAGCACCAGCGAGGACACTTCGAGCGGGTAGCCCAGGCGCACCCGCGCCGATTCGAGCATCGCCGGCAGCGACGCGAGCGAGGAAGAAGTGCTGAACGCGACCACTTGCGCCGGCAGGATCGCCGATGCGAAACGGCGCAGCTTTTCGCCCGCGAAAATGCGCGCGACGAGGTACAGCATCACGGTGACGCTGGCGTACAGCGTGCACAGCATCGCGATGTAGCCGAGCAGCGCGCCGACCACGCCGGCGCCGACCTGCGCGCACACCGCCAGCACCAGCGCGAACACGCCCAGCGGCGCGACCAGCAGCACCCAGCGCACGATCACGATCATCGTGTCGGCGATGGTCTGGACGAGATCGAGCATGCGCGCGCGGCGCTCGCTTTCGATCCTGGTCAGCGCGAAGCCGAAGAACAGCGCGAACGTCACCAGCGGCAGCATCGCGCTGCTGGCGGCGGCGTTGATCGCGTTCGACGGGATGATCGCGATCAACGCCTGCGCCAAGCCGGTGCCGCCGCTCGGCGCGGCGACCGGCGCGAGCGTCGAACGGAACGCGGCCAGCGTGGCTTCGTCGCGCGGCAGCAGCGCGAGCAAATGCGGCGCGACGATCGCGGCGAACGAAGTTGCGGCGAGCAACAGGATCACGAACACGAGCAATGCCCCGCGCGCGATGCGCCCGCTCGCGGCGGCGTCGCTGGCGTTGTTGACCCCGAGCACGACCAGCGCGGCGACCAGCGGCACCACGGTCATCTGCAAGGCGTTGAGCCACAGCTTGCCGACCGGCTGGACGAAAGCGGCCACCGCCGCCGCGTGCTGCGCGTTCCAGTACGCCAGCGCGAGGCCGACGCACGCGCCGAGAACGAGGCCGGTGATGACGCGGGTGGTGGAGGACATCGCAGGCTCGAAGTCGGGACGAAGGCGGGAATGGGCGATGGTGCCGTGCGCCGGCGCTTACGGCAAATGCCAATCGGTTTTCAAGCGCGCGTATTCCGCGCGCGGCAGCAGCACGAACACCGGATGCCGCTTCGGGTCGAGCCATGCCAGCAGCGCGTCCATCGTCGCCGGCGCCATCGCGGTGCAGCCGGCGGTCGGTTCGCCCGGCGCTTTCCACAAATGCGCGAAGATGCAACTGCCCTTGCCGGGCGCGTTGCGCGGGTTGTTTTCGATGACCAGGCCATTGCGGTAGCGCTGGTCGCCATCGGCATGCAGGTCGCGGCGCATCGGTTCGCTGGAGCCTTGCACCGCCGCGTCGCCGACCTTCTTCGCGTTCTGCAAGCTGTTGTAGTACGGCGACGCCTCGACGTCGATGCACCAGTCGTCCGCATCGGTTGCAAGGTACGGCATCTTTGTGTTCGCGTGCGGTGCGTAGCCAAACGCGGTGCCGAAACCGAACACGCCGGCCGGCGCGCGGTTGTCGCCTTCGTGTTTCTGCAAGCCTTGCTGCGCGGGATTGAGGCCGGTACCCCAGGCCGCGCCGTTCTTGCCGACGGCGACGGGCGCGGCTTCGCCCACGGCTTTCCAGCTGTTCCCGTCGCGCTTGAAGCGTTGCAGCGTGCCTTGGGTGCCGTCCCAGCCATCGGTGACGACCAGCACGAGCTGTTGCGCATCGTCCCACGCCAGCGGCGCTGCGGTTTTCGTGGCCGCGCAGCAAGCGAGTGCCACGCAGGCGGCGAGTGCGGACAACAGCGCGGCGATGCGAATGGCGAGAGACATGCGGAAATGCCGAAGGAGGATCAAGCGATGCCCCCGAATCAGGGCCGAATTCGTTGGATGTTGCTGACGATGTCCACGAAGCTGCCGCCGTTCGCGGTCAGCAGCGGTTCCAGCGGCTCGACCGCAACGCCGTTGAGGTGCGCGTGCTGGCGTTCGCCGCTCGCGTCCAGCCACGTCGCGCCTTCCACGTCGTTGATGATCCAAGTGTTGCCGCCGTCGTGGCCGATCACCAGCATCACGTGGCCGGGGATGTAGATCAAATCGCCCGGCTCGATTTGCTTGAGCAGGTCGAGCCGCTGCTTGTGCCGCATGGATTTGTCGATCGGCAGGCGGTTCAAGGCCGGGCTGATCGCCTGCGCGCCGGTATTGCGCGGCAACTGCACGCCGAAGCTGCGATAGACTTCGCCGGCGAAACCGCTGCAATCGCGGGTGCCGTAGCCGTGCGCCCAGCCGTAGCGTTCGCCGAGGAACTTGAAAGCCTGCTTGACCAGGTTCGCCCGGGTCAGCGGCAGGTAATCGTCGGCGACATCGGCGCTGCGCGGAATCAATGCCGGCGCGAATGCCAGCGTGCCGTCGTCGTTGCGCACCGGCAGTTGCACCACGTAGCTCGCATACGGATCCTGGCCGTTGATGTCGTCGCGCGGCGGCACGTCGAGCAGCGGCAGGCGCAAGCCCATCTCCAGTTGCAGGTCGGACACGCGCGGCTCTTCCGGGGTGAAGGTGGTGCGCACCTGTGCGCCGAGCACGACGACGTGCCTGGCCGCGTTGCCGTAAGCGAGCACTTGTTCGCGCGCGCCAAGCGCAACGAATTCCTTGCGCACCCACGCCTGGTAATTCGGCGCGATCACGAAGTACCAGTTCTTGTCCGCGCTTTCGTGCAGCACGGCAACCGGGGTGCCGGGGAACAGCGCGGTTTCGCCGAAACGGTCGATGTCGTGGTCGTCGCTGTTGTCGAACACCCGCAGCGCGGTCGGCACGCTGCGCAGTTCGGCGCGCCCCACGATCAGGCCGAAGCGCGGCGCGACCTGCGCCGGAATCGCGTCGAGGTTCAGGCTCGCGTCGGTGTCCTGCTTCAGCGCGGCCATGTCCAGCGCCTTGCCGTGCTCGTCGTACAGGGCATGGCGCCCGTCGTAGGCGTCCTGGTAATCCGTGATCGCCTTGCGCACCGCACTGCCATCGAGCGCCGCCGGCAGCTTCGCCATGTCGTGCATCGAGGTATCGACGGTGAACAATTTCTGGTTCTGCGCGTCGATCTGCGCGTGGGTCAGCACGATTCTGTCGTCGTGCCTGAGTCGTTTGACCCAGTAGGCCGGGTCGAGCTGATCGCTGCGGATGCCGAGCACGCCGGTGTCGGTGGACGCGGATTCGGTGGCGAAGGCGGTGAGCGGAACCAGCAGCAGGAGCGTGAGGAGGAGGGTGCGCATGAGGGAGAATCGCGGGTTTCGTTGCGGATGATACGGGTGGTGCGGGGAAGCCGGCCAGTGCGTACAGATTGCCATGCCCGCGCCGGAGCATGGCTTCCGGCGGGTGCAAAACCGCGCCGTCGCCAGCAAACTGGTGGCGGTTTGTTCAGGAGCCCCGGGATGAAACGACTGCTTGCCTGCGTGCTGTGCTGCCTCGCCGTTCCGGCCTTCGCGGCGACGATTTCGCCAGTCGAGAAGGCGCGGTTCGACAAGGACGTGGAAGACACGTTCGCGCATTTCCATTTGCCCGGCCTGGCCGTGGGCATCATCGAGAACGGCGAAGTCGTCTATGTCAAAACCCTTGGCGAGCGTGAGGCCGGCAGTGGCGAAAAAATCGACGCCGACACCTTGTTCAAGATCGCCTCGAACACCAAGGCGATGACCACGGGGCTGCTTGCAAGGCTGGTCGATCAAGGCAAGCTGAAGTGGGACGATCCGGTGACGAAGTGGATTCCCGAGTTCAAGATGTACGACCCGTGGGTGACGCAGAACCTGCAGGTGCGCGACCTGCTGATCCACGACAGCGGCCTCGGCGCCGGCGCGGGCGACTTGATGTTCTGGCCGGAGCCGAACACGTTCACCCGCGAAGACATCGTCCACGGCCTGCAATACCTCAAGCCGGTGTCGCAATTCCGCGCGAAATACGCCTACGACAACAGCATGTACGTGGTCGCCGGCATCGTGGCCGCGCGCGCCGGCGGCAAGCCTTATGCGCAACTGGTGCGCGAGGAAATCTTCGACCAGCTCGGCATGAACCGTTGCCAGGTCGGCGCGTGGAATGCGAAGCAGGTCGGCAACGTCGCGGTGCCGCACATGCGCGCGGACGGCAGGAACGTGCCGGTGCGCGAGGACGGCGACTCCATTCCCGATATCACCTCGTCCTCGGCGGGGGGCATCCGTTGTTCGGTCAACGACATGCTGAAATGGGAAAAGATGTGGCTCGACCCGGACAACCATTGGCTCAGCGATGCGCAGCGGCACGCGTTGTGGAGCGTCCAGATGCCGATGCCGATCGCGCCGATCCTGCGCAAGTGGGACGGCACTCATTTCTACGGCTACGGTTACGGCTGGCGCTTGAGCGACGTGGACGGCAATTTCAAGGTCGCGCACACCGGCACGCTGATGGGCATGTATTCGTCGGTGATCCTGCTGCCGGACAAACGCGACGGCATCGTCATCCTGACCAACGGCGACGGCGAGAACGCGCGCGTCGCGCTCGGCGAAACGCTGGTCAAGCGCTTCACCGCGCCGAACGCGAAAGTCGATGTGGCGTATTACGCGAAAGACCTCGAAGCGCCTGCGAAAAGCGCGCCAGCCGCATCGAAAGCGCCGGATACTTCCAATTGCGTCGCAGCGACCACGAGCGACGCGAAGGATTTGCTCGGCGTCTGGCGCGATCCATGGTTCGGCGAGGTCAACGTATGCGAAGCGAACGGGCGCATCGAATGGCGTTCGGCCAAGTCGCGCCTGCTGGTCGGGCAGGTGATGGGCGTCGGCGCGCGCCATCTGGTGCACTGGGACGACAAGAGCGTCGATGCCGAAGCCTGGCTCGATCTCCAGGACGGCCGCATGAAGATGAGCCTCGTCGATCCCGACGCGGATTTCAGCTACGACTTCCACGATCTGGATTTCGCGAAAACCGGCGAATGCCCGAAGCCGCCGCAGGTTTCGCCGGCGACCTCGTTCGCGCAGACCGATCTGGTCGATGTGGCGAAATATTCGCCATCGATCGTTTTCGACATGCGCTATGCGGGCAGCGACAATTTCGTCGGCAAGCCGGTGCGCGGCTACGACGCGCCGAAGTGCTACCTGCTCAAACCCGCCGCCGAAGCGCTGGCGAAGGTGCAGGACGACCTGAAAAAGCTGGGCTACACGCTGCACGTGTTCGACTGCTATCGCCCGCAGCGCGCGGTGACCAACTTCGTCGAATGGGCGCAGGACTTGAACGACACCAAGACCAAGGCCGAGCATTACCCGAACCTCGACAAGCGCGTGCTGGTGCCGGACTACATCGCCCCGGTGTCCGGCCACAGCAAGGGCGCGACCTTGGATGTGAGCATCGACAAGTGCGATGGTGCGCATTGCGTGCCGCTGGATTTCGGCTCCGGCTTCGACCTGTTCGATCCCATCGTCAACACCGCCAACCCGAACATCACCGCGCAGCAGAAGGCGAACCGGCGGATGCTGCTCGACGCTATGGCCAAGCGCGGCTTCGTCAATTACGACATGGAGTGGTGGCACTTCACCTACAAGATGTCGCCGCAGCCGGACGTGCTGTACGACGTGCCGATCAGGTGATTTTGCGGAATCGGGTATCCTTCGCATGTTGACCCCACTTTTTCGGAGTGACTATGCGACTGGTGTTGTTGGGCGCGCCCGGTTCGGGCAAGGGCACGCAGGCGGCTCGCCTCAAGGAATACCTGCAGGTGCCGCACATTTCCACCGGCGACATGCTGCGCGCCGCGGTCGCCGCCGGCACGCCGATCGGCCTCAAGGCCAAGGCAGTGATGGAGGCCGGCCAGCTCGTTTCCGACGACATTCTGCTCGGCATCATCAAGGAACGCCTGTCGCAGGACGACGTGAAAAACGGTTTCATCCTCGACGGCTATCCGCGCAACGTGAAGCAGGCCGAGGCGCTGACCGAACTGCTCGCCGAGATCGGCAAGCCGCTCGAAGCGGTGGTCAAGCTCGACGTGCCGTTCGAGGCGATCATCGCCCGCACCGAAATCCGCTTCAAGGCCGAAGGCCGCAAGGACGACAATCCCGAAGTCGTGCGCGACCGCCTCAAGGTCTACGCCGAACAAACCGCGCCGGTCGCCGATTTCTATGCGGGCAAAGGCCAATTGCAAACGGTCGATGGCGTCGGCGAACTCGACGAAGTGTTCGGCCGTATTATCAAAGCGCTGGATTCGAGCAAGCCCGTGGGCTGATTCAACGGAGGTGGCGTCATGGCTGTCACTGAACTGGAATTGCTGGAAGCGCAGGCGCTTGGCTTGCCCAAGCCACAGCGCGTGCACTTGCTGGACAAACTGATCGCGAGCCTCGATGTTGATGATGAGATCGAGGCGGCGTGGACGCCGAAGCGGATCGCCGCGAGGCGATGATCGAATCCGGCGAGGCGGTTTGGTTGTCGCATGACGAGGTCATGGCCGAACTCCGGGCGAAATACCTGAAATGAAGCTGGAGTTGCACTCCAGCGCAAGGCGCGATCTTGATCGCGCTGCGGCTTTTTATGCAGCGGAAGCTTCGCCGGTGGTCGTGGCGCGGTTTTTCGCCGAATACGACCGCGTCGTTCGCTTTTTGCTGGAACGGCCCGGTGCGGGTTCGCCGCGCTCCAAGGGTCGTCGCAGCTTTTCATTGGATGGATTTCCGTTTTCGGTGATCTATCGCGAAATCGCCGACGGCATCCGCGTCCTCGTGGTCAAGCACGACCGCCAGCGTCCCGATTTCGGCGGCAGCCGGCGTTAGAGCGTGTTATGAACTTGGGAGCAGAGGAATGGCATTGCGCAGCATGAGGATGGTGAAGACGACAAAGTGCAGGCCGGCCAGTGTTTCCGGCAACCGCTCGTAGTCGCGCGCCAATCGACGGAACCGATTGACCCAACCGAAGCTGCGCTCCACCACCCAGCGCCGCGGCAACAGAACGAAGCCTTTCTTCGCCTCCGGCAGCTTCACCACGTGCAACTCAATGCCTTCCTCACGCGCCGCTTCCGCTGCGTCCTGGCCGGTATAGCCCTGATCGGCGAACACCACCTTCACCGTCTCGCCCGTCGCGTGCTGCACCTCCTGTGCCAACGCGCCGACTTGTGCACGCTCTTGCTCGTTGGCCGGCGTCACCTGCGCGGCCAGCAAATAGCCCAACGTATCCACCGCCATGTGCACCTTGCTGCCTTTCTTGCGCTTGTAGCCGTCGTAGCCGGCACGCGGGCCGCTCTCGCAGGTCGATTGCAGCGTGCGCCCATCGAAGATCGCCGCGCTGGGTTGGCCGGTGCGGCCTTGCGCCACCCGCAGCATCGAGCGCAGATCGTTGACCATCGCTTCAAAGCAACCGGCTTGCAGCCAGCGCTGGGTTTGCTGGTACACCGCTTCCCACGGCGGAAAGTCGTTCGGCAGCATCCGCCACGGCGCACCGGCGCGCGCCATCCAGCGCAGCGCGTTGAACATCGACCGCAGCTTGTACTTGCGTTGCGGCGCCTGTTCCGTCATCAGGCTCAGGTACGGTGCGGCAAACGCCCACTCTTCATCGGTTACATCACTCGGATACGGGCGCTTCTTTTGCATCGCGCTACGATAGCCGTAACCCTTCAAAGTTCATAACACGCTCTAGGCAGCGTGGAATTCGGGCACAATTTGCGCATGAGCGCAGCGTCCAACAAAAGCATCCACATCCTCGGCATCGCCGGTACCTTCATGGGCGGCGTCGCCGCGCTGGCGCGGGAAATGGGCATCGCGGTCGAAGGCAGCGATCAGGCGATCTATCCGCCGATGTCGACCCAGCTCGAAACGCTCGGCATTGCGCTGAAGCAGGGCTACACGCACGAAAACATTTCGCCCGGCATCGACGACATCGTCATCGGCAATGCGCTTTCGCGCGGCAACGAAGCGGTTGAATGGGTGCTCGATTCCGTGCGCAATTACACCAGCGGCGCGCAATGGCTGGCCGAAAACGTGCTGCCGGGGCGCGACACGCTTGCCGTCGCCGGCACCCACGGCAAGACCACGACGACGACGATTCTTTCGTTCCTGCTTGATGCCGCCGGTCGCGCGCCGGGCTTCCTGATCGGCGGCGTGGCCGAGGATTTCGGGGTCAGCGCACGGCTCGGCAAGGGTCGCGAATTCGTGGTGGAAGCGGACGAGTACGACACCGCGTTCTTCGACAAGCGCAGCAAGTTCGTGCACTACCGCCCGTTGGTCGCGATCCTCAACAACCTCGAATACGACCATGCCGACATCTTTCCCGATGTCGCCGCGATCCAGCGTCAGTTCCATCATCTCGTCCGCACCGTGCCGCGCCGTGGCCGCCTGATCGTCAACGGCCACGAAAAGACGCTCGACGAAGTGCTGGCGATGGGTTGCTGGACGCCGGTGGAAAAATTCGGCTTCGACGAGAAATTCGATTGGTCGGCGAAGAAACTCGCCGACGATGGTTCGTGCTTCGAGGTCATGCACAAGGGAAAAATCGTCGGCACCGTTGAGTGGCATCTGCTCGGCGACCACAACGTGCTGAACGCGACCGCCGCGCTGGCCGCATGCAACGCGGTGGGCGTCGATGTCGCGAGCGTGATTCCGGCGCTGGTGAAATTCAGCAGCGTCAAGCGCCGCCTGGAAGTGATCGGCGAGACGAACGGCATCACGATCTACGACGATTTCGCCCATCATCCGACCGCGATCCGCACCACGCTGCAAGGTTTGCGCGCGAAGGTCGGCAAGGCGCGCATCGTGGTCGCGATGGAACCGCGCAGCAATTCGATGCGGCTCGGCGCGCACGCCGACGCGCTCGCGCCGTCGCTGGACGATGCGGATGCGGTGGTGTTCCTCGCGCGCCCGGAATTGCCGTGGGACGCGAACAAGGCGATCGCCGCGATTCGCGGCGAGGCGCACGCAGTGCCGACTTCCGACGACTTGATCGCATCGTTGCACGAGATCGCCAAACCCGGCGACCACGTCGTCTTCATGTCCAACGGCGGCTTCGACGGCGCACCGCGCAAGTTCCTGGCGGCGTCGAAAGGTTGATGAGCGAAACCCTCCCACTATTTCCGCTGCACACCGTCCTGCTGCCCGGCGCGGCGCTGCAGTTGCGCGTGTTCGAGCGGCGTTATCTGGACATGGTGCGCGAATGCGGACGCAGCGGCACCGGCTTCGGCGTGTGCCTGATCCTCGAAGGCGACGAGGTCGGCGCGGCGGCGATGCCGGCGGCGTTTGGCACCGAGGCGACGATCGAGGATTTCAATACCGGCACCGATGGCCTGCTGCATCTGCGCCTGCGCGGCAAGCGCCGCTTCCGCGTGGGCAAGACCCGCGTGCGCGACAACGGCCTGGTCGTCGGCGAAATCGAATGGCGCGAGCCGGACAGCGACGACGAACTGCGCCCCGAGCACGCGCTGTTGGCGACCGTGTTGCAGAAAATTCTCGAACAGATCGACCCGCAGGGCGCCGCATTCTCGCAGCACGAAATGGACAACGCCGCATGGGTTGGCTGGAAGCTGGCCGAACTGCTGCCGATCAGCGACGCGCAGCGGCTCGGCATCCTGCAGGAAGACGATGCGCACAAGCGGCTGGACAAGCTGCTGGCGATGATCGGCGAGTTTGCCTTCATCCGCAGCACCGGCACTTGCGAGTCGGGATGCACCTGCGTCTGCTGCGGCAAACCGGCGAGCGCGGCGGCGACGGCATCGCGTGCCGCGTCCGCGCCTTGCGGTTGCGTTTTCCACGCGCCGACCAGCTTGAAGAACGTCCTGTGCTGCAAGGTTTGCGCGCTGCCGATCCACACAGGTTCGTCGCCGCGTTGGGTTTGCACGTTCAGCGGCGCGCGCCACAGGCGCAGGGCGTATTGCTCGTCCGACGCGCTGCCTGCGTGCAGCATCAGCAGGCTTTCTGCGCGGGTGTCGAAGGTCGCCGGCAGCACCGGCTGCTGCGCGTCGGGCAGGCGCAGGTTGAGCAGTTGCAGCGCCTGCACCCAGCCGGCGTTGGGTTGCGCATGCCAGCCCTGCGCTTCGAGGGCTTTTCGCAGGGTTTGCAGATCGCCGGCGTATTGCACGTCCAGCGGCCAGCGCTGCGGGTTGGACAGTTCGCCGCGTTGGGTCGGCAATTGCGTCCAGTCCCAATTCCACCATGTATCGAGCCAAGCGATGGCGAACGTCTGCGGCGGGTCGAAGCGTTGCAGCGTCGCTTCGGCGCTGCGCGGCGCATGCCACAGCGCGGCCAGCGCGAACGCGGCGTAGAACAGCCATGCCATCGGCTTCATCCAGAACGCGCCTTGCACGCGGCTGCGGTAGGCGACGCCGAGGATCAGCAGCCACACCGCGCCGAGCAGCGCGCCGCCGACCACGTCGCTGAACCAGTGCGCGCCGAAGTACAGGCGCGCGAAACCGACTGCCGCGACGACGAGGCCGGCGAGCATGTACGGCCACACCCGGCGGCGACCGGGCAATTCTCGCCCGATCAGTACGGCGAAAAAGCCGAACGCGACCGTCGCCATCGTCACTTGCAGCGACGGAAAACCGAAGCCCTTGCCGGCCAGCGGCGGTTTCGGGATGTCGACGAGGAAACCGAGCGCGGCGGTCAGTGCGAGACCGAACGCGAGCGCGGCGACCCAGTGCCCCGCGGCCAGCCAGCGCCTGCGCCGCAGCAGGTACAGCAGCGCCAGCGCGCACGGCGGCGCCAGCACTTGCCAGTCGCCGAGCGCGGCGATCGCCGCCAGCGGTGCGTCGGCCAGACGGATTGCGCAGGCCGAGCATCAGTTCGTTGACGGCGAGGTCGGCCCAGACGTGGCCGCCGCCGCCGATCACCCACGCGACGAACACGAAGCAGGCGCAGCCGACGACGATCAGCAGGGCCGCGAACAGCGCCAGCGACACCGATTCGCGCCGCTTCGGGTCGAACAGCGCCTCGGAATACCTGCCGAACAGCGGGTGCGCATGCGACCAGTCGAGCACGCGCGCGACGAGGTTGTCGGCATGCGCGGCGAACCAGCGGTACGCGGACCACACGACCAGCCACGCCAGCGCCAGCACCGCGAGCAGCAGGCCGACGACGAGGGCGAGCTTGCCGGCGATCGCGGCGATCGCGTCGTAGGCCTCGCCGAGCAGCCAGCCCGGCGATAGGAACGCCGCCGCCCAGGTGATCGCGGCGAACACGCTGGCCGGCAGGTATTTGTTCAGCGGCATCTTCAGCGTGCCCGCGACCGCCGGCACGAACGGGCGGAGCGGGCCGACGTAGCGGGCCACGACCACGCTCTTCATCGCGTTGCGCCGGAACTGCCTTTCGCCGCGTTCGAGCAGTTGCGGATACCTGCTGAACGGCCAGATCGCGTACAGGCGCTCGCTCAGCAGGCGCCCGACCGCGTAACTGAAGCCGTCGCCGCAGAACGCGCCGAGCGCCGCGCAGGCCAGTGCGTACGGGCCGGAAATGCGGCCCATGCCGATCAGCAGGCCGACCGGGATCAGCAGCGGAATCACCGGCACGATCATGCCCACCACGACCAGCGCATCGCAGAACGCGACGAGGAAGATCACCGCGCCGGCCGCATGCGGATGTGCGCCGATCCATGCCAGCAGGCCGTTGACCCAGGACGAAATCATGCGCCGATTATAGGTCGGCGACGATGGCGTGTCGGTTGCGCACGGCGGTGCCGGCATGGCGATCAACGATGCCGTCCGTTTTCCATCGAATCCATCGCCATGTCGCCGTCCCCGTCCCAAGCCGCCGAACTGCTCGCCCTCGCCGACAACTTCTACCTGCCGGTATACGCGCAGCGGCGCATGGTGATCGAACGCGGGCAGGGCGCGCGCATTTGGGACACCGACGGCAACGAATACGTCGATTTCGCCGCCGGCATCGCGGTGTGCGGCTTCGGTCATGCCGATCCGGACCTGGTCGATGCGCTGGTGACGCAGGCGCAGAAAATCTGGCACCACAGCAACGTGTTCCATTCCGAACCGCCGCTGCTGCTGGCGCAGGAATTGGTCGAAGCGTCGAAATTCGCGACGCACGTGTTCTTCACCAACTCCGGCGCGGAAGCCAACGAAGCGGCGATCAAGCTCGCGCGCAAATGGGCGAGCAAGCGCGGCGTGCCGCCGGAAAACCGCGTCATCGTCAGCTTCAAGGGCAGCTTCCACGGGCGCACCCTCGCCACCGTCACCGCGACCGCGCAGCCGAAGTACCAGGCCGGCTACGAGCCGCTGCCGCAAGGCTTCCGCTACGCCGAATTCAACGATCTGGATTCGCTGCGCGAAGCGATGGCGCAGGGCGACGTGATCGGTGTGCTGCTCGAACCGGTGCAGGGCGAGGGCGGTTGCACGCCGGTTGCGCCGGGCTTCCTGCGCGGCGTGCGCGAACTGTGCGACGCGCACGACGCGCTGCTGATCCTCGACGAAATCCAGTGCGGCATGGGCCGCACCGGCACCCTGTTCGCGCATTGGCAGGACGAGGTCACGCCGGACATCGTCACCCTGGCCAAGGCGCTCGGCGGCGGCTTCCCGATCGGGGCGATGCTGAGCGGGCCGAAGCTCGCCGAAGCGATGTACATCGGCGCGCACGGCAGCACCTTCGGCGGCAATCCGCTGGCCGCGGCGGTGGCGAGCGCGGTGCTGAAGAAATTGCGGAGCGCCGAAATCGTCGCCAACGTGAAGAAGCAGGAAACCGCCTTCCGCGACGCGCTGGCCGCAATCAATGCCGAACTCGACCTGTTCAGCGAAGTGCGCGGCCGCGGCCTGATGCTCGGCGCCGCGCTGAAACCCGAACACGCCGGCAAGGCCGCCGCGATCCTCGACATCGCCGCCGCGCACGGCGTGCTCCTGCTCAACGCCGGCCCGGACGTGCTGCGCTTCGTCCCGGCGCTGAACATCGCCGATGTGGACGTCGCCGAAGGCTTCGTCCGCCTGCGCGCGGCGCTGGCGCAGTTCAAGCAAAGCTGAGGCTCCCGCCCGAATCGCATGTCATTTCTTCGCAGTGCGAAGAAAACCTGCAACCGGGCGACACCTACCCGCATCTTCCCGACCCACCCGCCGCGTGCCTGCTGCGGGTGTTCGGGGCTGGTTATGTTCGCGGTACGCAACAAGTTCTTAACGACTTGTTGATGTGCCCCCACACCACCTGTCCCGAACGAGGTCGTTCCCATGAGCAAGCGCATCCCTGCCCGGCGTCTGTCGCAGTCAGTCGCCAACGCCCTGTACGCCACGCCCGCCGTCGCCTTGCTGGCGCTCGGCCTGAGCACTCCGGCATTTGCCGCGGACGAACCCACTCCGCAGGATACGAGCGAATCCACTGCGCAGGACGCGAAAACCCTCGATACCGTCAGCGTGATCTCCACCGGCACGCGCAAGAGCAACATGGCCGTGACCGACAGTCCCGCGCCGATCCAGCTGGTCAGCGCGGAAACCCTATCGCAATCCGGCGCGCCGGACCTGCAGAACGCGATCGCCGACCAGGTGCCGTCGTTCAACGTCAGGCAGATCGGCACCGACATGGCCAGCCAGACCCTGACCGCGGCGCTGCGCAGCCTGTCGGCCAACCACACCCTGATCCTGGTCAACGGCAAGCGCCTGCACACGACCTCCAACGTCAACCCGAACAACGGCGAAGCCGCGGCCGACCTGTCGTTCATCCCGCAAGCGGCGATCGACCACATCGAAGTGCTGACCGACGGCGCCGCGGCGCTGTACGGTTCCGACGCCATCGCCGGCGTGATCAACATCATCCTGAAGAAGAACAAGGGCAACGAAGCGGATGTCAGCTACGGCGCCTACGAGGACGGCGGCGGCAACGACCCGAAGATCAGCGCCGACATCGCCTTCGGCGATTCGAAGAACTACTTCAACCTCAGCGCCGAATCGGAAGACCGCCAGAGCGTGTTCCGCTTCAGTCCGTCGGCCTACGGCAATTGCGAAGCGAATTACGCCGACTGCCTGGCCGTGAACCCGAGCATGGCCGCCTACGTCGATACCCTCGACCCGAACCACGCCGCGACCGGGTACAAGAGCTTCCCGTACCTGAACACCTATCCGAACCCGCCGGCGGTGAAGCGCCAGATCATGTACATCAACGCCGGTCTGGCATTGGGCGACAACTGGTCGTTCTACGCCTTCGGCGGCTTCGGCCAGAAGCAGGCCGAGTCGCTGGAAAACTACCGCATGCCGGAGCAGAGCGGCGCTTCGCCTAGCGGCACCTATCTGTACCCGTACGGCTTCCAGCCGTCGGAAGCCTCGAAGGAAAGGGACTTCCAGTTGACCGTGGGCGTGACCGGCAATCTTGCGGGGTGGACCGTGGATGCCTCGACGGCCTACGGCAAGGACATCATGGATGTCTACACCCTCAATTCGATGAACTTTACGTTGTGGGACGACTATGGCTATTCGCCGACCGATTTCTACGACGGCGCGTTCTACGCCAGCCAGTGGACGACCGACGTCAGCGCGACCCGCGATTTCGACGTGGGCCTGTCCGCGCCGCTGACCCTCAACTTCGGCGTCGAATACCGCGAGGACGGCTACGGCATCGAAGCCGGCGACCCCTATTCGTACTACGGCGTGGGCGCATCCTCGTTCCCCGGCTACAACCCGGATACCAACACCGGCAACTACACCCGCCACAACGAAGCGCTCTATGCCGACGTGGTGTTCAACCCGATCGAGCACTGGCTGGTCGATGTCGCCGGTCGCTACGAGAACTACTCCGACTTCGGCAGCAAGACCATCGGCAAGCTGACCACCCGCTTCGACTTCACCGACAGCTTCGCGGTGCGCGCCACCGCCAGCACCGGCTTCCGCGCGCCGACCTTGGCCGAGGAATACTACTCGGCGGTGCAGGTCGGCCCGACCAGCGCTTCGCCGACCCTGAGGGCGAACGATGCGGCGGCCGCGGCCCTGACCGGGGAGAGCGGCCTGAAACCGGAGACCAGCGTCAACTATTCGCTGGGCTTCGTGTTCAACCCGCTGCCGAGCCTGAGCAGCACCCTGGATTTCTACCAGATCACCATCAAGAACCGCATTGCCAGCAAGAGCTTCACCTATTCGACCTCGGTGGACGGCGCGGCGTGTGCGGCCGACCCGATCACCGGCGATGCGCTGGACGATTGCAGCGACTACAACGCGGCCCTGGGCGCGGCCCTGGTCAGCGCCGGTTATCTCGGCTCCAACGACCCGACCGCTTCCGGGGGCTCGCTCGACTCGACCGCGCGCGCCAACATCTCGGTGACCGTGCTCACCAATGCGTACACGACCCGCTCCCGCGGCGTGGACTGGGTGACCAACTGGAACCAGAGCTTCGACTGGGGTTCGATCGACTGGCTGCTCTCGGCCAACTACAACACGATCAAGGTGTTGAGCGTGAGGGACGCACCGGCCGCCTTGGGCGGTGGCGCGCTGTTCGACACGGCCGAGGTCATCAACATGGAGAAGAACAACCCGAAGTTCCGCGTCAACATCGGCCCGACCTTCAACATCGGCAAGTTCAACATCGCGCTGCATGAAATGATCTACGGCTCGCAGTACTACTGGACCAGCAGCTACGACGAGTGGGGTACCGACCTGTCGACGATTTCCAGCGTGTGGAGCCAGCTGGACACGGCCACGTTCGATGGCGCCAACTACTACAAGATGAAGCTGAAGGCCATGGCCGTCACCAACATCGACGTGACCTTCAAGCCCGATGAGCACTGGAGCTTCAGCGTCGGTGCCGACAACGTCTTCAACAAGTACCCGACCAAGAACCCGTATGCGGCCTACGAGTACGAGGTGACCCACTACGACAACCAGTGGGACATGCTCAGCGAATACCAGATCAATAGCAACAGCCCGGTCGGCTGGTTCGGCGGCTACTACTATGCCAAGTTGAAGTACCAGTGGTAACGGCCTGATCGTGCAATGACCCGAATCCTTCTCGCGCAAGCGGGAGGGATTTCGGCTGAAAAAAGTTCACCCGGTTATTTTCAAATTCCGGAAAATCATCAGGTGCGATCCGCATCGCGTTTGCTTCATCCGTCGATTCACGCAAGAGGAGAAAACCACCATGGCTGCACCCATTTCCCGCCGCAAATTCCTGATCGGCTCGGCGGTCGCCGGTGCCGCTGCCAGCGTCGGCCTGCCGTCGCTGGCCTTGGCCGATCCCGAGACCAAGTCCGCCGCGCCTGCCGCTCCGGCCATCGACGAGGCCACCGCGCCGCTGGTGCAGATTGGCGCCAACGAATACTGGACCGGCCCCTGCGATGCCGCGCAGAAGGCGATCGCCGACATCATCCCGCAAGGCGACCGCTATCTGTTCATGACCTTGGCGCCGCAGCTGTACCAGACACTGGTGTCGCACTGGAGCCTGCCCGGCCCGGATCACGTGATCGCCTACCACGGTTCCTCGCCGCCTCTGACCAACGTGATGCTGGCCAATACCTCGCCGGAAAAACCGCTGATCACTGCCGACCCGACCTTCGAGCTGGGCTGGGAGTCGGCGGCGACCACCGGCGCCAAGGTCATCAAGATCCCGGCGCGCAAGGACGATTCGCACGACGTCGAGGCGATGTGCAAGAAGGCGCATGAGGTCAATGCCGGCGTCATCTACATCTGCAACCCGAACAACCCGACCGGCGCGATCACCGCGCGCAAGGACATCGAATACGCGCTGGCGAACAAACCCGCCGACACGTTGATCGTCGTCGACGAGGCCTACATCGACTTTTCCGACAACGCGCAGACGGTGATCGACCTGGCCGTCGCGCATCCGGACCTGCTGGTGCTGCGCACGATGTCCAAGCTGTACGGCATGGCCGGCATCCGCTTCGGCTATGCGATCGCGCAGCCGCTGCAGTTGAAGAAGCTGAAGTATTTCGGGGTCAATTCGCTGGCCGTCACCTCGATGGCCGCCGCCATCGCCAGCCTCAACGACAAGGACGTGATTCCGACCCGCCGCGCGCTGAACACCAAGACACGCGAGGAAACCGTGGCCTTCCTGCACAAGCTCGGTTACAAGACCACGAACTCGGAAAGCAACTGCTTCCTCGTCGACGTCAAGCGCCCGGCCAAGGACTTCCAGAACGACATGTCCACGCACGGGGTGATGGTCGGCCGCAGTTGGCCCGGTTTCGAGAACCAGTCGCGGATCACGATCGGTTCGCCGGACGAAATGGCGCGCTTCCGCGATGCGTTCGCGCAGGTGGCGAAGGGCAAGCTCGGCCCGCTGCCGCCGCCTCCGCCATTCAAGCTGGGCATGATGGAACGCGGCCTGATAGAACTGGGCAGCCACGCCTTGCGCATGGCGTGAGTCTCGGCGTTGTGTCCCTCTCCCACGGAGGGGAGAGGGACAATTCTGCCCGGTACAAAAAAACCGGCCCCATCGCTGGAGCCGGTCAAGTGTTGCGAACCACGTTGCGGATTCTGCCGCGACGCATCCGCCCTTGGCGGGCGGATGCGCGGGTTTTCCGTCATTACCACTCGTACATCAGCTGCAGGCGCGCGTAGCGCGGGGTGGTGTAGTACTCGCCGAGCTTGTAGTACTCGTAGACGTAGGTATGGCCCTCGTAGTAATGGTCCTCGTGGACCTCGTACACCTCCAACGGCTTGACGTTGTTGAAGATGTTCATCAGCGACAATTGTGCAGTGAAGCCTTTCCACGCGGCGGGCTTCCAAGTCAGGTCCGGGCTGACCGTGAACGTCCACGGGGTGCGCCCCGAGGATCCTTGGGTGCTGATCGAGCCATTGCAGAAGTGGTACGCCGAAGAGTAGTCCGTGTAATTGCCCCAGGTTCCGTAGCCGCCGCCGTAGCAACTGATCGGCGCGCCGGACTGGAGATCCACGGTCAGGCCGATCTGCCATTCGGGGGTGAACTTGTAGGCACCGTAGGCCTTGAACGAATGCGTGTGGTCGTTGTTGAGGAACCCGTAGGAACCGTACATGAGCTCCTTGTAGTCGAAATCCTCGGTGGTGCCGGTATCGGACTGTCCGATGGCGGATTTCACCAGACCCTCGTAGTTGCCTTTGCTCTGCGACCAGGTGTAGCTGAGGTTGGCATACCACTTCTCGGTCGATTTCTCCGCGCTGAGGGTGATTGCCCGGTACATGCGCTTGGCCTTCGGCCCCAGCGAACTGGCGGACATGGTCACGGTGTCCAGAGTGCCGTTGCCGTCCAAGTCGGCGGTGATCGTCGAACTGTAGCCAGGGTTGAAGAGCCAGCAACCGACGGTGCCGGGGTTCTCCCAGTAGTCGCTCCCGGAGTAGGTGAACTCCGAGGTGTCGATGCCGGCGGCGGTGGCCGCCTCGTACAGGGCCTGGGTCGAGCAGGAATCGTCGATCGCGTTGTGGATCTTGCGATAGGTCGCCTTGGCGCCCAGCACCCAGTCGTTGAAGAAGTCGTTCTGGGTGTTCAGGGTGTACTGGTAGCCGAGGATCGCCTCGTCCTGCGTGTACGGCTTCAGGTTCTTCGACACCACCGAGGCGGCGTTGGGCGTGGCCCCGGTCTCGCCATTGGAGTAGTACGGCCCATAGACCGTATCGTAACCGGTCGGAACGCCGGTGCTGGTGACGCCGGTAACGTCGTAGTAATAGGTCGAGGAGTAGATCGAGGCGCTGGCGGCGCGCAGGGCCACGTTCGCGGAGACCGGCAGCGCGTAGCGGCCGAGGTTGCCGTACAGGCGCGAGCGACCGTCGCCGTTGATGTCCCAGGAGAAGCCCAGGCGCGGTTGCCAGATGTTGGCCATCTTGAGGTACGCCGTGCCGTCGGTGTTGTAGTTGTTGAAGGTGTCGTTGCGCAGGCCGATCGACAGCAGGAAGTCGTCGGTGATGTGCCAGTGGTCCTGTACGTACCACGATTTCTGCTTGATCTCGACCGTGCCGCCGGTTTTGTACACATACCCGTAGACGTACGAGCCGTAGTAGTAATAGCCGACCTCTTCCTCGCCCTCCTTCGAGGTGAAGTCGTCGAGGTCGTAGCCGAACTTCAGCTCGTGGTCGCCCAGCGTCCAAGTGAAGTCGAGCTTGTAGTCCTTGCGGTCGCTATAGCCGTTGTCCACGCCCACGCCGCCGAGCCCGCAGTTGGTGACTTCGTCGCCGGTCCAGCTGGAGGAGAACCAGACATAGGGGCAGCCGGTGAAGGCGGAGTTGATGTCGCCGTTGTACTTGGTGACGGTGCCGTCCGGGCTGATCTCCTCGTCCTCGCGGAGGAGATGGCTATGCCCGAACTGGGCGGTCATGGTCAGGTCGTCGGACAGATTGCTGGTCCACTTGAAGATGGTGCTCAGGCCGCCGCGCTTGTAGGTTTCCGAGCCGAGGTAGTTGGTCTTGTATTCGTTGTCGCCGTCGAAAGTGGCGTTGTAATAGTGGTAATGGTAGCGCTGGCTGTTGTCGAAGCCGGTGAACTCGAAGTGGTTCCAGTCGTTGAGGTAATAGTCGAGCTTGACCAGCTTGTACGGCTGGCTGATGGTGTAGTCGGTGGCCGACGAGGCGCTGGCGGAGGTATCGCTGCTGGTGCTGCGGGCGCCGTAGGAGGTGCCGGTCTGGCGTTCGAGCTGGGCGATCGCGAACACGAACAACTTGTCCTTGATGATCGGGCCGCCTGCCCAGACCGCATAGGTGTTGTCGTTGGACGTGTTCTTGCTCCATTTCTCGAACAAGGAGCCGTTGTTGAAGTATTCGTCGGGCACGTGCGCCCTGAGGATGTTCGGGGTCGAATCGACGCTGACGCCGCCGTGCCACTCGTTGGTGCCGCTCTTGACGTTGACGCTGGTCACGCCGCCGGTGGAGAAGCCGTATTCGGCGCCATAGCCGCCGGTCTGCACGTCGATCTGGTCGATCGCCTGCCACGGCACCTGGCTGAACGACAGGCTGTTGTACAGGTCGGTGACGTTGAAGCCGTTGACGTAGTAGCTGTTTTCCGCCACCGACGAACCGCCGAACGAGTTGAGGTTGCCGAAGTTCTGGCTGCCAGCCGAGGTGCCCGGGGTCAGGCGCGCGACGTTGTTGACGTCGTGTGGCACCGGCAGGGTGCTGAGCTGCTCGGCGGTGAAGGTGGTGCGCGACTCGACGCTGTTGGTGTCGATGCCGCCGATCACGCTGGTACCCTTGACCACGACGGCGTCCAGGTCGGAAGCGCTGAAGTCGACATCCACGGTCTGGCCGGCCACGACCGTGGCCTGCTGCTTGGCCACTGTCTTGCCGCCTTCGACCAGATCGACCTCGTAGGTGCCGGTCGGCAAGGCGGGAATGCGGAACTTGCCGTCGCTGCCGACGGGGACGGTGCGCGAGACGCCGGACCGGAGGCTGGTGATCTGGATCTGGGCGCCGCTCACGTAGCTTGCGGTGCCGACGATGTCGCCGGAAGTGCTCTGGGCGAACGCGGCGCCCTGGAACAGGCTGGCGCTCATGACCGCCGCCAACAAGGTGCGTTTCAGCGCACGAGCCGGGGATTTGGAACCGCCGGCATGGGTTCGCATGGATTGCATGGGTGAGATACCTCGATGAAAAGTGGGGACAGGGTCGACGATGCTTGTGTGCTTGCCATTGCGGTAACGCCTCCTTTCCCAATTCTTAACATGACGTTTTCTCCACAAAATGTCGGGGAAAAGCCGGTTTGTGCCGGTTTTTGTCAGAGCCGACGCAAACCCTGTTGCGGAGTGGAAACGGCGCCGGCATCGGCACCGGAATGCGCGTCTGTCAGGCCCTGATGACCCCGCGCAGCGCGGCGGTGGCCAGTGCCGCGTCGCGGCTGTCGGCATCGAGTTTCTTGTACAGGTTCTTCAGGTGGAACTTCACCGTGTTCTCGGACAGGTGCAGGTTGCGCGCGATCTGCTTGTTGCTGTGGCCGCGCGCCAGTTGCGCGAGCACTTCGCGCTCGCGCGCGCTGAAGGTTTCGTCGCCGGCGTTGTCGTCGCCCTGCAGTTTTTCCAGCAACGCCTGCACGGTCATCGCGCGGGTGGTGCCGCTGCCCAGTTCCGGATCGTGCTGGCGGGCCAGGCGCAGCATCGCCTTGGCCGGCAGGCCGAGGTCGACGATCGCCTGCCACGCGCGGGTGCGGGCGATGAAATCCAGCGCGTTGCGCAGCGGCGGCAGCGCCGCTTCGATCTCGCCGCGTTGCTGCAGGCACAGGGCCAGGCGCGCGCGGCAGCGGGCGAGGTTGATTTCGTCGCCGCGCGCGGTGCAGTCGGCTTCGACCGCGCGCAGCAGCGGCAGTGCGGCGCTGCCGCGACCGGACAGGAAATGCCAGCGCGCCAGCGCGAAGCCCAGCGTCACCACTTGCCGCCAGTGCTGGGCGCGGCTGCGCGCATGCGCGAACGCGGGCTCGGCGCCGGTGCTGGCGATCAGGCCGACGACCGATGCCGGGTCGGCCTGGTCGAGCATCAGGTGCAGACGCCATGCCGAGGACAGGTCGGCCAGGCGGGCGAGCTTGCGCCGGCGCGCGACCTCGTCGATGCGTTCGAGCAGGCGCAGCACGCCGCGGCCGCTGGCGTCGTTGAGGCGGGCCAGGGTCAGCGCGGTTTCGTAGCCGGCGACCAGGGTGTCGAACCAGCCATCGCAGGTTTCGGCGAATTCCAGCGCGCCGTCGAGCAGGTCCGCCGCTTCGGCGTAGCGGCCGCGTTCGCATTCCAGCCGCGCGAGCAGGCAGCGCGCGGTCGCCGGCAGCGCGTCGTCGCCGCCATGGGTTCGCGATTGCTGCAGGGCTTCGCGGAAGATCGCGTCGGCTTCGTCGAGCCGGCCTTGCTGGAACGCGCACTGGCCGAGCAGCAGGCGCGCGTGCACGACGCCGTGGCGGGCATCGCCGCTGTGCAGTTGCTGCAATGCCCTGTGTATCGAGTCTTTCGGCCAGTTCGATGTCGCCGCGTCCGAGCGCGGCGGCGGCGGCGATGTTGAGCAGCACGCCGCGGCCGAGGTGGTCGCCTTCGTCCAACGCGTCGGCTTGTGCGCTCAGCTGGCGCGCGCCGTTCGGGTTCGCGCTGATTTCGTCGAGCAGGCTGCGCAGCCACGCGACCAGGACGATGTAGTCGCGCTCGAACGGCGTGCGCTGCGCGTCGGGCAAGTCGCGGAATTGCGCCAGCAAGGTCTGCGCGTGGATGAATTCGCCGAGGCGCAGGTGCAGGTAGGCCTGGGTCAGGTTGAGTGCCGGGTGCTTGCCGACCAACGCCGGTTCGAAGCGCTCCATCAGCAGGCGCATCCGCGCCACGCCGTGGCGCAGCAGCGTCTGCCAGGTGCCGGCGGCGGCGATGAAGTCCGCTGCGGCCTCGGTGTCGCCGGCGTCCAGTGCGTGCTGCACGGCTTCGGGCAGGGCGTCGATCGCGGCGAAGCCCTGCGCCGCGCGCCGGCGCAACGCACAGTGCCGCGCCGGGTTCGGCGCGTTCGAGTTGCTGCTGCAGATACTCGGCGAACAGCGGGTGGTAGCGGAACCATTCGCGCTCGCCGTCCAGCGGCACCAGCAGGCCGTGGAAATCCTCCAGCCGCGCGAGCAGGGCGGCGCTGTCGCGGTGCTGGCGCACGTGGTCGGCCAGCGCGGTGTCGAAGCGTTCGAGCACGCTGGTGTGGAGCAGGAATTCGCGCAGTTCCGGGGCCAGGCGCACGACCACCTGTTCGGCCAGGTACGCCGCCAGTTGCGCGCTGCGCCCGCTGAAGCCGGACAGGTCGGATTCGGGCTTGCGCTGGATGTTGCCGCCGGCCCACAACGCCGCAAGGTGCAGGGCGACCGGCCAGCCTTCGGTGCGCTCGCGCAGCGCGCGCGCCAGTTGCGGCGATGCATCGGCGCCGAGCAGCGCGGCGGTTTCGGCTTCGTCCAGCGCCAGTTCCGCCGCGCCGAAACGCGCGAGCTGGCCGTGCGCGGTCAGGCGCGCCAGCGGCAAGTCCGGGTACTGGCGCGTGGCGACCAGCAGATGCAGGTGCGGCCCGGCATGCTCGGCCAGGCGCAGCAGCAAGGCGTTGCTGGCGGCGCCGTGGGCGCGGTCGTAGTCGTCGAGAATCAGCACCAGCCGCTTCGGACTGGTGCGCAGGGTCTGCACCAGCGCGCTGGCCGCGGCGTGCGGATCGCAATGCTGCCAATGCTGGATCAGGGCTTGCAACGCCGGCACCGGCTCCGCGCCGGCGCGCGCCAGGGCGACGCCGAGATACGCGGCGAGGCGGCCCGGATCGCGATCGTCCTCGTCCAGCGACAGCCATGCGACGCCGAGATTTTCGGTGGTGTTGCGAGCAGGCGCTGCCGCCATTGCGCCAGCAGCGTGGTCTTGCCGAAGCCCGGCGGCGCCAGCAGCAGGCTCATCGGCAACGCCACGGCGCCGTCGAGCTTGTCCAGCAGCGCTTCGCGCGGCACGGCGCGAGGGCGTTGCGGCGGCGGTTCCAGCTTGCTGTCGAGCATCCACTCGGCCACGCGCAGCGTTCCGCGGTTGCGGAGCAGTGCGTGGGGCGAGCACGGCGACTGACTTGAGCATGCAGCGAAAGTATGACAGCCGCGGCCAAAGGTAAAGCCTTCGTTAAAATCGGTTGCGATTGTGACTTTCCCGCCCGGCTGGTATCGAGCGTGCCCCGATGCTCAGCCCTTCGCCAGCTTGAACGCCTCGTGCGCGGCGACAAGGGTGGCCTCGATGACCGCGTCGTCGTGCGCACTGGAAACGAAGCCGGCTTCGTAGGCGCTCGGGGCGAGGAACACGCCGCGTTCGAGCATCGCGTGGAAGAAGCGGTTGAACGCGGCGGTGTCGCATGCGGTCGCCTGCGCGTAGCTCTCGACTTTTTCCGAAGTGAGGAACAGGCCGAACATCGCGCCGACCTGGTTCGTCGTCACCGCCATGCCCGCATCCTTCGCCGCCGCTTCCAGACCGGCGCACAGCTTCGCAGTCTGCGCGGAGAGCCTCTCGTGGAAGCCGGGTTGCTGGATCAACTTCAGCATCGCCAGTCCCGCCGCCATCGCCACCGGATTTCCGCGACAGCGTGCCGGCCTGATAGATCGGCCCGCTCGGCGCGATCTGCTGCATCAAATCGCGCCTGCCGCCGTAGGCGCCGACCGGCATGCCGCCGCCGATGATCTTGCCGAACGTGGTCAGGTCCGGCGCGATGCCGTAGTACGCGCCTGCGCGCCGCCGAGCGCGACACGGAAGCCGGTCATCACCTCGTCGAAGATCAGCAGCGCGCCGTGCCGCGTGCACAGATCGCGCAGGTGCTGCAGGATAGCCGGGGCTCGGCGGAATGCAGTTGGCGTTGCCGACCACCGGCTCGATGATGACCGCGGCGATTTCCGCGCCGATCTCCGTCGAACAGTCGGGTCGCGCCGTCGAAGTCGTTGTAGCTGCAGCGTCGCGGTCAGAGTCGCTCAGGCCGGCGGGCACGCCGGGCGAAGTCGGCACGCCGAGGGTGAGCATGCCGCTGCCGGCTTTGACGAGGAACGAATCGCCGTGGCCGTGGTAGCAGCCTTCGAACTTGACGATGCGCGAACGCCCGGTCGCGCCGCGCGCGAGCCGAATCGCCGACAGCGTCGCCTCGGTGCCGGAATTGACCATGCGCACCATCTCGCACGAAGGTACCAGCTTGACGATTTCCTCGGCCATCGCGACTTCGGCCTGGCACGGCGCGCCATAGCGGAGGCCGTTCGCGACGCGGCGGCGACCGCGGTCGCGCACGTCGGGATGGTTGTGGCCGACGATCATCGGCCCCCACGAGCCGACGTAGTCGATGTAGCGGTTGCCATCGACATCGAACAGATGCGCGCCGTCGGCCCGCGCGACGAAGAACGGTTCGCCGCCGACCGACTTGAACGCGCGCACCGGCGAATTCACCCCGCCCGGCAGCAGTCGTTGGGCGTGGGCGAACAGATTGCGTGCGATTGGGCGTGGTTCATGGCGATTCCGGGCGGAGCGATCACGTATTTTCGCCGTTCGCGTCGGCAAAAGCAGCTTCGTATTGTTCCAGCGCGGCGAGCGGATCGGCGGCATTGAACACGCCGCCGATCACCGCGATCAGTTCCGCGCCCGCTGCGACCAGCGGGCGAGCGTTGTGCGGGGTGATGCCGCCGATGCAACAGCGCGGCACGCCGAATGCTTCCGAATCGCGCAACAGCGCCGTGTCCGCGCGCCGCGTCGTGTTCTTCGTCGCGGTCGGATGGAACGCGCCGAAGGCGACATAGCTGGCGCCGGCCGCGACCGCGCGCCGCGCGCGCTCGATTTCGTCGTAGCACGACACGCCGAGGATGGCGCGGTCGCCGAGCAGTTCGCGTGCCGCGGCGACGTCGCCGTCGTTCTCGCCCAGGTGCGCGCCTGCTGCGCCGATTTCCCGCGCCAGCCGCGCGTCGTCGTTGATGACCAGCGCAACGCGATGCGCGTCGCACAGCCGCAGCAGCGCCATGGCCTGTTCGCGCTTCAATGCCGCGTCGGCGAGCTTGTTGCGGTACTGGAGCAGGGCGATGCCTGCACCGAGCAAGGGTGCGACGCGCGCGAGCAGGCGCGAGGTGTCGGCTTCGTCGGGCGTGATCGGATACACGCCGCGCAAGCGCGGTGCGAGCGTTTTGTCCGTCTTCGCTTGCGGAAAATTCTTGTCCATCGGCGCCTGCGTTGCCAGAATGGGCGCGACCCACCCGGACATCATCTGCCATGACCCCACCGGCATACAAATCGTGGATGTGCGTCGTTTGCGGTTTCATCTATCGCGAAATGGACGGCTTGCCGAGCGAAGGCATTCCCGCCGGCACGCGCTGGGAAGACATTCCCGAGGACTGGACCTGCCCGGATTGCGGCGCGGTCAAGAGCGATTTCGAGATGGTCGAACTGTGAGTACGCCGCTGCTCGACTGCGTCGAACGCGAAACCGGCGCGGACCCGCAGTGGACGGTGCTGTGGCTGCACGGGCTCGGCGCCGACGGCCACGATTTCGAGCCGATCGTGCCCGAGCTGGTACGAGCGGAATGGCCGGCGTTGCGCTTCGTGTTCCCGCATGCGCCGGTGCGCGCGATCACGATCAACAACGGCGTGCGCATGCGCGCGTGGTACGACATCGCCAGCTTCGATTTTTCCCGTCGCGCCGACGAAACCGGAGTCGACCAATCCATCGCGCAAGTCGGAGCGCTGATCGCGCGCGAAGCCGAGCGCGGCGTGCCCGCGAGCCGGTTGATCCTCGCCGGGTTCTCCCAGGGCGGAGCGATCACTTATTCGCTCGGTGCGCGCCGCGAAGCGCCGCTGGCTGGCCTGGTCGCGTTGTCCGCGTATCTGCCGAACGTCGACAAGCTTGCGTCGTTCGCCACGCCTGCGTCGAAAAAACAGCCGGTATTTTCCGCGCACGGGCTTGGCGATCCGGTCGTGCCGTTGCAGATCGGGCAGGCCAGCGCCGAGGCGATGCGCGCAGCCGGTTACGCGCTCGAATGGAAAACCTATCCGATGGGGCATCAGGTGTGCGCCGAGGAAATCCGCGACCTCGGCAACTGGATGAGCCTGCGTTTCTCGGGGTGAGGCCGGTCGCGCGGCGCGGCGGCGCGGGATGACTTCATCGCGCGGGCGTGTTATCCATTCGCCATGAAAGTGGTGATCGCCGACGACGAACCCTTGGCACGCGAACGCCTGCGCGCATTGCTGGCCGACCACGCCGGTTGCGAAGTCGTCGCCGAAGCCGGGGATGGCTTGGCCACGCTGCAGGCCTGCGCCGAGCATCAGCCCGACCTGGTGTTGCTCGACATCGCGATGCCCGGCGTCGACGGCCTCGAAGCGGCACGGCATCTCGCGGCATTCGAGCCGCGCCCCGCCGTGGTGTTCTGCACCGCCTACGACGACCATGCGCTGTCGGCCTTCGATGCGCAGGCGATCGACTATTTGATGAAGCCGATCCGCGCCGAGCGTCTGGGCATGGCGCTGGAACGCGCGCGCACCTTCATTGCCGGCAAGGAGAATCGCGGCGAAAGCTCCGGCAAGTCCGCGCGCACGCATCTGTGCGCGCGCTTGCGCGGCAGCCTGCGCCTGATTCCGGTCGAGGAGGTGCATTACCTGCAGGCCGACGAGAAATACGTGGTCGTGCACCATTCGCGCGGCGAGGATCTGATCGAGGAATCGCTGAAATCGCTGGAAGATGAATTCGGCGAACGCTTCGTGCGCATCCACCGCAACTGCCTGGTCGCGCGCCACGAACTGATGGAATTGCGCCGCGACGGCGAAGGCCGCGTCCACGCGGTCCTGCGCCACGCGCCGCAGCCGCTGGAAGTTTCGCGGCGCTGCGTTGCGCAACTGCGCGAAACGGTGCGCGCGGATTTCTGACTCCCGCTCGTCATTCCCGCGAGGCGGAAATGACGAGCGAAGCACTACAATTCGCGCATGACTTCAATCCGCAAACTCCGCATCGCCACCCGCAAATCCCCGCTCGCGCTGTGGCAGAGCGAACATGTCGCAGCCTTGCTGCGCGAACGACATCCGCAAGTGGACGTCGAACTGGTGCCGCTGAGCACGCGCGGCGACGAAGTGCTGGATCGCTCGCTCGCCGCGATCGGCGGCAAGGGTTTGTTCCTCAAGGAACTCGAATTGGCGATGCTGCGCGGCGAGGCCGATTGCGCGGTGCATTCGCTGAAGGACGTGCCGATGGAACTGGAGCCCGGCTTCGCGCTGCCGGCGATCCTGCGCCGCGATGAAGTCGCCGATGCCTTCGTTTCGAACAACCACGCCGCGCTCGACGCATTGCCGCAGGGTGCCGTCGTCGGCACTTCGTCGTTGCGCCGGCAAGCGCAGTTGCGCGCGCTGCGGCCCGATCTGGTGTTGCGCGATCTGCGCGGCAACGTCAACACGCGCCTGGCCAAGCTCGACGCCGGCGACTACGACGCCATCGTGCTCGCGTGCGCGGGCTTGCAGCGGCTCGGCTTTGATGCGCGCATCCGCGGCAAGCTCGACGCGCCGCAATGGTTGCCTGCGCCGGCGCAGGGCGCGATTGCGGTCGAATGCCGCGACGATGCGGACGAAGTGCCAACGCTTTTCGCCGCGCTCGAGCATGCGCCGACGCGCGCGCGCGTCGAGGCGGAGCGGGCGATGAACCGTGCCTTGCACGGTTCCTGCCACGTGCCCGTCGCCGCGCTTGCGGTGCTCGAAGGCGACGGCATGCGCTTGCGCGGACTGGTCGGTTCGGCGCGCGATGGCCGGGTGATTCGCGCGGAAAAAACGCTGGCGCGGATCGCCCCGGAAATTCTCGGTGCACAGGTCGCGCAGCAATTGCTCGATGCCGGCGCGGGCGCGTTGCTCGCGGAATCGGAATAGAAAAAGCCCTGCTTCCGCAGGGCTTTTCGTGTCGCTGATGCTTCACTCCGGCCCGGCGCAGCGCGCCGGGCGTTCGTCGCCGCGCGAGCCAATGGCTCGCAAACACGGCTCCTCACCCACCGAAGTTGTAGACCAGGTTCGCGGTGGTCAGCGTGTCGTTCGGGTCGATGCCCGGCAGCACGTAGCTGTTGTGGCGCCACTCGAAGCCGACCTTCAACGCCAGGGCATGGCTCATCTGCACTTGCAGGCCGAGGTCGTTCTGGAGGTAGGTGTTGTCGCTGCCGGATTCGACCAGCAGGGTGTCGACGATCGAGGTGGAGTCGGTCAGCTTCTGGCCGAAGTCCGCCCAGCCGCGCGCGATCACTTCGTCTTCTTTCTTGGACGGCGTGAGGTCGGTGGCGCGCAGTTCGCTCCAGCGGTAGCCGGGGCCGATCTCGAAGGTCAGGTGGGTGCGGTCGTTCTTGATCGCATCGATGCCGTAGCCGATCGCCGCCGTCCACTGGTAGGTGTAGGACGAAGACTGGTCACGCTCGTTGCGGCCCGAACCGAAGAAGTAGCTGTGGTCGGTGAAGTGGTAGCCGCTGGTGGCGAACACGTCGTAGCGCTTGGCGCTGACCGACTCGATGCCGGTGTCCTCGTCGGTGCTCTTGGAATAGAGGTAGTCGGCGCCGAACTTGTTGGTCCAGTTGCCGCTGACGTTGGCGAGACCGAGGTCGGCGACGAGCGATTCGTTGTCCGCATTGCCATGGGCGGCGGCGTAGCCGAGTTCGCCCTGGCCCTTCCAGCCGTCGGTATCGGTCGTGGTGGTGGTGTCGGCGAATGCCGGCGCGGAAAGTGCCGCGAGGGCGGCGATAGCGAAAACCTTGCGCATTGTGTTGTTCTCCCTGTTGTCGAAGTGGGGAATTGGGGTTGGATTGTAACGACGCCACGAATTGTTATCGCGGCGTCGTAACGAGAATTGTGACCATTTACGCTGAATTTCGGCGTAATGGCAATTGCTGCCATAATTGTTACACACATCTCCGCGCATAGGTACCCAGTGCAGTGTTGGTGGCGCTCTGCACTTCGGACCAGGCGACCAAAATCTGGCCGAGAGAGGTGGCCATCGCCGGCTTTCCCTGCGCCACGCCCGACGCGTTCGAGCTTACATCGACAGACGGTCCGTACGGTTCACCATCGGACTCGATGCGCCGTAGTCGTACTTTCGTTGCGTCGCTATCGGTTCCCCGCTCGACCCAGGTCACCACAAAGCCGTCTTCGAATGCAGCCACGCGTGCATTCGTCTGCACGCTGCCGTTGGCATCTACGGATGCAATCGGTGTTGCGTTGCCCGCTGTGTCCACCAGGCGAAACCCCAGTGCGGACTCCCCCTGAACTTGCGCGCTCGCGAAGACCACCGCAAAGCCACCTTGGCTCAAACCCGCCACGGTGGGTCTGGCCTCATAGCCGCGTGCGATGTCGGTTTCCAGATCGAACTCGGTTCCGTCTTGATGACCAAACGAGTCGAAGCGGATTGCGCGAATCCGCACTGTTTCGCCACTTAGGTCGTCGGCAAGGTAGACCAGGAGAGCATTGCCCAAGCCATCGACTGCCACGGCAGGCGCTGGCCCCGAAGGCCAGCCTTCTTGAATCACTGGTTCGAGCACGCGGGTTTCAACGGAGCACAGAGCCGAGCATCCATCTCCGTCTTCCAGATTGCCATCGTCACAAGCCTCGAAGGGCACGCCGTCCTCACCGTCCGAGCGAGCCCCATCACCGCAGCCAGGCTTGTCGCACACGCCTGCAACACATTGGCCTTCGGCTCCACAGGTACGGTCGCTAAGCTGGGTGCGCAGGCACAGGCCCACCGTGCAGGCGGTCTGCTCGCACACCGAGCTCGGACGACAATCGCCGCAACCTTCGCCGGGCTCACGGTAGGCGAGCAACTCACGCAAGTAACTGGCGAGCTCCTCAGAGTTCGGTTGGACATACGTTCGCGAGACCAGACTTGGTTCAAGGCTTGCGGCTCCAATCACCTCGCGTGCGCCGGCAATCTTCCGCGTCACATAGACGCGACCACGCGTTCGCTCGGTCGTTAGCGCTGGATCCCAGTTAGACGGTGTTGGCCAAGTAAATCCGGCAAGACGAACGACGTGGCTGCCGCTCGCGTCGACGCCCACGACTTCGGCCTTGGCCTGGCTCGTGCTGAACCGAAACTCGCTCTCGTCACATACGTGGCCCGCTACTTTCCCCACGGTAGCGCACAGTGCTCCCGCATCGGTCCACCACACTTCATAGCGCTCCAACACGTCCGAACCGGGCTCTTCTGACAGGAGCAGTTCGACGACTGGCGCCGGAGAAACCTCGCTGCTTGCGGCGAACATCAGTGAGACCGACGGTCGGGCAGCATGGGTTGCAATCTGGCCTCGCAGATGTTCTCGTTCCTTCCGCTCATCGAGCGACCAGTCCTGAGCTTGCAAGATTCGCTGAGCCATGGCGCGCTCTAGCGCGCCGATGGCGTGAAACACGCCACGCGCCGCAGCAGCCGAGGGCCAAGCGTCCGTCGCCAAAGGAGCACGACCTTCGGTGAGGGCATAGAGATGCGGCGCCAGAGGGGCTGGGTACTTCGCGTCGGCATCAGGGATCTGAACCGGCGTGCTGTCCGGAATAGGACGCAGCGTATGCGCTCGCGCCTCGGAGAGTTGGACCAGCCGCACCGCGGCCTCGCCAAGCTGCAGGCGAGTCAGGCCCAGAGCTCCCAGAAATGCAGAAGCATTGCCCGGCAAGCCTTGATAGGCGGCTGGGTCGATGCTCAGCAGGCGCTCACGCAAACGTTCGCTGAGCTCATTGCCATAGGCGGCGTCCAAAAATGCCTGGCTCGAAAATACGCCTGACTGCAATGAGAGATCGGGCAACAGCGGATGAAGCCCCGAAGCGCGCAGGAGGCTGTCGGCGCGGGCCGCTTCCGCGAGCGGCGCTGGCGTCGCGACGACGGGAAAACGATCGAATACATCGCCCAGTGCGTCCACTCCTTGGTCGGCGTCCGAGTAGAGGCGACGTGGGACGGCCACCAAGAGCCGCGCCGCCGCGAGGCGCGAATCGTGAAGTGCGCGCACGGCGCCTGCTTCTCGCTCGTTAGGATTCTCTTCGCTGCTCCACCGCTCTGCAATGCGCTGTTGTTGCAGCGACAGGAGATTCAGAAAGCCGCTCTGAAGGTCAGCCGCACTCTTCTCTGCGAGTTGCCACAGTTGACCTTCCAGAGGTAGCAACTCGTCGTCCACCGCTTCCGCGGTCTCCTGGCAAACAAACCGCTCCAGGACCTGCGCCAACTCGACTGTGAGGTCTAGCTGCGTTTGCTGCACCCACAACGCATGAGCGAACGTCTGGTCCGAGTTCTCGAGCGGCATCTCGAACCCACCCGACTGGTCGTCGGCAGCGCTGTTCAATCAGCGAGCAAGCAGCGCAGTTCTTCCAGATGATGCAATTCACGACCGTCACACAGATGACCTTGAGGGCCCTTGCCACGCAGTGCTGGTTCGGCACACTCCGCCAGCAGCTCGGCTTCGACTGATGCTCGTTGCGAGTCGAAGGGCTGACCGAGATCGAGCGTCACCGCTGGAACGCCTGCCTTGTTCAAGGTTAGCGAGCGCTCCCAGAGCAGAGGGACCGCATTGGCCCCCGCCAGCTTGAAGGTGACTTTTCCCTCCGGTCGTTTGGATGTTCGAGGAAGGGCCGCAGTGACCTCGGCCTGGTGCACTCGCTGTACGTCCCGATGCAACTCTGCGCTCAGCGTCACCAAACTGCAGCGTTGCTCAGGGGCGGCATCGAGCGGACGCGACGATGCTACCGCGACCACCGTGCGTTCCGCAGGGACCGACTCGTCCACTCCTCGTTCGGTGAGATAGAACCGTGACGCCACCACCGCTGAGTTCACCTCGAACTGCAACGACTTGCTCGCCGCGTCGTAGCTACCCGGCAATCCCGCAACATCCCACGTGCATTTGCGCCCAAGCACCTTTCCCGTACTGGCGCAGGCGGTGTCCGCCTCGCCTGCAAACAGCTCGTACCGAGGGGCTCCTGGGTCACCGATGGCGTCTGGCGATAGGTCCAGCACCGTCACCAATAGCCGCGGCTCATCGTTGCTCTGAACGCAGACTTCTGCGCGACCACGCAACGCCTGGGTGTGCTCGGCGACACTGGCCAGAGCGTCGTTCCCTTGCGACGATAGTCCACGCTGCGCCCCCGCCAGGGCCGCACGCTGTGCGTACTCCAGCGCAGTCATCGAACTACGTGCAGCGTATTCCGGCCCCTCTGAAGGCCCCAAGGTGGCCCGCGCCTCGGTTAGCGCCGCGACGTACCCCAGTGGACCCACGTCGTCGAAGGCGCTCAGCGATTCTAGTGCGCTCTGACTGGGATCCGCGAGTGCACGCCAAACCAAGGGAACCCCTGAAAACACGTAGGCCCTGGCGCAGCCACTGTGCGGCGCGAGCTACGATCTGCCTGATCGAGCCCCAATTGCTCGAGTGTCGCATCGGCGCCGTCTGCCCCCAAAGCACCAAACGCAACAGGTTCTGCGTCCCGTAGCGAAGAAAACCAGGCGTTGCGGAGAGCGTCCGCCATGAGCGGCTCTCCCGCGGCGCTCACAATCGGCGTCCTGAGCGCGCTCAGCATCACCGCCGCATGCTCGGCCGTGTCGTCGGGAGAGGCATAGAGAGCGGGATAGCGAGCCTCATCGTCTTCGTTCGCCACGGCTTCGCCAGGGGGAGAGAAGGCAGCGTAGGGCACAGCGAGATACAGCTTGAGCCGTTCGAGTGCGCTCTCGGTGAGCTCGCGTCGCTTGGGCGCGGTCGAGGGCAGTGCCCTCCGAGTTTACGTAGAGCTCCTGAGCCGGTCGAATAGCAACGTATCGGCGAGCTCGGTGGCTCCTTCGAGACCCGTCCGCGGCGTCTCGGAGGGCAAGTGCCGCGATGGAAAGAATTTTGCTTCCCTGTTGGGCCGGGATGCAGCGGGTCGCGTCGAACTGCACCCCCACGTTGCCGATGACCTGTCGGTACAGGGACACGGCCAACATGGCCCAACTTGCGCGGTCGTGCAGGGCATCCGAGGTGACTGCGAAGCGGATTCCGGGGCGATTGGTGGAGGCGAGATTGAGCTCCACCGAATCCGAAGTGCGTGCGAGCGCCGCAGCAGGATGCTCGGAAGCGAAAGAGAGCGCTGCACGCGTACGACAGAGGTCCACGTGCGCTTGGATTGCAGCGGGCAATCCGCAGGACGCGTTGACATCCCACATCGGATTCGAGAGGGAAAGAGAGGAGGTGACCTCAGCGCGACAGGCTAGCTCGAGGTCCGAGAAAAAGGCTTGGTAGTTGGGATTGCTCGGGTCGTCTAGCGGGATGGTCGTACTGAGAGGAGAAGAAGCGCGGCGATCGTCGATCTGGGCGCTGCGGCCGTACAACAGGGGAACGATTTGGCCAGGAGCGGAGAGCTCCGGACGAACGCCAGGAAGAGTGAGAGAAGGGAACTCGGTTGACGCATCAGGAGGCGGCGTAGAGGCGTCGGATTCAGCGTGATGATGCGAATGCGAAGCACAGCCTGCGAGTGCACTCACGCATGCGTACGCCGCAAGAATGAAGGGACGAATCCCCAACAAGCGGTGGTAAATGGTTCTACTACCCTGCATCTACCGCCTCAAATGTTGCTCGGACTAGTGCTCGATCAAGGGCTCGAACTGGCGGACCTCGTCGTAGTCCGTGACGCCAGCCTTGAGCGCGTCGAGGGCACTTCGCTGACGAGCCATCTCCGCATCCACGCCTTCGCTATGCTCTGCGGCGGCATCAAGCTCCGGCGTGATCATCGGCTCTGAACTTCTTTCGATGAAGTCCTCGGCGATCAGCTCGAGTGCGGCCACGGCTGCATGACAAAGGGTGCGGACCTTGAGGTCCTTGGCAAAGGTAGCGAGCAAGTTGAGTCCACTCAGGGCCTCCCGTTCGCTGTCGTAGAACAAATCGTCATCTTCGCCGGGATAGAATTCCCTGATCGCACCCGCCAATCCTTCATAGGGCGGGGCTCCTGCACTCCCATCTCGCACGAAAGACCAAAGGTCGTTCAAGGCAACCCCGAGCCGGGCCCCACGCTCAGGCGCTTGTTCCCCGACGCCTGCCGTGTAGTCCCCGAGCAACCGATCGGCGACGCTCAGCCCGAACGCCAGTTGGGCGCGAAATGACCGTCCCGATAGTTCATTGCGCAGGAAATCACCGTATTTTTCGAATCGTTCGCTCATAGTGTCGCTCAGTCTAGTGGCTCTTGGGCTTCGTGGCCTTCGGTGGCTTCGGTGTCTGCACGCCAGTGGCGTTGTCAATGCCCGCCTCGGCCTGCCCGGCTGCGCATTTCTCGCACGCCTTGCCGCCATGTGCTGCGGCACTGGACGAAGCCTGGGTACGTTGCGTCTGGCCCGCGGTGGCCTTCTTACCCCGCATCTCGCCATGGTGGGCATTGTTGGGCAATTTGCCCCGCCTACCTCCAGGAATGCGAACCTGCTCTCCCAGCAGTTGTCGCGCAGCCGCCCTTTGCGGTGCCGTCGGCGTTCCTGCGCTCGAAGTGACGGTATGGACCACATTTCCACTTTCATCGATGCCTTGGGTAATCGTGGTGGTCGACATCTCCTTTCTTATCAAGTCCGGTTCCGCATCATGAATCAGGTCCGCGGCGGCCTGCAGGTCCTCGTTCGACAGCCTCTCCGCCGGCTTCTTGGGCTCTTCCTTCGGCGGACGCGGCCGCTGCTCCTCACCTCCACCGCTGCTGAAATTCCTGAACCGCTCCTGGGCGACCAGCGTTCCTGCCATGCCCACTGCGCCGACGGCGGCGAGGCCTAGCCCAATGACCGCGACCGGCACGGCCACAGGCGCGGCGGTACCACCCGACCCCAAGGTCACGCTGCCGCCGCCCTTGGCCATGCCGCCGCCGAGCACCATCAGCGCTGTTGAGAGAGTCGCTGCAGTGGCCGCATAGGCACCCCGCGCGCGCTTGTCGCCCATCACCTCGCGGAAGCCCTCGCCCGCCAGGCCTTCCATGAAGATGCTCGCGCCGCCCGCTGTAAACGTGTCGATAACGGCGATTCCACCGCCGACGGCCCACGCTTTGGCCTTCTTTCCCCAGTCTTCGAGACCAAGAGGATCGCGGCCTTGCAGGAGGTTACCGCCAACGTAGTGATAGGCGTTGCTCGCCTCACCGCCGCCCATGGCATGGATGCTCAGTGGGTCGGGACTCGCCCACCTTCCGAGGCGCGGGACGAGGTAGCGTTCCCCGAAGTAAGTGAGTCCGACCTCTTCATCGGCTTCCTTGCCCGTGAAACCCAGGGGCTCGAGCGGAATCTGCGAACTTGCGACGACGGGAGTTGCGGGAGGCAGCTCGATATCGGCATCTGTAATTCCCCACTTCGCAGCCAGTAGGTTCGTGATGGACGTTCGCTTCGCCGGGTCGTGCGCGGTGTTGTAACTGACGACATCACCGACGTACCCGGCATAGGGAAAGTCGGCCGACCCGTCGTCGTAGCTCGGTGGGCCCCAGGGCGCGCCGCACACAGTCAACGTTTCTGTCTGGGCAAGCACCTCCTGCTGGAAGTCCATGCTGGGCTCGCCGTTGACCCAGGACCAATGACCCCGTTCTCGTCCCGTTCCATGACATGAACGAGAGGCCTATCGATTGGCTGAGTACCGTCGAAGCCTTCGTAGTAGTCGGTCGGCAGCCATTCATCGGCGTCGATATCGACCACATTCCAGAGTTCCGTGTAGTCGTTTTGCGGCGGGTTTAAATAGAGGGCGAACCCTTGATAGGCGGTGGTACTAGCAGTGCCCCAAACCCACCCGGAGCGTGGCCGCTCGGGGACGGTCTCGGGCTTCGCCACCGTATAGATGGTGAACGGCGAGTCGGAGGCGAAAAGCCGAGCGAAGGCGTGAGGCCCTCTGGCCACGCGGCCCAATCCGGCCGTCGAGACCGTACAATGCAGTGCGGGATGCCCGTTGATTCCGTTGGCGACCTTCTCCGGCATCTTGGCCGGGTCGCTCTGCACCAGCGCCTCGTGGCTCACGCGATCCGTGAATGACGACGTCGCGCCCAGCGGCAGATCATCTGGGTTCAGCCATGAGACCATGTCGCTGGTCTGAATGGAGTTAATCTGCGTGCTCGGATCCTGGGCAAGATCAGCTGCCGTGAACCAATGCTCGCGGGCACCGTTCGGATAGAAGCCGGAGGCCTCCGTCAGCTCGCCGCTCACCAGGTCGATGACCGCGCTGGTACTCCCGATCAGGTTGGCGATCGCTACCGTGATTCGATGCTCGGGGTCGAAGAGACTCGCGTGCGTCTGGCGATTTTTCCAGACCAAACGCGCACCCGCGATCAAGTATTGGTTCTCTGCCTCGTCTGGAACGGGCTGCCACGTATCTCCCTGCTCTTCGTCGACGGTCATTCCTCGTCGCTCGAAGTCGCCTGGATAGACGTACAGCGCGGCCCGTTCCTCGCTCGTGCCGAACGCGAGGGTTTGTTAATCGTGCGTTCGTTGGCGGCGTCGTAGCGATACCGCTGACGGGCCGCATAGTTCCATGCTCCCTGGTGGACACGATCGTAGCGCCGTGCTTCCTGCAGGCGGTTGATCGCATCCCAACGGTACACGTAGTGCTGCTCGGACTGGCACGAGCAGCCGGTGCGCAAGGCGCTGCGACGCACGCTCAGATCCGAGCCCCCCGGATCTGCGCAGCTCGTCGCGCTGGCGTGCGTGCACTGCGCATGGGCCGTCATCGCGAGCAGGTTGCCGCCTCGGCCGTAGTCCGCTTCGAGCCAACCACCCAGGTCGGCGGGCGTCGTCGCGTCCAGATTGCTCGCAAGGTAGAGGGCCGCTGGACGCCGCGCGGGACTCGCGCCGCTGGAGACGGCGTTGCCGTTGGTGATGTTGCCGAGTGAGCGCTCGTAGAACGCGTGGCCGTCGTCGTGCCACGACGTCATGTTGGCGAGCCAATCGTGGTTGTACTCGAGATCTACGACACGATCTTGTGGGTTCGCTGGCAGCATCGGAGCGGCCGTTGCGGCCATCGGATCTGCGTCGCGGTGCGCTTCCTCGGCGTCCCGCCAGTCGGTCGCGTCGTCATGTCCGTCGTTCGTCGGATAGACATGGCTCACCTGCGCGACACGATAGAGGGCATCGTGCGCGACGTGTTGAGTGACCGGCTTGTGGCCGTCGGGCCACTCAGCCGTCGGCCGTAGGTCCTCCGAAGACACGAGATTGCCGGTACCATCCCACGTGTACCGCTGATCGGTGATCACCGACACGTATCCCAGGGTCTGAGCTGGCGCGCTGGGGGTACGCCCACGCGATGTGTAGACGTGAAAAGGCCTTCTCCTGGCGTCGTAGACGACGTGGGTCTGCGTTGCGACCCTGCCCGTGAACGCACGGTCTCCATATTCGGTTGCTGCCAGGAGGCCATCGCGCGTGTAAGTGGCGCGTGCAATCACTGGATAGGCGACGCCCTGGAGCAGCACCTCTGCACGGCGGGGCGCGCCGTTTCGATAGTACTCGAGCCGTCCACCGACCGTCGGAAGGTCGGGATCGCCGAAGGTGTCGCCGCCCGGGAGGGTCAACTCGACTACCCGCCCAGCATGGTCGATCACCGTCGTACGCGCATAGGTATTCGCGGTGTCGTAGAGCACCGTGGAAGGCCCCGGTGACGTCTCATCGACACCATCGAAACGCGGCAAGCCCGAGGTTGCGTCGACTGTGGGGGAGCCAGGCAGCGTCGCAGCGGGTGCGATCACCGCAAGCTGCTTGCCCGACCACACGGCGTGACCACGCTGGTTGTAGGCGATCGCCGTGCGTTGAGCACGGTCTTCGTGGGCTGTCGGTCTCCCGAGCGTATCCTGCTCGTCGCCTGGCAGCGGATCGTGGGCCCACAACGGATAGTCGTCGAAATAGTAACGCGTATGAACACGCGTGATCCCAGACGTACGACCGAGAGACACACTGCCCGTCGGAATGTCCGCGCTGGGACTCTCTCCGACTTGCGCCTCACTGCACGACACGTACGCCTCGCCGAGCAACCTCCCCGCGAGATCGTAGTAGAAGTTCTGCCCACAACCGCGCGGATCCCTGACTGCGATCAGATCGCCAGCCCGATTGAACAGGTAGCGCCAAGTACGACGCGTGAGGGTGGTCTCGTCACGATTGTCCGTGTCTGGGTCTTCCGATGCGATGCGGCGCCCGATTGAATCGTAGTGAAAACGTCGCTCGACGAACGCGCCGAGTGCCGCGCCTTCGTAGCGAAGTACATTGTCGCCGGTCAACGCTCGCACTACGCGCACGACCGCGCCGTCCCCGCGATAGTACGTGAACAGGCGGTGGTGCTCGCGCGCACCCGATGCGGTCACTTGTCGTCGCTGCTGATCGATGACCCGTCCGTGCCCGTCGGTGCGTTCGGTCGTGCAAGTGCCATTGAAGGCCTGATTGCCGTCGGCCGTAAAGCCGTTGTCCACTTCGTCGCAGAGATCACGACTGAGTGCGTGGTAGCTGATCGAGGTGTACGTGTTGTCTTCGTTGATCGACAACGTGGCGCGGCCGAACGCATCGAAGAGGGCGCGCTTGTAGGGTGACGCAGGTCGCGCGATCACCGCGGCGTAGTCATCGGGACTGCCGTCGAAGTACGCCGGTTGGTAGAGCAGCCGCGGATTGCCTTGCTTGGTGAGGATCTGACGTCCCGACAGGACGAACGCATGGCCTCGGTTGTCTTCCCATGCCTGCGAATCACTCTCGCCCTCCGCAAGCGTCGCGCGGATCCGACCTAGGCCGTCGACATAGGAATGCGAAACGACCTGGCTATCCGGGTCGCTGTAGCTGCCACACGAAAGGAAAGTGGTGGTCGTGGCACGATTCAAGGGCGTCGTGGCGGGTGCACTCGTGAGTGCGTAGTCGACGCGGATGGTCGGGACCCGAGTGCCCTCGCAACCTTTGACGGCCGGCAAGATTTGGGAAGTGAGCCGGCCGAGCCCGTCGAAGCTGGTCTCGCTCACATGGCCGTTTGCGTCGGTAACTGCGCGAAGCTGTCCGAGACCACGGTCCCAGACTCCAGTAGAGACGAGGAACCGCAAGTTCCCGCCGGTTCCGCTGACAGCAATGGCCTCGGCCGTTGCGTAATCTGCGTAGACCGGATCGTGCGTAAAGCGCGACAGACGCAGGCAGGGGTTGTTGACTTGATCACCCACGATGCCGCCACGGCAGTGGTCGACGACCTGTCCCCAGGGATCGAGCGTCCAGGAGCTGACTTCCATGTCGCTGGCATGCGTGAATCCTTGCGCACCGCCACCACCAGCGAACTCGAACGCACCGGCGGCGGGAAGGCTGGCAATCTTCCCGCTCATCTGGAGATCGCCGCAGGTCGAGAAATCGTTCTGCGTGCGGTCGTACTGGCCACCGGCGTCGGCGACATAGCTCTCTGCCCCACGCCACATCCAACCCGAGTTGGAGCAGGTCGCATCCGCGATTCGCGTAGGCAAGGTGACCGATGTGATGCGCTCGTCACCAACGGTCTCGCCGTACTCGCCGGTCCCGTTTCGTCCCCACGCCGTGCGCTGAACCTCGTTGCCCACGTTGTCGACCACATCCGTGGTGGACCGCAGTCGCGCAAAGCGCAGCTGTCGTGCAATGACCACGTGGGGCGCGTCGCCTGCCTGGGCAGCTGCCGCGTAGACGGCATTCACACCACGGCCTTCGCGGGCCTCCTCCCGCAGAACGCTCTGCATTTCGACGGTCGTGGCAGAGCCCGCCCGGCTCGTGGTGTCGTATCGAAACTCTTCGCTGCCACTCACGTATGCGTACGAAATTGACGTTCCGTTTAGGCCCGTCATGATTCGGCGCACGGTGTACGTGGCGTGACGTGTGCTGAGATAGTTCCCGTTCTGGTCGGAGCTCTCGTTCAGGTACTCGCGTCCCTTGAGCGCTTCGTTCGGATTGTCTGCCAGCCGGTCCGCGGCGATCTCGTTGGGCCTTCGCCCCTGATGAAAATAGGAACGCGTGATGGACGTCGGCTCGTACTGGTCGCCTACGGCAATCGCATCGGCGGCTCCGAAGCCGCGAAATTCTTGCTCAATCCCTTCGTAGTACCCGTCGTGATAGCGGTATTCGGTCTCACTGACGGTCGCCTCGACACCCATGGCATCGAAGCGGTCGGTCGTACTGACCCGCCGAACAACCGAGCTCAACACGGGGCTACCGGCTACGCGGTGCGCGCAAACGTCCGAATGGGACGCAATCTGGGCGTCGCAACCGGCTTCGTTCGCACCTGGCATGAGCGGTTCGCGATGCCAAGTAAAGCAATCGGCCAACGAGGCGTCGCAGCTTCGGGCACTCGCCAGATCGCGCAGGTAGTCCTCGGCGCTCGATGCATACTGGAGAGACGTGAAAGCACCGAGTCCATTGTCCACGCCGGTCAACAAACGCGGTCGCACGCCTCCCATGAGGTCGATCCAGCGATAGTGTCCACCTTCTGCATAGATCACGTCGGCGGTCGTGGAGCCATCGATATCCGCCACACGCACGCGATCGAGCACGTCGACCGCAAAAGGCGTGCTGTCGACGATCAGCCGTTCGGAGAATGCCGTGCCCCCTTCGTTGAACCAGATGCTCAGGAAGTCTTTCCCTACGAGCAAGAGATCGGTGGTTCCATCCCCGTTCACGTCGACCATCTGCATGCCCGCGAGATCCGGATTGAGCTCCTGCGGAGGATTGCCCATCCGTATGTGGCGCTTGCTGCGGTTCTGGTCGTTGCACGCATGGCTGCCGTCGCCGAACGCACCTTCACCGCGTCCGGGCCACCACACTACGTCGTCCTTCGCGATCTTGACGATGTCGGCGAGTCCATCGCCATTCATGTCTGCGATGCGCAGGTTCGATTCCCCGAAGTCGATCGCCTGGCCGGCATACGGCAGGCACGACTCGACGGGTGAGGTGCTGAGATTCCAGGCGCTTCCCGCCGAGGACGCCGACCCAAAGCGCCCCTCGCCTCCAGGATAGCGGCCGAGATTTAGCCAGGTTTGAAGCTGGCTTCCAGTCGTTCGCACAACGTCGATCAAGTGATCGTTATTGACGTCGAGGGTCCGGATAGAAACGCCATCCGCGCCCAAGTCGATGCGCGGGTCGGTCACCCCAGCTGGCAGGAGATCACTGACGTGCACGAACGACCAGCCGTCGAGCGGCTGATAGGCAGCGCCTCTTGGCGTGGGCTGCTTGCTGAGCACGAAATAGCCGTAATTCGCGGTGCGCGGCATGTGCAAGATGTCGCCGCGACCATCGCCATCCACGTCCATGGGCACGATGTTGGCGCTGCTCAGGTTCAGCACTGAACCGAGCCCGCTCGGGATGCTCACCGCAGTCCCCACCGAGAACGCGGCCGGAGTCCCCGGGGTGTTGCCTGCGAAGCCATTGAAATATACGCCCGCTCCGCCGCCATACTTCGCCGGATCGGTGACCAAGAGATCCGGAAGTCCATCGGCATTCACGTCGAAGAAGTCGACGCGTCCCTCATCGACGGAATGATCCGGACTCGAGCTCGAGCGGTGTACGGTGCTGTCGATGCCGCCGAAGCCGGTGACCTGTCCAGACGTCGCATTGGGACGCGAATAGATGAACGTCATGGGCGGAAAGACATCGCCGATGATGGCATCGCCCAGGCTCGTCTCCGGGACGGCAGGCTCGCCGACTACGACGCCGAACGTGCCTTCGCGAGCGGAAGGACGGCCTTCCAGTTGGACGGAAGCGAGTAGCGAGTGATAGCTCGTCGGCTCGTACCGCAAATGGTAGCGACGCACCAAAGCCCGCGTGCCGATGTCAGACACCGCGCTGGTGAGCTCGATGCGCTTGAGACGCAGGTTGCGTTCCGTGCGCCACGTAGTTACGTAGCTCGAGGTCACGTCGCTGCGCCCTTCGTAAACGAAGGACACGCGATGGGCGTACTCGCTCAGCTCCACGGCGCAAGCTCGTGCGCTAGCGGCCTCGCCCCCTCCGCAACGAGCTGGGGTCGTGTAGTAGATGGCGCTCGGGTACAACGAGCCGCCGTCCTCCTGATAGCGATATTGCACCGTGGAGCCGTGCGGATCACTCATCCGCACCAGCGGCCACGAAAATACGCGCGTCTGATCCTCAGGATCTACCTGAACTGCGCTCTCGCAGCTGGCGGCCTCGTTGGCAGGGCATGCTCCCAGATCGAAACGAGTTTCCGTCCTTGGACTGCACGACCCATCGTGATGAATCAGGCGAACGGAAGAATCGCTGAAACGCACCTTCCACCTTGGCTCGGTACTGCTGCCATCCCGCAAGCTCCGCAGGGACCGGACCGCTGTCGACCGATGTGGCGACGCTGGAGCTGACGGGCACCAGCTCCTGCCCGCCGTTGAACATGAAGGTGTCTTCCTGGCCGTGCCAGGCAGCTCTATCGACGTAGTGCGGGAGGCCCTTGTCGGTCTGCCGCGAAATGAACGGAATGCCCAGCGCCCAGCCAATTCCTGCAATGCCGTCGCCTGCGCTCGTCGAATAAGAAAGCGTCAGGCTCGGCTGCACGCCCGCGCGTCCACCAACGACCTCAATGGGAATGCTGAACGTACCGGTGCCGCTGGATAGGTCGGGACTGAAGCTTTCGCCCATCCCCTGAATCGAGCCTTCCCCTTTGGGAAGCACGAGCTGCTCGCTCGTGACGGAGCTCTTGGCCGCTCCCGTGGGCAACCCTTGTTCAGCCTCGGTCGATGGTTCGGCACTGCCAGCGGGAACAGCCTTGGGCTCGGGATTCGAGCTCCCTTGCCCCTGAAGCACGTCGCCGCCCGGCTTTTCGCGCCCAGCCTTGATGACCTCGCTAATCTGCTCCGCGTCTGGGCTATGCCCGCTCGCGCTCCCCTCGGCCCTCGCGTTCTCTTTCTGCCCGAGAAGTTGGCGAGCCTTCTCCACACCGCGCGCCTTATCGGCCTGCGAGCGCTCGGCCATGAATTGCCCGGGCGAAAAATCCTGTGCGCGCGCGATCCGAGGCACGAGGGGCGCCCAAAACAGCAGCGTCGCCAGCAACGCTGCCAGGACTTTTTCGAAGATCTTACAGAGTCTCATCGCACGCGCTCCGAGAAAGAGAGGTCGCTACTACCCGGCGCACGAGATTAGTTGAGACGCGTCCAGTACCGGTATCTCAGCACGAGCTGCACGTCTTCGAGCTGATTCCAGTCGAGTCCGTCCGCGTCGTAGACACGCAGCTTGAACGAGCCATCCATCGGACGTCCTCGCAGCTCGCTGCGCCAATAGTCGGCGATCAGACCACGGTCTGCACTGGATACGGGATTGGAAAGATACCGCTCGGCCAACAGTGCCTTGGCTTGCTGGATCTGTCCCGTATAGAGCGACGCGCGTACTGCCTCCCCTTCATAGTTGCGGATCCGGTAGGGGCCGGTCTGCTGAAGCGAATACTGCAGGAAGCTTCCGCCGTAGCACGACGACGGAAGGTTGCTGAGCGCGCAATCCTTGAGCCCCGTGCCCACCAGGTTCACCGCGACGTCAGCAAAGCGATAGTTGAAGTTGCCACGCGCGAAACCTGCTTGCGGGATCAACGTACCCTTCTCGATTTCTTCGAGCGAAATCCCGAAGTCAGTTTCGAAGAAGCAGCGTTGCGGCAGCCCGGAAGCATCGCCGTTGGAGGCGCAATCCTTTCCAGCCCCAGGCGGGCAGTAATATTCGCAGCCCCGATGCCAACGCGTGCGGAAGATCGAGCCGTCGCTGTCCTCGCCGTCTGCGATCACGGCGCTTAGCAAGTCGGTCGTCGGGAAGAACGAGGCCGGTAGCGCCGACTGGTCACTCTGCTCCGACTCGAGTTGAATCGCCGCTACCACGCGGTTCGCATTGACTGCACCCACGAAGCCCACTCCGAGCGAGCCGCCGTCACCCACCACGTCGACCGGGATGAAGTAGCGAACCCAACCGAGCGCCAGTGAAGGCTCGAAGATGGCCCCCTTCGGCGAAGTCTTATCGATGGGGTACATGGTATTCGTGAGATCGGGCACGACCGTGACGGTCTTCGTCGTACCATCCGGATACTCGAGAAACACTGGCACCACCGGATCAGCTTTTTGCTGATGCCAGCTCAACCAGTAGCGACCAGGGAACACCTGGACCACTTGACGCATACGGGCGGGACCGACCACGAGCGCGCCGGTGGATCCCGTCGTACCTGCGGGAGGTACGTTGATCGTGATGTCGTACTTGATGCCGATCTCGCGGTGCAGGGCAACGATGTCCGCTTCGGTCCTCAAGTTTTCGTGCCAGAGGAACTCGCCAATCGCCCCGCGCAACACAGGACCTCCGTATCCAGTACCAGGGCGATTGTCGCCTCGCGGAGAGAGGACCAGGCCCTGGATCTCCAACTGAAGCACACCGTTTACGTAGATCGCCGTGCGGTTCGCGACGCGTGATGAATGGACGCTGACCAAGAAGGGCACGCCGTTCACGAACACACGGTTTGGGGTGGTGTAGAGGGTGCTGCCACCGCCCGCAGGCCCGTAGAACAGCGAGAGCTTCCCAGTACTTGCATCCGCTCTCAAGTCCGCCACGGATCCGGGACTATTGAGCCCGATCAGCAACAAGCCGTTCACGCCGCTGCTTTCGTTCACACGTGCTGAGAGCGTAAAGACCGTCTCGTCGTGTGGAATGCTGGCACCAACGCAGCTGGTGTCTGCCGGCCGTCGCTCACAACGGAAGCCGGCATTGCCAGTGTAGAACCACTCGGTGCCCGTGAACTGCATTCCAAAATGGCTGCCCGCGAAGACCGCATTGGCCGGACCGCCGGTCGCCAAGTAGACCGCTCCATTGGCACGATCAAAAATCGTTGCCGCAGAATTTCGGGAATCCGGACACCGGACTGCGGCCTCCATTGGTCTGGGCCAGATGAATATCGTCTCCATCGATCCAGCGGCTCGGGCCCCGGAGCGGAATCTGGTAACGCTTGGAGAGATAGTTGTGGAGGTCATTCACCTCCGAAGCGGAAAGACTACGACTGTATTCGATGTGCTCCGCGATCTCGGATCGATCCCGTCGGGAGCTGCGCGAGATATCCACCAAGCTTCTGTGGAGTCATGCCCAGATCGCTCCACGACGTCAGGACGCCGTTCACGTAGAGCTTGGCGCCCGTGCTGTCCGCTGTCGCGACCAAGATCTCGCCACGACTATCAGGCTTGCTCGGCCCCAGAGCGATCGGCCCGCTGAGTTGGGCTTGATAGATGGGCGTTGAGGACTGCCACGTGAAGCTAGCGCTGCCATTGGAGACCTGCAGCGACACCGCGCCACCGTTGACAACGGGCGTTACGTTCGCAGGCGACGCGAGCGTATGGTTCGCGTTCAAGAGGATGCTCTGGCCTGAATTCAACGGCCGAATCACGACTGCCACGCTCATCGCCGTGACGAGGTCGGGATGCCCCTGCGTACCGGACAAGGAGTTTGCGGGGAACTCGAGCGTAGGCTGGCCTCCGATGCCGTTGGCTACGAGCTTGAGGTTCGTGTTGGCGGCGAAAGACCGGAGCGTGCGAGTTTGTCCGGGGACGTTAATCCCCTTGTTCGCGCAGGAAGAAACCCAACCTGGACTTCCGGTGACCTCGGTGCACGCGTCCCCGCGGAACCAGTACTCGCGATTGCCCGTGGGAGGCTCCGCCGGGGCGTTGGAGGCGATTGCACTCAGTAACGAGCCCGTTCCCGCACCGTTGGCGGGCGCGACGCACGAGGACACGGCCTTTCCGACCAGCGTCGTTCCCCTTGCGGTGCCGAGCGACCGGCACGAGTTCGGGTCGCCGCCGCATGCGAATGGGGTTGGGCCCTTGTCGAACGGCGTCGCCATCTGCACGTTGGAGCCGCAGGTAAACTCCCATCCGTACTGGCGCCCCTTGTTGTCCTTGCTGGAGTAGAGCTCTCCGTCCGTGTGGTAGAGCATGTTCCAGCCGTCGATCGGATCCATCGGCGCTCGAATGCTCATAATCTCGTCTCGCAACGAGACGACCGCGATGTCCTCGCCAGCCTGGAAAGGCCGGTCGACGGTGTACGATTCGACGAAGTTTTCGAGGCGCGTGACCCAGTCGCCGATGTAGCCGTCGGCGTAGTCGTAGTCTTCAGGCGCTTTGTCGCCGTCCGAGGAGTCATCGGCGCTGGTGCCACCGCCACCGGTCCGAATCTTCTCGTAGTCGATGCCGCTCAGACTGCACAACGTGTCGGCCCACTTGTTCGGAGCCTCCACGAGGGTCATGTCGTCGCCCATCAGGCTGAGATCGACACCAAGCTTTTGCTCCACCGCACGCCGCGCGAGGTAGGCCATTCGGATGGCGTTGTCCCTGGCCTGCTCGTACCGAATGCGCAGCGTGTTCATACGGGCGCGCATGGTCGTATTGACCGCATACTGACGCCCGAGGCTGTCGCTGCTGAGCAGGAGGACCTTTGCTGCAGCCCGACTCGCTTGATTACGTTGGCTGTCGAGCTTGGCGAGCAAGCTGTGCACACGGGCCTGCGCAGCCTGGACCCCGAGAAAGGCCTCGCGAACCTTGTCGATCTTGGACGCGACCTCCAGGCCGATATTGAGCATCAGTGAGTTGAGCTCGGCACCCGTCGCCTGCTGACCGAGCCGGATGCGCTCCTTGGTCGCTTCGTCGACCTCCTGGCTAATCTCGAACCCTTCGGCATTCAGGTTCTTGATGTCCTTCTCGGCCTTGATCTGAATCGCGGAGTTCGCGCAGGTCGCAGCAGCAGCGACGAGCGACGATTCCGCACGGCCCGTGACCCAGTCGTTGAATCCGCCAACGGCCGAAGCAACTGAAGAAGCACAGGTGGTGGCCGAAGTGGAAATGGCCTGCTTGGTGTGAATGTTCTGGATGTCGAGGGCGTTCTTCGCTTGGTCGACATTGAGTGTGGACAAGTGGGCGTCCACGTCGCCGATCTCGATGTTGAGCTGCAGCGCGTCTGCATCGCTTGTGGCGCGCTCAAGCACGGTACCGGCTTCCCGTAGGGCCGACACCGCCATGTCGCCCTGCGATCGAAGCGTGATCAACTCGGCGCCGATATCGGCGACGGTCTGCCCAAACGTTCCCCGGTACTCCGGAAATGTTTGAACCGCACCCGAGGCCGACAGCTGCTTCACCACATCGAGGGGGAGATTTGCGACGTACATGCGATCAAGCTGCTCTTGCACGGCGTCGGCCGCGCATTGCACCTTCGCATTGAGGCGCGGGAAGTCTTCGATACCGGCGACGTTGAGCTCCTCGCGAAGCAAGGTTTCACAGCTCACGGGCGTGTCGTGAAGCGCGATACACGCCAGATCCAGGGCGTCCATCATCGTGTCATGGTCAACGGTCGTCCCGATCAAGGTGCCATTGCCCGTGCACATGTAGGGCAGGAGCTGGTTGTACGCTGACCACTCGTCGTCGTAACCCGGATCCGCGTGGTCATTGACCACGTTTCTCATGGTGCCCGTTGGCGCAAAGTAGCGCTTGAGCGTGGTGTCTCGTCGGGCGGTCGCATCATTTCCAATCAAGGCGATCAGCTGCTCACCCTTGTAGACGGGACCGGTCGTTGCACCGTCTTCGAACGTCCACCCCCCAGAGCACGTCTCGATTCCCATCCCGTGATATGCGCTCCAATACGTATAGTCAGGGCCCGTGATCTTGCATGCCTGGATCGAATCGGGGACCGGCGTGAAGGTGCAACTCGTGGTCGGATAGAAGACCATGCTCTTCACTTCGGTAGGAGCCGTGTTACGCGGATTCCATGCAAGGAACGACTCCGCCCCTCCAGTGCCGACGTAGACACCGAGATAGCTGTCGTCGCTGAAGCTGCCGTCGCCTTCAGGTCCCACGTACTTGGCGTTGCCTGACGTCCAGAGCGACTCGGCAGGAACCCAGCCGCTGCTCTTGAACGTTGCCGTGTCGATGATCGTCTTGGAAGTGTTCTGCTCCCAAGTGCGTAGGTCGGCCGTTACCCTGGCGCCACGGTACGGCACGATGCTCTCGAACACGTTGAGCGCTGCGTTCGGGAAGAGGTAGTTGACCGGAACCATGTACGAGATGAACGAGTTATCGGCCGCGACGTAGTAGGGCGTGGCTCCTGTTACGGGCAGCCATGAAGGTAGCGTCGATCGGATCATGCCCGGCGTCACGACCTGAATGCCCGAGAACATCGCGAGCGATCCGACGCCAGCAATGGTACCCAGGCGAATTTTGACGTTGTCGAAGGACCCGCCGGCAATGCCCTTGAGCGAGATCACGGCCTTCTGCAGACGGTCCGAGATCTCCTGGTAGTCGTTCTTGGTATAGCCGCCACAGAGCAGGGAGCGAGAGCGGCCGCTACCCGTGCACAGCTTGGCGGCTTCCTCGTCGTACACGTCCTGCGGGTCCGTAGTGTCCTTCACGAGATCGGAGTGCATGGCGTACGGCCAGCCGTCGGTCACGGTTGCGCTCGGACCCGCGGTCGCGGTTCCGAAGTTGACCCAGACGTCTCCGCCGCGGGTCAGGCGTGGCACACCAAAATGTTGATCTTCGTAGCCGATCGCGTCCGCTGCGGCCTTGATGGTGAACTGGTCTGCCCACTCGGGCCGTCTGTACGATGCATCCTTGAGACGACGAGCGAGCATCTCCCTGCACGGAAACTTGGATGAAGTCTGCGGCAGATCTTTGGTGTCATGCTTCGTAACGTAGACGTTCAGGGCCTCCGTGATCGGACGCGCGTAAACGGTATCTTCGGTCAGCGCCCCCCCATTTGGCGGCAGTTCCTGGACGTGTGCCGATCCATCGGGATCGTACATCGTCTTGCAATCGGCGGCGCTCATCAGCAGGACGTTGTGCGAGAGGTTCTTGCACTTGTCGCTGCCAGGGCAAACCATGGGCAGAGGCTTCGGACTCGGCGCTTTGGGGTTGTAGAACCACAGGCAAAGAGGCTGATCACCAACTGCTGCCCAGGTGGGCGCACTATCCTTGCTCAGACCAAGACACGCGGAGACGCCCGACGTATCCGAGTCGAACGAGGCGTTACCGCTGCTGGCCATGGCCTGTCCGCCGAGCAAATCAGGAATGCTGCAAGACTCGCTCTTGTCGCAGGCAGCCTGGGCGAACGACGGCACGTTGATCACGCCGCCGCAAATGTCCTCGAGTTCGTCGCGAGCTTGTTCCGAGCGCACGTCCATATCGAGGCCTTGCTGGACGAGTTGGCTTCCGAGTTCGTCCGCGCGAGTGGCCGCCTCGCGCGCCAGCGCAAGGTAGTGTGCGAAGCTCGACTCGATGTCGTCCTTGCCATCCGTTGCCTCCGTGAGCTCGTTCTCGAGAGGAATCTTCACGTTGTACGGCACGCCGGCGCAGGACAGCGCGCTCTGCTCGGGACGCCTCGGATCGGGTGCAAGACTCGTGGAGAGCGCTTCGAGCACGGCATCGCTCATCGGCGTGAGCTGACGAGCCAAGCTATCGCTACCCGGTCGTGGCAGCGTGGCCGTGACGGCCGAGACCACCTGGGGGCCTCGTGCCCCGTCGCAGATCACGTAGATGCGATCACCGGGCAGAATTGCCTTCTTCAAGGTGCCGCCGATCGTACGCTGCGGGGCCTGCGAGGCGAACAAGACGAAGGTGGTCTTCTTTTGTCGCGGATCGTCGGAGACGACCGAACTCCAGTCCGGCATCCCTCCAGTTTCCGCGAAGACTCTGCCCTGACAGCGCGTCGAGCCGTCGTTGGCGAGACCGCATGCGAGGCCGTCTTCGTTGAGCCAAGCCGAGCACGACGCCTTGATGGCAGTCGGGTTTGCAAAGTCGAGGTTGCGCCTGCTGATCGTGACGCGGTCGATTGTGCCCGCGGTCGGCGTAGCGATCGCTACGGTACCGTCGGCGTTGTCGGTATACGCCTCGATGGCGCCCCGTAGACGCTGCATGATGCCGGTCCACTCCCCTTCAGGTCCCTGAAGGGCCGTGATCAGCTTGCGGTCGATCACTTCCAGCATGCTCGCGACAGAACCACGCGCCCAGTGGTAATCGGCAGCGTCCAAATTCGCAGTGTCCAGGGGATTGACCGGCGCAGTCAGGTCGTCGGCCGGATTGCCAGCTGTGCGCGCGTAGAGGAAAGCGGGCTCAACGGCCCGTTCCAAGTACTGCGTTCCAGAAACCAGCCTGGGACCCACACCTACCGCGTCGAGCGCGAGGGGCCGTCCGAGTGCGCTGCTCGACTGGACGATTCGTCGCAGCGCCAGAGCGATGTCCTGATCATGGATGCCCTGGGCGGCCAATAGCGCACCGCTATTGTTAAACGTGCTGTAGGCGCCAGGATTCTGCAGCTTGAGTGCGGCGAGCAAATCGTCGGCAACGTTACTGATAGTGCGCGTCGTCACCTCGCTCAGTACGGCTCCGCACGCGGACTCCGTCTGGCTCTGACCGGAAAGGCAAGGATTGACGCGCGCCTGCCGCAACATGTCCTCGGCAAGCGTATCGGCCTTCCGGCGAACCATGGTCGTCACGACGGGATAGCGATTGCTAGCAACGGTGTCGACGACGGTGTTCTCGTCCGCGAACATGTTGATCGTGGTGGCGGGGAACCCGGCTGGCGCTGGCATCGCCTTCGCCACGGTCCCATCGCCAGGCGCCTTCAGGAACCAGCCCTCGCGCCTCACGACGGTATACCCCGTCACTGGCCCCGTCGCGTTGAGACGCACGCCGGCCGAGTCCTCGACCGTGAGCAGCTCCTGATAGTCGGTGCCGAGGGTACCGAGGGGCGTCGCGTCGGCAGGGTAGATGTATCCGATCCGTCCGCGCGTGTAGTAGTCTCCCTCGGACTGGGTAGTCAGCCATTTGTGGTTGTCGTCAGGATCGACGACCTCGTACAAAGTGGCGACTTGCGGATGCTCGAACAGCTCCTCGGCCAGAGGAACGAATGCATTGGCGCCTTCGAGGCGCGAGTCGTGTCGACCTCTCCACGACTCGACCAGAGTCGACTCACGCGCACCAGCGACTGCGATCTTCTGGGAAGCGGCCGCTCCGATCAGTTTTTGCGCCTTTTCGGCGGCCTCGATAGCGGACATTGATGCGTCGGCGAGAGTCGCCGCGAGGAGCGCGTGGGGCGTGGTCGTATCGTGATTCGCGGTTGCGATCTGCGTATTGAGGGTGTCGGCACAGCTCGGGTTGGACAGCGCCCAAATGGCATGCAACGCGGCACTGCGAAAAAGCTCGGTCGCGACGAGCGCCCAACTTGCGCGATCGCTCGCAGACGGCGGTTTAACGCGATAGCGATACTTGACCTTGGTCGGATCCCAGTACTTGAAGAAAGACGAGTAGACGCCCAGAGCGCCGCTCGCAGAGCCCTCTACCCAGTGAGCCGGAAGTTCGTTGCCGTGGGGTAGGACGACGGGCGAGCCGATGCGGGTCGTCGGAAAGCCATCAGAAGTCGTGGGACCAGGCGACCACGGCTGCTCCTCGTATGAAATGTGGAGCGGTTCGCTCATCTCGGAGATGTGCATCGCCCACTGAGCAATGCAGACGTTTACGAGCGGCGAAAGCACGCCGATCGACAGGCCCGCCGGATCTCCAATCACCTGCGGAACGGCCTTACACGCCGTCGAACCAATCGGCGTCGTGGTGAAGTCGAAATTGGGAAAGCTGGTCTGCAACTCGTTGGTCACGCAGGCCTGACGCAACGTGCTGAAGAAGTCGGAGCCAAGCCACGGTTGCGACTGCGTCTGCACGCGGATTGTGGACACGACGCTGGGCTCGTCTGGGTTTCTCGAATCGAACTTCGGCCAGACATCGACCTCGACCGATCGCCCTTCGAGAAGAGGAAGGACCGAACCTTCCGCCGGCACCTCGTCCGAGTGGGATGCCGGAGAATCTTTGTCGCAACCGAATAGTCCGGCGCTTGCGACGACCCAAAGGACGAACCAACCAAAGCGAGATACCGCGTTCAGCATTGAGGCTCTTTTTTTCCGTAATGGACACGCCGCGACCCCTGCGCCAAATCCATAGGCGTAAGGCTCGGCCCGGGGGGACCTGCGTGTCTGCGGCCAGGAATCTTTGCGTCCTGTACCTGAACTGCTGGTGGCGAGCACGAACAAACGTCCCAAGATTGGGGTGACGCTCCGCAGCGCAAACCCGTGTCAGCTGTGAGCCATCAGCTCGCGGAAGGCCCCGCAAGCAGCATTGCCCTGGCTGACCGTGTATCCGGGAAAGCGTGGTGAAGGCGTGCTGGGTGTCATGGACGCGGTCGGTGACGCAGCCTCAGGCGCTCGCGATCGTCGACGGTCGTCCCCTCAACCACCAGGCTGGTGAGAAAGCTCGAAGTGCCCCACCTCGTGTAGGTCGGGATCGCTGCCGGTGGCGTTCCAGTACTTGGTGGCCCTCGGGTTGCTCGAGTTCAGGGTCCAGTCGATGGTCTCGAACGCACTGTCGTCCCGGATCTCCAGCTGATGCGCGTCGACATAGCCGGCCGTCCAGAGGGGCTCGGCTGGCGACTCGAAGGTGCCGGCGTCTGGACACACGACCTTGTACTTCTGCTGCGTGACACCAGGGAAGTAGCGCAGCGTGACCCCCTCCAGCCGCCCACGCTCCTGCCACAGGACGTGCGGCGAGACCTGGAAGATCAGATCATCGACGTCGAACGGCACGTCGGGTCCGCCGTCGCTGGTGACCGTGCAGCCGTCGGTCAGAAAGACGAACTGCGTAGTGACCATGTTGTCCGTGCCCTGCAACATGTGCTTGCCGCTGACGATGTTCTCGGGCTTGAGCCTCACGATCACTCGGCTTTCGACCGCCACGTGGTAGCTGCCGCCTTCCGGCGTGAGATCGACCACCGACACGAAGTCCAAATGGAACTGGAGGCACTTGTCGGCGAGATCTTCTGCGTAGGCGTCCAGCTGCTTGAGCAGCAAGGCCTCATCGGCGTCCATTCCGTATAGCAGTGCTTGATGTCGCAGGCTGCGCCAGACCGGCAGCAGGCGATGGAAGACGCGCGGCTCCGGCCCAGTGCAGAGATCGTACTCCTCCATGAGGCAACGACGGCTTACGTCGGCCACGTAGGGATGCATCGGCTTCAGATCCGCGTACGGACCGTCCGGCCCCTCCGCAACGCCCACCAGATAGCGGTCGTGAACGAAGCCGGTCATCTCAGCGAGTGTGGCGAGCGCCGCATCACACATCGAGACCCCGATGCCCAGATGTCCATAGATCACACGATCTCGGTAGAACTCGTAGAAGGGGTCGATCTCGGATGGCATCGGGAAGATCGTCGGGTCGGCCGGTAGATGGCGATTCGCGCGCATTCGTTCCCAGGCCATGCGACTGCGAAAACGATCTGCCCTGCGATCCCCCATGCGTTGCACGAACTCGGGTGTATCCAGAATCGATCCGCGTGCCACACCGTAGCCACTGAAGTGATCGAGCAGCACGATCGGATGGTCGGATGAAGCACCGCGATGGGTGAGGAACATGCCCTCGCCTTCCGCGTGGAAGCCGAAGGGAACCGCTTCGCTGATCGGTGGCGGCGTGGCCGTGACGATCCGCAGCTCGACCAGCTCGTTGAAGGTCAATCCCTCGGGCCCGAGATGCACGGCGTGCGCTTCGCTGAGCTCGCTCGGAAGTCCGCCAATCGCGCTGACCGGTGCCATCTGGATCGGGGTGTCGTTGAAGACCGCGTTGGGCGGGATCGTGAGCTCGAAGCTCGTGCCGTCCTCGGCGGTCACGCTGAAGCTTCCCCCCTCCACACCCACCACGGCATCGATGCCGCGCGCGCTGTCGACCACGACGCTCAGGTCGAGTGGGCTCGCCGGCCCATCCAGGAGCCAACGCTGCAAATCGGGATCGAGCGTGCTGCTGGCGTCGTTGCCATCGCCCGCATCGGTTCCCTCCCCCGCATCCGCCCCGAGCGAGTCGTCCGGATGGTCCCCGCCGTCAGCCCCATCGCGCCCGTCGACGGCACCGTCTTGCTTATCGCCGCCGCGATCGCGGCCTGCGTCCCCGCTGTCGCACGCCAAGAGCACGAGACTGGACCAGATTGCTACTCCCCATCGCCCCATCGAATACCACCGTTCTTCAGGTGCCATCGTCCGGCGCCCTGTGTTTGCTGCGCGCGCTCAGAGCACCGAGAAGCTCACCCGTTCTACACTGGGGCTGGGCCGCTTGGTCGAAGTGGCGCACTGGAGGAACGCTTTGGCGCATTCGCAGTTCGTCGCGGTTCCGAACCTCGAGCCTTTCCTCGTGCCCCCCGTCGACAACCTCGTCCTCATGGGTCGGACCTTCGCGTTCTGGCAGTCGTCCCAGCGCATACACGGCACCCTGATGTGGGGGCGCCCCAACGAAGACGACGTGGTCACGATGAGCAACATCTGGGACACGCATCAGCGCTCGCCCTTCGGCCGTGACCCGACCCTCACCGACATCCGTCATCTCGACGGGCTCGACCTCCTCGCCTTCGAGCGGCTACTCATCACCTTCCGTGAGAAGCATGACGAGTGGACGGTGCGGGCAGGCCCCCAGGCCATCCTTCATGCTGGCGGCCTCGCAGGAGCAGCCATCCTCGGCGCCGTCCAGCTCACGGGGGCCGGCTACCAGCTCGCGGCGTTCGACAAAGTCGGCCCTGCTCTCGCCTGGGCCGCGCGCCCCGAGTTCGAGGAGGATTACCTCCAGCTGCGCGCATCGCTGCTTGGGCTACCGGACATCGTGCGTCGCGTGCGCGCGGCCATCGCCGCGTCGGACCTACGCTCGACGCGTGCCATCGCTCGCTCGCTCGGCCTCAGCGTGCGCTCCCTTCAGCGACATCTCGCCGATGCCGGGACCTCGATCCGTGCGGAGCGGACACATCACCTGATCCATCGAGCCGAGCAGCTCCTGGAGGGAACCAACCTCGACCTGACGGCGATTGCCGCCATGCTCGGTCTCGGCTCGGCCACACGCCTGGTGTCGCTCTTCCGAAGCGTGCACGGCAAGACCCCCGGCACGTTTCGGGCCGAGCGGGCTCGGCGCGATGGTCCGTAGGGCAGCCAGGTCTCTGTGTGGAAGCCGTTGAGAACCGTGGCTCTCATTTCCACGCATGGAGCGCTAGTGCCTCCGCGGCGGCCGAGCGCTGGCCAGCTAGATGCGAGACCACCCCCCGTTCCCGGGGCACACCGCGATCCGGGCGCTGCATCCCTCGGTGGGTAAGGCGGCAAACATGCAGTGGGTTCGTGTGCCACAAAAGTCACGCAAAAGTCTTTTTTTCGCCACCGAGAGCGCCCTGAGCGGGCAAGCTGTTTGTGAGCCAACTCATCCACGCATTCTCTGGAGGCCGACGAGCAATGCCGAAGGGACGACGGATTCCTCGAAAGGATGTTGGGCCGCGCGCACTCTTGGGCCACGGAATCAGGCAGGCAGGGTATGTCGCGGTCGCACCGCCCCCTTCGACGCCCGAACGGGCCGTTCCGGTAACTGCGCTGGATGAGGCGGGGAACCCAGACGAGGCCCTGCCCGCCAAGCGCTGGAAGGGTGCCGTGGCCCTCTTCGGCGTGCTCTCCATGCTGGCTTACGGAGCTACCTCGCCCAGGAGCGTCGACACCGAGAGCCACCGGGCGGCAATCGACGATTCCTCCTCTCGAGTTGTCCCGGGGGCGTTCGGCGTCCCCCCTCGTGCCGAGCCGATGTCCCGTGCACTCCATCGACCTTCGACCCAGGTGAAGTCGCGTCTGCAGACTACGCACTGAGAAGCGAGTGCCCGCTCACCCCGAGCAAGGTTCTCCTCAGCGCCATCCCGCGCTACCGCAATGGCGGACCGGGCTCGTCGGCCGCCCTGCAAGACATGGCCAAAGACCACATCGTGCTCGAACGACTGCTGTCGGAGTACGGCCAGCAGTCGTCGCCGAAATCAGCGAAAGTTCGCCAAAGACCGCTCCGCCGAGTCAGTTGATGAAGCGACAGCGGAAGGTCTCGCTGATTGGGCTCTCATCGATGTCGCGGCAGTTCATGCCCACGGGGCAGGTGGCTCCGGCTCCGCTGCAATCGAGCGAACAGTGGTCGCTCTCGCACGCGGGCTTTGCGGTGGCTCCTCCTGAAGCCGTGCAAGCCTTTGCCTCTTTGCATGCCGGTGCGCAGACACATCGTTAATCCAAGCCACAGAAGTGCCTCCAACCACGAAGGTGGGGAGCAGCTACGGGCAGAACGCTCGGATGGTTTCCTTGCCTGGGTCTTCGGTGCGCAGATAGGACTGGCCCGATTGATCGAGCGCGAGTCCTGGATAGTAGTCGTAGTCGACGTCCGGGAGCTCGCGTTGCCACACGCTCTCACCGGCGGGGCTGACCTTCGCGAGCTCGAACATGAGTTCCGAACTCGGTTCGTTGCCCGCGTGGCCGTGCTTCACCATCACGGCCACAGCTTCCCCCGAGTCGCCTGTCTGAAGCGAACTCACTTCGACGTAGTCAGGCAGTGCCAAGCTAGCGAGATGTTGGCCGCGAGCATTGAAGCGAGCCGCGAGCATGGCTTTTTTGTAGTCCCCCCATGGATTGGGTATCGAGAGCGGACCACCGCCGAGATCGGTGCCATTCGGAAAGCTTCCAGCGAGCCAGATGTCGCCCGCGGCGTTGGTGGAAAGCAGCGCAGGCGCTGACCCGCTGTCGAGGGGCGGACCGAATAGCTTCACGAACTGAGGCTCACGCTCGGAGTTCCACGCTGCCATGAACATGGAACCTCCCTCGATGTCACGCACCCCATCTCCGAAGTCGACGACCAGCGGAACGATTGGGTTGTCCTTTTGGATCTCGCCGATTGCCACGAGCCCTCCATCGGGAAGCGGCGCCAGCTGGTGGATGTAGAGCCCCATCGTGCACAGGAAGGGATCCCAATGACCCGCGTCGTCGACATGCTGCAAGTACCTCCCTTCCGTGCAAACGCTGGGATCGAAAGGATCGCCGCGCTGGAGCCAGAAGCCACCGGCCCCATCGCTGCTGACGAGGGTGAAGTAGGCTTCGTCTGTACCGAACAGCTGACCTCGATGCAGCTCGCCATTCAACTCGTACGTCTGCAAGTGCTGGCCACCGGGCGCCAGTAGATACAGTTGCACTTGGCCGTGATGGTCCATCATCAAATGGTGGATCAAGCCTTCCAGATAGAAGCTCCCGGGCTGCGGCGGAGTTTGCCAGACGACTTCGCCTTCCGCGTCCAAGCGAGAGATGCTGGTCTGCACGGGTGACACATAGTCATCGTTGACTATCGTCACCACGGCGATGCCCGCCCCGATTCCGCCCGCTATGGTTACTGGCCGAGCCACACCGGCGCCCGTCCAGACGCGAGTCCAGAGCACCTTGCCCGCGCAATCGGGCGTGCACTCGGAGCTGGGGCACTGCGGTGGATGTTCGGGCTCTGGAGGTCCTGCGTCGGTTGACGCATCAGCACTCGCATCGATTGACGCATCCGAGCGCGTAGCGACCGAAGCATCCGCGCTCGCGTCGACCGAACCATCAGAGCTTGCGTCGGTGGACGCCTGCGCGCTCGTGTCCATGGACTCGTGGGAACTCGCGTCCATCGCACGCGAATTCACCGCATCGTCGGGGTCCATGCCCCCGGCATCGGTGCGCCAGGATGCGTCCACGTCTGCGGCATCGACCAGGCCTGAATCCACCGTTTCGTGCGGACTGCCATCATCGCGAGGCAGCTCTGCATCACCACACGCTACAAGCCAAAGGGCACCGAGAATCCGCTTCACAGCGCGTCTCCTACGAACGACGCGCATCGAGATTGTGGCGATTGGGCGACCTTCGAGTGACCTCACCCTACCATCCGACGGGGCAGCCGACGTCGCTACGCCCAGGGAAGTGTCGAATCCAACGCCGGAGAGCAGTACGTGGCTCGACGGCGCGATCGGGACGGCTTGGCCAGCGTCGAATGACCACACGAACGACATGTCCGGTGCGCGCGGTCCCAAAAGGGCTACCTGGTCGACCGGACCGTTCTGGATCGTGGGGTCGATCAGGAGCGGGGTTTCCGAGTCATCAGACCTCAGCCCCTTTGTATCACGGAGCTAGCGACTCGAGCGCTCCGCCTGCGCCTTGAGCGCGAACCCTTCGAAGATCGCGAGCACCACCGCGCGGCCTTCGCGACGCACATGCTCCGGATCGTCTGAGTGCGCCATCGAAACCACGACCTCGCTGGCCGCCGTGAGAAGCATGCGTGCCGTCGCTTCGATCGGCAGGTCGGGCATCATGCCCTCCTCTCTCAGCGAGGTGACGAGCGCGAGGACGAGGTCGAGTCCGATGGCGTGGTCGAGTGCACGGCCGCGCGTTTGACCGAGCACGTTCGGGGCGTCGCGAAGGACGATGCGCACGTAGGCCGGCTCTGACGAGGCGTCGAGGAAGGCATCGAGCGCTGCCTCGATGCGCGACACAGAGTCGTCGCTCGCGTTCGCCATGCGCGCCTGAACGTGAGTGACGAGTTGTTCCTCCATCTCGACGTAGAGAGCCTCGAGCACGGCCGCTTTGCTCTGGAAGTGGTGGTAGAGCGCACCCTTCGTCAGGCGTGCGGGTGCGACGATGTCCTCCAAGGAGGTTTCCGCGTACCCCTTCTCAGCAAACGCTTTTCGCGCTGCTTCCAGAATCGCGCGACGGGTGTCCTCCGAGTGCTGATCTCGTCGAAGTGGTTTCTTGCCATCGCCCAACATTCCGGCAGTATGATCCATACCAACGGTATGCGCCCAGTTCTTTCGGCGCCCTTCTCCCCCAAACACCCCCGGGTAATTGCAATGAAGTTGAATGGATTGCTGATCATGGCCATGAGCGGGCTTCTCACGGTCGCCTGCAGTAACGACGACGAGACTCCCGACGGGGCCGACGCTGGCGCTGACGCCGGCGGTGGCGATCCCAACTATCCGATGCACAAGTGCGGAGACGCCGACATCAAGTCTGCGCACTGCACCGAGATCCCTGCGGGAGACGCGACCGCGCTCCTCAATGCGACGAACACGTTGGAGGCCGACACCACGATCGTGCTCGCGCAGGGCACGTACATGATGACCAACGAGGTCAATATCCAGAACCTCGCGCACATCCATCTGCTCGGCCAGGGCAAGGATCAGACGATCCTGAACTGGAAGGGAACGACGGCGCAGGTCAACGGTATCGCCGCGCTGAACACCAACGACTTCCTGATCCAGGACTTCACCGTCGCGAACTCGATCAAGGACGGCATTCGCGTCGAGGCGAGCGACGGCGTGACCTTCCGCCGCATCAAGGCCACGTGGGACACCGCGGCGCGGACGGCCAACGGCGCGTACGGCATCTACCCCGTGAAGTCGGCGCACGTGCTCGTCGAGGACAGCTTCGCCGAGAGGGCGTCCGACGCGGGCCTGTACGTCGGCCAGTGCCAAAACGTGATCGTCCGCAACAACGAGGTGACCGGCAACGTCGCGGGCCTCGAGATCGAGAACACGGAATACGCGGACGTGTACGGCAACAACGTGTACGGCAACACCGGCGGTCTGGTGATCTTCGACCTGCCTGGCAATCCGATCATCGGACGCGACATCAAGGTCCATGACAACCACGTCCACGACAACAACGGCGTGAACTTCGCGGCCCCGGGCGGCACCGTGAACAGCGTGCCCGTCGGCACCGGCACCTTCGCGATGGCCTCGCGCCGTGTAGAGATCTCGAACAACAAGTACGAGAACAACAACACGGGCGACATCGCCATCGTGAGCGGTCTCGTGATCCAGTCCGATCAGTCCAAGTGGAACCTCACGCCGGGCATGATCAACGGCAACTACACGGACCTGAACCTGCTGCCTGGCTTCAACGCGGACGGCTCGCCCGACACCACGAAGCTCTCCAACTTCCGCAGCGAGCAAATCCAGATCAGCGGCAACACGCACAGCGGCTCGGGCACGAATCCGGACCTCAACAACCCGCTGCAGGTCGGCCTTCTGCTCAAGCTGCTCTATGGAAGCGATCCGGTCAGCAACGTCATCTACGACACCATCGGCGAGACCGACCTCACGACCAACGACAACAACATCTGTGCGGGTGGCCAGCCGGAGAACAGCTCCTTCGCGAGCCTGAACTTCGCGGAGCAGGACGAGAAGGGCCCCGGTCAGCCGGTCAAGATCTTCCCCGCGCACCCGTTCGACAGCGCGACGCCGCCCGTGGTCGGTGGGCAGTTCGACTGCGTGACCCCGCCGTCGCTCGCGGCGAATCCCGTCGTCCTCTGGAACGGAATGTGATCCGATGCTGAAGTCGTACTCGCGTTCGTGTCTGGTCGCCGGGCTTCTCCTGCTCTTGGGAGCAGGCTGCGGCAGCGATGGGGCCTCGAACGGAGATGCCGGTGCGGGCGCGGACGTGGACGCGGGTGCGGAGATCGATGCGGCTGTCGACAGCGGCGTCGTCGGCGTCGACTTGAGCAAGCCGACTAAGGTCGACCTGACTCAGACGCTGCCCACCCAGCTGTCGGGGTTCAACTTCTTCAAGTGGGACCCGGCGACGGCGACCTTTACCTACCACGACGGGATTCTCCCGTACGAACCCAACACTGCGCTGTTCTCGGACTACGCGGTGAAGAACCGTGCCATCTACGTGCCGGCTGGAAGCGGAGGCGGTACCTTCGATCCGGAACTCGCCTTCGACTTCCCCGTCGGCACCGTGGTGATCAAGAACTTCGCCATACCGGCGGACATGCGGGCGCCGACCCAGAACGTCCGACTCATCGAGACGCGTTTGCTCGTCCGCTTCGACAGCGGCTGGCAAGGCTTTCCCTACATCTGGAACGCCGACCAGACCGACGCGACGTACACGCCCGCCGGAGAAGTTCGGCAAATCTCGTTCATCGACTCCGACGGCTCGTCGGCCACGGCGAACTACCTCATTCCGCAGAAGAACCAGTGCTCGAGCTGTCACGCGCGCCGGCCTACTCCGGATCCACTGAGCGCTCCCGTCATGACGCTGCTCGGCATCAAGGCCCGCCATCTCGATCGCGTCTACGACTACGGCGGGACGATCGGGCCGCAGAACCAGCTCACGCGCATGGCTGACGAGGGCTTTCTCACGAACCTACCGGACCTCTCGACGATCACGCCGGCCTATGATTTTCGATCGATCGAAGCGGGCGGCGTCGCCGCGATTCCGGCCGGCGACGTCGAGAAGGCGGCGCGCGACTACCTCGACATCAACTGCGCGCACTGCCACAACCCCAACGGAGTCCAGGGCGAGACCTCGCAGCTCTTCCTGAACCACGACAACACCTCCCTCTTCAATCTCGGCGTCTGCAAGCAGCCGGGAAGCGCCGGCTCCGGTACCGGCGGCCACAAGTACGACATCGTGCCGCAGAACTCGGACCTCTCGATTCTGAAGTTCCGCATCCACACCACCGACCCGGGCGCGATGATGCCCCTGCTCGGACGCTCGCTCGAGCACAGGCGAGGCGTCGAGCTCATCACCGCGTGGATCGACGCGATGCCGGCGGCGACCCCGCCGTGCGCCGACCCGTACTGAGAGCGCGGATCGCGTGGCAGCTGCTCGCAGTTTGCCGCGAGCCCAGGACGCGCGAAGGCTGCCGGAGCAATCCAGCCGCCTTCGCGCATTTTTGCGCTGGGCATGAGGTTCGCGTGAGCAGTCCGACCGAGAGCCTGGCGTCTAGCGTTAGAGCTGCGGCACTTCCGGTCAGTCCTGGAGTCTGGACCCTACGACGCGATAACCCTACGAATGGAGGACGCGTTTTCCGCGCATCCAGCCCTCCTTGGTGCTTGGAGTGAGATAACCACGTGAGCTCTGGAGAATGAGATGACTACCCGTGTTCATGCGTTTGGCGACGACGCGCTCGGACGCCATGACGGCGTCGCGCTCGCAGAACTCCTGCGGCGTGGCGAACTTTCCAGCCAGGAGTTGGTCGCTGCCGCTGCGGCGCGCGCGGCACGCGTCAATCCCGAGCTGAACGCCACCGCGCACGCAGCATTCGAGCAGCCCGTGCGAGAGTCCTCGAACCTTGGTGCGTTCGCTGGGCTGCCGCTCTTCATCAAGGACACCGAGGACGTCGCTGGCATGCCCACCGGCTACGGCTGCAATGCGCTGCAGCCGCGAATCGCTCGCAGGCACAGCGCCGTCACGCAGCAGCTGTTGGCGCAGGGATTCGCGGTCGTCGGCAAGTCGCGCTTGCCCGAGTTCGGCTTCAGCCCGAGCACGGAGTACGAGGGCGCGGTCCCCACGCGCAATCCCTGGAATCCCGCGCATTCTGCCGGAGGCTCCTCGGGCGGGGCCGCGGCCTTGGTCGCAGCCGGCGTGGTCCCGATCGCCCACGGCAATGATGGCGGTGGGTCCATACGCATCCCAGCGTCGTGCAACGGACTGGTTGGCCTGAAGCCCACGCGCGGACGTTTGAAAGAGGGCGATCAAGCGAGCCGCTTGCCCGTGAAGATCATCAGTGATGGGGTCCTCACTCGCAGCGTACGCGACACGGCGCATTTCCTCGCGGCAGCCGAGCAGCACTACCGACATCCCAAGCTACCCCCGGTCGGGCTCGTGGCTGGGCCCAGCGGCAAGCGGCTCCGCATCGGCTTGGTGTTGGACTCCATCGGTGGCCATCGCAGCTGCGACGAAACGCGTGCCGTGGTGGAGCATGTGGCGCGGGTCCTCGAGTCGCTCGGTCACACGGTCGAACCCATGGTGCCGCCCGTACCCGAGTTCTTTATCGAAGACTTCAAGCTCTACTGGGGCATGCTGGCGTTCTCCATCCAGCGCTTCGGACGACAGTTGGTTGGGCCGCTCGACCCGGCACGACTCGACGGACTCACCCAGGGTCTGTCGCGCTTCTTCGCCCGCAACGCGTGGCGCCTCCCCTTGGCGCTGACGCGTCTGCAGGCATCGTCGCTCATGTACCGACGCAACTTCCAGCACGACCTCGTGCTCTCGCCCGTAGTGGGAAGCGCCGTGCCACCGCTCGGCTTCTTCAGCCCGCAGGTTCCCTTCGAAGATCTATTCGATCGCATCCTGCAATACATCGCGTTCACGCCCCTCAACAACGCCACCGGCAGCCCTGCGATTGCGGTGCCCGCGGGCATCTCGCGCGCCGGCGTGCCGATCGGCGTGCACTTCTCGGCCACCCATGGTGCCGAGCGCACGCTGCTCGAGATCGCATATCAGCTGGAAGCCGAGTTGGAGACGCCGAGCATCGAGGCCATTCCTACGAGCACTGGCCCCGGCGCGGCCTCGCTCGGGACGCGCTGATCGCCGGCTCCGGCACTGGTGACCACAAGTACGACATCGTGTAGCCGCTGCGCGAGCCGCCGAAGTGCGTCGTCCGCTTCGCAGCTGAGTGCGTCGCGAAGGTTCCATCACCCCGAGGCGCGCTCGGAACTACTGATGTTCTTGGCTGGCATGGGCGCTGCACAACGAGCACGCCCATGGGATCCACGCCGTTTCTGCCGTCTTCGAGTGCGAGCCGCCTGACATCCACCCTTGCGCGGCCCTTCCAGCCGACCACCTGGCGCGATCTGGAGCGCGCCCTGGGCATGGGCGTGAAGCTGCACCCGCACGCGCTGTCGTGCTTCAAGCTGGTGGTCGCGCTGCCGATGCTGTGGGCCCTGGTTCATCCGCACGCGGGCTCGGCACTCGCTCGCGCCTGGGGACTGCCTTCGCTGTTCATCGTGTTTGCGGTGCTCGACTATCTCGACGGCCTCGTGGCCCGTGAACAGGGCCTCGAGAGCAGACTCGGTCGCGTCCTCGATCGCCTCACGGACGCGCCTGTGCTGATCAGCCTGTCGGCCCTCACGGCGCGCGAGCTGCCGGCGCTGCCCCTGGTACTCAAGCTCGCCATGGACGCGCTGCTGTTGATCCTCTTCGCGCTCGGCCGCGGCAGCACCCACAATCGCCTGCGCACCACGGCCAGCTACGCGAGCCTGTTCGCGCTCCTCTTGCTGAGTCAGAACTGGGCTCCGCAGCTATTTAGCGCGGAGTTGGTGGCCAAGATGTTGTGGCTCAATGCCGCGATCTCGTTTGCCATCGTCTTGCGTCGACTCGGTGTGCTGCGCCGCCAGCGCGTGGCAGACATGTTGTCCCTGTCGAACTTGGCCTGCGGCGTGTTCTCACTCGGGTTCTCGGCGCGCGGCGAGTTCATACCCTGCCTCTTTCTCTTGGCCCTCGGTGCTGCCCTCGACGGACTCGATGGCGCGGCCGCGCGTCGCTGGGGAGGCAGTGCATGGGGCGTCTACATGGACGACCTCGCGGACGCGGTGAGCTATGGCGTGGCCCCCGGCTACGCCTTGTATGCAGCCATCGGCGGAGGCGAAGGCGTCTGCGTAGGCCTCGCGTTCACGCTGTTCGTGATCACGCGACTCACGTACTTCACCCTCAACAAGGCCAACAGCGACCCAAACTTCTTTCGCGGCGTGCCCAGCACGGTCGGCGGCCTGATCACCATCTCCACCCTACTCGTCCTGCCAGACAGCCCGCTCGCAGTGGGCTTTCTGGTGGGACTTGCCTGCGCTGCGATGGTGAGCTTCGACGTGCAGCATCGTCATCTCGGGCGCGCCCTCACCTCGCGCAGCGCGCGGCGCTACGCGCTTGCGTTCGTGCTGGTGTTGGCCTTCGGTGCGGCGCTGGGGGGACTGCACGCGGCGGCATGCCTCGTGTTGGTGGTGAGCTTGGTGTATGGCTTTTTGCCGAGTCTGGTGGCGTTGTGGCGGCTGCGTGGGTGAGCTCGACGTCGACTGCCCACACTGCGACTGCGCTGCCTCCGATCCACTCAGCCGACGGCAGGCCTGGGCCGGGGACGCTATGCTGGGCGGCGGGCGCGGCGCCCCGGCACGAAAGGAAGCTTGATGCGCATCGGGATCATGGGTTCGGGCGGCCTGGGCGGCTACTTCGGCGCGCGGCTGGCACAGGGCGGGGCGGACGTGCACTTCATCGCGCGCGGCAGGCATCTCGCGGCGATGCGTAGCGAGGGCCTGCGGATCGACGGACCTGCCCCCTTGCACGTGCGCGAGGTGCAAGCCACCGACCAGCCATCCGAGGCCGGCGTCATGGACGTGGTCATGCTCGCTGTGAAGCTCTGGGACACCGAGCATGCCATCGCGCAGATGCGGCCCATGGTGGGGCCGCGGACGACGGTGATCTCGTTCCAGAACGGGGTACTAAAGGACGACTTCCTGCGCGCGGCGTTCGATGCGAAGCAGATCATGGGCGGCGTCGGCTACGTCGCCACCACGATCACGTCGCCCGGCGTGATCCGGCAGACCGGCCCCATGCAGCGGCTCCTGTTCGGCGAATTCGACGGAGCGCGCTCGGCGCGCGGCGAGGCGCTGCTCGCGGCCTGCCTGGCCGGCGGCATCGACGCGGAGCTGTCCACGGACATCCTGCGCGAGATCTGGCAGAAGTACGTGTTCCTGGTGGGCCTGTCGGGGCCCACGACCACGATGCGCAGGACCATCGGCCCGATCCGTTCGCACGCGCAAACGCGCGCCTTCCTCGAGGACGTGATGCGCGAGGTGATCGCCGTCGCGCGGGCGCACGGCGTGGCGCTGCCGCAGGACTACCTCGCCGCGGCCATGCAGCGGGCCGACGCGGTGGCACCGGACATGACTTCGTCCATGCACCACGACCTCGAGCGCGGCAACCCGCTGGAGGTGCGCTGGCTGTCCGGCGGCGTGGTCGAACTGGGCGGCGCGAAGGGCGTCCCCACGCCGCTGAACCGCGCGATCGCCGACATCCTGGCCCTGCATGCCCAAGGAGCGCCCCGTGACTGAAGCCCTGCAGCGCCTGTCGGACCTGCGCCCGCGCGGCGTGAACTGCACGGCCCTCGAAGTAGCAGGTGGCCACCGCTTCTCGAGTTGAGGAAGAGAGTCTCCTCGGCCGCAGCACCGCCCCCGCGCAGGACGACTCTAGCCCGGACGCCAATCCATCACCCCGGCACCACGTGGCTGCACGATTGAGGACTGCGATATCATCGCGCCCTTCATTCGGCACCAAACGTGCGCAGGGAGCGTTGTCAGATGCGAGTCTCTTACGGAGTATTGACGCTATTGCTGGTTGCCTGCGACGGTCAGAGCGGCGCCGATGGCGCGCCTGGCCAGCAGGGCTTGGCCGGTGAATTGGGTGGCCAGGGCCCCCAAGGACAGGCCGGCAGCATAGGACCACAAGGTGACCGAGGGGAGTCCGGTGCGCAGGGGCAGGCCGGCGCGATGGGGACGCCCGGGACCAACGCTGTGCCGAGCGTGACGCGCACAGCCGCCGCCTCGGCCAGCGACTGTCCGACCGGAGGCAAGCTGTTGTTGCTCGGCCAGGACGATGGCGCAGGCACGGGAACTGCGGCCGATGGCGTGTTGCAGGATGACGAGATCGACAGCGTGCTGAACCTCTGCAACGGCGCGTCCGGTGGCGTGGATGGTTTCAACACGTTGTTCGTAAGCACAGCGGCGACCGCGGGCGCCTGTCCGGGTGGTGGCACGCACGTGGATGTCGGGCTCGACGACGGCAGCGGCGGAGGCACGGCGCGCGATGCGGTGCTCCAGGCGGGAGAGGTTCGCAAGAGCTTCGACCTGTGCTCGGGCTTGAACGGCGCGCAGGGCCTCCCTGGCCTGAACGGTAACCAGGGCGGACAAGGACCGCAGGGGCCCCAGGGACCACAGGGCCCGAAAGGCGATCCGGGATCTTCATCTCCACAGCTGGTCTGGGTGGATGCCGAAGGCACGGTGGTCACGCAGATGCCGCCGGGTCAAGAGAACCGGTTGGAGCGGCCGTTCTACGTGGATGCGAAGGGCTATATCTGGTCGTACCTGCACTACAACGGAGTGCTCGCGGGCGAGGTTGGTGGCGGTCCGGGATCTCCTCAATGGATCGCTGGTTTCAAGGTGTACTACTCCGCAGCCGGTTGCCTCGGGAATCGTTACTTCGTGCCGACCAAGCCGCCACGTCAGGTGTTTTGGGGCTCCAGCTCGGATCCGATCGGCGATACGGACGCCGGCTGGCTGGTCATCGAAGAGAGCTCGGTCCAATCCAACATCTCCTATCAGTCGCACTACTCGGGCGGCTGCACCAACGCCACCGGTACACTCCGACTGGGTGTCGCGGTCAGCGACCTCGTGAAGGTCACGGCGCCCGCGTTCCTCTACAAGGAACCGCTGCATCAAGAACTGCGCTGACCCGCAGGGCCAACACCCACCACCATCCGCGCATCCCACCACGCTCGCATCGCTCGGATTACGGCAGGATCTTGCAGCTGGTTGGCCACCCAGACGGGAGCAAGGCGCCGTAGTCGTTCTTCCGATACCCGTGGGTTTCGAAGAAATCCACGGCGTGACCACCCAGTCCCAGGCGACCGAAGTCCACGTGACCTCCGCCATCATCGCAGTCGACGACAAAGCCATCCTTGGCGATCAGCTTCTTCGCCATGTTCGCGCTCTGCACCGCGAAGTCGATGATGAACACGTCCGCTCCCATCGCCCCGTGGGCGAAAACGACGCTCGGCACGTTGTTGGTGTCCTGAAATCCGCTCGCACCCGCGCCTTTTCCGCCCGAATATACGATTGCGCTCGCCAGGTAGTTCGAGCGCATGAACACCATGGCCCCGGCCTGGAGGCCGCCGGCACTGTACCCCGCCACGTGCACGCGCGACGTATCAGCAATACCCTGCGCGATGGCACACGCGAGGATTCTGATCCGCTACATCAAAGTCGCCGGTGTGCCAGACCTCCCAGACGGAACCGGTGCTGTCACCCATCGGGCTCGAGATATCCCAGGTGGCTACGAGACCGCCTTCGGTCTTCACGCTCTCACGCGCGCCTGGAATGCCCAAGTCGACTTCATCCGGCGAGCTGGCCGTGCCGTGAAAGTAGAAGAAGACCGGTCCCTCCTTGTCGCCGACAGTGAGCTGCACCGTCGCGCCGTTGTAGGTGAACGGTCCGTCTTTGAGTGCTGGACACTCGCCCTTCGGTGTCGGGAGCATGGAGGGCTCGCCGATCGTATCGTCTGGGGTGTCGGCGTCCGCTCCGTGGTCCGTGCCCTCGTCGCGGCCGACGTTGTCGCGACCACTGCCGTCGACGGCTCCACCGCCATCACGGCGACCGCGATCACCGGTGTCGGCTTCTTCACCAGCATCGGGCAACGCTGTATGGCCTTGATCGCCACGCAGGTCGTCCTGACTTCCGCCGAACTCCTTCGGCCCCGCGCAGTTCGCGATCAAGAATCCTAGGGCGACGCAGACTGCTAGCTGACGCTTCATCTCTCAGGCTCTGTCCAGCAAAGGCCAATACTATCTCAGGTCTGTCGTGAGCGTCGCGCGAACAAGACCCCAAACCTAGGCCACCTCTCGAATGAGCTCTTGTGCCCCTCCTTCCCAAGAGACTGGTCCAACCCGTTGCTCTGGCCTGGGCTCGAGCATTCCGGCTATGAACGCACCGCATTCTGGGGCCCGACGGCGGCAGGCACGAAGCTCACGGTGGTGTTCGTCGGCCGCTTGCTCGGCCTCCCCCACGACCTCGAGGCGAGTGCCCCGGTAAACGGCGAAGTTTGAGCGATTCAGCAAAGTCTTTGAGCATTTCGTCCGACTGGCCAGCCTTATTGTCCTCGGAATTTTGGGGCATCGCGTCGGGTGCGACGCCCTGTCTTTCTTGAGGTTGTCGCCATGAGATCACGCTTTGCTGCCTCCTTGAGTGGCCTGCTGCTCGTTGCAGCGGGAGCCGCTGCCTGCGGCGAGAGTGCTCCTCCGCGCGCGCGGGAGGAAATGTCTTCTACCGGCGATGGCGACTCGACGGCTGATTCGGGCGATGGCGACGACAGTGAGGTCGGAGATGGAGATGGGGACGGCGATCAGCGGCCCGGCACGGGTGACGGAGACGCTGACGGTGGCGCGGCCGCGTCCGAGGCCGGTTGTGGAGAGACCAAGCTGCGTCCTGTCCCGGAAGACACCAGCGTGCGCGGACCGTGGAAGGTGGGCGTTCGCACCGCCACCGTTGGCCGCCTGAAAGTCGAGGTGTTCTATCCCGCCAAGCCTGGCACCACCGACGGGAAGCCCGTAGCGAAGTACGACATTCGTGACTGGCTGCCCCAGCAGGAGCGCAAGAAGATTCCCGATGCCAATGTCCCCCTCGTCACCGCGATAGGTGGCGACGTGTATCGGGACGTGCCCATCGATGACGAGTTCGGGCCGTATCCGGTGGTCATGTTCGTCCACGGCACTTCGTCATTCCGCATTGCCTCAGGCACCCTCAACGCACAATGGGCGAGCCGCGGCTTTGTGGTGGTGGCGGCGGACTATCCGGGGTTGGGCCTGAAGGATCAGCTGAGCGCGACGTTGGAATGCAGCCTGCCCCACGACGACCAGGACATTCCGGGAGATGTCGACTTGCAGCTAGACGCGCTCAAGTCTGCGAGCGGCGATCTCGCCTTCCTCAAGGACCACCTGGACATGACGCGGCTCGCGGTCTCGGGTCACAGCCAAGGAGGCTGCGTGTCGTCCACCTTTACGGCCCTGCCGGGTGTGCGCATCGTCATGCCTCTCTCGGGCTCCACCGTGACGACGACCTCCGATACGCTCGAGTCCATCCTATACGTGTCGGGCATCGACGATCGCGTCATGGGTTACGCGGGCCCGTGGGTCGGTAGCGTCGTGTGTCCCCTCGGGTCCATCAGCGCCAAAAGCGCCTACGAGGGTTCCCCTGGCAAGCCGAAGATCAAGAAGCGCCTGCTGGGCGTGAAGACCGCAGGACATCTCTTGCCCACCGATCTTTGCCAGAAGAACGATCAAGGCAAGAACGCCATCGAAGAGGCCCAAGCTGACGGCGTGTGCGGCATCGGTAGCGCGGTGATCATCGGACTGCCGTACCTGTTCGACTGTGCCACCATCGACATGGCAAAGGGGCTGAACATCGTCGGCGACGCGACCACGGCAGCACTGGAGGAAACCCTGCACTGTCGCAACCGGAACGCTGCGTTCGCGGCGCTCAAGGGCAAGCTCCCGGCTGAGAGCGAGTTCATCGAGGACATGGCATCCCCGTAGCGCTTGCGTGGTCGGGCAACGGCCCTGGTGACCCGCGCTTCTCGTGGCTCGAGCGGCCAACAACATCCCGATGGCGCAGCCGTGGGCCCTGGATGCCCGCGCTCGCGAAGCGGGAGCTGCGCCTCGCAGCGCCTCCCATTCGTGCGGCTCAACTTCAATCTGAGCATGCGACGAACGCGGCGCGGTTTTCCGAGTCCTATCAGCCACTTGGTGAAGCCCGAACGCGAGCTGACGCCGCGTTACCACTCCGGTAGTTTCTCTCACTCCCGACAACTGGAGTCGAGCACATGGAATGGTCTCCGGAACAAGTAAGCTGGCTAGTAAAAGTCTTTCAACCCGAGAGAAGCGTTGGGTCACTCCCCGGTGGGTGGAAGGGACTCGCAGAGGGCACACGCGCTGCTCTGCTTGGCCTCGCTGCTGAGGTCTACTCGACGCAGCACGCACGGCTGGTGACAGGCGCAAAGGAAGCCGCGCGCGAGCTGCTGGCAGATCCTTTGGTCTGCTCGATGGTGGATCGCCTCCCCTTGAGGAAGGGCGCCAAGATTGTCGCATTTGGCGACAGCCACACGTCGGATCCGCAGTCATGGGCGGTTGTCTTGAGCGAGTTATTGGCCATGCGGCGGCCCGACGACGGAATTTCCATGGTCATTAGCGCCGTCAGCGGAGAGACGACCACGCATGGGCAGATCCGAATCGGCGAAGTCATTGCGCTCGAACCCGATTGGATCCTCTTCTTCATCGGCGTGAACGATGCGCGCACCCACGGCCCGAAGCCCAGCAAGACGCTCGTCGATCATCGTGAGACGGAGCGGAACGTCGCAGATCTTCAACGGCGTGCCTCCGCAGAGACGCGAGCAGAGTGCCTGTGGATCACGCCTCCGCCGGTCATAGAACAGCGCGTCGCTGCGCACTGGGCGCTGGCACGCTTCGGGGTTCGCTTCCGCAACGAGGACATCGCGCGTGTCGCGGACGCTGTTCGCAAGCTCGACGCTCCACACGTCGACCTGTTTGCCGCACTCGGCGAGACTCCTGCGCCAGATCTCGTCACGGAGGACGGTCTCCACTTCCGCCTGGATGGCCAGAAACGGATCGCGCTCGAAATCGTGCGAGGCTGGAGCGCGCTGGCTAGAGATGTGCCGACGCGTTGCGCTGATTTCTCAAGGTGAATCAACCTGGGCCGCGTCCAAGTAGGCACGAATCGCCCGAACTACTTCCTGTTTCATGTCGTCCAGGGACAGGACGGATGGCCGCTGAGCCATGCCGCCATGCACGAGCGCCTCCAGCAGATGCGGCAGAACCCACAGCATCTGCTGGCTACGGACACCTTGATCGAGTGGCGAAATAATACGCTCGAACGTCGCCTGAAGCGCACGTCTGAACCCCTGTGCGCTCTCTGGCACGGCCTCGGCAATGATCCCATGCAGCAGCGGATCGGAGTCGTGAACATTCATCAATGCCTTTGCAAGAGCGCATGTGAAATCCGCGAGCGACGTCGAAGCAGGCGGTTGCGCCCCCGAGCCGAATGTGGACGCGTGCTCAGCCACCGTGCGCTCGATGGCCTGGCTCACCTGCTCGACGTGGCGTTGATGCAGTGCAGTGAAGATGGACCGCTTGTCGGGAAAGTATTGGTAGACGGAGCCAATGCTGACCCCGGCCGCCTCAGCGATGCGGTTCGTGGTAATAGCGTCGGCTCCCTCGCGCTTGAGCACCCTCTCGACCGCGTCGAGCACCGCCTCCACAGTTTGCCGTGAGCGTTGCTGCCGCGGCGCACGGCGAATGCCGGCTTTTTCGTCGGTGATCTTCACTGCAATCCCCTTACGACCGCCTCGCGGCTAGCCGATCTTATCTCCGGAGAATAGGCGATTCGGACTCACGCGCAGTGAGATTCGCAGGGCACGGGAGATCGCGGGGGACCTTTGCCGTCGTTCAGGGCGCTGCTGGGGCCTGGTTCGTAGGAAAACTCACCCGACCGTTTGCTCCTTCGAGGTCTTGCACGAACCGTGCAGGTGCGGGCCTCGCAGGGCCCGCGCTCACTCGTCGAGGACCCTACGCACCAAGGCCAGCAGCTGCTGGGTGCGGTAGGGCTTCTGCAGGAACACGGTGCTCCGCAGGGAGGCAGCTTCCCTGGCGATGTTCGCCGTGCTGTAGCCGCTGCAAAGGATGGTCTTGAGGTTGGGCTTGCGTGCCTGCAGCTGGGCCGCGAGTTCGCACCCCGATAGGCTCCCTGGCATTACCACGTCAGTCAACAACAGGCTCACCTCCGGCCCATGCCGGTGCCACGCGTCGAGCGCCTCGCCGCTATTCTGGGCCACGAGCAGACGATACCCGTGGCGCTCGAGCACGCTCTGGAGCACGGTGCGCACGCCCGCTTCGTCTTCGACCACCAGGATCCATTCGCCCCTGCCCTCGACGTTGAACTCCGCCGTAACATGGTCCTCCTCGCCGGACCGTGTCTCCTCGGTGGCGCGCGGCAGGAACACGCGAAACGTGGCGCCGGCGCCGGCTTCGCTGCTCACGCTCACCCAACCGTGGTGTTGCTTGACGATGCCGTACACCGTGGCGAGCCCGAGTCCGGTGCCCTTCCCCACTTCCTTGGTCGTGAAGAACGGCTCGAAGATATGCGGCAGGACCTCGCTCGCGATACCGGGCCCGGTGTCGCTGACGGATAGACACACGAACCTTCCCACGGTGCTCCCGGGCACCTGCGTCACCGTGCGTTCGTCGACCTGCTCGGTGTAGGTACGGATCGAGAGTCGTCCGCCGCCGGGCATCGCATCGCGGGCATTGATGGCGAGGTTGAGCAGCACCTGCGTCATCATGGTCGGATCGGCGTGCACGCGACTCGGCTCGTGCGAGGGCTCGACCACGAGGCTCACCTGTTCGCCTAGCATGCGCTTCAGCATGCTAGCGACGCCTTCCACCACGTCGTCCAGCGCAATGTTGCGGGCGTTCATCACCTGACGGCGCCCGAAGGCCAGGAGCTGGGCCGTCAAGCTCGCGGCCCGCTCGGCGGCCTCACTGATGTCGCGGATGGAGTCCCTGGCTTGCTTCGGCAGCGCAGGGGCCAACTCGGCGATGGAGGCCTGCCCGAGGATCACGGTCAGGAGATTGTTGAAATCGTGGGCGACGCCGCCCGCCAGCTGACCGATAGCCTCCATCTTCTGCGCCTGCCTGAGCTCGGCCTCGAGCTGCTTGTGCTGCGTGACATCCACGCAGGCGCCGAACAATCGGTGCGGTCGGCCGAGCGTGTCGTCCTCCATGCGTCCCTTGGCCGAGAGCCAGAGGGTGCGCCCATTGGGGCAAAGCGCCCGATACTCCGCTTCGAAGTCCCCCTCGTGCCTCAGAGCGCGCCGCACCGCCCGCTCGATGCCCGGGCGGTCCTCCGGGTGTGCCAGGGACAGCAGGTTCTGCATGGTGCGCGGCTCCGGCTGCGCAGGGTCGAGGCCGAACAGCTGCGTCATCGACTCGTCCCACAGCATGTGGTCGCCCTCGATCTCCCAGACCCACGTGCCCATGCCCGCCGCCTGCAGCGCCGTGCCGAGTCGCGCCTGGGATACACGCAGGGCTTCTTCGACGCGCTTGAGCTCGTCGACGTCAGTGGAGATCCCGGTAATGTGTTGCAGCTGTCCGAACTCGTCGCGGGCGGGGACACTGCGACACGTGAACCATCGGTACGTTCCGTCATGGCTTCGCAGCCGAAATGGTTCGAGGTTGGTTTCGCCCTGCGTCATCGCCGGGAACGCATTGACCACGCGCTCGAGGTCGTCGGGATGCACTACTTCGGACCACTGAAACAGCGCGATCGAATCGCGCCCAAAGTAGCGACACCAGCCCCGGTTGGCGTAGATCAACGTGCCGTTGGCGTCGAGTTGCCAGAGCATGTGCGGCATGCCCTCGGCCAGGTTACGAAAGCGCTCTCGGCTCTCGCTCAGGGCGCGCTCCGCCTCCTTGCGAGGCGTGATGTCCACCACCACGCCCTCCATGCTCAGCGGATGCCCGTCTGCATCGTAGAAGGCACGGCCCTTGGCGCTCATCCAGTGGATCGACCCGTCGGGCCAGATGGAGCGATACTCCGTGTCGTAATCGCGCTTCTCTTCCAGCGCCCGCCGCACCGCGGCCTGAACCCGCGCGCGATCATCGGGATGGAGCAACGAAAGAAACCGCTCGTAGGTCATGGGCTCGCCAGGCTTCAGCCCGCACATGGTGAAGCAGAGGTCCGACCAGACGAGCTCGTCGGTCTTCAGCTGCCAGTGCCACGTGCCGAGCTTCGCGCCGTCGAGCGCCAAGCGCAGACGCTGGGAGCTCGTTTGCAGCTCCTCCTCGGCCACCTTCTGTCGCGTGATGGTTTCCACGAAGACCACGCTTCCGCCGACCTCACCTGAGGCTGCATGCCATGGCCGCATCTCCCAGCGCAGCCAATCCTCGTGAGCATCGCCGCGCGAGAAGCGCTCCTCGTCGCAGCGCTCGACTGCACCCGTCAAGCAGCGTTGGTGCGCGTCGCGCCAGTGCCGCGGAAAGTCGGGGAAGACGTCGTAGTGGTATCGCCCCACGACGTGAGCTGGATCCGCCACGCCCAGGTAGGCGAGCCAACGTCCGCTCGAGACCAGGTAGCGCATCTCCCGGTCGAAGACCGCGATGGCCGCCGGACAATGCTCGATGGTCAGCGCGAAGAGATCAGACCAGGCCACCGCCCCCAGTGACAAGCCAGCGAGCTGCCCCTCACCGAGCTGCGAGAGCCTTCCCTGGGCGCCCATGCTCACATCGCTGCCCTCCGCTATTTCTGGTACCTACTCGACACCTTACGCCCAAAACGCGCCACTTCACTGCCTGAAATGGCCAACGAGACCACCTCGAGGCGCCCACGCCGCGTACGCATCCGCGCGAGCACGGGCGCTCTACGCCAGCGCCGACGCGGCCGGAGTCGCCCGCGGTACGGGCCCTCGGGGGGCCTCGCTGCAGCTGAAGCTTGCTCGGAGCCCGCCCTCGGGTCGGGCCCACCGTTTGTGCGGCCTATCTTCCACCCGGACACGCGCGGACATTGCTGCCGCCCTTGACCTGAACGGTGACGTTCCCCTCCCACGTCACCATGAACGTTTGCCCGATGTCGGGGCGCTGGCTGCTCGCGGTCACGATCACCCCTCAGCTGCGGCGGCGCTCGCGCGCGCCATCATCCTTCGCCGCCAGACTTCCCTTGGCGCGCCTGGTTGTCCGCGCCTACGCTGCTCCCGCCATGAACGCCCAAAGCCCCATCGTGGAACTCTACTATCAGCGCCACGCCTGGGACTTCCGCCTGGGCACGTATCTGGGGCTGCTGCGCACGATGGGCATCGCCGGCATGGTTTCGCGTCTGTACGCCGGGTCTCTGCTCCAGAGCGAGACCTTCCAGCGTCTGCAGCGCACGCGCGAGTTGATCAAGACTCTGATCCTGGAGGGGCTCGACAGCGAAGCGGGCCGGGCTGCGCTGGATCGCATGGCCACCAAGCATCGAGGCGTGACGGCGACCAACGACGAGTATCGCTACGTTCTATCGGTGTTCTTCCTCGAACCGCTGCGCTTCAATCAGCACTTCGGAGCGCAGCCGTTCTCGCAGCGCGACCGCGACCTATTGCTCGACTTCTGGCTGCAGGTTGGTGCGCGCATGGGTATCGCCGACCTCGTGCCCTCGCTCCACGAATGGATGCGCTTCCAGGCAGACTTCGAGGCGGCGCACCAGGGGCCTACGCCCGCGGGCCACGCGCTCGCGCGCACCTCGCTCTACGAGGTCAATCGGTTGGTGATCCCGCGCGGCATGCAGGGGCTCACGCGACAGATTCTACTCGGCACCATGGACGGCAAGGTGCGCACGGTACTCGGGCTTCCCGAGCCCAGGGTTCCCACCACGGTCTCACTTTCGCTGTTGCGCTTGGCCACGCTGGCAGGCCTGGGTACGCGCACTCCTGAGGTCGACCGCGCGGCGCGCGCCTGACGAGGGCTTGGCGAGACGCCCTGTTAGCCCGCCTCAGTAGACCGAGCAGCGCGCCTCCGTTTGCGGGTCGCGAAGAGCAAGAGCCCGAAGAAGCCAGCCAGGGGGAGGCCTCGAGACTCTCGCTCTGCCACCAACAGGCAGCTGCAGCCGGATCCATGGGCAGAACTGCGCGCGTTCATCGGTGCGGCCCGATCTCCAGCGTCAACTTCACCCGCAGAGCCAGTGTTTGCCCCGGCGTCGCCCGTGCCTGCCGCTCCAGCCCCCGTGCCATCCGCCGGGGAGCCACCGTCCGCAGTGCCGGAACCGCCGCCGTCTTCGCCACCAGCGCCTGCGTCCGGACCAGCGTCCACGGCACCAATGCTCGGGTCATTCAGCTGCCAGATGGCAACGCCACTGTTGCTTGGCATCGGCCCAACCTTGCTGGTGTCCGAGTAGGCATAGACAGCGGTCCAATCGTTCCCCGTCAAGTTGGTTTTCGGGTCGCGATTGGCCCATGAGCTTTGTGCATTCATGTCCAGGTAGTCCTGGTACTGAGCCCATTTGTCGTTGGCGGCACAGAACTCGGTCAAGCCCTTGATGAACCAGTACGCCCACAGCGCGTTCTGCGTGTTGTCCGAGTCGCGAAGGATGGGCCCCTTGGCCAGTACGAAGTCGATCGCCTTCTGAGCGTCGTCACGATAGCTGGTCGTCCCCAGGACCCTGTAGAGGTTGTTCGCGGCGATGATGAACGTTCCACTGTTGTAGACGTTTCCGCCGGGATTCAATGTGTTCGGCGGGTTCAAGCCTTGATTGACCCGCCCGGTCTTGGCGTCGAAGAGGTTCTTGCGTACCCAGTCGTAGATTGCCGTGGCCTTCGTGAGGTACGCCTGGTCCTTGGTGGCTTCGTAGAGCGCGATTCCCGAGATGATGAAGGGGTTGTTGCTCAGGGCTTCCTTGCCTGGCCGCTCTACCTTGTTTTCCCAGATTCCGCCGCCGAGTTCGCTGTCCCAACCTCGATCGTACGCCAGGTTCCACAGCTTGGCAGACATATCGAGATACTTTTGCTGGCCCGTGAGCTGGTATCCGCGAATGAAGGCGATCGAGATCCAACCCAGGTCGTCATTCCATTGATCGCCGCTGTAGTCGGTACCGTTGAACTTCATGTAGTCGCCGAGCAGCGTGTCGAGAAGGATCAGCTGCTCTGGCTTGCGAGTGTGAAGATAGGTGTCCGCCACCACCATGATGTCCAACGCCAGTCGCCAGTTGTCGTCGGGAACCTTGTGGTCGGGGCCCGTCAGCGACTTGGCGAAGAAGGTCATCCCCTTGTGGTTGCCAAGGTCCCCTTTGACCAAGAACGCCGCGGTCCACGCGTTGTAGGCGGCCTCGCCATGGTCTTCCGCGTGCGCAGTCGGCGCAAACAGCAGGGCTGCAGCGAACGTAACGGCGATGCCTGCGTGCAACCCAGGAGCGCGAACAAACGTCATCTTTGACTCTCCCCACTTCAGGGCGCGTTGGCCGTGGTGCACTGCCTGCTCAGTCGGGTTGTCGTAACTGCAACACGCGGAGCCTGTCAACCCAGGCGCAGGCGCGGTTTTGCTGGAAACCCCAAAGCGCACGCGCGTAGCGCGCTCCGGGGCTCGAAGTTCCCAACGCGCACGGGGAGCGCGTAGCCGACGGCGAGGTTGCCAAGCCCATACAGGACGTTTACGCGCTTGGCCTGCTGGACCTTGCCCGAAAGGGCTTCTCACTCGACCCAGGAGCGCCGCAACGAGCCTCGCAGGCATGGCGCACCGAGAGCGGACCGACCGCCATCCGCCAGCCTGATACCTCTGCTGCACTGCGCTGCACATCACATCACGAAGTGCTGCGCTCCACGAACAATGCCTGGGTAGCCCGCCTGATGATGTCTTCGTAGGTTTCTCCCATGGCCGACAGAGAACCTTGGTGCATTTCGCTCTCCCCGAGTAGCGCGCCCGTCTGCACGTCGTGCACACGAATCACGATCTTCTTGAGGTACATGCGTATGTCCCACTCCCAGCGGTCCTCGTAGGTCACGACGAAGCGCACGCTCGAGGGCCGCTGCGCAGGAGGCCCTGCCCTCACGGTTAGGCCCCGTGCTGCGATTGCCCCGGCTACGACCTGGTGCAGGTTGCGCGAATCCTTTTCGTGCCATGCCACGTAGAACACGGCTCCCGGTTCGCGAGCACCGCCCATCAAGGGGGTGAGAGAGCTCCCCGCGCATGCGGCAACGAACAGCAGCGCCAGCACACAGAAGACATTGAACCCACGACTCACAAACAACCTCGCGTCGTACGGCCTCACCTCGGGCTCCTCAAGTCTTGGGCACCGCGTCGACCTCCGGAGCGATGTTACTGCAGCCACCTTCGTCGCCGGGCACCAATAAGGTCACGGCTTCCGGACTTCACCCCGTCAGCCTCGCGCCGAACCCGCGCACCGACCTCCCGCGTGTAGGCCGACGCCGCGGCCTAGCCCGCTTGGGGTGTGTTCACCACCGGCACGGGCCCCTCAACGTGCCCCGCGGACGCCATGAACGACACCGGCGTCGTCGGTCTCGCCGCCCTCTTCTGCGCGGGGAGCCCCCTCGTCGCACGCGCACAGATGACCGATGACGAGCGCGAGCAAACTGCGACCAAGCAAGGCTCGGGCTGTGGCGCGAGGACACGCATGGCGCGTAGCGATCATTTGGCGTTTCTTCACTATTTGAGCGTGTCCATGGTGAGGCCCAAGCAGTCGAGGTACTTCATCCGATTGGGCAGGTTGGCCTCGAACTTCTCCACGACGCCAACCTTCAGGCGCTGCCGTCGAAACCGAATCGCGAGGTAGGGCCCCATGGTCTCGGCAAGGTCCTCACGCGTGGGATTTTCTTGCGCGTAGGGTGAGATTGCGACCCCGTCGGCTGTCTGTGCCGCGCGCCAATTGGCGGCCGCTGCATGTTGCCCGTCGAGGGACGTGTGCGTCGCCTCGTGAAGGAAGACCTCTTCGAGCACCCCGTCTGCCTCATAGTCATCGGTCTGCCCGGTGTGGATCAGCAAATCGTTGCCTCCCCCTCCGTAGAGCTCCTTGCCCTTGTGGATCGTGATGGTCTTCAGGCTGGCGAAAAGGAATGCGGGTATCCTTCCTATGGCAATCGCGTGCCGGATGGCGGCGGCCTCGGCATCGTCGTGAGAGAACTCGGGATTGACCCGCACCTCTACTTCTGTCGCGGAGCCGAAGCGCGCTTTGAACAAGATGGCGTCGATCTGCTCGTACGAATCGGTGCGCCGATCGAACACGTTGCGCTTTCCCGTGCCCGCCGAGACGACGTCGACGAATGAGGTGGGATCGCTCTTGGTGATGACATCGGGATCGAACCACACCGTGTTTCCAAAGGGCGGGGCTGTCGGCGCAGGCCTGGCTTGCGTGAACGCGTCCGGCAGGGGCTGACATGCGGGCACGCACTGCGCGCCCTTCTCTACCCAGCCATCGTCACAAACCTTTCCCCCTGCATCGCGATCCGCGGGATCCTCCTCGCCCGCATCGTCGCCATCCGCAGGTTCCCCCGAGCCGTTGGCGGGATCCGGTGATCCATCGCCACGCGTCACACCGGAGGCATCGCGCTCATCCAGGTCCGCATCGCGCTCCCGAGTGGCGCTCGCGTCTGCGACTGCTGCGTCGAGGTCTGTGCCCTCGAGGCCCTCTGGCGGCGACTGCAGCGTGTCGCTGCAGCCTGTCAGCAGGCCGACCATGGCGAGCGCGCGGGTTCGCCTGTGCCGTGGAGGTGGTGTGCTCTGGGTCGAGCTCCTTCTCATGTCTGTCTAAGTCACCCTGTGCGCTTCGCAGTGATCAAAATTCGTTGCGCCGGCGCACAATGCGGTGCGCCGCGCGGCGAATCCGGCGCTTGGGGCGGTGCATGTTCCGTGGCAAGATTTCGCCCGTGACCCTCAAGCTTCGCCCCGAGCGCTGCGCCGCGGCTCTTGCGCTAACGCTCTGCGCGAGCTCGGTCACGGGCTGCGGGCGTCTACGGTTCGACTTCGTACCCACGGAGACGGATGCGAGCACGATTCCGCCTGCACCTGGGGATGCCGGAGGTGCCCCAGAGCCGGTCCTACCAATCGAGCTCGATGGAGGAAATGAGCCGCAAGACGGGGCCCCATCTGTGATCGACGCCACCATCGAGGACGCCGCCACAGACGCTGCGCTGGCCGCCGACACGGGCGCCGATGACGGCGCGGACGCGTCCGACGGCGCGGTTGCGGGCTGCGGCGGCATGTGGATCCTCGGAGCGTGCTGGTACATGGCTGGCTACCACACCAGCTGCGATACGGCGTGCCAAGACCGCGGAGGCGTCAACCACCCCGCCTTGTCGAGCGTGGGCACCTCGAGCGAAGGGGGCACGCAGCAGAACTGTCGCGAGGTCCTGACCGCTTTCGGTGAAAAAGCGCCAATCTATAGCTATCGCAACGACGGCCTGGGATTCGGCTGCCACGCCTGGATGAACGGGACGACCTACTGGTCCGACGACCCGACTCCGCACTTCGACTCGACCTTCAGCGGATACTCCGTGACAAACATGGTGTGCGCGTGCGCCCGCTGACCGTCGCTTGAGCACGCTCGAAGTGATCATCTTTTTTTCGCTGCAAATTTCTGATCCCCGCCGGTAGGCAACGACGACTCCCCGACCAGAGGAGGTCTCATGTCGCACCTTGCCGTGGCCCGGAGAGCATCATCTTCGTCCGTTTCTGGTATGGACGTCTCGGTTCTCGTCGTCGTAAGTGCCAGCGTCACGGACATGGGCAAGACATCGTGCCAGAGCGACGGGGGGGAAATCCCTCAGGCGTCCGTTTGCGAGTCCGGCTCGCGGGAGGACCCGTCCGCTTCGACAGACGCTCAGCTCGTGCAGTCCGCACTGGGCGGCGAGGCACGCGCCGAGCGCGCCATTTGGAATCAGTACGCCTCGCTGGTGCGGCGCATCGTGTCGCGCTCGCTCGGACCGGAGTACGACATCGAGGACGTGGTGCAGGAGGTGTTCATGCACCTATTCGACCGGCTCGCGCAGCTGCGAGACCCGAGCGCGCTGCGCTCGTACCTCGTGGCCATCTGCGTGCACCGGGTGCGTTCGCACGTGCGGCGTCGGCGAGTGCGGCGCATCATCGGCTTCTCGGCCTTCCACGACCTGCAGGATCTGCGCGAGGTCTCGGTGGACTATCAGTCGCGCGAAGTGCTGCTCCAGTTCTATCGCGCGCTCGAGCAGCTGCGTACACGCGACCGCATGGCTTTCACCCTGCGCTACGTGGAGGGCATGGAGCTCACGGAGGTGGCGGCGGCGCTCGAGGTGTCGGTACCCACGGTGCGGCGCATCCTGGCGCACGCGAGCGAGCGCCTCGGGACCATCGTCAAGTCTAGCGAGCCTCTGGCCTCGTACCTGGCGAGGCGCGCATGAATCTGCCTCCCGAACTGTATTCACTCACGCGCTTCGCGCGCAATCAGCGCCATGGCGAGCTCACACCACGACTCGACGCCGACTCGTGGGCCGAGCTCACGAGACGCCGAGCAGCGCGACGCCAGCACGAGTTTCGGCTGCGGGCGGTCCTCGGTGGGCTGTCGCTAGCCACCGCGTTGGTGGTCATGGTCTGGTTCACGCGCAGCGAAGACAGTCTGCAGTACCGCGAAGAGGTCTTCGCCCAGGCGGCGGGGAGTCCGCAGCGTGAGCTCGTGTTCTCGGACGGCTCGCGCGTCGCAGTGCAGCCCGGAGCGACGCTCGAGGTAGAGTCGGTCACCCCCGCGGGCGCGCACCTCAAGCTGCGGCACGGGCGCAGCTCGCTCGCCATCACGCACCGCGAGGGCGCCAACTGGTCGGTGCAGGCGGGGCCCTATCGTGTGCGGGTCACCGGCACGGCGTTCGATGTGGTCTGGTCGGGGCGCGAGGGAATTTTCGAGGTCACCATGCGGCATGGCTCGGTGGTGGTGTCGGGACCGCTGGCAGGTGAGGGACTGACGCTGAAGGCGGGGCAACGGCTGCGCGCCGCGCCGCGCCTGCGCCGGCTGGCGGTCGAGCGCGTCAACGACGAAGTGCGTACGGCGTTGGCGGAGCCGGTGGCGGGTAAGCCGGCGGTGACGACTCCCGCGGTACAGCAACCCGCGGAGCCTAACACGCCTGCGGTTGCGGCGGTGCCCACGCGGCCGCTGCACGGCTGGTCACAACAGGTGGAGCGCGGTCAGTACCAGGAGGTGCTGCGCCAGGCGAACGCGCGCGGGCTGGGTCGTTCGTTGCGCGAACGCTCGGCGCCCGATCTTTCCGCCCTGGCCGACGCCGCCCGCGTCGCCCACCGCGACGATGTGGCGCGGCGCGCACTCTTGGCCCTTCGCGAGCGCTTTCCCCGCACGCCGCAGGCGCAGAACGCGGCGTTCTTCTTGGCGCGTCTGTTGCCTGATACCCAGGCGTTGGATTGGTACGAGCGCTACGTAGAGGAGTCGCCGAACGGGGCCTACGTGTCGCAGGCCCTTGGTCGCCGCATGCTGATCCAGCAGAGCCGCGGGGACGCGGCCCAGGCGAAGCGAGCGGCGGCGCAGTACCTAGCGCGCAACCCCGACGGGACCTACGCCTCGCAGGCGCGCACGATCTTGGCGAACGAGGGGGCCGCGCCCTAGCGCGAGGCGTGACGCATTGGGCGCCGTCATGGACCATCCGGGCAGACTCCAGCACCTCGCTCTCGGCCTCGCACTCGGCGTGTCGATGGGGGTGCTCGCAACGGCGGGCTTGGTGCAGGCTCAATCCGCCCTGCGCGCGCTCGATGCGGTGTGGCTGACTCCGCGGGTGCGCGAGCCGGTGGATTCAGTGCGTTTGGCTGCGAGCGGCGAATATGGGATGAGCCTCGCTGCCGCGCGCGAGGGCGAGTACCAGCGCGGCGTGGGTGGCTTGGCGGCAGCGCTCACCTCGCGCACGGGCGTCGGACTCGAGCTGCGCGTCGACGGCCGTTGGGATCGACACGGGGCGCCGCGGCGCGACGACAGCTTCACCGGAGAGCCTCGCTTGTACGTGCGTTACGGTCGCGGGCTGACGCCGCGCTTTTCAGCAGGGGCCGAGCTGGCTGTGTGGGTGCCCGGGGCCGACGCACCGTCCCTCGCCTGGCGCGCGACTTCGGCCGATCTGCTCGCCGTGTGTGACCTGAGCCTTCCGCTTGGCTTTTCGTTGGTGTGGGCGCTCGGCCCGCGCCTCGATCGGAGCGCGCGCAGCGTCTCGTTCCCACGCGGCTTCGAGTACTCCGAGTCCGACATGCTGGCGCTCGGCGTCAGCAGCTACCACGCGCTCTTGTCGCGCCTGGCGCTCGAGTACACACGCGCAGCGCAGCGTCTGGGGCTCGAGTTTTCGGCCGATACGTTGCTCGGTAAGGGGGCTCCGCCCTGGGTCGCCACGCCGCTGCGCGCCGCCTTGGTGGCGAGCACGGCGCTCGGACGGCGCGGCGAGCTGTTCGCGGCGCTCGGAGTACGACTCTCGCGCACGCCGCGACCGTCGATTCCCGGCGACTACCGGCCCTTCGAGCCGCGCTTGATGGGGATGGTGGGGATCCGCGTGCAGCTCGCGCGTTCGCGCTCTACGCCGACGAAGGGGACCGTGGCGCCACCGCCGCAGGCCGCCTCCGTGTCCGTGCTGGCGCTGGACGAGGCGCAGCGGCCCCTACCGGACGTGATCGTCCTGCTGGACGCACGCGAGCGGCACACCGACGCCCGGGGTGGCGCGCGGTTCGAGGCGGTGGAGCCAGGCGAACACCGCGTGGCACTGCGCGCGGTGGGCTTCGCGGACTGGTCCGACACCGTCCGCGTGGAGGCTGCCACGGCGGCGCAGCTGAGGATCCAGCTCGCGGCGCAGGCCACCGACGGCCTCTTGCAAGTGCTGGTGCGCGACGTGGGCAGCAGCGAGCCGCTCGCCGCCCAGCTGACGCTGCGACGCATGGACCTCAGGCGCGGCGCAGGCGCGGTGCCTCACGCCATCGAGGTGACCTACGAGGGCCGCTGGAAGGGCGACCTCACGCCAGGCACGTACACGCTGGGCGTGCTTGCACCGGGGCACGCACCGCAGTCACTCTCGTTCGAGATCCGGCCTGGTGGTGTGACGCAGTTCAACGTCGATCTGGTTCCGGCGGAGTCCGTTGACGCGCTCCGGCCATAGCGGTCGTGTCGTTCGTGCATTTTGCTGATCACTGCGCTCGGTCTCCCGCGACCCCAGGTACACAGCAGGTCACCTGATTCGTGGGCCTGCCTTCACCTCAAGCGAAGGAAGTGGCGAATGGACTCTTCACGGACCTGGCTCGGCTGCGGACTGCTCACACTCGCCCTGGGCAACGTCGCAGCCTGTGCTGACGGCACCGCATCGTGGAATGACGACGGTAACCAGGTCAGCTGTCTCCCGAATTGCCACGACGCAGGGGACGACGACCAGGACAGCGGTGACGACAACGGCCACTCCGACGGCGCCGAGGGTGGCGACGGGGACGACGACGGCGCGGACGGAAGCACCGGTGCAGGCGATGGCGATGCAGGTGGCGGCGACTCGGGCGACGGCGACGGCGGAAGCACGCTGCCCATCGACTACGACCCACGCGATCCGGTCGAAGACCTCGCGGTTAAAGACCCTAACGACCTGGGCCTCCCCACGTTCCCCGCCAACGCCCCCGGCGACCTCGTGATCTCGCGCACGGGTCGCGGCTGCTTGAGCGTCGATCCAGCCGCCCAATTGCAGGCCGGCAGCGAGGTCACGATTGGCACCTGCCGCGGCCTGCCCGGTCAACGCTGGACAGTGGCAAACTCAGGGGTCAGCCTGGCTGACGCCTCCACGCTCTGCCTGGATGCGGCCAATGGCAAGTTCAAGCTCTCGCGCTGCGCCGACATCACTCCGTTCAAGATGGCGTCCGCCGACGGAGTGATCGAGCGCGGCAGCACGGCGGCCGACGTCACCGGCGACGGCGAGCTCATCAGCTACGGCACGCACCGGCAGAACAACCAGCAATGGACGCTGCTGAGCGAGGACCTCGCCTTCCTCGAGCAGAACAAGAGCCACACTGTCAGCTATCCTTTGCCGGCCGGCGACACGCTCGGCTACGACATCGAGGAAGCGCGCCACCGCGTGGGCATGGTGCAGCCCCCCTACCCGCTCAAGGCCGCGCGCGACGTGAGCAAGTTCCCGGGCAGCGTGGCGGCGGATGCACCGATGATCTCGCGCCGGGTGTACCTGGACACGCGCTTCGATCACGATACGGACTACCTGCGCGTGAGCTGGCCGCCCAAGCACTGGCAGAGCACCGGCGTGTACGCGCCCGCAGGCAAGGTGCTGGTGTTCGACGTGCCGAGTGACGCCGGCGTCGGGCTGTTCGTGCGCATCAACGGGCACACCGACGAGCTCAAACCTGACAGCGGCAACGTGAAGAACGGCAGCTTCCAGCGCATGCCGCGCGTGAGTATGCGTCTCGAGCTCACGCCCGGAAAGATCGCCGTCCGCAGCCCGTATGGCGGGGAGGTCATCCTCGAGTCAGACGTCGATACAGGTCGCGTCGTCCCGGTCGACATTCACGGTGGCGTGGAGATGCCGCGCTTCGTGCTCGGCGTCACCAGCGACGACGAGTGGGCGCGCCGCCGTGCCCTCGACGTGCCGTGGGCGGAGCTCGAAGGCGACCGCGGGGTGATCACGGTGCCCAGCTCGCAGATCGCCTCCCTCGCCAAGCCCGGCGACGTGATGGAGAAGTACGACCGCGTGGTGGAGCTCGAGATGGACCTGTTCGGCCTCGATCCCAGCGCGAAGAGCGGTGTGCACCGGCCCTACGACGGCAAGGCACGCTGGATGTCCGACGTGCAGATCACCGCGGGCTACGGCCACTCGGGGTACCCGATCATGACCACCAATGGCTGGAAGCTGGCTGACCCCCAGGGCGGCGCCGACCAGTGGGGTGTGTGGCACGAACTCGGACATAATCATCAGCAGTTCTGTCTGTGGTCCTCGCGCTTCGGTACGGAGGACACCAACAACCTGTACTCCCTCTACGTGCAAGAGAATTTCGGCCATACGTCGCGCATCGCGGACAACCATGCGCCCATGATCACCAAGCTGGAGGCCGGCGTGGTCAAGTGGGACGACGTCGACGACCCGTGGAACGAGCTGGTGTTCCTGATGCAGCCGGTGCATGCGTTCCCGTCGATCGGCTGGGACCTCTATCGTCGCGTCAACCGCGCCTACCGCGAGCTGTCGAGCGCCGAGCGCTCGAGCGTATGCGGGAGCGCCGCCCTGCAGGTCGACACTTTCTACAAGATCCTGTCGAAGGCGGCCAACGCCGACCTGCGGGACCACTTCACGCGCTGGGGCTTCAACCTGTCCCAGAGCGCGCTCGACAGCGTCGCGGGCTCGGGCCTCAAGACGCCGTCGGTCGTGGTCTGGCGGGCGAAGCCATGAAGCGCGACCGCGACGTGCCGTTCGCCTAGCGGTGCACCAAGCGTCCGACTGCCCCCTGGAACCGCGAGTTATCTTCCGCTTCGTAGTCCCAGGTGCACTTGTTGAGGTCGCCCTTGGGGCACATGTCCTTCACGAAGGAAGCCCATAGGTCGCCGCTCGGTGCGTACTTGATCTGAATCAGCGTCACCTCGTCGCCGCCATTGTTGAAGTAGATGGCCTCGTAACCGGATTGCCAGGTATCGGGATACAGTGGGTCGGCCGGGTCGTTCACCGTGACGGTCCAGAACGTGGGCTCGTCATCGAGACCGGTCTTGGACTCCGCGATGTAGCCGTCGTACTTCGTGCCATCCGTGGTGCCGAAGTAGGAGATCGCGACCTCGCCGGGTTCACGTGCCGTAATGGCGGCCATGCGAACGTTTTGCACGCCGGGTGCCATGGCCCACACGGGCTTGGTCCAAGTGAGGCCCTGATTCTTCGAGCTGGCGTAGTAGAGCTCGTTCTTGGCGTCGGCCCAGACGGCGTAGAGGTTGCCCTCCTTGTCCGCAGTGATGGGCTCGCCGTTGATCGCATTCTCGCCCCCGATGATGGAGAGGATGCCGTCAAGGCTGCCCGTGGGATACGGATGCAGCTTGGCGTCGGGCACGATCCGCGTCTCCCAGGTGGCGCCCTCATCGTGGCTCACGTTGACCGCGAGCTGCTGACACATGCGATAGGCGAGGTACACGGTGCCGTCGGGTCCGACCGACCCCTGGCCCATCATGATGAAGTCGCCCGCGATGCAACCGGCGACCTTGAGCGGGTCGATCACGATCCGAGAAACCTCGGTGTACGTCTCGCCACCGTCGAGTGACTTGAAGATGTGTTGATAGTCGGGCGCGGGATAGATGCCGGCCCAGTTGCCCGCGATGGGCGACGGCACGGACACGTAGGTCACGTGAGGATAGGCGCCGGTGTCGCTGGTCACGGGCGGCCCTGCGAAGATCTTCTCCCAGTCACGACAGGTCTCCGCGATGCTTTGATACTTCCATGTCGCGCCGCCGTCGCTGCTCATGTTCAGGTGGATGCCGGGTTCGTCCTTGAACGTGCCGAGTCCGTTGAGCACGAGCTTGCTCGAGGCGTAGAAGAGACGATCGGTGGCCGGGTCCAGGTAAAAGAAGGGCTGCAGTCGGGGGTGCCCAGAACGACCGGGAATCGGCGGAACGATCAACTTCCAGGTGACGCCCAGATCCGAGGAACTGAGCAAGCCGTTGCCATCCGCGGTGGTCGCCGGAGAGAAGTAGACCGTGCCGTTGCGGGCGATGCCGAGGGCGGGTTCGTTCGCGCCAGCGCCCGTGAGTGAGAGGCAAGGCACCGGGTTTCGGGCCGCCGCGGGCAGCTTGTCGAGTGCTTTGGAGCCGTCCGCGGTGGCACGGTAGGCGACCGCCAACCGGTTGGAATCACAGCCTTGTTCCGCGGTGAACAGGGAGGGGTCGGTGGTGGCGACGAAGCCCTCCTCCGGGTCCGCAGAGCCCGCGTCCGCGCCACAGGCGACGAAACCGAGCGCCGCGAGACCTAGCCAGGGGCTGGCGTTCAAGCTCCCAGCGCGCATCCGATGTCCTTGCCCGATCATGATTTCTCCTCTGCCAACCAACGTCCGCGGCGGCACCGCTGCCGATGCGCGATCTCTCTGAACTCGGGTGACAACGGTGGTAGGGCAAAACCAGGCCAATGATCGGGCAGGTCCGGCCATTCCATCCCCCGGCGCCTGGCAGTAGCTTCGACCGATGGCCCAGCCCCTCGAAATCACGAGCCATCGCGCTCCGGCCGAGTCTGCCCCGGCTCACCGTGTCGCGGCTGGGTACGTGGCGGGCCTGTGCAAGTTGGTGGCCCCGTGGGAAGTCCCGGAAAGCGAGCTGCTGGCCGGGCTCGCGGTCGCCCCCGAGATGTTTGCCGATCCAGGAGCGTTCGTTCCGCTGACGACTTGGCTCACCTTGCTCGAACGAGCGCGCGCGCTGACCGGCGAGGCAGCCCTCGGCATCTACGCAGGACTGCGCTCCTCCGCAGCACTGCACAGCTTCGTCGGCTTCGGTGCGTTGAGTGCCGGAAACCTCCGCGAGGCCATCCGCTTCATGCTCCAGTACGCGGGGCTCCGCTTCACCGCCATCGGCTTTCATGGTCACACCGAAGCGGACCTCGCGGTGATGACCCTCGAGGAGAAGGCCGACTTCGGCGCGGTGCGCGACATGGTCTTGCTCTCCGTCGCGGTGGGTCTTTGGCAGGCCGGAAGCGTCGTGCTCGGGCGTCCCATGCGCTTGACCCTCGACCTGCCCATCGCCCGACCGGACTACATCGCGCGCTTCGAACACGTACTCCCTCCGATGCGCTTCGAGCGTCCCACGCTGCAGCTCGTTGGCCCTGCCGCAGGGCTGCAATCTCCCGTCAGCATGAGCGATGCCGCGACCTTTCAGCTGATGCGCGGCGAGTGCGAGCGGCTCTGTGGGGATCTCGGGCTGCACTCCAGCTTCGAGAGCAGGCTCCGCCGAGCGCTCCCGGCACGAGAAGGCTTCCGCTCCTTCGACGACCTGGCGAGCGAACTCGCCCTCTCGTCGCGCACCCTGCGCCGACGCCTCGCGGAACACGGTTTGTCCTATGCCGAGCTCGTCGCTTCCGAGCGCAAGAGCCGTGCGTTGGTCTTGCTCCGCTCGGACTTACTGTCGATGGAGGACGTCTCCTCGAAGCTTGGCTACTCCGACGTGTCGACCTTCGCTCGCGCCTTCCGACGCTGGGTCGGCTGCAGCCCCGCGTCTTATCGGCGCTCGAGCAGAGATGGCGCGAAAGCCGGGACGAGCGGCGGCTAGGTCGCAGACAGTCGGAGAATGCAGCGCAGGTTTAGATGTACTGCTCGATGAAATCGCCCCCAACCTGGCGCGTTGCAGTATTGAGGCGATTCCATAGGTTGATCACTCCGATGGTCATCACGAGCGCGCCGAGCTGGGTTTCGTCGTAATGTCGGGCGGCCTCCTCCCACACCTCGTCAGGCACGGGGTCGGCCGAATCGCTGACGCGTGACACCGCCTCCGTGAGCCCGAGCGCGGCGCGCTCAGCGTCGGAGAAGTACGGTGCCTCTCGCCACGCAGACACGGTGAAGATCCGCACGTCCTTCTCGCCGAGCTTCTTCAGGATGCGCGAGTGCATGTCGACACACACGCTGCAGCCGTTGACCTGACTCGCCCGCAGGTTCATGAGCTCGAAGGTCGAGCGAGGTACGCCACAGTTGGCTGTGGCCTTGTGAATCGATAGCAGAGCTTCCCGGGTACCTGGCAGGGTAAACACCGGATTCTTGATTCGAGCTCGCATGGCTTTTCATCTCCAGGGAGGGGTACGCCGCGTCGCCAGCGACCAGCTCTCACAAGACCCAGGGGAGCGTGGGAACGTGACAGGCTGATTTTTTTTTCGAGCTTCGGTCACGACAGCGGCTGCTCGCGGGTCTCACGTGCACGGCCCCGTGCGGGTAGGAGAATGTGAACCATGGATGAGCGCGACTGGCTGGCGGAAAGGTTCGAGGAGCGGCGGCCCCGTCTAAGGGCCCTCGCATATCGAATGCTGGGGTCACGGAGCGATGCCGATGACGCTGTCCAGGAAGCGTGGCTCCGGCTAAGCGGCACTGCCCACGGAGAGGTCGACGATCTGAGCGCATGGTTGATGACCGTGGTCGCCCGCATCTCCCTCAATACGCTCCGCGCGCGCAAGACGCGCCGCGAGGCTCACGTCCCTGTCCCTATCGTTGACCGGGACGATGGCGCAAACCCCGAACATGGCACGCTCATCGCTGACAGTGTCGGCCTCGCACTCCTCGTCGTCCTCGAGACCCTGGCCCCGGCCGAACGCGTCGCGTTCGTGCTGCACGATATCTTCGACACCCCCTTCGAAGAAATCGCCCGCCTCGTCGAGCGTACCCCTGATGCGGCTCGCCAGCTTGCCAGCCGCGCGCGCCGTCGACTTCAGACGCGGAGCGACACGCGCGATGCCGACCCCCAGATTCAACGAAGCATCGTCGATGCCTTTGTCTCGGCTGCACAGCATCGCGACCTCCACGGACTCGTTGCGGTCCTCGACCCGGAGGTTACCCTCCGAACGGACGGCAGTGGGACGGCTGGCTCGGGTGTCGAGTGTCGCGGTGCAGAGGAGGTCGCGCGTCGGGCGCAGGCCTTCTCGCGCATCGGGCTACACAGGCAGCCGGCGCTCGTCAATGGTGCACCGGGTCTGATCTGTACGCTCGAAGGAAGGTTGTTCTCGGTCATGGCCTTCACGATCGAGGCCAGGAAGATCACCGAGATCGACATCTTCCGCGACCCCTCACTGCTCGGCGAACTCGAGTTGGCTCCGCTCGGACACAGCGAGTAGTCGCGAATAGCGAGTGCGCTCGGGGGCACCTCGCTCGTGCGGTCAGCGTGTCGCCGCCGCGCCTCGTACGGCTGGGCGAGCATTGCACTCCGTGTACAGCGTGCGTACGCAGTCCAGCCACGCGCGCAGCTTGGGGACTTGGCGCGCCGCCCTGGGAAAGTAGACGAACAGCCCCGGAACCTCGATGGCGAACTCGCCCAGCACGATCTCGAGCTGCTTTGAGGCCAACTCGCGCCGCACCTCGGCCTCGACCACGAAGGCGAGACCGAGGCCAGCCGTGGCACAAGCGATCAGCAGCGCGGTGTCGTTCGAGACGACGGGGCCATCCACGGCCACCGAGAGCGCGCGCCCCTGCTCGGAGAACTCCCACTGATACTCGGCACCGCCCTGGAGCGAGCGCCACCCAAGACAGACGTGGTCGATCAGGTCACGCGGGTGCTTGGGCCGTTTTCTGTTGCTGAAGTAGCGCTTGGCGCCCACCACGACGAGCCGCGCCGGACCCGTCATGGGCACTCTCACCATGTCTTTCTGCACCGACGTGCGCGAGCGCACACCCGCGTCGAAGCCGTCGCGCACGACATCTACACGTCGGTCGTCGACCACGACCTCGACGCGCATCTCCGGATGACGGCGCGTATACTCGGCGAGCAGCCGCGGAAGTCCGAGCTGGCAGGCAATGCGCGGGACGTTGAGGCGAAGCAGACCCGCCGGCTCGCTGCGGCGCGTCTTCATGCCGAGCAGGGCCTGTTCGGCGCTGGCCAGCGCAGGGGCTGCTTCACCGAGTAGCCGCGTTCCCGCATCCGTGAGCGCGACGCTGCGCGTGGTCCGAACGAGCAACGCACAGCCGAGCTCGCTTTCGAGTCGCGTGACCGCTTGGCTCGCAGCCGAGGGAGATATTCCCATTGCGCGCGCTGCAGCGCTAAAGCTGCGGCGCTCAGCGACGGCGACGAACATACGCAGGCGACCCAGGGTCGCGCCGTCCATTGTTAATCCATGCTTCAAAGCAGTGTGTTTACCTTGGGTGTTCACCAAATAATCTTAGCGCGCCAATCTGCCCCGATGAAACAACATCAATTCGGCAAGAGCGGCCTGTACGTGTCCGAGCTCTGTCTCGGCGCAATCACGTTCGGCGACCCGCGCAGCTTCGGCTCGAGCATCGACGACAGCAACGCGATCCTGAAGGACTTCGCTGACGCGGGGGGCACCTTCATCGACACCGCCCACCTCTACGCGCAGGGCGAGAGCGAGCGTATCGTCGGCGCGTTCGTGAAGGCGAATCGGGACGACTTCGTGATCTCCACCAAATATACACCGGCCCGCACCGGCGGCCCGCAGCGCGCGGGCAACGGCCGGAAGAACATGATGCGCTCGATCGACGAGAGCCTGCGTCGGCTCGGCAGCGAACACATCGACATTTTCTGGCTCCATGCGCGCGACGGGGTCACGCCTTGGGACGAGATCCTGCGCGGACTCGACGACCTGGTGCGGAGCGGCAAGGCACTCTACGTCGCCGTCTCCGACACTACAGCCTGGGAAATATCGCGCGCGAACATGCTCGCCGAACTGCGAGGCTGGTCATCGTTCATCGGGCTTCAGATTGAGTACAGCCTGGTCGAGCGCACGCCGGAGCGCGACCTTTTGCCCATGGCCGAAGCCCTCGGGCTTGGCGTGTTGGCCTGGGCGCCGCTGGCTGGCGGCGCACTCAGCGGCAAGTACGTGGCCGGACAGCCCAGCGACGAGCCGACACGCCTTTCCACCGCACGGCTTCCGGCCCGCTCGCTCGAGCTCGCGAAGCTGGTGGCCACGATCGCATCCGAGCTCGGGGCGCGGCCAGCGCAGGTCGCGCTGGCGTGGCTACGCACGCGCACCTGCGGCGACCATGGCATCGTGCCCATCCTCGGCGCACGTACACCTGCCCAGCTCGTAGAGAACCTCGGCGCGCTCGAGCTCTCCCTCGCGCCCGCCCAGGTCGAGCGCCTCGATACGGCGAGCCGCGTCGAGCTGGGGTTCCCGCACGACTTCTTGCGAAGCGAAATGATGCGCAACCTGCTCAGCGGCGGCGCGCCGACGCTCAAGCAGACCTGACCGGACATCCAGCCGACTTCGCATTTTCGATCCGGAACCTCTTGGTGCGTGGACGACACGCGGACGGATCCTCGCGTGATTTTTTCGAACGAGCTGTCACATGGCCCCGGGCCAGCGGGTCTTCATGGTGCATCCGGGAGTAAAACCATGACCCTTTACGCATTTCTTCTTTCGATTCATGTCATCGGAGCCATTCTGGGGCTCGGGCAGGTGGTGGGGATCGCAGTCGTTGCGTCCTCTTCGCGCGCGACTCCATCACCGATTGGACCCCAGACATGGGAGCTTCTGCGAATCCTGGTGCAGGGCACGACCGCCGGTCTCATCACCATGATGGTCACAGGGGTGCTCATCGAATGGAGCCTGGGCGGGCCATACCACGATTTCTGGTGGTTCCGTGTTTCGTTCTTCGAGCTGCTCGCGCTAGGCGCCATCCATGCTCGAACCCGCGTTGCTCTGCGCCAGCGCGACACTCTAGAAGAGCAAGCGACCCTACGTGGCATCGCGCGACGTGCCTGGGTGATGTGCCTGCTGATCGCAGCCACTACCGTGTTGATGGAGACCAAACCGTTCTGATCATCGGAGCTTCTCGCGCAGGCCGTCGGCGCCCCTATGAACAGCCGGGTCCTCGCACGGGATGATACGGAAAGCAGCGCGCCCAGCCCTAAGGTATGGTAGCGACATGCTCCGAGTTTTCTTCGTCTGCACCCTGCTGTCCCTGACGAGCCCTGTCCATGCCAGCGAACCAGAGCCTGCGCCGGAATCTCCCAGCAAGGCTCCCCAAGAGCGCACATTGAGTCTCGAGGTTGCTTCCGGGGTGGTCGTGATGGGTGAGGGGCCGAGCGCGCTCGAGGGGGGGCTCGCGCTCGACCTTGGCCTCGCATGGGCACCCCTCAAGTACTTCGTTGGCCGCGTGGCCGTGGGCTATGGCGCCATGGTGGACCGCCATTCTCTCAATTCCTTTGGCCGTCTGCGAGCCGAAGTCGCCGCTCGCGCACCCTTCGATGGCTTGGTGCCCTTGCTCGGTGTGGGAGCTTCGCTCTGGAACCAGTGTCCCAGTGTGTTCGGCGTGTTCGGCCTGGCTGTGCAGTTTGCGCGAACGTGGCAACTCGGAGTCGACGTTCGCTACGGGCCGTTCTGGGATTTCTACCTCGGCAAGTACCACCAGCTGACGCCATTCGGCGAGGGCCAGTTTCGGATGAGCTGGGCGTTTCGCTGACAGGCACGTACCGCTCTGAACAGGGGCCGGAGCTCACGTTCGAAGCATCACCCCGAGCCCGCGAAGCCCCACCCAAACAGCAGCATTGCGACGCAGCTCGCGGCCGTGAGGGCCCAACCGACCGGTTTCGGCGAACGCGGAGAAAACAGGCCCAACGCCAGCGCCCCGGCGATGCCGGCGAACGGCAAGGGAGCGAGCGACCAGGCAAGCGGCATCACGCTCCGGTGCACGAGCCCGAGTAGAAGAGCCGCGAGGAATGCCGCGAACGCGGCCACGTGCAGCAAGCGCCCTGCATCCTGCTTGCGGTAGATGACGCCACGGGCGGTGATGCACCCGAGCGCGTGCGTGAGCGCCAAGGTTCCTGTCAGGCACAGCGCTCGTGCGCTCGGCACCGCCGACGAAACCAGCATGGGCATGGTGAAGCTCGCGAGCGCGACGCCCACCACGAGCTGGCCGCGCACCGTACGCTCCTGCTTGGCGAACAAAAATCGCGCGCTCAGCAACGCGAAGCCGAGCGAAACAACGAACCAGAGGGCCGCCTCCCACGAGGCCTGCGTGAGTCCTCCGAAGCCAGTCACGGCGGCAACGACTCCCAACCACTCGGCTCGGTGACGGGCCAGGAAGCCTAGCTCCGCCTTGGCGCGCTCCCCCCTCCGACCGAGCAGCAACATCACCGGCTCGTGTAGCAGAAACAGACACACGACCATGACCGCCCAAGTGAGCGTCGTGGCCGAGGGCCGCACGAAGAAGAGAGCAATCAACAGCGGACCAAGCAGCTGGACATAGGCCCCGTGTTCCCGAGGCCAAAGAGAAGCACGCTGCGCACGAACGGGCGGATACGACATGATGCCCCTCTCCTATGCAGCTCGCGCACCATCCGCCAATCGCGCTTGTTTCGGCCCGAATGCTCGTGGTGCGCGGCGCAAAACATGCGCGGCGGGTCGCCTGTGGCGAAAGGTCTGCGCGGCGGAGCATGGAGACCGAACCCATGCCAGGATGGCTGCATGTTGTCCCCATGGCGAGCCCGTTTGGTCGCGTTGATTGCGCTCCTTCCACTGTCGATGTGTGCTGCCGACAATCGAGGCCACGAAGAGGACTCCGCGGCATCCGCGAACACGCAGCCCGAGCACTGGGATGATGCCCTGCGCATGACCGAGCTGGACGATCAGGATCCAGCGGAAGGGGTGGTGGAAGTCTCTCTGACGGCGTCAGTCACCCGCCTGCCCACCGGTGCTGCAGGAATAGAGGTCGAACGCTGGGCCTACAACGGCTCGGTCCCTGGGCCCTTGATTCGAGTGCATGTGGGCGACCGCTTGCGCGTTCACTTTCGCAACGATTTGCCCGAGCCCACCACGATTCACTGGCACGGCCTGGAAGTACCCGCGGCCATGGATGGCGCTGACCCGCAGCACTCGTCCGTCGCGCCGGGTTCAACCTTCGACTACGAATTCGTGGTCCCGCGCGCTGGCACCTACTGGTACCACCCCCACATGAAATTCTTCGAAGCAGGTGTGGCGTGGACTCTACGGAGCGCTGATCGTCGACGGCCCAGAGGAACCGGAGCTGGGCATGGAGGCTGTGCTGATACTCAGCGATCTCGCACTGGCCGGCGCTGAGCTGCAAGCGATCGATCCTGCGGATTTCGTGGGCGCCTTCTTCGGCCATCAGGGACAGGAGGTGCAGGTCAATGGTCGTAGCCTGCCGAGCATCCGCGTGCGTGCGGGGGCGCCTCTCCGACTACGTTTCATCAACGCAGCCGTCGCGCGCTACTTTCGGCTCGCCGTCGCCGAACACCAACTTGCGCGTGTAGCGGGCGACAGCGGCTTCCTCGAGCGTCCGGAGCAGCACCAGAGCATGCTCGTTGTACCGGGAGAGCGCAGCGAGGCCGTGCTCGTGCCGCAAGGCCCCGTGGGAAGTGTTCACTTGCTGGAGGCCCTGCCCTACGACCGGTTCTCGTGTGGCGGGCCTGCCTGCGAACAGTCGACTCCGCTCCTGCGCATCGAAGTCGTGGAGGACGGCGGCACCGCTCCCGACTTGCCCGATCAGCTCGCCACCATCGCGCCCATCGACGTATCTCGGGCGGTGGAGCACACCATTGCCATGACTCAGGACACGCGAGCCAACGGCGACGGTGTGTTTGGCTTGAACCACCAGGTGTATTCGGAAGACCCCTTCATGCTCATGGCACAGGTCGGAGAGACGCACGTGTGGGTGCTCGACAATCAGACCGACTACGACCACCCCTTCCACCTGCATGGCTTTCGCTTTCAGGTCCTCGAACGCGCTGGCGAAGTGCCGGCCGTGGGCGAATGGAAAGACACCCTGAATCTTCCGAGGCGCACCACATCACGTATCGCCGTGACCTTCGATGACCGGCCGGGAATGTGGATGCTGCACTGTCACATTCTGGACCACGCCGACTTCGGCATGATGGGCATGTTGCACGTAGCCCAGCCGAACGCGACGGGGCACGTGCATTGAAGGAGTTGCGAGAGCTTTCGCGTCGCGGCCTGTGACAGTGACGCCGTCCCTCATCCCCCGTCAGCCGCAGGCCTCAAGCTGAACAGAAAACGAAGGAACTGCCCCTCAGGACCGTAGGTATAGTCGATGAGCATCGTCCCCGGCGGCGGGTTCTCATTGCAACCCCAGTCGATGTTGCTCTCGTACTGGCGCGCAGCGCCGGTGCGGTCATAGACGGTCAGAGTTTCATCCGTCGCGTCGTAGGTGCACCATCTCTTGTTGGTCGTCCTCAACGCCTCGAGCTCGCCCAACAGCTGCTGCTCCTGGCTGTCGCTGAGCTCGAGACTCCAATCTCTGATCATCCCCGCCTCACATCCTGTGGAGACGAGGGAGCTCGGCGCAGTGAACGTGATGGTTACGTCATACCCGTGGCAGCCTGCATCCGGGCTCTCAGGCAACGGAAATCCGCCTGTGGACCTGACCGCGAATCCCTTGTCGTCAGCGTGCCATACGTCTTGTGGGCTAGCGTCCCATTCCCCTTGTGGGCCGCCGTCGTCGACTTGCGAACCGTCCATCTCTGGATGGATACCTGCATCAAGATCCGTCTTCGCGGTGTCGGAGCAGCCTACAAGAAGTAGGACCAGGGCAGCCCGTGAGGACGCTCTTGGCACAGAATGGCTCAACAGAAGCTTCATCGGGCTCGACAATACAAGCGGTGTGCCAACTCGACATCGTCTTCGCCGCGCCTCACGCAAAGCGGCGCTTGTGGCAGCTCACCTCGACGTAGTAGCCCTCGGGTGCACGAAAGTACGTCATCGTGCCTCGCCCGTTCACGATCACGTCACTCACGTCGACCCCATCGGCACGCGCGCGCTCCTGAAGGGCGTACACGCCCTCGACATCGTCGATGAGAAAACCGAGATGAAAGTGACCGGGGTACTTGGGATCCTCGGCGTGCTGGAGCACGAGGGTGAAGCCCTCGCCATCCGTGAGGACCGCGAGCGCCGAAGAGTCGGCCTTCGTGCGCGCCGCCAGCCCGAAGTACCGTTCGAAGTACGCGACCGTCGCCGGGACGTCGCGCACCAAGAGATCCATGTGGTTGAGCTTCATGTCGCCGATCGTGCCCCGCATGCCAGTTCATGGGTAGTGATGATTGGTGTTACCATCCATCACGATGGTGAATATCGCGTCGGTGGACCTCAATCTGCTCGTGGTTCTGCATGCGCTGCTCGCGGAGCGCAGTGCGACGCGTGCGGCGAAGCGTCTCGGCGTGACGCAGTCGGCAGTCTCCAACGCACTGGCGCGGCTGCGCGACGCGTTCGGGGATCCGCTGCTCGTGCGCCACGCACGGGGCCTTACGCCGACGCCGCGCGCGGCAGAGCTCACGCCCAGGCTGAACCAACTCGTCGGTGACCTGGGTACGCTGCTCGAGCCTGCGCCGCGGTTCGACGCGGCGAGCAGCTCCCGCGAATTCACGCTCGCCTGTGCGGACTACTACGGGGTGGTCGTGGTGCCACCGTTGACGGCGCTGCTACGCGAGCGGGCGCCCCATGCGCGTCTACGCCAAATCTCACTCGAACAGTTCGTGCAGGGTGGCGGCCTCGCGAGCGACGTCGACGTTCACGTCGGAAGTCCTCCCGAAATGCCGAGGGGCTGCTTCAAGCGCGCCCTCTTTGAAGAGCACCTGGTGTGTCTGACGCGTCGCGAAGGACGCCCCGCCAAAATGAGCATGCGCGAGTACCGACAAGCAAGGCATGTCCGCGTGCGGGTGCTGGACCATACGCGTGATCCCATCGACATCGGCCTCGCCAAGCGCGGCATCTCCCGCGACATCGCGCTCACGGTTCCGCACTTCTCGCTTGCGCCGTGGGTGGTGCTGCAGACCGGCTACGTCGCCACCCTATCTGCGAGACTGGCCGCACGGTACGTCGACTATCTGCCGCTCGCGATCAGAACGCCACCGCTCGCGATGGGTTCGCGACCGATCCATATGTTCTGGCATCCGCGGACGGATCGGGACCCGGCGGCGCAGTTCTTCCGAGGACTGATCGCCGAGGCCTCGCGCTAGCTGCCGACACTGGATCCACGGGTGTTTCGGGTTCGCCGCCCAAGTCGTTTCCACGAACGCCCACATTTCGTTGGCTCACGGGTGTCCACCTATTCTTTGCCGCGACCCGCGTGCGCGGGACTCGACCGGAGGGGAATCGAGCGTGCCGCGCGTCGTGGACGCCCTGATGTTCTTGAGCGGCGGCTTCGCCACCGCGGGTGGCGTTGCCTTTCTGTTGGCACTGCGCCGCCGCACGGAGCGCACGCTGCTGGCCTTCGCCGGGATGGCACTGTGTGGGTCGCTCTTCGCGGGCGTGTGCGCCGCGATCGCTCGGACGAGCGATCTCTCCACCATGCGGCAACTCGCTCACGCGGCCGGAGTAAGCGTCACATGGGCAAGCGCTTGCTCGGTTCTCTTCTTCGGCTGCCTCTTGTATGGTCGTCCACCTGGTCGCTATCGGCTATCCGCGTTCGCCTGTCTGGCGTTATCCGTCGCGGCGCTCGTGTCACCGGGCGCGTTGCGCCATACCCATCTGGTGGGCGTGGCACTACGGCTCACTCCGTGGGGCGAGCGCGTTCACGAGGAGCTTGGACCAGCAAACTGGCGAGGGATCGCGCTCCTCCACTTCGTGACGGCCAGCGTGAGTGCGATGCCGCTATACGACGCGCTTCGCAACCGCAGCCAGGTCGAGAACCGGTTGCCAGTGATCTGCACCTGCACCCTGTGGCTCGGCTTCTGGCTGTGGGACGTGGTCGTCGGGATGACCGGCTGGTCGCGGGGGATCGGCCTCGTGCTAATTGCCTATCCATCCACGATCGCGCTGCTCGCGCTGTGGCTCGCCGGGCGCGAGCGACTGCTCGCGGATCGCCTGGCGCGAATCGAGGCGCAGCAGCAGCACGCCGAGAAGCTGCAAGCCCTGGGACAGCTCGCCGGCGGCATCGCACACGACTTCAACAACTTGCTCTCGGGTGTCCTGGGTGCGGCCGAATTGCTGGGCCGCAGTCTCGACAGAGAGTCGAGCGCCGCCCGCCTGCTCGCCATCGTACAAGACGCCGGTCAGCGGGCCAAGGAGCTCACCTCGCAACTGCTCTCCTACTCACGCCGCGGCCGCAAGAGCTCCGAGCCCATCAACCTTCACGAACTGGTGAGCGCCACGCTCGTCCTCGCGGAGCGTACCTTCGACCCACGGATCCGCATCGCGTGCGCGCTGCACGCCGCACGTCCGGTCGTGGTGGGGGACCACGCGCAGCTTCACGCCGCGCTGCTCAACCTGTGCATCAATGCGCGTGATGCCATGCCAGAGGGCGGCGAGCTGCGCGTGACCAGTGCCGACCTCCGCTTCGAAGAGCACAGTGCCGAGGCGGTTGCGCGCGGCTTGAAGCCCGGCGACTACCTCTGCGTCCGCATCAGCGACACGGGCATCGGGATGTCCGCCGAGATCCAGCGCCATCTCTTCGAGCCGTTCTTCACCACCAAACCCGTGGGCCACGGCACCGGCCTCGGCCTCGCGTCCACTTATGGCGCTCTCGCCGAACATCACGGGGCAATCTCGGTCGAGAGCCTCGAGGGTCAGGGTACGACCTTCGAAATCCTATTGCCTCGTGCCAGCCAGCAGGCACCCGAGGCGGTGAGCGACGACACTACGGTCACGAGACCACGCGAGCGCAAGCGTGTCCTGATCGTCGACGACCAGCAGATGATTCGCGAGGTCTCGGGGGCTCTGCTTCGTCAACTCGGCTACGAGGTAGACACCATGTCGCACGCACGGGATGTGCTAGCTCATTTCAGGGGCGGGGGTGATCCCTATGCCTGCGTGGTGCTCGACATGGCCATGCCCGACATGAACGGTCGCCAGTGCTTCGAAGCGCTGCATGCCATCGAACCGGATGTGCCGGTCGTGCTGTGCTCGGGCCTGATGGCGGAAACGACCCTCGCCGAGCTCCGCGAAGAGGGCCTGGCGGGCTTCGTCACGAAGCCCTTCAGCGGGGCCGAGATTGCGCGCGCCATTGAGCGAGCCTCGAGCATGAACCGCCCACGCGCCCCTGACATCGAGCCCTCCTAGGACTCACGCAACGGCGTCATCGATCCGAGTAAGAGGCCGGCCGTGGTGATCATCCGAAGAGCGTGCGCGGCACGCTGCCACGCGCGCGCGCATTTTGGAGCATGACGAGCGTGCGCTTGTGTTGCGGAACGGGCAGCCGCGGGCCGAATGAACCGACGAGTTCAGCAGGGCAACCAGCACAGCATGCTCACTCGCCCCTTCCCCCCCGCGTCCGACGGCGCGCTTCGGCCGCCGCGTCGTGGTCTCCACACCTGGTGGCACCCGAACGACAGCACGCATGCCTGGTGCGTCGTAGGCCTGATGCTCTTCGCCTCTGCCTTGTACAGCCTCTGGCCTCTGCGTGAGCTGGTGCGCGGCGCGAACGACTTCGCCTTCGTGTACGCCGCCGGACGCGCGTGGGCCCACGGCTTTTCTCCCTACGACATTCCACGCTGGCACGCCGAGTGGGCATTCGTGGTGCCCTCGTGGGCCCACGGACAGCCACCGCCCGGGCCCTTCGTGTATCCACCGCACTGGGCCTTGTTGGCTGCGCCACTCGGAGTGCTGCCGTGGCCCCTCGCATGCCGCATCTGGGACCTGGTCAACGTGGTCTCCTATGGACTCACTTGCCTGCTCGCGGTGCGTATGGTCCAGCGGCTCGCGCCGCGCACGCCCGAGGTCCTCATCTGGGCCTTCGTGGCGCTGACCGGCCTCAATGGCGCGGTGCGGTGGTGCCTGTACGAGTGTCAGCTCTCGCTTCTGCCGCTGCTCGGGGTATGCGCCGCGTTCTGGGCTCGAGAGGAGAAGCGTTCGGGCCTGCTTGTGCTGTCCGTCTTCGTGGCCTCGCTCAAGCCGCAGATCTGTCTCCTGCCGTTGCTCTTTCTGCTGCTCGACGGTAGCCACAAGCCTGTGTTGCAGGCGGGCGCGGCCGCGCTGCTCGTGAGCGTGATCGGGCTGATCCCGAGTGGGCTCTCCGTGTTCCCGGAACAGTTTCGCCATGCCTACGACTTGCATCTCGGCATGGACTTCATGAAGCCCTCTGAGTTCTACAACGTGTCGCCGCTCCTGGCGGGGTTCGCCCCGCATCGCTTGCCGCTGCTTATGGGGCCGCTCCTGGGTATGGTGGCGGTCGTCGCGCTCGTGCTTGCCAAGCGATGGCTTGCAACCCACGCCGAGGTTCCAGCTCATGCCGACGGAGCGAGATCTCTGCTGTTGAATCCCCTCTGGCAGCTCTGCCTATTGGCCGCGCTCGAGATCGCCTTCACGCCCCAACATGGATACGACCTGGTGATGTACACGCCCGTGGTGGTCCTCGCCGCGACATTTCGTCAGCGCTGGCTCTCGGCTCTGGCGGTGCTCGTGATCGCCGTCGAGAGCCGCGCCCTACAAATCGAGCAGCGCCTGCAGATAGGCCCCATCGCGCCCTACCTGTCGCTGGGCATCGTGGCCCTGTGCGTATGTGCCGTCTGCAGAGTCCGCGCTCAGAACGAGCCGGCCAGCACGCTGGTGGCTCCCACCAAGAGATAGCCCGTGGGCAGTGTGTCGACGCTCGAAGCGAGGCGCACCTGCTGCGTGACGTAGGGCCCCACGCCGAGCACCAGGGCCTCGAAGACGTGGAACACGGGCACGATGGCGCCTGAAATCTGAACCCCGTGACTGGTGGCCAGGCGCTGCAAGACCGGCGGTCCGTAGGATCCAGCGGGCATACGGCTGGTCACCACGCTGCGATCGTAGCGATAGTCTAGCTCGGGCAAGAACAGCAGCGACCAACGGCCCCGGAGCGGGAGCTCCGCCAACATCTGCAGCCCCATGGCGACCCAGTAGGGCGTCCCCACGTTTCGGTCGTCGAAGTTCGCGCCGCCCTGCAGGTGCGGGCCGAGCGCGAAATGGTCCGTGACGAAGCGCGCAAAGCCCAGCGCTGCGCCCGTTTGACGGCCGACGTTCCAGCCGCCGCTGAGCACGTTGCGACCGCGTGCAGCGAAGCGCGCCGGCACGAGCTTGGCCTGCTGGTCGTTGGGGCCCGCACTCGGGGGAGCCCCGAAGGAGTAGTTCACGTTGGGACCGAGACTCAGGGACCAGTCCCAGCGCGACATGGTAGAAATCGGAGCGAACATCGAGAGCGAGGGCCCGAAGGCCACGGCGACGCTCGACGACAAGTGCAACAAGACCTCGGTCGCCAAGCCGAAGTTCGCTTGCAGATACTTCTCCACCACGACTTCGTCGGGCCCATAGGGGTTGTTGATGCTCGACAGACGGCTCCTCACCTGACGCACACCGCCCCAACCCCAGAAGCGCAGGCTGGTACGCGGGGACAGCGGGACGTGCCCAATCACGTCGAGGTCCCCACCCGCCCGGGAGGTCACCGGCTCGTTTGCGAACATGGACCCGCCCAAGTGATTCGCCGCAACCGCGAACGTGCCACCGATGGCGAAGTTGTCGCGCACGAAGTGCACCAGCGTGAGCCGGCCCGCAGCCCCCCAAGCCGGATGCGCCAAGCTCATCCCGCTCCCCGTCACGCCCGCAGAAAGGCCAGTGATCAGCACACTGCGCCCCTTGGCACCGTAGCGATTCGCAGGCTCCGCAAGCGCCGCACTGGTCCACAACAGAAACGCCAGCGCGATCAGCGCGCGCAAACTTCTCATCGGCGCCGACGCTAGCACAGGCCCGCGCGCCTTGGCGCGCGGGCGCAGCTGCGCAGGGCGCCCGACATTCCTAACTATTCCATTGCTCTGGTCGGCACCGAGTAGCGCAGGGCCCACGTTCAGCCACCGACGTCGTCACCCTGACACAGGCGTCATAGAGCATCTCACTCCGAACATTTGGCCCTGCCCGAGAATCGCGTGAATTGCCGGACAATTTGGAGGGCGCCCAGGTTCGGAGCTTTCCCGGCGGCGCTGGCATCCACCTTGCTCAGGCCGCTCATGATGCGTGCGCTGACGCTTGCTCTCCTATCTTTCGTTCTGCTTTTGGGGTCTTCGACGCGAGGGCGCGCGCAAGATGCCTCCCATCCCGTCTTGGATCGCGAGCTGGCGGTCGCGAAACCTCCGGCTTCCAAATGGTCCCGTCGGGGTTGGACTCTGGGTAGCTCTGCGATCGGTACGGGACTTGGCTTCGGCGCGGCCTATCTCGCCGGTCGGGCAGCCGGGAAGAACTGCCGCGAAGAGCCCGTCGACGACGATGAGCTGGGTCCATGGTGCGGCCTGAATGCTGGGCTCGCTGCCAGCTTCACCTTTCTGGTCACCACGCCGGCACTCGCGACCCTGAGCAGCTATTTCACGCACCACGCCCTCGGAGGCCACGGGCGCTGGTGGATGGGCATGCTCGGAACTGCCTTGGGGCTCGGCGTTGGGACTGGGGGCTTGCTCGCGGCGATAGAAACCAGTGACAGCCGCACAGCAGCCATCGGAGGGCTTACTGCGTTAGGGATTTCTGTCGCTACCATTCCCGTGGTGTTCCTCGAAATCGATCACGCGCACCGCCAACACGTTTCCGTAGCGCGCTCGAAAGGCCGAGCCTGGACTGCATCGGCGACGCCCGTGGCAGGAGGTCTGTTGCTCGGCGTCGCAGGACGGCTTTGAAGCTCACAAGAGGGCGCCCTCTTTCTCGCTCCGATCCAAGCTCAGTCAGCAGGCTGAACCAGCGGATGGTGGCACGCCTATCTTGCCTGCGCGAACGATGGCGTAACCCATCGAGACCACTCAGCTCCGGTCGCCGTTCGACGCCTGCAGCCTCCCCCCGCCCTCCCCTCGGCCCCGCCTCAGTCGATTCCATTCTTCTGAGGATTGAGTAGGGTTCGCGGAGGGGAATTTTCACCTATGCCGATCGAGCCCATGTCCGCGCCCTCGTCGGGCGAGCGTTCGCCCTCGTCTGCCTCGATGTCCGAGGGGGCTCAGCGCCGACGATTGGTGGAACTCAGCGCCGACCTGGTCCGGACTCCGCAGGTCGAACCCAGCGCTCACCTCGACGCGGCCGAGAAGCAGGCTTTGGCTTGGGTGGCCGAGCTTTTGTTGGTGGATGGACCGTCCTTGGAGCGTTTTGCGGCCATTCACTGCGGCAGCTTTGCGGCCCACACCTACCCGCGCGCCTCCTCGGAGCTCGTGGAGCTCGGCGCGAATCTGATTGGCTGGCTCTACCTCTTCGACGACGCGTACGGCGAGCGCTGCGGCGATGTCCGCACGCTCGAGGCAACGCTCAGGACCTTCGAAGAGTTGATCTTCCACGGTGAACTGCCCGCCGCGCCGTCGCCCTTCCATGGCGCGCTCGCCGATCTGCGCGCGCGTATCTCGCACCTCGGCGGAGAGAGCGTGCTCCAGCGCTTCGGCTACAGTCTGCGTCTCTACTTCGAGGGATGCTTGCTGGAGTTTCCCTACCGCAGCACTGGGCGTTACCCGAGCCTCCCGGTGTACCGCTCGCTGCGGCGCTGGAGCGTCGGCGCGTTGCCGGTCTTCGATCTGATCGAGCTGACCCTCGAGCAGCCGCTCGACTCGACGATGGTGCAAAAAGAGAGCTATTGCGGGCTGCGCGACGCCGCGTCCAGCCTTTGCGCATGGACGAATGATCTCTACTCCTTCCACAAGGAGCAGCACGCTCACGACCCACACAACCTGGTCGCCGTCATCATGCGCGAGCGCGCGCTCACGGCGGAACAGGCCTTTGCCGACGCCGTGCAACTCTACAACTCGGACCTCGCGGCCTTCGACCGCGCGCTCGAGACGTTCACTTGCGCCCCCGACACCAGCCCCCGCGAGGTCGCGTACATGCGCGGCCTGTGCGACTGGGTCTACGGCAATCACCAGTGGACGAAGCTCTCGCGGCGCTACCAGTAGCTAGTTCGCGCCGACTTTCCCGCGTCACCCGGCAGGCGTTGGTGCTGCCAAGCGCATTCTCTCCCACGCCCTTCTCCTCGGCGGACGGGAGACGCTCGGTGGTCGATGGGGTGATTCGTCGAAACGCGATTCGCGGATCGAAGCCTGTGCGCGCAATTGCTTGCTTGGGCAAGCGAGCAAGAAGTTGCGTGGCTCTCGCTCCTCGGAGCCCGAGCAGCACCATGCAATCCCGAAGAACATCGTCTTTTTGCGCGTGGCATGGCGGTTGCTCAGGCGCAGGCCCAGGAGCTTTCGCCTGTCCGCCCATCGCGGTCCGGGCCAAGGCGCAGCGCGAGTGCAGACCGAAGGCAGCGAGGGTGACTGTGACCAAGAATCGCGGCAACGCAGACGACGAGCAGGATCATCGCGGACCGGTCGCCGGGAAGAGCGGCTTGTTGCTAGCGGGCCTATCGCTACTGGCACTCTCGACCTGGTTGATTCTCCCTTCGGACGAGAACCAGACACAAGAGACCTCAGGCACCCGCTACCCTGCCATTCGCGCGCCGCGCGGCCCTGGTGATCCTCCCGACTCTTCGAGTGCGCTGAGCGGTCGCGTCCTCGACGACAAGGGCGCACCGATCGCTGCCGCTTCCGTGTGCGCGTTCAGCTCCGTCGAAGCGTCTCTGGCAACCCATCGGTGCGTCGCGACGGACGCTTCAGGCGTCTTTGCGTTGAGCCAACTGAGCTCCGGCGTCTACTTCGTACATGCTTCTGCCCTCGGCTTCTTGCCCAGCGTCGCCAATGGAGCCGCGGCAATCCACCTGGCCGAGAACACCCGAAAAGATGGCGTCGATATGGTGTTACGCGGAGGCGGCACGAGCGTCTCCGGGCTCGTCGTTGATGCGACTGGAGGACCTGTGGCCCACGCCGGCGTGCAAATCGTCGGCGGCGGCACACCGCGCGCCCGGGTGCGCGGCGAGACAGACGACGAGGGTCGCTTCGCTTTGTCGATGCCGCCAGGGGAGATCTCCCTCACCGCCTGGGCCGACGGATACACCGTGGGCTATCTGAACTGGGTCGCGCCTGCTTCGGGTGTGCAGCTCGTGTTGATGCCTCAAGCGACCGTGGCTGGAACCGTCGTGACGTACGGTGATGGCAAGCCAGTGGAAGGCGTGGTGGTCTCAGCCTTGCCCACCACCGGCATGGGTCGGCCCTCGGAGCCGTCGCTTCCGAGCGATTCGGAGGGGCACTTTCTGATCAACGGCGTCACGCCCGGCTCCTATGTGCTGAGCGCCGAAGGCGATCACGTCCAGGGACGCTCGTTGGAACCAGTCATGCTCGATGTGGCCGATTCCGCGCAACGTATCTGGGTCGTGGTCTCCCCCTGCTCCTCTGTACGAGGGCGCGTGTTCGATCGAGCGACCAGCGCCGCCTGCAGCAGCGGCCACGTCAGAATGTTCCCGGCAGAAGACGCAACGGTCGAGCTGCCGACCCTGAGTGCAATCATCGAATCGGATGGTCGCGTAACGTTCCCGGGGGTTCCGCCGGGCCGCTACGCCGTGGACGTCTACTGTCGTGACAAGGTCTTGCTCGAGGGCCCCTCCACGTTGGACGTCAGCAACCGTGATCTCGCGGATCTGCAATGGAAGGTGGGCCCTGGACTCGGACTCTCCATCAGCGTGGTGGATCAGCGCGGAGAACCCGTTCCCTATGCCCACTTCAGCCTTCAGCTTCCTCAGCCTCCTGATGCGGCCCCAGGCGTGATGATCGCCACGACTGACGAGCGTGGGTACTACGAGTATGCGGCGACGTTGAGACCGGGCACCTATGTCATCTCTCCCCACGGCCACACTCGAGGCGAGCCCACGACGGTCGAGCTCCGGGAAGGCATGGGCAAGGTCGATGCCCGCCTGAAGCTCGCCGGAACCGCATCGATCACGGTGTCGGTCAAGGGGTCCGACGGCGAAGCCGTGGAGGGCATCACATTGGTGGCAACCTCCGTCGGCCGAGCCAAGACAGGTAACCCCGTGGGCGACGGTCGCTACCGCGTCGGTCCACTCGAACCTGGTCGCTATCGAGTGTCGATCGAAGATGGCACCAATCCGCCCTCCATCGTCGGTGGCACTGACTCGGCGGTCGTCGTCCGAGAAGGGAACCAGCTCGAGCTATCGGCCGTGCTCGAGCGCAGCGCCAGCATTTCAGGCCGCGTTGTCGACGCGGCCGGAGAACCCAAGCCCAACGTCTGGGTGACGGCGTCGTACGACGCTCCCGGTGCGGAGCTATCGGCGAGGCTCACACGGAGTCTCGGCGGGGAGCGCCGCGTGCTGACCGACCTCGAGGGTCGCTTCCGAGTCGACCGCCTGAGTTCCGGCAGCCTCTTTCTCCTGCGCGCGGAAGAGCTCAGCGGAAGCACCACGCAGCAAAGCCGGGTTCCGACTGGCAGCGACGTCACACTCCGCTTGGATGCCCTAGGTACATTGCGCGGCAGCGCATTCGGTTCCAATGGCAAGCCTTTGGCGCAGACCTCGATTCAACTCAGCGTGCTCGAGACAGGGTGGACGCGCGCCATCTTCGTCAAGCCCGACGGCAGCTGGGAGTTCGCCAACGTGAGCCCTGGCCGCCTGTTCGTGAGCGCCATGGACGAAGCCGGCCGACATGCCGCACGTGAAGTCGACCTGGGACCAGGTCAGACGCTCGACGACGTCAGACTGATCCTGCAGGACCCGTCCCCAACGCCTCCCGAAGTTGGCGAACCAAGCCACTTGCTCTGAGTCGTACACGAGCCGCCGCCACCGATTGGCGCCGTCGCTCGCCCACTGCGGAGTTTGGTCGCGCTCGTTCTCGGGCGGACGCGATCCGACATTAGACAACTAGGAGAATCAGCATGATCAAATCAATTGGAAAGGTCGCGGCGATGCTCGCTGCAGCCGCTGGCCTGCTTACCTTGGCGCACTCGGCCTCGGCCCAGGTGCGAAATCCCGTCCAGTTCACGTTCTTGTTCAACGCCGCGGACGCGTGGGAAGTCTGGAGCCCGATCCAGCAAGCCGACGGCGCGTGCCCGATTCCGGGTGGCGCCGCGTGCGATGCGTTCGTGCGAGGCCAAGTGAGCAAGCGACACAGCCGCGATCGCTTGTTCTACAACACGACCTCGAGCCGCGGGGGCTTTCATCGCATCATGAACACGACCTGCCGCAGGCCGGATGGCTCCACCTACCCGCAGCACGATGACAACTACTTTGACCAAGATAGCGGCGGTGGCACCACCTACGGCGACCTCACCATCTACTGCAACTCGGGTGACACGCTGATCGGCTACGACGTGACCGTGGGTTCCCGGCTGTTCTGAGTCTGCGCTCTACCTAGCGCCCGATCGTCCTTCGCTCGCGAGCGGATGGCAGATCGGGCGCACTCACGACGGCTCGACGGACCACCCAGGGCGCTCTCAGTCCGAGCGTCGGACGCCGTAGAGGCGCATCTTGTACACCAGCGTGCGCAGTGGCAACTGCAGCTGCGAGGCTGCGCGGGTGACATTGCCATCGGAGCAGCTCAACGCCTCCCGGATCACCCGGGTCTCGTAGCTCCGCACCCGCTCTCGAAACGCCCCGTCGGCCTGCCGTGAGTCGCTGCTGTCCAGCTCGGCCTCGGCGTCGGGTTGAAGACGGGCCGGCAGGTCCGAAAGCTGGATGATCGGCCCCTCTGCCACCACCACTGCATGCTCGATCACATTGCGCAGTTCGCGCAGATTGCCCGGCCATGGGTAGGCGCGCAGACGCTCGAGAACCTTGGGGCCAATCTTGTGGACGGACTTTCCCCAGCCCCGTGCCGCCGTCTCCATGAACTGGATGGCGTGGTCATCGATCTCGTGACCGCGCTCTCGCAGGGGTGGAATGAACAACGTAATGGCGTTGATTCGATAGAGGAGGTCAGACCGGAACTCGCCGCGGACCGCCATCGCTTCGAGGTCTCGATGCGTGGCAGCGATCAACCTGAAGTCCACTTCGACCTCTGCAGCGCTCCCGACCGGCGTGACGGTCTTGGACTCGAGCGTGCGCAACAGGGCCGCCTGCGCGGGCAGCGGCAGGTCCCCGATCTCGTCGAGCAGCACGGTGCCGCGCTCCGCGGTCCTGAACACGCCGAGCGACGCTCGATCGGCGCCGGTGAAGGCGCCCTTGACGTGCCCGAAGAGCACGCTCTCCACCAGTGAGGCCGGGATGGCCGCGCAGTTGACTGCCTTGAGCGGCCCCATGCGACCACTTTGCTGATGAATGCGCCGCGCGAGAACCTCCTTGCCGACCCCGGTTTCCCCTGTGATGAGCACGGGGACGTTGACCACGGCGGCCTGGTCTGCGAGCCGCATCACCCGAGCCATTTTGGCCGCTTCGGCGTCTGACAGCTCCGCGGTCGGCGGCTGCGTACTCGGGCGCGCGACGACTTCTGGGAGATCGTGGTCGCAGCGATGCCGTGCGGCGGCTACCAGTTCCTCTGCATTTTCGGCCTCTGGAAAGCACGCCATGCCGCCTGAAAATCGTCCGCACTCAGTGAGCACACCCAGGAGTTCCTTGAATAGCTTGCTGGCCTGCGGGGGCGCGATGGAGGGGAGCATGATCAGCACCCGGCCATCCTGTACGAACGCGAGTCGATCGAGCGGGCGTATCCGCTCGCGCAGCATGCGGCACGCGTGCTCCACGTCATGTCCGACGCCGCAAAACATCAGCACGGCGAGCTGATCGTCCAGGATTCGCGCTCGTTCGATCTCCTCGCACAAATGGGAGTGCCACTGCTCGAAGGTGTCGAACCCGCTGAGAATGGCGTGGGAAGGCGCGACCAGGTGCAGTGACACGTGCACATCTCCGAGCAGAACGTGCTGCCCGGGTTTGACGCGAGCGCGTTTGACGCGCAGTCCTCCCACCACGACGCCGTTGCGCGAGACCAGGTCCTCGACCCAGACCTCCGCACCCACCCAGGCGAAGTTCGCGTGTTGCCGAGAGAGGCTCGTGTCGTCCAAGACGACGTCCGACGGCCAACGACGCCCCACGAGCAAGGTGCCATCGCGAGGCAGTTCGACCACCCGTGGCCCCGCAGCAGCGTGGATGACCAGCACAGCTCGAGAGGTCTGGAATTCGGCCGAAGCCAACGCCAATGCTCGCTCGCCCGTTATCTTGTCGTGCGCAGAGTCTGTCATGGGGAGGTCGTGCCTCTAAATCAGAGCCAGAACGATGACCCATGGACACTGACAGCCCTGTCCAAGCAGTCTCGTACTCAGACGACGTACCAACTCGTAGATTCGCTCCGGCACGCATGAATGTCACGCATTCATGCTCGCGGATCACCCAGGTTTGCGTTCGAAGCGGATGGGAGAGAAGAAATCGACCAGACTACTGCTGAAATCTACAACGCTCAGGTGTGCGAACCGCTCGACCAACTAATTAGCGATGCTCGGTCCCCTGTCCAACCGCAGACCTTGAGGTCTTCGAGAAGAATTCGGGAAGACGGAGAACCAGGTGCAAGCTCTTTTGACGGGGTGAGTGGCGTGCCGCCGCTCGAGTACCGAGCTCGCTTCAAAATGGGACGTGACCAGCAGGCGACGTCCATTTGACGCACGGAAGGCGAGTCCGTGACAACGCGGGATTTGACGCGAATCACCCGTTGCATGCAGTTGCGGCGAAGCATGGCGCCCCAACAATCCCGCCCGTGCTTCGTTGTCCTTTGATCCGTCGGCCGTACCCATCCATCTGGTTCTACGTGGTTTGTCTGACCTGGCTGGTGGGCTGTGCCGGGTCGAGCAAGCTGCCGCTTCGCCAAAGCTGGCATCTCGTCGAGACCCAGGACATCCGCTTGCGCAGCAACGACACGCTGGCAGACACGCGTGCTTGGGCAGAACAGATGCAAACCGTCTACGCGATGTTCGCCCAAGTCATGCCGTGCAAGCATCGGACGAATGACGTCCTGGTGGAGGTGGTGATGCTCGGCGACTGGGACGACTTTCATGCGGTCGCCCCGGAGAATGCAATCGGCTACCACGCAACGCCGAACTTCGAGATCGCCGAGAGTCACTCCGTCATCGTACTGTCTCCCAACGACGGCCCGGAAAAGCTCGCCACGTTCAAGCACGAGATCGCGCATCGGCTGCTGCATCGGTGCATTCCCGAGCCTCCCATCTGGCTAACCGAAGGGGTGGCCACGTTCATGGAGACCGCCTATCCCGTGGACGACACGCTGGTGGTTGGAACGCCCAAGTTCGTGCTCTCCGAGCAGGAGCGATGGGAGCAGGTCTGGTTCGAGAACCGCGAAGTCATTCTGGTGCCGGCATCGTTCTTGGCCCACGCGCCTGCGCTGTTCAGCATGGATTCGAGCACGTTCCACGCCGAGGGGGACGCTGCGGCTGGCGAGATCTCGAACGCTCACTACGCCTTGGCCTCGTTGGCAGTACGCGCGATGCAGTTCGACGACGGGCCGCTGCTTCGGAGCTATTTGACCTATTTACGAGAGCTGGCCCAGGGTACGGACGCAGAGGTTGCCCTCGAGGCCGCCTTCGGCGAGATCGACCTCGCTGCCGTGATCAAGAGCAGCATCGACCCCGACGCGATCTCCACGCGTAGCGTGCCCATCGACCAGGGGTTCCGGCCTCGCATCGCCTCGGCGCCCGAGAACCTCGCCGAAGGCCAGGCGACCTGGGCAGAACTCTGGATCATCAAGGAGCAACCCGAGCGCGCGCGACAACATCTACAGCTCGGCCTCGCCATCGACGCGTACGCCCCTCGCTTGCGGGAGCTCGAGCTAGAGCTCTTGGTTCACGAAGAAAAGAATCGGTGATGCACGCCTGCGTGCGCGCGAATGGCGAGAGGCCCGACCGAGCAGCCGGACCACCGCTGCGGCCATCGCTGTAGAACTGGCGCATCTATCGAGAGCGCCCGCTGACGCGCCCCCACCGAGCCATCTGGCGGAGCTCGCGGCGGGCTTGGCCGAGGGGCGGAGCGCCTTCGAGAAGGACCTGCTCGCTCGCTGTGCGCTGGCTCAAGGAAACCATGCTCAAGCCCTTGGCTTCGCGCGCGCAGCGGTCGCCAGAGACAGACGCTGCAGCCGTTGTTACCTCACGGCGGCCGTCGCTGCGCTCGGACTATCCGATTGGCCGATGGCGATCACCGCGGCGGAACATGCGTCGAGGGTCGCCGGTGAGTCGCAAGAGCGTGTCTGGAAGCGTGCCCTCTCCATTCAAGCCCTCGCGCGTGCACGGGCGACCGCGCCGGCGACCGACGCAGGGCCTGACGAGGCAGCTCCGTTTGCGCGGAAAGACTTACTCGAGCTGCTGCGCTAGGCATCGCGGGGGCGACGTCTATTCGCGAAAGAGCGGTGCGAAGATAGGGTCCGCGCGGACGGCGCGAAAAAATGGCGTCGACTGGTCAGGCTCGAGCGCCTCTCCGGAAAGGGCGCGCCGCAGCAACGACAGCGACGCGGCATCGGGCTCTGGCAGCCCGAAGATGTTCGGCTCCCACGGCAGGCCACCCGCCTGCAGCTTGAGCTTCACCTTACTCAAGCTCTCGAGCCAAGTGGTAAGGGTCTCGCCTGGAGCCCGCTCTGGCGCGAAGGCCGAGGCTAGACGCCGGACCTCTTGGGCGTTCGGTGCGTTGAGCAGGATGGCCAAGAAGTAACGCAGCTCAGGCTCACGCACCGCGTCGCGCTTGCCGACCAAGAAGTTCGTGCGGTGGATCCCCGAGAGCGCAGCCTCCACCTGTTCCGCAAACCCTGCGAAGCGCCCTTCGATGCGTCTCAGCAGTCGCTGGGCGAGCGTGTATTCACCCGCACCTGCAAGCCGATCGAGGTGCTCGAAAGCGTCCGCCACCGTGGCCTGCTCCAAGTACTCGTCGAGCAACTCCTCGGCGGCGGCCCGATCGGTGCGCAGCAGCATCCGCGCGAGCTGAAGAGCGCGGACTTGCTGGGGGTCGGAGCGAAAGGGATTCTTGGCGACGCCTGGATGGTCATAGTCGTATTGGATCGCTTGGCGCTTATCGGTGTGCGTGCGCACCACCAGAGAGACCGACGGATGCTCCAGGTGGAAGAGCGCGTGGATGCCGCCCGCGGCCGACTCAATCGGCCGCACATCCCCACGCACCAGACGCTCTGACCCCAGGCAACGCAGTGCGCCAAAACCGAGCTCCTCGGTGAGCCAACAGCTCGGCTCGAACGCGTAGCGCGTGTGCATGCTGCCGCCTTGCAACACCTGAAACGCCCCCGCGAACGCGTGCTGATGGATCGTGGTCGTGCTGTTCCGCCAAACGAGAAGCGCGATATGGAAGCGGCGGCCGTTCCACAAGGTCAGAGGGGGCTGCCCGAACTCCGCCAAGAGATCGGCTTGCTGGGGCAGGTCCGACGTGAGGAGTGCCCAGCGGGCGAGTTCGCGCAAGTCGAAGGATTCGTGCAGCCCGGCACGCTCCAGGTGCTCGGTCGCGAGCCCGGAGAAGGCGTCATCAGCGTAGTTAATGCGGCGGAAGGCGGCGTCCAGGCTGCGGCCCAGGGCGATGAAGGGAGCGACTGCTTGGGACGGTTCTGGGCGCATGGTGCGGGGAAGGTAGCCCGAATCGCTTGGCCCCACGACGAAGGATTGCAGGTCCTCGTCGCGGCCATCGCGGGGCTACTCGTCGTGCACGTTGAACGCGCTGCGCAGCTTGATGAGCTCATCGCGCGTGGGACTGCCGGTCAGGCCGATGCGCATCGAGATGTTGCTGCCCTCTTCGCCCCAGGGCCACCAAAGTCCGTAGAGCAGCAGGTCGTCCACGGCAGCGGTGGAAAACAGAAACTGTCCCGCGCGCACGCCGCCGGTTTCCACGGAGACCTTGGTCACGCTGGCCGGGGCCGTGGCCACCGTCCGGCTATCCCAGACGTGGGGAAACAGGGTCTGCGCAATACGCCAGCCCTCGGCGGAGCTGCCTTGCGAGATGGTCGAGGCAAGGCACGCGAACCGACGGTCCCAGCTCCAACCGCCGGCCGGCCAAGTGCTCTTGAACTGAGGCAGCGGCTTGAAGAGGGAGGCGCGGGTCGTTGGGGGGTTGCTCAGCATCCGCCCAAGCATGCCACGAGCTCAGCCAAGACCGTTTGAACAATCACAACTTAGCCCGTTTTCTCGGGCCCGATGGTGCCCATGGGTTAGCCCCTCGGCGCCACCTCCCTCTCGATGCACGCGGACGAGCACTGGGCGGTCCATCTCCCTACAGCTTCGTGCTCTCGGGCGTCTGCCCCCAGGAAGGCGCCCCCAAGGGGGGTGAAACGCGCTTCCGCGGGGCCCGGGCCGGAATAGCGGTACCGGGACCTGCCGTTGCCGCCAGCACTCGCGAAATGCGACTGCTTTTCGGAGACTTCCCGATGCGCCTCGCTACCCTATTGCTCTCCCGACTTTGCGACGGCCTGCGGCCACGGCGTGGCTCGATGGCGCCGATGTATGCAGGTCTCTGCGCACTTGCGTTGGGCTGTAGCCCCGGCCAGGGCGAGCAGACCGGTGGGTCCGACGCAGGAACATCTGGCGCGCTCGATGCCATGGCACCGGACGGCGCGGCCCGCGTGCGTCCTGCAGACGATGCCGCGACCGACGCGGGAGCCGTCGTCGACGATGCCGGCCCGGAGGCGGCGACTCCAGCTCCATGGCCCGCCATCGTGCAACAGCAATCCATTCGCCCATGGAACGGCGAGTTGACGGGCGACACGCTGGGTCTGCGTGCGCGCAGGCCGACCTTCCTGTGGTACGAGGTGGAGGGCGCCACTCACTACGAACTCGAACTCGACCGCCAATGCTCAGGCGCACCGAAGGACTGCGCATTCGCTGCCCCTACCGTGCAGGTCACGGTCAACAGCGCCGAGTACACGCCCGATGCCGACCTGCCGATCAGCGACTCGCCGCCGGTAGGCGCTCGCTACTATTGGCGCTGGCGTGCCTGCAACGACCTCGGCTGCGATGCTTGGGCCGAGCCACGCTACGTCGACGTGGGGCGCCAGTTGCGTGACTACAACGGCGATGGATATGCCGATGTGCTGCTGGGGGATTTCGGATACCCCGTTGCGCTGTTCCATGGAGGGAAGGAGCTCGACGCGGAGGCCGATCAAGCGATCGCACCCCCGTACTCGGATAGCTACTTCACGCTGGCGACATCGATCGGCGATGCCAATGGCGACGGTTTCTCGGATTGGGCGCTGCGAAGGCTGGCGGTCTCATCCGACAACCCGACCCAGCTCTATGCCTACCAAGGCGGCACGGCCAAAGAAGTGGAGCTCCTCTGGAAGCGAGATTGGAGACTCAAATACACGTACCTCAACGTGTGCGGAGCAGCGGACCTCGACGCGAATGGCATGAGTGACCTCATTGCCTGCGAGATTGGGTATTTCGTCGGAAGAGTCTGGGTCGGAATGCCACCTCAGGAAGAGTCATGGCCGGACTATTTGAGTGGCATTGCCCCTGCTCCAGTATCGGGTGTGCAGCAGAGTGTCGAGCTGGCCACCGTTCGCGACATCGATGGGGATGGCTTCGAAGACATCGCCGCAGCGGTCCGCGATGGCGGCAACTACTCGCTCCTTGTTGTCGCAAGTGCGGGCAGGCCCCTCGGCCATGAGAACAGCGGCGCCCACGCGAAGCTTCGATCGCCGGAGCCCGTCTCCATGGTGGGGGCCGGAGACATCGACGGCGATTCGTGGCCTGATCTGCTGATCGAGCGTGCGAACGCAGTCGATGTCTATCTGCATCGCGAGCACGGTCTGGTTCCACACGTATCCCTGTCACTTCCCGCCGTGAGCACAGAGCGCTATTTTCATCGCGCGGCCCACGGCGACCTCAATGGCGACGGCCTGGAGGATGTCGTCCTTGGCTCGATGGACCAAGTGGTCGTCTACCCGGGAGGGCACGAGCTTGGCGCTGGATCGCCGCTTGCCATGGAGAACCTCAGGGGGATCGAGGTCACAGGTGACGTCAATGGAGATGGCTTTGCCGATCTCCTCGTGCAACTTGCAGATAGACCGGCTTGGCAGATTTTCTTCGGTGGCGTGAACATGGACGACCAGCCCGACCTGGAGCTCTCGCACCCGAGTGCGCCGGCCAACTAGCACTCGTTACCGTGGCATCCAATCGGCCGGCTCCTTCGCCGGGGGCTGGCCGACGCAATAGGCCAGGCAGCCGCCGCTCTTCGCCTTTTCGGAGTGCACCTTGTCCTCGGTGCACTGCTTACGGTACTTGTTCACGCAAGATTCCGAGCAAGGCGAGCAGGTTCCGACCATCGTTTCGGGGGTGCCGGGCGTCACCGTGCGCACATTCCCCGGCCCTGGACTCTGCGCACCACAACCCGCGGCAACAACGACCTGCGCCAGCAGAATCAGAGAGCGGCGCAACGCTCGAGGCCTAGCTCTCTTGCTTTGGGGTACCGGGAACGCCGACTGAACCAGCTTGGGACGTAGAACTGCCACGTGCTTTCCTCCCGCGACGTTGCCTGTGAGCTCCCGTGCTTCGACGTTCGCTCCTCGCTGCCACGACGATGTGACCACCATGAAGTCGGCACGCTTTCGAGCCTCGCCAGGGGCTAAGCGCTTTCACGGCCCGGTGCCCTCGAAGCGCCCCGGCAGGAACCAGTGCTAACTTGGGCGCATGCGCTTCGTTCCTTTGAGCCGCCCCCTCCGGTTCTTCATGTTGGGCGTCGATCTCGGGTTCATCGTGTACTGGGTCATCACCCTCACGCACGTACTGCCTGCAGAATGGCTCTACGCGCATCACGACGACCCGGTGATGGTGGCCTGGAATTGGTCCTTTCTTCCGCTGGACCTCTTCGTTTCTGCGACTGGACTGAGCGCGGTCGCCGCCGCGCGGCGTGGCGATGCCCGCTGGGTCCTCCTGGCCATGCTCTCCCTGGCGGCGACGTCGGCCTCCGGCATGAATGCCATCGCGTTCTGGGCGTTGCGCGGAGACTTCGACCTGGGCTGGTGGGCGCCCAATTTGGCGCTGTTGCTGGGGCCCCTTCCCTTCGCCTGGCGCTTGTGGGATTCGGCTCGTCCCGACACGGCGAACGACGCCATTGCACTGCGGAGCGCAGGGACTCACTGACTCAGCGCATCCTTTGCACAGCACGCGCTCCTCGCGCAATTCCTGCGCCACCGCCCCCAGTAACCAGCCTCGAATGGGTTCAAAGAAGGAGCCCGAAGCTGGTCCGGAGCTTGCTCCATGAGGTCGCAGAGTCGCATCCGGGTGACTCGGCGGAAAGGTGGACGCCGTGTACTTTCTGATACCCGTGCTTCTATTGCTCCATGGAGTCGCTCACTTGGTCGGCTTCGTGGGCGCGTTTCGGTGGGTACCGCAGATCGTGCAGCAGAGCTCGGTCCTCTCGGGACGCGTGAGTATTGGCGAGGGAACGAGCAAGATCTTCGGAGTGCTCTGGCTCTTGTGCGCGGTAGCCTTCGTGGTGGCTGCAGGCGGGGCTGCGGTGCGCTCGGGTTGGTGGCAAGCCCTGACGTTCTACACGGCGCCCCTGTCGCTGCTGTTGTCGCTGACGTTTTGGCCAGAGGCGCGCCTGGGGGTGCCGATCAATCTGCTGATCATCGGGATGATGTTGTTCTCGCGGTGGTCAGCCTGGCCGTTCGGTGTGGATTGAGCGCGAGGAGAACGCGATGGCCAAGCAAGCAAGCATCCTGTGTCCCCAGGACTTTTCGTCCTGCTCGGAGCTCGCGCTGCTGCACGCATGTGAGTTGGCGAAGCTATTTCAGCAGCCTCTCGAGTTGATCCACGTGCTCCAGGTTCCCCTCCTCCCGGAGCCCGCGATGGGTATGGGAATGGGTATGACGGTGGAGGCGCTGGATTCGTTTTTCCGGCGGGCCGGCGAGCTGCTGGAGCAACAACGGCGACTGGCCGAGCGGCACGGTGCGGTGGCGACCACGCGGCTCGTCGAAGGCAGCCCCGCGCGCGTGATCGCGATGCGAACGCGCACACCCGATATCAGCCTCGTCGTGATGGGCACCCACGGTCGCAATGCGCTGGGCCGCACGTTCGTCGGCAGCGTGGCGGAGCGCGTGCTGCGCACGGCCGAGGTGCCCGTGATGACGGTGAGGCAGCCCGAGGGCGTCGCGAACCAGCAGATCGAAGTGCGGCTAAAGCGTACCTATCAACGGGTCGCCGTGGCCTACGACTTCTCCGAGCCGGCGCGCCTCGCGCTCGAGTTCGCCGCGCACGTCGTGCGCAGCACCGGCGGACGCATCGAGCTCATCCATGTGCATCCGGGTGTGTACTGGGGGGAGTTGCAGCCCAATTTTGCGGATCCGTGGCCGAGCCCCGAACTGGCCGCGCGCTACATGAGGTTTCTGGAGGCAGAGTTGCGTCGTGTGGTCCCCAGCGACCTGCTCGAGAGGACGCGCTGCCACGCATTGGAAGGGGATCCGAAGCAGGCCGTGCTGGCGCGGGCTCAAGACGTCCACGCAGAGCTGATTTGCGTGGGAGCCACCGGCAAAGGCGGTGTCGAGCGAGCCATGTTGGGTAGCGTGTCCCACAGCATCGTGCGTCACAGCCCGGTCCCGGTGCTGACCGTGCCCTAGGGGCTGTTCCGAATTGTTTTCGGGAGTTCAGCGCGCGAGAGGGGGGCGACGAGCGTGTAGCGTACTCCTACTCGTCATCGTGTTCGTCCTCGTCCTCGTGAGACGTAGTCGTGCGCGTGCGCGGTCACCGGCACATGCGGCTCAGCATGGAGACGATGCGCACACAGAGTGCTTTCGCTACGGTTGCCGTTTCTAGGTCGACCAGAGCCTGAAGGCGGAGGAGGTCAACGATTGCAGCGCATTCCATGGCAGAACCTCGCGCAATGGCGTGGTAGCGAGCGCGTTCTCTCTCGGTGGTCTTGCCGGCGCCCTCTGCGATGTTGAGAGGGATGGAAATCGTCGCGCGTCTGAGCTGGTCAGAAAGTTCTCCATGACCGCGAGGCATTTTCTCGAGAATCTGAAAGGAGAGTGCCGCGAACTGCAGGGCACATTGGTAAACGTCGAGCCGCTCATAGTCCAGCATGTCTTCGATATCGGCCGATGAACGGATTGGTTGCGCCGTTTCGCGCACGCGCACGACTACGTCTCACGAGGACGACGACGAACACGTAGACGCTGACGCTGACGCGCGGGGCGCAGTCACGAAAGCCAGAGACAGACGCACGCAAGTTGCAGCAGAGCCAGGTAGCTCTGCGCAGTCTTCTCGTACCGGGTTGCGATAACCCGGAACCTCTTCAGATTGTGGAAGAAAACCTCCACCAAGTAGCGCTCGCGGTACAGGGTTCGGTCGAGCCGGCGTCGGTTGTACTTGCGAGTGGAGTTGTTGCAGATGACGAGTTTCATCCCCTGCGCGCGGACTGCCTCGATAATGCGGTCTGCGTCGTAAGCTGTGTCGGCAATGAACGCCCGCCCCCGAGCGTGCGGCAGAAGCTCTTCCGCCATCGTCGAGCCGTGCTGTTGTCCAGGAGTCAACGCGACGTGCAGTGGGCGTGCCTTAGCATCGACAATGGCGTGGATCTTCGTTGAAAAACCTCCTCGAGAGCGGCCCAAAGCATTGGATTGGATCCCCCTTTTCCGCCCGAAGCGTCTTGGTGCGCCCGAACGACAGAGGCATCAATGATCGAGCCCGTTTCATCCACGTCCAGCTGCAGCGCCTTGAAAATCTTCTCCCAGGCCCCCCGCTCGGCCCAGTTGTAGAATCGGTTGTACACCGAGTTCCAGGGGCCGAACCGTTCGGGCAAATCACGCCACGGACAACCCGTCTTTGCCCGGTAGAGCACGGCGTCGATGAACAACCAGTCTCCGAGCTTGGAGGCTGGTCCGGGGCGGCGCTTCGGAAGCTGTCCCTGGAGGCGCTCCCATTGCTGGTCGGTCAGAGCGTGGCGGTGCACAGCAACCTTTGATCACGATCCGGATTTCAGCACAAATTAGCGCCGAGAATTAGGAACAGCCCCTAGTCCAGCAAGCGTTCAGCTCCACTGAGCCAACTCCACCGTGACTCCTTCGGGCCCCAAGAGGAAGACCAGCTTGCGGTCGTGGAAATAGAGCACTTCGTTGCGCGGCTCGATGCCCTTCTCCCTGAGCTTCGCGAGCTCGGCGTCTAAGTCGTCCACGGCAAAGCAGACGTGATTGAAGCCGAGTCGGGTGAGATTGCCCGCCTCGGGATCAGGGCGCGCGTCCGGTTGGTGGTATTTCAAGAGCTGCACTTCGGTGCGCGGCGAGGCGCCCGCAAGCGCGAGAGTCACGTGCTCGGCCTGGATGCCTGCCACGCCCATGTATTCGGAGAAGCGTGGGCCCGCGATCACCACGGATTTGTCCTGCTCGAAGCCAAGCAGACCGAAGAACCGTTTGGCGGCGTCGACGTCGCGGACGACGAGCGTAATGTGGTCGAAGTGCTTGAGCATGCGGCGCCCCTCCCCTCCTGCGAGCCGCACGGCCTGCAGCAGGACGTGTGACTCAAGCCTACCATGCGTACCGCGGGCTCCTTGCTGCGCCGTTCTCGGTCGAGGTCCGAACGACAGCGAACGCCACTGGAGATCCAGCGCACAAAGCGCGTGCGCGGAGAGAACGGCGCGCTGGAGTTTGGTCTGAATCTGATAACGTCGTGACTCGTAAGAGGGGACGGGCGGCGCATGGTTGCGCACGCCATGGACGCGGCTCGCGTGGAGCGTTGGATGCGCAAGATCCTTGCCTGGTCGGTGTGCGGTTTGTTGGCGTTCGGCTGTGACGACGGGGGCCATGATCATGGCCACTCGCTCGGGGACGGCGGTCTTGGCGACGGCGGGATGGGGGGCGGCGAGCCACCGGTGGCGAACGCAGGCGCCGATCTGTCGGTCACGGCGGGCATGCTGGTGACCTTGGACGGTTCGAGCTCGTCGGATCCGGACGGAGATGCGATCCACTACACCTGGCGGCAACGCTCGGGGAGCCCGGTGGCGTTCGATGGCAAGGCCGCTCGTCCGACCTTCACCGCGCCTGGACTCACGCAGCAGATGACCTTCGAGCTGGTGGTCGACGACGGCACGCTCTCTTCGCAGCCGGACACGGTAACGGTGAGCGTGCAAGGCTACGACGGCAAGCGCGCGGATACGCTCGGCGACGCCCTTGCGGTCGCGCCGATTCTCCTCGGCGGCTCGCCGGTCGACGTGGAGCTCGGGGGCGAGCACCTGGTGATCGCGGACGAGAAGGAGGGCGTGAAGATCGCGGGGCTCGAGGACCCGCTGCACCCCAACGTGGTCGGCAGCTTCCCATCGACCTCTCGAGACGTGGAGGTCAGCTGGCCCCATGTGTTCGCGCTCTCCAGCACGGGCGACCTGTCCGTGCTCGACGCCAGCAATCCGAGCCAGCCGAGTGAGATCGCCAAGATCGAGGGTTCCAAGAACTCGGGCGTGGACTTCACCGGCAACGCATCCATCGCCGTGATGAGCCTGGGCGCGAGCGGCATGCAAGTGATCGATGCGTCGCAGCCTGGCTACCACGTGCTGGCCACACTGGATGAAGCCTATGGCACGGGGCTGCAGCTGGTGGGAAATCGCCTCTACTTCAGCGCACAAGACGGGCTGCGCATCTACGATTTGACCAATCCGTCGCAACCGGTGTTCCTGGGTTCCTTCGACGACGGCGACGGCGCGTCGCTCCAGTACGTGGCGGGCAACATCGCGTTCGCACGGGGCCGCGTGAACACGACGGACGTGCTGCGCTTGATCGACGTGTCCAACCCGGCCTCCGCGAGCGCGCGTGGAAGTCTCGAGCTCGACAACACCGGCGCTGCTGTCACGGGCAACACGCTGTGTGCCTCGCGTTGGTCCCAGGACACTCCCGGCATGGACGTGATCAACATCGCGAACCCGGACTCGCCGAGCATCGTGGGCAGCTTTTCCACGTCCACGTTCGAGTTCCCGCGCGCCGAAGGCGTGCGCGCGCAGGGCAACTACTGCTACTTGCGCCGGTTCTTGAACGTCGACATCGTGGACGTGAGTACGCCAGCGACGCCCACGCTGGTGAGCACCATCGACTCGGGTTCGCGCGACATCCTGGTATCGGGCAACTATCTCTATGCCAGCGTGTACGACGGTCTCGAGGTGCACGACATCTCGAACCCGGCAAATCCCTCGCTCGTGAAGAAGCTCGAGCTACCGGGCGAGACCTCGGAGCTCACGCTCGCGGGCACGCGCCTCTATCTGACGTCGGACATCCTGGGTGCCTACGAAATCGACGTGTCGACCCCCACGTCACCCAAGCTGATCCGTGAGCTCTCGGTGCCCCTGCAGATGACGGACATCGACCTGCGCGGGGACCGCCTCTACGCGACCTTCAAGACCACCTATGCCAGCGTTGAAGGGCTCCATATCTACGACGTGAGCGATGCAGCACACCCCACCCTGCTCGGGGCCTACCGCGGCGGCGATACGCTCGGCGTGGAAGTCCCTGCCGGAGAGGACAGCATGGTGTACCTGCACCGGTACGTCAGCGGCATCGAGCGCGTGGACGTGAGCGACCCTGGAAACGCGAAGACCGCCGGCGTCATGTCCCAGTGGTGCACCAACAACTCCTTCGATGCCGCGAACAAGCGCGCGTACTGCAGCTCGAGCCATTCGCTTTACACGCTGAATTTCGCGACGACACCGCCCGCCAACCTCGGAACCGTGGATCTCGGGGACGTCAGCGCCGTGCGCTATACGGCGCCCTACATGTTCGCGGCCACCGAGGACAATTGGGCGGGGATGCTCGCGGTCGATCCGCTCGCCCTCGACGGTCCCTTGGCCTGGGCCCAACCGCTGGGCCGCGACGCGGAACCCCTCGCTCTCGCGATCGGCCCCGCGCACGCGTACGCAGCCTTGCGCGCGGGTGGCGTGGCGTCGGCGCGTTTCGCCGCCAACCTGGCACCCGATCCGCTGGTGGAGCTCGAACCCGGGATGTACGGAGCGTCCGATGTCCTGGTGAGCGACGGACGCCTGTACGTGGCCAACTTCAACGCGCTGCAGGTGTACGACGTGCGCGATACCACACCCAAGCTGGTCGGGAGTGCCTCGCTGCCGGCCGCACGTCGCCAGCTCGCCGTCCACGACGGAAACATCTTCGTGGTGGAGGACGCTACACTGCGGGTGCTCGACGCCTCGCTGATGCCGCTCGTGGAGCTGCCGATCGATCGTTGGCAGACCATGGCTGCCTCCGCCAATCGACTCTACCTCGGTACGCCGATGGGTCTGCGCCAGTTCGACCTCTCCAATCCGCGCGCCCCGACGCTGCGCGCGACCTATGCCGCTTTCATGTACGGCCAGCTGACCGCCAACGGCGACCTCGTGTACACGTCGAGCCCGACGGCCTTCGGTCAGAGCAGCGTGATCGACTTCTCGGACGCGAGCGCGCCCACGGCCGTCGGCTCCTTCGTCGGGAGCTACTTGCAGGCGGGCAACGGCATCCTGGTTGGCGTGGGTGCCTCTGGCAGCGTGGGCGTGTGGGATTCTGACGACGCCGACGGCGCCCATGCTCACGGGCTCACGCTCGCTCGAGCTGGTCAACGCGACGGGGTTCGCCGTGGATGGCGCCACCGTGGCCTATTTCTCCGGCTTCAGTGAGCCCGCGTCCGACGTGACGCTGCTCGATGTGGCAGCCCCCGCGCAGCCCGTTCTGCTGGGTCGTCTCAGCTTGTTGAATCGCAGCGTGCTCGACATCGCGCTCGATGGCCGACGCGTTTGGGTGCTGAGCCAGGACAAGAAGGGCAAGCAGTACCTGGCAGCCTACGACAGCATGGCGGGCGCGGTCACGGTGACCAGCAAGGCGGCCGCCAGCATCAGCCCCGGAGCCACGGTGGAGTTCGACGTAAGCTGGCAGGAGCACGACGCGGACCAACCCGAGTTCGTGGAGTGCTCGGCAGCCTCGGGGACCTGCAGCGTGAGCGCGGTCGATGCCACCTCGCGCACCGCGAAGGTCACCATGACGGCACCGGCCACGGCCGGCGACTACGAGCTCGCGGTGGTGGTCGGTCACCAGCGCATGAGCATGGTGGGACGCGCGTGGATTCGCGTGGGCGGATGAACCAGGTCGTACGCAGTCCTCACCGCTTGAGGAACTGGGGCGGAAACCCCGCGGTACCCGAGCCGTCGGCGCGGCGCAGCAGGTAGCGCTCGCCGGTGTCTGGCTTCATCGGGATGTCGAGGCCCTGGGTCTCGGACAAGAGGTCGAACAAGCGTGCGTTGAGCTGGGCGGCCAGGGCCTCGTGGCCCGGGCTGAAGATGAGGTTGTCCTCTTCCCCGGCGTCGCTGCGCAAGTCGTAGAGCTCGTCGAGGTCCCACACGCCGTGGGGGCGAATGTACTTGTGGGTGTCGCTTCGCAGCGCGTGCAAGCTCGGGGTCTGTGGGTAGTTCCGCTCCCAGTAGTACTCGTAGAGCAGCGCGTCTCGCCAGGGCACCGACTCACCGCGCGCCGGGCCCACCAGGCTGCGGCCGCGGAGGTGAGCGGGTGGCTCGAGACCGGCCAACTCCAGGATGGTGGGAGCGATGTCGAGGTTGGCTGCCAGGGCCGAGACCGCTCGGCCGGGTTCGAAGAGCTCCGGGCACGACATGATGAGCGGGATGCGCATGGACTCTTCGTAGGCGGTGCGCTTGTCGATGAGGCCGTGTTCGCCGAAGGCAAAGCCATTGTCACTCATGAAGAGGATCACGGTGGAGTCCAGCAGCTGACGTGCGCGCAGGTGGTCCACCAGGGCGCCGACGCTCTCGTCCACCGAGAGCAGCGTCTCCGCATAGCGCTGGAAATAGGCCGCGAGTTTGCCCTGAGGATCCTGATACGGAAACTCGACTCCGTGCACACTGTTGCGCTGGTTCTTGACCCACAGCGGCTGCAGCGCCTGTTGGGACGGACTCGGCGACATGCTGCGGGGCGGGCGAAAGCTCGCATTCGCGTAGCGCCCCTGGTGACGCGGCGCGGGCACCAGCTTGGAGTGCACGGCCTTGTGCGCGAGCATGAGGAAGAAGGGACGCTTGCCCTGGCGCTTGCCGAGCCAGTCCAGGGCGTACTCGGTGAGCTCGTCGGTGATGTAGCCGCGCTGAGGGACCCGTTGTCCATCGATGTTCAGTCCATCGGACGTGGGCACGTAGGACCCCTGCCCGCGGAAGCTGACCCAGTGGTCGAACCCCCGTTGCGGCGCGTCGCTCTCGCCTCCCATGTGCCACTTGCCCACGAGGGCGGTCTCGTATCCCGCGCGCTTGAGGTACTCGGGAAAGAACACCAGTTCGGGCGCGACCGGATGGTTGTTGTCCACCACGCGGTGCTGATGGGCGTACAACCCGGTCAAGATGGTGGCGCGCGACGGCGAGCACAGCGCGGTGCTGACGAAGGCGTTCTCGAAGTGCACGCCGCGCGCGGCGAGGGCGTCGAGATGGGGCGTCTCCAGAAAGCTCTGAGCCTTCATGAAACCGAGGGCGTCGTAGCGTTGGTCGTCCGTGATCACGAGGATGACGTTGCGCGGCGTGTGGCCCTTGCGCCGTGGCAGCGTGAGCTTGCGTCGGGGCGTGGCCGTCCCCGCGCTCGAGTCGAGCGCGCCGGCGACCTGGGACCACGGCGCGAGTCCGAGACCGGCGGCCAGCGAGGTGAGAAAAGAGCGTCGCTTGCTCGAATGCGGTGCGCGCATGGACTTCGAGCTTAGGGCAAGCCGGGCGGCGCAGGCCAAGAATCCCCACAGACAGCTCGCGGGTCCGGCTAGGAATGCCTGCCGGCAGTCGCCCACCAGGACGCGCACGCGCACGGCTACGACGACGAGCACGAACGACGAGGACCAAATTCCTCGGCCAAAGGCTCAGACCCGCCGAGGTGAGAAGACCGCCAGCAGGGTCAGGCTGACCGCCCCGAGCCCAGCGCACACCAGGAACAGCCCGTCGCTTCCGACGCGAGCTGCGAGCATCGCGAAGCTCGAGAACCCGATCAGGCTGCCGACCTTGAGCGCGTTCGAATAGAGGCTCGTGATGAGGCCAGGCTGCTGGGGCAAGAGGTCCTGGAAGAACGGGATCGCGACGCTGGCCGTCACGGCGACCCCCGCCGCCAACAGGACCTGCAAGGGGTAGACCTGCCAGGGCAGCGTGGCGAAGCGCAGCAGCACGAAGTAGCCCACGGCCGCCCCCGTGCCGAGCAACATGATGGCGCGCTGGTGCCCTTTTGCCGCGAAGTGCCCGAAGGCCACCATGAACACCATCTCGAACAGCGGGGAGATGGCGAAGGTAAGGCCCACGTTGTCCTCCGTACCACCCAGCTGACGCGTGATGTGCAGAGGCAAATTGAGCGAGTTCAGCGCGCTCGCGGCGAACATCAGGGCGAACGCCAGGCAATGCACCAGGATGCGCGGCTGCGCCAGTGCCGTGCGCGGGCGGGGCGCGGCACTGGCGGCTGCAGCCTCGCGCGGGCGCTGGGCCACGAAGCACGCACTGCACACGAACAGGACCACGAAGAAGCTCGAGGTGCTGAGAAACAAGCCTCGATAGCCGAAGTGCCGCTTGATCACGGCACCGAGGTTGGGCCCCACCGTCCACGCCAGGGCGTAGCAGGCGCGCAGCACGCCGAGCGCGAGCGGAATCGCCGTCGTGCGCGTAACGCCGGGCGCACGACGAGCCGCCTCGGATGAACCCGCGCGATCGAGCTCCTCACGCACGTGGGCAAAAAGCTGCGCAAAGTTCATGGAAGCCAGGGCAAAAGCCGAGGACCCGATCAAGAGCAATGGCACGAGCTCGTGCACCAGCGCATAGCCGAGCGCCCCGAGAGCGCCTGCGCAGGAGCCCACGAGCAACAGCCTGCGACGGCTCAGGTGCGTGTCGGACCAACGGCCGAACCAGGTGCTCACCACGATGGCGCTGGCGGCGTTGAGGGTGGTGAACGTGCCCAGCTGCTCGGTGCTCATGCCGATCTCTTCGGTGGCCCAGAGCGCCCCGAACGGCACCATGAAGGCGCCCGTGAGCCCGAGTACGAAGGTGGTGACGAGCAGGCCGGGCGCAGGCAGGCCGGGCGCACGCAGCAAAGACCAACGCGAACGTCCTGGGCGGGCTGTCACTGGCTGGACATACGGGCCGAGGACCGCACGGGTCAACTACTCAGCTCGTCCAGGACGCGCTCGAGCCGGCGCGCCGAGTCGACCAGTCCGCCGGGCCGATTGCGGGCCAGCCAGAGGCGCCGGTGACGCTCCAGGAGCGGCCGTAGCTCCTGCGCCAAGGCAGCCCGCACATGCGCGGGGGCGAGCGCGATGTGTTCGCGATTGGAGAGCGCGTAGCGCGCACGCCCGAGGTGACAGGCAAAGCGCAGCAGGTCGCCTGCCCACTCGAGCTCCTCGCGTGCGAGCGCCTGCTCGGCCTGCTCCTCCGCTGCGCTGGGCGTTGCCGAGGGGACAGCGCCAACGGGCCTAGTGCCAAGGCGCTCGAGGTGCTCGAGCGTGCGCGCCAGCGTTTCTTCGCTGACCCCGGGCGGACTGAAAGTGCGCTCCGGCTTGATCAGGATCCAAAACAGCACCGAGGCGTTGGGCCGCAGGCTGCCCGCTTGGAGGTACGTATTCCCGAGCTCGTAGGCCAGCCGCCCCAGGCCTGCTCCCACCTCGCAGAAGGCGAAGCGATCGAGCAGCTCGGGCCAAGCGTGCGCGAACGGATCCTGCGCCTCACGTACGCTCCAACTGAAGCCTGCACCAGCCAGGATGCCCAGATAGCTAACCGACAGCGGTTGCAGGTGTCCATGGTCGCCCCAGTCGGTGATCAAGTACCCGCCCGCGCCCGCATGCTTTCCCTCTCGCGCGGCTTTGGCCAGGTTGAGAAGCGCGTTCTCGCTACGTCCCGCGATGGAGTTCCAGCTACTGGTGCCGGGGCACACGTAGAACGGCAGCTGCGCCGCTCGAAACAGCGCGAGGTGCTCCGCAAAGGGATGGTCGGCCTCGTAGCCCCATTCGAGCGCGACGGCGTCCCTGGGCAGCTCGGCCAGCAGGTCCGGCCGCTTGATGATGATATCGCCCCAAAACTGCATGGACTTGCCGCGGGCCTGCACGCGCGCATGCACCTGTCGCAGAAACTCCAGGTACACCCGCTCGGTGCCGCGCGCTTCGCAGGCCTCGTGCGAGCGGCCGGCGCCGAGGTCCAGGGTCTCATCGAGTCCCACGTTGAACTGCCCGCTACGGAAGTTGGGCAGCAGCGCGTCGTAGAGGCCTTCGAGGAAGCGCAGGCTGGCGGGGTCGGTGGCGCACAACCCGTAGGGCTCGCCGCTCCAGTTCCAGGGGTGCTCGAAGCCCTCCGGGCACTCGGCGAGCGCGCGATAGGGAGCGTGCGCGAGCCAGCGCTGCATGTGTCCGAAGCTGTTTTGGTTGGGGACGAGCTCCACGTGACGGGCAGCGCAGTGCTCGTCGAGCTCACGGATGTCTTCGGGCGTGAGGGGACTTGCGTCACGCCAGACCTGCTCGTGTCCCGGATACGCAAAGGTGTGCTCCATGTAGAGCTGGAGCTGGTTGAGCTTGAGGTTCGCGATGCGATCGACCAGCGCCTTCAAGGTGGCGAGCGTGGGGACCTTGTCGCGACTCACGTCCAGCAGCAGCCCGCGCTGGGGAAAGTCGGGCCAGTCCTCGAGCACGCAGCAGGGGAGCTCGAGCTGTCCATGCGCACCCAGGGCGTTTCGGATCAACTGCGTCAGCGTGATGAGAGCGTAGTGGAGACCCGCTTCGCCTCCTGGTCGGATGGTGATGCCTGCGCGCTCGTCGAGCGCCAACACGTACCCCTGACGCGCGCAGGGCCCCGACTCCCGAGGCAGGCTCCCCGGATCGCTCGCCATCACCTGGATGGACGACGCCGGAAACGAGCTAGCCGAGTCGGCTGCTTCGAGTCGATGTCCGCGCAGGCTCAGTGCCCGCTCGAGCTCACGGACCGCCGGCCCGTGTTCGCTAGAAACGCCCACCAGCGAGAGCCGCGCCGGGAGCTGCAGGCCGCCGGAACGCCCGTGCACGCGCTGTGGGCGCGGATAGATCCCCCACTCCGCCAAGCTGGACGTTTGCGGCGTTGACGTCTGGGGCGTGAACTCGGCCATCGCCCTCCGAGCCTCGCTCCGTGCGGGACGCGGCGCAAGTCCCGAGGCGCTGGCGCGTTTGGAGTTCGGCCCCTACCCCTGGTCCTGCTCACGCGTGCGACAGAGATGATCCCAGATCGTGAAGGCCTCCCCGAAGTTCACCTCGGCGTTGGCGTGATGGCGATTGTGGAAGACGGAGGTGTTGAGGAAGAGGCGCGGCAGGCTCGCCTCGATAAAACGCACGGAGACGCCGCAGTGCAGGTAGAGGTTGAGCACCACGAAGCCGATCACCAGCGACAGATAGAGCGGGCCGTAGTGAATGGCCTCGGGGAGAGCCAAGAACACGATGGGCCAGAACGTGAGAAGCGCTTCCACGGGCCCCACCGCGAAGCCGGCGAACGCAGTGGGGTCGCGGAAAGCGTGATGATCGCGATGAAACCCGAAGAGCGCGCGCGTGTGGAGCAGCCGATGCTTCCAGTACAGCCAGGCATCGAGCACGAACAGGGCCGCAAAGGTCTGCGAGAAGATGAGAACTCCCCCGCCCGCTTGCTCCAGATCCCACACCAGACCGGTGGGCTTGCCGGACCACAGGCGCGCCAGCGGCCAGGCCAGGAGGCTGGCGGCGATCCACGCGGACAGCATGGTGGTGCGCACTTCGCGGGCGATCAGCGCGGGCTTGCGCCGCGGTCCCTGAAGACGCTCGCCTTGGCGTTCCGAGATGAGGGTGACCAGGGCCGCCGCGCCCAGCACCGTGGCCCAGAGCCCGAGCAATGCGACCGCAAACGCCCGATACCAGAGCCCCGCCCCCTGCGGGCAGGCCAGGCCGAGCGCCGCCATCCCGACCAGCACCGCGCGGTCGACCAGGCTCGCCCAATCCACGCGTCGGCGCGTTTCGCGGGTACGGTGGGTCGCTTCGGTAATGGCCCGCACGGCCTGCGCGTCGCTGACGCGCCCGAGCAAGGAAGGAGAGTCGTTCGTGGACATAAGGCGCTCCGTGGGACCGCAAGCCGGGCGTGTGCAACCCGAGCGTTTCGTTACACCGTGTAACACTCGCAAGAGAGGCATGGCAAGCAGTCAATCCCAATCGCTCGACGCCTCGGGTCCCCTCCTATAAGTTCCTGCCGATGGGCTCCCGGGTGCCGCCAGACGTTCGACGACGCCAGCTCCTCGCCGAAGCAGCTCGCCTCCTCACCGAGCATGGCCTCGAGCAGGTGCAGATCACCGAATTGGCTTCACGCACCAACGTTTCGAGGCCGCTGGTTTACCGCCTGTTCCCCACGCGCCAGGCGCTGCTGCAGGCGGTCCTCGAAGACTTCGCCGAATTCCTGGGAGCGCGCTTTCACGAAGTGTTGCAGCGCCAGCCGACCGCCAGCGTGCAGACGATCGCCACGGCTTTCGTGGAGGCTTGCTGCGATGCCATCGAGCAGAAGGGAGCAGGTCCCTGGCTCTTGCTCGACGCGCGTGGCGTGGAGCCCGAGCTGTGCGAGCTGGGCCGCACCATCTTCATGGGCTTGCTCGGTCCGTGGCAGGAGCAGCTCGGTGTCTTCCTGGGCGTCCCGGCCAGCCGAGCTTCGTACGTGCTGTGGATCATCGTGGCGGCCGGCCGCGCCACGCTGGCGGGCTGGATCGAGGGCACGGTCGATCGCGCGGACGCCGTCTCGACCGCGACCCACGTCGTGACGGCGCTGCTGGTCACGTTTGCAAGTCAGGCGAGCCAAGCCAACGAAGCCGACGAGCCCACCAGCATCCGCGCGCGGCGACGCTAGAGGGCAGCAGCAGGCTCGACTTCCCGGCTCGTGTCTATTATACAGGACACGACGGAGGTCATGATGTCCGAGCAGAACTCAACCCAGACGCGTGTCGACCAGGGCTTGCTGCTGCTGCGGCTCGGGGGCGGCGCCTTCATGGCCTTCTCCCACGGGCTACCCAAGCTGCTGGCGTTCTCGGAAAAAGCCGCGCACTTCGCCGATCCCCTACACATCGGCCCGGTGGCGAGCTTTGGCCTGGCGACGGGTGCTGAGTTCGTGGGCGCCCTGCTGGTGCTGGTGGGCTTCTTCACGCGGCCCGCTGCAGCCGCGGTCTTGTTCACCATGCTAGTGGCCGGACTCGTGCAGCATGCTGGTGATCCCTGGAACAAGAAGGAGCTGGCGCTGCTGTTCGCCCTCGTGTTCGGCACATTGCTGACGACTGGCCCGGGCGCGCTCTCCGTGGATGCCTGGCTCAAGCGCCGGAGGGACCGCCTCAAGGAACGTCCGGAATCTGCGACTCGCGAAGTCGCGAGCCAAAGCGTGGTGTAGGCATCGGAGCTCGCAAAGGGTTTGAGGCGAGAGGAGTGTTCATGGCCCAGGTGACGCTATTCAGTGCGCGCGCATGCCCCTATGCTCATCGCACACGGTTGGTCTTGAGCGCCAAGCAGGTGGAATTCGAGCTCAAGGAGATCGACCTGCGAAACAAGCCTGCCTGGTTCGACCGCGCGGTTTCTGGCTACGGCAAAGTGCCCGCCATCGAGCACGGCGGCCGCCGCATCTGGGAGTCGGCGATCATCAACGAGTACCTGGACGAGGTCTTCCCCGAAACGGCCCTGCTGCCCCGTGAACCCGGCGAGCGCGCGCGGGCCCGCATCTTGATCGACTACGCCAACACGCGCTTTACCCCCGCTTTCGGCGCCGTACTGCGCGCTCAGGACGACTCCGAGCTTGCGCGCGCTTCACGCGAGCTGCGCGAGGCGCTGGTGTTTTTGGAGGAGCAACTCGCTCGGCATGCCACGCCCGGCCCCTTCTTCCTGGGGGCGACGCCGAGTCTTGTGGACTTCACCCTCTACCCCTGGTTCGAGCGCTGGCCTGCCCTCGAGTACCATCGTGGCGCGAGCATCCCGTCCGAGCTCGGGCTGCTTTCACGCTGGAGGGAGGCCGCGGCCATTCTGCCTGCGGTGAAGACCCACGAGAACCCGGTCACCTTCTACATCGAGCGCTATCGGAGCTACGTCGGATCGACGCACAGACTCCAGTAGCAGAAGCGCGTTTTGAGGAGGTCGACGAGACGCCCTCAGCCGGGCGGCTCAGCGAACGATCCGGCCGGGGTCTCGCGCAGCGAGCGAGCGATCACGCTGACGACACAAGCCAAGGCGCTCATGGACCAGAAGAGCAGCGTGGCCCCCAGTACGGTACCTGCAGCCCCGAAGACCAGCGGCAAGAGTGTGCTCGACGTGTTGCTCGTCATGGCGCGCAGCCCGAGCGCCTCACCCTGGCGCTCGCGGGGCGTGATGTGGTGGAGAGAGCTCAACACCATCGGCTGCGAAGTGCCGAGCGCGAAAGCCAGGCAGACCGCGCAGCCGACCATCCCCCAGGAGGTCCCAGCGAGCGGATAAATTGCGAACGTGCACGCGACCACCGTCAAGGCAACCCTCAGCATGGCGACCTCGGTGAGACGATGCGCGAAGAACGGGAGCACGAATCTCGTCATGGTCACCGCACACGCGAACGTGCCGAGGATGGCGCCGATGGCGGATGCGCTCAGCCCACGTTCATTGCCGAGCACTGGCACCATGAAGGTATGGAGGTCCCAGCTTGCCGACATGAACCAGCTCACGAGCAACAGACGCCGCATCGGAGCTCCTTCGAGTAGATCCCAGGCGGGCTTCGGCTTGGTCGCCGGGCTTGCCCGTGGGATCTCGCGTGGGACGAAGCGGGAGCTGAGCAGGCTCCCGAGCGGGAACAGCGCGAGGACCACGAAGGCGGCCCGAAAGCCCGCATAATCGATCAGGATACCGGTCAGGGTGGCGCCCACGAAATTGCTCAACGGAGGCGCCACCCCCAGCCAGCTGAACACACGCTTGAGCTCGGTGCCGTTGCGGGCATCCCGCCCGGCATGTCGTTGGATGGCGATGAGGCCCAGGCTGCTGCCTCCTCCCGAGAGCAGCGCACCGACCAATAGCAGGGCCAAGCGTTGGGTCACCGCGTAGGTCGATAGCAACACCACGCTCGCACCGAGCGAGGTCGATGCGACCGCCAAGTACAGAGGCAGGTGATAGCCGCGACGATCGACGAGTCGCCCGCCCGGGATGGACACCAGCAGGCCAGCCGCAGCGAAGGCTGCGAGTAAGGGGCCGAGCGCGAGTTCGCGGCCGTCAGCGCGCAGCGTTTGCAGCGGAACCGCCATGCGCAGGCCCGCCATGCTCGCATGCAGAAACACTTGTCCACAAACGAGGCGAACCAAGGCCGCTAGCCCTACCCCCGGATGCGAGCCCTCGTTGTTTTGCGTCATGACAGCTAGCCGGCTTCGCGAACGCCCAGCTCGGCAATCGACTGCAGATCGCCTGCCACCGAGAGTCGCCAGTCGCGCCGAACGGAGCAGCGTCCTCTATACAAGACACAACCGAACGTGCAAGTCAGCCAGGCCGTAGTGGACGCCCGCCCCCATCCTGGAGCGCTCCGAGCGCATCGGGTGGCGAGTTCGCGCCCCTCGCTCCCTGGGAACGTGTCCGCTCAAAAATGGGGATTCCACGCGTCAAGACACGCAAGAGACTCGATAAAAACTTGCTTTGAGGAACGCGCACGCCGTGGCACCGTGGTTCGCTCTAGCGTCCAGGAGCGAACGAACCATGAGCGACGACGAGTCCGGTCGTAAGCCCGAAGACTCCGATAGTCTCGAGCCCCCCGCTGTCGAGGCCGCGCAGCCCACCAACCCATCGAGCAGCGACGGCGTGACGGGTCGACGTGATTTCTTCAAGGCCTCTGCGGCCGCCAGCGCCGCCCTCGTGAGCGGCTGCATCTTTCCCAAGAACGACGACGATACGACGACACCGCCCCCACCCGGGCCGGACACACCATTCAAGCAGTTCGACCACTTCGTGGTGGTGATGTTCGAGAATCGTTCCTTCGATAGTTTGCTCGGCTACTGCTACCCGGCTGGCGAGCCGCGCAATCAAATGTTCAACGGGCTCGCGGGCAAGGAATTCCGCAATCCCGTGCCGGACTACATCGACGACGGCAACAAGTACGTGGCCAACCGCGTGAGTCCGGGCACCGACGCCGACATGCAGAATCCGAACCCCGACCCGGGCGAGGAATATCAGCACGTGAACACGGCGCTCTACAGCATCGTGGACCCGCCTGAGAACGCCTTCCGCGACGCCAGCGAAATGCTGCCGCCGTACAACGCCCCCCCGCCCGGAACGCCCGCCACCATGGACGGCTTCGTGTGGGACTACTGCAACAACTTCCGCACGCTCAAGGGGCGCAATCCGACCTTCGACGAGTACCGCGTGATCATGGACAGCTTCAGCCCCGAGCAGCTGCCCGTGATCAACACGTTGGCCAAGGAGTTCGCTGTCTACGACGCCTGGTTCTGCGCGGTCCCCACGGAGACCATCCCCAACCGCTCCTTCTTCCACGCGTCTTCGTCTTCGGGCTTCGTGGTGAACGAGCCCTATTCGAAGTGGCTCGCGAACGACGCGCTCACCATCTTCAACCGCCTCTCGGAGGCCGGCATCAGCTGGGCGGTGTACTACGACGAATCGCAGGTCGTGCCGCTCACGGCGTTGCTGCACGGGCTGATGCTGGTGCCCTTCTGGCGCACGAACTTCTACACCATGACTGAGTTCTACCAGCACGTGCAGGCCGGAACGCTGCCGACCTACGCGTTCGTGGAACCGCGCATGCTCTACAACAACAACGACTACCACCCCCCAGCCCCCCTGAGCGCGGACCTCCCCATCGGAGGCTGGTCCGACGTGCGTGCCGGCGATCAGCTCGTGTACGACGTGTATACGGCCGTGAAGAACAGCGCGGCGCAGACCGGGTCCAACGCGCTGAACACGCTGCTCCTGCTCACCTTCGACGAGCACGGCAACTGCTTCGATCACGTGGCCCCGCCGCCCGCCACGACGCCGCAGAACCCGCAGCCCGAGGGCGAGCTCGGCTTCATGTTCGACCGCCTGGGCCTGCGCGTTCCCGCCATCGTCATCTCGGCCTATACGCAGGCCAACACGGTGATCAACCGGCCCCTTCACCACGCGGCCCTGGTGCGCACTCTGTGCCAGAGGTTCGGGCTATCCGCCCTCACCGACCGTGATCGCGATGCACCCGATCTGGCGGACGCCATCAACCTTGATGCGGTGCGCGTACCTTCGAGCTGGCCGTCGCCAACGCCTCGACCCGTCCCGCCGCCTCCCTCCGATGTCGACGGGCGCCCCCTCAACGACCTCGAGCAGACCATCGTGGGCCTGGCCCTCTCCCGCTTCGCCGCGCCCGGGCTGCAAGCCAGGGCCATGCCCAGCACGGTCGGGGATGCTCAGGCCATGCTGCGCTCTTTGGTGGGCGATACCTTCAAGCACGATTGATCGCGGGCCTGGGCTCATGCGGGCGCTTTCGAGCGTTGGTGCAGAACCTGCACCTGATTCTTCCATCGCCGCGGAGACGCCGGCTTTTGGAGTACTCCATGAACGCCCCCATCCATCACGATGAGCCCCACAAGTCCGCCCCCCTGGCGCCCCTGCACGCCGCAAGCGCGTTGAGCATGCTCGTGATCGACTGGCTGATGTATGGGGCGAACTGGTTGCTGGGTGCGCGCTCGATGCTCCTGACCACGCTGATCGGAAGCTCCGCGTGCGCCGCCTTCGTGGGTTGGACGGAGCACACGCGCAACCCCGATGCGCCCGGAGCCGTCTGGCAAAAGGCGGTGGCTGCGGGGCTGTTGGTGGCAATCCCCTTCCCCATCATCGGCGCCGCGGTGGGCGCCGTGGCCCTGCTGTGGGCCATTCTGGTGACCTCGCCGAGTCCGGGCCGCGGGCACCGCCGCTAGGCCCGCGCCAGGCGCGTGCTGCGCGAGCGGCCCTCTTCCCCGCCCGAGCGCGCACGAACGGATGCATTTTCACGGGCTCGACGCATGCTTGGGGCGTCGCGCGGGTGTCGTCCGTGCGGCCGCTGTGCGAGGAGAAGTACGCCCATGAAGCCCTGGATCGCCCCCACCGCATTGTCGCTCGCCCTGCTCGGCGGCGGCTGCACGAAGCACGTGCTCAGGGCCCCGATCGCCGTCAAGGATGCGCGCGAGCTCCCCGTGCAAGGCTACTCGTCCGGCTTCCGCACGAGCTTCCGGGAGAAGGATATTCACGTCGGCGACTATCTGGTCACTGGAATCGATCGTGACTTCGACCAGAGCTCGCAGCAGAACGCAGGCGGCTTCCAGCGCCTCGCGCGCAAGAGCGCTTATCGCTTCGAGCTCAAGGCAGCGGCCCATGCCCTGCACGGAGAATGCACGGCAGAGTACGAATCCAGGGGCAAGGCAGGCTTCGCCAAGGTGACCTCGAGCTTCCACTGCTGGTGTGCGGAAGACAACACACCGCGGGCGGACGTGACCATCACGAACGGCACGGGACGCGCGCAGATCATCGGAAACGCCTACGCGTTGACGGTGCTGCATCAGCCCCAGAGCGGCGGTCCGGTGAAGGCCGCGCTCGGCTATCAGTTCAAGAGCCCTGGCGGTGCGCTCGGCGCGGTGGACGTCACGGGCAACGGTCGCGTTTGGTTGCCTGCGGGCTCGTCGGCAGACGAGTCGACTGCCCTGGTGTGCAGCTACGCGGGGCTCATGCTCTATCGACCCGCCGACTGAGTCGAGGCAGGGCCGAGCACCTTTGTGTTAGGCTCCTGAAATGGGGGATGGAGCGAGGGGCGAGCATTTCCGCGCTCTGCAGCAAGAGGTCGTGGGGCTGCGCCTCAAGGTGGCGGAGCTGCAGCGGGCGGCGGCCCGACACGAAGACACCGACGGCGTCTCGCTGGCCGAACGTGAAGAGCTCTTGCGCGATGCCGAGAGTGTGGCGCACCTGGGCACATGGACCTGGGACGTCGCCAGTGGCCGCGTCACCTGGTCCGACGAGCTGTATCGGATCCTCGGGCTCGAGCCGGGCAGCGTCACGCCCTCGGTGGAGACCTTCATGGCCTCGGTGCATCCCGAGGACCGCGCGAGCGCCCAGGCGGCCGAGCGTCAAGCACGCGATGGCGTGGTGCCGCCCAACGATTGCCGCGTCGTGCGGCCCGATGGCTCGATTCGCCATACTCGCTCGTCCACCGCGATGCTCTACGACGCCGCGGGAACCGTGCGAAGGGTGGTCGGCGGCGTGCTCGACCGCACCGAGAGTCTCGAGACCGAAGCCAAGTTGTTGCGCACGCTTGCCCTGCTGGAAGAGGCCCAGCAGTTTGCTCAGCTCGGCAGCTGGCGTATGAATCCGAGCCACGGAGAGATCGAGTGGTCGCGCGAGTTTCGTCGCATCGCGGGCATCGATCCAGACGTGGAGGCCCGGCCCGAGCTGTTCCTCGAGCGCGTGGTGGCCGAGGACAGGCCAGCCTTTCAGGCGCGCTACGAACAGGCCCTCGACGACTTGCAGGGCGGCGAAATCGATGGACGACTGCAGCGACCCGACGGGCAGATTCGCCACGTGCGCTTGACGGGCTTTCCGGCGGTGGGTCTCGACGGCACGCGCGAGGTACGCGGCACCATGCTCGACGTGACCGACCAGGTGCGCATGCGCGAAGAGCTCGCCCACGCGCAGAAGATGGAGGCCGTGGGCAGACTGGCGGGAGGCATCGCCCATGACTTCAACAACCTGCTGACCGTGATCATCGCCAACCTCGACCTACTGAGTGACCGCATCGGCGCTAGCTCGGAGGTCGAGAACTCGCTGCAGGCGCTCAGCTCTGCGGCGAGCCTCACACATCGGTTGTTGGCCTTCGGTCGCAAGGCACAGCTATCGCTCAAGCAAGTGGCGCCGAACGCTCTCGTGCGCTCCACCATCACGTTGATGCAACGCTTGGTGGGCGACGAGGTGCGACTCGAGATCGACCTGGCGCCCGATTTGCCGGAAGTGCGAGTCGATCCCCTCGAGTTCGAGCGCGCGTTGGTCAACCTCGTGGTCAACGCCCGCGACGCGATGCCGGGAGGCGGGGTGGTGCAGCTCGGGACCCGAGCACGCGTCGCGGAAGGCGCGCTGCGCGTGGAGTTCTCCGTCAGCGATCAGGGGCCCGGCATCGACGAGGCGGTGCGTCCCCATATCTTCGAGCCCTTCTTCACCACGCGAAAGCAGGTGGGCGGCACGGGACTGGGGCTTGCGACTGTGCTCGGAACCGCGGAGCAACACGGCGGCACGGTGCGCGTGGACGCTCGCCCAGGGGGTGGGACCATCTTCACCATCGTGCTGCCGGCAGCCGAGGCCAACAATGCGCACACGGAGGGTCAGCGCGCGCTCACTCGGCCGCGCGGGCGCAGCCTGCGTCCGCTCGAGCTCCTCGTGGTCGACGATGAGAGTCGCATCGGCGAGGTGACCCGACACATCCTCGAGCGGCGCGGCCATACGGTGCGAGTGGCCAGTCGCCCCGACGACGCTCTGCAAGTCTGGAGCGAACGCGGAGCGGCGCTGGACCTCGTGATCTGTGACGTCGTCATGGCGCACATGCGAGGGCCGGAGTTGGTAGCACGCATGGCGGGCAACGGTTCGAAGCCGCGCGTGCTGTTCATCACTGGCTACAGCGAGGAAGCCGTGCACGCGGGGCTGGGACATCCCGTCCTGCGTAAGCCCTTCACGGCCGAGGAGCTGATCGCGGCCATCGCCGACGCGCTCGGCGAGTCGACACGCTAGATCATTCTCGCCGCGCTGGCAGGGCAGACACCCCGCCCACATTCGCGCTCAGCGGGCCGCGCGCTGCTCCATGAACCCACACATTCGGCGGAGCTTGGGCAAGCACTCGAGGAGCTCGGCGTACTCCTTCGGGGAAAGGCCGAGGTAGTCGACGGCGCCGCGATGATCGCCCGGCACGAAGGCGCGTTGGGCGAGCCCGAGCCAAGCGAGCGCCGTGATAACACCGCGCACTGCCAAGGAGTCCGAGAGGATGGCACAGCGCACGTCCAGCCCATGGGTGGCCTCGGCGAGCAACTTGCGTTGCTTGGCATTCGGCCCACCTTGGCCAGTGGTCTCAACCAATAGACGCAATTCGGGGGAGCTCGGTTCACCAACCAGCGCTACCCAGCGAGCCCATTCATCGTCGGTGGGAGGGGCGGCGTCGTGAACGGCCACCATCACTCGTCCCAGGCGACTAATTGCCATGGTCATCTTACTGGAACCTCGATTGGGGCTCATTGTGAGGATTCGAACCCGGCATTGTCAACAGCGAGCTGCCCAACGCACGCCCACGGGCGCGCGCGCGTGAACGCGTTGCGCACACCTGAACGAAGCTCACCATAGCGAACACGGAACGCCGCAGGTTACCCTCTCCCGGGACCAAAGCTGGAGGAAGAGAAACGATGCTGAGAGTCGGGGTTTTGACCGGGAGCACGCGTCCTGGGCGCAACAACATCGCGGTCGCCGAATGGGTCCACAACATCGCCAAGAAGCGTACGGACGCCGAGTACGAGCTGGTGGACATCGCGTCCTTCAACTTGCCGCTGCTCGACGAGCCGGTGCCGCCAATGATGGCTCAGTACTCGAAGCCCCACACCAAGGCGTGGGCGGCGAAGATCAGCTCCCTGGATGCGTTCGTGTTCGTCACACCCGAGTACAACCACGGCGTGTCGGCGGCGCTCAAGAACGCCATCGACTATCTGTACGCCGAGTGGAACAACAAGGCCGCGGGGTTCGTGAGCTACGGAAGCGCCGGCGGCGCGCGTGCCGTGGAGTCCTTGCGCCTGGTGATGGGCGAGCTGATGGTGGCCGACGTACGCGCCCAGGTGATGCTCTCGGTGTACACGGACTTCGAGCACTTCTCCAAGTTCAACCCCAGCCCGCGTCACGAGCAGGAAGTGAACGTGGTGCTCGACCAGGTGTTGGCCTGGGGCGGCGCGCTCAAGACCCTGCGCGCGCAGAGCAAGTAGCCGCGCGTCAGTACGGCGTGTACCCCTTCTCCATCACGAAGCTCGAAGGCGGCGCGTAGACCCCGTTGGTGGCGATCACCAGGCGCTCACGCCGGGCAGGGTTCCGGGTAGCACTCGCTCCCCTCATGGCTTGACTGCCAGGCCCTGCTTGTCTTCAGACCTCCAAAGCGCCTCGAATCCTTGACGAAAGGTCCGGGAAAGCGACACCCGGCTACCATCGACCAAGTGCAGCGTGGCGTCACCGTGTCCTCGTGGTTCGAGCCGCACCACCGCCCCGATGCGCACGACTTCCCCTCGTTGCACACGCACGAAGCGGTCGTCGAGCAGCTTGGCAAGCTCGCTGAGCGGCCTACGCACGAGAATCTCGCGGCCGTCCACCACCACGCGCGCGTACTTGTTCGCGGCCGAGAGCCGGTGAACCCGCGACAAGTGCAGGGCGTGCCACGGGCCCTCGACCTCCTTGACGACGAGCTTGGAGCGGGTCTCGCCGAGGGCGCCCTCAACCAAGGCGGCGTGCCGACGAACCGCGACCGTACGCTGGTCAAAGGCCTTCTGTAGCGCGCGGTTGAACCGCTCCCGGTCGTACGGCTTGAGCAGGTAGTCCACGGCGTGGGCGTTGAAGGCGTCCAGCGCGTAGCGATCGTAGGCAGTCGAGAAGATCACGGTGAATGGCGCCTCCCCTCCGAATGCATCCAGCACCTCGAAGCCGTCGAGGCCGGGCATCTGGATGTCCAGCACCACCAGATCGGGCTCGAGTTCCTCGATCCGTTCAAGCGCCTGCACCCCGTTGCACGCTTCACCCACCACGCGGAACCTATCGTCGCTCTCCAGGAAGCGCGCGACCTTGACCCGCGCGAGGCGTTCGTCGTCCACGATCAATACACGAAGTGTCACACTTGCCTCCCGAGAGGTACGCGCAGCTCCACCAGCATGCCCTGGGCGTGCGCTGCAGACACCTCGAGACTCGCTTCTTCGCCGTGCAGCAACCAGAGCATCTCGACCAGCCGCGATAGTCCACCGCGGCGCTGCGTTGGACCGTGCGAGCGATTGCGCGCTTTTGACTCGACTGGTGCACGAAGCCCGTCGCCATCATCACTCACACGAAAGCGCGCATGACTCCCCTCGCGCTGCCCCTCGACGCGAATCGTCAAGGGTTCGAGCCGGTGTTGGTTGTGCTTGACTGCGTTCTCCACCAGCGACTGCAGACTCAGACGTGGGATCGAGATCTGTGCGAGTTCGGAAGGCACGGCCCAGAGCACACGCACGCGCTCATCGAATCGCGCCACGACGAAGTCGGCAAATTGCTGTGTACGCAGCTCCTCCTGAGCGACCGTCCACTGTGGTCCGTCGTAGGCGAGCGCGTCGCGCAGAAGTGCACGCAAGGCGTCGATCAAAATCCGCGCGCGCTGCGGATCCTCGTAGGCCATCTCGCCAAGGGTGTTCAAGGCGTTGAACAAGAAGTGGGGGTCGAGGTGCGCGTCCAGGACACCCAGCTGGCTTTCCGCGAGCGCCCGGCGAAGCATCTCGGCCCGCAGCTCGGTCTCACGTCGCAGCCGCCCGGCCGACGCAGCCATGAAGCCCGCCGCCAGCGCAAGATGCACGGTCCCAACGAGCTGGAGCTCGGTCAGGAAGCTACCGACGAGGCTCGAAGGCGGCAACGAGATCCCCGTCAACCATGCGAGGGCCTCGCGAACGAGCGGAGCCACGAGCGCCCACACCAGCGCGAAGCCAACGAACCCCATGAGGTATCGAGCGACGAACCGGCCAGAGCGCAAGCGCGGCGTACCTGCCCACGCGACCGCCCTGGAGATGATCGGAAGCGCCAGCCAGGCGCCCACGGCACGCCCAGTGGCTGCGACATAGTGGAGCTTGCCGAATTGAGGGTAGGCGACGTGCGAGCCCGCTGCGATTAGCATCGCGACCAGCCAACCGATCGCGAGCCAAGCGAGTCGTAGCGTGGTCTGTTGCGGAGGCTGCGGTGTCGCTGGCTCGTGAAGCGGAGGTCGCTCGGCCCCCGGAGTCGCGGGCACGTGCGGCCTTGCCGGTGACGCAATTACAGGGAGGGTCGATTCGTCGGGACGTGCATCCGAGAGCGAGATCCGCAATGCATCGCCGAGCTCCTGAATGTGCAGCTCGCAGCGATCGGGATGAGCGGGGAGGCAATCGCGCGCCGCCACCAGGGCAGCGTAGGCCCGTTCCGGATCGAGTCGCGAGCGCACCACCTCGAGCTCTGCCTGGGCGATCTCGCGTTGCAGGCGGGCGGACTCGAGTTCGAGGACGCGGTTGTGCGACCACTCTTCGTAGGTGGTCAGCAACGTCACGAGACTGGCATAGAGGGGTACGTTGCTCTGCAACGCCGCGCCCGCCGTCACGGACAGAGGACTCATCTTCAGAGGAGCGTCCAACAGCACCACAGCTGCGTAGAGCAATAGCTCAGGCAACGCCGTGCTCACGACGGCGAAAGGCACCCAACCCAGCGCGTGAAAGCCCAGGTAGCGTCCCCACCCAGCGCGACGGCGGTCGGGTGCGTTTAGGACGGTCGTCAGAACGATGGGCAACGCCGCCCACGCCCCAGTCGCGCCTGCCGAGAACATCAGCCAGAGGTAGGACGGCGCCTCGTCGTTCAACCCCGCGTCCAGGGCCACGCTCGCCAGCTGAGCAAAGGCCATCAGCGACAGCCAGCTGAGCCAAGCCGTGCGAGCGCGAATCCGCGGCCAGGTCCAATGCGACATTGCCATTGGATCTACACCTCTCGGCGCGCGGTGCCGAACACAAACTGGTGCGAACTGGTTCATCGCCGGTGCGAGCCGGCGGGCCGCGCATGGACTTCATCGAGGCCCATGTGCGACCAAGAGATACTTGGCAATTAGGCCGCCGACACGCGAGGCCCAGATGCAGCGCTTATCCATACCCTTGCTCTTGTGCATTCTGACGGGATGCGGCGATTCACCCGAGAGTCACGGAGTGCCCTCAGACCCACCTGACGCCGGAGCCCCCGACCAAGACGAGGACGCCGCGAGCGATGACAGCGGCAACGCCGAGTGCATCGATGGCGAGCAGGAGGTGTGCAGCTGCTCGGACACCGAGTACGGAAAGCGCACATGCAGCTCAGGTGAGTTTGGCGATTGTGAGGACTGCGAAGCGGCGGTGCGCGACGAGGCCCTCTGCGTCGCAGGGGTCTACAAAGGGAGAACCACGGGCAGCTATCGTTCCTCGGCTTCGAGCCTCTGGGGGTTAACCCCCGGGATGACTGGTTCGATCGACGCGGAGTGGACGTTCGAGCTCGTACGCGACGGCGACGGCGAATTCTATTCGGTCAAGGGAGCCTGCGTCCCTCCACCGCCTGGGGAGGAAAAGTGGGGAGGAAAAGACGACACCGCCTATGGCAACACGCTGGAGATGCTGGGAACCGTCGACTGCACGACCGGGGTCATCGATTTCGAGGTGCGTCTCGAGTATCTCGCTTCGAACTGGGATTCCTTCGGCGGTTGGGCGCGCTACTTCGCCAAAGGCAAGATGACGGGTCGCTACGATCCAAAGACCAGGTCGTTTGTCGATGGCAAATGGGACCTGCGCGAGAAGGGGACAGGCTTTGGCGGGCAGGGATCCTTCACCGGCGCACTGTCGGAGGAAGCGACCGCCCCGTCGACACCGCAGGCGTGCTTCGACCTGCCCTTCCCGAGCGACCTGACCCCGCAACCCATTCCGAACCCCACATGAGGTCGATCCCCATGCATCGTGTCTCAACCATGTTGTTCTGGTCCGCCGTCTGGGCTCTGGCTTGTGCATGTTCGACGGTTCCACCCAAGAGCGCAGACAACGAGGGTGATCGACCCGGCTACGGCAACGAGGACGCCGGCGAGGCCGAGGCTGGTGATCTCGATCCCGACGATGACGACGATCAGGTCCACGAGTCCTACCCGGATGCGAGTACCCGCGCTCCGAACCCGAAGTGCGCTCCGGGCCACTACGAGGGCTCGTACAACTGCAGCATGCTGGGTGCGTTCGGCGAAGGACCGCTGGCCTTCGACCTCGTGCTCAAGGACGGCGCGACCGAGGCCGAGGGAACCTGCGTGGGTCTGGAATTCTGTGCCGACCTGGTGATCAGCGACGCCAGCGCCGAGTTGAAAGGCATGTACGGCCCGCTCGTTTTCACGGCGCACTTGAGCGGAGGCCTGGACTGCAGCAGCGGGCAGTTCAAGGCGGAAGTAACCGATGGTGAGGTCGGCGAGCCGAGCCCGTGGCCAGGCCCCAAGAACACGATCACGGGCATGGTCACAGGGATGCACATGGCGGGACCTCCGCAGGCCATCACAGGAAAAATGGTGTTGGTTCCCAGTGTGGGGATCACCTGCCCTTCCGACTTTACCGTAACGCTCGAGCCGTGAGACTCCGCGCCAAGATCGCCATCGCGCATGATGCACCCAATCTTTCACCAGGAAACTTCTGGACCTCGCTGGCTTGTGAAGTCTTTTCACCGACCTGCCAGAGCGGCCAAAAAATCCTTACGATAGGTCCTGGTGAGCACCCTGGTGGCGCCGCCGTCCAGCACCAAGATGGCATCGCCGTGCGTCCATGGCTCCACCCGCAGCACCGCCCGGAGGTTCACGATCTCGCTGCGATGCGTGCGCGCGAAGGCCTCGTCGAGGCGCTGCTCCAGCTCACGTAGCGAGGCGCGCACCACGTACTCGCACTGTCGCAGCACCACGCGCGTGTGCTTCTTGTAGGCCGCCACCCAGAGCACCTCCTCGGGCGCAAAGCTGACCCAGTTTCCGCCGCGCTCCTTGAAGGCCAGCTTGGGCCGTGCGTGGGCCAGCGCGCTGCGAATGAGCTCGTCGTGGTTCGCACGCTGCTTGCTGGCGAGGGCTGCTGCGGCCTTGTCGAGCGCACGCCGAAAGCGCTCCGCGGCATAGGGCTTGAGCAGATAGTCCACCGCATGGGCATCGAAGGCTCGCAGGGCATACTCGTCGTGGGCCGTGGAGAACACCACGGCGAAGTCGCGTTCCCCCAACGCCCGCAGCACTTCGAAACCATTCAGCCCCGGCAACTGAATGTCGAGCAACACCAGGTCCGGCACCAGGCGCTCGATCTGCACCAGCGCGTCTCCGCCGTCGACCGCCTGCCCCACGAGCTCGAAGCGCACGTCCTGCGAGAGCAGGCGCGCCAGGTTGTCGCGGGCCGGCTTCTCATCGTCCACGATCAGCGCGCGCAGCCTGGTCATGATGCCTCCGGCAAGCGCAGCGTGACGCGCGCTCCATGGGGATCAGCGCTCTCTCGCGTCAGCGTAGCGTCGGCGCCGTAGAGCAAACGCAAGGTCTCGCCGAGTCTGTCCAGGCCTCCGGCGCGCACGGACCCGTTCCCCCGCACGCAGAAGCCCACGCCGTCGTCGCTCACGGCGAGGGAGAGCCCCTGCGGGGTGCGCTCGCCATACACGTCGATGCGCAGCGGCCGACGCTCGTGTTGATTGTGCTTCACCGCATTCTCCACCAAGGTGAGGAGGCAGAAGCGGGGCAGCGCCACACGGTCGAGCTCCCGAGGCAGGGAGAACTTCACGCGCACGCGCTCTCCGAAACGGGCCTCCACGAGGTCCGCGTAGCGCCGGGTGTGAGCGCGCTCCTCGGCCAAGCTCCAGACGGGTCGGTCCTCGGACAGCACCGCGCGCAGCAGCGCGCCCAGGTCCTCGAACAGCTGCTCCGTGCGCGCGAGGTCCGAGTGCATCAGGGAGTTGAGGGTGTTCAGCGCGTTGTAGATGAAGTGAGGATCGAGCCTGGCATTCAGGGCCTCGAGCCGCGACTTCACGAGCATCGCTTCGAGCCGTGCTGCGCGTTCGGCCTCCTGTCGCTCCCGCGTGTAGAAGCGAAAGGCGAGGAACGCGGCGAACAACCATGTGAAGTGCGCCATGTCCTTGGGCAGCTCGTAGAGCAGCTCCTCGACGAAACCGATGGGCGTGGCGCCGGGCACGTCGAGCAGAGCGGCGCTGCCTGCTCGCAGCGCGCGGGCGAGTGTCAGCTTGAGCAGGAAGAACAGCGAAAAGCAGGCGCCGTTGAGCAGCATCACGCGCGGGAACCAGCGCCAGAACCTGGGCCGGCGCAGGGCGATGTTGTGGCCGTTGGCGCTCGCGAACTGCACGAGAGGAATCGAAGCCCAGAGCGCCAGGGTGTGAGCCAGATAGGAGAGCATGTACACGTTGCGCACGTCGGGCTGACTTGGCAGCGCGGTGAAGACCGCAATCAGCGTGCCGCTCATCAACCAGCCCAACCAGAGCAACGCGGGCACGAGGCGGATACGAGGCCATTCGAGGTTCGCGGCGGTTCGTTTCATTGACTGCTGTGCCCCTAGCGTCCCCGTCTGCGGCTCGGTTGACCACTCACCCGAGACCGAAGCGCTCTTCAGCGCTCCCCAAACGGACGCCCCTCAGATTGTGGCGGGGGCCCCGACGAGGCTAACTCCAAAGCATCCGATTCGCGCTCCCTTTTGGCTTTTTTCCCGAGGAACATGCGACCGCATTCACCCCAACTCCCCGTCGTGGCCCTGGTCATGGCAGGCGCGCTCACGGCGTGCTCGGACGCTCTCCCCGTCCGCGCCGCCGTGGGCCCGGCCCTCCCCGATGCGGAGGCCGAAGCACCTCGGGGCAATGGCGAGGATGGCGACCACGCGCGCGCCGCCGAGGAACCTCCGCTCGAATCCGTGGACGCAGGCAGCAACGACCAGGTCTGCCGCGCTGGACGCTACGTGGGGACCTACACCTGCCAGGCGCCCCTGCCGGGCGGCGCGCTCGCCTTCGATCTCGTGCCTGGGCGTACGGCAACCACCGACGACGGTTGCCTGGAGCTGTGTGACGACCTGGTGGTCGATCCCGAGGGCGACAAACTCCAGGGCAAGTTCCTGATCGCCGATTTCTCGGGTCAGTTGCGCGGGGGTCTCGACTGCGAAGGCGGCGAGTTTCACGCGGAGATCACCGACGGTGATTACGGCCTATCAGGCGTGCTCCCGACCGTAGGCGTCTTCACAGCGGCCCTCCAAGGAACGATCTCGGAGGACGACACCAACGCTCCGCACATCCGCGGCAGCTGGTTCGCCGATGCCGACAGCGCGGGCATGGCCTGCATGGGCAGCTTCGACGTTCATTTCGAGCCCGCACCCTGAGCGGCTTGGACGAAAGGGATTCACATGCCTCGCATAGCTTCTACCTTCTTCGTGCTCCTCCTGCTTCTCGGCTGCGGCGACGACCCCGGTTCGAACCGCGGCATGCCCGTGGATGACGGTCACCCGGCCTCGAGCGATCCTGGCGATGGCGATGGCGATGGTGATGGCGATGGCGATGGCGATGGCGATGGCGATGCGGACCCTACGAGCGATGTCGACGGAGGCGCCTGCACCGATTGCGATCCCACTCCCGAGGACGGCGTGTACTGCAAGCCTGGTCACTACAAAGGCCACAACGAGATCGTCTACTGGTCGACGGCCAACAGCGTGTGGCCGGGTGTCATCGGTCCCCTCGAGGGCAAGCCCGACTCTGCCGACACGGAGTTCGACATCGTGAAGAACAGCGAAGGCGAGTTCTACACCATCGGCAATGGATGCTTCGTCGCGCAGGGCAACGACACCCCCGACTTCAAGCCCGCGCGCTCGCTCTTCACCGGTCAGCTCGACTGCGTCACGGGCAAGCTAACGGGGGAGCTGCGCGGCTACTACGCCACCAAGGATGGCTCAGGGAACTTCGTGAACTACTTCTTCAAGGGAACCGCCGCGGCGACCTTTGATCCGCAGACGCAGTCCTTCGTCCAGGGGACCTACGAGGTGCGCGAGCCCAAGCCCGTGTTCACGCTCGGTGAGGCACCAGGCGGTAAGGGCACATGGAGCGGCACGCTGGAACCTGGGGCAGCGGTGAACAGCAACCTGGGGGACTGCCTCGAGGGCGTCGTGTTCCCCGAAGACAAGTTCAAATGAGGCGACCGGTGGCGTGGCGCATCCTAGAGGCGCAGGGAGCCGAGGAGCCCTGGGGCACGAAGGCATTTCTGCCTCGCACATACGCACGCTGCGATGCAGGGACATCCGGAACGAATCGAGGCCCGACGGGGCACCGCGCAAAACGAGAACGTAGAAGTTTGCGGAGACTGAACTTTTCGGAGCGCAACGGGGGCTGGATCACTAGTTGCTTTGGCAGCGCCATGGTCCCCACCCTGCTCGACTCCACGAGTCCCCATCAGGTCATCCGGGCCTTGATCCACACGCGCAACCTCGACGAAGAGATGGCGCAACGACCGAACCAGCGCGCGGCGCTCGTCGCGCGGTTTCACCAGCTGTCACGGCGGGCCTGGAGTGATCCTGGAGAGCGCGAGCGCTGTCGGCTGGAGGCGCAACGCTGCCTCTACGAGCTCAATCGCCTGCGGCTCTACTGGGGCGACGACCCGAACCGCTATGCCAACGAGGAGTCCCTGGTCTTGGCCGAGCTGCGGATGACGCTCGAGTCTCACTGGGCAAACTGGCTCGCGCGGCGGGGTACACCGGGCGAAGTCGACACGCGGGATGCAGCGGCCAGCCTGCGCCTCTGGGCAGAGCGCGACAGTGCAGCGGCGGGGTCGCCGATGGATCGCTATTTCGCCGACGATTTGCAGCTCGGCGGATATCGACGACTGCTCGAAATCGGATCGCTCGCCGGTCTCGTGGAAGCCAGCCAGCTTGCGCGGGCCATCGGCGGCGCCCCCAACGGCGTGCAGGCGGCGCTGGCACGCATCTTCGTCGAAGAGTACGGCGCCGGACGGCTCGCCAAGAAGCACTCGAGCTACTTCGCCCGCATGCTGGAGGAGCAGGAGCTCAGCAGTCGGCCCGAGGCTTACTTCGAGGAGGCTCCCTGGGAGATTCTCGCCACCATCAACCACGGCTTCTATCTGGCGGAGAACAAGCGCCACTACCTGCGCTTCTGCGGAGCCTACACCTACGCGGAGCTGGCCACGCCCGCGGCTTACTGGGCCTACGCGCAAGCGGCCAGGCGCCTCGGGGTCTCGAATGGCGATGACGACTACTGGTCGCTGCACCTGCGCGAAGACGGACGTCACGGCCGCTGGATGCTGGAGGACGTGGCGTTGCCGCTACTCACGCGCTTCCCGGAGCGAAGGCACGAGGTCTTGCAGGGTTACCTCGAACAACGTGTGCTCGCAGGTCTCGTGCGGCGTGCGCTCTTCGAGGCCTGTCGCAAAGCCGATGGCGTGGCGCACGAGTATGGAAGCTCACCGGAAGCGGTCATGAGCTACTGATTTTTCCTGAACGGGGGGCACCGGACCCACTCCTCCGCGAGGTTCGCTGTCCTCCCAGCGGGCGCGCGAGGGGTCGGGGCCGCGTGCTACATGCACGGCCTAGTTCCATGCCCGCCTCCGCCCCGCCCCAGCCCGCGAGCGCCCCCCCAGGGGACGTGCACATTCGCGTGGTCGACGTTCAGAAGAGCTACGACAAGCACGCGGTCCTGCGGGGCGTCACCTTCGACGTGATGCGCGGATCGACCCACGTACTGGTCGGCGTCAGCGGCTCCGGCAAGACCGTGCTCCTGCGTCAGCTTCTGATGCTCGAGCGGCCGGACGCCGGGCGCATCGAGATCGACGGCCAGGATATCTTGACGCTCAAGGAAACCGCCCTCGCCAAGGTGCGGATCAAGATGGGCATGGTGTTCCAGGACGCCGCCCTGTTCGACTCCTTCGACGTGTTCGACAACGTGGCCTTCCCGCTGCGAGAACACTTCTCGCTCTCGCGCGCCGAGATCGCCGCACGCGTGGATGAGCAACTCGAGGCGCTCGGCGTGATCCATGCCAGGCACAAGCTGCCTTCCGAGCTCTCGGGCGGTATGCGCAAGCGCGTGGCCGTGGCGCGCGCCATGGTGACGAACCCCGGCTTGTTGATCTACGACGAGCCCACGCGCGGACTCGACCCCATCACGTCGCGCACCGTGGACGATCTCCATCGTGAGCACCCGCGAGCGCACGGGGGTCACCGTCATCATGATCAGCCACGACATGAAGTCCGTGATCGACCTGGCCCACCACATCAGCCTGCTGCAAGACGGCAAGATCGTGGCGAGCGCAGAGCGAGACGAGTTCCTGGCCAGCCCCGATTCACGAGTGCGCAACTTCCTGGACGTCAGCAACGTGGAGCTGCCGCCGGAGATCGAACAGATTGTCCGGACGCGCAACGGTTCGACGTAGCGAGTTCACAGCACGCATCACTTCGCGGGCTGGATGGGGACGCAGAGCGTGCGCTTCGTGATGGGCTTGTCGGCGAGCAGCGTGCCCACGATGGCGCGCAGCTGCTCGGGCATGGCCGCCGTCATGGGCTTGCAGTCGTAGCCCTCCTCGGTGCGACATTCCGCGGCCGACTCACAGGCGCGTAGGCAATTGGAAGGCAGCGTATCGAACAACGCTGCCATGGGCGTGCCCGCGAGCTCGGCGCGCGTCTCGCCGACCGGACAGGCCCCATCGGCGCCGCATTCCGCGGAGGTGTCACAGCCTGCCGAGCAGTAGCCGCCGCGGAACTCGACCCGGGTGTCGAGCACCGCGAGCTCCGTGAGGCACTTGTTGTCGTCCCCGCCGCAGGAGCTTGCATGCTCCGGATCGCAGGCCGCACCGAGCTCCGCGCCAGCGGTTTCGTCGAAGCCCGCGTCGCCGTGTTCGCCCGCAGCGTGGCCTGCATCGGCAGCATGGTCAGGCGGGTCACCTCCGGAGGTTCGTTCGGTATCCGAGGAGTCGCCGCAGGCAACGAACAAGAACATCGAGCAAATCAACGACAGACGCATCGACGTGACGCTAGCGCCTTCCTCACGCCTGCGAAGACGCAATCTGCGCCGAGTGTCCCTTCGGTCAGGCTTGTTGTCGCAGCCGGATACTGCGCAGCCTCGGCGCGCGGTGATAGCGGTGACAGTCAGACCTTTCTTCGTCTGGTTTCTTAGGAGGATGAGTTCATGGCCGCCCGTGAGGAGCCCGCCGACTTTCTTCGCCGCTTCGCCGAGAGTGCAGAACTACGGACCGATGTCGAGGCCCAGCAGCGGCACGCCGAGCTCACGTCGCGCGCATCCGTATGCAGCTACTGCGGCGTGGGCTGCTCCTTCACCGTGCAGCGGGATGAGGGCTCGAAGGAACGCTTGGTGCCGCTCAGCGACCTGGGCCTGTGCGTGAAGGGTTTGACGTCTCTGGAGACCGGCGGCGACCTGCAGCGCCGACGCCGGCTGGAGAAGCACGGCATCGCGGACGACCGCATCCGAGCCCCGATGATCCGCGGGCACGATGGCAAGATGGAGGTGGTCTCCTGGGAGCGCGCCCTCGACCGCGCGGCCTGGCTGTTCCTGCACATTCGCGAGTGGATCGGGCCGACTGGCATCGCCATGTACGGCAACGGACAACAGACCGTCGAAGCCATCTGGATGGAGTGCCTCTACAAGCTGGTCTTCCAGATCTCGACGCTGGGAGCCAACTCCGAGCACTGCCTGGCTAGCGCGGGTGCGGGCCATACCTTGAACTTCGGCAACGAAGCTTCCTTCACCTGGCACGAGTTCGAGGAGCTGGCGCTGGCCGACGTGATCGTGATGCACGGCACGAACCCGCTCGTGACCTTTCCGCAGGCCTTCGCCAAGGCCAAGCGCAACGAGGCGGCCGTCAAGGTCGTGATCGATCCGGTTCGCTCCCACACCGTGGTGGACCTGCAAGCGAGTGATCCACGCACGCTGCACATTCGCTTCGAACAGGGCGGCGACGTGCTCTTCAACATGGCCGTGGCCCACGAGATCCTGATGCAGGGCTGGGAGGACCGCGCCTACCTCGAGCGCGCGGTGGATCCCGCCAGTCGCGCGGCCTTCGAGGCCATGTGCCTGGAGCCACGCTTCGCGGTGGATACGGTGGCGCGCCGCATCGCGCTCGAGGGGCAGGACGTGAGTGAGCTTGCGGCGACCATCCGCGCCTACGCTCGCCTGATCGCGCGTCCGAACGAGGCGGGAGAGCGCCCCAAGCCCGCCTTCGTGTCGAGCATGGGCATCAACCAGAGCACCGGCTCCTACGGCTTCTCCACCAACTTGAACCTGCTGCTCTTGACCGGCAACGTCGGCCGGCGAGGCGCCGGCTCCATGCGCATCGCCGGCCAGTCGAACGCCACCAGTGAGCTCATGCTGGGGATGAACTCACGCAAGCTGGTGTTCAACCTCGACCCGGCCAACCCGGCGCACCGCAGGGAGCTCGCGGAGCTGCTCGACATCCCGGAGCACAATATTCCGCGCACCGAGGGGACCCCGGTGGCGCGCATGTCCGAGGACGACCACCTGTACTGCTTCCTGTTCCTGGGCACCCAGATGACGCGCAATATGCCGCGTCTCGGCCAGTGGAAGCGCCGCCTGGGGCGCGCCTACAACATCGTGATCGACTCGTTCCTGCCGGAGGGTGCGCTCGACCACGCCGACGTGATCTTGCCCGCCCTCACCTACACCGAGCGGACCGGCGTGATTCAACGCGGCGACCGCACGTTGCAGCTCCAGCAGGGCATCAGCGAGCCTCCTGCCCTGGCCTGGTCCGACGAGCAGATCCTGGCGCGACTCGCCCTGACCATCGCGGCTCGCCTGCGCGACACCGACACGGCGGCGTTGAACGACCTCGACCCCGACGTGATCACGCGCGCGTTCGGGCGCTACCTGCAAGCCGACGGCAGCGTCCGTGCCTCCGACGTGTTCGATCACGTGGTGTCGACCTCGCGGGCGCTCGACGTCTACAATCGCCTCGAAGACGAGCACGGCACCCCGATCTCCCATGCGCTGCTCAAGCAGCGGGCAGGCTTGGGCGTGCAGTGGCAGGGCGACGGTCGCTACGCGCACGCGCGCAGCGAGGGCAACGTGTTTCCGGGTCTGCGGCAGCACGAACGCAGGCAGGCGCGGCTGGTGCGTCCACCGGAGGAGCTGCTCGCGAACCTGGTGGCGCGCGGCGACGAGCAGCTGCGCAGCTTGATCACGGGGCGTGGCCGACCGGGCAAGGACGCCAAGCTCTACGTTCGCCGCTACAACTCGGGCATCAAGAGCATGGCCATCGCGGGCCGCCACGACGAGTCCTACGCGATCCAGATCCACCCGAGCTACGCCGCGCGCGAAGGGCTCGCCGAGGGCGACGCAGTGCGGATGTCGAGCCAGCACGGCGTGGTCATCGGCACCGTCTCGCTGAACGAGAACGCGCCCGTGGAGTTCCCCTTCCTCGACTTCGTGGCGGGCGAGACCAACCGCTTGACGGACTATCTCGACAGTGATCGCTTCACCAACCAGAGCCTGATCAAGCGCACCCCGGTGCGGCTCGAGAAGCTCGGAAAGCTCGAGGCGGCCCTGTGGCAGGAACCCGAGCGTGCTGCGCTGCTCCAGAGCGTGGAGCGCCTCTACGCCCACTATCGTGCCGTCTATCCGGACGAACAGGCCATGGAACGCGCGGCCCGCGGCGAGCCCGGTGCGCCGGACTGGCTGCCCTGGGAGGAGCTCCGCAAGCCCCGGGGCGAGCAAGAATGTGCACGCGCCGAGGCCGTGGGGGCCATGGCCACCTTCGTGCAGCGTTACATGAACGACGCCGCCTACCGAGCTCGAGGGGCGCTGCTGCTGGCCACCCTGCCCGCCGATGCGAGGGAGCGTCTCCTGTACGTGTTGCTGCCGCTCCTGCGACGCATCGAGTACGACAACGCGCTCCTGACCTTGCTGTCGGACCTCGTTGGCGGTGTGCCGATGCTCGGCGCCGACGAACGCGTGGAGGAGGCCAACCTGCTGCTGGCCCACAAGAGCGCGGTGCTCGAGCTCAAGGAAGAGGTCGTAGCGGTTCAGCTGTTCGTGGCGATCAAGGCCGGCATCGAGGCCCTGTTCGGCCGCGGTCGACCCGTGCCGCGTGAGGATCTCGCGCTGATTTCGGGCATCGCGATCCCGTGCGCGGGCGACGTCCCCGCGTACTTCATGGGGATCACGCCTGCCGACCTCGACGCGGCGCGCCTGGTGCATTCGCGGGCCACCGGTACCAACGCGGTGATCGTCGTCGATCGCCGCCGCAACCTCGCGGTCAAGGTCGACGTAGTGACCGGGGTCCTGCCCAAGGACAAGGAGCTGATCGCGCTGCGATCCAAGGTGATCGTGAAGAAGCGCAGCGCGAGCAAGGCGGAGCACCGGCGCTTCTTCGACCGACTGGCCGAGCTGGTGGCCCAGTTCGTGCGCGTGGACGCAGGCAACTTTCGGCTGGCAGGCCCGGTGGCGCTGCCCTGGCGAGAGTTCACGCAAAAGCTCTCCTTCGTACCGGCGGCCGCGCGTGACTATCGGGACTTCCTGCTGCACGCGAACCTCTCGCCGGCGTTGGTGCAAGGGCTGGTGGGGCTCGAGATGCTCGACGCGCAAGCCGACTCGGACCTGATCGAGCGGCTGCAATCGCGGCAGCTCGGGATCGAGGTCGGCGACTGCGGCGAGGCCCGCTTCCGCTCGTTTTCCAGCGTGATCACCGACAGCACGACCAGCGCTCAGGCCAAAGTACGCGAGGTCATCGACTCCTTCATCGGCCCGGTGCTCGACAACGACGGGGGTCGCATCAATCTGGTGGGCTTCGACGAGAGCACGGGCGAGGTGAGCGTGCGCTTCGTGGGCAGCTGCGCCAACTGTCCCTGCTCCATGCTCTCGCTGGAGACCCTGGTCGCGCCACCGCTGCTCAACATCCCTGGCGTAACGCGAGTGCTGCATCGCGGACGACTGCGCCAGGGCGAGCTCGAACGCGCGCGCGGCGAGCAGACTGTCCAGAGTGCACCGAAGACACGGCGGGCGCTGCAGGTCTTGCGCGAGGACCCGCCGGACCTGCATGGGCATGTGTATGAGGAGACGTGAGGGGAGCGGGCCGGCGCTGCACGCCGGGCCTCGGCGGGCACGGGCACAGGCGCGCCTTGCTTCGCAAGGGCTGGCACGGGAACTGTGCGTTGACTTGGTCAGCGCACGGCGGCCTCGTGCTCGGGTGCGAAGCGAGGACTCCCTCGATGGGCGAACAGGATCAGGCTGGCATCGTCGGTTGGTTTGCCGAAGTCGGCGAGCAGCTGCTTGGAGGCTTCTGCGAGGGTGAGCCGGGAGCGATCGATGGGGTCGACGCGGGAGCTGATGCCGTCACTGTAGAGCAGGCCGACGCTGTCGCCAGCGAGGCGGAACTCCACCTCACGCAGGGTACGATGCCGATATCCGATGACGCCCGACCCCGGCAATAGCACTGGATTGTGGCGCGACTCCGGATAGACGCGGGCGCTCACGTTGCCCACACCCGCGAAGACGCCGTGGCCGCTCGCATCGAACGTGATCACGGAGATCGCAGCACCGCGCCCGCGCAGCAAACGCTCGTGACAGGCCTGCAGGATGCGCGCTGGGCGCTCGTTGCGGTGCTCTCGAATGGTCGCCACTGCCAGATCGGCAGCCGACGCTGCCACGGGTCCATGACCGAGCGCGTCGACCAGCGCGAGCAACACCCTGCCTTGGACCTCCTCGATCAACACCGCGTCGCCCGAGCGCGGCTCACCCGGATAAGCTCGAGCTCTACCGATCGCGCTGATCACGAGTTACCTCGAAACACCGCGTGCACGATGGTGCCCTTTCCGAGCGCGGTGTTGATTTTGAAGTCACTGGCCACGCGCTTCACGCCCAACAGCCCTTTGCCAAGCCCACTGCGTGAGCGGTAGGACCCGGCAAACATGGCCTCGAGCTGGCTGGGCGCGATGCCAGGTCCGTCGTCGCGCGCGACAATCCGGACCACCAAGCCCGCAGCTTCCGTCTGCACCTCGATCGCCACCGAACCCGTGCCCGCATAGAGCACGATGTTGCGCGCGAGCTCCGAGACGGCGGTCGCGACCTTGACCGCCAACATCCCGCTGCCTCCCTGTGCCAGCGTCAGGCTGCGGGCTTCGTTGCGCGCCACGCTCACGTCGAGCTCACCTCGGACCGAAACGACCTGGGACCGCAGCCCGCCCGCGGCCCCGCTGTCCTGGAACCCCTCGTCGAGGCCCAGTGCCACCCGGATGCGCGTACGCAGCAGCCCTGGTTCACTGGCGCTGAACAGGCGCACGCTGCTCGCGACGCGCTCCGCCAACTCTTCCCGCGTGCTCTTGGGTAGGTCCGCCACGGTGGCCGCAGGGGCGCTGACATGGCGCTGAATCAACGACTCGATGGAGATGGCGCTCAGGTTCCCACGCAGCGCCTGGCGCAAGCTGTCTGCGAGGTTCATGGCATCCACTTCCGTACGATGACCGTGGTTCCACAGCCCACCACCGACTCGATCCTGAGCTCGTCGACCAGACGCTCCACCGCGCCCAGCCCCTTACCGAGCCCCTCACGGCGCGCGTCGGGCGCCAGCATCTGCCCACGCGAGAAGCCGTCCCGACGCGCTTCATCGGGGTTGACGATGCCGGGGCCCCGATCGCGACAGACCAGCAAGACATGCGGACGTGGCTGCGACTCCAGGCGCAGCTCCAGCGCACCCGAGTCGGCGTGACGGATCACGTTCGAGGCCAGCTCGGAGGCGACGATCGCGAGCTCCTCCGCTCGCTTCGGCGAGAGTCCCACCCGTCGCGCGAAGAGCTTGACCGACGAGGCGCATCCGAAGCGGTCGGAGGCGCTCTTCCCGAGCAGCAGCATCAATGGCGCGGTGTCCTCTTGGCCCAACACGGCTTACCTCTCCTGGTGCGCACGACGCTCCGCCACGTCGCGGCGGATGCTGGCCTCGAGCGCGCTCTTGAGGTTCCGGTGGGTCTCGAGGGCGCTGAATTCCACGCCCAGCTCGACCAGGGTCTGCGCCACGGCCGGCTGAATGCCGGTGACCAGACAGCGTGAACCCAAGAGCTGGACCGAACGAGCCAGCTTGATGAAGCGGTCCGCGGTGCTGGTGTCGATCAGCTCGACGCCCGTGAGGTCCACGATGACCGAGCGACAGCGAGTACGCACGACCTCCGCCAACAGGCGCTCGGTCATGCGTGCGCTGCGCTGGGTGTCCACGATGCCGACTACCGGCAGCGCGAGCACGTCGTTCCAGATCTCCAGCACCGGGGTCGAGAGTTCGTCCACCGCCACACGCAGACGCGCGATGAGCTCCCGATTCTCCTGCTCGCGCAGTGCCAGCTCCGCGTTGCGCTGAGCCAGGTCGTCCGCCATGCGGCGCCTCTCGGTGACGTCGCGAAACACCGCGATGGCACCACCGTTGGCCAGCGGGCGCGCGCTCACACTGACGAAGATGCCCTCCGGCTTGTTCGGGTTGCGGCTGAACATGATCACGTCCGACACGACCTGCCCCTGCATGGCGAGCGCGAGTGGATCGGCGTTCGGAGGGAAGCGCGTCTGCTGGTCCTCGTGAAACAGGCCGTAGCGCTCGCTCCATTCTTCGGGCGAGACGTCCGGGTCGGGGGCGCCAATAGCCGCAATGGCCACCGGATTGCAGGTGATGCGACCGGAGGTGTCCGCGATCACGATCCCGTCGGGGTTGTCGTCGAACAGGACGCCCAGCATCGCGGTCATGCTCTTGGGGTCGAGGGTATCGTTGGCAGTCAAAATCCCATCACTCATCGGTCGGCTCCAGTTAGTTCGATCCATTGCTCGGCGAGCGTCTGCGTGCTGTGCGTCTGGTCATCGCGCAGAGCGGCAACCCCAAGCGATTCCAAAGCTTCTTCGAGGGTGAGGGCGGTGCTGATGCCCTCTAGGTCGATGCCCATCTCCCCCAGCGTGAGAACGACCTGCGGTGATAGGCCGGACAGCACCGCGCGCACGCCCATCAGGCGCGCCGAGGAGACGATGCGCCCCAGCATCGCGCACAGGTGGCTGTCCACCATCCACATGCCGGATGCGTCGATCACCAAGCCCTGGGCGCCGCGCTCGCGCACGCGCTGTAGGACCTCCTCTCGCAGTCGCTCCATCTGCGTGTCGCCCACGTCACCTTGCAACGCGACGATCAGACGTCCCCAAAGTTCGATCACTGGGATCGCGTGTTGATCCATCCCTTGTTCCCCCTGCCGCCGACATGGTCGTGTCAGCGCCCCAGGAGAGCTGAGCAGGAGGCGTGCCAAGCACGATGCCGCGAAACTCCCGCAAAAATGCCGATCCGTCGGCACCTTGGGGCACGGAACTCCGTCTGCCCGCGCGGGATTCCGCGAGCAGCCCGCGGCGCCGCTAGCGGAGCCCGAGCGCCTTGATGCGGTCGCGCAGCGTGGACGGACTCAGTCCGAGTCGCTCGGCCGCGCCGTCCTTACCGGAGACACGCCCAGCGCTCTCCTCCAGCGCAGCTCGGATCATCTCGATCTCGAGTTCGCGTAGCGACGCGATGGTCGTGGGTCGCACGACGGCGCTCTCGGGCGTCTCTGCCATGCTGGCGGGCGGCAGCGAAGGCGCGGGATGGGCCTGTGGAATCAGCACTTGGAGGCGATCGTCCGTGGACAGGATGACCGAGCGCTCCATGACGTTGGCCAGCTCGCGCACGTTGCCCGGCCAGTGATAGGAGGTCAGCCGCTCCCGGTCCGCCGTGCTCAATACGAGCCCCCTGCGCGCAAAGCGCATCGCGTAGCTGGCTACGAAGTACTCTGCCAGCGGCACCACGTCCTCGATGCGCTCGCGCAGCGGCGGCACCTCGATGGGGAACACGTTGAGACGGAAGTAGAGGTCCCGGCGAAAGCGGCCCTCTTCCACATCCAGCTCGAGCCGACGGTTGGTGGCCGCCACGATGCGCACGTCCACCCTGCGCGTGCGGTCCTCCCCCACGCGCTCGAACTCCCCCTCCTGAATTACGCGCAGCAGCTTGGCCTGCTCCGCCGCGGGAATCTCGCCGATCTCATCGAGAAAAATCGTGCCCCCGTGGGCCAACTCGAAGCGCCCGACGCGGTCCCGCAGGGCTCCAGTGAATGCGCCTCGCGTGTGCCCGAAGAACTCGCTCTCGAACAGCTCCCGCGGAATGGACGCGCAGTTCACCTTGACCAATGCAGCGTCCTGCCGCGGGCTCATCTGGTGGATGAAGCGCGCCACCAGCTCCTTGCCCACCCCCGACTCTCCTCGGATGAGCACGGTCGCGGGCGTGCTGGCCACGGTGCGCGCCAGCTCCAGCACGCGGCGCATGCCCGGACTGCGGTGGATGATCGTGGTGTCCCCGAGCGCACGCTCCATCTCTTCGCGCAGGTAGTCCCGCTCGATGGTGACCACCTGGGTCTGCCGCGACGTCCGCTCGAGGCTGAGGGCCAGGGCGCGCTGCTTTTGATCGCGCAGGATCGCGCTCGCCAGCAGATCGCTCAAGGTGCGCAGGCGGCGCAAGGAATGGTCCGCATCGCTGAAGGGCGCCGAGACCAAGAACATCACGGCGCCGGCAGGCTCACCGTCGAAGGCGAATGGAAAGAGTGACACCCCGGCCACACCGGCAGGCAGACAGGAGCCCTCTCGAAGGCCACCGAGCGTGGTCGGCAGCTCGCCCACGGAGACGTAGTGCGACGCACCGGGCGCCGTCGATAGCTGCCCGAGCCTGGCGTCGAGCGCGCGCGCGATGCGCTCCACCAGGTCGACCGGCGGGACCTCACGGAACCACGAGTGCGTCACGCTGGTCGCGGGGAACTCACGCCCGAAGCGCAGCACCAACGCCCCTGGAAAAAGCTGAGAATCACAGATCTCGCGCAGCGACGCGGCGAGCTGATCGTGGAACTCCTCGCTGCTTGCCCGGAAGAGTCCCGAAGCCGTGCGCGCAACGAGTGATTCGAAGGCCAGCTTGGCGCGCCAGGTGTCGCTGGGAGTGTCCTCGAGCACCCGTGACGGCAGGCAGACGACGCCCACGCGCGGGGCGTCATCGATCCGCGATCGAAAGGGGAAGTATGAGACGACGAAGCCGGTGGAGTTCCCGTGCTCCATGGCCACGGTCTCCATGCGCCCGCCGGCCAGCACCTTGTTCACCACCTCGCGTGTGAACTTGGCCACGTCCGGCGCGACGTCCTCTATGCTGCGCCCCAGGTGCTCGTCGCACGACATGCGGCTCACGCGCGCACCCGCGGCGTTGACGAAGGTGTAGCGACAATCGGCGTCGAACACGACCACTGGAAAGTCCGCAGACGAGATCAGCGACTCGAGATCTTCTGGCAGCTCTGACGTCGGTTCCGTGGACATGCGCTCGCAACGATGGTGGTGAGGCGCGCTGCAGCGCGACCGTGCGCACGACTCCGACTGACGGAACCGGCACCACGCCCCCCCGGGCTTGGACGGCGATGATGGCATGGACGAATCGCGGCCGGGTCGTTTTTTGTCACGACACGCCGCATGGACGCCTGCTCACGGAGACCGCTCGGGTGGAGCAAAATTCCGTGTTTCGCGCGAACGTACGCCGTTGTCCTACGCGCTGCATCAGCGAGCAATTCGCGGGTTCGTGCCCCCGACGATGTCATGCGAGCGCGCGAGCAAGGCAAACATTGAGAGGCCCCTCGCTTTTCGCCGAAGAGCACATGACGCAACCGAGCTCGGGGGCCGCCACGTCCTTCGACCGATCGAGGGCATCGCGAGAGCTGCAGCGGTTCGCACGCAGAACATGACGTTTCACAGCAGAGCCGCCCGTCCCGAGCGTGGCGCGCGCGACAGCGCCTGCGAGGCGCGCCCGTGTGACTTCGCTAACGATGGCGGGGATCGAAATTGGCGTGGCTCGACACACGCGCTTCGTAGGCGAAGTCTCGGTCCGAGAAGGTGTAGCGATACCATGGCGCGTCGTCTGCACGTCCAAGCTCGTGGCGAAGGCGACCGAAGGCACGATAGATCGCCGGGTAGTGCTGCCCGTGATAGCGCTGCACGATTTCTTTCCACGAGCGCGGCGCTGCACGGATGAAGGCGCCCATGTCGGCGAGAATCTCGTCCTCGCTCATCGGGCGGACCTTGGCAGGAGGCTCTCCCAGGTCACAGGCCGACGACCAGTCGAAGGCACTGCGATTGAACTTTCCAACCAGCGGAATCGTGCAATCCATGCCGATCTTCGACGCATAGAACGGAGCGTCAACGTCCTCGATCTTGGGATCGGTCGACATGGAGTTGCACTGCGGAATGATCAGCGTGTCCCGGTCGGGCATGTAACGGAATGCCATGCACTGCTGGATCCGGTCGTCGTTCCAGATGTCCACGTCGTCGTCGAACACCATCGCGATCTTTGGCAAGCCTTGCTTGGAGCATGTCAGCATGATCGAGAGGGCCTGCTTCGCATCGCCACCGCCCTGCGGCTCGATGCGCGCGTACGCGATGTTGGAGAGGCCCGCTGCCGGGCAACGCACGTCGAGCACCTTGATGCCCCCGAGCTGCAGCGCAGCGAACAGATCGCTCTCGATGGCCGGCAGCTGGATCATGTTGTCGGTGTAGCCAGGGTGGGCTCCGCCGATGGTGGCGTTCTGGTAGATGGCGTGCTTGCGATAGGTCATGCAATGGATGACGACCCGTGGATTGTGCTTGAGCCCGCCACCGTACATACCCGTGAATTCACCGTAGGGTCCCTCGTCGTGTACCCAGCCTTCGCTGGTAATCACTTCACCCTCCAGCACGATCTCTGCGTTGGCCGGCACCAGCAGGTCATTGGTTTCGCACTTCACGAGCTTGGCCGCGTGCCCGTAGAAGCTCCCCAACACGTCGAAGTCCGAGGTCTCCGGAGGCACGCCTGCCAAACACGCCAGCTTGTCGAGCGTCGGCCCACCGAGGACGATCGCGACCGGCATGTTTTGTCCGCGCGCCTGGTATTTGAGACCGTTCAGGCGCCCGCGATGGCTGGTGCAGGTCATGTCGAAATTTTTCTCGCTCTTGGTGCGGAACATCGAGCGGTAGACACCCCAGTCGATGATGCGTGTGTCGGGATCGCGCGTGATCACCAGGTTGTCGTTGGTGTATGCGTGCCCGTCGCGATCATGGTGCAAGAACAAGGGCAAGCGAGTGAGGTCCACGTCGTCGCCTTTGAGGATGACCTGCTTGCACGGAGCCGACGCTACGACCTCGGGCTCCACCCTTCCTCGGGCGAGCTCGGCGATTCGGTCACCGATTTGGTTGCGTTCGCATTCCAGCGCCCAGGCAAACTGCTCGTGGGTGGCATAGGCGTTGGCCAGGAACGAGAACTCGCAGTCCTTCACCTTCTCGACTAGCACTGCCTTGGTCGGATGCGCCTCCATGACTTGCGGAAGCTGGTCCACACGCCGCTCTTCCTTGATCCGTACGAGCAGACCTGCGGCTTCCATACCGGCCACGAACTCGCTCATGCTCATCTGACGACGCCGCGAGAGGGTCATACGACAACTCCTCGTCGAGCCCGGCCTCAACCGGGGACACCTGGTTCAGCTGGCGCTCTCGGCCTCTCGCTGCAACCGCAACAGCAGGAGCGCCCAGAGCGTGTTGCATTTGCGAAACTTGGCGGCGTTGGCGAGCCAGCCCGCGTGCTCGAATTCGATCAGCGTGCGGTCCTGATCCGCCGTAGAGAGCACGAACGAAACTTGGGTCCCCACCGAGTCGCCTGGGCCCTCCACGCAGCGCCAGCACACGCGCTCCGCGCTGGCCTCCAAGACCCGCCAGCGGAACACGGGCCCCTGCGGATACGCCAGCCGCCACTCCTGGGGGCCGCCGCTCACGATCGCACCGTGCCAGCGCTCGAGAGCGCCGCGATCGGTGAGCGCCGTGATCACCTTGGCGCGCGGAGCGCTGACCTTGAGCTCGTGCTGGATCTCTGGCATGGCAGCATAACGAGCTTGAGGAGGTTTGTGGCCGCGCGCAACGAGGCTTTCCGCCGTGAGCGCCGGGCGCGACGTGGTGTCCATGAGTAGAGCTCGATGCCCGCGCTGCCAGCTGGGACTGGCGGTCGGTTCAGGTTCGACGGCGTAGAGGCTCACGCTCTTTGCCGCGAGCGGGTAAGCGACCACACCGAGCCCCCTGGAAAAGGCGGCCCTTCAGGGCACCACCTATCACGCACGCGTGGAAGCCTCGGACCTCCAGCCCTAGACTCGGCCCGCACCATGCGCTGGTCTTCGAAACTTCTCTCGTTCAGTCTGGTCGCGGCCTGTAGCTCAGAGCCGTCTTCGGTACCACCGCGCGATGATGGTGGACGCGACGCCGCGAGCGACGCGAGCGCCGACACTGCGTCGGATGCTTCGGAGGACCCCGCAGACGCAAGTACCCCGTCGTCCACGGACAGCGCGGGCGACGGCGCCTGTGACCTCCCACCAGCGAGCGCGCAGGGACGCATGTTCGGCGCCGATATTCTGGACGTGAACCCCGGCGAGTCGTTCGAGGACAACCTGGCGCAGCTCGCGGAACTCCGCGGGCGCTACCTCACGCTCCATCTGCCGTGGACCGCCCTCGAGACCACGGCGGGCGCGGGCACGACATCGGGCACACTCGTCGATCCTGGCACTCCGTCGGTGCTAGCGACCTTCGACGCGCTCGCAGCGCAGACCGGTAGCCTGGTTTCATTGACCCTGCGGCCTGTCGACGCCACGGGCAAGACGGTCCCGAGCGACCTGGCACAGCTCGCCTTCGATGATCCCAAGGTCGCAGCCCGCTTCCAAAAGGTCGTGGACTACGTGTTGACCCGGATCGCCCCCGAGCACCTGGTCAACCTGATGATCGGCAACGAGGTCGACGGCTTCAATCCCGGCACCGAGGCCAATTTCTGGCCCGCCTATGGGCAGTTCTTGGCCAGCGTGCATAGCTACTTGCACGCCAAGTACCCCAACCTCCCCGTCGGCTTCACCGCCACCCTCCCCGCGCTGACTGATGCAGCGCGCAAGACGGCGGACGGTTGGCCAGCCCAACAGGTGATGCTCACGTGGGCCGATCAAGTCGATGTGGTGGGCGTCACCTACTACCCGCTCGAAGCGGACTTCACCATGCGCGATCCCACGCAGGCCGCTGTCGATCTGGCGGCGCTCACCGCGTCCGTCCCCGCGTCCAAGCCCATCCACGTGCAGGAGATCGGCTATGCGTCCTCCACCGTAAACGACTCGAGTGACGCGCAACAAGCGCGCTTCTTTTGTGAGGTTATGCGCGCCTGGGACGCGCACGCGGCGCGCATCCCGCGGCTCGCGGTGCTGCGTTTGAACGACGTGAGCGAGCAGAAGGCCATGGAGCTCGCTGGCCCGTACGGCGTGGGAACCGCTGCTTTCAAGGAGTACCTGCGGACCCTGGGCCTGCGCACCGCGGACGGCAAAACGAAGCCCGCCTTTCGGGTTCTGCGCACGCAGACGGCCGCGCGCGAGCTCTAGTTCCCATGGAACCGGCTATTCCGACTGTCGGCGACTCGCGGGGTGTTTACAAGGAAGGATCAGAAGGCGAAGAGGTGATCGCCCAACACTCGGCGCACCGTCACGCCGGAGGGTTCAAACATGGCGGAACAATTCGACCAAGGACGTTTCGAGACACGCGCCGAAGACACGGATGACGCGCGTATCGTGGAGGAACAGCCGCGCGTTCTTACGCAGGAGCCCCTCATCGAGCGCGAGCCCATCCAACGGACCGTTGTGGTGGAGGAGGATGGCCGCGTGCGGGCGCGGACCTTTTTCGGGGACCTCATGTATACGGCCCTGCGCGTGACGGTGGGGACAGTCTTCTTGGGTCACGGCTTGCTCAAGCTGCAGGATATGACGGCCTGGGCCGACAAAGTGCGCGAACTGGGCGTGCCTTCACCCGCCACCATGGCCCTGCTCTCGATGGCGGCGGAGCTCGGCGGCGGCATCGCGTTGATCCTCGGGTTGTTCACGCGCTTCGTCTCGTGTGCGATCGCGATCAACATGGCCGTCGCGATCTTGATGGTGCACGCAGGCAAGGGACTCTTCGCGCAGAACGGCGGGATGGAGTACCCGCTCACGTTGTTCATGACGTCGTTGTTGTTCCTGGCAGAGGGCTCGCGGCGCTACGGGGTCGATGCGCGCTTCTGGCAGGCCCTGCGCGAGCGGCGCGAACACGGGAGGCCGCTGCACCCCCGCTACGTACATTGAGTCACGCGCCAACCTTGCTGGCCCGGCGCCCTGCTCAATGGGATGCGCGCGGCACTGCCGCCGCGCGCGGGGCGCGCTGAGCCAGCCATACTCCGGCGATCATCGCGCAGGCCCCTGCGTAGACGTTGGGACCGAAACGCTCGCCCCGAAACAGCGCCCCCGAGGTGAGGCCCACCACGGGGACCAGGTACGTCACCATGGAGGTGTTGGTGGCGCCCACCCGCTCGAGCAGCACGAAATAGATCAAGAAGGCGAGCCCCGTCCCCAGGAGTCCCAGGGCCAACAGCGCACCCGCTACCCCGAGCGGCAGCGCGCTGGGAGGCGCGCCCTGGGTAGCCCACGCGATGGGCCCGAGCAGGACGGCACCGCAAGCGAGCTGCGTGGCCGCCGCCCACACGTTGGACATGCGACCCGACACATAGGAGCGCGTGAGCACCGCCGCGATGGCATAGCCGAGGGTCGCGAGCACCGCGCCGAACAAGGCGAGCGGAGAGCGGCCCGCCCGTATCTCGAGTCCAACCACGATCAAGGCCCCCAGCACCGCGAGGCCCAGCCCGAGCACGCGGTTGGTGTAGAGCCGCTCCTGACGCAATGCGACTGCCAGGAGCAGCGTCACCACGGGCGTGACCGCGTTGAGCACGGAGACCAGGCCGGAGTCCAGGTAACGCTGAGACCAGGCCTGACACAGCCATGGAAGCGCAGAGCCAAAGATGCCGATCAGCGCCATTTGTCCGACGCTGCGAAGGTTCCCGGGCGCCTTCTGCCCGGTCACGCGCGCGATGACGAACAACAACATCGCGCCGAGGACCATGCGGATGGTGACGATCCAGGGCGGCGGCACCACCGCGACCGCGGTCTTGATGAAGAAGAAGGAGTTGCCCCAGACCAGCGCCAGCAAGAGCAGAAGAGCGGCATCGCGCGGGCGAAAGGAGGCCTGGGACGACATGGCGGCGGGCTTATAGCCCAGCCCGAGCGGCGGCACGAGCGCCCCCAGCTTGGCTACGAGCTCAGTCCGCGTAGCACAGCAAGAACAGCCAAAAGATGAAGCCGATGATGCCGCTGGCGAGGCCCAACGCGAACGCGACCAGGGTGAGACCCGCGCGCCAAGGCCAGCGCGAACGGCGCATGGCTCGCCATGCCAACCACGCCCCGAGCGCGCCTAGAGCCAGACCAGCTACCCAGGTCGGCAGTCCCCAATCGCCTTCGCCCATGTGGCTGAGTGGATCGCCCGCGCGCAGCTCGGCGAGGCGCTGCGGCGAGAGCCCGAGGTCATCGTCGATGCGGACGGTGCGCTCAGCACAGCCGCGCGAGGCGATCCAGGGCCGGCATGCATGCTGGAACCCGTCGTAGATAGCGAAGCAGCTCACCCCTTCTCCGTGAAAGCTCACCTGCAGGGGCTTGCCCTCGAACTCGCGCGTGCAGACGGTGGCCGCGCCAGGTTCGTCGACGCCGCAGGAGAAACTCGAGAACGGCAGGTTCAAGAGCTGCGCCGCCGTACCCCCCTGCGCCACGGAGGGCCCGACCTGCACGAACACCAGCCCGGACTGGTGCCGCGGCGAGCACTGCCACATCCACCACAGCGAGCCCAGTCCGACTGCCACCAGGAGCGCGATGGTGAGGTTCACTACGCGCTGCAACAGACGCCATGAGGAGTGAGACGTCACGCCGCAGGCGTACTCAACCCAATCAAGGCCGGCAAATCAATTCCGGTCCGCGGCCAGGCTTGCTCGTGCTCAGCCGGTCGCGTAGCGCTCCACCAAGCTCGCGATCACGACCAGGAGTTCGCTCGCGTCCACAGGCTTGGTCACGTGATGGTTGAAGCCCCGCGCGAGGGCGCGCGTACGGTCCTGGGGACTCGCGTAGGCCGTGAGCGCGACGGCGGGAATGCGCCCGCCCTGGCTCGGCTTGAGGGCCCTCACCCGGCCGATCAGCGAATAGCCATCTTCCCCGGGCATGCCGATGTCGCTCACGAGTACATCCGGGCGTTCGCCTTCGAGAATGGCCATGGCCTGGCTGGTGTTCTCGGCGGTCAGCACCTGGGCATCGCTGTGCTCGAGCACCGCGCGCAGCAAATCGCGCGCGTCGGCTTCGTCGTCCACCACCAGCACCTTGAGCCCGGAGAGTCGCGCCGGGCGTCCCAGTGGCTCGGAGATGGGCTCGATGGCGCTGATGGGCACGCGCTCTCCAGCAGGGAGCGGCGTGAACGGGAGCGTGACGGTGAAGGTGGAGCCCTGCTGGGCGCCGGCGCTGTGGGCGCTGACCGTGCCGCCGTGCAGCTCCACGATGTGCTTCACGATGGAGAGCCCGAGACCGAGTCCCCCGAAGGAACGTGTGCTGCTGGCGTCCGCCTGGCGAAAGCGCTCGAACACATGGGGCAGGAAGGCAGGCTCGATGCCGCGGCCATCGTCCTCCACGCGAATCTGCAGAGATGCCTGCGCCCGCGTGGCGTGCACGGCGACGTGACCGCCCGACGGGGTGAACTTCACTGCGTTGTTGATGAGATTCCAGACCACCTGCTGCAGGCGCGTGGGATCCCCCTTGATGAGCCCCAGATCACCCTCGAGCTCGATCTTGAGCTGGACTTGCTTGGACTCCGCCATGGGCCGCACGGCGTCGAGCGCGGCATAGATCATCTTGCTCACGCTGAACGGGAACATGTTGAGGCTCAGGCGTCCGCTGACGATGCGCGATACGTCGAGCATGTCGGCGATCAACGCCGCCTGAGAGCGTGCGTTGCGCTCGATGGCCTCCAGGGCCCGCTGCTGCTTCTCGGGCGCAAGGTGTCCCGTTTGCAGCATGTTCGCCCAACCCAAGATGGCGTTCAGCGGCGTCCGCAGCTCGTGGGAGATGGTGGCTAAGAACTCGTCCTTGGCGCGGCTGGCGGCCTCGGCGGTGGCGCTCTCGCGCTGGGCGATCTCGAGCAAGCGCGCGTTGTCCATGGCCACGGCGGCCTGCTGGGCAATGGCGGTCACGATGCGCTCGTCGCGCTCCGTGAAGACGCTGGCCGCGGAGTGACCGAAGAACAGGCCCCCCAACACTTCACCCGTCCGTGAGATCACCGGCACCGCCAGGTAGCTGCGCACGGGCAGGTGGCCCTTGGGCATGCCGTAGTGCGGCGCACTCTTGCCGTAGCGAGGATCCGCGCGCACGTCCGCGATGCGCACCACGCGCTCGCCCCGGAAGGTGGGCCCGAACAAGGCGGTGTTGCGCGGCATGGGAAAGCGCGCGAAGGCCTCGCGCGGGACGCCAGACAGGGTGTAGAGCGTATAGCTCTCGCCGCTCGCATCGCGCACATTGTAGAAAAACGCCCCAAACTCGGCGCGGCACACGAGGCGAGCCTCGTCGGTCACGCGCTGGACGATCTTCTCCAGGCTCAAGTCCGAAATGGCGTGGGAGACCTTGAGCAGCACCTCGCTGATTTGAGCGCTCTCGAGCTTGTCCTCCTCAATACGCTTGATGTCGGTGATGTCTTCGAAGGTGACGGCCACATGGTCGTCGCGCACCCGGCTGATGGTGACGCGAAACCAGCCATTCACGCCTGCTCCGACGTAATGCACGTTGCCCTGCCAGGGCTGGCCGGAGGTCGCCACTTGATCGTGGCCTTGCCACAGGATCGTCTCGGCGACCTGCGGGAACGCCGTGCGGATGCTGTGGGGCTCGGCGAAGGCACCCGCCGGCAGCTGCGTCACGCGCGCGGCTGCGGCGTTTTGGTACAGGAGCAGCACGTCGCGGAAGGCACCCGTTTGCTCGTCGCGCACGTATCGACAAAAACTAAACGCGATCGGCGAGGTCTCACAGGCAGCGCGAAACCAGTCGCCATCCTCCGCGTTCCGATCGGGCGGGGCGCTTGCCATTCCCCTAAACTGGCACGATTCACGGACGAAAGCACGGTTCGTTGCGCCTGGAAACGTGGGTTGAGGACACCGCTAGCCCTGGTGGTGCGCTACCAGCCCCAACGCCAACATGCCCACGAACGCGCACAGCAAGGAGACCGCGATCACGAGGCCGCCTGGCAGGATGCCGCCGGCGACGAGGAACGCGCCTCCGCACAACACGCCGAGGCCCCCAAGACTGACCATCCACACGCCAATGCGCGAGAGGTCGTGATCGTTGTCGAGTCGAACGTTGCTCTCCGTCTGGATGCTCGAAGAGCCGCTGGACTGCGGGCCCTCGGACGGAAGCGGTGCTTGCGACGACGCTCCGTACTCATCGTCTTGGCCGAGGGGTTGACCGCTGATCGTGTCCGCCATGGCTCCTCCTTTCTTGTGATCTCCCACGCCTCCTGGACCGTGCAATGGCGCGGAGCGTGCGCTGTCTCCGCGTCTAGTCGATTCTTCCGATGCCCGCGGAATCGCGTGCGAAGAGCTGCTCGCTCGACGGTCTACGTGTGAGACCGACCGCGTCTCTCCTGAGCCGGGCCGCGCGCTCCAGCACCGCCTCTGCCCGCGCCTCGAGGGCGCTTACGCCAGAGCAGCGCGAACAGGAGGCCCGCTAGCTCCCACGCGAACGCGCCCCCGTCCTCGCGCGCCGTCGTCCAAGGCGCCGCGCTGCACGCAGCGAGACCTCCGCGACAGCTCGCATCGGCGTCGCACGCGTCCCAAAAGCCTTGCGTATCCACCATGCGCAGACACACCACCTCCGACAGCACGCTGCGGTTCCCCGCCGCGTCGAGCGCCACGAGCGCGAGCGGCACCTTCTCGCCGATGGCAAGTCCCAGGTCGCCAGGATTGATGGTCTTGCGCGTAGCGTTCCCGAGACTGACACGCTCGAGGCTGCCCTCACTCGGCGTTCCCGCTTCGGCCCCCGGCACCAGGAGCTCCGAGCTGCAGGTGGCATCGGCGCTCTCGCTGATGCCGGTGAGGTCGTAGTAGATCTCGTAGGTGGTGAGCGTGTCGGCCCCACTCGGCGCGTCCCAGTCGACTACGGCCTGGGTCTCGCCGCTGCCCCCACTTACGTCGGTTGGCGCACCGAGCGCTGTCACATCGACGACGAAACGGATCTCGAGCGCGGGCGCGATCGCATCGCCCGGTGCGCCGCTGGTCGGGGTGGCATTGGCGAGCGGGAGGATCCACAGTGACTGGCCGCTCTGGAGGTCGCAACCCACGTCTGGATCGGACGGATCGCTCGAGAACAGGCTGCGCGCGTTGAGCTTGAATTTCTGCTTGGTGGCGTCGATGGCGTAGATCGGATCGGCGACCTGGTAGCAGACGGTCTTGTGATCGAGGGAAACATTGAGTGTTTGCCGGTTCGAACCCAGCGAGCAGTCCTGGGAGTACTGGCCGACCCATAGCTCGAGCACCCCGGCGCCGGCATTGAGCTGCGTGCTCAGCGACGTCACCGTGATCTCGATGGTAACCCCCTGGCCATCCTCCGCGACTTCACATTGCTCTTTGTTCACGTAGAGCGCCTCGGAGCGTTCCTTCTCATCGCTGTCGATGCTCACGCTCACCTGACTCAAGGGGAAGGACGGCGTGGCTCCGGCAGGCGGCGACGCGCCGACCATGGCGCACGGCCACAGCAGGGCCGCGCAGACTCCCCACCAGAGAGCTCCCGCATGCCAGGAGCAAGACGCAAGACGACGCCACACGCCGCAGAGCGCGGCGCTCGACACCAACTGAATGTGCATGCCGGGGCTCTGAGCAAGCTGTGCGCCAATGAAATTCCCCCGTATTTTGAGGACCTTTGGCGGGAGTTTTGGACAGGTTGGCGAAGTCGCTCGCCGGCGCTGCGCACGCTTTGCCAAGACGGCAACGCGAGGTGAGGCAGCTGCTACGCCGGCTCCCACATCGCCACAGAAATCTCGCGTAAGTCCGGCAAATCGCGCGCGTTCGCACAGTCTTCGGCTGGCATCCTACGTGCTCGGGTGAAGCGGAATGGCTACCGACATCCCATTTGCGCCCCCCAGTTACACGCCGGCCGTGCCCGCCCTGCGACGTGTCCTCCGTAAGGGCATGCGCTCGGGTCGCAGGGTCCTCGACAAGCTCGGCGAAGGGCTCGCGGCGCGCTCGGCGTACGGCGACCGCCCCGTGTTCGATGCCCACGCCTTTCCCTGGGTGCATCCGCTCGAGCAGCACTGGCACGACATGCGGGCGGAACTCGAGCGCGTGCTCGCCTTTCGCGGTCGCATCCCGAACTTCCAGGACATCTCGCCCGACCAGGCTCACCTGACTCAGGGCCACGCTTGGAAGACCTTCTTCTTGCACGCCTATGGCTATCGCTCGGAGGTCAATTGCCGCCGCTGCCCGCGCACGGCGCAGCTGGTCGAGACCATCCCAGGCATGAAGACGGCGTTCTTCTCCATCCTGGGTCCGCGCACCCACGTGCCTGCCCACCGCGGCCCGTACAAGGGTCTCCTGCGCTATCACCTCGGGCTCGTGGTGCCTCACCCCGAGCGCTGCCGCTTGCGTGTGGACCAGCACTTGTTGCAGTGGGAAGAGGGCAAGAGCCTGATGTTCGACGACACCTACGAGCACGAGGTCTGGAACGACTCGGCGCAGGACCGCGTGGTGCTGTTCGTGGACGTCCTGCGACCGTTGCCCCATCCCTGGCACGCCATCAACCAGGCCCTGGTCGGCGCGGTCAGCCTCTCCCCATTCGTCCAGGACGCCGTCCAGCGCTTCCGGGCCTTCGAGACGGCCACCGACTGAAGCCCGCCTGGAAAAGCGCGCTGGGGAGAGATCCACCTACACAAAAAGCGTGGGCCCGAACGCCGATTTAGAACTTTCTTCCCTCCGCACGCGTTCTGAAGGCATGCCCAATGACGCCCTCGCCCAGCTCGCCCGCCAGCTCTCCTTCGGGTCCCTGCTCGAAGCGGTCATCACCAAGCATCGTGGTTACGACATCGTGGCGCACTGGAAACAGGGCGAGTTCCACCACGACCTGGTGGTCCGGGTCCACGAGCGCGGGCGCTTGCCGGGCCAGGTGCTAGTCGTGGCCACGAACTGCAACGGCGGGGTGAAGGAACTGCTGTGCTTCGAGGAGGTGCCGGACCGGTTCGCGCTCTGGCATACCCGCTGTCCGGACAACCCGGAATTCGAGGGTGAGCTCGCCCCGGTGCTCGCGGAGATTCGCACCCTACACTGGTTCGACCCCTGCGCCCTCCTCGAGGCCAACACCCGCAGCGAGCTCAAGCCCGAGTGCCGTCGCAGGCAGCGCGGCGGCGGCTACGAGCCGCTGCTCTGACGGCGGCGCCCTCCCCTCCGTGATGAACGCCTTCATGTCTCGGCGTCCTCGTCCCCTTCGTCGATCACTCCGGCGTAGTAGAAGCGCTCCTCGATGATGCGTCCGCCGGCCCAGCGCTGCACGGCCACCTCCTCGAGCCGCATCGGGCGCCCGTCGTCTCCCACGAAGCGGATCAACCACTCGATGAAGGCCACGCCATCCCGCGCCTCCACCGCGCGCGCTCGAGCCTTTAGACTGGATTGCCTCACCTGTTGGAGCGCTCGCTCCTCGTAGGCTCGGCATTCGTCACGTCCGGTGCGGGCGCGTTCGTGGTTCTCGTACACCACCACGTCCTCGGCATAGTAGGCATCCATGGCCTGCAGCGTACGGCCCTGCTCACACAACTCGACGAACTTCTGCACGTGCTCGCTCAGCGACATCCCGCCGTTCTATCACGCCCGTGCACGGACGGGATGCCCGAGCCCGCTCACATCGGTCGCATTGCACGCTCGATGCCTGCCTTCATCTCCTCCATGTTCATGGTCGGCGTCACGGTGACCCTGGCCTTGAGCTGGAAGAAGAACGGCTCACACACCGAAGGCAGCGTGGTGGGGTCCTTGAGGTCGAACACGAAGACCCCCGTGCAATCCCCTCCCTCCGCGATGAAGTAAGCCGCCTCTGGCTTGCACTGGTTCGCGAAGGCCATCATCACCTTCTGCATCGTGCCTTCCTTGATCGCCTGGTTGCCCGCCTCCACCGGCATGGTGACCTTCAACATGGTGCGCATGGTGCCCTCCTCCTTGGATTCGCAGGTCGAACCCGCCTGCTCGTTCGCGTGGGCGGCGGAGCCGACAGCGCCCCACCATCTGTGAGACTACCGCCGCGGACGAGCGGGGCGACGAAGCAGCGTTCGCCGCGCAGAGGCATGCTCACTCGCCGCGAGGCACATCGTCCACCGTGTCGAACTCGCCGTCGGGTCCAGCGGAGCGCACGGAGATTTCTTGAGCGTCGCAAGCGATGGCGAAGTCGTGCTCCCATGGGTCCTTGGTGGCGGTGGAGCGCTGGATCACGTTGGCCTCGGTGAGCTGGGTCATGCTGGGGCACTCCGAGCTGTGCGTGATCTTGTAGAGGGTGACGGCATTCTTCACGGTTTGAACAGCCGACTCCGCTTGTTTGAGCTTGGCTTGCTCGAACGCTGGGACCACGGCCACCGCCACCCCCATGGTGACGAGGGCCATGATGACGACCACGATCATGATCTCGATCAACGTCATGCCGAGCCTGCGCCGTGACCTGCGCGCGTGCTCGGAGCTCTGCAATCTCAAAAGTTGTTTGTGCATGCAGCCGCATGAGCAGGCGACGTGCCAACGCGAAAACACCGAGATTTTGGGCCTAGAGCGCGCGCCTCTTCGCCAACTTGTCAAGCGCGTTACGTCTGCGTCTGCCTTTCAGACACTCGCCACGAACGGAGTGCGACGCGCTTCGTGCTCGAGCAGCCAGCGCTTGCGCTCGACACCGCCCGCGTAGCCAGTGAGCGAACCGTTCGCGCCGATCACCCTGTGACAGGGGACCACGATGGCGATCGGGTTCGCGCCATTGGCGAGTCCCACCGCACGCGCTGCGCTCGGCCGTCCGAGGCGCGCCGCAAGCTCACCGTAAGAAAGCCTGGTGCCGGCAGGAATCGCGCGCAGGGCCCGCCAAACCTCGCGTTGAAAGGCCGTGCCCCCGGTGGCCACGGGCAGCGCCTCGAGTCGTTCCAGGTCACCCGTGAAGTAGTCGGCGAGGGCACGCGCGAGCGAGGGACTCCCGGGACTCGGGGTGAGCGCGCATTCGCCATAGTGCAGCGCGAGCAAACGCAGCATGCGGTCTCTGTAGGCCTCGTAATCCAGTGCCCGCAGGGTGCCATCCTGGCTGGTCACCAGCAGCAGTGGGCCCAGGGGTGAGAGGTGACGCTCAACTCGCAGCGGCATGGACGTCGACACGGCGCTCCTCCTTGGTTCGTTTGGACTCGTTGCGGCGGCGCGGTGCTCGGCGCTCGGCGGGCTGGGCAGATGGCGGTTTCGAGGCCGCGCGCGCGGCCTCCTCGGTCCACAAGTGCAGCACTGCGTAGGAACGCCAAGGACGCCAGGCCTCCGCGCGCGCCAGGAGCACCTTGGGCGTGGGGCGAACGCCGTCCTGCGCCAGCGCGCGCAACAGACCGATGTCGCCGACGGGCAAGGCGTCGCTCTGCCCCAGCGCGCGCATCGCGATGTACTGGGCCGTCCACTCTCCGATGCCCGGCAGCTGCACCAGGCGCGCGACGGTCTCTTCCAGCGAGCGTCCCACCTCGAAGAGATCGGGCTCACTCAGGAGCGTGCGCGCCACGCCGTGGAGCGCGGCCGCCCGTGCGCGCGGCATACCGAGCCGCTCGAGCTTCGCGAGCTCGAAGCGCTCGGGGCTGGGAAAGGCATGACTCAAGCCTGGCTCCCACGGCCCCCGAGCGAGCGGGCTGCCCAGGTTCGCCACGAGCTCGCCCAGGAGCTTCGTAGCGGCGCGCACCGTGATTTGCTGACCGATGATGCCTCGCACCGCCACCTCGAACGCGTCCCAGGCGCCCGGCACGCGCAGCCCCGGGCGAGTGGCCACCAGCGGCGCCAACAGCGGATCGCGCCCGAGCTCGCGCGCGATGACCCGCGGATCGCTCCCCAAATCGAACAGGTGGCGAACCCGGGCCACCACGCTCGGCAAGGCAGCCAGGTCCGGCAAATGCACACGCACGCGCAGCGCGCTGCGCTCGGCACAATTGGAGACGGCAAGCGCACCCGGACGGCCTGCCACGTCGATCACGCGCTCGTAGCGTCCCTCCACCACCTGCTCCACGCCGGTGATGGCGCGCGCCTGCAGAAATGCCAGCAGATGGGGAAAGTCGTAGGGCGGGCGATAGGGCAAGAACAGCTCGAGCGATGAGTTCGTGTCGCGCGCCGGAACGCTGCGCCTTCGCAGGGCGCTCGGCGGGCGTCCATAGAGCGCACGAAAGGTCTCGTTGAAGCGCCGCAAACTCGAGAAGCCGCTCGCCGAAGCCACCTGGGTCATGCTCAAGCTGCTGTCGTGGATGAGCTGCTTGGCCAGCAGCACACGGCGCGTCTGCGCGACGCTGATGGGCGACGCTCCCACGTGCTGGTGAAACAAGCGCCGCAGCTGACGCGCGCCGACTCCGAGGCGGGCGGCGAGGGCCTCGCAGTCGTCCCCATCGAGCGCGCCGCGTTCGATAAGCTTGAGCGCGCGCGACACGGTCGCCGAGCTCCCCCAGGTTCCCACGATGTCGGGCGAGCGCTCTGGACGACAGCGTAGGCACGGACGGTACCCGGCCTCCTGGGCTGCCGCCGCGCTGGTCACGAACACGCAGTTCTCGAGCTTGGGTGTGCGCGCCGGACAAATCGGGCGGCAGTAGATGCCGGTGCTCGTCACGCAGGTGAAGAAGCGCCCGTCGTAGCGGCGGTCGCGCGCCAAGAGCACGCGATAACAGGCTTGGCGGTCGAGCTCCACCCAGGGAAGCTAGGCCTTCACGCCCCGGCGCGCTCGCGGTTTTCGGACCTCGATGATTTTCCCGGGAAACTAGGGAGAATAGAGCCAAACCAGACGCAGGTAGACCCAGTACACCGTGGAGCAGCCCAGGATACCTGCCATGGTCACGTAGGCGCCCGCGCGCGGCGCCCGGCTGAGGCCCTGGGCGATGGGCAAGAGCAGCGGGAAGGCCGGGAAGAGGATGCGCGCCTTGGAGTGGAAGAAGCCACCGGCGCCCAGCACCAGCACGAGCACCATGAACGAGAACGTGAGCAGCGGCAGCGGCTGCCGCAGCACGATGCACCAGGCGAACAGAACCACCGCCACCACCAGGACGATCATCACGACGATCACCGCGAGCGGATGCTTACCTGCCACGAGCATGATGCTCTTGATCTGCGCCAGCGTGTACTTGCCGAAGTCGAAGGGACTGCCCCACTTGCGAATCGCCTCGAAGTATCCGGTGGGCGAACCCAGGCGCTGTCCGACCCAGGCGAGCCAGCCCACGAACCCGAGCGGACACAGGGCTCCGCAGAGCCACGGACGGTAGCCGTCCTGGCGCTTGAAGACGGCGAGCAGGGCGCTCACGCCAACGGCGGCCACCAGAGCCACACCGGTGGGACGTGTTAGCCCTGCGAGCACGCAGAAGAGCGCCGCCGTGAGCCACCTGCGGTCGAGCAATGCCAGCAGGCAGAACGCGCACAGTGCGGTGAATACGCCCTCGGTGTACGCCATCGAGAGCACGATGCTGTGCGGCATCGAGCCCCAGAGCAGCGCGAGCAACGTGCCGGTACGCCTTCCGTCGAGGCGCTCGCCGACCGCATAGATGCCCCAGGCCGCGAGCAGACTGAAGGACCAGGAGACGATGAGACCGCTCCAGTGGACCTCGAAGCCGAGCTTGCTCACCAGCCACATCATGCCCGGCAAGAGTGGGAAGAACGTCACGTTGGGGTTGCGGAGCTTGCCCCAGGCGTCGAGCGGCGTGACCGTGGTGTCGTAGCCGTCTTTGACGACGTTGATGTACCAGCGACAGTCGTAGGCCGAGTGGAAGAGCGGCCAGTAGTCGACCTTGTGGGACGGCGCTTCCAGCGAGACCGCCCACAGGCCCAGGGCACGAATGACGGCGAAGGCGAGGATCGCAGGCAGAGCGCGACGGAATGACGCCGCCACGTCTTGCCAGGTGTCAGCGAGCTCAGTTCGAAGGGGCACGTCGCGCATGGACCCCCGAGTTAGCACGGGGGCCGACAGGGGGTCAGTCGAGTCATTCCAAAGGCATGACCCTTTGCGCCAAACGCCGCGTTTTCAGGCATGAACACCGCAACTTTACGCCGCACGTGGTCGAGCTTGCGGCGCGCTCGCTACACGCGTTAGAGGCTCGCAAGAGAGCGGCGGCGTGGCGGACTGCGGAGGACGATATGCGGACTCGAGCGTGGCGTTGGTTGGGATTGTTGGCGTGCGTGGCGACGACGGCGTGTGCAGCCGCGCCCCTCGACACGGACAAGCTAGGCGAATCGATCAGCGGCGACGGAGACGGCGATGGCGATGGGGACGGCGATGGCGATGGGGACGGCGATGGCGATGGCGATGGCAAGCACGACGACAAGGGGGACGGCGACGGCGATGGCGACCTAGACTCGGGTGACGGCGACACCGGCGATGGTGACGTTGGCGATGGCGACACGGAGAAGCCGGGTCACGAAGGCCCTCTCGATGGCGACCCATCCAAGCCCGTGGTGACGCTACCAGACGTGCCCTGCGGCCCCGCCAAGGGCGGCTTCGGCAGCCCACTGGGTGCGGCCAACGTGAAGGTCGGAGGTCGCGACGTGATCGTGACCTACCCCTGCAACAAGCATGAAGGTGCCGCGGTCACCGTGGTGCTCCTGCTGCACGGCACCATGTCCACCGAGAACCTCAAGTTCTACACGCACGGCTACTTCGCGGCCTACCAGCTGGTCGACTCCCACAACCTCATCGTCGTCGAGCCCAAGTCCGTGGTCTCCCAGTGGGGCAATGGAGACAACGGCCAAGACAAGCCGCACCTCTACGCGGTGATCGACTGGGTCTACGAGAAGTTCGCCAAGTACGACCTGACAGGGCTGTGGGTCGCCGGCCACTCATGGGGCGCCATGTTCGCCAAGACCTTCGTCTGCGACGACATGCTCAAGTCACGCGCCACCGGTGTGCTCGGCATGTCCGGCGGCACGAGCAAGGTCGGAGGCGGCGGCTTTGGTCCGGGCGCTGGCAGCGCGAACAGCGAGTGCCCCAAGCGCGTCTCCCAGATCCACACGGTGGGCGACACCGACATGGTCGCGGGCCTACCGGATCAAAGCACCGACGCCAAGAACCACGGCTGCGACGCCAAGGTCGGCCCCAAGGACATCGGCAACATGCAGATGCTCGGAGAGTGGCCGAACTGCGATCCGGGCTGGGCCCACTCCGAGTTCACGATGGGCGGACATTCGCACACCACGTCGATCAATCCGGAGGTGGTGAAGAACATCGTGGAGCAGATCAAGGCCACGGAGAAGTGAGGGACTGGAGGGAAGCTCGGCGATCCGACTGATGGGCCATCGAGCTCCCATCGCTCCCGTTGCCGTCCTGGTATCGGCCCTCATCTTCCGACGCTACCTGCTGCGAGAAAGGACGGGCCGAACCTGCACGCAGCTCGTAGTGTGATCGAGTGAGATGGTTGTACGCGGCCACGGTGGTCGGTGTGGCAGTGCTGGGCGCATGCGGTTCTGACGGCCCGCACTCGCTCGATCCGGATCCAGAACCTCCACGCGATGCCGCCGTTCAGGACTCCCCAGGCACGGATGGCGACACACCCGATGCCGCTCGGCCCAAGGCGGAGACCGACGCGGGTGCGCCGCAGCCGAATCCCTACGCATTCGCCGGCGGTTGCTACACACTCGGCACCAACGGCAGCTATTTGGTGACGCAGAGCCATGGCGGCTACGCATTCGCCACGAGCACCGCCAGCGCGGCCGCCCGCTTCTATCTCAAGGCTGCCGATCTGGGAACCTACCTCCTCTACGATCACGAGAAGGGCTACGTCACCGGCAAGGAGCTCTCGCTCGTCCGCACGACCTCGCTCGAATCGGACATCTCGTTGCTTGACGACACGTTCGTCTCGCCCGCAGAGTGGCAGGTCCTGCCGCGCGCGAGCTCACCCGCTGAGTTCTCCGTGCAACACAAGCAGAGCGCCCGCTTCCTCGGTGCGCAGGGCCTGGTGCTCGCCGAATCGGAGGCCGCCCCCATTCGCTTCGAGGCCGCCACCGGCTGCAGCGAACACCCGGAGCTCTCGCTCGACGCGCGCGGCAGCGTCGGCCGCACCAAGTTCGACGACGGCACGCTCTACGGTATTGTCGATGCGCACTCCCACGTGCTGTCCAACTTCGGCTTCGGAGGCGGCGGCATTTTCCACGGCGCTCCCTTCCACCGCCTCGGTGTCGAGCACGCGCTCGGGAGCTGCGAGCCGTTTCACGGCGAGATGGGGCGCAAGGACTTCTTCGGCTATGGCTTCGACCGAGGCCCCGAAGGCTTCAAAGCCAACACGCTGTTGCCCGTGCTGTTCGGCGGACAGCTCGGGCGCGACAACCACCACACCGCAGGCTATCCAGACTTCACCGATTGGCCGAACGGCCCCTTCAGCTCGACCCACCAGACCCAGTACTACGTGTGGCTCCAGCGCGCCTGGCTTTCGGGCCTAAGGCTGGAGATTTTGCACGCCACCACCAACCAGATCATCTGCGACTTCACTGTAGGCCAGGGCTACCAAGACGTGCGGTACTCCTGCAACGACATGGTCGCCGTCGACCGCATCCTGCGCGAAGCTCGCAACATGGAGCGCTACATCGACGCACAGGCCGGTGGCCCAGGTCGGGGATTCTTCCGCATCGTCGAGACCCCGACTGCAGCGCGCAAGGTGATCGCGGACGGTAAGCTCGCGGTAGTGCTCGGCATCGAGACCTCGAACCTGTTCGATTGCTTCTCCGTGCCCCACAGCGGCGCGCCCAAATGCGACCCAGCGTATGTTCGTGAAACCCTCGACGACTACTACGCCCTCGGCGTGCGCGCGATGTTTCCCGTGCACAAGTACGACAATGCCTTCTCCGCGGGCGACGGCCACCGCGGCTTCATCGAGCTGGGCAACTTCGTCAACAGCGGACAGTACTCGAACTTCGTAGAGAGCTGTCCCGACGCTGTGCCGACCGTCTTCGATTCGGGAAACGTGGAGTTCGGCGGGCTCAACAAGCCGCGCGACCGCTACGACGCACCGCCCCCGAACGACATGAGCAAGTTCGCCAAGCAGCCCATGCTGACCTTGACCGAGCACTCCCCACGGTTGATAGGCGCACCTCTCAAGGGGAACTATTGCCAGAAGACGGGGCTCACTGCGCTCGGCGAGACGCTGATGCGCGAGATGATGGCGCGCGGGATGATCATCGAGCTCGATCACTTGCCTCGCCGCGGCTACCAGCGAGCGTTCGAGCTGCTCGAAGAGCACGACTATCCGGCCGCGGGCACCCACGGTACGCATTACGACGGCCGTCTCTATGCACTGGGGGGCATCTCGCGAATGAACTTCGGACGCTGTCGCGATCCGCAGCTGAAGGGCGCCATGCTCAAGCCGCTGCTCGAGCGCGTCGCGCTGCAGAAGAAGTACGGGGGCTACGGCGCCGAAGGCTTGGGCCTCGATCTGAATGGCTTCGCGGGGGCACCGAAGCCGCGCTTCGGCGAGCGCGCGGGCTGCCAGGCGGTTCAGGCCGACCGTGTCACTTACCCCTTCAAGTCCTATACGGGCGATGTGGAGTTCACCCAGCCCAAGGTGGGCGAGCGCACGCTCGACTTCAATACCGAGGGCTTGGTGCACATCGGGCTCTTGCCCGAGCTCATCGAGGACGCGCGCGGGGACGCCAATTCGGATGCCGATCTGGAGCCGCTGTTCCGCTCGGCCGAGGGCTACCTACGCATGTGGGAGCGCGCGGAGGAGCGCGCGAAGCAACTGCGCGAGGGCGGCTGAGCTGCCATGCGACGGCGATGCTGCGTGCCAGGGGTATCGCGCGGCTCGGCGAAGCGTGGCGGTCACGGCCAGATACCGGTCACGCGCAGCGAGATCCACGGCCATACCGGCAAGGACCGATAGGCAGGTCCGAGGCCCTGGATGCTGAAGTCGTGGCGAATCAGGGGTAGCAGCGCGCTGCCGACCAGCTCGACTCCGACATGACGCTGCCAGTAGCCGAAGCTCAGGCCGAGCGGTAGCGCGAGCCACGGCTCACGCTCGTGTTGGTTGCGCGTGTAGCCCCTGGCTTGCACGTCAGCGACACCGGCGATCAAGCCGGAGCCCAGCTCGAGACGCAGCGGCCCGCGCGTCAACGCAGCGCAGGAGACGCGGGCCGTCCCTGCGAAGGAAGCCTCGTGCAGGGTGCCGGGTCCGAACTCCACATTGGCGGGCACGGTCCACAGCACACCCAGGCCCGCGCGCAGCGCCCTCCAAAGCAGGCCGAGCTCGGTCTCGAAGGTCGGCATGGCGGGACGCAGGGCGCCGACCAGTACTCCTCCGCCGATGGCCAAGGTCCCGCGCAGCCCGGCCTCATGGGGCGCGGTCGGGCCCTCGGAGCCCGCGGGAACTGGCGGCGCAACCTCCCGGGTCGTCGTCACGGGTGGCGTCGGCGATGGCGGCGACAGATTGGGCGGGCTGGGGCTTCGCTCGGGCTGCGGCTCCGAGTCCAGCAACAGCAAAATCGTCATCGCCGTGGCTTCCGCCAGGGCGGCACAGCTCTCGCCCTGGGTCGTAAGCGTTCGCACACCCGAAGGGTCATCGATGCGTCGGACCGCAGCGGCATACTCGCTGCCGGAGTGGCTGAACGACACCTCGTACGCAGCGCTCGCAGGGGCCTCGGCTTCGTGTCGAATCGCGGCGATGCGGGCACCGAGCTGCTCACCCTCGGGGCACCCCTCGGCACCGGGCCCGCGCAGCACGACCGGACCGCTTTGGGCTTCGACGGCCGAGCAAAGTAGGGCCACCCCCAAAATGAACGCTGTCGACGGAATCCGCATCGATGCAGGCCGGCAGCCTAGTCGCTCTTCGTGACCTGCGCATAGAATGATCGTTTCTCGGGGATCCCCCCACTCATCTATCAGGCACGCTAGATGACCCCTTGCGAAGCAGCGCCGGCATGAAGCCCTCGGACTTGCGCTCGCACGCCCCAGAGCGTGCTTCGACGCCCGACTTTCGTGCGCTCTACGAGGCACATGCGCCCTTCGCTTGGCGCTGCTTGCGGCGCTTCGGAGTGCGCGACTCCGACCTCTCCGACGTGGTCCAGAAGGTATTCTTGACGGCGTTCCTGCGCCTACCGGAGTTCGAGCAGCGCTCCTCCTTCAAGAGCTGGCTGTTCGGTATCTGCCAGCGCCAGGCGAGTGACTACCGGCGCTCCGCCCCGATCCGGCGGGAAGTCGCGGTCGACGGCACGGACTTCGATCGCGCGCCGGCGCCAGGGGATCCGAGCGCGAACACCGAGACGCGCCAAGAGGCCATGTTGGCAGAGAACATCTTGCGCAAGATCCCCGAGGCGCAACGGGAGGTGTTCGTGCTGTTCGAGATCGAGGAGTTCTCCGGCGAGGAGATCGCGGAGCTGCTCGGCATCTCGGTGGGCACGGTGCGCTCCCGCCTGCGCCTGGCACGGGAGTCCTTTCGGCGCGAGGTCGCGCGCCTTTCGGCCAACGAATCCAGGGAGGCAGTCTGATGGGCGATCCCGAACGGTTATTGAGCGCAGCAAGCGATGCCGACGAGTTCGAACGCGCGTTGCTGCAAAGCGTACGCGGTGCAGGGCCCACGAAGGCCATCCAGGACCAGGCATGGCAGGGCATCGCGGCGCAACTTGGCGCGGCGGCGCTCGCGGGCGCAGCCGTGAGTGGCGCGGCGACCGGAGCAGCGGGTGCGGCTGCCACGGCGAAGGTGGGCGCCGAGGCAACCGTCGTGGCTGGCACGCTGTCGTTGGCGCCCAAAGCCGCGGTCGGGCTCAAACTAGCGGTGGCATTGGCCGTCACGAGTGCGGCGGTGGGCGGCGGCGCGGTCTGGCTAGACCAACATGATCGACACGCAGCAGCGCCTGCTCCTGCTCGAGCGCAGGTCGCGGTGCACACGACGAGACTCGCGACCGCCGAAGAAGGCGCACTGCAAGTGGGCTCCGAGCCAGCCGCGCTGGAGGAAGTACGAGCATCCGCGCAGGAACCCAGGACCACCAAGAGCCGGGCAAGCGATCCGTTGCTCCACGAGAGTCGGGCCTTGGCTCTTGCTCGCACCCAGCTCCATGCCGGCGACACGTCGGCGGCGCGCGCCACGCTCGAGAGGCTCGGAGCGCAATCTCCGCGGGGCGTGCTCGGCCAGGAGCGTGAAGTGCTGTTGATCGAGGTGCTCGCCGCGCAGGGACACCACGCGTTGGTCGCACGCAAGGTGAAGGCCTTCATATCCGCCCATCCCGAGAGCCCGCACAGCCCTCGACTCGCGAGATTTCTGAGCGCGCCGTGAAGTCCAGGGACGCTTTGCTCGCGCGCGGAGTCGCCCGCTCCGAGATCCAGGGCAGCGCCTACGCCGCTCGTGCGATGTGCGCTCTCGCCACGTGCTTGTGTGCGGCTTGCCCGGCCACGGATACCTCCGTGGGCGCCTGGGAAGGCCCTCGCGATGCGCGCACGCCGAGCGACGATGCGGGCGTCGTCCCGGATGCGCAGGCCAGCGAAGCGGCCGTGCCGATGCCCCTCGCGTTCTACCTGGAAGCCGAGAGTGCCGCGCTCTCTGGGGGCTTCACCGTGGGCTCGGATCCCGCCGCGTCGGCGAGTCGAATACTCGAGCCGCCCCAGGCCGAGCATGCCGACACGGCTCCGGGGATGGCCCGTGCTCGCTACGAGTTCGCCCTGGCGCAGGCCGGTGAATACGTGATTTGGGGGCGGATCCACGCTCCGGGCGCCGCCAACAATCGCTTCTGGGTTCAGCTCGACGACGGTGACTTCTTCAAGTGGCGCATCAGCACCGGCGACGTCTGGTACTGGGACGACCTCCACAACGATGCCGACTACGGACATCACCTCACGTTCATGCTCGCCGCGGGGCCCCACGTGCTGACCATCGCCAACTGCGTGCCTGGGGTAGCGCTCGATCGCCTGTACCTCACCGCGCTGGGCGACGTACCACCAGGCAACGATACGCCCTGCTCACCGCCGCACTCGATCCAACTCAACGGCGAGTGCGTGGCGAGCTGCGGTGGCCTCGCAGGCCAGACCTGCGGTGCCCAAGCCTGTGCCGGCCGCCCTGCCCTACCCGCCTACGACTGCGACATCTGCTGCACGCTTCCGTAGTGGCGGAGTTCTGCACGATCGCGTCGAGGACAGCGTGGTCGACATCGCGTGGGGCGTGCTCTTTCAGGTGATCGAAGCGCCGGGATCCCCCCACTCATCCTTTGCTCGCATAGGGGGCATGGATGCGGACAGCACGGACGGTCGAAGCGGGCGAGTCCGCCCGCCGGCGAAACAAAGGGGTCGGCTCGACAACGGCGCGTATCCGCGTGCTGGCGCGCACCTTGAGCGCTCTCGTGCCACTCGGACTCGTGGCCTGTGAAGGAATGATCGGCGGCCCCCGCGGTCCGGGTGCGCCCGGAGCCCCCCTGGATCTTCCCGGCTCGACCGACAGCGGAGCGCCCCAGGATCCCGAGGAGATGGACCCGGGACCGGCTCCCATGTTGCTGCTGACCAACGAGCAGTACGCAAACAGCGTGCGCGCCCTCTTTGGCGACATCGACGGTCTCTCGCAGGTGCTCGGACACGCCATCAGCCCTTCGGCGCTCGGACTCGTGCAGGGCGAGGTCGGCCCCGTGGAGGTCGAGCGCTACCAGCAAGCGGCCAATCTGATCGCCGAGACGGTGGCTCGAGATCCCAAGCGACTGTCCACGCTCGCCCCCTGCGCGGCCGGCGCCACTCCACGCACGTGTGCGGACAACTTCGTGCGTTCCTTCGGCGCCCGGCTCTACCGCGCGCCGCTCAGCGACGACGTCGACATCCCGAAGCACCTGGCGCTCTACGACGTGGGTGCGGCGACCGATCACGCGCACGGCATGGAGTTGCTCTTGAAGGGCATGCTGCAGGCTCCGCGCTTTCTCTACCGCGTGGAGTTCGGTACGGATAACAGCGTGTCGAAGCACGCCGTGACGCTCTCCGGCTACGAGCGCGCGACGCGGCTCTCCTACCTGCTCTGGAACGAGCCGCCGGATGCACGTCTGCTGGCGGCCGCCGAACAGGGAGCTCTCGACAGCGCCGAAGGGGTCTCGCAGCAGCTCGACTGGATGCTCGCGGACCCGCGCGGCGCCACCGCCGTGCGACGCTTTCTTTGGCAGTGGCTGCGCCTCGACGAACTGGACTACGCGGTCAAGGACACCAGCCGGTTTCCCGAGTGGGATGATCCGCAGCTGAAAGCTGCTTTGCGCGCCCAGGCGCAGCGCTTCCTGGATTACGTGCTGAACGAAGCGGGTGCGGACCTCGGCACGCTGCTCACCTCGCCCACGGTGTTCTCCAACGCCGCCATCAGCTCCTACTACGGAGCCGGCGAGGGCACGAGCTTCGCCATCGTCGACGTGCCAGCGGACCGCAGCGCCGGCATCCTGACCTTGCCAGCGCTGTTGGCTCTGCTCGCCAAGCCGGACGAGAGCTCGCCCATCTACCGGGGCAAGTTCGTGCGCGAGTCACTGCTATGTCAGACCTTGCCCTCTCCGCCGGCCAATGTGCCGAAGCCACCGGAAGTCCAGGCGGGCGTGACGACGCGGGAACGCTTGCGCCAGCACGAGGTCGATCCGAATTGCAGCAACTGCCACAAGCTGATGGACCCCATCGGCTTTGGCTTCGAGCACTTCGACGCCCTGGGTCGCTACCGCAGCGAAGATGGTGGGCGCGCGGTCGATGCCACGGGTGAGCTGCTGCTCGGAGCCGCCGGTAGCGCGACGGCCAGCACGAGTGCGTTCGATGGTGTGGCTGCGCTGGCAAACAAGCTAGCCGGACTCTCCGAGGTCGAGTCGTGCATGGTCCGCCAGTGGTTCCGCTTTTCCCTCAACCGCTTCGAGCAACCAGTAGACGACACCGTGGTCGCCAGCCTCGTGCGGACCTTCCACGAGCAGGGCGGAGACTTGAAGGGACTCCCGCGCGCGATGATCACCTCCGATGCCTTCCTCCATCTGCGTCCGCGAGAGGTTTCACCATGAGTCCTCGAAGCCACGAGCCAACCGATCTTCGTACCGTGCTCACCCGCCGTCGCTTACTGGGCGGGCTCGGCGCCCTCACCGTGGCGCTCAGCACCCCCATTTGGCGCGCAGCCACGGCGTTCGGGGCGGACCAAAAGCCCAACGCGAAGCGCTTCATCGGTATCTTCTCCGCCAACGGCACAGTGGCCTCCGAGTTCTTCCCCGCCGGCACGCAGAGCGCGGCTCCGCTCACGCTGGGTCGAATTCTCGAGCCGCTCAAGGATCACCGCGAGCGCCTGGTAGTCCTCAAGGGCGTGCACATGAACTCCACGGTCGAGGACGAGCTCGGCGTGGCGAGCACGAACAAGCCCGGCGGACCGCACATGAAGGGCCCGGGCGCCATGCTCACCGGAGGCTCGCTGATGGCGGGCAGCTTCACAGGCTCGGGTGGACCTGCCGGCTATGCCGATCGCATCTCCGTGGACCAACTGATCGCCAATCGCTTCGGGGCAAACACCAAGTTTCCTTCGCTCGAGTTCGGCGTTCGCATCGAAGGCCAGGAGCCGCTGCGCGTGATCTCCTACCGCGGCGCGAATCAGCCCAACACGGCGGTCGACGACCCCTGGAAGATGTACGAGCGCATCTTCGCGGACGCCAAGCTCAGCGCTAGCGAGCTAGCACGGGTACTCACCGAACGTCGCAGCGTGCTGGACTTCTTGAAGGACGACATCACGCGACTGCAATCGCGTATGAATAGCGATGACAAAGCGAGGCTCGAGGCACACTTGAGTGGCGTGCGCGGCATCGAGCAGCGGCTCGCCCACGCCGGCGACGCCTGCGCGCCTCCCACCTTACCCGCCCGCATCGACACCCGCGCCATGGAGAATTTTCCGACCGTGGGCAGCTTGCAGATGGACTTGATGCTGCTGGCCCATGCCTGCGATCTGACGCGCGTCTCCACGTTCATGTGGGCCAACGCGGACAGCTGGCAGTACTACCCGTGGATCGGCGTCAACGAAGAGCATCATGAGCTCTCCCATGCCGGCGATGACGACCAGGCAAGCAACGAGAAGCTGGTGACGATCAACGCCTGGCACGCCGCCCAGGTCGCCTATCTGATGGACGGCCTGCAGAAGACGCAAGAGGTGGACGGCACCAGCCTGCTCGACAACACGGTGCTGCTCTGGGGCAACGAGCTCGGCGCCGGCAACTCGCATACCTACAAGAACATCCCATGGGTCCTGGCGGGCGGCGGCGGAGCCTTCACGACGGGGCGCTATCTCCAGTATTCGGGCGACGGGCAGCCCCACAACAACCTGCTGCTCTCGGTGTGCCACGCGATGGGGCTCGACGACGTGACGAGCTTCGGCATCCCGGCGCTCTGCACGGGCCCCCTGCCAAACCTCGCCTGAGCGCGGGTCGAGCGCGTCGGGCGACGAACCAGCCGGGGCTGGTGCGATGGGCCACTCGCCGGGCAGGCGCGGAGCGCTCGTCTGGGGTGATTTGCCCGGATCTACAAATTACTATGCGCCATGACGCCCGCGTTGCTCCAAGATGGGCCCCCGGCCTATCTTCCTATGTTCAGAAGCACACGGTACGCGGGTGAAGTCTGCCGCGCGCATGGGCACGTTTCGCTGCTGCTGCTCGGCACTCTTGGGCTCATCGCGTGCGCGAACGATGAGCGACCTGGGCATGAGGCCGATGGAAGCACGCCGACGGATCGCGATGCTGGTCCGACTGGCCCGCTCGACGGTGCCCAAGCCCCCGGCGATGACGTTGCGCCTGCGTGCACGACCTGCGGCGATGGCCGCAGAGTGCTTCACGACGGCTGGAGTATGGAGCCCTCGTCGATAGAGCTCGCGTCTGGCGAGGAGCTTTCACAGGTGGGCTTTCCCACTGACGATTGGCACCCCGTGAGCGTGCCGGCCACGGTGTTCGCGGGTTTGGTCGCCAACGGCGAGTATCCGGAGCCGTACTACGGCGACAATCTCTTCCAGGGAGACTCGAGCTGGATTCCACTCTCATCCTGGTGGTACCGCACCGAGTTCGTCCTCGCCGACGACTTCGGGCCCGCGCTGTTTCTCGCCCTGGATGGCATCAACTACCGGGCCAACGTCTGGCTCAACGGGATGCAGGTCGCGAACGCCGACGAAGTCGTGGGCACATTCACCGCCTACGAATGGGACGTCAGCCGGCTGGTCCACGCGGGCGCGAACGCACTGGCTATCGAGGTCCTGCCACCGGATCTCCAGAACGACTTGGCGCTCTCTTGGTTCGATTGGAACCCTGCCCCTCCAGACCTCGACATGGGGATCTGGCAGAGCGTGTACTTGAAGGAGAGCCGTGCCGTGGCGCTTCGCGATGTGCACGTCACGAGCGCCTTGAACGAAGGAGGATCATCCGCCGAGCTCGCGATCGAGGCATGGCTCGTGAACACGACGTTCCGTCGCCGTGCACGCGACCGTGACGGCGAAGATCGAGAAGGTGGTCGTGGTTGAAGAGTTCGACCTTGCGGCCCAGGAGACCCAACGCATCCGCCTCGATTCGCGCAGCAGCGCCAAGCTCACGTTCGAGCGACCGCGGCTTTGGTGGCCCGCGCAGATGGGGCGACCAGAGCTATACGAATTGAACCTGAGCGCGAGTGTCGACGGCAAGGAGTCGGACCGGCAAGACTTCCAGTTCGGCATTCGCGACGTGTCGGCAACCCTCGACGCCGCGGGTCACCTTCTGTTTTCGATCAACGGCAAGCGCGTCTTGATCCGAGGAGCGGGGTATTCGCCGGACATGCTGCTGAGAGAGGACGCGCAGCGCCTCGACACCCAGTTTCGCTATTTGCGCGACCTGGGCCTCAACACCATTCGCCTGGAGGGCAAGTTCGAGTCCGACGCCTTCTATCAGGCCGCCGATCGCTACGGCATCATGGTGATCGCAGGCTGGATGTGCTGCGACCACTGGCAAGACTGGAAGAACTGGAGTGAGGAGGACCATCGCGTCGCTGCCGCCTCGCTGACTACCCAGGCCAACCGTCTCCGCAATCATCCGAGTGCCATCGATTTTCTGATCGGGAGCGATGAAGCGCCGCCGGCTGCCGTAGAGAGTGAGTCGCTCGCGGCCCTGGACGCCGCGGCTTGGCCCAATCCGATCACGGCCTCCGCAGCTGACCGCTCGACGCCGACCTTGGGGCCGAGCGGTGTCAAGATGAACGGCCCCTACGACTGGATCGCCCCCTCGTACTGGCTGCTCGACACCCAACATGGAGGAGCGTTCGGCTTCAGCACCGAGGTCGGGCCAGGTCCCTCGATTCCCGAGCTGGAGACCGTGCAGGCCATGCTCGATCCTGATCAGCAGGAGTCGCTGTGGACTCGCCTGGACGACGAGCAGTTCCACGCCGGAACCAATGGCCTCGCCTACAACTTCGGCCAGCTCCAGCTCTTCAACGAAGCCTTGAGCCAGCGGCACGGCGCGCCCCTGGGCCTCGCGGACTACGTGAGGAAGGCGCAGCTGATGAACTACGAAGCGGAGCGGGCTCCCTTCGAAGCCTACGGCAGGAATAAGTACCAGTCGGCGACAGGCATCATCCACTGGCTGCTGAACAGCGCCTGGCCATCGCTGATCTGGAACCTCTACGGCTACGATCTCAGCGCAGCGGGCGCATACTTCGGCGCCAAGAAGGGCAACGAAGCCCTCCACGTCATGTACTCCTACGACGATGGCTCGGTCGCCGTGCTGAACCATACGCAGCAGGCTGCTCCTGGTCTCACGGTCGACGTCGGCGTCTACAATCTCGACGGGAGCTCGCGCTGGAAGAAGTCGCGTTCGATCGACGTTGCCGCTGACTCGTCCGTCCGCGCGCTGACGATTCCTTCCCTGGATGGACTGTCCGCGACCTACTTCGTCGCGCTCTCGCTGTCCCGCGGGAATTCGGCGTTGAGCCACAACTTTTACTGGCTCTCCACCAAGCCTGAAACGATCGATCTCGCGGCCTCCGATTGGTATCACTCGCCCACGTCGTCCTTCGCCGACTACACGGCACTCGACGCCTTGCCGAAGGTCGACCTCCAAATCTCCGCCACGTCTTCCCAAGACGGCGATCGCGGGGAGACCACGGTGACCCTTACCAATAGGTCGGAGCACATCGCCTTCTTCACGCGACTGAGACTGACGGCAGGCAAGTCCGGCAAATCCGTCTTACCCGTCCTGTGGCAGGACAACTATGTGTCCCTCGTGCCCAACGAAAGCCGCACCTTGAAGGCCACCTATGCGCGCTCGAGCCTCGGCGGCAGCCCGCCGGTGGTGGAGGTCTCGGGCTTCAATCAGGCCCTTCGAGTGGTCGGCCCGTGAGGCCTCGCTCCGTTCGTCCCGGTGCGAACGAGAGGCCGTTTTACAGCGAGATGGCGCACACCGGCACAGGATGATTCGGCGGCAATTGCTTAGCCTTTCCGCATTCAAACGCCTGCACGGCGCGGCACGAGCGTTGCACTCAGAGCGTGGCATCTCCCAACCCGTAGGACGACGAATCATGAGATTGCCCTGGTGTGCGGCCTTCTTGGCCCTGGTTGCGCTTGCAGCCTGTACGACCGATCATGGGACGCCTGGCGACGAGGCCCGCACTCCCGACGAGTCTCGCGCGATTTGGAGCGACGGCGACACGGGCTTCGCAATCGAATCGGCTGGCGGACCTGCCATCGAGGACGACGCCGGCTGTGCTGAGAACACTCCAGCAACGACTACCTATACCGCTCCCAACACCCTTTCCTCCGCGGCCTGCGGTGCCGACTGGACCATTCACCTTAGCGACGACCAAAGCCAACAACTACGGGAGCAGCTCGCCGCACTGAGGACGACCACCGAAACGATGCCCTGCTTGCATCCGCCCCTCGAAGAACTGACGGTTGTCGACCACACAGGCCAGGCCCGCCGTTACCTGGCGGACTACGATAGCGAGTGCGAAGGCCTGGATCAGGCCGACGGCTACATCGCCGCCGAGAGACTGGGGCGTCTGTATGACCTCATTTCAGCGTTCGCGACCGACGCGGGTGTGGTCCACTAGAGCGCGGTTCACAGGGCTCGTCGCGCATGCGACCTTCGTCGGTGTCGCTACACCGAGTCGGTTCAGCTCGGTTCAACGCGCGATTCGAAGAATCCTCCCGACGATTCGTATTCGCCGTTGCCGGCCGCGTCGACGCGGATGAATGGAACATCGTGCATGTTCTCGGGCGTCATCAGGGCGTCCTTGCCAGTGGCGCAGGCCAGTACCTTCATGAACGCAAGAGCCGCATCGAGCTCGACTTGTCCAACGACCTCGCGCGGGTCGAGATCGAACACGATTTCATCCTCATCGAAGAACTGAGTGACGAGAAGGACGCCTGCCGTTGTCACGGAGAGCAAGCATCCCTCCACGCTTCGCATGAAGACTTCCGAAACCTGCAGTGGAAGCTCGCTGGGCACGCCCGCGACGGTGTACTCCATCGAGAATCCAGCGACGCGGAGGGCGTCGAGCACATGCTGCCAGTCGTCGAGGTTCGCAGCGCGGACACATAGATCGCGCCAGCTTCCGTCCCAAACGAACTCCGCTCGCACTTCGCTCCATCCCAGCATTGATCGACTCCGCTCCTTCCTAGATGTCGTGGTTCGCGTTTCTGCGCTACCCGCCGGGGGTCGCGGCAAAGCCCGATCCCTCCCTTTTCCCCACTCCCCTTTGCGCGTAGCATCGACGCCCGACCGACACACCAGTCCCACCCGAGGGCGCCGTATGAGCCAAAATCGCCGAGAAACCTGGTGTACCTGGATGGAGCTCGCGGCGAGCGTGGCCTGGTTCGGCATGGACTATTGCTGGTTCGAGGGTGTGACCTGGCTCGCAATCTGCTTGGCGGTGCCCACGGCGCTTTGTTCGTTGGCGGTGGTGGTCCTGACGACGCCAACGCACGCCTCGCGGCTGGTGTCCGGCGCGATGGCGGCGTGGGCCGTGATGAACACGCTGTGGATGCTCGGAGACCAGGATGTGTTTCACGCGCCAACCCTGGTGCGCGTCTGCTTCTTCCTCGGGCTCGGGCTGCTCGGCACGGCGTCGCTGCGCGGCGGACGGCTGGGCGTGCTGGTGCGGGAGCTGGTGGCTGGCTTCGGCCGCTTGCGTGCGCCCTGGTAGGCGCTGCGCGCTGATTGCGTACCGCGCCGCAACCTGAAGGGACGGACACCAGTTCTGACCGTGTCCGTGAACGTGGCCTTGGCCGTTGGCGCTCCCGTGATGGTGGCCGCGCTTGTGAGCGGGAACCATATCGTGAAGGTGATCGATGCCGCCGACGCTCACTCGCTGACGGGCGCTGATCACGGCCCTGCGTCGTCCCGCTCACGAGCGCGGCCACCGCCCCCACTGGCCAGGCCCATCGCTACCGGGCCGACAACGACAGTGGATGCGAAGGCTTGGATCAGGCCGACGGCTACATCCCCGCCGACACCCTGAACTCTTTGCGTGGCTTCATTGCAACGTTCGCGGCGGACGCCGGTGCGCTTCCCTAGAGCGCATCTCACAACCTGGATGGGTTGCTTCCGCTGACTCTGGTAAGCTCCGGGCGCATGCGCTCCTCCCGCACTCTCGCGCTTGGACTCGGGCTGCTCGGGCTGGCCTGCAACTCCTCGTCGAATGCAGGCAAGCTCAGGCCTGACGACGCGAGCATGGCTCCTGGCGCGGCCCTGGACGCGGGACCGCCGGTGGATACGTCGGTGGTCATCGAGAGCGAGTGCGCATTCCTCGAACGCTGTGTACCGAGAGCGCTGTTGGTTTACCCGGGCGGAGACCGTGCCTCCTGTGTCGAGTACGGACTCGCGGACTTCAATGGTCCCGCTGGAGGGACGGCTGCCTATGGAGACTCCAACCGCTGCCTGGAATGGATCCAGAGCCACGGCTGCGACCTGCCGATTCTCTGGGTGAACTTTGGCACCAACGCGGGCCTACAGGGCCTCGCTCCCGGCGGTGTCCTTCCCTATCGCGGAGCCCCCGACGCCTGCATAGTGAGCGCGGTCGGCTCGCCCCCACTTCGAACCCAAGCTCCGGTCGGGGAACCGTGCTTAGACAACGGACAAGCAGGCTGTGTGGACGAAGCCTTCTGTCTCTTCGACCAGCCACTGCAGCAGCGTGGCAGGAACCTCTGTGGCGTTTGCAAGCCACGAGCGACCGAAGGCAAGACTTGCAGCGACAGCCTCCCCTGCGACGTGAAGACTTTCTGCGAGGCCGCCATCTGTCGCCCGCGTCTGCCCTTGGGAAGCCCATGTACCAGCCCTCGACAGTGCGCAGACAATTGGTGCGGCCAAGAAGGCACCTGCGTAGCCAACCCCTATTGGTCGCTCCCGGTACTCGACGGCGCGAGCGCCGGAGCTTCGTGTAGCGAGGAAGATCAGAACCGCTGCAGCCACGACCTCACGCTCGCGTGCGTGGCAGGCGTCTGCGTTTCGAGGGCGGACGTCGGCGAAGCCTGCGATTCCGCCAACGACTGCCGGCTCGGACTTCGCTGTGTCGAGAACCGCTGTTCGACCGAGCCCGCACCGCCCGTCAACCTCGACGCCTGCGGTGACCTGGAGCGTTGCCCGGAAGGCATGAAGTGCGACTGGCGCTCTGGGGTCTGTAAGGCGCTTGGGCGGGAAGGCGAAGACTGCTCGCCCGCTTGTCTCGAGGGGCTCATCTGCAACCAGTGCACGCACACCTGCATGGTTCCCGTTCCACTGCATAGCCAGTGCACAGCGGATTCAGACTGCGCCGAGGGCGTGTGCGCCTTCGACCTGAGCAAGCACTGCACGTTCAAGGGCAACTCCTACGAGTGCCTCGTGTCTGGGTGCACCGAGAAAGGCACCTGCGTCCCCAAGGCGCAAGCGTCTGATTGCCGCTGAATGAGGATGTCACGAGAGCACCTTGGATTCTCGGCCTTGCTGATCGCAGCGGGCTTGGTCGCAGGGGTCATTGCACACGCTACCGGGGTAGTCGGGGTTTGCATATGCGTCAGAAACGGCGGCATCCGGTCGCTCTCCGCGGTCGTCGAACTGCCCCACGGCGTGCTCGATCTGGGTCCGTGAGCGTGGCCCTGATCGTTGGCACTCCCGTGATAGAGAACGCGTGCAGACGCTCACGCACGCCGTCGCCGTTCAAGTCAAGGTCCACGCCGCCGCCGACCAAGTCAAGGTCGACTGGCAGGCTTCAGATCGCACACCAACGTTGCTGATCGCGGGCGTCGTGGTGGTCTTTGACGACGACTTTGACCGCGACGGCGACGGCGTGCGTGAGCGTCTGTTCGCGCGTTTTTCTATGGCGGGCGCGGCCCCGCCCACGGCCCCGGCATCTCACTCCGGGCTTGTTCGCCCGGTCTAAGTCTTCGACGGCACCGTCTGCCACTCGTTGCCGGCCTTGTGCCACCCCCCCACCTCATCCGGAATATCGTTCGCCTGCTTCGGGCCCCAGGTGCCGCACTCGTACTCATAGAGCGGTGTGGCGTCGTCGAGTACGGGATCGACCACTGCCCACGCAGCCTCCACGCCGTCGAAGCGCGCGAAGAGCGAGGCGTCGCCTTCCATGGCCTCACCGAGTAGCCGTTCGTAGGGCCCTAGTTCGTCGGCGCTGGGTTGTTGCACCACCTTGAGCTCGGTGGGCTCCGAATCCATGGAGTCGCCGGGGCGCTTCACGCGGGCGCCGAGGGCGATGACCACGTCGGGGCTCAAGCGAAAGCGTACGTAGTTGGTCTCGGTGGAGTGCCGCTGGGCGAGCGGCGGGCGCTTGAGCGTGACCAAGACCTCGGTGGCGCTGACCGGTAGACACTTACCGGCGCGAATGTAGAAGGGCACGCCGTCCCAGCGCCACGAGTCGATGGCGAGCTGAACCGCCACGAAAGTCTCCACGGTGGAGTTCGGCGCGACGCCGGGTTCGGCGCGATAACCGCGGAACTGGCCGCGCACCACGTCGGCAGGGATCAGGGGGCGAATCGAGCGCAGCACCTTGACTTGCTCGTCACGCATCGCGTCGCGGTGGTTCGCCGAGGGCGGCTCCATGGCCAACAGGCTCACGATTTGCAGCAGATGATTCTGCACCACGTCGCGCAGGGCCCCGGACTCCTCGTAGAACTTACCGCGCCCCTGCACGCCGAAGCTCTCCGCCATGGTGATTTGCACGCTATCGACGTAGTTGCGGTTCCAGATGGGCTCGAGGAAGGTGTTGGCGAAGCGGAACACGCTGAGGTTCTGCACCGGCTCCTTGCCCAGGTAGTGATCGATGCGGAAGATGGCCGACTCGTCGAAGACCTGACGCAGGGTATTGTTCAAGCGCATGGCGGAGCTCAGGTCGCGCCCGAATGGCTTCTCGAGCACCACGCGCGCACCACCCGCACACTGGGCGTTGGCCACACCCGAGACGACGGTCTCGAACATGCTGGGTGGGATGGCCAGGTAGTGCAGCGGGCGCTTGGACGGCCCGAGCTCCGCGCGCAGCTTTTCGAAGGTGGCTCCGTCGGAGTAGTCGCCATCGACGAAGCGCAGTGCTTTGGAGAGCATGGCAAACGCCGCTTCGTCGAGTCCACCGTGCTTGGTGACGCTCGCTCGCGCGCGCTCACGCAGCTGTTCCACCGTCCAGCCGGCCTTGGCCACGCCGATCACCGGCACGTCCAGGCGACCTCGCTTGGCCATGGACTGCAAGGCTGGAAAGATCTTCTTGTACGCGAGATCGCCGCTCGCTCCAAAGAACACCAGGGCATCGGAACGATCTTGGATATTCGTCACGTGCGACCCTCCTCAGCGTGCCTCAGCCTACCTCAGAGATCGCGGCACGAACCACGGTCTTTCACGCGTGCCCTACCTTGGTCCGCGAAGCCCATTCGTCACGCCAGCCGGCCCGGCTTGCTAAGCTGCGGCCATGCCAGCCCCGACCATCCAGATCTTCGGCACCCGCAAGTGCAGCGAGACCCGCAAGGCCGAGCGCTTCTTCAAGGAGCGTGGCGTGAAGGTGCACGCGGTCGATCTCGGCGAAAAGCCGATGTCCGCCGGCGAACTGCGCAGCGTGGCGAACGCCGTGGGGGGCATGACGGCGCTGATCGACTCTGAGGGCAAGCGTTACGTGGAAAAGGGTCTGAAGTACGCGGCTCCCACGGGCCCGCGCCTGGAGAACCTGTTGCTCGAGGACCCGCTGTTGCTCAAGACGCCCATCGTGCGCTCCGGCAAGGCGGCCACACTCGGCTACCAACCCGAGGTGTGGAAGGCCTGGCTGGCCGGCGGCTGAGGCGGCGTAGCCCGGACGACGCGCACGGAGGGCAGGACTCGGGAAGGCGCCCGCCGGCGCACAGCAGCGCGCTTCGATGACGAACTGGTTTCATTTGCGGCCGCTGCGAGCGCCCCTCCGGCCTGGCTGGTAAACCATGCGTCATGGGCGAAGCGAGCGACTACACCTCTCGAGAACAGCTGGTCCACTCGCTCTACGAGGCCGCCGAGCTCGAACATAACTTGATGTGCACCTACCTCTACGCGGCCTTCAGTCTGCGCTCGGGAGAGGCCGAGGGACTCTCGCGCGAAGAGGCGGAGGCCACGGCGCGTTGGCGGGCGACCATCTTGCGGGTGGCCATCGAGGAGATGAGCCACCTCACCATGGTCTGGAACATCACGTCGGCACTCGGGGCCACGCCGCGCTTCGGACGTGGGAACTTCCCGCTGGATCCAGGCATCCTCCCCGCGGGTGTGGTGGTGAAGCTCGCGCCGTTCAGCGAGGCCGTGCTGCAACACTTCATCTTCCTGGAGCGCCCGGAGGGCTCGACCGAGCGCGACGGTGCGGGCTTCGAGGCCGAGTTCCGCTACCGCCGCGGCCTGATGCAGCCGCGCATTACGCCCATGGCCATGGACTACGACACGGTGGGCACCTTCTACGCCACGCTCGGCGCGCGCCTTTCCTCGCTCGTCGCGCGCGTGGGGGAGCGCAGCGCCATGTGTGGCGACCCGGCGCTCCAGCTCTCGAACGCCGAAGTCGAGCTGGTGAAGTGCAAGCCCGTGATCTGCGCCAAGACGGCGCTGGCCGCCTTCGAGGCCATCGTGCGCCAGGGCGAGGGCGCTCCCGCCGACGCCACGGACTCCCACTATCAGCGGTTCCTCGGCATCCGCAGTGAAATGGCCGAGCTCAAGGCCAAGAACCCAAACTTCAGTCCCGCCTTTTTCGCCGCCGTGAATCCGGTCTTGCGTCCCCCCATGCGCCCCGAGGGTCGCGTCTTCATCGAGTCCGAAGAGGCGGCCTCGGTGGTGGACGTGGCCAATACGGGATACGGCATGATGCTGCGCTTGCTGGCCTATTCCTATGTGGTGCCGCGCCCGGCGCCCGAAAAGCAGCTCGCGGTCGACCTCGGTGTGGGACTGATGCGTGCCTTCAGCTTGTTGGCCGAGCGCGCCGCGCGACTGCCCGTGGGACCGAGCCATCCGAACTGCAACGCCGGCGTGTCCTTCACGGCGCTGCGCGACGCCTCGCCGTTCCCGCCCGGGCCCGCGGCGGAACGCTTCTTCGTGGAACGTCTCGAAGAGCTGGCCGTGGCCGCCGAGCGGCTGCCCAATCAAGACGATACGCGCGTGCACGGGGCGACCCGCTACTTCCGCGAGCTCCACAAGCGCGCCGCCAAGGGCTTCGGTAAAGCGCGTGCCGCCGCAACCTCGCAGCCGCAGGGCCAACCGGCTGCTCCCGCTGCTCCTCCCGCGATCGCCGCCTCCGCCAAGCCAGCCGAGAGCGCGGGCGAAGCCGCGGCGGGCAACGAGAGCAGCACCATCATCGATGGCGTGGAGCACGTGGAGGGCAAGCATCTGAAGCTGCTGTTCGAGGCCAAGCGCTGCATCCACGCGCGCTTCTGCGTCACCGGCGCTCCCGATGTCTTCTTGGCCAACGTTAAGGGTCCCTGGATCCATCCCGACGCCATGGACGCGGAGGAGCTGGTGGCCATCGCCCATGCCTGCCCTTCAGGCGCCATTCGCTACGAACGCAAGGACGGCCGCCCCAACGAAGCCTGCCCGCCCGTCAACCTGATCGCCGTGCGCGAGGCGGGACCCTACGCGGTGCGGGGCGAGCTGCTCCTCGACGGCGATCGGATTTGCAACCGCGCCACCCTGTGCCGGTGCGGCGCGTCGAAGCACAAACCCTATTGCGACGGCTCCCACCACGATGTGGGCTTCAGCGCGAGCGGCGAACCGGCCACGGGGACGCAGACGGAGATGCTCCCCGTGCGCAACGGCCCGCTCGAGATCACGCCGCAGCTCGATGGTCCCCTCCAGGTGCGGGGCAACCTCGAGATCACCAGTGGCACGGGGCGCATGGTGGCCCGCGTCACGTCGACCCGCCTGTGCCGTTGTGGTGGCAGCAGCAACAAGCCCTTCTGCGACGGCACCCACGCGCGCATCGGCTTCAAGTCCGAGTGACGCGCAAGCCCGCGTGGGCCTCACTCTGCGGTCGGGTCGATGTCGATGTCGCCTTCACCACCGAAACCGTTGTTGTCCTCGTCCGACTCGAGCGATCGGATCCACTCGGCCAACACGCCCACGAAGGTGGAATCCGGACGCGCCGAGGCGAGCGGCGGCATGCGCTGATTGCGGTCCGTGCTGGCCACGCGCTGCAGCATGTACGAGCGTTCCGGATCGCCAGGCGCCACGATGCGCAGGTCGTCTTGGCCCTCGAGCCCCAACACCTCGCCGTCTAGAATCTGCGCGTCCGCCAACTCGGTAGTGATGCGAGCATCCCACTGAGCGCCGGCGAGCTCGCGGCTGCCATGGCAGAAAGAGCAGTTGGCGTGCAGATAGGAGCGCACCCGCTGCTCGATCGGTGCCTCCGTGTCGCTCAGAGGAGCGAGGTGCGGCAGGCTGCCCAGATCTGCGGGCAAGCCCTCGAGGAGACCTTCCTCGGCCAATGCTTCGAGCTGCGAGTGACCGTCGAGCTCCAGGTTGAGCTGCGCGGTCTGAATGCCGAGGGCCTTACCGGCCGCTGGGTCGTGACAGCGCAAGCACTCGCCCGAGCTCGGAAAGATGTGCGTCTGCTTCCGCACGCTACCGTCGATCTGCGTGATGCTCAGCTCCTGCTCCACGTGGTCCAGCGAGAGCTCGGCGTCCGACTGGTCATCACGCCATTTGTAGGTCGCGCCGTACACGCCGTGGTCGTCGATCACCAGCACGCGCGTCTCGAGGCGATGCAGCTTGTCGGGCTGGTGCTCATCGAGGGGCAACTCGAAGTGCTTTACCAGCACTGTCCCCTGCGGCAGCTCCCAGGCGCCTTGCTCGGTATACCCCGCGGGCGCTCCCGGCAGCCCCAGGAACCTGCGCTTCCCGGAGCCGTCGGACCAGAGCGGCGTGTTGATGGTGTACTCACGCAGCTTCTTCGAGGGGGTGAGCTCCTTCAGATCCGAGAACAGCTTGGTCTGCGAGAGGAGCCGCGGTGCGGGAGGAGCCTGGTTCGCGGCGACCCTGAGCGCCAGCACGGGAGCGTCCTGCCGGATGGTCAACACGTAGAGCGTGCCGTCGTTGTCGACCGCGAAGGAGCTGATGCCGTCCTCGTCGTCCGCGTACTCCGACTCGAGGATCGGCTCATTGCCGACCAGGGAAACTCTGCCGCCTTGCACGGCGTACTCCGTGGCCCACACGGTGCCGCTGCGATAGTCCGCATGCACGTACTTGCCGTAGAGTCCGCGTAGCTCGCTGCCGCGATACACGTAGCCACCGATGATGGCTTTCATGTCGGATCGCCCATAGGAGATCAACGGATCGGTCCAGACGCCGGGGCGTGGACGCGACGGATCGCTCGGATTCGGACGGGCCTCGGCGCCTTCCATGATGTCCCACTGGAAGTTCGCGGCCTTGCCCAGAATGTCCACCTCGTCGTGCAGGTGCTCGCCCACGTCGCCGATCCACACCTGATCGTCCACCGGGTCGTAGGTCATGCGGAACGGGTTGCGCAGCCCCAACGCGTAGACCTCCTCCATCACATCGTCCTGCCCCACGAACGGGTTGTCGTTGGGGATGCAGTAGTGATCGGTGGTGGCGTCACTCGGCTGCTGCACGATGGGATGGCTGATCTCGCCGCCCCGGCAGTCGACGTCGAGGCGCAGCACGGCGCCGAACAACACGTCGTTGTGCTGACAGGTCTCGTAGTGGCAGTCGTAGCCGCCTTCGTCGCCGATGGTCAGATAGAGGAAGCCGTCCTTGGGATGGAAGAAGAGGCCGCCGCCCTGGTGCCAGAGGTGCTTGTCGGGCTGCGCGACCAGGACCTGCTCCGAGCTCGGGTCCGCGGTCCAGTCGTCGCCCACCGTGAAGCGCGAGAGGCGCAGTACATGGGAGAACACATTGCCGGTGTCCCCCTCCGGAACCTCGGTGACGTACGCATAGAAGGCGAACAACTGGCCCTTGCCGGCCGCACCTTCCTTGGCGAAGTCGGGGTGCGCGGCAATGGCGAGCAGGCCCGAGTCCTTTTGCGCGATGGCGTGGGCCGAGAGATCCAGCACCAGGTGCTTCTCGGTGACGTCGTCTCGGCGCTCGAAAGCGAAGATGCGCCCGGTGCGCTCGGCGATCAGCATGTGGTCGCCCGCCTGGATCATCGACACCGGCGAGTCGAAGTGGACGTTCGGGAACGCATCGCGCAGCTCGTAGTCCTGTTGCAGCGCCGTCTCGCGCGAGGGCACCGCGAACCCCGAGGGCGTGATCACCACGCCCGGCTGTGGTTTGGGATCCTCGTGACAAGCCACCATCGCGCAGCTCGCGACCCCAACGAGCCAAGACCACCTGCTTACATGCCGACGACGCCGCAAAGACAAGCCTCCGATCGGGCCGGACTATACACGATGGAACGATCGCCCGACGCCCTCAGATCTGCGCGCCAGCATCCCAAAATCTCGCATTAATTCAGCAAACTATGGCGTTTGCGTGGCGCGCCAGGTGGCGTAGGGGTCGAGCCCTTCCACCCGCAGCGGCAAGTGCACAACCGGCATGGACTGCTCGGGCAAGGGCTTGCGAAGCTCCGCGTAGAGCGCCTCGGTGGACAATCCGTAGGGCTCCGCGTCGCGCTGATCGTAGGCGTAGAACACGCGCTCCACACGGCACAGGTGCATGGCCGCGAGGCACATCGGGCACGGGTGCCCGCTCGCGTACATGATGCTGCCGGGAAGTCTGACCTGCTGGAGCGACTTGCACGCCGCGCGCAGGGCCTCCACCTCGGCGTGCGTGGTGGGGTCGAGCGTACGTGCGATGTTGTTCACGCCGCGACCGATCACCTGTTGGTCGCGCACGAGGACGGCGCCGAAGGGGCGACCTCCGGCCTTGGCGTTTTGCTGGGCGAGCTCGATGGCGGTTCGCAGATGACCTTCATCCATGATGCCCCGAGGCTCCCGCGCGCGCGGGGGCCGAGCAAGCCAAAGGTACGCAACGTTCAAGGCTGTCGCGCGAAGAAGTTCCATACCTCCGCGGGGCCATCGATCACCGTGGTGACCTTGCCGAGGATTCGAGGGAACGCTGCCGCGGGACCAGGCACCACGTGTCCGCCCCCGTGCACCGCCATCAACACCACCTCGGGGGCGCCAGGCCGATACCAGCGGCGCTGTTCGACCCAGGTGTCTCGCGTCTCCCCTAGTCGACTCAGCTCGGGCCCCGGCAGCGCGGCGAGTCCGGCAAAGTAGGCAGCGCTGGCCTCGGCGGAGCGAACGGTGCCGCGCGTGGCGAAGCCGAAGACGGTGACTTCGCCACCATGGAACGGGTTAATGCGATCGTCGGTGCCGTTGATGAGCAACGCCGGCACCGCCTTGCCGCTGACCTGGCAGGCGAAGTTGTCCTCGGTGGGCAGGTTGGCGCTGAACGTGGCGATGCCTGCCACCCGCTCGGGGCGCTCGAGGGCCATGCGGAAGGCGAGCTGAGCGCCGTTGGAGTAGCCGGCCAAGAACACGCGCCCGGGATCGATGTCCGCCTCGGTCGCCAGCCGGTCCGTCAAAGCCAGCAGGAAGCCCACGTCATCAATGCCTTGCTTGCGCGCGGGGTTGCGCCCTGCCGCGCGGCAATCGTTCCAGCGCCGTTCGAAGCCGTCGGGATAGACCGCCACGAAGCCGTGCTGATCAGCCAGGCGATCGAAGGCGTAGCCCGTGGCGCGCCGCAGATCCTCGCCCGTTTGCTTGGAGCCGTGGAGCAGCACCAACAGGGGCGCCCTGGGGCGTCGCTGCTTGGGCAGGTACAGAAGATAAGTGCGCCCTTGCTCGCGCACTTGCAGGGTCTCGGCGTGGATGCCGGCGCTCAGCTCGGGCGCCTCGCGATCGCGGGCGTGCAGCAGGTAGCACGCCGAGGTGCACAGCAGCACCGTCAGGAACAGCACGAATCGGATCATTCGCGCCACGGCTCCTCGCTGAGGTCGCCCCCTCGCGCCTCGAGCACGGAGGCCAAGCCCGCACGCGTGCGGGCGAGCTCGGGGCGGTGTCCCATCTGCTCGTTGAGCACGAGCGCGCGCCTGAAGTGAGCCTCGGCCAGCCCGAGATCCCCGAGTCTGAACGCCAGCACGCCGAGCGCACGGGCGCAGGCACCGAGGCTGAGCGCGACCCCTTCGGAAGCGAAGAATTCGGCCGATGGTTGCAGTGCCGCGTAGAGCTCAGCGGCGTCGGTCTCGCTCCCGACGCTGGCGCATACGTCTGCCATGCCGACCAGCTGCCTCGGTAACGCCGCGGTGGTTTGGCCGCGCAGACTGCCCCCGAAGCCCAGACCGCGCAGGGCATCGAAGTGCCACGCGGCCTGGTCGCGCGCGCTCCCCTCCAGAGCGAGCTGGGCCTTCGCGACGTGGAAATCGAGCGCGTCCAGCGCGCTGCGGGCCAGATCGACCATGGGCTCCAACACCCGTGCGCGTCCCTGGTACTGCAGGAGGGGCAGCAACAACAGAAGGCTCGTGCCATTGCTCTCGAGTCCGCCGAAGCCCAGTCGCGCCGCCTCCGACATCAGGGCCGAGAGATGCTCGTGCGCCTGGACGAACTGACCCGCGATCATGCTCTGGCTCAGAGCCACCACATGCGGCAACAGAGCATAGGCGCAAAAGCGCTCGCCGAGGCGCCCAAGGCGCGGTGGAACCGGCAGCGCAGCGAGCACGCGCGGCAGCTCCTGGGCGCAGGTGGAGTAGCCGCGGGCGTCGCCCACGTAGAGGCAGAGCGTCATGCGCTGCAGCATGCACTCCAGGCGCTCGCGCGGGCTGAGGTCCGGATGGTGGGCCTCCCGTCCCAGCCCTGCGAGGAGCTCTCGCGCGTGCTCCGGCTCCGCCGCCCAGACGGCGTGCCCGCAGCGCAGCGTGGAGATTTGAAAGCGGGTCCAGGCGTCGGGCGAGGTGGGCGCGCTGTGCACGGCCTGCTCGGCCCAGTGGCACGCCGCCACGCGGTCGCCCAGGCCGCCGCACAGCCAGGTGAGCGTGCGCGTCAGCCGGTGATGAAGCGCGGCTTCGGAAGCATCGATTTGGCTGACGACCTGCTCGAGCACCGCGACCTGCGATTGCCGCAAGCGTGCGCGATAGATCTCCCCCGGTGAATCGTTGCCGACGGTGCCCGCGATGGCAGCTTCGGCCAGGAGCGTCGCCGAGCCCGCCTGGCGAGCAGCGGTGAGCGCTTCGCGATTCGCGTCGGCGATGACTCCTTCCTCCAGGTCCGCCTCCCACGCGGCGCGCGCCCGCAACAGCAAGAGCTCGGCCGTCCGTCGCGGTGTGCCGCTCGAGCGCAGCAGCGCGTGGGCTCGGCCGAGCTCCCGGTACGCCCGCTCGAAGTCGAGCTGCTCGAAGCAGGTACGGCCGGCTCGCTCACACAGCGCACCGCGCGTCTCGACGGGGACCAGCTCACCGGCCGCGAAGGCGTGCTCCGAGAGCGTGCACACCGCCACCGCCGGCGCCTGCGACAACACAGAAAAGGCGCCCAGGTGGAGCTCGCAACGTTCTGCGAGGCTCAGCTGCCCGTACAGCACCTCCGCCACCAACACGTGCGCGAAGGCAAGACGCCCAGGGTGATCCGTCGCGCGTAGCAAGCGGGCATCGAGCGCCGGCTGCAGGTCTACGCTGACCGACGAACTCGCTTGTCCGCCCAGGGCGCCCAGGCTCGCGAGCTCGAAGTCCGCCCCCAGCACCGAGGCTCGCTCGAGCAGGTCCCGCGTGGGCCGGGGGAGCGCACTGACTCGGGCCATCACCGCGTGCTCGAAGGAATCGCGCGTCGTGTCCCGCGTGGAGAGCGCGGACGCCCCCTGTTGCAGCAGCAACTGCACGAACAGCGGGTTGCCTCCCGTGATGCGCGAGAGCTCCTGCGCCGCAGCCGGGCCCTTCAACGCAGGGGCCGCCGCGTCCAGCAAGACCTCGAGCTCCAGCGGACTGAGTGGCTCCAGGGAAAGCGCCTGAGTGCGCTCGCGGCCGAGCAGCCGACCCAGGGTTCCGCTGAGCGCGCTCTGGCCCTGGGCGGCCTCGGGGCGATAGCTCGCGATCAAGACGCAGGCGCTGTCTCGGAGTCCCCGGGCCAGCATCTCCAGGCAGAGCAGCGACGCCGTGTCGGCCCAGTGCAGGTCCTCCAGCACCACGCACAGCGGTTGCTGGCGCGACCACTCCAGCAAGAGGTCACTCACCGCCTGGGCGACGAACAGGCGCTGCTCACCGCTGGCCTGCTCCGCGTTGGCCCGGCCTGGACGCTTGCCAGCTTCGAGGCTGCTGGCGAGGCGCTTCTCGAATGCCGAACGTCCCGGGTTCTCCGAAGCGGCCCGAGCAAGCCCGCGTGTGAGCTCCCGGAAGGGCCAGAACGCCGCGCCGGGCGCGTCGGGCAGACAATGCCCGCACAGCCAGAGCAGCTCCACGGAGGCGGACTCGCGCAACAGCTCGATCAACGTGCTCTTACCCGCCCCTGCCTCGCCCTCGAGCAAGCACACGCTACCCCGGCCCTGACCGGCATCCGCGAGGGCCCTGCGCAACACCTCGAGCTCGTGCTCGCGCCCCACGAAGGCGTTGCGGGTGCCGCGCGCGGGTTCGGCCCGCAGCGAGGTGCGCCTCCCCGGGTCGTGCTCGACGTCTGCCTCGAGGACGTAGCCGAGCCCCTTACGCGCACGCAGGATGGGCTGGCCGGGCCCCGCGTCGCGCAAGGCTTGGCGCACCTTGGCGATCACCTGGCGTACGGCGTCGTCGCCGACGGCGACGTCGGGCCACAAGCTCGCGCGGATGCGGGTCGTGGTCGTCAGCTGGCCCACGCGTTCTGCCAGCAGCTCCAGGCAGTCGAAGACCTTGGGCTGGACCACCACCTGCTCACGCCCGCGCCACAGCGCACGATTCTCGTGATCCAGCAAGAAAGGTCCCAAGCGTGTGCCCGGCATCCGCGCAGTATAGATCGCGTGGCCCGGCCCCCACTGCGGAGCCCCATTCGTGACCAAATCGTGATCACGCGCGGCCCGCGCTCCGCCCGCTGCCGGCCCGGATACGTTGCGTGCATGAAGCCTCTTGATTGGACTTGTCTCGCTTTGCTGGTCGGCTGCTCGACCGCCCCCGCTACCCCACTGCAGCGCGACGCGGCGCACGCTGACGCCGACACCTCGCCACCGGACGCTCCCGAAACCGACGCAGCCTTTCCGTGGGCCGACGCGAACTTCCCCGTCACCGATGCCAGCGTGCGCGACGCCAGCGTCACGCTGGCCGACTGCGAGCCCGGAACCTACACGGGCAAGTACACCTGCGAGAACCAGAGCAGCGCATTCCCCGAGGGGCCCCTCTCCTTCGAACTCGTGGTGAACGAAACCCGCGTCGACGACACTGGTTGCGTGGAGTTTTGCCAGGACCTGGTCATCAAGCAGGGCACGGGCAAGCTCAAGGGCACCTGGGGCGAGCTGGTCAGCTTCGACGGTCAACTCGAGGGTGGGCTCGATTGCCAGAGCGGTAAGTTCCAGGCGCGTGTCGTGGACGGGGTATGGGGCCCGCTCGGCTTACCTGCAGGTCACTTCGACGCCAACCTCGAGGCCGCCTACGCAGCGGGCCCTCCCGCGGCCATCATGGGCAACTGGCAAATCAAGCCCGACGAAACGTTGGGGGATCCTTGCACGGGCACGATTGCGCTCGTGCACATGGGGCCCTAGCGCAAGGGTTCGTCGTGCATCAGCACGTTGACATCGACATAGTCGGCAACCTGGACTTTGACGGCAACGGCGACGGCGTGCGTGAGCGGCACCGCCCGCTGCTCCCCCATCGAGGGCGGCCACGCACACCGTCGCCGTCGCCGTCAAAGTCCACGAAAGTCCACGACGACGACCACGATTAGTGTTGTCGGGTCATTGGCTCTCACCACTTCCCCTCGAGCCGCTTGATCTCGAGCTCCAGCTTGCGCCGCTCGAGCTCGGCGACCTGTTGCTGGACCTGCATCAACGTGGCGCCGGACTCCGAGAGTTTCTCGAGCCGCTGCAGCATGTCGTCGCAGCGTTCCAGGGTGTGGATGGAGCGCTCCGCCAGCGCCAACCCTTGAGCCATCAAGGCCAGGCCCGTCTGCATCAGCTGCGGGCCCAGGTCGATCATGGGCTCGCCATTCTTGATCGCCTTGTCGAGTGTCTCGATGAGATCCGAAGCCTTGCCGTAGATGGTCGCCACTCAGCCCTCCCAAGCGAGGGCAGCTTAGGGGCCCCAATGGAGCGCTGACAAGCTAGAGCAGCACGATAGCGTCACAGGCGAAGCTCGCCTCGAGCGTGGCCTTGGGATCCTGCTGCAGCGTCTTGCAGGCCGCTCCGCGCAACTCCAGCGTCCGCAGATCGTCCTTCACGTGGAATCCATCCTGACCGTCACACGCCAAGGCCTTCCCGTTGAGCAACACGTCCCCGTCGCACTGATGTCCTTCGGTGAGGGTCCCCTCGAGCCGCACGTCGCAGCTCACGGCCCCGCCGATGATCTTGGTGAGCACGGCCACCAGAGCGTCGCTGCTGGTGGGGGTAAAGGCCGACTCGCCCGTGCCGCCGGCTTCGGCGAGCGCATCGAGGTGCGCCTCCAGTTCGCGATCCCCTCCCGCCAGGGAAATCGCGAATGTCTTCGTGCCCGCGGCGGCGAGCTCACGCACGGTCCGGACGGCTTCCTGCTCGGTGGCTTCGCTGGCCGGCACGCCATCATGGAAATCACACAGGTTGGGCTTTCCGTCCGTGGCGAGGACGACAAAGGTTGGACCATGCGCGCTCGGACCGGCTTGCTTGATTTGCTGCTGCAGCGACAGCAAGGCGTAGTGGGTCGGCGTGCTGGCACCGGTTGGGTCCGCCGGATAGGCGGTGTTGATGGGTGCGTAGTTGTCCAACCGCGGTGCCACGTCGACGACCCGCGGGCAGACGCCGTCGATGTGCACCCCAGGCGGTGACATCCCGCCGTCGTAGACGAACAATCCGAATGACACCACCCCCTGCAGCTTGGCGACGAGCCCCGTCTGGTCGGCCATCAGCGCGCTGCGCAGGACCCGAAATCGCGAGGGATCATTCAGGCCTCCGGTCAGCGAGGTGGCCATGCTGCCCGACCCATCGACGAGCAGCCAAACCGTGGGAATCACTCGCTTGAGTGTCACGTCGGCGCGCGCGCAGGTGCCTGGATCGGCCCCTTGGCCAGGGTCATCGGAGTCGTCGTCTGCTCCACTCGGGTCGGTGTCCCGTGAGTGCCCGTCGTCGTCCGACGAGTCGTCACCGTCGCCCTCTCCCGCGTCACCGCGTGTACCGCCGTGGCGGTCGAGCGCGCGAGTTCGCGCTTCGCCACAGGCCGCAAAAAGGAGCAAGACACTCAAGGCAAGCAAGCGTTTCGACATGGCGCGATTAGGCGTCCGCCGGAGATCGTTCAGCAATGACAAGAGATCGTCGTGAACTGACACGGGCGAGAACCAGCGCGAAACGATTGGTGTTGGAAGCCGGTGATGAAGAGTAGATGCTGAGCGCCGCAGACAACTCTTGACAGCATCTTACCGTTAAGTAACTTACTTCGGAGTAACCTCCGACTTGAGGCTTAAAACATGAAGATCTCGCGTCCTCACAGCGCCCTCTTGCTCGCGCTCCCCGTCCTCGCCGCCAGCGCCCACGCGGCGCAGCTCGACTCCGCCGCCCTCGGCGGTTGGAAACCCATGGTCACGCTCTGGGGCGGCGACGTGCAGGGGGCCGTCCAGACGCTGGACAAGGTCACGCAGGCGCTGAGCGCGGCGATCCACAAGTACGAGATCGACAAGCCGACGCAGAAGTTCATCGACGGCGTGCTCGACGAGTTGCACGACTTCGATCTCGACGGCGTCTACAAGTTGCTGCCCGACGAGCGCGACGGCGGCCGCGAGCTCAACGTGAAGGGTGCGCTCACCGGGGATCGCTACCTGATCAGTCGCGCCGAGCCTGGCAGCAAGTACTTCGTGAGCATGACGGGCCCGCGCTCGGGCCTGGCCGATTTCTCGCTCTACGTGCACGCCGATCAGCGCGAGAACTCCGAGATGGACAGCCTGGTGGTCGGAGGCGCCGCGGGTCTCGGCGTGGGTCCGCTCTCCTATCGGCACGCCGTGGAGGCCCAACGCGAACTGCTCCGCATCGTGACCACCGGCAACGCGGACGCGGGCGCCACGCAGAGCCTGCCCAAGAGCGGTCTCGCCCGTGAGGCCGTGCGCGAGACCAATCCCGGACTCGGCGACGAAGATATCGACGCCCTGGCGCTGTTGTTCGACGCTTACCCCACCCTGGCTCGTGCCTTGATCGATCTGGGACGCGTGGAGGACATCCGCGTCGCTGACACGGGCAAGAACTACTTCCACATCACCACGAGCATGCGCGCCGAGCCCAAGCGCATGGAGAAGAAGTACCCGGCCCTGGCGAGGCACGCGCGCCGACTGGCCGACATCCTCACCGCCAAGGCACGCCTGCTCGACGACAAGGGGCGCGATTTGGCGCGCTTCTCCGTGGACAGCGAGAAGTTGCAGCTGACCATCGAGGTCTACGTGCGCGACGGACAGCTCCTGCCCTTCGACGACAACCAGGTCTACGAGAACGAACCCTTCGATCCCATGGTCGAGGGCCAGCGCAAGTTCAGCCTCACCGCCAACGCGCGCATCAACATGCTGGGCATCGTGGTGAACATCAAGAACCTGCGCGGCGACGCCATGTACGAGGCCCACGACAGCTACGCCTCCGCCACGGCCACCATGACCAACGTGCCCAAGCTCAAGGTCGAGGGCCGCGCGCTCGGCTTGTTCTCGCCTGGCTTCCTGGACATCTTCATCCCGAGCAACATCCAGGACATCACCGAGCAGTTCTTCCGCGTGGTGGCCAAGGGGAACGACGGAAAAGGGTCTTCACGGCGAAGGCGCGTTGGGCGCCAAGACGCACGGCGCGCCCGGGGCCATCTCGGGCTCCGGCTCGGTGGAGATCATGGACACCTTCCTGGTCAAGCTCGCGGGCGGTCTGGTGGCCAAGCGCCTGGTGCCCGACGACAAGGTCAAGGACGACGGCATCAAGCTGGCCTCGGATCTCCACGACGCCTTCAAGGAAGACCTGGCCTCCTTCAAGAAGCGCACGCGCTGAACGTCGCACGTGGCACGCGCGCTCCAGACGCAGCGGGAACCCTCGTCGCCGCAGCAGATCGCTTGGATCTGCGTGGCGGCGTTGTTGCATGCGCTCGTGTTGTTCAGTCGAGCTGGCGAGCTCGGTCGGTCGGCCCGACTCGCGCCAAGCCCCGCACCGCGCACGCAGCACGCTCACGACGCGCACGAGGTGCCGTTCTCGACGTTGTTACCGGGCGATGGACTGGGCACTCCGGGACTGCAGCGCCCTGATGCCGCGGCCCCCAAAGCAGAAATGGCCGCGAGCGCGCACAAACGCAAGCCTTTGGCTCCGCGCGCGCAACGCAAGACGGCCGCCAGCCCGGGCGCGCCAGCTGGCGTGCTGACGGCTGACGACGTGGACGCTGCTTTCGTCGTCCCCGTGTCGGCCGCGGCGACCGAGCCGCTTTCTTCCGGGCAGGGCACGGAGACGTCGGGCTCTGCACTCGTCGGGGAGAGCGGAGCGGGCACAGCTGGCTCGGGAACCGATTTGGCCGGGAGCAGCGGCGGCGGACTCGCGCGGCCCTACCCGGAGGCGCCGACGAGCAGCCTGCGCTGCCCGTGGCCCCCGGACGGCGAAGACCTCGACGGCGACTCGGAGCGCGTGGTCGTGCGTGTCCACGTCGGGGCCCATGGACGCATGCTGAGCGGTGAAGTCGTCTCGAGCTCGTCCAAGCTGTTCTCGGAGGCTGCCTTGAGCTGCGCACGCAACGTGTTGTTCGAGCCTGCACGCGACGCTTCGGGACGCGCCGTCCCCGCACGCTCGGAGCCCATTACCGTTCGCTTCGAGCGCTGGCGCATGGGCATCTCGGGTCGATAGGCAGCTGACTAGCTCCGCCGGCCGCTCGCCGACAAACCTGCTGGTCGCGAACGTGGTGGTGGCCGTGAACGTTGGGTCCACGTTGCCGACCAGGTCGAGGTCAGCGTGAGCCATTGAAGGTAGTTCGGGGACGTCTGCTAACGCCAGGGCGTCCCAGCAATCTGCCGCGTCGTCACGTTCAGTCGGTTCCACAGGTTGATCATGCCGATGTTGAGCACCAGGGCTGCCAGCTGGACCTCATCGTAGTGCTGGCTCGCGGCCTGCCAGACTTCGTCGGAGACTGGGTTCTCGCGGTCGCTCATGCGGGTAGCCGCCTCGGTGAGCGCCAGCGCGGCGCGCTCGGCGTCGCTGAAGAAGGGCGCTTCGCGGAAGCCGGCCACGGTGAATAGGCGCTCGTCGGTCTCGCCCGCCTTCTTCGCCTCACGCGTGTGCATGTCCATGCAGAAGGTGCAGCCGTTGATTTGGCTCGCGCGCAGGTAAACGAGATTGAGGGTGCGCTCGGGCACCCCGGCCTTCTTGGCGGCACCGCCCACCGCGAGCAGCGGTTGCATGGCGTCGGGAACGACGAAAGCGGGGTTCTTCATTCGGGCTTGCAACATCAGGTCCTCCAGGTTCGCCTCGAGTCGGCGTGTGATTCGTTGGTTCGTGGAGGTGACGCGGCTCGCGCAGGTTTTGTGACGCTCTTGCCAGAAGAAACCGGGTTCTTCCTGGCGGCGAAAAAAACGCACTCGTCCCTGTCACACTCGGGCCAGCTCGCGCGTCAAGATCGGACACACAAAGGGATGGCAGCGGTGGAACACGACCTCTTGGTGACGGCCTTCGAGAACAATCGCGCGCACCTGCGCGGCGTGGCCTATCGCATGCTGGGCTCGCTGAGCGAAGCAGAGGATGCGGTCCAGGAGACCTGGCTGCGCCTGAGCCGCGCCGAGACCGGCGACGTGGCGAACCTCGCGGGCTGGCTCACCACCGTGACGGCCCGCATCTGCCTCGACATGCTGCGAAGTCGCAAGGCCCGCCGCGAAGACTCGCTCGAGGCTCCCTCCGCGCATGGCGCCGCCCCCTTTCCCGCGACGAGTCCGGACCCCGAAAGCGAGACCATGATGGCGGACTCCGTGGGGCTCGCGCTGCTCGTGGTGCTGGAGACCCTGGCCCCACCCGAGCGCCTCGCGTTCGTGCTTCACGACATGTTCGCCGTGCCCTTCGAAGAGATCGCCCAGATTGTGGGACGCTCCCTCGACGCCACGCGGCAGCTGGCCAGTCGCGCTCGACGTCGCGTGCAGGGAGCGCCGCGCGGCAGCGCCGAGGATCTCGCCCAACATCGAGAGGTGGTAGGCGCCTTCTTGACGGCGCTGCGCGGTGGGGACTTTCAGGGCCTGCTCGCGGTCCTGCACCCGGATGTGGAAGTCCACGCGGACGCTGCGTCCATGCCTGGCGGTGTGGCCAGTGATCTGCGGGGCGCGCGTGAGGCGGCGGCGCAGGCCATCGCCCTGGCGCGCGGGGCTCGTGCAGCACGACCTGCGCTCATCGACGGCAGCGTGGGCCTGGTGGTGGCGCCGCAGGGCCATCTGCTGCGCGTGCTGCGCTTCACGCTCGAGGCCGGCAAGATCGTGCGCCTGGAGGTCCTGGGCGATCCGGCCGAATTGGCTCGACTCGAGCTCTCCATGTTGCCGGACTGAGACAGTACGGAGCCCCATGCCGCGCGGGGGCGCTCGGTCGGCACTCGCGCCCCCTTGGCGTGACCGTCATCGATCGAGTACCCCTTGGCCATGGCTGAAACCAACGCGCAATCCGGCATCCTCGACCCTCTACCGCCGCTCGGTCGCTACCTGAGTTTCCGCCTCGTTCCCGAGCAGAACCCGCGCGACGCCCTCACGCGCCTGGCACAACTCGCCGACGGCGTGGAGACCGTGGTGGGCATCGGGCCGAGCACCGTGGCCCGCCTTGGAGCCAAGATCCCGAACCTGCACGAGGCGCCCAGCTACGAGGGTGCCTTGCAGCCCGTGCCCGCCACTCCGCGCGCGCTCTGGTTGTGGCTGCGCGGCAGCGACCGAGGAGAGCTGCTGCATCGCGGACAACGGCTGACGACGGCGCTCGAGCAAGCCTTCGAGCTCGAGAGCGTGGTGGACGGCTTCCGTCACCGCGAAGGACGCGACCTCACCGGCTACATCGACGGCACCGAGAATCCCACGGGCGACGACGCCCTGGAGGCCGCGCTCGTGGCCGATGGCAAGCCTGGTCTTCCGGGCTCGAGCATGGTGGCGGTGCAGAGTTGGTCCCACGACCTCAAGCGCTTCGATCGCTACCCCGCGGAAGAACAAGATCACATCATCGGCCGTCGACGCGCCGACAACGTCGAGCTCGAGGACGCGCCCGAGTCCTCTCACGTGAAGCGCACGGCCCCAGAGAGCTTCAGCCCGGAGGCCTTCATGCTGCGGCGCTCGATGCCCTGGCTCGATGGCCTGACCTCGGGCTTGATGTTCGTGGCGTTCGGGAGCTCCTTTTACTCGTTCGAGGCGCAGCTCAAGCGCATGGTGGGCCTCGAGGACGGCATCACCGACGGCTTGTTCCGCTTCTCGCGTATCCTCGCCACCAGCTACTACTGGTGTCCTCCGGTCGACGCAGGCAGGCTCGACCTGCGCGCGCTCGGCATCGGATGACGGACAAGCCCGAGCTCAGGCGGGATTGCGGGCCGTGATGAACCAGGTGCTCGAAGGCCCCCACACACCGCGCTCGCTCGTGTAAGGCGAAAATACTTCGCGCAGCGCCGCACGCACCTGGGGCGCGCGCTTTTCGCCCTCGGCGCCTGCCAAGCGGATGATCTCACCGGCCGGCCCGAGCGCCATGCCGAACTCCACGGCTTCGTCCAGGGTACGGCCGATGCAGATGTCCGCGTCGAAGCGCTCGAAGGTGATGCGATCGAAGCCCGCGCCGCGCATCATGGAGCTGACCAGGTCCGGCCCCGACATGGAGAACGGCCCCGGGCCGCAGTGCACCTGATCGGTGTCTTCGTGCCGCACCACCGGCACCAGCTCACGTACGCGTTGCTCGGCTTCGAACAGCCAGGGATTGTCCTGGCGAATGCGCCAGACGATCTGGGTGAACTCGCCGCCAGGCTTGAGGTGTCGGCGGATGTTGCGCATGGCGGCGCCAGGTAAGTTGAAGAACATCGTACCGAAGCGGGCGAACGCGTAGTCGTAGGGACCGCCGAGCGGTTCAGTCTGCACGTCGGCCACGCGGAAGCTCGCATTGCTCACGTTCTCGGCGCGCGCCTCTTGCTCGGCCGCGTGGATGAAGTTCGCGGCGCAATCGACGCCCACGGCTTCGCCCGCAGGGCCCACGCTGCGCGCGATGGCCAGGGTGCTGTCGCCGAAGCCGCAGCCCACGTCCAGCACGCGCGCCCCCTGGGGATGCTTGTGTCGAGCCAGGGCTTCCTTGCTGTGGTTGGCGAGGCCCGCGATCATCAGGTGCTTGAAGCGGCAGAACTTCTCGAACAACACCGTGTTCCAGGCAGCGATGATGATGTCGTTGTTCTCTTCGGCCATGGCGATGCGCTCCCCTCTCTCGAGCGAGCCTAGCTCCGTCGGGGCGAGGTTCGGCACGCCCGAATGTCTACGTCCCCGGACGCGGCATGTTTCCCCTGCCCAGGGCGAAGCCTCGGCGAGCCGTGCGGACGCCCTGAATCGCTCGTCGTTTCGCGGAGAAAGCCTCGCTCTCGAGGGCCGAACGCGCCCTCAGGCGCCGCGCCCCGCGTAGCGCGCCATGCTGGCCATCACGTCCACCGGGTCACGAGGAGTGCGCACGTTCGCGAGCTCGCGCAGCGCCACTTCGACGTTGGCCACCAGCCGCTCGGCCTCACGCCAACTCTGCTGTCCCTCGAGCTCCCGCAAGATGTGCTGCTCGGACGCGCCCGCTGCGCTGGCCTGCTCGGCGACCTGCTGCAATCGCTGCCAGTAGTCCCGCGTACTCTTCACGCCTTGCTTGTCCGTGAGCGGTCCGTGACCCGGCACCACGCGGTCTACTTCGAGCTCGAGGATGAGGTCGCAGGCGCGGATCCAGTTGTCGATCGGCCCTGCCCAGACGATGGGATGGCTGCCCATGAAAAGAATGTCGCCCGTGAAGACCACGCGATCTTCGGGCACGTACACGATGACGTCGCCCTTGGTATGCGCCGGCCCCACTTCGATCAGGTGCACCTGCTTGTCGCCCACCTGGAGCACCAGACGGTCCTCGAAGGTCGTGTCCGGTGCCCGCAATGAGATGGCCCCGAAGTCGAAGCCACCGAAGATCTCCACGATGAACGGCGCAGCCTCCGCCAACGCCCTGACCCGCGGCACGCGCAGGCGACCGAGCAGTGAGAGTGGCAGCTTGGCCAAGGGCCCCAGACGCACGATGGCACGGGCCGCTTGCACCATGGTGTGCATCAAGCGCGGCGAGAGCTCGAGCATCTCCTCGGCCGCGGCACGCGAGCTGATGATCTTGGCCGAGCCCACCAGCTGATTGCCCCAGCAATGATCGCCGTTGGCATGGGTGTTCACCACGCTGTCGATGCGCTGCGCTGGCGTGCGCCGCTGCATTTCGTCGAGCATGACCCGCGTCAACTTCAGGTCGTAGAGCGTATCCACCAACAGCGAGGATCCCGCACTCGTGACCAGTCCCGCATTGCTGTAGCCCCAGCCACCCACCTGCAGGTACGCGAAGACGCCCGCACCCACCTCACACAGCCCGCGCTGTTCGCTCGTCATGCTTTCACCGATACCCATGCGCCGCTCGTGACGCTCATGGGCCGCTAGTGTGGATCGCAGCCGTCCGGGAAAGCCAGCTTATCCCCCGAGAACACCGTGCCGGCTTTGACCTGCGTCAGCAGCGTGCTGCAGTCCCAGCCGCTCTGGCTGCCGCTCAGGGGCTCGAACTCCACGGGATTGAACTTGGAGAGACAGCCGATCACGGTGCCGGAGGCGCAGCTCCCGCCCGAACACTCGAGCTCGCGGAAGTCGTAGTCCTCCACGTACTGGGCCCTGTGCTGTCCGTTCTTGGCGATCGACCCGGCCACGATTTGGCAGGAGTCCTGGATGCGCACGTAGTTCTCGCCGTTGTAGAGCCCGCTCTGCTTCACCGTGAGTCCAGGCTCGCCGTCTTGGTCCGCGTCGGTCACGCGACAGTCGTCGATGGTGGTGGGCAAGCTCTCGGCGCGACACGCGCAGGTGCCGTCCGCGAGCCAGGGGCGTCCTTGCCCCGCCGGCTGGGTGTCGCCGGTGGCACAGCCCGCGGGCTTGTCTGCCTCGTAGCCGAGCGCGCGCGGGGAGCCGGGCAGCGTGTAGAAAGTCTCGTTGGAGAACGCCAGCTCGAAGCGTTCCTTGGGCAGATTGGCCGCATGGGGCCACTCGAAGGTCTGCACGCCTCCGGGCACGATCTTCGAGTACGCATGGCCGAGATCCTGGCAACGCTGCGCGTCCATCGACACGCGCCCGCTCGGGTCCTGCGTGATGTCAGCCAGCATCAAGATCTCGTGGTCGTAGTGTGAACCGTCGATGCTCCCCTTGCTGTAGAAGCGGATCCGCATGGCGTACTTGCCGACCATGCCAGCACCCCAAGTCGTATCGGTCTGCTGGCTGGTGTGGCCCGCATCGCGGCCGGCGTCGTCGCCTGCATCAGGGGCCGGCGTGGGGTCGTGGTCCGCGCCGGCATCCGCGCAACTGCCGGCGTCGCAGGGCAAGTCGACGAACTTGGGTTCCGTGCAGCCCCACAGGCCCCAGCCCAGGATCGTGCCCAGGGCGGCCTGGCGATGAAGCCAGCCGGCGCGCGACGGAACTCGGACGAAAGACATGCGAACGACCTCTAAATCAACGGTGACCGCGCTGCAACAGGCCCTACTTGCACGCGAAAGGACCACCCGGCAAGAGCGGCTTGGCAGAAGTGAGCGGGGCTAACGTGAAGGCCGCGTCCGCCAGGGAATCGATGGGCTGCGGCACGCCCGGCTCGGCGTACCAGACGACAATCACGTCTTGGGCCAACTGGCTGGAGAACGGGCTCTGCACCCAGTGCTGAACCTCCAGCTTGAAGCGCAGCTCGCGCTCGAAGGGCATGGCGTCCGGGATGTGCCAGCGATACATGGAAGCGCGGCCCCAGTTCAGCGGACCGTCCGCACGCGTTTGGCCGATCCAGGGCTCGGAGAAGGTCTCGTTCGAGCACCAACCGAAGCCGAAGTAGTCCTCCGTACCGGTGCCGAAATGGCTTGGCCAGGCCTCGCCGTCCACGAAGATTTTCTCGTCTCCTTCGCCCCACCAAGCCGGACTCGCGTTGGTGATGTTGAGGAGCGTGCCCACGTACCAGCCCTGGCCCATGGTGTGGAGCGGCGTCCAGTCGAGCGGGTTCTCGGTGTCGAAGGTTTGCACGCCCGTCCAGCGTGCACGGAAGAGACGGTGTCCCGTCGGGAGCCCGGGCGTGTAGCGCATGCGCAGGCTCAAGCTTCCCAGCTCTCCGCCGTTCGACTCCAGCCGGAAGCGCACCTCACCTCGCACGGGCATGGGCCAGCGCAGGCTGAGTGTTCGCTCGCTCACCGAGCTCACGCGACTCACGTGGGGGTTCAGCCCTTGCCCCGAGCCGAACAAGTCGCCGATGGGCGCATCGATGCTGCGCTCACCATCTACCAGCATGATCAGGCGCGTCGCGCGCAACCAGCCTTCGTCAGCTCGAAAGCCCTCCAGGGAGAGCTCGCGGATCACACTCGGCTCGAGCTGCGTCGCGCGCTCGTGGTGTGCGTCGTCGAACGCAAGGCTCAGCTCGCGCGGGCTAGACAACGCCGGTTCGCGCGCGGGGTCCTCGATGAGCCTGGCGAGTTCTTGCGCAAGTGGCGCGAGGGCGCTCAGGCCAGCGCGCGAGAAGGACTCCACGGCCACGCCTTCGGGATAGCTGCGATAGTCGACCTGGTAGTACAGCGCTTCGCTGGTGGTGGTGGAGACGCGAGCGTAGTGGCCGTACGGGATGGGAAAATAGGCGCTGTAGCCTTCCCCGGCGACGAACACGAACGGACTTCCCCAGGGCGCCTCGAAGCTGCCCGAGAGAAACTCCCGCATGTCGACGTCGAGGGCGGGCTCGTCGCGGTCGTCGATGTAGATGCGCAATCGCCCGCTCGGCGTGGGTGACCATAGCCGCGTGATGGCCCCCGGACCGAAGTCCTCCATCATCACGTGTTCGTCGCCCTCGGCCCGCAGGTACATGCCGCGGTCGGTGTTCGCATACCAACCGCTCTCTCCCTCGCGCGTGGAGGCACGGTCGTAGCTCGATGCCAGCTTGGCTTGATACGGAACGTCGGGCGCGCGCGTGAAGCGCGTCAGGTCGAGCGTGTCGCACAACAGACGTGCCCAGGAAACGCCGCTCGAGCCGGGCAAGCTCACACCCGCGCGTGCTGCCATCTGCGCGCAAAAATCGGGCTCGTGCAGCGCGGCGTCCGCCTCGTCACCGGCGTCCGTCGTGGGCTCCAAAGGCAGCGCCCCAGCGTCCGCATGGGTTGCTGCGTCGAGCACGCCACCGGCGTCGTCCAGCGCACCGAGGCTGGGGTCCGCGCTGACGCCGCACGCACAGCACGTGACCACGATGAGAACGCTTGGAATCCGCAGGCGCACGCGTGACCTCTGGCTGCCGCGAGCGACACGTATCACCAGGCAGTTGGCGCACAACGTCGTTCGGGGTGAAGCGCGAGTGACGGCGCGAACCGCTCCTCGAACGCTCAGAAGCGATAACGGAGCCTCAGGGCTGCCGTTCGGCGGGTCACGTCGAGCTGCGGATCCAGCGCGAGCTTCGCATCACTCTTCTCGCGCACGAGCCAGGTGGCACCCGCGGCGATCAACCCCACCGACACTGCAGCGAGACCGATGCCGACGCCGAGCGTCGCGCGCTCCTCGCTCTGCAAGTCCGAAAGGTTGGTGCAGCGCGCGAGGTCCGCTTCGCACTTTTCACGTTTGCTCACGCGTCCACGCCACCAACCAAACATCACCGCGCTGGCCGCCAACGTGACGACGCCCACGGCCAGCAACCTGCGTGGTGGCCCGAGGTTGGCCGGCTTGGGCGCCGTGGGAAGCGGGCTTGGCTCCGCCTGCGCGGGCTTGGCTTCCTCGGAGGGCGGCCCGCTCGGCGGCACTTCGCGCGCCGGAGCTTCAGCCCTCGGTTCGGTTTCCGTGTCAGGGACCGCCTCCGGTTCGGGCAGCGCTTCAGCCTGCTTGCGTAGGGCCGGAACACGCCCGAGCATCTCTGCGTGGTCACGGGGATTGGCCGAACGCTCGAAGGCATCGAGCGCGCTGAGACCCGCCGTGCCGTGTCCTTGCTTGATCTCGGCGACGGCCAGGTTGAACCAGGTGCTCGGCTTCTCCGCCAACGTGAGCGACCGGCGGAAGTACTCACTGGCCTCGAGCCAGCGCTCCGAGCGACTCGCGGCGACGCCCGCCTCGAAGAGAATGCGAGCTTCGTCCTTCGCATCCGCGCGCACCTCGGGGACGACTCCGACCCAGAGGGTCCAGAGTACGGAGACGAAGGCAGCGATCAACCAAGTACTACGCCCGATCATGGTGGGGCGCGGAGTGTATCATTTCCATTCGGTCTCGATGTCCATGCCCTGCTTGGTGTCGTCGCTGACCTCGGGCGTGCTCCGGCGACGGCGCGCAGCACGTCCTTCGCGCTCGCGGCGTGACTTGGCGGCTGCCTCGTCGGCCTTGTCCACCAGTGGAACCACCTCTGGCAGACCATCCTCTCGCGGCAGGGGAGCCACCGTGGGTCGCGGTTCCGGGCCCGGCATCGGTAGCGTGGCAGCCGGCTGAGGAACGAACGCAGGTGGGTTGCGCCGAGAATCGGCCCGCCCCCAGAGCGCGTAGGACAATCCGGCGAGCAGCAACGCCGAGAGCGCCACCACCGCGATCCATTGATTTCGGCTCGCGCGGCCCAGCGTGACGTGGGGGCCCGAGCTTGGCGCCAGGGGCGTCGACGAGGGCTCCTGCTTGAGTGCGCGCGGTCCGCTGGCCGCGGTGGAGCGCACGTCGGGAGACCATTGGCTGAAGCCCGGGAGCCACTGACTGAAGCCTGCGAGGCCTACCGGATCGGGGTCGCTCGGCACCTCGATGCCGCTGGCGAGCGCGCCGGCCAGAAGTCCCTTGGCGAAGTCGCGCATGTCCTGGTAGCGCAGTGCCAGGTCGCGTCGCAACGCGCGCTCCACCGCGTGGGCCAGCGGCGTGGGCAGATCCGGACGCACCACGTGCAGCGGCTGGACATGCCCCGCTAGCACCTGCGCGGCCAGCACCTGTCCGTCCTTGGCTTGATAGGGGGCGCGTCCCGCCAGGCACTCGTAGAGCACCACGCCCAACGACCACACATCGGCCTGCGGCCCCACGTCGAGCCCACCCGCATGCTCGGGCGCCATGTAGAGCGGCGTCCCGATGACCACGCCCGAGCGCGTCAGCCGCAAATCCGAGACCACCCGCGCCAGCCCGAAATCGAGCACCTTGGGATGCAACTTGCCGGAGGGCGCCTGACACAGGAACAGGTTGGATGGCTTGATATCGCGATGCACGATGCCGGCGTCGTGCAGCACCGCCAACGCCCCCATGATGGGCAGGATCCAGGCGAGGGCCTGGCTCGGCGACAGCTGCTTCTCGGCCTTGAGCAGGCGGTCGAGCGAGAAGCCCTCGAGGAGCTCCATCACCAGGAACGACATGCCCTCTTCGTCGGTGCCCATATCGAGCACGTCGACCACGTGAGGATGGCGCACCGCCGAGGCCGTTCGAGCCTCGGTGAGGAAGCGAGCCTGCAGCTGCTCCAGGTCGTCCCCGCGTTCGGGGTGAAGTAGCTTGAGGGCGACGCGGCGATGGGTAAACAGGTGCTCGGCCACATAGAGAACACCCATCCCGCCCGAACCGAGCAAAGACTCGATTCGGTAACGGCCACCAACGACTTGGCCGACGGGTAGTTCCGATGCTTCAGCCTTCACCCTGACCACGTCAGGGCATCCTACTTTGTGGTTTTTGGGGCGTCGAGGGGGGTGTGCTGGATCCACCTCACGGGCCTAAACGAAAGCCGGTGCGGTCCATGGTCGGGGGCCTCGTTTGGTAAGGGAGCTGCCTATGTATCGGCAGCGTGGGCCAGCACCACGTGGTCGCTGAAAGGGCGCTCGATCGCGCGGATCACCCGAAAACCACAGGGTTCCACGAGCCTACGGAAGGTCGGCAGCCCGCGTGGGTGCGTGGCCACGCCGTGCAGGGCGTGCAGTCGGCGCAGGGACGCATCACCCCTGGTAACCGAGCCGACCATCACGAACTCCTCCGGGGTCTCCTGCTGCAGGCACGAGAGGTTGTCCTGCACCGCGCGGTCGTCCCCATATTCGAAGAGCCCGCCCTCGCTCGAGCCAGCCACCAAGGCACCTTCGCCGCGGGTGCGCGCGAGCACGGCCTGGAGCGTCCGGGTGTCGTGCCAGTCGTAGGGGATGGGCTCTAGCCCGATGTCGAGACCGTGGAGCGGTGCGCCGGATACCGAGAGAGCACGCAGAGCGCGAGCGCCGAATAGGGGTCCGGCCTCCACCATATCGAGCAACGCGATGCGCACCACCCGTCCGGTGAGCAGACCCGGATCGCGCTTGTGGAGCAGGAGCAGCGCGTTGAGGGTGTCCATGGCTGGACCGCCCGCGATGTTGAGCAAACACAGCGGCCTTTCGGGTTGTGCCGCGAGCAAGGGCCCGAGGTGCTCGGCCAGCAAGCTCGCCATGTCGCTCAGCCGCAGCCGCATGGCGACGCCCGGCAAGCTGCCGACGACCCGGCGATCGATGGGTTTGGCGTAGGCGCGTCCGAGGTTATCCGGCCCGAGCTTGAACAAATACGTGCTCATCCCACTGAGAAAGGCGCCCTCCGCGAGGCGCATCCCGGGGCCCAGCAACGAGTCGCGCAGCAGCCAGCGGTACAGGCGGCGTCGCAGCGCAGCGGGCACAAGGCCCACGAGCCATTGCTCTCGCAGGTAAGCCGCCAACATCCTGCGCTGCTTCTCGTCGTCGAAAGACAGCGCGAAAGCAGGATGGGTGACATCGATGATCGGGAGCTCCACGCCGTCGGAGCTCACCGCATAGAAGACGCCTGGGCGCTTTTGGGTTTCAGCGAAGATGGGTGGCGCGGACTCAAAAGCCGCCATCCCGCATGGGTATCCGAAGTTCGTCGTTTCGATCAACGCTCGAAACGGGTCCGTCGTGCCCTCATGCGAGGGCCGTGGCGCGGTGTGCTTCCTCAGGGCGGGCCCTTCAACGTGCGCGCCCCCCAGCGGGCCATGCCCGCCATCAGCAGCCCCACGGGCAACACATGGGTCGTCAGGACATGGATCGGGTCCGCGAACTCACAGTGCAGCGACACCGCGAGGGCCGCGAGCACGCCCACCAGGGTCCCGAGCGCCAGGGCCGTGGCGCGCGGTGTGACAGGATCGGCTCCCCGCATCGTGCGAAGCGCGAGCGCTCCCACGATGCCGCCGCTGAAAAGCAGCGCCAATGGGCACCAGCAGTGGATCACCGGATCGGCCGCGGGCCAGGTCAAGGTCTCAGGTGCCAGCCCATTCGCAGCAAGGCTGCCGAGGACCAACGAGGGCAGCGTGGCCCACTTGAGGAAAGTGACCATGCGCCTGGGAGCCCCGAGCGGCGTGGCCAAGAAGGCCGCGAACGCCTGCCCAGCGAGGACGCCGACGGCAGCGAACGAGAGCCCGACCGTCCAAACATACGCTCGCGGGCGCTCCAACATGGGCGTGAGGCCGTGCGAAAGCGCCAGGGCCACGAACAAGCCGCTCGCCAAGCTGAGCCACAGGGCCTGAGCCAGCAACCAGTTCTTGCGCGTGGGCGCCGGGCTCGCCGCCACACGGGCCAGCGTGCGTTCACGCAGCTCGGAGGCCGAGAGGGGTTTGCTCATCGTCCATCCTCCGTGAGCCCAAAGCGCGAGAGGCGCTCACGTAGCCAAACCGACGCGCGGTGCGCGCGCACCTTGGTGGCCGTTTCTTCGGCGCCCAACACCTGGGCCGCCTCGGCGTGGGTGAGCCCCTCGATTCGCGTCAACAGAAAGGCCTCCCGCAGCTTGGGCGAAACCTGGGCCAGCTCGCGGCGCAAGGCATCCGAGAGTTCTCCGGCCCCGACGCTCGCGTCGAGATCGACCTGCTCGTCCGCGTGGGCCTCCTCGAGGAACTCGGAGCCCGCGCGACGCTGCTCGCTGCGAATGAAGTCCACGGCGGCCGAGTGCGCGATGGCGTAGGCCCATGGCTCGACACGCGCGCCCGGAGCGAAGCGGCTTCGGCTGTGGTGCATGCGGAGAAAGACCTGTTGCAGCACGTCATCGGCGGCCGCTGCGTTCTTGAGCTTGCGCCGCAGGTAGCCGTGCAGCTTGGGCCCCAGCTCGTCGTAGACCTGAGCAAAGGCTGCCGCGTCGCCCTGGGCGTAGCGCGCCATCGCTTCACTGGCCTTCGAGCGGGTGCTCTCCATGGACGCCCGTAAGCTACCATTGGGACCACTCGATGCCGAATCAGAACCGAGAAGTAGCACCCGGACCACGGGCCGGCACGGTGCGCGTGGGTCACGAGGTGGTCAGCGTGCCGGCCGGCTGGGTTCACCTCGAGCCAGGCGACGCCGCGCTCACCCGCCGCGTGAAGAAGTCCGGGCCAGTCTGGACCATGCAGGAGAAGCGCGGCCGCAAGACCTTCTCGCTCGGGTTGTTCGCCGAGGCTGCACGCATCCAGGAGCACCGTGCCGATCTCGAGCGCGAGCGCCGCGATCCAGCCTATGGTCGCAAGCTGGAGCAGGGCCGGGCCCGACGAGCACAGGAGCAAGCGGAGTACGCCGAAGACTTCGTGGCAGCGCTGCAGACTTTTTTGCGCTTCGCCCCCGTGCACCAGGGGCTCGCGCGGGAGCTCGCGCAAGCCATCTCGGACCACGCGGTACCCGTGGGCAGCGGGACGGTGGCGCGCACCAAGCGCATTCCCATCGAGCGCCGCGCCGAGGCCGCCACCATCGCCTGGCTGCGGCACGCCACCACCGGCTACGACGACATGCACATCCCGCGCATCAAAGGTATGCGGCGCGAGGTCCGGCGCATGCTGGCCGAACGCTCTCGCGAGCTGCTCGAGCGCTACCGCCGCGGAGAGAGTGTGGCGCCCGAGCGCTGCCCGCTGCGCCGCGGGCTCACGCGACGCTAAGGATGGGCCGCCTACGGCGTATGGACCACGGCCTCGATGTTGTGGCCGTCGGGATCGAGCACGAACGCGCCGTAGTAGTTCGCGTGGTAGTGGGGCCGCAGTCCGGGCGCCCCGAAGTCCTTGCCTCCAGCCTTGAGTGCGGCTTCGTAGAAGGCATCCACTTCGGCGCGGCTGCGGGCGACGAAGGCCACGTGAGAAGGCGTGATGGGGCGCAGCTGCTCCGGCTTCTGGAAGCTCGCGGGCCCCTCGCCGAACCAGAAGTCAGGCTTGCCGCGACCCATGCCGCAGGCCTTGCCGAACTCCATGACGGTGCCGATCCCCAGGGGCGCGAGCGCCTGCGTGTAGAACGCCTTGGCGCGCTCGTAGTCACTCACCGTCAGCGTGATGTGATCGAGAATGGACATGGTTTCTCCTCTCGCGTCCGGGCATAGCGCACGGCTGAGCGCTCAGACAGTCGTCGCGTCGCGCTTGCGCCAGAGGCTCTTCAGCCAGTCGAAGTCGGAGCCCTGCAGGAACGCGGCGTAGAGGGGCGTCATCGCGAGCGAGAACACCGAGAGCCGACTGGTCACGGCGATGCCGGCGTGGAGCGCGAGCCCGAGCACGATGCCCACGCGGCGCGTGTTGCGTCCGAAGAGTAGCAGCGGCAGGGCGACCTCGAGCGCGATCACGCTCCACGTCATGATCACGGAGAGCCCGGCATAGTCCGCCGCGAGCGGCGTGGGAAAGCGCGCGAAGAACGACATGTGGAAATACGCCATCAGCTCGCCGTTGCGCCAGTAGGGGTCGGGAGCCTTGAGCCAAATGGTGGCCCAATACATGACGGCGGTCTGAAATTGGATCAGGCGCAGCACGTAGGAAGGTAGCTGCTCGGGGAGCGCGGAACGGCGGGGCAGTAGGCTGAAGGCGTCGTGATGAGGAGCGAAGAGCAGCACGAAGCCCACCAGCCGAACCACCATGTCGAAGCCACTCATCACCATGTAGGCGGCGCCCATGAAGGCCACGTGCCACACGAACAACAGCAGCGTGGACACGCGCTTGGCCACACCGAGCAGGAGCGCCAGGGCCGCCGCAAGCGCGGTAGCGAGCGAGAAGTTCACTACGAGCGGCGAGCGGCTCCACGCGAGCGGGCTGACGAGGGGCGCCGCGATCGGGACGAGACTCCCCTGATCGCTCAGATAGGCCATACGCTCGGGCCAGAGCTCCACCAGGATCACCAGGCAGGTCAGGGCATAGGCGATCCTCACGCAGGCGTGGACCCGCGCGTCGACCGGCTCGAAGAACCAGTCCACCACGCGCAGCCAGACCGCCTGCGAGCGCCGGGTCAGCGACATCGGAAAGCCTTGCTTGACTGCTGCTGGGGACGGCCCAGGGAGCGGGTCGCTCGCACCTGCGCCAGGGGTGCAAGCACTTGGGCATCGACGTGGAGCCGGACCGAGTGCGGTTTCTTTCCGCTCTGTCGCGCGATGACTGCGCAGGCGTTGCGCAGATAGCCCTCGGCCAGGGCTCGATACTCGCCGCTGGCCCAGAGCGTGTGCAAGATGAGGTAGACCGAGCGCAGATCGTTTGGATAGGGCTTCAGTCCGGGAAGTATGGGCCCATACACAGCTTCGCCGCTGTCGTTGTACTTCGCCACCAGCACCGGATGGATCGCCACGTAGTGCGGGATGGTCGTGAACATCGCCCACTCTTGGTTGAGCCAGGACAAGCGCGCATACCAGTGCAGTGGTGCCCGCAGATCTCCGAGAGCCGTGTTCTGAGGCAGGTTGAAGACGACCACGGCGGCCATGTGAAAGAGGCAGAGCGCCGTGATCAAGGAGCGCTTCCACGAGGGCGCGGGAGGCGGAGCAGATTGGTGATGCGAGGCACTCGAATTCATCGGCAATTTGTCCGTAAAGCTCGCGCTTTCAGTGGCGTTCACTTTGTGAACCAACCGCGGTCGCCGGCGGTCAGCAGTCGCTCGCCTACGGTCAATGCGAGCCCGTGATCGCGAAACGACGCGTCCGTTATCTTAGCGTCCACTCGATCGGCGACGACAACGTGTCGAACGCTTCGCTCGGAGGATGTCATGGCTGCCACTCCTTCTCTTAAGTACGTCTTGATCGTATTGGGCCTCACGGGACTCGGCGTCGCTGCCGCATGCGGTGACGGGGCTCCCGCCCTTCCACCCGTCGACGGCGACTACGGCAACGCCTCCGGCGACGGTGATGGCGATGGTGATGGTGATGGTGATGGCGACGGCGATGGCGACGGCGACGGCGATACCGGCGGTGGCGACGGGGATGGCGACGGGGACGGCGACGGCGATGGCGACACCGGTGACGGTGATGGCGATGGCGATGGCGATGGCGATGGCGATGGCGACGGCGACGGCGACGGCGACGCCGATGCTGGCACGGGAGGCACGCCCGGTGGTGGTGGTGGCCTTCCCGCCGGTGGTGGCCTCCCCGCCGGTGGTGGCCTCCCCGCCGGTGGCGGCGCCGGAGGTCTGCTCGGTGGCGGTGGCTTGCCCGGCGGCGGGGGTGGCGGCGCCGGAGGTCTGCTCGGTGGCGGTGGCTTGCCCGGCGGCGGTGGCGGCACGGGCGGTCTGCTCGGTGGCGGCACGGGCGGTCTGCTCGGTGGCGGCACGGGCGGCCTGCTCGGCGGCGGCGGTCTCCTCGGTGGCGGTGGCCTGCTGGGCGGCGGTGGCGCAGCCGACGCAGGTCCGTGAAGTCAATGCAGGGACGCGCGCGCTGCGTGACGCACTCGGGCAAGAACTTGGCAACGTGAGCAACTGGCGCAGCACGGAGCGCTTGTTAGCGTCCCTCGATGACGCGTTGGCCACTGGGTCTCCTCCTCTCCAGCCTTTTCCTTCCCGTGAGCGCCTGCGGTGACGGACCGAGCGACGACCAAGCCGGCCGTCCTCTCGAGCCGTTCGGCGCTGATCTGATCGCCAGCGTGGCCGATGGCCGCGTACAAGGCGACGTCGTGGGATCGAGCGTGCGTTTCTTGAAGATCCCCTACGCCAAGCCTCCGGTGGGTGAGCTGCGTTGGAAGGCCCCCGAGCCGAACGCGCCCTGGTCGGGCGTGCGTCACGAGCAAGCCTTCGCGGCCGCTTGTCCTCAGCTCGCGAACTCACAGGGGCCCGCCAGCAGCGAAGAAGACTGCTTGTACCTGAACGTGTGGGCGCCCAACCCGGCACCGAGCAAGGCCCCCGTGATGGTGTGGATCCACGGCGGTGGAAACTTCGCGGGCTCCGCGGGCGACAAGAATCCCGCTCCAGCTGGGAGGCGATAGCGCCCCACTCTTCTACGACGGACAGTTCTTCGCGGGCCGCCAAGGTGTGGTGCTCGTGAGCTTCAACTATCGGCTGGGTCCGTTCGGCTTCTTCGCGCACGACGCCCTGGCCAAGGAAGGTTCCCCGCTCGGCAATCAAGGACTGCTCGACCAGAGCGCAGTGCTGAAATGGGTCCAGGAGAACATCGCGGCCTTCGGAGGCGACCCCGGGAACGTGACCATCTTCGGCGAATCCGCGGGCTCCGCCGACGTTTGCTACCACGTAGTCTCGCCACGCGATGCCGGGCTGTTCCAGCGCGCCATCAGCGAGAGCGGCGGTTGCACCGCAGGGCCCACGGGCGAGCGCGACCTCACGGCGCAGGAGGTGGCAGGCAGCATGCAAGCCTACGCGGCGGCCCTCGGCTGCAGCGCGGGCGACGTGCTCCCGTGCCTACGCAGCAAGAGCGTGAGCGAGCTACTCGCGCAGGGCATGCAGCCCGACCCGAGCGGCGGCTATTTCAATCGGCCAGCCTGGAGATTCGGCGTGGTGGTCGACGGTGAAGGCGGCTTTCTGCCTAGCTCCGCAGCCGACGCCTTCGCGAACGGACAGATCAACCACGTCCCCTATTTGCTCGGCACCAACAGCGACGAGGGCACGCTCTTCGTGTTGGGCAGCACCGCGTCGAATCAGGAGGAGTACCTGGACGCGCTGCGCATGGGCTACGGCGAGCGCGCGGAGACCATCGCGGCACTCTACCCGGCGAGCAAGTTCGGCGGCGACTACAAGGCCGCGTTGGCGCGCGTGGTGGGTGACGCCGGTCTGGGTTGCGGCACACACGACTCCGCGCGGCGGGCCGCCAAGGCGGGCCTCCCCGTGTTCATGTACAACTTCAACATTCCGTGGACCGTGGCCTTCGGCGCCCTCGGTGCCGCCCACGCCTCCGAGATCAGCCATGTGTTCGGCGCGCCGTACAGCGCCAATCAGGCCAGCACCCAGGTCAGCGACGCCATGAACTCCTATTGGGCCCAGTTTGCCCGCACGGGCGATCCCAACTATCCGGGTGCGCCGGCAGTGTGGCCTCGCTTCGAACCCGACGCGAACGACGACGACCTGCGCCTGCAGCTCGACCCAGGCTTCGAGCTGCTGCAGAGCTTCCGCAAGGACGAGTGCGCCTTCTGGCGCGGCATCTACGCCAGCGTGAACTGAAGCGCGCCTGTCCTGCTCACGACGGGCAGACGGCGACCCTGTGCCGCGCCCAGTGCTCGAACTGGCTCGCTCGGGCTGTGGGCATAAAAGGTCACGAGGGCTCGCAAGGGTTACTCGAGAAAACAACAAACGCGAATGCGGTCACGTGATCTCAACGACCCAAGCGCACGCTTCCTTGCGTTCGCTCAACCGAACGCGCCCAACGCTTCTCACCGCCCGCCCGCCTCAGTTCGCTCCCGCGAACTGAGGTCGCGCGAGGAGGCGCCGGGGCGTTGTGGCGGAGGGAGCGCGCGCTTTGTCGAGCATGCGTCCTCACAGGTGCGCCGGCATCTCAGACGCCACCGACCAAACGCACCACCGCAACCCCGACCGACAAGGCGCCCTCTCGCAGCCACAACGCCCCGGCGCCCCCGCAGCGCCGGCCCAGACCAGGGAGCGCATCAGGGGGGCGGGCGAAAAGGCGAGGGTCGAGCGAGAGGGAGCGAACGCAAGCTGAAGCTCCCCCAGTTCCGTTGACACGCAGGAGAAACTGATGCGTGTTCGGAAGCACAACAAGTACACCGATGAGTTCAAGGCAGAGACGATCGCGCTGATGAAGCGGGACGACCGCAGTTTTGCCCAGTTGTCCGTGGATTTAGGCATCAGCAGCTGGACCTTGCGGGAGTGGTACAACAGAGACGAGATGGCCAAGAAGAGCAAGCGGAAGCCGGGGGTACCGGTCGCTCCGGTACCTGCTGCTGAAACGGCAGAGGAGAAGGCGGCCCGGCTGGAGCGGGAGAACGAGCGGTTACGCAAGAAGGTGGAGTCGCTCGAAATGGACCGCGAAATCCTAAAAAAAGCGGCAGCCTTCTTCGCGAAGGAAAGCGAATGAGGTTCGCCTTCATCCACGCGGAGAAGGCGAACTTCCCGGTGTCAGCGCTGTGCCGGAACCTGCAGGTGACCCGGCAGGGGTACTACGCGTTCGCGAGTCGCCCGCCGAGTCCCCGTGCGGACCAGGACCGGGCCCTCTTGGAACGGGTCGGCCAGGTGCACGCGGAGAGCCGCAACGCCTACGGAAGTCCGCGAGTTCGAAAGGAACTCCGACGTCGTGGCATTCGGGTCGGCAAACGCCGGGTGGAGCGCGCCATGCGGAGCTTGGGGCTCTGCGCCCGGCCTCGTCGCCGGTTCCGTGTGACCACCGCTGCAAATCCGCGGCATCCAGTCGAGCCTAACGTGCTCAACCGCGAGTTCCGCGCCGAACGTCCCAATCAGCGCTGGGTGACGGACATCTCGTACGTCTGGACCGACGAGGGCTGGTGCTACCTCGCTGTCATCATCGACCTGTTTTCCAGGACCGTCGTGGGCTGGGCTCTGGACGCCATGCTCTCGACCCAGCTGCCCCTCGCAGCGCTGGACATGGCGCTTCGGCGCCGTCGTCCCGACGCAGCAGGCCTGCTCCACCACTCTGACCGGGGCTGCCAGTACACGAGTCAGGAATACCGCTCATCGCTCGCCCAGCACGGGCTCTCGGTCAGCATGAGCCGCAAGGGCAACTGCTGGGATAACGCGGTCGCGGAGAGCTTCTTTTCGACCATCAAGGCCGAGCTAATTCACGGCCGACGTTGGGCCGGACGCCTTGAGCTCCGGTCCGCAGTCTTCGAGTACATCGAGGTCTTCTACAATCGGCGGAGGCTACATTCGTCACTGGGGTATCGGACCCCAGCCGAGTTCGAGAACGATTACACTGCGGCTCAGGCCGCCTAAGCAAGTGTCAACGGATTCGAGGGAAGCCCAAGCAGCGACAGCTCCTGCAGAATCACTGCCGCACGAGCCTGAAGTCGATGGACACCTGCACGGCATCGCTGATCTTCTGACCCACTTGCTCGAGCGCTCCAGCCAAGAAACGCCCCGCCAGATCGCGCGGCTTCACGTCGTGGGTCTTGAGCGACAGGCGCACCGGCTTGGTGCTGGTCACCCGCAAGGCGCTCGGAGCCTTGGGGTCGCCCTCGGCGCTGATCGAGACTTCTACCTGATGATGGCTGGTGATGCCGTGCAAGGTCATGTCACCTTCGACCACGGCGTTGCACTGGGTCGCGCCCTCGGCGAAGGCCGTCGGCTGCGCACTGACGATCTTCTCGATGCGGAACACGGCCTGCCGAAAACGAGCGCGTGCCTCGGGCGCAACCTCGTCGCCGGTCTCCAGCCAGTTCAAGGCGTGACCCGCCTGGGTGGCGTTCTGATTCGGGTCCGAGAAGGTAGTGATCTTGAGCGTCGACAAATCCATGCTGACCTCGCCGCGGGTTTGGTCGAGCTTCGCCGGATCGACCTTGAGCTGCCCGCCCGTGCGCGACCAGTTGCCCTTGATCTTCTCGAGCGGCGCGTCGATCAAGAACGAGACACGCCCGCTCCCCTCGACCTGGTAGCTCGCGGACGCGGACACGACGGCCTGGGGCGGCGCAGGAGGTGCGCTCGCGGGAACGGCACTGGGTTCCGCCTTGTGAGGGTGCCGCGCCGTGCCTGCCGCGTGAGGTGTGGGCTCTGTGGGCTGGGCCGCAGGTGTAGCCGTGTCTGCGGAACTGGGGGCGCTACCCGTGGCGGCGCGGTGCGCGCCGGCATCGACCGCAGGAACAGCGCTCGGCGCGGGGACGGCATTCGGCGTAGGCGCTTCCACCTGAGGCTGGGCGTTGGCGCTGGGAGTCGCCATCGCGGGGGCGGGCGGCGCGGGCTCCTGGGCGGCGGGAGGCTCGCTGCAGGCGCCCAGCGCGAGCGCGCTCAAGCCCATCATCAGCTGGCCAAAGCGCGTGAATCGAAGCTCGTTTCGGGTCATGAATCTCCTCGCGGAGCTGCAGCGTAACCTGGCCTCACATCGGGGACCAAGACGTCTGGCAAGGGGCTCCGCGCGTGCCGCACACTCGGTGCTACGCTGCGCTCGATGTCCGGTGAGAAATACTGGAGTGGGTTCGTCAAAGACCTCTCGCCCTACGTACCAGGAGAGCAGCCCAAGCTCAGCAACCTGGTCAAGCTCAACACCAACGAGAACCCCTACCCGCCTTCGCCCAAGGTGCTCGCGGCGATCCAAGCCGAGGTCGGTGAAGGCCTGCGACGCTACCCCAATCCCACCTCCGCCGAGCTGGTTGCAGCCGCGGCGCGCTTCTACGGCGTGCCCAAGGAATTCGTGTTCGCGGGCAATGGCTCCGACGAGGTGCTGGCACACACCTTCCACGCGTTCTTCGTGCGCCCAGGCGAAGTGTTGTTTCCGGACGTCAGCTACAGCTTCTACCCCGTCTATGCCTCGTTGTATCGCTTGCCCTATCGGACCATCGCGGTCGACGACGAGCTCGGGATCCGTCTCACCGACTACGACGGCCCCAATGCCGGCATCATCTTCCCCAACCCCAACGCGCCCACCTCGCGCGCCGTGCCCCTGAGCGACATCGAGGCCCTGCTCGAACGCAATACCGAGTCGGTGGTGGTGGTCGACGAGGCCTACGTGGACTTCGGCGCCGAGAGCGCCGTGCAGCTCACCAAGCGCTATGCGCAACTCCTGGTCACCCAGACGCTCTCCAAGTCGCGCTCCCTGGCGGGTCTGCGCATCGGTGTCGCGGTCGGCCAGCCTCACCTGATCGACGCGCTGCTGCGCGTGAAGGACAGCTTCAACTCCTATCCCATGGATCGCTTGGCCATCGCGGGTGGCAGCGCAGCCTTCGACGACGTCGCCTACTTCGACGAGACGCGCAAGGCCGTGATGAGCCATCGCGAGCAACTGACCCTCGACTTGAAGGCCAAGGGCTTCGAGGTGCTGCCCTCGGCCGCCAACTTCGTGTTCGCACGCCACCCCGCCCACGACGCAGCGGAGCTGACGCGCAAGCTGCGCGAGCGCGCCGTGATCGTGCGGCACTTCAAGCAACCGCGCATCGCGCAATACCTGCGCATCACCGTGGGCTTGCCCGCGGAGAACGCGCGCTTGATCGAAGCGCTCGCGGAAGTCCTGAGCTGAGGCTTTCGGGCGCCCCACCCAGCGGTGCGCCGGCGGGAACTTTTGTTCTGCGCTCGTGTCTCAGCTGGAGCCCATGACTCTGGTCGGCCTGGCGGCACGAAACTGCTGGAGAAATCGCCTGCGAGCAAGCCTCACCGTGCTCGGGGTGAGCATCACCGTGGTGGCCTTTCTGGTGCTCCGCACCGTCACCAGCACCTGGGACATGGCCGGTGACGTGGCCGCCAAGGACCGCATCGCGACGCGCCATAAGCTGTCCTTTGCCATCGCCCTGCCCCGCCACTACGTCGACAAGCTGCGTACCATGCCCGAGCTCGAGGCGGTCACCTGGCTCAGCTGGTTCGGAGGCAAAGACCTGCGCCATCCTGAAGCCACCTTCGCGAGCTTCGCGGTGGACGCCGCGAGCTTTCTCTCGGTGTACGACGAGCTCGATTTGTCCGCTGCGGAGCGCGCGCGCTGGCTCGCCGATCGACAAGGCGCCATCGTGGGCAATCAACTGGCGCGTAGGCTCGGCTTGAAGGCCGGCGACAGCTTCTCCATGAGCGGCACGCTGTATCCCGGTGATTGGCCGATGCACGTGTCGGCTATCTACACGCCATCGCGCAAGTCCTTCGATCCGGGGGCCCTGCTCATGCACTGGAGCTACGTGGATCAGTCGCTCCCCGAGCCGCGTCGCGAGAGCGTGGGCTGGATCGCGAGCCGCATCCGCGCGGACCAATCGAGCGCCGCCGTCGCGCACGCCATCGACGGCACTTTCTCGAGCTACGGACACCGCACGCGCACCATCAGCGAACGCGACTTCAACCTCTCGTTCGTGGCGCGCTTCTCCTCGTTGATGAAGGCCGTCAAGGCGATGTCTGGACTCTTGCTCCTGATCCTGACCTTGATCTTGGCCAACACCATCTCGATGGGTGTTCGCGAGCGCATCCCCGAGCTCGGCGCCATGCGCGCGCTGGGCTTCTCCGCCGCACAACTGCGCTGGCTCGTGATGGGCGAGGGCTGTGCGCTGGGGCTCGCCGCCGGCGTGCTCGGCGTGGCGCTCGGGAGCTCCCTGATCAATGGCTTTCTCTCGCATGTGGTGGAAGACAACGCGGGCGCGATGTTCCCGTTCTTCCGCCTCGACGGCGTCACCATGTTGGCGGCGCTGGCTCTCTCGTGCGCGCTGGGCTGGCTCGCGAGCCTGATCCCGGCCTTCACCACCGGCCGCCTCGCGGTCGCGGACGCTCTCAGGCGACCGGAGTAATCATGCTGCCCCTCCGATACAGCTGGCGCAGTCTGACCGTGCGGTGGGCGACCACGTTGAGCACTGCTGCGGGCATCGCTCTGGTGGTGTTCGTGTTCTCGGCCGTGTTGATGTTGGGTGCCGGCATTCGCGCGACCCTGGCGAGCAGCGGGCACGGGAACCTCGCACTCGTGCTGCGCAAGGGCTCGGAGACCGAGATCACCAGCCTCATCGACCTGCACGCGCTGCCCCTCCTGGAAAGCCTGCCCGAGGTGGCGCGGCGTTCCGACGGTCGTCCCGACGTGTTGGCCGAGGCGGTCAGCGTGTTGGATCTCGAGCGCCCGGATGGGCAAGGCATCGCCAACGTGCAAGTACGCGGCGTGCCCGACGACGTATTCGAGATGCGACCCGAGGTGCAGCTCGTGGCGGGTCACAAGGCGCGGCCGGGCAGCACCGAGTGCATCATCGGCCGTTCGATTCGCGGCCGGCTTCCGGGGCTGGAACTGGGGCAACGCCTGGAGCTCAACGCCGAGCGCACGCTGCAGGTGGTGGGTATCTTCGCCAGCGAGGGTTCGTCCTTCGAGTCCGAGGTGTGGGCCGACGCTCCGCTCGTACGCGGCGTCTTCGGCAGCGAGGGCTACGCACAGTCCGTTCGGGTAAGTCTGCGCGCCCCGGGGCTCTTGCCTGCGTTCGCCAAGGAGCTCGAGCAGCGTCGACTGGACCTCTCGGTGGAGCTGGAGTCGGACTACTACGAGCGACAGTCCGATGGCACGGCTGGCTTCATCGTGGCCATGGGAATCGCGGTGGCGGTCTTGTTCGTCCTCGCAGCCGTCCTGGGCGCCATGATCACCATGTACGCCGCGGTCTCCAAGCGTCGACGCGAGAATCGGTGTGCTGCGGGCGCTGGGCTTTGGTCCGTGGAGCATCATGGCGGCGTTCTTGCTGGAGACCATCCTGCTGTCGCTCGCGGGCGGCGCCGTCGGCATGTTGACCTCGCTCGCGCTCGGCTTCGTCACGTTCTCGGTGGTGAGCGCGAGCTGGCAGGAGATCGTGTTTGCGCTGCGGCCCACGCTACAGGGTGCGTTTCTCTCCCTCTGCGTGGCGGCACTCGTCGGGACGCTCGGTGGTCTCTTGCCGGCCTTGCGTGCCTCGCGCCTGCCGGTCTTGCGTGCGCTGCGCGACTGAAACCGCTGCACGCGCTTGCGCGACACGGGGAAGGTGCTCTGATCGCGGGGTGACGTCGTCGGCCACCCAGCGCGCCATCGAGACGGTTTGGCGCAATGAATCCGCCCGCCTGGTCGCGGGGCTGGTGCGTCTCACACGGGACGTGGGCGTAGCCGAGGAGCTGGCTCAGGACGCCCTGGTGAGCGCCCTCGAACACTGGCCCAGCGCGGGCATCCCGGAAAACCCCGGTGCCTGGTTGATGGCCACCGCCAAGCGGCGCGGCATCGATGTCTTGCGCCGTGACAAGCGGGTCACGCGCAAGCACGAGGAGCTCGGCCACCAGTTCGATCTCGAGCGCGAGCTCACCCACCCGGACCCCGAAGCCGCCATCGACGACGTGGTCGGCGACGACTTGCTGCGGCTGGTGTTCATCTCATGTCATCCCGTGCTCTCCACGGAAGCCCGCGTGGCGCTCACCTTGCGCCTGCTGGGCGGACTCACCACGGAGGAGATCGCGCGCGCTTTCCTGGTCAGCGAGCCCACCGTCGCGCAGCGCATCGTGCGCGCCAAGCGCAGCCTGTCGGACGCGCAGGTACCGTTCGAGGTGCCGCGCGGGGCGGAGCTGGGCGAGCGACTCGCCTCGGTGCTCGAGGTCATCTATCTGATCTTCAACGAGGGCTATTCGGCCACCGTGGGCGACGACTGGATGCGCCCAGCGCTGTGCGAGGACGCGCTGCGCCTGGGGAAGATCTTGAGCGAGCTCATGCCCGACACAGCCGAGGTCCATGGTCTCTTGGCTCTGATGGAGCTGCAGGCCTCGCGCGCTGATGCTCGCGTGGGGGCCTCGGGAGAGCCCGTGCTGCTGTTGGAGCAGGACCGTTCGCGCTGGGATCACGAGCGCATCCAGCGAGGACTCGCGGCGCTCGCACGGGCCGAGACCCTGGGCGGTGCAGGTGGGCCCTACGCGCTGCAGGCTGCCATCGCAGCCTGTCACGCCCGCGCCACGCGTGCCGAAGACACGGACTGGCCGCGCATCGCGGTGCTGTACTACGCGCTCACACAGCGCATCCCCTCTCCGGTCATCGAGCTCAACCGCGCGGTGGCGGTGTCCATGGCCTTCGGTGCAGCCGCCGGACTGCGCCTGGTGGACGCGCTGCGCGACGAGCCCGCGCTGGCTGGCTATCACTTGCTCCACGCGGTGCGCGGGGATTTGCTGTCGAAGCTCGAGCGCTTCGCCGAGGCGAGCACGGAGTTCGAGCGTGCCGCCGAGCTCACCCGTAATGGGCGCGAGCGCGACCTCTCGCTCGAGCGGGCCCGAGCCTGCGCAGAGCGCGTTGGGGCGAAGCGCTGACAACCCGCGTGCATCCCCCTCGTCTTTCGTGATAACTCGCGTGCTGTGCGCTGGCGGTGTTCGTGTGTGGCCCTGCTGACTTGGTTCGTGCTCGGCACGGCCCACGCACAGGTGTCAACGGCCGAGCGCGACGATCACCCCGAACTGCTGCGACGCGCCGTCGAAGCCTATCAAGCCAACGACCTCGTCACGGCACGCCTCCTGTTCGAGCAGCTCCATGCTGTAGCCCCTACGGCGCGTACACTGCGGAGCCTGGGACTGTTGGCCTACCGTGAAGGCCGCCTGAGCAAAGCTCGCGAACTGCTTGAGCAGAGCCTGCTGAGCCCGGTGAAGCCGCTCACCGAATCCTTGCGGGCCGACGCGCTCAAGCTGCTGGGTGACATCCGCACCGCCGAGATTGCCCTGGCTGCCCAGTCCGAGGAGTCGAGCCCGCCTGCAGCTGAGATTGACGAGGTCGAGGAATCCCAGTCAAGCCCGTCTTCCGAGCCGGAAGCCGCCGATGGCACCGTGCTTCCGGCCGCTCGCGCGACCCGCAGGCCTCCGCTCCCCAGCATGGTCAGTCGCCAGCGGGGACAAACCTTCGCGCTCAGGTCGTCGGGCGGGGCACCGAGTCATCGCTCCAGCGGTTCGAAGCGATTGAAGCGCGCCGGCTACGTACTCACGGTACTCGGTGGGGGAGCCCTCGTGGGCAGCGCCATCGCCACCTCGCTGGGGGTCACGCGCCTAAAGGGCATCGAGGAGGTCTGCCGCACCCACTCCGACGGCCAATGTTCGAGCGTGGAGGCCACCGAACGCGAGCGGGCGGCGCGCCTGCATTTGCTCTCGAATCTCGCGCTGGCGGGTGTCATCGCAGGTGCCGGGACGGCGGCAACCGGAGCGACCATGCTCCTCCTGCACTACCGCAGCGGGCACGGGGACACAGACAAAGCAACCGTGGTCAGCCTCACACTGAGGCGCTCTTTCTAGGCCATGGCGCAGAAAAGTGAGCCGTACCCTTCACGCCGGAGCAGGCACCCGACTCAAGACCTCTAAACGAGGCCCATCCATGAAGCTCCCCCGCTCCCCTTCTCAATCCACCCCCGCGCTGTCTCTGTTGTTCGTGCTCGTCGGCGGCTGTCAGCTCGACCTCAACGCCGAACTGCTCCGGACCCCACCCGCATCCGGATCGAACGACGGCGGGACGCCTGCCACCGGATGCCCGCTGGGCTACGTCTGCACTCCCAACGACGCCAGTTTGCCTGGGCACCACCAGAGCGACGCCAGTTTGCCTGGGCACGACAACATGGGCGACGCCAGTTTGCCTGGGCACGACAACATGGGCGATGCGAGTCTCCCCGGGTACCACATGGGCGATGCCGGTACCGACGACGAAACTCCCTGGTGGCCACCGGAGCACTGCGAGGCCAAGCTATGTGGCGCCTCTTGCAGCGAACGCGAGGAAGGCACAGGGTGCGTCAACCTCGCGACGGGCGTCGACGCGCATTGCACGAAGCAAGAAGTCCTTTGCGATATCGCGGACGCTGGCGGCGGTGGACTTCGGCCCTGCGGCGTCCCGGTCAAATGCGGCGACCTCTGCTACCCACGCACAACCTTTGCGTGCGTCACGCCGCAGGGCGTTGCGCAATGCAGTAACGGCTGGTGGCACTGCAGCAATCAAGATGCGGATGACCCGTGGCAGACGTTCTACGACGGCGGCTATGGCTACGCCGACGCGGGCATCCCGGAAGACGAGCTCGATGCCGGTGGCCACCCATGAAGGTCTCCCGCTCTCATCGTCAGTCTTTCCTCGCCCTGACCACGCTGCTCGCGCTCGATGGTGGCTGTCAGTTCTCTCTCGATGCGGACCTGGTTCGCGACGGAGACCCCTCGGTGCAGAACGACGCCGGGACGTCGCCCCCTCGCTGCCCGGTCGGCTACACCTGCAGGCCGAGGGACGCAGGGGATACGTCGGCGGACAGCACGCCCTGGTGGCCGGCGCAGCAATGCGAGTGGGATTTGTGCGATTTGCCGTGTAGCAGCCAAGAAATGGGCACCACGTGCGCCAACCAGCTCCTGAGCTTCCGCGCGACCTGCGACGGAACCAAGATCGGCTGCCTCCCCTTGGTTTCCGGGGGGCCATGCGGCCCGGATGTCGCCTGCAATACCCCCTGCTCTGCCGACCCTTACTACGCCTGCGTCACCGAAGACGCATACGCCCGATGTATCGCTGGCCTGTGGCACTGCGAATGGAAGGGCTCCCCCCTGCAAGACGCTGGCGATGTGTATGACGCGTCCGGAACCGATGCGGGTACGCCGTGGCAGCAGCAATGCGACCTCACGGTGTGCGGGCGCACATGCTCCAAGCAGGAAGAAGGCATGGAGTGCCTCAACGCCTTCCCGGCTCTGAGAGCACAATGCTCGAACGAACAGATCTTCTGCTCCGAGCAAGACGGCGGCATTTCACCGTGCATCACCGACGTTACCTGCGGCGACACCTGCTACGTCACCTCGCCCTTTGCCTGTGCGACGCCGGACGGCGTCGCTGAATGTGTCGGCGGCCAAGTGCTCTGCTCCAGCCGCGGAGACGCGGGCGGAAAGGACTCCTCCTCGGTCGGTTTCAAGGGCGGCCAGCCCGACGGCGCGCTGACGGGAGACGCCAGCGTGGGATTTGACTGAGTCTCACGAGGACGCCGTGGAATGCTCGGCCCCTCCCCCTCACGCCCGTCATGCCCGATTGCTTAGAAGTCCTCGAGACGAATCTCGGTGGTGTCGCGCGGCGCGGCCTCGGTTGGGTGCAGTTCTTCGACCGCATCGCGTTGCACAGCTCGCCTGACACGCTTGGCTTCCTTGCGCGCTGGTGGCGCAGGGGCCTCCTCGACGGGCGCGACGTTCGGAACTTGCTCGCCCCCCGACGCTTCCTCCAGCCGCGCCGCTTGCTCCCCTCTCGTCGGCGCGGCTGGGGGTGCCGGCGCGGCCGCCGCGGGTTCGAATCGGTTGGCCACCGCAGGTGGCGGCAACTCCGCGCGCACACGTGCGCCCCCGGCGGCCCGGTACCACAGCGCACACGCGACGCTCAGCATCAACGCCACGAGCAACGAGAGCCCAAGCGAACGGTAGGAGCGCCACCCGGCGTCGCGCTCACACTCCTCGAGTGCTCGCACGAAAGCCTTGACGTCCGGATAGCGATCCTCGGGCTTCCTGGACAGGGCGCGCATCACCACCTGCTCGCGAGCGCGTGCGAGCGAGGGCACCAGACGCGACAGTCGCATCGGCTCCGTGGTCGCCTGCAGCACGGCCAACTCCGCCGCGCTGCGCGCCTGGAACGGCAGGCTCCCCGAGAGCATCTCGTAGAGCATCGCGCCGAGCGCGTACACATCCGACCGCACGTCCACGGCCTTCCCGGTGAGCTGCTCGAGCGCCATGTAGGCCGGGGTACCCAGCACCGCCCCGGTGCGCGTGAGATTCGACTCGGGTCCATCGCCCACACGCTCACGCATGGCTGCGACGCCGAAGTCGAGCACCTTGGGAAACTCCGGCTCGCCCCCCTCCGCTGCGCACAAGAAGATGTTGTCAGGCTTGAGATCGCGGTGGACGATGCCAGCACCATGGACCGCCGCCACGCCGCGCAAGACCCCGAGCATGATCGCGCGCGCCTCGGGCCAGGCGAGCGGCCCGCCGCGCATGCGTACGCGCAAGGACTCGCCGTGCAGGCGCTCGAGCACCAGGAAGGGCACGCCGTTGCTGTCGCCGACGTCGTACAGATTGACCACGTTCGGGTGCTGAATCGTCGCCACCGCGCGTGCCTCGCGCAGAAAGCGTGCGACGGCCGCCCGCGAGCGCTGCCCGCCGCTGCCTGCGCTCATCCATTTGATCGCGACTCGCTTGCCCGTGCGCAACGCCTCCGCCTCGAGCACCACGCCCATGCCACCGCGCCCGAGCACCTGCAGCACGCGATAGCGCTCCTCCAGGACCTCTCCGGGCGCGGGCTCGGGCACGCTGTCTTGCAGCTCCTCCGCCACCCGCCGCACGGCGTCGCTGAGCGGATGCGTGTCCTGTGCCGCCAGCTCTGCGCCGAACGCCGCGCGCGGCGCTGGCGGCCGCGCCAGGTCTCGCAGCACGGCATCGATATCGTCGAGCGGAGTCGGCTTGGGCGATTGCATGCGCGCAGCGTGGGCTCGGGCCAGGCCCGGGCATGGCGCATCCTACCGCATGAGGCCCCGCGGATTGGGCCCAATCACCCGACCGGAGTCCCATGACGCCCACCACGGCGCCCCTCGATGCTGCCGTGCAAGCGGCCTGCGCAGCCGGGAACTATGCCTCGGCGGCCGAAACCATCCTGGCGGAGCTGGGCGGCGACGTTGCGCGCTTCATCCACGGGCGCTTTCGCGTCGAACAGCACAGCGCCGACGTGTTCTCCATGTTCGCCGAGGATCTGTGGCTTGGCTTACCCGGCTTTGCCTTTCGCTGCTCGGTGCGAGCGTGGGTCTTCACGTTGGCGCGCAACGCGGGCAAGCGCTTTGCCATGCGCGACCTCAAACGTCAGCGCACGCGGGTCCCGCTCTCGGCCGTCCCGGACGCCGTGGAACAGGCCGCGGCCCGCGCGCGCCACACGAGCCTGGGCAGCGCAGGCAGCGAGCGCGAGCGACGTCTCGAGGAGCTGCGCAAGGACCTCAGCGAGGAGGACCAGCTGCTCCTCACGCTGCGCCTGGATCGCGAGCTCGAGTTCGCCGAGATCGCCCTGGTGACACTCGGCCAACCGGAGGCCGACACCGACGCCGTAGAGCGCGAGGCCGCCCGTCTCCGCAAGCGCCTCCAGCTCCTGAAGGAACGCCTCCGCAAGCGCTGGCACGAACATTCCTGAGCCTCGGTTCTTCTCCCCTAGCGTGCTCGCGCGTCCGCCGGGGGCGACAGAGGGCGACGCTCCAGCGTCTCGAGCAACAAACCGCGAAACGCCGTCACACGGCTGGGCACGTGCTTCTTGCCCGCGTGCACGAGGTACACGCTCCCCACCTGCACGCTCCAGCGCGGCAGCACCCGCACCAGGCTCCCGCTCTCCAGGTCTTGCTCGGCGATGAAGGTCGGCAAAGCTCCCACGCCGGCTCCTCCGCGCAACACCTCACGGGCAAAGAACATGTCATTGCACTCGATGCGAGGAACCCGCTTCGCGAGCGCCGAGCGGCCGTTGCGACCCAACCACGACGGAGTGCCCTGAAATGCAATCAAGTCGTGGTCTGCCATCTCCGCCTCGGAGCGCGGCACGCCGTGTCGCGCCAGGTAGAGCGGCGACGCGTACAAGCACACGGCGACGACGCCAACCTTGCGGACCACGGGCGAGGACTCGGCCAGCGGCTTCATCGCGATGCGCAAGGCCAGATCGAGCCCTTCACGCACGAGATCTTGATAGCCAGGGCTGGCGAGCATCTCCACGCGCACCTGCGGGTAGCGCGCCGCAAAGCGGGTCACGGCCTCGGCCAGCACCACGGTCGCCAGAATCCGCCGTCGCCGTGATGCGCAGGGTGCCGCTCGGCTCTTCCTGGCGCTCCGGCACGTCCGACAGCCCCGCCTCGAGGTTTGCCAGAGCGGGCTTCACGCGATCGATCAACGACAGCCCCGCCTGCGTGGTGGCCACCTTGCGTGTGGTGCGCTGGAACAGGCGCAGACCGAGGGCATCCTCGAGCGCCGCCACGCTCCTGCTCACGCTCGAGCGAGGTACCCCGAGCCGCGCCGCCGCCCCGGAGAAGCTGCCGCTCTCGTGCACGGCCACCGCAGCCCGTACCAGGTTCAAATCGATTGTTCCCATCCTGCACCAGTGATGCTCATTCTACGACATTGTTTCATGCTCCCACCAGGCGCAGTTTATCTCCCAGGAGGACGTCATGTCGCAGTCAGCGCTACTGGTCACGGGAGCTTCAGGGAAACTGGGTCGTTCGGTGCTGGAGCACCTGCTCGGGCGCGAGGCGGGTCCGTTGATCGCGACCACGCGCGACCCTGGCCGGCTCGCGGATCTTGCCGCGCGCGGGGTGGACGTGCGGCGCGCCGACTTCGACGACGAGGGATCGATGGCACGCGCATTCGCGGGCGCGGGCCGCGCGCTGCTCGTGAGCACCGATGAGCTCATGGAGCCCGGCAAGCGCATCGCACAACACCAGCGCGCCGTGAAGGCCCTGGCGTCCGCAGGCGCTTCCCACGTGGTGTACACCTCGTTTCCACGCCCCGAAGGCTCGGCGGCCCTCGTGGCTCCGGACCACGCCGCCACGGAGCGCTGCTTGAGCGACTCGCCGCTGGGCTTCAGCGTGCTGCGTAACAACATGTACAGCGATCTCTTGCTGTTCAGCCTGCCCGCGGCCATCGCGGCCGGACAGCTGGTGGACGCCAAGGCCCAGGGACGCGTCGCCTACGTCACCCGCGAAGACTGCGCACGCGTTGCCGCAGCCGCGCTCGCCGACCGCCGCTTCGATGGACGGCGCGTGCTCGACGTCACGGGCCCCGAAGCGCTCTCGGGGGACGACCTGGCGCGCCTCGCCAGCGAGCTCGGCGGACGTCCCATCGAACGTCGCGGAGTGTCGGTGGATCAACTCGTGAACGGCATGGTCCAGCATGGCCTGCCAGAGCCGTTGGCCCAGACCTATGCTTCATTCGACCTCTGCGTCTCGCGCGGTGGCCTGGCCGACGTCAGCGACACCGTACTCGACCTGACCGGGCAAAAGCCCACCAGCCTGCGGGATTTTCTAGCGGCCAATCGCGCAGCTCTCACCCCCACGCGCTGACGCTACTCGCCATCCACCTCGACCAGCGTGCCTTCCATGAGCGACGCATTGGCGAGCCGGACGATGCGCTCGTCGCCCGAGAGGCCGCTCGCGATCTGCAGCGTGGAGCCGAGGTCTCGCTCGATGGTGACCTTCACGAAGCGGATGCGATTCTGGGCGTCCACCGTGGCCAGTCGCAGCCCCTGGGAGTCGTTGTACAGGGCGGTGCCAGGGACCTCGTAGACTGGATGCGGGCTCTTGAGCTTGAAGCTCACGTTGCTGTACATGCCCGTGAGGAGCTCGTTGTTCGGGTTGGGAACGCGCACCTCGGTGGTCATGGTGCGGGTGGCCATGTCGAGCGCACCCGCCGTGTGCTTCACCTCGCCCTCGAAGATGCGCCCGGGGAACTCGCGCACGCGGACCTCGGCCTTGGTGCCGACGCTCACCGTGGGCGCCACGTCTTGGGGCACCTGCACGAACACGCGCACGGGATCCGTGGCCACCAGACGAAACATGGGCGTGCTGTTTCCAGACGTCACCAGGGTACCGCGATCGATGGAGCGCATCGTGATGATGCCCTCGAAGGGCGCCGTGACCCGCGAGAACTCGAGCAGCTTGATCAGGCGACGAATGTTGGCCTTTTGCACGGCGATGGCGGCCTGCGCGGCGGCCACGTTCGACTCGCTCACCAGGGCCTCGGAACGGCGCTGATCGAGCTCTTGCTGGGAGGCCACCCCGGACGGCTTCAGCACGGCATAGCGGTTCAAGCTCGTGTTGGAGAAGTCGCGGGCGGCCTCGGTCTGCTTGTGCGTGGCCTCGGCCTGGACCAACTCGGCTTTCGCTTGATCGAGCTCCTGATCCAGCGCTGGCGTTTCGATCTCCGCCAGCAGCTCGCCTTCCTTCACGTGGGCCCCGATGTCGACCAGGAAGCGCTTGATGTAGCCATTCGCCTGCGGGTACAGGGTGGCTTCCGCCAGCGGCTGCACGCTGCCAGGCAGCTCGATCTCGGAGTCCTTGCGCAGGAGCTTGGGCTCCAGCGTGGCCACGCGTGCGCTGTGTGCGCCGCTCTTGGGCGTGCGCTCTTCGAGCTGAGCGTCGGCCTCGTGCTTGGGGAGGTAGCCGGCCACGAATGCAACACCCACGCAAATCGCGAGTCCGATGAGCACGAGCGCCACGCGTCGTCGGCTGACCTTGGGAGGCTCGGGCAGATCGAAGCCCAGGTCAGCCGAGGGCGGCGTGGCCGGCGGCTCCGAGGGAGGCAGGTCATGGTCCGATTTGCGCGTGCTCATAAGCCGTCCAACTCCGGATCGTGCGGTCTCACGCGCGTGCGCAGCAGACTGTACATCACGGGTACGAAGAACAAGGTCGAAAGGGTGGCCAGGGTCAGCCCCCCGATGACGGCACGCCCCAGCGGAGCGTTCTGCTCGCCGCCTTCGCCGAGCCCCAGAGACATCGGGAACATGCCGATGATCATGGCGAACGCCGTCATGATCACGGGTCGCAGGCGCGTCATGCCAGAGGCCAGCGCTGCGGTCAGTGCGTCGCGCCCCACGTCGCGCTGCTCGTTGGCGAAGGTCACTACCAGGATACTGTTGGCGGTCGCCACACCCACGCACATGATGGAGCCCATCAGAGCCGGAACGCTGATGGTGGTCCCCGTGAGATAGAGCATCCACAGGATGCCGCTCAGGGCGCCAGGCAAAGCCATCAAGATCACGAGCGGGTCGAGCCACGACTGGAAGTTCACCACCATCAGCAGATACACGAGCACCACGGCGAACCCGAGACCGTAGGTCAGACCTCGAAACGACGAGGCCATGCTCTCGACCTGCCCCTTGAGCGTGAGCGTGGTGCCCTTGGGCAGCTTGGGCGTGATCTCATCGAGGATGCGTTGCACGCCCTTGGCCACAGCGTTGAGATCGGTGCCCGCCACATTGGCCTGCACGTCATAGGTGCGCGCGATGTTGTAGTGGGTGATGTTGACGGGCCCGCTCGTGCGCGAGACCGACGCCAGGTTCCCCATCAACTGCGGGCCACTCAGCGTGGAGACCGGCGTGGCGTTCAAGGAGTCCAGCGAGTTGTTCTCGTACTGCGGAGTCTGTACTGCCACCAGATATTGCACGCCACGCTTGGGATCGACCCAGAAGCTCGGCGCAGCCTGGCCGCTCGACGACAGCGACACGAAGAGGTCGCTCGCCACGTCGCGCTGGCTGAGGCCTACCTGGGCCGCCTTGGTGCGATCGATGTCGACTTTGATCTGCGGCGTGGCCGGAACCTGCGCCATGTGTACGTCGACCGCGCCCTTCACCGTGCGCACCTCGGTCATGACCTGATGCGCGATCTTGTAGGTCTCCGTGTCGGCTCCCACGGCCCCCGTGACCTGCACGTCGATGGGCGCGGGCAACCCGAAGTTGAGCACCTGGGTGGAGATGTCAGGCGCCAGGAAGAAGAACGTGTTCTCGGGGTACTTGCGAGCGAGCTCCTTGCGCAGGGCTTGCACGTAACTGTCGGTGGGCCGGTGCTCCTTCTTGAGCGCCACGAAGATCTGCGCGTCCGCCGAGGAGATCAGCGCGCCCTCGCTCAGCGACAGGTTGATCCCGCTGATCGGCATGCCGATGTTGTCGAGCATGGTCTCGATCTCGTGAGGCGGGATGATGCGGCGGATGGTGTCCTCGATGGCCCCGATGCGACGCTCGGTCTCCTCGATTCGCGTCCCGGGGACGCCCCGCACGTGCAGCTTGATCAAGCCCGCGTCCACGGTGGGGAAGAAGTCGCGACCGATCAGTGGAAACAGGCTGAGCGAGCACAGCACGAGGACCGCGAAGGTGGTGATGAAGAGGGGCCGGTTGTGCAGACACCACGCGAGCAACTTGCCGTAGCGCGCGCGCATGTGATCGAAGCCGCGGTCGAAGGCGAGCACGAAGCGCGTCCACAGCCCGCGACGACTCGGGTGCCCGTGCTCGTGCTGCTCTTTGCGCAACAACAGCCGGGCCAGCGTGGGCACCAAGGTACGGGACAAGCCGTAGGACGTGAGCATGGCGAACACCACGGCCAGCGCCAGCGGCACGAACAGGGATTTGGCCGAGCCCGTGATGAACGCCACCGGCACGAAGACGATGCAAATGCAGAGCGTGGCCACGAAGGCGGGCGCGGCGATTTCCTGCGCTCCCGTGAGGATGGCCCGCACCATGGTCGGCTGGTGCACCATGTTGCGGTGGATGTTCTCCACCTCCACGGTCGCGTCGTCGACCAGGATACCTACCGCGAGCGCCAGACCACCGAGGGTCATGACGTTGAGCGTGTGCCCCAGAAAATGCAGCACCGAGATGGAGACCAAAATAGAGAGCGGAATCGAGATGACGACGATCAACGTGCTGCGCCAGCTGCCGAGGAACAGCAAAATCATCAGCGCGGTGAGGCTCGCGGCGATCATGGCCTCGTGCAGCACGCCCTCGACTGCGGCCCGCACGAACAGCGACTGATCGAAGAGCAGCGAGACCTTGAGGTCCTTGGTCAGGCGCGCCAGCGTGAGCGGCAGCTTCTCGCGGATGGCGGCCACCACGTCGAGCGTGCTGGCGTTACCATTCTTGAGGATGCTCATCAGCACGGAGCGCTTGCCCTCCACGTGCACCATGCTCGTCTGGGGGGAGTAGCCGTCGCGCACCGAGGCCACGTCGCGGATGAAAATTTGTGTCCCATTCACGGTGCGCACGGGGAGATTGGCGATCTCGTCGAGCACGGCGGGGCTGCTATTGACGGCGATGGGGTACTCGATGACGCCCATCTTCGCGGTGCCGGTGGGTAGGACCACGTTCTGCGTGCCGAGCGCTGCGTTCACATCGCGGGGCGACAGACCGCGTGCGTAGAGCCGCGGCGGATCGATGTCGATCATGACCTGCCGGTTGCGCCCGCCGTAGGGAAAGGGGTTCTGCGCGCCCGGCACGGTGGCCAGGTCGGCGCGGATGAAGTTCATGCCCAGATCGAACAGCTGCTGCTCGCTCAGGTTCTTGCCGCCCAGCGCGAGCTGCAAAATAGGCACATTCGAGGCGCTATAGCGAATGACCAGGGGCGGCGTGGTGCCCACGGGCATCTGGCGCAGCACCGTCTGCGAGATGGCGGTCACCTCGGCGATGGCAGCCTCGACCTTGGCGCCTGGCTGGAAGAAGATCTTGATGATCGACATGCCAAACAGGGACTGGCTCTCGATGTGCTCGATGTCGTTGACGGTGGTGGTCAACACGCGCTCGTAGCTGTTGACGATGCGCCGCTCCATCTCCTCCGGGGCCAACCCTGCGTAGTTCCAGACCACCGAAATGACGGGGATGTCGATGTTCGGGAAGATGTCCGTCGGCATGCGGACAATCGACACCACTCCCATCAGGACGATCATCATCGCCATCACGATGAACGTGTAGGTGTGCTTGAGCGCGATCCGAACTAACCACATGGACCTGTTCCCAGGAGGCGACGTTCCAACCTGCGGAAGGCCATCGCCGAAGACCGCCGGCAGACGGTCAGTCGCTAGCTACGAGCATAGCGCTACGAGGCACGGTCACGAATCTCAGCGCGCTGCCTCGCCGAGAAGATCCAGACTCAAAAAGGTGACGACAGCCGGGAATTGCGCGTGCTATCGCGTGAGCGTCATGGGCCGTTCGCGAAGAAATTTCGGCATTCCCCTGTTTGCGGGCTGCTTTTCGATAGCTGCGTTGTGCGGCGTCGAAGGTCCCGCGTTCGCGGACAGCCCGCCTGCGGAGGCGAGCGCGTCGGCACTACCCCGAATCGGGCTACGCGAGGCCATCGAGCGATCCGTCGCGCACAACCCCGACACCCGTGTCGCATTGGAGCAGGTGCGGCGCGCCGAGGCCCTGGTGACCCAGGTGCGCTCTCTGTGGCTGCCTTCCATCAGCGCCAACGGATCCTACACGCGTCTCGATCACAATCGCGTCATTCTGGGCGCGCCGGCGATGGGAACCATGGAGGCCGTGCCATCCCGCACCCTGCAGAACGCGGACCAGCTCTCGGGCAACCTGCAGGGGAACGTGCCGCTGTTCGCGCCGGCGCGCTGGGTCCAGACGAAGCAATCCAAGAACAACGTGGAGAGCTATCGCATGGACGTGGTCGAGGTGCGGCGTCAGGTGGCACTCGCGACGGCCCACGCGTACGTGGCCGTGATGGCCCAGCGACGCGTGATCGACGTGAATCAACGCGCGCTGCAGAACGCGAAGGACCACTACGTCTACGCGCACACGCGCTTCGAGGGCGGCATCGGCAACCAGCTCGATGACACGCGCGCCTTGCGCGAGGTGGAGTCGAACCGAGCCTCCCTCGAGCAGTCGCTGGCGGCGCTCCTGCAAGCACAGGAAGCGCTTGGCGTGCTGGTGGGTGCCGACGGTCCGCTCGATGCGGAGGATGCGTTCGTACTGCCGGAGGTGACGAGCGGTGAGGTCGCACGAGATTCGGAGACGCCGCCGGAGCGCGGAGACGTGCTTGCGAGTCGTGCGCGACTGCACGCGGCGCACGTGGTCGTGAAAGACAGGTGGGCGGACTACACGCCGACCGTCAACGGCCAGTTCATGCCGTTCTACAACAACCCGAGTACCCCCACCCAGCCGCGCACGGGCTGGCAGGCTCAGATCCTGGTGACGATCCCACTGTTCAATGGCGGCTTCCGCATCGGACTCAATCGGGAGCGCGAAGCGCTGCTCGCGCAGACGCGGGCCCAGCTCGAAGCGGTGGCTCGGCAGGCCAAGTCCGACGTGCGCGTCGCCGTCAACGACGTGCAGCACGCCGATGCGGCCTACCTCGCGGCCACACGAGCCGCCGAGCTCGGACAGGAGGCGCTCAAGATGGCCAACATCGCCTACGAGGCCGGTGCCACCACCAACATCGAGGTGATCGACGCCGAGCGCCGCGCGCGCGACGATGAGACGGCCATGGTCGTGGCCGAGGACGCGGCCCGTCGAGCCAGGCTCGATTTGTTGTCCGCCACCGGAAACCTGCCCTGAGGTCCTTGGCGCTGGCGGGCTTCGATGGGATTTTCGATAGCCGCGGGCCAAATCAGGAACCGGAGGGCGCTCCGTACCGTCTGCCGGACATGGAGTTTCGCGGCCTCGAATTTTCCCGCCTGCTGTTTTTGGCGCTCATCCTCTCGTTTGCCGGGGCTTGCGCCCAGAGCGTACGCGCCGGCGAGGCAGGGCTCTTGTACCGAGCCCGCCGCACCCCAGCCTTGAAGAACGAAGTCCTGGCGCCTGGGCGCTATCAGGTGTGGGGCTTCAAGTCGATCATTCTCTACGACATCACCTCGCAGAACAAAGACGAGGTCGTGCACGTGCTCACCGCGGACAACCTGCATGTTCCGGTCACCGCCACCGTGACCTACCACGTGCGCAAGGACCAGGTGTACAAGCTCCACACCGAGATCGGCCACGACTACTACGGCAAGATCCTGGGGCCGGCGTTCATCACGCTGGTGCGCGCGGAGTTCTCCCAGCACCAGCACAACGACCTGGCCAAGGAGAGCCCCGTCATCGAGAAGGTGGTGCGGGACAAGCTGCAGAAGATCGCGTCGGGGCACTACATCGACGTCGACCAGGTGGCCATCCGCCACATTGACTACGACGACACCGTGACGGCCTCGATCTCCCAGAAGATCTCCACCCGTCAGCGCGCCGAGCAGAAGACGTACGAGGTGCAGATCGCGGAGCGCGACGCCGAGATCGTGCGCGCCGCCGCCCGCGGTCGAGCCGACGCCACCCGCATCCAGGCCGAAGGCGAGGCCGCCGGCATCATCGCCCGCGGCCAGGCCCAAGCCCAGGCCCAGGACGCCATCGCCAAGACGCTGACGCCCGCCTACCTGCAGTACAAGGCCTACGACAACCACGGCGCCAGCTACTTCTTCATGCCCACCGGTAAAGACGGCCTTCCCGTGATCGTCAATGCCCAAAACAAACCCGGGAATCCCGGACTACCCGTGGCTGCTGGGGCGTTGCCGCAGTAGGCGGCTAGCGGCCGGCGGCTAGCGGCCATCGGCCATCCGCCATCGGCCATCGGCCATCCGCCATCCGCCATCCGCCATCCGCCATCCGCCATCCGCCATCGGCCATCCGCCATCCGCCATCCGCCATCCGCCATCCGGGGCGGCAGGCAGCAAGCGGCACGCAACAAGGCGGCAAGCAGCAAAGCGGCAAGCAGCAGGCTGCGCACCGTAGACGGCCTCTCCCGCCAGGAACACCGCCACCGCCACTGCCACGGTCTCCCGGCACCGCCGCCGCCACGGCCACCGCTCTCCCCCTTCCCCCGATCTGCTCTTTCTCCCGCCCCCTTTTCTGCCTTTCCTTCCCGTCTCCTCATTTCCCTCGCGAATTTCGACTCCCCACGAGCATTGCTCGCGCTTGACCCTGGCTCCTCAGCGGCTCGTTTCCGGCGCGCACTTTCACCCGCGCGAGGCTGAGGTGTAGAGTTGGGCCCGTGAATAGTTTGCGCATCGAGGGCGGTCGGCCCCTATCCGGCGAAGTGACGATTGCGGGCAACAAGAACGCGGCCTTGCCCATGCTGGCGGCCACGTTGCTCACCGACGATGAGGTGGTGCTCGACAACGTCCCACGCATCCGCGACGTCCAGACGATGCAGACCGCGCTCGCGGCCCTGGGGTGCAGTATCCAGGCCGACGAGGGGCGCCTCACGCTGCGCACGAAGAACCTCACGACCACCAAGCCGCCCGCCGAGATCTGTCAGAACATGCGGGCGAGCTTCGTGCTGGCGGGTCCGCTCCTGGCACGCGCCGGTCGCGCGGAGCTACCCGCACCTGGTGGCGACAAGATTGGCCGCCGCCCGGTCGACACCCACGTGGAGGCGCTGCGCGAGCTGGGCGCCGAGGTCGAGGTGCTGCCCGATCGTTACCTGATGACGGCTCCGCGCGGGCTGCGCGGGCGCGACATCTTCCTTACCGAGATGAGCGTGATGGCCACGGAGAACGCGGTGATGGCCGCGGCGCTCGCCAAGGGCACCACCATCCTGCGCAACGCTGCCTCCGAGCCCCACGTTCAGGACCTGTGCAACTTGATCTGTGCCATGGGCGGCCGCATTCAGGGCGTGGGCACCAACACGCTGCACATCGAGGGCGTGGAACGCCTGCACGGCTGCAACTTCCGGGTCGGCCCCGACTATCTCGAGGTGGGCAGCTTCATCGCGCTGGCGGCCATCACGGGCGGCGCGCTGCGCATTCGTCGCGCGCGCCCCGAGGAGCACCGGGTGACGCAGGTCGCCTACGCCAAGCTGGGCGTCCAATGGCAGGTCGAGGGCGACGACATTCTGGTGCCGCCGCATCAGGAGTTGGTGGTCCAGGAGGGCCTGCACGGTGCGATTCCGCGCATCCACGACGCTCCCTGGCCCGGTTTCCCCGCAGACCTCACGTCCATCGCCCTGGTGCTCGCGACCCAGGCCCGCGGCACGTCCTTGATTCACGAGTGGATGTACGAGAGCCGTCTCTACTGGGTCGACCGTCTGATCGCCATGGGCGCCCGCGTCATCGTCTGCGATCCCCATCGCGCGGTGGTCACCGGCCCCGCCAAGCTCTACGGACAGACGGTGTCGAGCCCCGATATCCGCGCCGGCATGGCGCTGCTCTTGGCCGCCCTGGTCGCCGAGGGCACCACGGTGATCCACAACGCCCAGCAGATCGATCGTGGCTACGAGCGTGTGGACGAGCGACTGCGAGCGCTCGGAGCGTCCATCCAGCGCTTCGACGCCCGCTCCGGAGAGTAAGGGCGTGCTGGCGCGTGCATGGCTTTGTCTGGTGCTCGGAGCCTGCCAGGCTCATGCGCCCGACTCGGGGCTCGGCCCTGCCTCCGAGGAGCACGCCGACGACGCGGGCGTGCTGCCCAGCGCCTTCAAGGGATACGAGCTCTACGCCTGGGAAGATTCAGGCCAGCTCTCTTTCACTCTGATCACGGGCACCAACCGCCAAAAGACGCTCGCCGAGGTCACCGCCGAGAGCGGAGACGTGATCGGCGCGGACTGGGTGTTCGTGCACGGACAGGGCATGCCGGCGCTGCGCAAGCTGCTCGAGCGCGTGCCGGATCGCTCGAGTGTCGCCTTGATGCCGCTCGAGGGCCTCGGGCCGTTGAGTGAGGACACGCGCGCCGAGATCATGCAGGCACTGTCCGGCTCCTGAGTCGCGGCATCCGCCAGCGAAGCTCCGCCCTTACGCGGGCTCAGGAAGTCGACTCGCTGTGCGCCGCACTTAGCTGGGCCTTCACCATGGCGATGGTGGACTCGATCACGTCGGAGGCGAGCTTCTTCACCTCGGGGATGGTGACCCCAGGCGTCGTCAACCACCACTGGGCGCCCGCTTCGGCCGCTCCCAAGAACACGTGGGCGTAGGGCACCACGAGCTTGCGCGCGCGATCCTTGGGGAACTCCTTGGGCCGAAACTGCGCGAGCGTCGCGCAGGTGACATTGAGCACCTGCTCGCGGAAGACGGCGATGTTGGGCAGCTCCTGCAGGCGCTTGCCGCCGGTGAACACCATCTGCCAACTGTCGCGGTACTTGTCGACGAAGGCGATCATGGAGTCGGCCGCCTTGTGCATGCGAGCGCGCGGATCCTTCTCGGCAGTGAGCTCCGTGATGGCGGTGACGACGTACGTGCCGGCACGGGCGACCAGCGCCTTGTAGAGCCCCTCTTTCGAGCCGTAGTAGGCGTAGAGCATCGGCTTGGTCACGCCGCAGGCGGCGGCGATGTCGTCCATGGAGGTGGCGTCGTAGCCCTTCTCCCCGAACAGCTTGCCGGCGACCTCGAGCATTTGCAGCTCGCGCTCGGCGCGCGGCAAACGGCGCTGACGGGCAGACGAAGCGCGTGAGGATGGGGTGCGGGCAGACGAGCGAGGCTGGTTGGACATCTCGGAGCAGACCACCTTGGATTTTGGAGCCCTGGCGAGCAAGGCCTTGACACGATATTACCCGCAAGTAACTTACTCTCAAGTAACTTCTCACGCGCCCCGCACGGAACGAGGTCCCCCATGGCAGCCACCGCCCCCAGCGCCCCCGAAAACAGTGAGCTCCAACGCTTCCGCAGGGCTCAGCGCCTGGCCTACGACTGCGCCTCCGCCGCGGTCGCGATGATGAAGCCCGGCATGACCGAGCGCGAAGTCGCCAAGTTCATGAAGGGCTGGCTGCTCGATCACGGCGTGAAGGAGTGGTTCCATCAGCCCTTCGCCTGGTTCGGAGACCGCACGGCCTTCCGCGGTTTCGGGGGCTTCCATCCGGGCTTCTTCCCCACCGGCCGCAGGCTCGAGCCAAACATGCCGTTCATTCTCGACTGTGCGCCCTCGGTGGACGGGGCGGTGGGAGACATCGGCTACAGCGGCTGCCTCGGCGAGAACGCCGCGCTCGATCTACTGATGGACGATCTGGCCGCGCACCGCGCGCTGATCGTGAAGCTGGTGAAGGAGCGTCGCAGCATGGCCGAGGTGAGCCGCGCGGTGGATGCGCTGTGCATGAAGCAGGGCGTGGAGCCGCGGCACAAGGCCTATCCGTTCTCGGTGCTGGCCCATCGCGTGAGTGCGCTGGATCCGCAGAAGCGCAGCTTCAACTTGATGCGCTTCGGAACCAAAGCCCTCTCGGGCCTCGCCTCCGACGCCCGCAAAGGACGCGGCGAAGGTTGGTCGCCCCTGTGGTCGAGCGCCAAGCGCTCCGATCATGCGCCAGTGGTCGGCTTCTGGGCCGTGGAGCCCCATCTCGGCTTCCGCGGTGTCGGCGCCAAGTTCGAGGAAATCCTGGTGATCACCGACCACGATGCCTACTGGCTCGACGACGACCTGCCCCACGTGAAGCGCTGGAACGAACGTCAAAAGAGCGCGACCCTCGGCGCGGTGCAGGGCCCATGAGCGGCCAATCCTCCGAACTGCGGGCGGGAGCCCAGAAGCTGCGGCTCGTGAGCTGGGGCGACACGGGGCGCCCCGTGGTGCTGCTCGTGCACGGCTACCCGGACACCCACACGGTGTGGACCAAGGTCGCCGAGGATTTGGCGCGCGATCACCACGTGGTCGCCTTCGACGTGCGCGGCGCGGGCAACTCGGACGCACCGCGGGCCACCAAGAGCTATCGGCTCGACGAGTTCACTCAGGACCTACGCGCGGTGATCGATCACGTGAGTCCCGGGCGCCCGGTGCATGTGGTGGGGCACGACTGGGGTTCCATCCACAGCTGGGAATCGGTGACGTCGAGCGATTTCAAGGGACGCATCGCGTCCTTCACCTCCATCAGCGGCCCCTGCCTGGACCACGCCGCGCACTGGATTCGAGCCCAGCTGCGCCGCCCTTCCCTCGGCAACTTGCGCAAGCTCGTGCTGCAGCTGGTGCGCTCCTGGTACGTGATGGCGTTCCACTTGCCGGCGGCGGGCCTCGCCTGGCGGCTCGGACTCGCGCGACTCTGGCCGCGGCTGCTGTGGTGGACCGAGCGCGTGCAGGCGGAGGCGTCGCCGACACAGAGCGACGACGGCTCACGGGGCGTGGCGATGTACCGCGCGAATTTTCTGCGGGCCCTCCTGTTCCCGCGCCGCCGCGTGGCGCAGGCGCCCGTGCAGGTCATCGCGCCTCAGGACGATCTCTACGTGAGCCCGGCGCTCTCGGAGCAGCTCACGGCGTGGGTACCACAGCTGTGGCGACGCGAGGTGCAAGGTGGCCACTGGTTGCCGCTGAAGAACCCGGGGCTGGTCGCGGACTACGTGCGCGACTTCGTGAACTCCGTGGACAGCGGCGTCGAGTCCGGCCCGCTGCGGCGCGCACGGGTCGGCGCGGAGCTCAAGCCCTACTCGGGCAAGCTCGTGGTGGTGACGGGCGGTGGCTCCGGCATCGGACGCTCCATGGCGCTCGCGGTGGCCGAACAAGGCGGCGTCGTGGTGGCGGCCGATGTGGACGCCGCGTCCGCCGAGCGCACCGCGGTGCTGGCGCGCCTGCTCGGTGCCGAGGCCCACGCGTACACGGTCGACGTGGGCGACGCCCAGGCGATGGAGCAGTTCGCGCACTGGGTGCACGCACAACTCGGCACCCCGGACGTGGTGATCAACAACGCGGGCATCGGCATGGCGGGCGGCGTACTCGAGACCTCCGTCGAGCACTGGGAGCGCATCTTGCGCGTGAACCTGTGGGGCGTGATCCATGGCTCACGCCTGTTCGGAAGGCAGATGGCCGAGCTCGGGAATGGCGGCCACATCGTGAACGTGGCCTCCGCGGCAGCCTTCGCTCCCTCGCGCACGTATCCGGCCTACGCCACTACCAAGGCGGCCACGTTGATGCTCACCGAGTGCCTGCGCGCCGAGCTCGCGCCGCTCGGCATCGGGGTCAGCGCTGCCTGCCCGGGCTTCGTGGAGACCGGCATCGCCAACGCCACGCTCTACACCGGTGTGGACGCGCGCGAGCAGGCGCGCCGGCGAAACAACGCGCAGCGGCTGTACCAGCTGCGTGGATTCACGCCCGAGAAGGTCACGCGCGCCATCCTGCGCGCCATTCGCAAGAACCAGCCGGTCGCATTGATCGGCGCTGAAGCGCTCGGCGCGCACTTGATGTCGCGCCTTTCCCCGGGCCTATCTCGCATGGTGGCCCGCATCGACATGACTCCAAAGTAAGTCGCCCGTACCACTCGCACCGAGAACTGACTGGAGGTCCAAGTGAATCTTGCGACTGAACGCGCCGAGGAGCGTCCGCTCCTCGCGGCTAGGCCCGTGCGTTTCGATTGGCAGCGCACGCCCCTGCACTGGTTGCCTGGCAACCCTTTCGTGACGCACTTCATCAACGTGCTTCACCTGCTCTTGCCGGAGGGCGAGCTGTGGTTCTGCCGGGTCTACAACAAGGCCCTGCCGGCCATCACCGATGGACAGGTGGCGCAGGACGTACGCGGCTTCATCCAGCAGGAAGCCATCCACGGCAAGGCTCATCGCGCCGTGCTCGAGCACTACTATCGAGCGCACCACATCGACACCGCGCCCTACACCGATCGCGTGCGCTGGCTGTTCACCAAGCTGCTGGGTGAGCACCCGCTCGGGCTCACGCTCGCCATGCCCTTCCTGGTGCGCCAGTGGCTGCTGTTCAGGCTTGGAGTCATCGCGGCCATCGAGCACTTCACCTGCGTGATCGGCAAGTGGGTGCTCGATGCCAAGGCGCTCGACGAAGCGAACGCAGACCCGGTGATGCTGGATCTGCTGCGCTGGCACGGCGCAGAGGAGGTGGAGCACCGACACGTGGCCCACGACCTGTTCGTGCACATGGGCGGAGGCTATTTGTACCGCTTGATCTTGATGATCTTGGTGGCGCCGATCCTGCTCGTGCTGTGGTCGCGTGGTACCCAGTACTTTTTGCGTCGCTCGCCCGGCGCGGCGCCCTCCCGCAGTGTCTTTCTCGACTGGCACCGGGCCGCCAAGGCGCAGCTCTTGCCGAGCATGGGACTGCTCTTGGGGTCCGCCGCGCGCTATCTGCGGCCCAGCTACCACCCGGACGCGGAGGCCGACACGGCCGAGGCCCTCGCCTACCTGGCGGTGTCCCCGGCCACGCTCGCCATCGCCGCGCGCGCACAACGGGCGCCAAGCGCTTGATAGACGGGGCCAAGTTGCCTGTGGTGGCAGCGACCGCCCTGCCCTGCGTGGTCCGCGCCGGGTAAGCTCACGCGATGCGTTTCCTGCGCTGGCTCCCGTGCATCCTGGCCGTACTCATTCCTGGCGCCACCTCCTTCGCCGACCCGCCAGCCGGCTCGCGTGGCAAGCCCTGGGAGGCCGGCGCCGAAGCCCAGCGCGCTCCCGCTCTCACGGCCGACGCCAAGCTCGCTCGCTTCACGATGCAGGCGGCCTACCGAGATTGCGTTGCCAATGAGAGCGAGAAGTCCAGCGCTCGCGACATCTCAGGCTTCGAGCCCAAGCCCGAGGGCAAGTACCCCGTGTTCGTCTATCTCACGGGCACGCTGATGAAGTTCAACGGTCCCGAAGCGCAGCTCATCACGCACGAGATGGCCAAGCGCGGTTTCGTGGCGGCGGCGGTGGACTACGACAATTCCGCCTACCCCTATTGCCCCGCCATGACGGCCAAGGCCAAGTGCATCTTCGACGCCAGCGCCAAGACCAGCGCGCTGAGCCAGCTGTGCGCGCGCGCGAAGGCCGACTGTACCCGCGGCATCGTGGTCGCTGGCTTCAGCCAAGGCGCGAACTTGGCGGCGCTGTCCGGCAACGCCCATCCGCAGGTGCGCGCGGCCTACTTGATGGGACACGGCGACCGGGCGCTCAACAGCATCGACGTGAGCCGTTGCGCCGACGATGCCAGCACCTCCCTCGCCCCGCGCGCGCTGCGCTCGGTGAACGGCGAGGCCGACCTCTTCTTCGGCGGGAACCGCGCGGGCGTGCGCAAGCAGCTGCAGAAAGTGGTGGGCGCGCAGTGCCCCGATGCCACGCGCTGCGAGCAAGCAGACGGCAGCGGCTGGGTCATCATCGAGAACCGGGAGCTCGCCGACGGCAGCGCCGACCACTGCTACTTTTTCAACAAGGCCAACACCTACTGCTCCAGCTACGACGGCCTCGATCCAGCGTGGCAGAGCGGCCGCCAGCCCTGGGCGCTGGCGCCGAACCTGGATTGGTTGGCAAGGCAAGTTGCGGACGTGCCAGCCCCGGTCAGCGCGTTGAAGTAGTGCCCCATCCCGGCGAGGCCGGGTTATCCTGGGAGACCAGGGGGAATCATGAAGCGCATCACGCTGAACGTTGGGCTCGGACTGCTGCTGTTGGCCTGTGGCGGAAAGGCCGCGCCCGAGAGCACGCCGGCCCCAGAAGCCGCCGCGACGGGCGGCGAAGCCGTGAGCGAGCCGGCCGAAGAGGCCGCCGCGGAGGAGCAGGCCGCACCGAGTGAGCCCGCGAGCGGACCCGCCAAGCTGACGGTGGTGGCCAAGGTCGGTCGCGACACCGCGTCGGCCAACGTGAAGGTCATGAGCGAAGACGGCAACGTGCTGGCCGAGGGCAAAGCCGGGCAGCCGCTCGACGTGCAATCGGGCGACCTATTGATCGAAGCCACCATCACCGATCCCAAGGCCATCATCGATTTGCCCACGATGACCCAGAGCGTGACGCTCGAGCCAGGCCAGGAAGCCACCGAGAACCTGAGCTTCGCGCGTTCGTTGGTGCGCGTGACCGTGACCATCAAGGGCAAAGTCAATCCCACGGCGGTCGTTTCGCTCACCAAGGACGGCAAGGTGGTCGCCAAGCTCGTCTCGGGCGCCCCGGACTACGTGTCGGTCTCGCCCGGGCGCTACGAGGCCAAGGTGAAGTCTCAGCGCGCGGAGATCACGGTCTCCGATCTCACGCTCAACGAAGGCGCCACCCACAACATCCCGCTCAACGTCACGCTCTGAGATCAGCGCGCGCCGCCGTCGCGATCCCAGAAGCCATCGTTGGCGCCGCGCCCGGTGCTGTCCTGACCGATGCCGATGCCCGTGCCGAAGCCTTTGGTCCCCGTGTTCGGACCGATGCCCTCGCCGGTTCCGAACTCCGTCGTGCTGGAGCCCTCGCCCGTGCCGATCCACGTGCCAAAGCCCTTGGTGCCAGTGTTCGGACCGATGCCGTCACCGGTCGCTCCCTGACCGCTGCCGTAGCCCGTGCTGCCCGGTCCGATGCCGGCGCCCGTGTGCCCTTCACCGCTGCCCAAGCCGGTGCTGCCCGGGCCAATCCAGGCGCCCGTGGCCCCCTGCCCGCTGCCGTAGCCCGTGCTGCCCGGTCCGATGCCGTACCCCGTGCCGCTACCCGTCAGCTGGTAAATCGAGGGATCACCGAACACCAGATTGCCCTTGGGCGGACGTACCTCGACCGCGACTGGAGGCATGGGCGCTTGCATGGGAGTCGCTCCCCCATCCTCGCCCGCGTCACCCGCATCCTCCTCGCCCGCATCCTCCGCCCCTGCGTCCTCCGCGCCAGCGTCCTCTCCCACGGCTTGCGCGCCGGCGTCCTCCGGTAGCCCTGCGTCCTCCAGCTCCTCCGCGCCCGCGTCCTCGCCCACGACGACTTCGACGTTCGTACCCTGCGGGTTGGGCGCGCCACGGGTTCCCCCGTCGGGCACAGTCGCGCCAGCGATCAGGCCGTCCCAGAAGTTGCTGCGGACCTCGGCGAAGCTCACGGTATCCCGCAGACCGTCGGACACCGGCCACTGCACGGCGGGCATCATCGCCAGTAGCACGTACCCGAACTTGGCGGTTCGCGGGCGCATCCTTCACAGAGTGCACGCCGCCTGCCCACACGCAAAGCACGTTTCGCTGCGGGGCGAGGATGTCCCGACCGCAACCGTTGCTGGGGCGCCTCTGCAGCCTCTCGCATCGAGTTCGGGCGTGAGCTAGCGCAGGGACGCCTCGGGACCGTCGCTGGCGGCTTCCGGCGCGCCTTGCGCGCTTGCGCGCTGCTCGGGTGCGCCGCTTCGTGCGGAGGTGGCTTGTGCGGAGATGCCCCGTGCGGAGATGGCTCGCCACCACGGGTGCGCCCTTTCCACGTGCGCAGGCTCCACGGGAGCGCCCAGGCCTGGCGTGATGATCCGGGCACCGCGCTCGTTCGCGAGGGCAAACAATGTCTCTGCGGGCTCGTCCCAGTCGTGCAAGGCCAGGTTGAACGTTCCCCAGTGCACCGGCAAGAGCGTGCCGCCTCCGAGCCACTCGAAGGCCGTGAGCGCATTGGCCGGGCCCAAGTGAATCGCTCCCCACGCGGGATGAAACGCACCGACCTCCAACATGATCAAGTCGAAGGGCCCATGCTGCTGTCCGATCTCGCGGAACGCAGGCGTGAGGCCCGTGTCGCCCGAGAAGAAGACCTTGCGGCGCGCCGAGGCGATGACCCACGACGCCCAGAGCGTGCGATTGCTACTGCCACCGCGTCCGGAGAAGTGCTGCGAAGGCGTGGCCGTGAAGCGAATGCCCGCTACCTCCGTGCTCTCGTGCCAATCGAGCTCGGTGATGCGCGAAGGGTCGACACCGAAGCGCTCCAGATGAGCCCCGACGCCCAGCGCGGTCACCACGGGCACGCGGCGCTTGGCGAGCGCAGTCATGGTGCGGCTGCACAGATGATCGAAGTGATCGTGCGAGAGCAGCACGGCGTCGAGCGGCGGCAGCTCCTCCACCGTGGCGGGTACGCGATGAAAACGCCGCGGGCCCGCGAAGCTCACGGGCGAGCTGCGTTCGGCGAAGATGGGATCCGTGAGCACACGCTTGCCGTCCATCTCGAGCAGCACCGTACTGTGCCCGAGCCACGTCGCGCGTAGCCCGCTCTGCACGCTGGTCCCCCAGCGCTCGAGGGGGCTCTCCACCGGCAGCGGCACGGGAGGCGTGCGCTGTCCGCGCCCGAAGAAGAACTCCCCCATCACAGAGAGCGAGGGCGCCGATGGCTTGGCCCAAGCGCCACCCGGATTACGGAAACGGCCTTCCACGAATTGGTTCGAAGCGCGCACGCGCTCGAGCCTCAGTCCCTGGCGTCGCTGGCTCTCGTCCATCCGGCCACTGTGGCAATGACCGGCGACCTACGCCAGCGGGCGAGCTTACTGCAACTGCCAACAGGGGAACTTCATGGACAACTGGATGCCCGGTTCGCGCTTGAAGGTCTCGCACGCGGTGCCCTCCAGACGCACATGATGCGCATCCAGGATGCTGAACCCGTTGGGCTGGCCGCAGAACAGCACGCTGTCCCCGAGCTTGCCCTGGCCCTTGCAGGACGAAGGATCGCTGATCTCGCCCTCGATCTCGAGCGTGCAGGAGATGGCGTCCTCGATGATGTCGTTGAGGGCCGCGCGTAGCTGATCCGTGTTGGCGGGCGTGTAGGCCTGCTTGGTGTTCCCGCTCGCGGCCACCTGCTGCAAGTGATTGGCTTGCATGCCCGTGGCTGGCGCCAGGCTCATCGCGTAAACGCTGATGTCCTTCGCACCCGCCTGGGCCGTTGCGTCGAGCACGCTCTGATAGTCGACCGGCGGCTTTTCGAGCGTCTCGCGGTTCTGGCATGCGAAGGGCTCACCGTCGGTCGCGAGCACGATGCGTTGGGGTCCGAGCTTCATCTGATCCCGCTGCACCGGATCCGGCAGCGCGGCCACCAGCGCAGCCAGCGCGACGCCGGTGGGCGTGTTGAAGCCGGGAGGCGTGGCCGGGAACGATTGGGTGATCAGCTGGGACTGATTGAGCGCGGGATCAATCTTGGAAGGGAAGCCGGGGCAAACGTTGGTGTTCGCATCGTCATTGTAGATCCATAGACCGAAGCGAATGACCGAGCCCAAACTCTCGACCAATCCGGGCTGACCGGGGCTACCCACCAGCGCCTCGGAGAGCACCTGCCAGCGCGACTTGGCGCCGACCGGAGTCCCCTGGCGGCCATCGCAGGTTTCGCTCCCTGGATACTCGCACACCATGCTCAGCGAGCCATCCACCAAGAACACCACGCTCGGCACGGTGCGCACCGGCGTGGTCTCGATGTCCGCGCACGCGTCCGGCTCATTGTCCTGGGGATCGAGCGCGTGACCGCCGTCGCCATCGGCACCGTCCCCGTTGCCGGGATTCGAGCTGTCACCGTCACCGTCACCGTCGCCACCCGCAGGCAAGTGCCCCGTGGTTGGCTTGGGATCGGGCGATTCCGCGCAGGCGAGCGCAGAGCAGAGGGCCAATGTCGCCATCCACCTGGACGACCGAGTAGATGGCAAAGGGGAAAGCACGACGTCGGCCCTCACGCGATTCCTCACTGCACGCGCGCGCCGCAGCGGCCGAGCGTCTTGTAACACATGAGCGACCCGCAGCAGTCGTCGTCGGTGACGCAGCCCTTGCACTCGCCGCCGATGCAGGTGTTGCCGCCCTTGCATTGCTCTTCGCAAGCATCGGTGCACTCGGGCGGGGGCGGCTCACCGGGCGGCGGCGGCGGCGGCGGCGGGAAGCACGCGTCGTCGTCGCCCTGGTCGAGAATGGCGGCGTCATAGTGGATCTTCACGTAGCCGTCAGAGTGCAGATTCTTGGCGAACAGCGAGCCGTTCATGTCGAGGAAGCCCTCGATGTTGACCAAGGCGTTGGGCGCGTAGAGGTTGCCCGAGAAGGGCTGGTAGCCGGTGAGCAGGATCGCACCGTTGCCGCCCACGTAGACGCGCAGGTCCGCCGCGCGATTCGGATTGCCCGTGGGCATGAAGCCGGTCTGGATCAGGTTGCCGCCGATGAAGAGGTCGAGCTCGGCATCAGGCCCCTGCAGGTCGATGTCGAACAGGCCCGTGGTCTTCACGTCCCCTTCCACGAACAGCGCCACGCGGCCGGTGACGGTGATGCGGACAGCGCCGATGACGTTGATCTCGTCGAGGTAGTAGCGACCGCAGGGCAGCGTGATGTGCTCCACGTCGATGGGCGTGATGTTCTTGAGGCGGTCGGCCGCGAGCTTCACCGCAGGGTTCGCGTTGTCGTTACCGCCGGGCAAGCTCGCCTGGTGCACGACGGTCTCGATGTCGAGCAGATCCTTGGGCTCGCACGGACAGGGCGGCTCGAGACCGAGCGGCTTCTTCTGCGTGGCATCGAACTTCAAGCACGCCAGCGCCGCGTTTGCGCTGTCTCCATAGGTCAGATTGCCCGCGATGTTGCAGGCGCCCGCGATGTCCAGCTCGTTGATCTTGGCGTCGTCCCAAACCGTGAGCAGGCCCGCGTGCACCATGGTGTCGGCGATCTCGAGCTCGCCCCAGACGTCCACCCAACCGCCCACGAGCGAGGGGTCCTTGAGGTGGCTGTCCCAATCGTCGGCCACGTCGGTCGCGCCGTAGATGCGCAGGTCGCCGCCGACGTCCGTGAACGAGCCCGAGTAGTACGAGCCGTTGATGCCGACCGCGCCGCCAGTCTCCCACGAGCGACTGCCATCGTCGTTCTCGGTGTAGAAGGCAGTGTCGAGGTAGCCCGCGAAATAGGCATTTTCGCAGGTGCAGAGGGCGTTCTTGAACAGCTTGCGCGCGATGGTGCCGGTGCACACGCCGCCCGTGCCGTTGGTGACGTCGGTCTGCGTGGTGGGCACCTTGATGACGGGTCCCTTGCCAGAGCAGAACGCTTCGTAAGGCACGTTGCCGTCGGTCTGGGCGCCGGCGTCACCATCGCCATCGCCATCGCCATCACCGTCGCCATCACCACCACCCGTACCGGGGCCGGGATTGCCGCTGTCGAGGTGGCCGTTGGCGCCGCCATCGCCGGCGCCACCCGCGTCGTCGCCGTCGTCTGCGTCGCCGTCGCCGCTCGCCGGCAGGCCGCCGTCATTCCCGGCGTCGAGAACCGGACCGGGCGAACCAGTCCCGCCATCCTTCTTGGGCCCGTTGGCCCCGCCAGCACACCCCATCACGACGCACAGCGCTGCCACCCAGCTGCCCCGGCGATTCATCATTTTTGCGCGCTCCCGTACCTGAACCTTTGGTCCCGGCCAATGCCCTGGCCGCCCGGGGAGGAGCCCGATTTTGATCCAGTCTCGGCGCAAAAAGGCCGCTCCACCGTGTGCGGAGTGTGTAAGCCAACCGCGTAGGGCGGTATGACACACCTAGACTTTCTTCTGACCTTGGAGACAAACGCTCCGGCTGGAAGGTCAATCGATCCGGGGGCTCAGGGCGGGCGGCCCACCGCCGCAAAGTACGAACCGGGGGGCGGGGTGAAACGGACGTTCAGGACGAATGCCCCATTCCTCGCGAGCAACCGAACCGCCATGCGACGCTGGCTCCTCCGCCTCTTCACGACTCTCACCGTCGCGGCCTGCAGTGATGACGCCCCTGTCCAACGGGATGGCGGCACGAAGGAAGCCTCGAGCGACGCGGCCCAGGCGCACGACGACGGCGAGGCCCCCTTCAGGATGGATGCGCAGATTGAAAGCGCGCAGCCCGATACCGATGAAGCCCCTGCCGAGGCTGGCCAGGCCGCGGACGATGCCCGCGTCGGCAGTGATGGTGCGGTCGACGGAGGCGACCATGGGCACGACGCTGGCAAAGACGCGAGCGCGCCCGAAGATGCTGGCAAGGACGCGAGCGCGCCCGAAGACGCTGGCAAGGACGCGAGCGCGCCCGAAGATGCCGGCAAGGACGCGAGCGCGCCCGAAGACGCTGGCGATGGGTGCCGGAACGGCGTCAAGGACGGTACGGAGAGCGACACGGACTGCGGCGGCGACACCTGCGCGAGGTGCGCTCAATACAAGCATTGCAAGAACGGCAGCGACTGCGCGCCCGATCACAAGTGTGGGAGCTCGGGGACCTGCGTGAAGCGCTACTTCGTGAACGTCGTTAGCTGCGGCCCGAACGACGACAACAAGACCTGCGCAACTGGCAGCGCTTGCACGCGGGGCTTCTGCTTTCAGCAAGAGTGCATCCTACAAAGCGACTGGACGACCCTGTGCGCCAGCTGGGGCGGAAACAATGGCGAGCCATGCGCCCATGGTTGCGACGGCGACGTCGTCGGAGCGTGCTTGCCAGCGCCTTCGGGGCAGTCGTGCAGCATCTGGGACCCGTATGGAGGTCCCTCGATTCTCAGGCACCTGCGATGGAAAAGGCAGCACTATCGCCTCCTGCATCGCGACGTCACCGCCCTGAGAATCCGAGCCTGCTTGGGGATTTTTCACGGCGGACGCGGCGCACCTCGCCACGACGCTGTACGTTCTAGTCCAATGCGCACTCGGCTCGTCGCAGCAGCAGCGCTATTGGGCCTCACGGCGATCTGCGTCCTTCTGTACTTGGGCTTGGCCACCCGCGAGAGCGTCCGCGTGCGGATGCCCGATGGAGCCATGCTGGCCACCGACGTGTGGCGTCCCTGGCTTCATGGAAAGCCGCGACCCGTGTTGTTGCGCCGCACGCCCTATGGTCGCGGCATCCGCTTCCGCGAAGTTCAGCGGGCGATCATGGCGGGCTACAGCGTGGTGTCCCAGGACGTGCGCGGACGGGGTGAGAGCGACGGTGAGTTCTTGCCCTTCTTCGACGACAAGATCGACGGCAAGGCCACACTCGACTGGATCGCGCAGCAGCCGTGGTCGAACGGACGCGTGGGCAGCTACGGCTCGTCGGCCGAAGGCATCGTGCAGTACATGGCGATGGCGAGCGCTCCGCGCGCGTTGCGTTGCGCTAGCGTGGGCATGCCCACCCACGACGTTTACGCGGGGATGTATCCTGGCGGCGCGTGGCGCACCGAGCTCGGGACGCGCTGGCTCGAGGGGCTGCACGAAGAGCCCGTGATCGCGCAATGGAAGGCCCACGAAGTGCGTGACTCCTACTGGGATGCCGCGACCCTCTCGCGCGCGGAGATGGCGAACATCGCGCACCCGGTGTTCATTTTAGGGGGCCTGTTCGACATCTTCGCCAGCAACCAGGTGCGCGCGTTGAGCGAGCTGCAGGCGCACGTAGCGCCGAGCGCGCGCCGCGATGTGTTCCTCGTGCTCGGACCCTGGACCCACGGCGGTCCGAGCGAGCGCGGCCAAGGCCAGCTGCTGTTTCCGGCGGACACTCCCTACGCCGGCTTTGACCCGGAATTCATCGCGTACTTCGACTGGTGTCTGCGCGGTGAGCCACGCCCCGACCTCGCCCCCGTGCGCTACTACGTCATGGAAGTAACGGATCGTCCGGTGAAAGATCCGGACGCTGGGACCTCTCGCTTCGAAGCGCGCGGTGAATGGCGCACCGGTCCGCGCTGGCCACCTTCGGAGGCGCCTCTCGAGTCGCTCTACCTGGGCGCAAACGGCAGCCTCGCATCGAGCCCCGCGGACGCCGCGCCCGCGTCGGTACCCTGCGATCCGCTCCATCCGGTGCCATCGCACGGAGGGGGCAACCTGACGACGCCGGCTGGGCCTTTCGAGCAGAGCGCGATCGACGCGCGCCCGGACGTGCTCGTGTTCCAGACGCCGCCCGTGCCCGAGGTGACCGAGATCGTCGGCAACCCTCGGGCCGAACTCTGGGTTGCGAGCGCGACGAGCGACGTAGACGTCGTGGTGCGGCTGGAGGTGGTCACCCGGGGAGGCCACGTGTTCGCGCTCACCGACGGAATCGCGCGAGGACGCTTCGCTGGCGGCACCGGGCGGCTCACGCCGCTCGTGCCCGGCGAGGCCACGAAGCTCGAGGTCGAGCTCGGCCCGGTGGCGCTGCGGCTCGCGCGCGGACAGTCACTGCGGATTGCCATCTCGGGGTCGAGTTCGCCTCGCTACGAACCCAACCCGAACCGCGCGGAGCCACTGGCACGCAAGCCCGCGCCCGTGACCACCACGCTGAGCGTATGGCGCGACGCGAACCATGCGAGCCATGTGATCCTCCCCTTCTCGACAGCGGGGGTACGGCCCGAGCCCCTTCGGGCGCCCGACTCCGAGCACTCCTCGGCGCGCTCGCTCCCGCGCTTGACCGCACCCTGAGAATGGGGTGTGGCGCCGCAGCAAGCTTGGCCGGTTGGAGCGCGGCCTCGCCGAATTGCGCGGCAAATCGCGTCGAAATCAGTGCTCGCTGGCGCGACGATGCGGGCTCATGCGTGCTGGAACGCAACCTGCAAAGCAGTGCTCTGCGAGCGTGACGGCTGCGCGGATTCGTTCCGTGCTGCCGAGCCATGCGAGCGGATGTTCACGCAATCTCGCTGTCATCCAAGAGGAGGAACCTCATGCGATCTCTTGGGCTTCTCGCCATCACCTGCGGCGGCCTGTTGCTCTCGGCCTGCGCTCACACGAAAGCGAAGAAAGCGGAGTCCGCCGAGCAAGCCAGGAAGGCTGCCCTCGCGCACGAAGATTTGCCGCTGAATCCACCCCAGGCGGCGTACGTGATCGACGACGAAGAGTTCATGGAGCTGCCCGCTCCGCAGATCCGGCGCGAGACCGCTTCCGCCTCGGGTGAGCTGATCGAACCGTCGCACAGGAAGAGCGCCGCGAGCCAGCCCACGGCGCGACGCGGCAAGCGTGAGATGCCCGGCACTGGGCGCACGAATGCTGCGCCGATCTTCGCGCGCAGCACGATCCCTCTGTCCAAGTACAACCTCGAGCAGGGCAGCACGCAGGAAGCGCTCGAGGCCAAGGAGCGCATCCTGACCGCCATGGCAAGCACGGCCGAGCTGCCCAACGGCGGTGCGGCGATTACGGTGGTCACGCAGGGCGACAAGGCCATCCTGTTCGGAAACATGCCCAGCGCCGTGGACCGCAAACTGGTCGAGGACATCGCGCAAGAGAACGCCAGGCGCGTCGAGTCCCACATCCGCATCGTGCCCGCGCAGTAGCGTGCGTGCCCGCGGACGCGCGGCGCATCAAAAGCGGTGCGACGCCCTGATGCCGCCGGTGCCTTCAAGTGAAAAGCTGGTGCTGCGGCGCTCGTCCCACTTGACCCACCAGATGGCCGTGACCGCGGCCAGCGCCGCGCAGGCACCCGCGCCGATCAGCAGGTAGTCGGTACGACGTGCATCGGTCCGCACGGCGTCTGCGTCGTAGGCTGCCGGGTTGGTATCGTGCAGGTCGCGCGCCTTGAGCGCCTCCATGCCGGACCAGACGGCGGTGGCGCCCAGGCCAGCGGCCGCGATGGAGCTGGTGACGAGCACACCGAGCGGGAAGCGCGAGCCACGCTGGCGGGGCGGCTCGCGTGGTGCACGGGCCGTGACGGGGAGCTCGCGCGGCGTCGCGCTGACGGGCTCTTCGGGTGGCTGCGCGGCGGCTGGGGCGGGCTCCAACAGCACCGGGGCGGCGCTGCTTGCGCTACTCGCGGTCGTCACCGCCGTGGCCGCCTCGGCTTGCGGCAAGGTCAGCCGACAGATCGCGCGCGCCGCGCACCGAACCTGCACGCCAGACGCTTCCGAGCCCTTGAGACGGACCTCGTGCACACCTGGCATCCAGTACGAGATTCCCTCGAGGGCCGGCGCTCCATCGACCTCGAATTCACAGGCCCGATCGCCACATACCAACTCGAGCTGCGTGAGGTGATCACTGGCCTTGGCCACCGCGCGACGCGCCAGAGTGCGTCCATCGTCGGACACCTCGGGACGCGAAAGGATGCGCTCCGACACTTGCACGAGGAGCAGCGGCTCACTCGACAGATTCGCGGCCTCGAACGCGCGTCCTAGCACCGCCATGCTGCGCTGATCGTCGTCGGCGGCCATGAAGGCGCGCGCGGCATCCGCGTGGCGGCCTTCGCTTAATGCGCGCTCACCTTCCTGCTCGTGATCCGCGCGTGGCGGCGCCTCGGCCACGCTGTGCTTGCGCCTGGGCGGCTGCGCGGCGAGCACGCTCGGGAACCACCAGGCCTGCGCGGCCCAGAAAGAAAGTGCGAGAGCGAAACGTGAGGATGGTCGCATAAGCCAAGGAAGCCGTTCTTGGCTCTACCGTGGGGGAAAAGGGGCTCGATTATGAGTTCCCGACGCGCCTCATAATCCGGAGCCCGAGGCCCCACAGTAAGGGCAAATGGCCCTCCTCGTCGCTCTCCGTTCCGTTCGCGGGAGGCTGCATCGATCCCCCCTTTCGACACGAGCAGCACTGCTCGCGTGGGGGCTCGGCGCAGCTGGTTGCGAGCTCGTGCTGGGTGACATTCCCCCGGACGCACTCGGGAATCTCGATGCCGGTGCCCTCGATCCGGCGGATTTTTCCGACGCCGCCGCGCCCATGCAGAACGGGCACAAGGGAGCTCCCGACGCGGGCGATCCAGCGTCGCCAGCGCCCGACGATTCGGCAGGCGACGGGCCCGACGAACCTCCTGTCAGCCCCGAAGAACCCGCCACGCCCGAGCCCACGCCCACGCCTGCTCCCGGCGAGCCCTGTACGGCTCCCACCAACTGGTACGCCGACCAAGACGGCGATGGCTACGGTTCGGGTCCAGCCAAGCCGAGCTGCGGCGCGCCTGGCAAAGCCTGGGCGCAGCATACGGGTGACTGCGAGGACAACAATCGCAACGTGCATCCCGGGCAAAAGAACTTCTTCGGCGACGGGTTCGTGCGTCTCGATGGTGCGGTCTCCTTCGACTACGACTGCTCGGGCGGCGAAGAGGGGAATCCCAGTCAATCCATCGACCCCAAGTGCGCCACTACGGTGGGCCCCACGTGCAGCAAGTCTGGCTATCTAAAGACCGCGCGCGCCGCCAACGGAGCCAACGCTTACTGCGGCAGCAAGGTGCTCGAGAGCTGTGCAACCACGCTGACCGTGGTGTTTTGCAAGGCCAACACCGAGACGGTTGCGACCCCCTACGCTTGTCGCTGAACGCGCCGTAAAGTTACCCGATGCGAGCGTTCGTCGTGGAGCAGCCAGGGCCGCTTCGGAGCCACCCACTCGTGGCGCGCGAGTGGCCGCTGCCCGAGCCGGGTACGGGACAGCTGCGGGTGCGCGTTCACGTGTGCGCGGTGTGCCGAACTGATCTTCACGTGGCCGAGGGCGAGCTGCCGGCGCGCGTACCAGGTGGGATCGCCCCCGGACACCAAGCCGTGGGCGTGGTGGAGGCGGTGGGCCCCGAGGTGGACGCCACGTGGATTGGGCGCCGCGTGGGAGTCGCCTGGCTGCATGGCACCTGCGGGCGCTGTCATCAGTGCCAGCGCGGTCGCGAGAACCTGTGCGAGCTGGCCACCTTCACCGGCTACACCGTGCAAGGTGGCTTCGCCGAGTGCCTGCTAGCTCGTGCAGACTTCGTGTATCCCCTGCCGAGCGAGCTCTCCGACCGCGACGCGGCCCCCCTCCTGTGCGCGGGCATCATCGGGCACCGCGCGCTGAGCCACGCCGGTCTGAGCGACTTCCGCGGCGCGCGCCTCGGCATCTACGGGTTCGGCGCAGCCGGCCACATTGCCCTGCAAATCGCTCGCCACCGCGGGGCGGAGCTCTTCGTGGCCACACGCGAGCCCAGCCATCGGGAATTCGCGCGCCAGCTGGGCGCGGTCTGGGCCGGTCCGGTTGGCGAAGCGCCTCCGGTCCCGCTCGATGCGGCGCTGATGTTCGCGCCGGCCGGTGAGCTGGTTCCGCTCGCGCTGTCGCACCTCGATCGCGGCGCGCGCCTCGTGCTCGGCGGTATCCACATGAGCGACCTCCCGACCATGCCGTACTCGCTCCTCTACGGAGAACGCTGCGTGCTCACGGTGGCGAACAACACCCGCGCGGACGGACACGCGTTCCTGGCCGAGGCCGCTCAGGCCAAGGTGCGGGTCCATAGCGAGCTCTTCCCGCTGTCGGCCGTGAACGAGGCCCTGCAAGCGGTGAAGGAGAGCCGCGTCAACGGCGCCGCCGTGCTCGACAACACATGACTGTCACTTGCTGTCCCCCAACTCGTGCGCGATCATGCGTGCCACGAAGGAGTAGCAGATGCAGCGCATGGCCAAGGGCACGTTCGAGATCCAGGCTCGGTCCAGAGAGAGCGTCGAGGTGCGTGTCGCCACACGAGAGGCGGACTCCGAATCGCCCGGCATGACCCTCGGCAAGATCCGCTTCGACAAGCAGTTCTCGGGTGAGATGCAGGGGATCAGCGTGGTCGAGATGATGAGCGCCGGTAACCCATCGTCGGGCTCCGCGGGCTACGTCGCCCTCGAGTACGTGGTGGCCACGCTCGACGGGCGTCACGGCAGCTTCATGCTCCAGCACAGCGGGCAAATGGCGCGCGGTGTACCTACACTCTCGCTCACGGTGGTACCGGACTCCGGCACGGGTGGGCTGCGCGGACTGAGCGGCTCGATGTCGATCGATATTGTCGAAAAGCAGCATTATTACAGCATGAGCTTTGCGTTCGAGGCGGCGTCCGGCGAGACCTGAGTGTTCTTGGGTTGACGCACAGCGCGCTTTCGCGGTGCACTGCCCCGATGCGCGCTCCGAGCCTCTCCGCCGCCCTTCCGTTGTGTGTGCTGCTGGTCGCCTGTGGCGATGACGGCGCCCCCGCGGCCGACGCCGGCCAAGGCTCACTCATGGACGGCGCGACGGATCAGCCCGACGACGACGCGGGTCAGCACGCAGGTCCTCACGCCGACGCGTCCACCCAAGACGCCGGTTCGACCGCCGACGCCGGCCGCGATGCGGGCACGACGACGCCCGCGGATCCCACCGATCGCAAGTCCTACGGGCTCGGGTCGCCCTCGCGTTGCGCGAGCTCGGGCGCTCTCCTGTGCGAGGACTTCGAAGGAGCGAAGCTCGACAGCGCCACCTGGTCCCTGCAGACCTGGGGCAGCGGCAGCGCCACGCTGGACAGCACGCGCGCGGCCCGCGGCGGCAAGTCCCTGCACATCACTCAACCCGCCAGCACCGCCCGCGTGATGCTGCGCGAAACCAAGACCTTCGCCACCACGGGCAACCACTTCTTCGGACGCTTGTTCCTGTACTTCGACTACGTGCCCGATCCCCTGCACTGCTTCCAGCCCTGCAAGGACTGCGACTGGACCTGCGACAACTTGATCCACTACACCATCGCGGCAGCCGGTGGCCAGTACGTGTCTGGCAACACCAAGCAGGATCTCAGCGTGCGCGCCGTGGGCGCCGTGAACCAAAACCTGCTCGTCAACATCGACTACGGGGGCGGCACGGAGGTCGGGCTCGACGACAAGAACGGCCCCGCCGGCTACCAGGCGGTCGACGCCTCCCACCGCGACCAGTGGATGTGCTTCGAGTTCGAGTTCATCGGCCAGGGCGACAACGCCGAGATCCGCGTCTGGTGGGACGGGCGTGAGCACCCGGCCATGCACTACTCCAAGAGCAACCTCGGAGGGGCCAAGGAAAGCTGGCACATCCCCACCTTCCAGTTCCTCGAGTTCGGGTTCGAGCACTACCAGGACTACAGTGGGATGCGCTCACAGATGGACGCCTGGCTCGATGAAATCGTGGTGGACGACGAGCGAATTGGCTGCGCGCGATAGCCGGCGGTAGGCTCGGGTTGTGACGACGTCTCAACTCGCAGAACGCTACGGAGATGGCACGGGGATCTGCAAGGCCGACGGTTGGTTGTCGCCCTACAGCGCCCAGTTGCGCGAACGCCAGGCACGCTTCGCCGCCAAGTATGCGGAGCTCGAGCAAGCGGGCGGGCTGCTCGAGCGCGTGAGCCTGGGTCACCAGTACTTCGGCTTGAACCGCGGTGAGCGGGAGGGCGAGCGCGGTATCTGGGTGCGCGAGTGGGCCCCCGGGGCCACGCGGCTCTCCCTCGTTGGTGACTTCAATGGCTGGGATCGCGAAGCGCACCGCATGGAGCGCGACCCCTACGGCGTGTTCAGCCTGTTCTTGCCGGATCGCGACGGCAAGGCCGTCATCCCCCACGGCAGCCGCGTCAAAGTGAGCGTAGTCAGCCGACGGGGCACCGAGGACCGCGTCCCCGCCTACATCCGGCGCACCCTGCAGGATCCCGACAACCACGACTTCAGCGGCCAGTACTGGCAGCCCGCGGAGCCCTACGAGTTTCGCCATCCCGTGCCGCCTCTGCCGCCAACGCTGCGTATCTACGAGGCCCACGTGGGCATGGCCTCGGAGGAGGGCAAGGTCGCCACGTTCGCGGAGTTCACCCGCGACGTCCTGCCGATGATCGCGGCGCTCGGTTACAACACGGTGCAGCTCATGGCCGTGATGGAGCACCCCTACTACGGCTCCTTCGGCTATCACGTGAGCAGCTTCTTCGCGGTTTCGTCTCGCTTCGGCACGCCCGAGGAACTCAAGCAATTGATCGACGAGGCCCATGGGCTCGGCATCCGTGTGCTGCTGGATCTCGTGCACAGCCACGCGGTGAGCAACACCCGCGAGGGCCTGAACCTGTTCGACGGCACCGATCACCAGTACTTCCATGCCCCACCGCGAGGCGTCCACGAAGCCTGGGACTCCATGGTGTTCGACTATGCGAAGTTCGAGGTATTGCGCTTCTTGCTGAGCAATACCCGCTACTGGCTCGAGGAGTTCCGCTTCGACGGCTTCCGCTTCGACGGCATCACCAGCATGCTCTACCTCGACCACGGGCTGGGCAAGTCCTTCTCGAGCTACGACGATTACTTCGGCGCCAACGTCGACGAAGATGCAGTGACCTACCTCAAGCTCACCAATGTCCTCGTGCACGCGCTGCGCCCGCAGGCCACAAGCATCGCGGAGGACATGTCGGGGATGCCGGGTATGGCTCGCCCGGTGAGCGAGGGCGGTCTCGGCTTCGACTATCGCCTCGCGATGGGCGTGCCGGACTACTGGATCAAGCTGGTCAAGGAACGTCGCGATGAATCGTGGTCGCTGGCCGAGCTGTACGGCGCCATGCTCAACCGACGCCGCGACGAGAAACACGTTGCCTACGTCGAAAGCCATGACCAAGCGCTGGTGGGCGACCAAACCATCGCCTTCCGCCTGATGGGCGCCGAGATGTACTGGCACATGCAGAAGGGCGATCAGAACCTGGCCATCGACCGCGGTATCGCGCTGCACAAGATGATCCGGTTGTTCACCTTTCTATTGGCGGGCGAGGCCTGGCTCAACTTCATGGGAAACGAGTTCGGTCATCCCGAGTGGGTGGATTTCCCACGCGAGGGGAACCACTGGTCCTTCCACCACGCGCGCCGTCAGTGGTCGCTCGCGACCCGGGAGGACCTGCGCTACCGCGGGCTCTTGCGCTTCGATCAGGCGCTGGCCGACCTCGACGAGGACTACGGCGTATTGCGCGCGGAGCCGATCGAGCAGCTGATGAGCCACGAAGAGAACAAGATCATCGCAGTCCGCCGTGGGCCCGTGGTGTGCGCCTTCAACTTCCACGCACAGCGCTCCTACAAGGGCTTGGCTATCCCGGTACCCGATGCCACGGACTACCGCGCGGTGCTCGACTCGGATGCACACGAGTTCGAGGGCTTCGAGCGCCTGGAGCTGGGGGCGCTGTTCCCCCTGCAGCCGATCGCGATGTACGGTCGCAAGCAATCCGTCCAGCTGTACCTGCCGAGCCGCACGGCCGTGGTGATGGTCCCGAGCGCGCTCATGCCCGCCAGGCGACCGGGCTGAGCGACGCTCTGCTCTATTTGGCGCGGCGGCGTGAACGTGGCGGCGCACCTGAGCCACCTCGCGGCCCACGCTTCAGCCGAAGACATACATGGTTGGCTCACGTTTTTTCGCCGTGGATAGCCGTGCTAGGGGCTTCCAAAGGGCGCTCGGGCCAACCGAGAATTGAAGGTCCATGCCCAAGCGACCTTCCACTGACCGCTCGCGCGCCCGAGGGCGCGTCTCGACTCTTCGCTCGCGTGCCCGAGGGCGCATCTCGACGCTCACCCCTCCCCTGATGCGCGCCGCCTCCGGCCTGTTGCTTCTGCTCGGAGCCTGCAACTCCGACGATGGCCGCTCTGGCCTGGGCGGCGACGAGCAAGGAAGTGAGCTCGACGGCGGGCTCCCGAACATCGGCCATGCGGGGGACGGGGATGGGGATGGAACGGGCGACGGAGACGGTACTGGCGACGACGATGCCTGTCAGTCGGTGATCGTGAAACCCCAGCGCGTCGCGCCGCACATGCTGATCTTGTTCGATCGCTCCGACAGCATGCGCGTGTTCAAGCGCTGGGATCCTTCGGTGTCCGCCGTCAAGAGCATCACGTCAGCGCTGGATTCCAAGATCGAGTTCGGGCTGATGGCATTCCCCAACACCGCGGGCACGGGCTGCGCCGCCGCCACGGATGCCGACGTGGACATCGCGTTGAACAGCGGCGATGCCATCGCGATGGCCCTCGATGGCATGGATCCGGGAGGCTATACGCCCACCGCGCCGTCGCTCGAGGCCGCCGCGGCTATCCTGGGCAGTGTGTCGCAGGATCCGGACGCGATCGGCGTCGCGGAGAAGTACGTCCTCCTCGTCACCGACGGGGCGCCGAATTGCTACAACAACCAAACGCCCATCAGCTACGACCCGGTGCCGCAGTCGGTCACGGGTTCGGTCGACGCCATCACGCAAATGACGATGGCGGGCATCAAGACCTACGTCATCGGCTACGACACCCAGAACGACGCCAAGCTGCGCGACGCGCTGAACAAGATGGCCGCTGCGGGTGGCACCGGCGACACGATGCATCGAGCGGTCGAGAACGAGGCCGGGTTGCTGCAGGAGTTCCAGGAGATTGCGGGCAACGCGGTGACCTGCACCTACGCGCTCGAAAAGCCCCTGAGCGACGTCGACAAGGTCAGCGTCAAGCTGGACGACACGCCGCTGCCGTTGAACGGCGCCAAGACCGGTTGGACCCCCACGGCTGACAAGCGTCAAGTGACCATCACCGGAGAAGCCTGCCAAGCGCTCAAGTCCGTCACGGATCACACGGTGAGCATCGTGGAGACCTGCGATGTCGTGATCGTTCTCTAACCCGCCGCGCTCGCCCCAGTGCTCCCTCTGATCTGGGCCGGCGCTGCGGGGGCGCAGGGACGTGGTGGCGGAGAGCGGGCGCTTTGTCGGTCGTGGGTGGCGTTCGATGGGAGTCGTCGCGGTTCGGGCGCACAGTCCTCTTGGAGGACGCGTGTTCGACAAAGAGCCGCTCTCTCCGCCATCACGTCCCTGCACCTCCTCCGCAACCTCAGTTCGCGGGAGCGAACTGAGGCGGACTGGCGGCGCGGCGTGCTGATCGCGTTCGCCTGAGGGAACACAAAGAGGGAGAAAAGGGGAAGGCTTGGCGCGCTTCGCTCATGTTTTTCTCTCAAGTTCTCTCGAGTGTTCTCGGAATGGATTTGCTCGAGTGAACTCGAGAAAGGATTCGCTCGAGATCGCCCGAGAAACCAACGACACCCGACGGCACCCGCTCCCTTCCTTGCGTTCGCTCCCACGAACGCACTCAACGCTCCACGGCGCAGCCCCGCCTCAGTTCGCTTCCGCGAACTGAGGTTGCGCGAGGAGGCGCAGGGACGTGGTGGCGGAGAGAGCGGGCGCTTTGTCGAACATGCGTCCTCGCAGAGGACTGCGCACCGAACCGCAACCGACTTCCACAAAGCCGCCACCCACGACCGACAAAGCGCCTGCTCTCGCAGCCATCACGTCCCTGCGCCCCCGCAGCGCCGGCCCAGCCCCGAGGGAGCGCTGAAGCGAACGGGCAGCGCAGGGGGGTTGAGGGCGGGCGCGGTGCACCGGGTACCGTTGGGTGGTATGGCCACGACCATGCTTGGTCCCCTCGAAACCGCCCTGCTTGGCATCCTTCTCATTGTGCTCATGTTCGGCATGGGCGCGACCCTCACGCCCGAGCGTTTCCGAGAGGTTGCGCGTGAACCGAAGGCGGTGCTGATCGGCCTGGCTTCGCAGTTCGGCTGGATGCCCCTGCTCGCCTTTCTCCTGGCCAAGGGCTTCGAGCTGCCGGCCTCCGCCGCCATGGGTCTCGTGATCATGGGAACTTGCCCGGGCGGGACCACTAGCAACATGTTCGCGTACTACGCACGGGCCGACGTCGCGTTGAGCGTATCGATGACAGCGGCCTCCAAGCTCGTGGCGGTGGTCATGATGCCCGTCTGCCTGTGGCTGTTCGCGCGGCCCTTCAGCAGCGCCGAGGTGACCATCCCCTACGGCGAGGTCATCAAGACGCTAGTCGTCCTCTTGCTGCCCGTGGCTCTCGGCATGTGGCTTCGCAGGCGGCGCGGCGAGGCCTTCGCGCAGCGCGCCGAGCGCGTGGGCGGCCTGGCCGGCATCTGCGTGCTGGTGATGCTGGTGGGCGCGAGCTTGTTCCGCAACGCGTCCTTGTTTTCCACCATCACTCCGTCCATGTACGCCGCCAGCATCTTGCTCGGCGTCGGCGGCATGCTGCTCGGAGACCTCGCGGCGCGCTTGTTCCGGCTCCCCACGCCCCAGCGTCGCGCCGTGTCGCTCGAGACGGGCATCCAGAATAGCCCGCTGGCTTTCGCGATCATCGCCACCAGCTTCGACGGCGCACTGGAGGCCGAGATGCTGCGTCTTCCGTTGCTGTACGCCCTGTTCGTGCTGCTCGAAGCGTCTCTGATTACGCTCGTCTATCGCTCGCGCCCCGCCGGGTCGGCTGCTGCGAGCTCGGGCGGGAGCCAACCCGAGCTCGACGATCCGCTGCGCAAAGTCGCCTGAAGCTGCGCGGTGCAGGCGGGCCTTTTTGCCTCGCCCGAAAGCGCACGCTCGATGTGAGCTTACAGCACGTAGTAGACGATCAGCGTGACCACGGCCACGAAGGCCGCCACCAGGCCGAGCGCGAGGCCGACGTTGGGAGCCGTTGGCAGGCGGACGGAATCCTGATCGAATCCGCGATAGCCAACCTGTTGCGAAAACTGACCGTGCCGTGGAATGCGCTGCGTTGCCATGTCTCCCCCTGTTCGTGCGGACACGTGTGAGCGGTCCGCGCTGTACGGAGGTCGCAAGCGACATGCCAGCGCCAGAGATTCACGGGAAGTCGCATTTTTTCGTGCGAGCCCGTGCGGCGCTAGGCCGAGAGGAAAGCGTTGAGCTCGCTCACGAAGCGCAGCGGCGCTTCCACCGGAATCACGTGGCCGATGCCAGGCAGTTCGCGCACGGCCGCGTGCGGCAGGAGCTTGGCCGTGGAGCGCTGCCCCTCTGCCGGGTACATGCGCGACGCGCCGCCGATCAACACGGTGGTGGGCACCTTCAACGCGCTGAAGGCCGGGCGCAAATCGTAGTTTTGCTCGAGGTAGGCGCGCATGATTTGGACGTAGGTTTGGAGGCCTTCCGGCGGCATCAGGCGCCGGATCAAGGGCTCCCAGCCAAGCAGCGGGCGCAGGGCCGCGCGCAGCGGCGGACGACCGAAGGCCGCCAGCGCGAAATCACCGAAGATTTGCGCAAAGTCCTGGCGCAGCTGAGCGGGTAGCGCGTCGTACTCCAGCGCGCCGCGTTCGCGCAGCTCGCCTTCGATGCGGTCGAGGGCGGAGCTCATGCGCCCGAAGAACAAGTCCTGCCGCTCGCCCAGCAGCCCGTGGCGATAAGCGCTCGTGTTGCGGATGACGAGACCCTGATCGATGTGCATGTAGCGCGCGTAGCGGGCACCCCCGAACAGTCGGAAAGAGCTGAGCGCCGTGAAGGCGCCCATGGAGATGCCCGCCACCGAGAGGCTCGGCAGCGCGAGCTGATCGAGGATATCCTCGAGATCTTCGGCGTAGGTGGTCAGCGGGCAAACATGCCTGAGCGGTGCTTTCCTGCTCGCGCCGAAGCCGCGCAGATCGGGCATGTAGAAGCGGAAGCGGTGGGACAGCGGCGCCACGAACGGCAGCCACGAACTGCTATCGGAGGCGAAACCGTGCAGCAGCAGGCAAGGCGCTCCGCGGCCCACGACCCGGACGTAGACGCTCTCGCCGTCGCGCGCTTTCAAGTAAGGCATCGCGCGGACCATAGCATCCAGCCCGAACCCGCGGACACGGGCCCCGGCGCGGGTTCCGCATATACTCGGGCGCGACGGGAGATGACCATGGTGCGGATCGGAACACCCAACACGAACACGGCGACCACCCTGCTCTTGCTCGGCTCGGGGGAGCTCGGCAAGGAGGTGGCCATCGAAGCCCAGCGCCTCGGCGTCACCGTGGTCGCCGTGGACCGCTACCCAAACGCTCCGGCCATGCAGGTCGCCCACCGCTCCCACGTGATCCCGATGACCGACGGCAAGGCCCTGCGCGAGCTCATCGCGCGCGAAAAGCCGGACTTCATCGTGCCCGAGATCGAAGCCATCGCCACCGCCACCCTGGTGGAGCTGGAGGCCGAGGGCATGTGCGTGATCCCCACCGCGCGCGCCGCGCGCCTGACCATGGATCGCGAAGGAATCCGGCGCCTGGCCGCGGAGACGCTGGGCCTCAAGACCTCCCCCTACCGCTTCGCCGACACGCTCGAGGAGTACTGGGCAGCGGTGGAGGCCGTGGGTTACCCGTGCGTGATCAAGCCGATCATGAGCAGCTCGGGCAAGGGCCAGAGCGTAGCCAGGGACCGCCCCAGCGCCGAAGCCGCCTATGCCTACGCGCAGACGGGCGGGCGCGCGGGAGCGGGGCGCGTGATCGTGGAAGGCTTCGTGGAGTTCGACTACGAGATCACGTTGCTCACCGTGCGCCACGCGGACGGCACTTCGTTCTGCGAGCCAATCGGTCACCGACAGGTCGGCGGGGACTATCACGAGAGCTGGCAGCCGCAGGCCATGTCTGCGCGCGCCTACGCCGAGTCCGAGCGCATCGCCCGCGCGATCACCGACGAGCTGGGCGGGCGCGGCCTGTTCGGCGTGGAGTTGTTCGTCAAGGGCGACGAGGTCTACTTCAGCGAGGTGTCGCCGCGTCCCCACGACACCGGCATGGTGACACTCATCTCGCAGGACCTCTCGGAGTTCGCGCTGCACGTGCGTGCCATCCTGGGATTGCCGGTGGGGAACATCCGCCAGCACGGACCGAGCGCGTCGTACGCGCTGCTCGGCGAGGGGCACAGCCAGGCTCCGGCGTTCGAGATCGATCCGGCCGCCCTACGCGAATCCGATACGAGCTTGCGCCTGTTCGGCAAGCCCGAGATTCAGGGCCACCGCCGCCTCGGGGTAGCGCTCGCCCGCGGTGCGAGCGCGGAGGAAGCACGTCAAAAGGCTGCGCGCGTCATGCGCTCGGTGCGCGTCATCCTGTAAGCGCGAACGCTCGATTTGGGCGCCCCCAAGCGGGCATGCCCAGCGTCGCCCCCAGCGACACGCAGTCGCGCCGAGTGCGCTGCGGACCTCGCGCGAAGGTCCGCTGCAAATGAGTTCAATCACCGAGCGTTCGAACACGACGAGTGCGCGTAGCGGTTTGCCTCAAGTGGCGCGGCGCACCTCGCGAACTGCGTGCGCTCGAGTGCAGTCTTTGCGCGCGACTGACGAAAACGCGGCGCTGTTCGAGTACGTGTTTCCGCGGCACGACGAGTGCATTGGCGTTTGAGACATGGAGCCGAGCTGCGCCGCTCCGTCGTGAGTGAGCACGCGCCGTTGTGACCCGAGCGCGTCAAGACCGACAGCGTCAGTTCCGTTCGACACCGCACCTGCCCTTGCGCCTTCGTCTTGCTCACACCGCTGCTTGCTTCGAGTGATGTCTTGAGACTGCCGGGGGGACGTAATGAACACGGCGATTCTTGACGAGGACGACGACAATCCCGAGAACCTCGAGGAAAGCGCTGGCGCGGGGGCGAGCGGCGTGCATCCGGTGCAGCGACTCAAGCGCGGCGACCCGATTGGGGACAAATACATCGTCCAGGGATCGCTGGGCGTCGGGGGATTCGCGGTGGTCTACGAGGCGGAGCACGCCGCGCTCGGGCGGCCCGTCGCGATCAAGGTGATGCACCTGGAAGCCGACACCTCGCCCGCGCTGGTGGAACGCTTTCGCCAGGAAGCGCGCATCTCGGCGGTGGTCCACCACCCCAATATCCTCGACGTCTACGACACCGGCACGCTCGAGGACGGCTCTCCCTATCTGGTGATGGAACTCATCACGGGGGAGACGCTCTATCGGCGCATGGCGCGCCGCGGGCTCACGATCCCAGCGTTGGTCGAGGTGGCGCGTCAGCTGCTCACCGCGCTGGCCGTGCTGGGAGATCGCGGCATCGTGCACCGCGACATCAAGCCCGAGAACATCATGCTGAGCTCTCCCGGGCGCGGGCTCACCATGGTGAAGGTGCTCGACTTCGGCATCTCCAAGAACGTGGAGCAACCCGACCTTCACCTGACCATCAGCGGTTCGATGATCGGGACGCCCCACTACATGTCGCCGGAGCAGATCCGCGGCGAGAACGTGGACCATCGCTCCGACCTGTATGCGCTGGGCGTGGTGCTCTATGAAGCGATCACGGGGCGCGTTCCCTTCGACGCGGCGACCCTCAATGCGCTGGTGCTGGCAGCCCTCAACGAGGACCTCACACCGATCCACTTACTGCGTCCTGACTGTCCCAGCGAGCTCGAGCGCATCGTACTCAAGGCCATGGCGCGGGACCGACGCGAGCGGTACGCCAACGCAGCCGAGATGCTCGAGGATCTCGAAAAGCTGGCCGCGGCCACCCGCATGCCGCGTGGCGAGGCGGTCTGGGGAAACCTGATCTGGTCGGCCCCCATTCCCGAGCGCGAACGCGGTGAAGACACGCCGGAGCGCGCCAAGGCACGTCATCTGGAGAGCGTGCGCGAGGAGCTAGTGGAGTTTCCCGTGGCGGTGCCCGTCGCTCCGTCGCAGGCCCCCGCTCCGACCGTGATCGTGAACAAGCCGCGCCGATTGCGCCTCGTGGCCCTGAGCGCGTTCTTGCTGCTCGGTGCCTTCGAGCCCAAGCACGCCATGCCCACGGCGGCCTTGGCCTCGGCGTCCGCGGAGCTCCAATCGGCGGCGGCCTTGCTCGGGGCAGGTGCCAGCGCGACCTCCTCCTTCGTCCCTCGCACCGTGACACCGACGATCACGGTGGAGCAGTTGCCCGTGATTCAAGTCACGGAGCTGGGGCGTCGCGAGCGGACGGTGACCGCGAGCACCGCGAGCGCCCCGCGGCCGCAGGTGAAAAAGCTCAAGCGCAAAGTGAAGAAGCCCGAACTCGCGCGCGGCCCCATTCCCAAGCGTGAGGTCGAGGACGCGAACCTGATGAAGGAGGCCTTCTCCGCCTATTTGCGCGGGGACCTGGAGCAGGCCCACGGGCTCTACCGACGTGCCGTGGTGGAACTACCCACGGCTTCGGAAGCCTGGCGCGGACTCGGCTTGGTGGCGGCACGCCTGGGGCGCTACAACGAAGCGCGGCGTGCCCTGAGTCGCTACTTGGCGCTGGCCCCAGATGCGCTCGACGCGCAGGCCATCGCGGAGCGCAAGCGGGCGTTGCCCTGAGGCCAACTGGGCCTCATGAGGGCTCCCGCATGAGCGCAGCGAACCTCGCGGAGGGGTGGGCCCCGGCGCAGCTTGGCTGCGACGGGCGGGGAGTCGCGTGACCTCCCCGCACAACAGAAACCTCAGAACGCATCCTCGAAAGCCGACAGCGCCGGGCACTTCCAGGCGCTGGGCGACGAGCCGTCGATCTTCTTGGACACCAGATAAACCTTGCCCGAGCCGACCGGAACAGGCTCTGGAACGTCGCCGCACTGCTGGTCGCCGTTCGCGTCCTTGATCCCGTGCTGCTTGGAGCCGTTGTCCTTCGCCACGCCCGTGCTCTCGAGCGCCTGCGTGCCGCCATTGGTGACGACGTTGCCCGAGTAGAGCACGTCGACGGTCTGCACCGTGCTGGCCGTGCACATCAGCGGCAGCAGGGCGGTCACCTTGACGGTGATGTCCACGCCGGGTCCGCCGACGCTACCCGCAGGGTTGTAGATGAGGTCCGAGCCGTCCGGCGGCAGGTCGTGCTTGCCGTCCTTGGCGAAGTCCCACTTCCAGCCCACGGCCTGGGCGCATTCGGACGCCTCCCACTTGCTCCCACTGACCGTCAGCGTGCGCACGGAGGGCGCGTAGGAATGGCCTTCGTCGGTGGTGCTCGAAGCCGCGGTACAGGGAGAGGTGCAGGTCTGCTTGGTGGTCACGTGGCACTGCCAATCGACCATCTTGTAGTTGTCGCCGTCCTTCGTGATCTCCACGAGCGAGTAGGCGCTGATATGCGAGTCGATCGAGGCCTTGGTGTTGGGCTCGGTGATCATCGCCTCCAGGTCCGTGCGCATCCAATACTGGCCCTCGATCCCCTTGAGGTCGCCCGGAGTTGGCGCCACATCGCCATCGCCGTCCCCATCGCCGGGATTCGCGTCGCCGTCGCCGTCCCCATCGCCATCCCCGTCCCCATCGCCGTCCCCGTCACCGACGGGTTGACCGGGAGAGGCTGGGTCGTCACCGCAACCGGCCCCCAAGCCGAGCGCGAGCAGGCACACAGAGAGAGCAAGCTTGGAGCGCCAAATCATCGACATAACTCAGGAACCTTTCGGCTAGCCGGGCCGCTACACGGTCAAATTCCGACGCACCCTAGCAGACACTAGCCGCGCTTGCGTTGACCCGACAGGCCGTCGAGTATGGCCCACTTGCCGGACGCGCAGGTTCTTTCCTGCCCCCCAACGTGGCGCTGCCAACGTTTTTGCGGCTACCTCACTCTTTGCCCTGTCGAAACAGGGCGGTAACGGGGGGGCTCGTATGGTTTCCAGAAAACGAGGTTCCATGTCAGCAGCCCAAGACACTGCGTCGCTCGAAGCCGACATCGCTCTCCTCACGACGCGGCTCGACGCGACAATCGCAGAGCTGTCGGATCCCGCAGTGCTGGAGCTCGTGCGCTCCTTGCGGGACGACGCCGTGGCCATGCGCAAGGGCACATTACCCGGCGGTCGCGAGCACTTTCACCAACGCATCGCAGCGTTGAACGTGGAGCAGCTGGCGGACGTGGCTCGCGCGTTCACGCAGTGGTTCCACCTGGTGAACGCTGCGGAGGAGCAACATCGCGTGCGACTCTTGCGCCGTCACGACCGCGAGCATCCACCCGAGGACTCCATCGCCAACGCGCTCACCACGATGGTGCAGGCGGGCATGTCCGCGGACGACGTACGCGCCCAGTTGAAGCGCCTGTTCGTGATGCCAGTACTCACAGCGCACCCCACCGAGGCGCGCCGTCGCACCGTGCGCGATCACGTGGCCGAGGTGAAGCGCTTGCTCGACGGCCTCGAGCGCCCCTGGGGTCCCCGCGCGCGCGACGAGATGCTGGAGAAGCTCGACTACAGCTTGATGGCCCTGTACGGCACCGAGGAGTCCCGCGTCACCAAGCCGACCCCACGCGACGAGCTCGAAGCCGGGCTCGACGTCTTCAAGCGTACCCTGCTGGACGCCACTCCCCTGCTCTACCGTGAGATCGAGGACAGCCTCGCGCGCTTGATGCCCGCGGAGGACTGGCTCGGCCTGGCGCCGAGCGACGGCGCCCAGTGGGCCATTCCGTCGTTTCTGCGCTGGGGCACCTGGATCGGCGGCGACCGCGATGGCAACCCGTTCGTGACCGCCCACGTCACCCGCATGGTGCTCGAGCGACAGCGCTCGCTGATCCTCGATCGCTACCTGGCAGACGTCGACGCGCTCGGACGTGGGCTCTCTCTGTCCTCGCGCCGCATGGAGCGTTCCCAGGGCCTGATCGACCTCGAGAGCTCCATCGCACGCGACCGCGAGCGCTTCCCCGAGATCGCCGCCCGCGTGCAGAAGTTCACCGTGTACGAGCCGTGGCGCGAGAAGCTCTGGTACGTGGCGGCGCGCCTGCGTGCCACCAAGGCGCGCGCGGACGAGGCCTACGTGGACCCGGCAGGCTACCAGCGCGACCTGGTGATCATCGAGCGTGCGCTGGTGTCGTCGGGGCACAAGAAGCTCGCGCTGGGCCTGTTGCGCGACTGCCGGCGCCGCGCGGACACCTTCGGCTTCCACCTGGCCAGCCTCGACCTGCGACAGCACTCGGGGGTGCACGAGCAGGCGGTGGCGGAGCTCCTGGCGAACGCCGGCCTGAGCCCCCGAGGCCGCTACACGGATCTCGACGAGGAGGAACGTTGCGCACTGCTGCACGAGCTCCTGGCGCGCCCGGAGTCGCTCGCGCCCGCCTCACGCGCGTCGCTCTCCAGCGAGACCCAGGATCTCTTGGCCACGCTGGACATGGTGGGCCGCGCGCGGCGTGAGCAGGGGCCGCGGGCCTGCGAGCGCTACATCGTCAGCTTCACCAGCACCCTGAGCGATCTGCTGGAGGTGTTGTTCCTGCAGCGCTCGGCGGGGCTCGCTCCGGGCGAACTGCGCCCCGTGCCCCTGCTCGAGCAGCTCGAGGACCTCGAAAATGGCCCCAAGCTCGCCGAGCAGATGCTCGCATCGGCCCCCATCCGGGCCGCCATCGGCGGCGAGCTCGAGGTGATGCTGGGCTACTCCGATTCCTGCAAACAGGTGGGCTACGTGGCGAGCCAGGTCGCGCTCCGCAAGGCCCAGCATGGTCTGGCCGACGTCATCGAGCGCCACCCGCAGCTGCTGCTCACCATCTTCCACGGACGCGGTGGGGCCATCGGCCGCGGCGGCGGTCCTTCACACCACGCCATCCGTGCGCAGCCCGAGCGCGCCCTGCGCGGGCGCATGCGCGTGACCGAGCAGGGCGAGACCGTCACCGCCCGCTATGGACGCCTCGACATCGCCCGGCGCGACCTGGAGCAGGTGGTGAGCGCCGTACTGCTGAGCTCGGTGACCGAGCAGGCCCCGCTGCCCAAGGCCGAGCTCAAGGCGCGCGACGAGGCCCTCGACGAGGCTGCCCGCAGCGCCCTCAAGGCCTACGACCAGCTGATCGGCAACCCCGACCGCCTGTCGCGCTACGTGCTGGCAGCCACCCCCATCGGCGAGGTGGCTGCCTTGCCCATCGGCTCACGCCCCGCTTCGCGCAAGGCCAGCATCACGCTGGGCGACCTGCGCGCCATCCCCTGGGTATTCTCCTGGAATCAAAGTCGCCACGGTGTCCCCGGTTGGTTCGGGCTCGGCGCCGCCCTCGAGACCATGATCGCCGAACGCGGAGCGCCCAAGCTGCAGGAGCTCTATCGGGTCTCGCCCTTCTTTCGAGCCCTGGTCAACAACGCCCAGCTCGCCCTCAGCCGCGCGGATATCGAGGTGGCCGCCTTTTACGCGCGCCTCGCCGACGAGGACGCCCAGGCCATTTTCCCGCTGATCCGCGCCGAATGGGACCGCACGGTCAAGGCCGTCCTGGACATCATCGAGAGCCAGGAGATCCTGGGCAACCGGCCCCACCTGCTGTCCACGGTCCACCGGCGCAATCCGTACGTAGACGTGCTCAGTCACACCCAGATCGAGCTGCGCCGACGGCTGCTCGCGGGGCCCGCCGACCGTGAACGCGAGCAGCTCTTGAGCGCTTTGTTCATCACCATTAACGGGATTGCGGCGGGTCTGCAGAGCGCCGGCTGAATTCTGTTGGCCAGCAGACGGAGCGCTAGGCACGATAACATCGGAATGGCCAAGAACGAACGCACCGAACGCCCCTCGACGCTGCCGCCCCTCGACCCCAAGGCCGCCCACCTCGGCACTGGGGTCGAAGCCATTAAGCGGGACTTCCTCGCGAACCTGTACACGCGCCTGGCCAAGTTTCAGGCCGTGGCCACGCGCAACGACTACTACCGCGCCCTGGCCTACACGGTCCGAGACCGCTTGCTCGAGCGCATGATCATGTCGGGCCAGGCCTACTTCCAGAACGCGAGCCGCACGGTCTCGTATCTGTCGGCGGAGTTCCTGATCGGTCCCCAGCTGGGCAGTAACCTGCTGTACCTGGGCATGCTCGAAGACGCGCGCAAGGCCATGGCGAGCCTCGGCCTCGATTTCGACGAGCTACTCGAGCACGAGGAGGAGCCCGGGCTCGGCAACGGCGGTCTCGGGCGCCTGGCGGCCTGCTACATGGACTCGCTGGCCACGCTGCAGATCCCGGCCATCGGCTACGGCATCCGCTACGAGTTCGGCATCTTCCACCAGCAAATCCGCGACGGCTGGCAGCACGAGGTGACCGACAAGTGGCTGCGCTTCGGCAACCCCTGGGAGATTCCCCGCTACGACATCGAGCTGATGGTGAAGCTCGGCGGGCGCACCGAGGGCTACACCGACGAGCGCGGGCGCTACCGCGTGCGCTGGGTGCCCGAGCGCGTGGTCAAGGGCATCCCCTACGACACCCCGGTGCTCGGCTTCGGCGTGAAGAACTGCAACATGCTGCGGCTGTGGCAAGCAGCGGCCACCGAGTCCTTCGACTTCCAGGCCTTCAACGTGGGCGACTACCTGCGCGCCGTGCAGGAGAAGGTGGTGAGCGAGAACCTCACCAAGGTGCTGTACCCGAACGACGAGCCCGAGGCCGGCAAGATCCTGCGCCTCGAGCAGCAGTACTTCTTCGTGTCGTGCTCCATCCAGGACATGATCCGCATCTACCTGCAGCGCGCCAAGACCATCGATCACTTCTACGACAAGTACGCGATCCAGCTCAACGACACGCACCCTGCCCTCGCCATCACCGAGCTGATGCGCATCCTGATCGACGAGTACGACCTCGATTGGGAGAAGGCCTGGGAAATCACCACCAAGAGCTTCGGCTACACGAATCACACGCTCTTGCCCGAGGCCCTCGAGAGCTGGCCCTTGCCCCTGTTCCGCCGCGTGCTGCCGCGCCACCTCGAGATCATCTACGAGATCAACCGGCGCTTCCTCGATCAGGCCCGCTTCCGCTTGCCCCACGACGACGCACGCATCGCGCGCCTCTCCTTGATCGACGAGAGCGGCGACAAGAAGGTGCGCATGGCCAACCTGGCCTGCGTGGGCAGCCACGCCATCAACGGCGTAGCGGCGCTCCACACCGAGCTGCTCAAGGAGACCGTGCTCTCCGACTTCCATGCGCTCTGGCCCGAGAAATTCAGCAACAAGACCAACGGCGTCACGCCGCGACGCTTCCTGGTGCTGTCCAATCCGAACCTCACCAAGCTGATCACCAAGGCCATCGGAGACGGCTGGATCCGCGACATGAGCAAGCTGACGAAGCTCGAGCCCATGATGGAAGACGCCGGATTCCGTGAAGAGTGGGAGCGCGTCAAGCACGCCAACAAGCTCGGGCTCGCTACGCACCTGCGGCAGCGCCACGGCGTGGTGATCAACCCCGAGTCCCTGTTCGACGTACAGGTCAAGCGCATGCACGAGTACAAGCGCCAGCACCTGAACGTGCTGAACATCATCTCGATGTATCGCCGCATCAAGGCGGGTGGAGCGGCCCAGGCCACGCCGCGCACGGTGTTCTTCGGCGGCAAGGCCGCGCCGGGCTACTGGCTCGCCAAGACGGTCATCAAGCTGATCCACTCGGTGGCGGAGGTAGTGAACCACGATCCCGACACGCGTGACCTGCTGCGCGTGGTGTTCATCCCGGACTTCAACGTCAAGGTGGGCCAGCACGTGTACCCGGCGGCCGAGCTCTCCGAGCAGATCTCCACCGCGGGCAAGGAGGCTTCGGGCACGGGCAATATGAAGTTCGCCATGAACGGGGCACTCACCATCGGCACCCTCGACGGCGCGAACATCGAGATCCGCGAGGAGGTTGGCGAGGAGAACTTCTTCCTGTTCGGGCTCACCGCCAGCGAGGTCCACGACACGCGGGTCAAGGGCTACGAGCCGCGCAAGCTCTACGAGTCGAACGCAGAGCTGCGCGAGTGCATCGACCTGCTCGCGAGTGGCTATTTCTCACGCGGCGATCGCACGCTGTTCGAGCCCATCGTGAGCCGCCTGCTCGATCGCGACGACTACATGCTGATGGCGGACTTCCCCTCCTACGTGGAAGCCCAGGAGCGTGTCTCGGCGGCCTACCGCGACCGCACACGCTGGACCCGCATGTCCATCCTCAACTCGGCCCGCAGCGGCAAGTTCTCCTCGGATCGCTCCATCCAGGAGTACTGCGAAGACATCTGGAAGATTGGCCCAGTGAGCATCGAGGTGAAGTAGAGGAACCGCCTTCGCGTTGCCCGTCTTTGCGCGAGAGAACAGCGTCGGGAGCTCGTCGAGAACCAGCACGTTGACCTGGACTTCGTAGGCGACATGGACGTTGACGGCGACGGCGTGCGTGAGCGGCAAACGCTGATGCGCCGGGCGCCGCCGCGATGCGACCACCGACGCAGCAAGCGGCCACGCACACCGTCGCCGTCAAAGTCCACGACCATGTCCACCACCACGCTCGCGACGAGCATGTTCATCGGCGGACGTCCGGAGGAGGACTAACTCTTCTTCTCGTAGGCGCCGAGCTCGAGTGTTTCGGCTTCGGCGATGGAGCGGTTGTTGCGCACGGCAGGCATGGCGAGCTGGGTCGCGAGCTCTTCGTCCACCATGGTCGGGTCCTGCGTGCCAGATGTTGCGACGGGCGCTGCAAATGCAGGCGGCGGGGGCGGAACGAGCTGCTCCTGGGCTTCGGCCTCGAGCGTGGGCACGGCTGCCATGGCCGAGTCATGCTCCGCAGGGCCCTCCGCAGCCGGCGGTCGCTGGGACGCTCGCAGGCGCTGCTTGGCGCCGTCCGCTGCCTGGCCCAAGCGCTCGCGGGCCTGGGCAATGCCGGGCTTCACCTTGGCCCAACTCTCGCGCGCTCGTTCCCCCGTGGTACGGCCGGCCTGGGCAATCGATTCGCGGGTCCGCTCGGTCTTGGATTGGATCCACGGCAGCACGGTGGTGCGCAGCCAGTACACCCATGCGATGCCGAGGCGCTTGTAGCCCAGGGTGATGGCCTGGATCTCCCGTCGCATGCTGGGCTCGCCGCCCTCCGCGAGCGCGAGTCCGGCGTCGACCTCCGCCGGAGCGGCCTTCACCGCCGGCGCGACAGCCGGCGGCGGCAACGATGCGCGCAGAGCCACCCCGTCGAGCTCGGAAAGCAACTCGGCGCCCGTCTCGAAGCGCTCCTCGCGCAGCTTGGCCATGCAGCGGTCGATCAAGCGCTGCAGGTCGTCGCGCCCCGCGAGCTCCGGCTTGCGCTCCCAGAGCCGCGGTACCGGTGACGACAGGTGGTGACGGATGATCTCGTGGAGCTCCCCGTCGAAGGGTTTTTGCCCCGTGAGCATCTCGAACAACAGGATGCCCACCGAGTAGAGGTCGCTGCGCGCGTCCACGTAGCCGCCCGTGGCGTGCTCCGGGCTCATATAGGGAGGCGTGCCGAACGTGAAGCCCACCCGCGAAAGCTGAACGCCGCGGTCGAGGTAGCTCCCGGGTAACAGCTTCACCAAGCCGAAGTCGAGCACCTTGAGGTGTTCGCTCGCGGGGAGGTCTTGCACCAACAGGTTGGCCGGCTTGAGATCGCGGTGCACGATGCCGCGCTGATGGGCGTAGGTGAGCCCCTGCATCAGCTGGCGCATGAGCTTGAGCGCGCGCAGCGGGTCGAGGGCGCCCTCGGTGTCGATGATCTCGCGCAGGGTACGGCCCTCGAGCAGCTCCATCACCAGAAACGGCTGCCCACGCACCATGCCGTAATCCTGGATGCTGACGACGTTGGGATGGGAGAGCGCGGCTAGCGTGATGGCCTCGCGTTCGAAGCGCGGACGCAGCTCCTCGTCGCCCACCATGTCGCGTTGCAGCAGCTTCACCGCCACGCGCCGGTTGAGCTTGAGCTGCACGGCGCGATACACGAAACCCACGCCCCCCTCACCGATGCGATCCTCGACCTGATAGCGCCCCTCGAGGACGTCGCCCGTCACCAGGCCGTCACGCTCGCCGTCGGTCGTCTGGCCAGGCGGCGGCAGCGGCACGCGAAGGCCAAGACGTGGAGGGGTCGGCATGCTGCTCACGGATCACCTTCCTCAGTGAGGTTTCGAAGCGAAGGGTGCCCACTTCGGAACGAGAGCGGGCGCGGCAGGCGAGTGTACCAAACGCGTGGCCGGCGCAAACACCCCTCTAAAACCAGGCCCCCTCGAGCGCGACATGCAGGAGATCAGAGGGTAAATCGGGATCGTCTCGGTCCACGGTGAGCACCACCCTGTGGGCTTGCCGCACATCGCGCACGATCCCCTCTGCCTTGTCACGGCTCGGCGCCCCGGCTTCGTCGAGCAGGGGCGCGATACGCACGTCTCCCTCCGCTCCGATCACACCGACGAAGGTGCCGAGCACTTCGCCATCGTCGACGGTGTTGGGGGATGCCTCCGCGCAGGCCAAGAACAGCACGCTGCTCCGCGGGCCGACGGTGGCGTCGGTGAAGGTGAGACGCACGTCTCGCACGGTGCCGAGGTCGTAGTGCGTGATGGCGCGCAGGGCGGGTACGGGGGCCTGCGCAGCGTCGGACTCGAGATAGGCGACGAAGCTCGGCCACGACACGATAGCCGTCGCGTTGAGCGCCGGGCGCCCCTCGCGGTCCGCGCCATTGCCGCGCTGGAAGAGCAAGAGCTCGGGCCGCATGGAGACCGGATTCTCCCGCAACACCACACCTTCGAGATTGAGCTCGCTACCGCTGAAAGCCGTCTCCGAGCGCAGCCGCTGGTAGAACGCGCTGGCGTCTTTCACATGCGCCGCCCGTTCGGCCGATTGAAACGGGGTGTCGCAGGGCAAGAGCACGATGCGCTCACGCTGATCCGAGGAGCCCGACCCAAAAGCCACCAGATGCGGAGCCCCGAAGACGCTGCCGACCACGCAGGCTTCGAGGTCGAGCTTGAGCTGCTTGTTGCCGCGCTCGGCTTGGAACAAGCGCACGCCACCAGGGGCAGCCGGCAAAGGCGCCGCGTCGGCCAGCCCCGTGGCCGGGTCCACCAGCGCAACGAAGGCCGCGTCGTCCTGGATCACCGCGAGCAATTCCCGTTGTGGCCCATTCGTGAGGGCCAGCGGAAGCCATGCCAGACCCGAGGCCGCCCTCACGTGCGCAGGTCGGTCCTGGGCAGGCTCGGGGCCAGCCGTGTATCGCATCGGAAAGCGAGACAGCACACGCGCACTCAGCGCCGGATCGATGACTGCTTTCTGTCGCTGCACCGGCTCAGCCCATCCCCAATCTCGAATGGCGTCCGCGCCACGAGACGAGAACTATGGCGCAGGTGTGCGCCAGCGTTCCAGAGCGTTTTTCAGGTTCGACAACACCTCGTTCGAGCCCCTGACTGGACGCCGCACGTGCCTACGTTGCCTGCCAGCGGGCCCCGCATGCCGTACGCAGACATGCCCTTCCCTCCCGCGGCGCGAGAGCATGGCACACGCGAAACGAATATTGCTGGTCGAGGACAACGAGGACCTGGCGCTGCTCCTGTCGGAGGCGCTCACGGACCGAGGCCATACCGTACGCATGGCCCACGACGGCGTCACTGCCCTCGATATTGCGAACGACTTCGACGCCGAGCTCGCGATCCTCGACCTGGGGGTCCCGGGTATAGACGGTCTGGAGCTCGCACGCCGCCTGCAACGGCGTGAACCCAGCCGCAAGACACCGCTCCTGTTCGCCGTGACCGGCTTCGACGACGCGAGCGACCGCGAACACGCAAGACAGGCCGGATTCGATCGCTTCTTCGTGAAACCCTTGCTGCCCGAGACGCTCGAGACCGCCATCGAGGAACTCGAGGAGTGACCCGTGACCCTACGCCAACCAACCGTGCGAAGCAGCACCCGCAGCACACCCCGTAAGAGCACGCCCCCCAAGCACCCGCCCGTCGTTCCTCCCCTCGCACCGAACCAGATCGAGCACATCGTTCAGGTGCTCAAGGCGGTGAAGCAAGGGGACTTCAGCGTCCGCGTAGCGTCGAGCGAGCTGCAGGGCCTGGGGGGCCTGGCGGAGCTGCTCAACGACGTCATCGGACTCAACGAGCACATGACTTCCGAGCTCGTGCGCGTGGGACGCGTAGTCGGCCAGGAAGGTCGCATGCACGAGCGCGCCTCCGTGGGACCGGCCAAGGGCGCGTGGGCCGCGGGGATGAACTCGGTGAACCAGCTGATCGCGGATCTGGTGGCCCCCACCAACGAGGTCGCGCGCGTGATCACCGCGGTGGCCCACGGTGACCTTTCGCAGAAGATGGTGCTCGAGATCGAGGGCCGTCCGGTGCGCGGTGAGTTCCGGCGCATCGGCACCACCGTGAATTCCATGGTGGACCAGCTGAACTCGTTCTCCACGGAAGTCACACGCGTGGCCAAGGAAGTGGGCACCGAAGGCAAGCTCGGCGGTCAGGCCAACGTGAAAGGTGTCAGCGGCACCTGGAAGGACCTCACCGACAACGTGAACGGCTTGGCGGCGAACCTCACCGCCCAGGTGCGCAACATCGCCAAGGTCACCACGGCGGTGGCACGCGGCGACCTCTCACAGAAGATCACCGTGGACGCGCGCGGAGAGATCTTGGAGCTGAAGAACACCATCAACGTGATGGTGGATCAGCTGTCTTCGTTCGCGGCCGAGGTCACACGCGTCGCCAAAGAAGTGGGTAATGAGGGCAAGCTCGGCGGCCAGGCCGACGTCAAGGGCGTGAGCGGCACCTGGAAGGACGTGACCGACAACGTAAACGGCCTGGCGGCCAACCTCACGGCCCAGGTGCGCAGTATCGCCAAGGTCACCACCGCGGTGGCCACGGGCGACCTCTCCCAAAAGATCTCGGTGGATGCACGGGGCGAGATCTACGAGCTCAAGAACACCATCAACACCATGGTCGACACCCTGCGATCCTTCGCGGCGGAAGTCACACGCGTCGCCAAGGAGGTGGGCACCGAGGGCAAGCTCGGTGGCCAGGCCGACGTCAAGGGCGTGTTCGGAACCTGGAAGGACCTCACCGACAACGTGAACGCCATGGCCTCGAACCTCACCGTGCAGCTGCGCGATGTGTCGAAGGTGGCCACCGCCATCGCCGACGGCGACCTGACCCAGAAGATCACCGTCGACGTGAAGGGCGAGATTCTCCAGATCAAGGACGTTTACAACAAGATGGTGGATCAGCTGAACTCGTTCGCCGCCGAGGTCACGCGCGTCGCGAAGGAGGTGGGCACCGAAGGCAAGCTCGGCGGCCAAGCGCAGGTCAGAGGCGTCAGCGGTACCTGGAAGGACCTCACCGACAACGTGAACGTGCTGGCGGCCAACCTCACCACCCAGGTGCGCAACATCGCCAACGTCACCACCGCCGTCGCCAACGGCGACCTCTCCCAAAAGATCACCGTCGACGCGCGCGGCGAGATCATGGAACTCAAGAACACGATCAACGTCATGGTGGATCAGCTGTCCTCGTTCGCTTCCGAGGTCACGCGCGTTGCGAAGGAGGTGGGTACCGAGGGCAAGCTCGGCGGCCAAGCCGAGGTGAAAGGCGTCAGTGGCACCTGGAAGGACCTCACCGACAACGTGAACGCGATGGCCTCGAACTTGACCGTGCAGCTGCGCGATGTGTCCAAGGTGGCCACCGCCATCGCCAACGGCGATCTGACTCAGAAGATCACGGTCGACGTAAAAGGCGAGATTCTGCAGATCAAGGACGTCTACAACAAGATGGTGGATCAGCTGAACTCGTTCGCCGCCGAGGTCACGCGCGTCGCGAAGGAAGTGGGTACCGAGGGCAAGCTCGGCGGGCAAGCACAGGTCAAGGGCATCAGCGGGACCTGGAAGGACCTCACCGACAACGTGAACCTACTCGCGGCCAACCTCACCACCCAGGTGCGCAACATCGCCAACGTGACCACCGCAGTCGCAAACGGAGACCTATCTCAAAAGATCACGGTCGACGCGCGCGGCGAGATCCTCGAGCTCAAGAGCACCATCAACGTCATGGTGGACCAGTTGCGTTCCTTCGCCGCAGAGGTGACGCGCGTTGCGAAGGAGGTGGGTACCGAAGGCAAGCTCGGTGGTCAGGCCGACGTCAAAGGCGTGAGTGGCACCTGGAAGGACCTCACCGATAACGTGAACAGCCTCGCGGCCAACCTGACGACCCAGGTGCGCAACATCGCCAAGGTCACCACGGCCGTGGCGCGCGGTGACCTGTCCCAGAAGATCACCGTCGACGCGCGCGGCGAGATCCTCGAGCTCAAGAGCACCATCAATACCATGGTGGATACCCTCAACTCCTTCAGCGCCGAGGTCACGCGTGTCGCCAAAGAGGTGGGCACCGAAGGCAAGCTCGGCGGTCAGGCCGACGTCAAGGGCGTCAGCGGCACCTGGAAGGACCTCACCGACAACGTGAACGCGATGGCCTCGAACCTCACCGTGCAGCTGCGCGACGTGTCCAAGGTGGCCACCGCCATCGCCAACGGCGACCTCACGCGCAAGGTCACGGTCGACGTGAAGGGCGAGATTCTGCAAATCAAGGACGTGATCAACCGCATGGTCGATCAGCTCAACTCGTTCGCCGCCGAGGTCACGCGCGTGGCCAAGGAGGTGGGCACCGAAGGGCGTCTCGGCGGACAAGCCGAGGTGAAGGGCGTCAGCGGTACCTGGAAGGACCTCACCGAAAACGTGAACGTGATGGCCTCGAACCTCACCGAGCAGGTGCGCGGCATCGTCAAGGTGGTGACCGCCGTCGCCAACGGCGACCTGTCCCAGAAGTTCGTACTCGAAGCCAAGGGCGAGGTGGCCGCGTTGGCCGAGACCATCAACAACATGACCGACACCCTGCGCACCTTCGCCGATCAGGTCACGACCCTGGCGCGCGAGGTGGGCGTGGAAGGCAAGCTGGGCGCCGAAGCCAAGGTGCCGGGCGTGTCGGGCGTGTGGCGCGACCTCACGGACAACGTGAATATCATGGCGTCGAACCTCACCGACCAGGTGCGCGGCATCGTCAAGGTGGTGACCGCCGTCGCGAACGGCGACCTGTCGCAAAAGTTCGTGCTCGAGGCGCGCGGTGAGGTGGCCGCGTTGGCCGAGACCATCAACAACATGACCGACACCCTGCGCACCTTCTCGGACCAGGTCACGAGCGTGGCGCGCGAAGTGGGCTTCGAGGGCAAGCTGGGCGGGCAGGCCAAGGTGCCTGGAGCCGCCGGCACCTGGCGTGACCTCACCGACAACGTGAACCAGCTGGCCGGCAACCTCACGTCGCAGGTGCGCGCCATCGCCGAGGTGTCGACCGCGGTGGCCCAGGGCGACCTGACGCGCACCATCAATGTCGAGGCGCAGGGCGAGGTGGCCGCACTCAAGGACAACATCAACCGCATGATCCGCAACTTGCGCGACACCACGCACAAGAGCCAGGAGCAGGACTGGCTCAAGACCAACCTGGCGCGCTTCTCCGGGATGATGCAGGGACAGCGCAACATGGTCTCGGTGGCCCAGAGCCTGATGAGCGAGCTCACCCCGCTGGTGGACGCGCAACACGGCGCCTTCTACCTCATGGACAACGATCCGGGCGACGGCCATCCGGTGCTCAGCCTCATCGCCAGCTACGGCTTCGGTGGCCGCAAGGGCCTGGCGAACCGCTACCGACTGCAGGAGAGTTTGATCGGGCAGTGCGCCTTCGAGAAGAAGCGCATCTTGCTCACGGACGTGCCCGAGTCGTTCATCTATATCGCCTCGGGCATGGGCGAAGCCCCGGCGCGCAGCGTGGTGGTGCTGCCGGTGTTGTTCGAGGGCGAGACCAAGGCGGTCATCGAGCTGGCATCGCTCAAGGAGTTCGTGCCCAACTACTTGATCTTCCTAGACCAGCTCACCGATTCACTGGGCGTGATCATCAACATGATCTCCTCGAGCATGCGCACGGACGAGCTCCTGCAGCAGCTCAAGAAGTCCAACGCCGAGCTCGAAGCCCAGGCGGGCGAGCTCAACGAGAAGGCCAAGCTCCTCGAGCTCAAGAACAGCGAGGTGGAGCTGGCGAGTCGCAGCCTGGAAGAGAAGGCCGAGCAGCTTCAGCTCATTTCCAAGTACAAGTCGGAGTTCCTGGCCAACATGTCCCACGAGCTCAGGACTCCGCTCAACAGCTTGCTGATCTTGTCGCAGATGTTGGCCGAGAACCGCGACGGCAACCTGACCCCGGAGCAGGTCAAGTTCGCCCGCACCGTGTACACCTCGGGCGACGATCTGCTGTCGCTGATCAACGAGATCCTCGATCTCTCCAAGGTCGAAGCGGGCAAGATGGCGATCGATGCGCGCGACTTCGCCCTGGAGGACCTGCGGGACTATCTGGAGCAGAGCTTCCGCCACATCGCCGAGCAGAAGGACATCGCCTTCGAGGTCCGCGTCACGCACGACGCGCCCATTCGGCTGTTCACCGACCTGAACCGCCTGCAGCAGATCCTCAAGAACCTGCTGGCCAACGCCTTCAAGTTCACCACCGAAGGCAGCGTCATCATGACCATCGCGGGACAGCCGCGCCACCACACCGGCTGGGTCAGCTTCGCGGTGCGCGATACCGGCATCGGGATCCCGCTCGAGAAGCAACGGCTGATCTTCGAGGCCTTCCAGCAAGCCGACGGGACCACCAGCCGCAAGTACGGCGGCACGGGCCTGGGTCTCACCATCAGCCGGGAGATCGCACGCCTGTTGGGTGGCGCCATCGAGGTTGTCAGCTCACCCGGCGCGGGCAGCACCTTCACCTTGAGCGTACCGGCGACCTATCTCGGCGCCGAGCAGTCGGCGGACGTCGCCCAAGCCGAGCATCCCTACCTGGAGGGCAGCGAGAAGCTGCCACAGCTGCCCGAGGAGTTCGAGTTCGAAAAGGCCAAGGTGCTCATCGTCGACGACGACTCACGCAACCTGTTCGCGCTCAAGAGCATGCTGGAGGAGCGTGGCTTCGAGGTGCTGCAAGCCGAGAATGGCAAGGTGGCGCTCGAGCTCCTGTCCACGACGCCCGACGTCGACCTCGTCCTCATGGACACCATGATGCCCGAGCTCGACGGCCTGGCCGCCACGCGTGCGATCCGTGACATGCTCCAGTTCCAAGCGCTGCCCATCATCTCTCTGACCGCCAAGGCCATGAAGGACGACCGCGAGACCGCGCTCGCTGCAGGCGCCTCCGACTACATCACCAAACCAGTCACACAGGACCGCTTGTTTCCGGTGATCCACCACTGGCTCGAGCAGCGAAAATCGGATGGAGCCGCGCGCTAGGAGGACCACCATGGCCAGCGCAGGGCAAGCACCGAATCGAGCGAGTGTCCTCATCGTGGACGACACCGGCGCCAACCTGGTGGCACTCTCGGCCGTGCTGAGCCCGCTCGGCGTACGCATCGTGGAGGCCTCCTCGGGCCCGGAAGCACTGGCGCGGGTGCGCGAGGAGAGCTTCGCGGTGGTCCTGCTCGACGTGCAGATGCCTGGTATGGACGGCTTCGCCATCGCCGAGCGCATGCGCGAGCTGCCCAACGGCAAGGAGCTGCCGCTGATCTTCGTCACCGCCATCCATCGCGACGAAGCCTTCATGCGCAAGGGCTACGCCATCGGCGCGGCGGACTACGTGACCAAGCCCTTCGACATCCAGGTGCTGCGCGCGCGAGTGCGCGCTTTCGTGGAGCTGTTCCAGCAACGCGAGGAGGTGCGCCGCATCCAGGTGGCTGCCCGCACCAACGAGCGTGACGAAGCTCTGCGCCGCGTGGCCACCTTCGAACGCATCGCCAGCGCGGCCCTCGAGTCCAACGATCTCAAGCTGCTCCTGGACGAGCTCCTGCAAATCTTCCTGGATGGCGCGGACTCGGCGAATTTCGCGAGCATCGCCCTGGGCAAGGGCGGCGACATGCACGTGGTGAGCAACGCCGTGCGCGGCGTCCCCACGCGCGTCGCAGTCAGCAGCAAGGTGGGGAGCCTCGAGCTGTGCGAGGAGGTGGCCCGTCGGCGCGAGCCGGTCCTTTTGGGCTTGAACAGCCTGGAATCACGCGAGCGCCGGCAGGAGACCACCTCGCACGCAGCTCCGAGGAGCGGCTCGCACGAGCTGCTGGGCGTACCGCTGGTGCACGGAGACGAGCTACTGGGGGTGGCCTACGCCGGTTCGAGCGAGGACGATCCGCTCAGCGAGCGCGAGCGCGCCCTGTTCGGCACCGTGGCGGAGCGGGCCGCCTGGGCGGTGGCCAAACACGCGGAGCGCTCCCGCCTGCAAGCCGAGCGCAACGACCTGCTGCGGCGCGAGCAGATGGCGCGTCATCAGGCGGAGCTGGCGAGCCGTGCCAAGGACGAGTTCCTGGCCACGCTGTCCCACGAGCTACGCACTCCGCTCAACGCCGTACTCGGCTGGACCGCCCGCGCGCGCAGCAAGGCACCGCCCGAGCTGCAGCGTCCGCTCGAGATCGTGGCGCGCAACGCCGAGGCCCAGGCACGCATGGTCGACGACATGCTCGACCTGTCGCGCATCATCAACGGCAAGCTCAGGCTGGAGCTGCATCTGCTCGCGGTGAAGGATCCCATAAATGGCGCCCTGGAGGCGGTGCGGCCCTCGGCGGAGACCAAGGGCGTGGAGCTGAACTCGGAGATCGACGAGCAGCTTCGGGTGCACGGCGACCCCGACCGAATCCAACAAATCGTCTGGAACCTACTCACCAACGCGATCAAGTTCACGCCCAAGGGTGGGCGCGTCAGGCTCACCACCACGCGCGAGCACGGCAAGGTGCGCATCTCGGTCAAGGACACCGGGCAAGGCATCGCCGAGGATTTCTTGCCGAATGTGTTCACGCCCTTCCAACAGGAGGACGGCACTTCCACCCGTCGGCACGGCGGGCTGGGGCTGGGGCTCACCATCGCGCGACAGCTCGCCGAGGCCCACGCGGGCAAGCTGCTCGCCAGCAGTCCAGGCGTCGACCAAGGCTCGACCTTCACCCTCGAGCTGCCGGCCGTTCTCGAGGATGTCCGGAAGGCGGAGGCAACCGCAGAGTCGGTGGTGGAGGACGAAGAGGAGCCGCGACTCGAGCATGTGCGGATCTTGGTGGTGGACGACGAGAACGACTCGCGCTGCCTCGTCTCCGAGCTCCTCGCGGACACGGGCGCGGAGGTGCGCACGGCGGAGTCGGTATCCGAAGCGCTCAAGGAGGTGCGGCGGTTCCGGCCCAACGTGCTCATCAGCGACATCGCCATGCCCGAGGCCGACGGCTACCAGCTGATCCGCCAGGTCCGCGCGTTGCCGGCGAACCAGGGCGGCGCCACCCGGGCCATCGCCCTCACGGCCTACGCCCGCGGCGAAGACGTGAACCGGGCGCTCAAGGCAGGTTTCCAACGTCACCTGCCCAAACCAGTAGATCTCCAGCGGTTGAAAACGATTGTTTCCCGATTGGCCCACGAGTGAAGAAGGTGGCCCTTCTGCTCTGGGTCGTACGCGTGCCCGTGCCCTCGCCCTCTGTGCTCCGGCTCGTACGCGTGCCCGTGCCCGTAAACGATCCCACGTCTGAACTTCAGAAAGATCGGGCACGGGCACGGGCACGCGTACGAGCCGGAGCACAGAGCCCCTGGGGGACCTGATGTCGGCCCCCGACCTACCCCGCCTGGGGACCCGAGCCAGCACAGTTCCGTCTCAAATTCCCCTGCTACTCGCCGTGCCTGGGCGCTGCCCCCCGCCTATAAGAGGAGCCCAGCGGCTGTCCTGATGTTTCCGCTGGAAACATTCAGCTTGAACCCCATGTCCAGGGCAGCCGGCGAGCAGATCCTCGAATGACACGGAGACGATTCCAATGACGATCCCGATTCGGCGCGCAGGCGTGATCGGGGCGGGCGTGATGGGCAGCGGCATCGCCGCGCACTTCGCCAACGCCGGCCTCGAAGTGGTGCTTCTCGACATCGTTCCTCCCAACCTGAAGGAGGAGGACAAGAAAAAGAAGAGCGCGCGTGACGCGTTTGCCGCCGGTGGCCTCGAGAAGGCGATCAAGGCCAAGCCCGCCGCTTTCTTCCACAAGAGCAACGCGCGCCTGGTGCGCACCGGCAACACCGAGGACGACCTCGGCCTCCTGTCCAACTGTGACCTCGTGATCGAAGCCGTCATCGAGCGCCTGGACATCAAGCAGGCCCTGTTCGCCAAGCTCGAGCAGGTGCTGCCCAAGCACGCCATCGTGGCCTCGAACACCTCCGGTCTGCGCATCCACGACATGGTCGCGGGGCGCTCCGAGAACTTCAAAAAGAACTTCCTCGTGATGCACTTCTTCAACCCAGTGCGTTACATGAAGTTGCTCGAGCTGGTGGCCGGTCCGGAGACCGACCCCAAGACGTTCGACCTGATCACCCGCTTCGGCGAGGACGTGCTCGGCAAGGGCATCGTGGTGGGCAAGGACACGCCCAACTTCGTCGGCAACCGCATCGGCGTGCACGGCATGGCCCTCACCGCCCAGCTCATGGTGGAAGAAGGACTGACCCCGGAGGACGTCGACGCCATCACGGGCACGCCGATGTGCCACCCGCGCAGCGCCAGCTTCCGCACGGCCGACATGGTGGGCCTCGACACCTTCAGCCACGTGGCCAAGAACTGTTACGACACCCTGGTCGACGACGAAGAGCGCTCGGCCTTCAAGCTGCCTTCGTTCGTGGACACCATGCTCGAGAAGAAGCTGCTCGGCGACAAGACCAAGGGCGGCTTCTACAAGAAGGACGGCAAGAACAAGCTGACCTTCGACTACAAGACGCTCGAGTATCGTCCCGAGGGCGGAGACCCCGAGATCAAGGCCACCTGCAAGGCCCTGAGCAAGATCGAGAACCCGCGCCAGCGCCTCAAGAAGCTGGCCGCCACCGAGGGGCCCGTGGGTCGCTTCGCCTGGAAGCTCACCTCGCGCTCGCTGGCCTACTCCGCGCGTCGCATCGGCGAGATCTGCGACAGCGTGGTGGCCGTCGATGACGCCATGAAGTGGGGCTACAACTGGGAGCTCGGACCGTTCGAGGTGTGGGACGCGCTCGGCTTCGCCGAGACCACCGACCGCATGTTGAAGGAGGGCGTGGCGCTGCCCGACTCCATCAAGAAGATGCGCGAGAAGGGCGCCAAGGGCTTCTACCGCGAAGACGGCGCCGTGTACGACCTGGCCAAGGGCGACTACGTGGCGCGCCCCAAGGATCCTCGCTACGCGAGCTTCGAGATCCTCAAGCGCGGCGAGGCCCCGGTGCTCAAGAATCTGGGCGCAGAGGCCTGGGACCTGGGCGACGGCATCCTGGGCTTCACGTTCAAGTCCAAGATGAACAGCATCGACGGCGACGTGATCGGTCTGCTCAACGAGGCGGCCACCAAGGCGGAGCACGACTTCCGCGGCTTGGTGATCTCCAACGAGGGCGAGCACTTCAGCGTCGGCGCGAACCTGATGCTCGTGGTCATGCAGGCCATGCAGAAGAACTTCGCTGCCATCGGTGAAGTCGTGAAGTCCCTGCAGGACACCACGCAGCGCCTCAAATACGCGCGTATCCCCGTGGTCGCGGCGCCCTTCGGCATGACCCTGGGCGGCGGTCTCGAGGTCTGCTTCGCGGCCGACGCCGTGCAGGCGGCGGCAGAAACCTATTCAGGTTTGGTCGAAGTCGGCGTGGGCCTCATCCCCGGCGGCGCCGGCAACCTCAACATGCTGTGGCGCGCGCTCGAGAACATCCCCGAGGGCGTCACCGTGAACACCTACGACGTCGTCACCCAGGTGTTCAAGAACATCGCCATGGCCAAGGTCGCGACCAGCGCCGAGGAAGGCAAGGCGTTCGGCTACTTCCGGCGCAACGACGGCGTCTCCTTCGACAGGGAGCGTCGCGTGGCCGAGGCCAAGGCACGCGCCATCGGTCTCGCCGCGGCCGGCTACCACCCGCCCACCCCGCGCGCCTACGTGCTGCCGGGCGACAACGGCATCGCCACCATCAACATGATGGTCGACACCCTGGTCGCGGGCGGCTTCGCGTCCGAGCACGACGCGCTGATCGCGCGCAAGCTCGGCGTGGTCCTCAACGGCGGCGTCGGCGGTTCCACCCACGAGGTCACCGAGCAGGAGATCCTCGACCTCGAGCGCGAAGCCTTCTTGAGCCTGTGCGGCGAGCAGAAGAGCCTCGAGCGCATGCAGTACATGCTTCAGAACAACAAGCCCCTTCGGAACTGAGCGCAGGAGAATCATCACATGACTGACGTAGTGATTGCAGATGCAGTGCGCTCGGCCGTGGGGCGCGCCCTCAAGGGCTCCTTGGCCTTCAAGCGCTCGGACGAACTCGCGGGTGACGTCATCCGCGGGCTCATGAAGCGCGTGCCGCAGGTGAAGCCCAGCGACGTGGACGACCTGGTGGTCGGCTGCGCGATGCCGGAAGGCGAGCAGGGTCTCAACATGGCGCGCCAGTGCGGCTTGCTCGGTGATCTCCCGGTCGAGAGCGGCGGCATCACCATCAACCGCTTCTGTGCGAGCGGCTTGCAGGCGCTCGCGCTGGCGGCGGGCCAAATCGCCATCGGCGCCTACGACTGCGCCGTCGCTGGCGGCACCGAGTCCATGTCGCTCGTCCCCATGACGGGCAACAAGCTCTCCATGTCGCCCGAAGTGATGGAGCGCTTTCCCACCGCCTACACGCCCATGGGCATCACGGCGGAGAACGTGGCCAACCGCTTCAAGATCTCGCGTGAAGATCAGGATGCGTTCGCCCTCGCCAGCCAGAAGAAGGCGGGCGCCGCCATCGCTGCCGGCAAGTTCGTGGACGAGATCGTGCCCGTGCGCGGTATCCGCTACGACGGCAACAAGCGCGTGGAGTTCGAGTTCAAGCAGGACGAGCTGCCGCGCCCCGAGACCACCATCGAGGGCCTGGCTTCACTCAAGCCTTCCTTCTCGGCCAAGGGCAGCGTCACGCCCGGCAACGCCTCGCCGTTGTCGGACGGCGCCGCCTTCTCGCTCATGCTCAGCAAGGCCAAGGCCGACGAGCTCGGCGTGAAGGGCATCGGCTACTTCCGCGCCTTCGTCACGGTGGGCGTGGATCCGGCCATCATGGGCATCGGACCGCTGCCTGCGGTGCAGAAGCTGCTCAAGCGCACGGGCATGTCCCTCAAGGACATCGACGTCATCGAGATGAACGAAGCCTTCGCCAGCCAGGCCCTGTACTGCAAGCGCGAGCTGGGCATCCCCGACGAGAAGCTCAACATCAACGGTGGCGCCATCGCCCTCGGTCATCCCCTGGGCTGCACGGGCGCCAAGCTGGTGGCCAGCGCGCTCTACGAGCTGCGTCGCCGCAAGGGTCGCTACGCCATCGTCACCATGTGCATCGGTGGCGGCCAGGGCGCAGCGGGCCTACTCGAAGCCATTTAATTATCGGGGAGGTCACGCGACCTCCCCGACCGTCGCGGCAAAGCCGCGACGGGGCCCACCCCTCCGCGAAGTTCGCTGCGCTCACGATGCGCACTCAAGCCGGCTCGAAAGAGGTCACGCGACCTCCCCGACCGTCGCGGCAAGCCCGGTCGGAGTTCCTCCCTGAGCCCCACCGGACCCAGTCCACGCCGTGCGCGTACTCGCCTTCGTAGTCGTGCGCGTGCGCGTCCTCGTCTACGTACTCGTCACCGTCCTCGTCCGCACACGGCGCCGTTCGCTACATCTTCGGCACGGGACAGGGCGCCTTGCAGAGCTTCATCGGCACCACCCAGTTCGTCAGAAAGCTGTAGTTGCCGTACTCGTTCGTCATCCGCAGGTACTTCGTATCGAACCCGGCGATAAAGGCCACGCAGCCCGGAGACGGCAAATAGATGCCGATCCCGGCGGAATTCTCGTAGATCTTCTCAGTCGCGCACTGCGAGCCTCCTCCGAACAAGCGCACCCGCGAGACCAGCGTGATCTCGGCAGGCCAGCGAAACGAGTAGGCCTGGCCGGTCTCGAGCAGGGGCTCACCATCCTTGCGCCACCAGATCGAACTCGTGCTCTTGTCGTTGCCGTCCACCGTCTGACAGCCGAGGAGCTGCACGTTGCTGCCCGCGATCACCCCACCATCGACCATTTGGCCCTGGGCCACGCTCTGGTCGATCAACGTGATGCAGTCGTCGGCACCGCCATCCCCAAAGTCCGCGCCCGCATCGCCATCCCCTGCCTGATCGTCGGGGTGATCACCATCGCCATCGCCATCGCCGTCGCCATCGCCATCGCCGTCACCCATCGGCCGCGGGCCGGCATCGAGCGCGCCCTGCACCATGCCCACGGTCGCCTCGTAGGGCTGCCAACAGCCGCCAAGTAAGCAGCCGAGCACGAGCGCCCCTGCAGAACTTTTGTGAGCTCTGAGAATCGATTGCTTGCGCACCGAGAGAACCTGGCATCACCATCGCATGGCTTCGGCCATGTTGGCCACCCTACTTGCGCCATGTCCGCCGTGCTCTCTCGCTAAATCGATGCGCTCCAGGCTGATTTCGCGCCTTTGTCTGCTCTGCGTGCTCGCGTTCGCGCCGTGCGCTGCGAGCCGCGTCGCCGCGCAGGAACCGAGCAACGAAAACTCGGGACTCACGCTCGTGTTGGACCAGGGCGCCACCTGCTTGAGTGAGACCACCCTGCGCGAGCGCCTGCTGACCTGGCTCGAGACCTGGCCCGCCGACGCCACGCTGCGCCTCGAGGTCCGAGGCAGCACTCACGATCCACGCACGGCCGTGCTGCGGCTCCATCGCGGAGAGCAGGTCATCGCGGAACGTCGTTTCTCACCCGGCCCTTCGGGCTGCGCCGATTTACACGATGCCCTGGCGATCGCGGGTGCCCTGATGGTGAAAGCGGCGCTCACGCCGGCCTCTCCGCAGGTCGAGCTCGAACCAGCGCCCGCCCCCGAACCGCCGCCCCAGCCCGAGCCCCTCACCCCACCTGCAGCGCTTCCCGAGGCCCCTCCACCGACGCCCCTCCCCGCTCCCAGGCCCACCTGGTCCGCCGCATCCCCGAAGCTCTCCTTCGTGACCGCGACGAAAAAGCCCACCCCTCGCGGTAGGCCCTATCTCATGGGCGGGGCCTTGCTGGCCTTCGACGTGGGGGCCTCCCCTGCAGGCGGTGGGCGGCTGGCGTTCGGGCTGCCGCTCGGCCAGGGCTTCGAAGCTCGCCTCGGATTGTTCGGCCTGGTCTCCCGCATCGGCGATCTCGACGCCACGTCGGGTCGCTTCCGGACCAAGCTGTTGAGCGGCGTCGTGGACCTGTGTCGCCAGTTTCCAGCGAGTGGCGGCCTCGGTGTTCGGCTGTGTGCCGGCTTTCTCCCCGGCTACCTCCGTACCCAGGGTTTCGATTTTCGCACTCCGCTGGGCGCCTCGCTGTTTTGGCCAGCAATTGCCGCAGAGTTGGAGCTCGGGGTCCGGCTGACCCCGGACTGGGCGGCGCGCATTTCGGTGGCGCCGGTCTACGCCTTGCGGGAAGCCGACGTGGTGGCTCGGGACGGACAGCAGACGGTGGTCGGCCGCGCCGGGGTGCCTCGGCTGGGGGTGATGCTCGGAATCGGTTTTGCTTACGAAATTTCGCGCCAAGGTTCGACTGACTCGGAGCATCAAGGATTGTGAGCGCACCCGACGAGCCACAGCGGCTGAGCACGGAGGCGCTGTTTCGACGGCATGCTGACTTCGTGGCCAGTTTTCTCGCGCGCCTCGGCGTGGCCCAGGAGGACCTCGATGACGTACTCCAGGAAGTGTTCCTCGTGGTGCACGCGCGCGGAGGATATGTGGCCGGTCCGGCCAAGCCCACGAGCTATCTCGGGGCCATCGCCACGCGTGCAGCGCTCAGCTATCGGCGGCGACGCAGCACCAGCAAGGTGCGTTCCTCCGCCGTATCCCCCGACGAGTTGTCCGATGAGGAGCAGAGTCCCGTGCGAACGCTGCAGGTGAGTGAGTCCTCGCGCGCGCTCAACGAGGCACTGGCGAGCTTGGATCCGGTGCTGAGCGCGACGCTGCTCCTGGTGGAGCAAGAGGGCGAAAGCTGCGGCGCGGTGGCGGAGGCCATGGGCTCGCCGGTGGGGACCGTATACTGGCGCCTGAACAAGGCCCGTAAGTTGCTGCGTCAGGAGCTCGAACGGCGCGGCGAAGGACGCGAGATTCGCGTCGGCAGCAGGCTCTCGGGACCGCGCTCTGCGCGCGAGCAGAACGAGGTGCCCTGATGGCTTCCGCACAGCGCCCCGAATCGCGAGACTCGTTGCAGGACCTCCTGCGGCAAGCCGAGTCCCCCGTGCACTACGACGTGGCGCAGGGCTACGCGCGACACCAGCAGCTGCTGGCCAAGGGAGCCACGCTGCCCGAGTGGGCCGCGGATCTTCCGGGCCAGACTCAGCGCGGCTTCCTGCGGCGCTGGGGCGCATGGCTAGGTGCGGGCTTCCTGCTCGGCGCACTGGCCACCTGGGGCGTCGAACACATGCAGAGGTCGATCACGGTACCTGAGGCGCAGAGTCCAAGTGGCGTCGGGAGTGCCCCTGCGAGCTCAGCCTCGCGTGCAGGCGCAGCCCGGGGTCCGAGCGCCTCACGCGGACGCGCAGCACTCGGGGCGGCCCCGGTCCCTGGCGCAAACGAGCCCACTAGTGCGCCGCCCCTCGTGGCCAGCGCTGCCCCCCTCGTGCCCGGGACGGCCGAACCGACCGAGGTGGACCCAATCGTGATCCCTTCAGGTGGCCGCGCCGCCATACCGCAAGACGTGCCCGCCCCCTCGTCCCTGACACAGGCCCCCGAAGTGTCCGCCGCCAACTCTGCCGGCCACTCCAGCGCGGAGCGCACGCTCTCTGCCAAGGCAGCGCGTTCCAAGGCTGGCCGACGTGCCCGCGCCGGCAGCCAGCCGGGCGTGCATCTGTCTGGGTCCAACAACGGCACCGCCGAGGTCGATGCCCAGGGTCCCCTCGATCGTGAAGAGGTGCTCCAGCTCGCCCAGGCCGAGCAGCTCCTCAACAGCAACCCTGCGGCCGCCGTGACCCTCGTGCGCAAGGGCAACCAGCAGTTCAAGCGGGGCTACCTGCGACACGAGCGCGCCTACATCGAGGTCATGGCGCTCTTCGCCTGCGGGCGCACCAGCGAAGGACGCGCGCGCGCTCAGTTCTTCCTACGCGACTTCGCCACCAGCCCCTACCGCGACAAGGTCAAACAGGCGCTCGAACAACACCCGACGCCTTAACAAGACGCCCGATCGCACATTCCTACGAAGCTCGCCAAGGATTCTCGCACTCCCCGCATCAAGACGCGGGGGGATGGGTTCGCCTCCGAGTTTCGCGGGGCTCCCCCTCCGCGTTCAAGGAGGCGAGCCCTGATTCCCGTGCGGCTCGGCCAGGTAGCGACGAAAGCGCGGCAGCAGGCCCGCACACGCGCACACGCCGCCTAACCCCACCAGGCTGGACAACGTGATGGCGCGTTGAATCCCCACCACGCTAGCCATGAACCCGAGCTGCGTGTTCCCGAGTAAGGGCCCGGTGACATAGGAGATCATCTCGATGCCAGCCAAGCGCCCGCGCAGCTCGTCGGGAATCGTCTGGTTCCAGATGGTCTGCCGAAACACCGCGCTCACCATGTCGGCGAAGCCCGCCAGGAAGAGGAAGGCGAAGGCCAGCGGGAACGTGCGCGAAAGTCCGAAGCCCACCATGCAGGCCGACCACGCGCCCGCCGCCAGCAAGATCATCAGGCCGTGGTGGCGCGTGCGCAGGAGCCAGCGGGAACTCAAGGTGGCGAGCAGCGCGCCCATCGAGATGCCCGAATGCAACCAACCCAGATACTGACTACCGCCCAGGCTGTCTGCCACGGCGGGGAACAACAAGTTGGGCATGGAGAAGGTCATCGCGATGATGTCGACCACGTAGGTGCCGATCAGGTCCTGACGCTTGAGCGCGTACTGGAACCCCTCCAACACCGAGGCCATGGAAAACGGCGGCGGGCTCTCGAGGCGCGGCACCTGCGAGATCAACAGCACCGCCACCACGCACACCGCGAACGACACGAAGTCCAGGTAGAACGCGTAGTCCGCCCCGCCCGAGCTGATCAGGATGCCGGCCACCGCAGGCCCGCCGATCATCGCCACGTTGCCGCGCAGCGACGACAGCACCGACACTGACGGGATGAGCTCCTTCTCCACCAGACGCGGCGTGAGCGCCTCGAGTGCGGGGCGATGGAACGCGCTCAACGTCGAGAGCGTGAAGGCTGCGGCCAGTAGCCACATGGGATGCGGATAGCCCGGCTTGAGGAGCGTCACCGAGATGCCCAGCGCGAGCACGATCAGCGCCATCCCCAGCTCCGACAACACGATCAACTTGCGTCGATCGACGGCGTCCGCGAGCGCCCCGCCGAACAGGCCTCCGAACACCGTGGGCACCAGCTGAATCACACCCAGGAGGCCGGTCAGTATGGTGGACTTGGTGGACTGGTACAGCACGTACGGCAGCGCCACGTGGCTCATCATGGACCCGAAGGAGCTCACGAACTGCCCCAGGTACAACAAACGGAAATCGCGACGACGAAGTGGTTCGAGATCCACGGGGGCGGCAGCCTAGCAGCTGAGCGGAGCTGCGATTTCGAGTGACCTTGGAGGCACGCGAGGTCGCCCGCGTACCGCAGGCAGGAACAGTTTGGCTACTAGCCGTGAGCTCGGAAGCCCTGTACTGATGCATTTGAACTGGACAAGAACATCTCTTTCCCGCATCGTCGGCGCTCTGGAAGGTCGAAACCCTTGGTGCCGCTGTTCCCTCGGGGGAGTGGGACAAACAAGGCGCTGGGTTTCGAGGCCTTCCTCTATGGTGTGTGGTCGACCTGAGGCCAGCGTGAGTCGGCTCAATCGAGCCCGCGCTTGCCCAGAGCCCAATAGGCCTTGGAAGCCGCTACGCGCGTCCCTCCATCGCGCTTCATGCGCGCCCGCAGCGCCTGGATGGCCGCGGCCCTGCCCGTCATCACCAGCTGCGCTCCGGCCGCGCGGGCGGTGAGCTCGGCCAGCCTGCCGTGTACGTCGCCGAGGTGCGAGTCGTCCGAGCGCTTCGCCACCGTCACGCTCGCCTCGAGCTGCAACGCCGAGAGCACGGGCTGGGCGGCGTGCTCCGGCGTCACCTCGAAGACGCACGCGAGCTGGTCCGCTCCGAGCTTGGTGCGAAGTGCGCTGGCCACGGCGAACGAGGTCTCGTCCCCGAACAACACGACCCGCGCGGGCAAGGCGTCGGCGTCGATGGAACGGCGAGGCCCGAAGAACTGCACCGCGTCACCCACCTGGGCCTTGCGTCCCCAGAGCGCCCCTGGCGAGTCACCGTGCAGGAAAACCAGAAGTTCCGTTACGCCTCGCTTGGGATCCCACGACAACGGCGTGTAGGTTCGCATCCCGTGGGCGGGCAGGAAGACCTGGACCTTGTCCCCGGGCGTCCACGCGACGTCTCTCAGCTGCACGCCCTCGAGCGTCATCCGGCGAAACGGGCCAGGCTCCGAAAGTGCGACGATCTGCGCCTGTCGAAAGAACAATTTCCCGAACAGCTCGCCCAAAAATGCCTTGCCTGACGCCATAGCCAGCAGACTACAGCACTTGATAATCAAATTCAACTCCAACCCAAAGTGACTCTCCCATGGCCCCCTCCCCTCGTCGCTGGACCCGCCTCACGCTCTGGATTGGCCTGCCCCTGCTCGGCGTGGCGCTCGTGCTGCTGGCGTTGGCCTGGCCTGCCATGGGCCAGCGCGCTTCCGGCGAGCGACTCGCACGCATGGAGCACTCTCCCCAGTGGCACGACGGCCATTTCGAGAACCCGCAGCCCATCATCAACGACATCGGCGGGATGTTGTCGGGTCTGTTCGACGCGAGCCCGGTGGCGAGCCCCGAAGGTGTGCTCCCAGTCGAGCCCGTGGACCGCCAACGCTTCTACAAGGCGCCCGCCTCGGGCTTGCGCGTCACCTGGTTCGGGCACTCGTCGATCCTGGTGGAGATCGACGGTCACCGCGTGCTGACCGATCCGATGTGGAGCACGCACTCCTCGCCGCTGAACTTCGTGGGACCGAGCCGCTGGTTCGAACCGCCGCTCGCGCTGGGGGATCTCCCCGGCCTCGATGCGGTAGTGATCTCGCACGATCACTACGACCACCTCGACTACAAGACGCTGCGCGCGATGCGCGACTGGAAGGTGCGCTTCGTCGTGCCGCTCGGCATCGGCGCCGATCTCGAAGCCTGGGGCATCCAAGCCGAACGCATCACGGAACTCGACTGGTGGGAGAGCACGCGCGTGCGAGGCCTCGAGATCGTGCTCACGCCTGCGCGCCACGCATCGGGCCGAACGCTGCTCGATCGCGATCACAACCTGTGGGGCGGCTACGCGCTGATCGGTCGGCGCCACCGCGCCTATTACTCGGGCGACACCGGACTCTTTCCTGCGCTCCGCGACATCGGCGAACGCTTCGGCCCCTTCGACGTCACCATGATCGAATCGGGCCAGTACAACCGGACCTGGCCGGACTGGCACGTGGGCCCCGAGCAAGCCGTGACCGCCCACCGCATGGTGCGTGGACGCACGATGATCCCGGTGCACTGGGGGCTCTTGCAGCTGGCCTATCACGGCTGGACCGAGCCCGTGGAGCGCGTGCTGGCGGAGGCCGGACGGACGGGGACGCGGGTCCTGACGCCCAAGCCTGGCCAAAGCGTCGAGCCTGACACCTCCCCGCCCATCGCACGCTGGTGGCCCGTCCTTCCATGGTCAGACGCCGTGAAGGACCCCATCGTGTCCTCACAGGTGTCGGGCAAAGACTCGTTGCTTCCGTGAGCGTTTCGAAAAACGATGGGGTCCATGCGTAGTCCCCTGCTGCTCCTCGCTGTGTGCGCCTTTGGCGCCGCATGTTCTGGCTCCAACGACGACGAGTTCTATGAGATCGACGGCGGCCCCGAGCGCGACGCCTCCCTCGATGACGGCGACGAGGAAGTCCGCATGGACGCAGGCGACGCGCCCGACCCAATGGACGCAGGGTTGGACGCCGACGTGGGCGCGACGGACGCGAGCCTGGACGGCGGTACCGACGCCAGCGGGAACGACGCGCAGACCAACGATGCGGGCGACGCTGCCGCCGAGCAGGTCGCGGTGTTGAGCCTGGACTTCGAAGGCAACACGCTACCGTCCGAGCTCGATCCAGGCGACGGTCTGCTAACGCCTACTCAGCTCTATGCGTCCGTCGGCCATCCAGGTAACACGTTCGGCGCTCAGTTCTTGCGCAGCGCCACGGGAAACGTCGTCACGCTGACGCTGACCAACCTGCCTCCGCATACCTCGCTCTCGATCTACTTCTTGTTCGCCGCCATCGACTCTCTGGACGGCATCGGCAGCCCCCCCTCGGACGATTACTTTCGGGTCACGCTCGACGGGGCCAACGTGTTCCGCGAGTTCTTCGCCAATGCGCTCGAGTCGCAGGTTCAGAGCTACGACACGCCGCCGCCGCCCGACGGCGTGGTGCTCGTACGCCGCATGGACTTGGGCTTCTCCGGACCCGGTAGCTACTACACGGACAGCGCCTACGACTTCAGCCTGGAACCGCGTTTTCAGGATTGGCCGCACACGGCCAGCAGCGCGGTCATCACGTTCACGCTCGAAGGCACGGGAAACCAAGCGTTGGACGATGAGTCGTGGGCCATCGACAACCTGCGCGTCACCGTGGGCGACACGCCGCGACAGCGTAGCGACGCCGGCACGAACTGAAGCGGGCGCGCAAGCGGCCACATTTTCGCGGGTATTTCGCGCACCTGCGTGACGGCCCCGGCAACCACGCGCGCGGCTCCGGTGTGCGACAGCATGCTCCCTACTTGCGTGGACGAGCTTACCTTTTGTGAAGGCTCGCGAGCATTGCACCGTAGTATGCCGCACGAGGTGCAGAGCATGAGCGCAAGAGGACGTCGTGGTTTTTCCCTGGTCGTCGCACTTTCGGCGGTCGCGCTGTGGGGATGCAACGGGGACAGTGAAGATCCCATGGACGGCCCCGAGACCGGCGACGATGCCGGCACGGACAGCGGCCAGGCAAATGCTTGCCCCACGGGTGGCACCGGCATGCTGGCGATCAACGTGGCCATCGAAGCCGGCGTGCTCGCCGATGTGCGCTTGATCGACGCCAAGGGCGCTGAGGTCGGTGATCCCATCACCGCGAGCACTACCCTCAGCGTGCCCACGGGACTCTACGGACTCGATGCCTACCGCGTCCACAGGGCCGGCACGCTCATCGGCAAGGCCTATCAGCCGAGCAGCAGCGCGTCCGACGTGGTCTGCGTGCGCGCCGACGAGGCCGCAACATTGGCCGTCACGTACACGCTCGAACCGGGCAGCGCCCACGTGTGGTTGACCCAATCGAACGGCGACGGCGCGCAGGTGCTGGCGTTCGACGAGAGTCAGGCCATGGCGGCTGGGATGCAGACTCCCGTGGTCGGGCTCCAAACTGGCTTGACCACCGTGGGCCCGCTGCGCATCGACGGTCTGGGTAGGCTTTGGGTAGGTTCGGTGCACGGCGGCCTGGTGGGCTTCAACACCGCGCGCCTCGGGACCGCTTCGACCAACCCGCCCGACATCGTGCTCGATGGCGATGCCCTGTGTGGCCCGACGATCCCTTGTGGCGCCCATGCCATCGCGTTCGACGCGAAGGGTGCGGTCTGGGTGGCGTTGCTCGACTCCATCGCCAAGTTCGAGCCGGCCAGCCTGAACGCGTCCGGACAACCGACCGCCTCCGTTCGCATCACTAGCCCCAGCTTCGAGACCCCGAACGGCCTGGCCTTCGACGCCGCGGGCAACCTGTGGGTGGGCGAATCTTCGGGCGCCATCGTGCGCTTCAACGCCGCGCGCTTGAGCGCCAACATCGCCGAGCAAGCGGCTGATATCGTCATCTACGCCCAGCAGCCTGGACCCGTGATGATCGGACTTGGCAGCCCCGAGGGCCTGGTCTTCGACAAGGACGGAAACCTCTGGGTGGGTTACTTCACGGGCAACGACCTGGTGCGCTTCACGCCCGCCGATCTCACCACGAGCAAGCCCGAAAACATGCCGTTCGTCCCCACCACACACATCAAGGTCGGAGTGGAGGCCCTGGTGACGGATCTGGCGCTCGACGAGGCCGGTAACCTGTGGATGCCCGGCGGCATGAACTCGCTCTACCGCATCGCAGCGGCCGACCTGACGTCGGCTACCCCCGCGCTCGTGGCCCTGCGCAGCACTCAGATCGGGAGCGCGGAGAAGCTGACCTTCGATAGCGTGCCCGGGCCGTTGTTCATCACCGAGCCGCACCTCGAAGTACGCTGAGCGCGGCGCGCGCCCTGACGTGGACGCCCGCCACGCTCGCACCACGCACCTCAGCGCACGAAGCGCACGGAGATGGGATCCGACACGGCCTTGATGGCGCGCCCGCTGGTGTCCTTGGCGGGCACGAAGGCGCGCAGTCGCAGGGCGCAGTCACGGGCGGCACGGCCAAAGCCGTAGCCAGGATCCTTGAGCACGTCGGCCTTTTCGACCCGCCCGTCGGCGTTCACCACCACGCGCAATGACACGACCTGCTGGTCGAAGTCCTCGTACTCGGCGTCCTCGGGCCAGCCGCAGTTCCACTCCTTGAGGGACAAGGTGATGGGCTGCGGGGTGACCAAGCCGGTGCCGCCGATGACTCCCTGCTTCGAACCCACGGCGCCGGTCCCGGTCCCACCTGGCACTCCAGCACCGGCGGTACCGCGACCTCCGAGAGCGCCCGTGGCGCTCTGCACGAGCATGTGATTGCTGGGGCCCGAGTCCGCAGCTGCGACCAGAGCAGGCGCCGGCTCGCTCGGCTTCTCGACGATGGGCTCGGGAGCGGCAGGCGCGGCCGCTGGCGGCGGAAGCTCCTCGGCGGCCTTGGGTGGCGGCGTGGGCTCAGCCTGCTTCGGAACCTCTCGGACCACCACGGGCTTCGCTCGCTCGACCATCACTGCGTGGACAGGCTCGGGCTGCGGCTGCTCCGGCTCGGGCACCACAGGCGGCGGTGGCTCGAAGATCTCCACCTCGCAGGGCGCTGTCGGAACCGCAGCCAGGGCGGCTTCGCGTGGCGAGAGCGCGATCACGCCAATGTGGATGCCGAAGGCGAACACGACACCGAGCGCCGTGGCACCGCGGGTCGGCTCGAGCTGCGAGCGCGAGGAGCGCTCCGCAGGAGCAACGCTGGGAGAGAGCAAACGGTCGTCCGTGGTGGCTGACAGAGAGCGATCCATTCGACAGCGCAGGCCCTTGATACTGAATACTGAAATTCGCGAGTGGATTACACGTCTCTCGAGTGTGGGTCAAGCCGGTCGCCCCCCTGCGCACGGGGACGCACTTGCGGGCAGCGTCTACTCAGGATTGGTCAACGGCCATTCCGATAGAAAAACGAAACCAATGGATGATAATGATTTCCTCAAGCTAACATAGCGCTTCGACAGCAATCCGAATTGCTGTGTAATTTCGAAGAGAATGCTGGGCGACCAATAAATTTATTGAAATTGATTGTCAACAGCCCAGTTCGAGACATATTTCTCCGCGACTTTGGCCCTGCGCCCCCGCATGGGCCCGGTTTCAGGAGCGCACAGCAGATGAATCAAGAATTTGAAATCCGCCGATCAAAGCGCGGAGCCAACAGCGTCCGTCTCGCCCTTTCGTTGCTGCTCACGCTGGGCCTCGGCACGAGCCTCGGCTGCGGCGACGACGAGGACCCTGCTGGCGAGACCACGGACGCTGGCGATGGCGATGGCGACACCAACGGCCAGGGCGACTCTGGACAGCTGCCGGGCAATGGGGACGGCGACGCGAATGGTGATGGCGATGCGCCCGCCCCGAGCGACGCGGGCATCGACGCCCACACGCCCACGGGCGATGGGGATGGGGACGGCGACGGGGATGCTGGCGGGGACGGCGATGTCGAGCCCACGCTGCCCCTCGTGGAGAGGTTCTCCACGGCCGACGCACTCGACCTTCCGCAAGCGGACCGCTTCCTGTCGGCCACCTTTGGCCCCAACGGACTCATCTACGCCTCCGGTTACATCACCGTCGAGCGCACCTTCGTGCTCAACCCGGGCCAGGCGAGCGAAGAAGAGAAGAAGGTGCTCGACCGCTTCTCGGCCGTGGCTCGCTTCAAGCTCAACGGCGAGCTCGATACGTCGTTCGGTGATCTGATCGAGAACGGCGGCGGCGCACGCAGCGGCATCGCCACCTGGAACACCGTGCCCGCCAGCGCGGCGGCCGCGGAGTCCGTGGAGTCCGCCAAGGCGCTCGCCGTGCAGTCGGATGGCAAGGTCGTGATCCTCGGCACGGCCGAGACCGCCAAGGAGACCCTCACGGTCGCGAACCCTGGCGGCGGCGCGGATCTTCAGCAAGCAGTTCGGCAACATCGACATCTACGTCGCGCGCTTCACCGCCAATGGTGACCACGACGACTCCGGCGACCACATGTTCTCGCCCGGCGACGAAGACGGCATCCTCTGGATCGCAGGGCCCATGGTCCCCGTGATCAGCGCTACCACCGACCAACCTCCGGTGTACTCGCTGGGCAATCCCCTCAACGACGACGCCTATGACATCGACGTGGACAGCCAGAATCGCCTGGTGCTCTCCACGCGCTCCAAGGCCATCGGCGAGCGCAAGGACTTCGACCGCTACATCACGCGCCTCGAACGCGACGGCGCCCTGGACGCTGACTTCGGGACCAGCGGCACCGTGGCCATCAATGCCCCCGGCGACCGCTCCGAGAACGCGCGCCGCAATGACATCCTGCCCAACGACGAGATCGTTTCGGCCGGCTACCAGCAGATCGACGGCAAGGCCAACATGATCATCGCGCGCCTGGACGCGCAGGGACACTTCGTGCCGGGTTTCGCCATCGGCGGCTTGCTCGTGTTCAACCCCTTCCAGACCAATGATCCGAGCACGACCGGTGCCTGCGAGGCGTACGGCGCCGCCCGTCAGTCGAACGGTTCCTTCGTGACGATCGGCTACGGTGAGCACTCCGACGGTGATCCGGCCGACTCCATCTTCTCGCTCCGCATCTCCGGCACCGGCGAACCCGACTCCGATTGGAGCAACGGCCAGGGCTACTTCCAGCTCGACAAGCTCTCCAACGCCGAGAATGCGGCCACCGGCGCCGAGAACGGCCGCAACGTGATCGTGCTGCACGACGACCGCGTCGTGTATGTGGGTCAGGGCGCGGTGGGTGTGGCCGCCGATAAGAAGAAGAGCGCCGTGATCGGCATGCTCACGAAGGACGGCGTCGCCGACACGACGTTCAACACCGTCGGTCACAAGGCCTACGACTTCAACCAGACGAACGACAACTTCCTCGGTCTCGCAGAATCTGCCGACGGCAAGTACGTGGTGGCCGCCGGTGCCAGCGCGGGCAGTACGGCAGCCAACGACAACGCGGCCCTGGTGATCTTCTCGCTCCAAGAGCAGTAGACCCAGCGCGGCCGATGGTCCTCAGGCGCGGGAGCGAGCTCCCGCGCCTTTTGCTATGAAGACGCCCGTAAAATACGGATTTTGAGAAGGTAATCGATATGGGTTCGCAGTCTCTTCGCGCAGGGTTCTTGGTCGCACTGGGGTTCGCCATGGGCTGCGACAAGCTGGCTCTCCCCGAGCACGTCAGCCCGATGGCCCCCGCGTCGAACCCTGGGGTCGGCGGCCACCTCGATTCGGGCATGACCTTCGTCCCGAGCACTCCCTCGCCAACGGACTCCGACGGCGGCGCTGGCGATGCGGGCATAGGGAGCGCCGCTTGCGCGTTCCTGACCAACCTCGATGCGCCCTTCTCCAAGAGCGCACTGCTCACCAGCGTGGCCCAGTGCACGCAGCAGCAGCTATGCCAGTTCGACCCGCTCGCGGTGGAGCTGGAGACCAAGCTCGCGGCCTACGCCGCGGCCCCATCTCCCGAGTCGCTGACGGGTGCGCGCGACGCTTGGTACCACGCGCTGCAGCAGTGGCAGATCCTCGAGATGTTCGGCTTCGGCCCGCAGGCCCCCAAGGGCGACCCGGGCGGAGAGGGACTGCGCGACGAGATTTACGCCTTCCCCGCCGTGAACCGCTGTTCGATGGAGGAGCAGCTCTACGATCAGACCTATGCGGGCTCCACCTTCGACATGGCCCCCGCCGGTGCGCGCGGGCTCGGCGCCGTGGAGTACATGCTGTTCTACACGAACACGGACAACGGCTGCACGGCCCTGAATCGGCTCAATGGCAAGCAGCTCTGGTCGATGCTTTCGGCCGAGGAGCTCGCGAATCGCAAGGTGGCTTACGCAGGCGCGTTGGGCCACGACATCCGCGCCAAGTCGGCGCTCTTACTCTCCGCCTGGAGCGCGAGCGGTGGAAACTTCGCGCAGACGCTCGCCAGCGCGGGTCCCGGCGGCGCGGTGTACATGAGCGAGCAGGCTGCCCTCAACGCGGTGAGCAACGGCCTGTTCTACCTGGAGCAGGACGTGAAGCAGTGGAAGCTCGGGCGGCCGGCCGGGCTCGTGGAGTGCACCGCGAACTGCGCGGGCTACGCCGAGACACGCTATGCGCGCGTGGCCAGCGACAACGTGCGGGCCAACCTGAAGGCATTTCGCCTGCTGTACCAAGGCTGCGGACCGGACTACCAGGGCCTCGGGTTCGACGACTGGCTCCACGCGGTGGGCGCGGACAGCGTGGCGGACGAGATGTCAGCGGCTCTCGACGCGGCCGACGCGGCCATCGCGCAATTCGATCTGAATGGCGCATTTGAGCAGAATCCGGGCAGCGTCGCCCCGGTGTACGCTGCGTTCAAGGCTATCAGCGACGTGCTCAAGACCGACGTGATCACGGTATTGAACCTCGACGCCCCGATGATGCTTGTCGGCGACAATGACTGAGGGCTGGACGAACAAGGCTCGGACGGCCCTCGGCGAACACGTCGACATCGCGTGGCTCGGTGCCCTACGGGTATTGTTCGGCCTGGCGATGTGCATCAGCATGATGCGCTCCATCGTCTACGGCTGGGTCGACGCTTTCTTCGTGAATCCTAGCTTTCACTTCAAGTACTACGGCTTCGGCTGGCTCGAGCCGCTGCCGCGCTTGGGCATGCACGCGGTGTTTGGGGGACTCGCCCTGCTCGCGATCTTGATCGCGCTGGGGGTGTGGTTCCGGTTGGCTGCCTGGTTGTTCGCCATCGGCTTCGCGTATCTGCAGCTGCTCGACGTCACCACGTACCTGAACCACTACTACCTCGCCACGCTGCTCTCGTTTCTGCTCGCGCTCTCGCCGGCCGATCGCTGGGGCTCCATCAAGGCCTGGCGAAACCCGGGCTACGCGCGCGAGCATGTGGCACGGATGTGGCAGTTCCTGTTCCGCTTCCAGGTGGGTATCGTCTACACGTTCGCGGGTCTGGCCAAGGCGCACGGCGATTGGCTGCTGCACGCTCAGCCACTGCGTATCTGGCTGGCCTCCCAGACCGACTTACCCGTGCTCGGGGGGCTCTTCCGCATCGACGGAGTGCCGCTGGCGATGAGCTGGGCCGGCTTCTTGTTCGACACCTTCATCATCTGGTTTCTGCTCTGGCGGCGCACGCGCGTGTTCGCCTACGCCGCCGTGCTCGTGTTCCATGCCATGACGCGCACCTTGTTCCCGGCCATCGGCATGTTCTCGGCCATCATGGTCATGGTCGCGCTGGTGTTCTTCCCTGCCGACTGGCCGCGCCGCCTGCTTTCGGCGTTGGGCATGGGGCGCACTGCTGGCGCCGCTCCCGCGCAGACCAACGTCACACGCCCCGTCCCACGCTGGGCGGGCATGCTGGTGGCCAGCTACTGCCTGCTGCAGATCACCATCCCCATGCGCTACCTGGCCTACGGCGACAACGTGCGCTGGCACGAGCAGGGCATGCGCTTCTCCTGGCGCGTGATGGTGCGCGAGAAGAACGGCAGCGTGACCTTCGAGGTCCTGCAGAAGAGCACCGGCCGCTCGTGGCTGGTGTTCCCGCGCACCTACCTGACCAGGTACCAGGAGCTCGAGATGTCGGGGCAGCCCGACCTGGTCCTTCAACTTGCCCAGCACATTCAGGCGGACTACGCCCGGCGCGGCTTCGGCGAGGTGGAGGTGCGCGCCGACGCCATCGCCTCCCTCAACGGCCGCAGGCGCCAACGCCTGATCGACCCCAAAGCCGACCTGACCCACATCCGCGACGGCTTCGCCAAGGCGACCTGGATCCTGCCGGCGCCCACCGAACCCCCACCGCACCTGAAGCCCATCTGAGTCCAGCGACGAACTCGCATCGTCCCTTTCGCCCGATTGCCCATCCTCCTGGAGTACGCGTGACGTCCCCTGCCCTTTCTTCTGCCAAGCGCCTGGTGTGCCTCTTGGCCCTTTCGGTCCCCTTCACCGCCGCGACGGCGCTGGCCCAGGCCACGCCGAGCCCGGAGGCACCACCCGCCGTCGAGCCGTCGACTGACGCGCCTGCGCCGGCTGCGCCACCACCTGCGGCGAACTCCGAGCCGGCTGCACCCGCGACGCCCACTGAGCTCGCGCCTGCACCCGAGGCCCCTCCGAGTGCTCCTTCGCCCGCTCTGCCTGCCGAGCCGCCTGCAGAACCTGCCGCGCCGCCCGTGGAGCCTGAGCTGCCTGCGCCCGCTCCCGAGTACGCGCCAGCCGAACCTCCGGCTGCGACCCCCGAGCCAGCACCCGCAGAGGCCGCTCCGGTTCCACCGCCGGCATCCAACCAGCCGCTCGAAGTCACCATCGTCGGCACGCGCCTCTCGCGCACGCCAGGCTCCGCCCACGTCATCCGCGACAAGGAGCTGCAGCGCTTCGAGTACGACGACGTGGCCCAGGTGCTCAGCGCCGTGCCCGGCGTGTACTCACGCACGGAAGACGGCATGGGCCTGCGCCCCAACATCGCGATTCGCGGCGTGGACCCCGACCGCAGCAAGAAGATCACGCTGATGGAGGATGGTGTCCTGTTCGGACCCGCTCCCTACTCGGCCCCCGCTGCCTACTACTTTCCCATCATCACGCGTATGACGGGCGTGCGCGTGATCAAGGGGCCGTCGGCCGTGACCTCGGGTCCCCAGACCATCGCCGGCGCCGTCGACCTGCAGACGCGCGCGATTCCCACCAACGCCTCGGGCGCCATCGACCTGGCCGCGGGCGCCTACGGCTACGGCAAAGGGCACGCCTATTTCGGCGCCAGCAACGACCAGTTCGGCTTCCTGGTCGAGGGCGTACGTCTACAGAACAACGGCTTCAAGGAGCTGATGACGAACCCCGACGCGGACACTGGCTTCACCAAGGACGAGTGGATGGCCAAGTTCTCGTACGTGGTGGATCCGCGGGCCGAGGTGCGCAACGAGTTCCGTCTCAAGCTCGGTTACTCCGACGAGGTCTCGAACGAGACCTACATGGGTCTCTCGGAGCAGGACTTCAAGGACAACCCCTACGCTCGCTATGGCGCCACCGCCAACGACCGCATGAAGAACCACCGCTCGAGCATCGCGCTCACGCACCAGGTGGATTTCAAGCGGCGCATGACGCTCACCACCACCGCCTATCGCAACAACTTCACCCGCCTGTGGAACCGCGTCGACAACATTCCGGGGGCCAACCTCTTCGACGTCCTCGACAACACGGCTTCCGCGTCGGCTTCGCCGAATAGCCCGGCGGGCATGCGCTACACGTACCTCTCGGTGCTGCGCGGACAGAGCACGTTCGCCGATGCGCTGGGCGATCCCAATGCGCGCGTGGTGTCCGCTGGCAATCAGCGTGACTTCGTCTCGGAGGGCGTGCAGTCCTTGTTCCGCTGGGACACGGAGACGGGCAAGATCCAGCACCGCTTCGAGGCTGGCATGCGGCTCCACTACGACCGCATCGAGCGACACCACACGGCTTTCGGGTCGCAGCTCTACGGCGGCGAACCGTACCCCGACGGGCAGGCCACCACGGTCACCGCCTTCAACAAGGCGGCCACCTACGCGCTCGCCCCGCACGTGCAGTACGCGGTCACGGTCGCGGGTCTCACCGTCACGCCCGGCATGCGCACCGAGTTGATGCGCATGTCGTTTATCGATCGCGCGACCGGCAATGGCGACAAGTTCTTCAACTACGCCCTCTTGCCGGGAGTCGGCCTCTACTACGCCATCACCGAGGAGCTCGGTGTACTGGCGGGTGTCTACCGCGGCTTCAGCGCCGCCACGCCCGATGCCGGCAAGCACGCCAAGCCGGAATTCAGCGTCAACTACGAAGGCGGCGCTCGCTACACCAAGGGTGCGCTACGCGCCGAGGCCATCGGCTTCTACAACGACTACCAAAACATCTCCTCCATCGGCAACGACGGCGGACCGAGCTCGGCGCAGGACAAGTACTTCACCGGCGGACACGCACGCATCTACGGCGTCGAGCTGCTGGTGGGCCACGACATCCCGGTGGGCAACCTCAAGCTGCCGTTGACCTTCGCCTATACGCGCACCCAGGCGCAGTTCCTCGAGACTTTCTCATCGCAGAACCCGATCTGGGGCGACGTGGAGAAGGGCGACCTGATGCCCAACGTGCCCCAGCACCTGATGCGCGCGAGCCTCGGCGTAGAGGCCAAGCCCGCGGGCGGCGCGGTGGCCGTGAGCTACATGAGCAAGACCGGCGACGGCAGCACCGGCGTGGGCTCCGATCACCGCGAGCTGTACACCGACGCGCAGACCCTGGTGGACGCCAGCGCCTGGGCCAAGGTGTGGGGCCCGCTGCAGATCTACGGCACCATCAACAACCTGCTGAACTCGGTCTACCTGGTGTCGCACCGCCCGTTCGGCGCGCGCCCCAACGCCCCGCGCTGGTTCCATATCGGCTTGAAGGCCGCCTTCTGAGCGGGCACACGCACAGGCGCGCCTTGCTTGCGCAAGGCCGGCACGGGCCGGGGACTGACTTCGTCAGTCTCCGGCTAGAATCCCTTCCTGCTCGATGAAGCGCACGACGTTCTCCAGACCGTCGCCCGTCTTCAAGCAGGTGAACACGAAGGGCCGCTCGCCGCGCATCTTGCGGGCGTCGCGATCCATGACCTCGAGCGATGCGCCCACGTGGGGCGCCAGGTCGGTCTTGTTGATGATCAAGAGGTCGCTCTTGGTGATGCCGGGCCCGCCCTTGCGCGGAATCTTGTCGCCCGCCGCCACGTCGATGACGTAGAGCGTGAGGTCGGACAGCTCCGGGCTAAAGGTGGCGCTCAGGTTGTCGCCCCCGCTCTCGATGATGACCATCTGTAGCTTCGGGAACTTGAGCACCATGTCCTCCACGGCGGCCAGGTTCATGGAGGCGTCTTCTCGGATGGCGGTGTGGGGACAGCCGCCGGTCTCCACGCCGGCGATACGCTCGCGGGGCAGCGCCTCGTTGCGCAGCAGGAACTCGGCGTCTTCCTTGGTGTAGATGTCGTTGGTGACCACCGCGATGTCGTAGTGATCGCGGAGCCGTCTACACAGAGCCAGGACCAACGCCGTCTTGCCCGAACCCACCGGGCCGCCCACCCCCAATCGCAGCGCACTCTTGGTCATGACTCCTCCTCAAGAACGGAAAAGACGCGTGTACTGGGTCTCGTGCCAGGCACTGCCGAGCGCCACGCGCGGTGTGTAGGAACCGATTCTCATCGTCCCCGATCTCGAGGACCCTCTGCACCAGGCGGTCAACCACCCCAACCAACCTGGAAAGAATGCGCTGCCCCGCGCTCTGCCCGAGCGGCACCAACTTGATGGCACAGCTCACCTGGTTCTCCACGAACGCGAACAGGAACGCGCTGAGCGCGTCCACCCGCTCGACTCCCCAGGTGCTGGCGGCCAACGCGAACAGCGTGGCGTAGCCTCCGCGCCCGCGGAAATGGGCGGCAGCCTCGACTCCTTGGTCATTCAAGACGCGCGCGAGCGCGAGCCCCAACTGCCTGTCCTCCAGGGCCAGCTCGTGGCTCTCGCGGGCGGCACACGCAAAGTCGTTCCAACGCTCCACGCACGCCGTGTCCTGGGCCACGAAGGCGTCGAAGAGCCGCAAAAACACGGGACCGTCGAGGGATGCCACGGAGCGCTCGAGGATGCCCTCGATCCAGCGGCAGGCCTCCGCTTCGTCTTTGACCCAGCCGAAATGCACCGCACTCTCGAGACCGCGCGAATAGGCGTACGCCCCGATGGGCAAAGCCGGGCTCGCCAGCTGCAACAGCCGCAGGAGTGGGGCCCGCGAGCTCACCACTTGGGCTCTCCCGGGAGCTCGCTGCGCTCGCCGCCCTGGTCCTGGAGGTTCACGCGGTTCTGCCCCTCACCTGGAGCGTGCGGGTGGGGATGAGCATGAGAATGACCGTGCGCGTGCGAGTGACCTCCCGCGTAGGCCCCGCCCTCCGGCTCGAATGCTGCGTTCTCCACCACCACGTTCAACCCAAGCTCCCGTACCATGTCGTCCAGGACGTGGTCGTGGAGGTAACGCACGAAGCCATCGCCCACTTCCAGGGCCACATGTCGATTTCCCAGGTGGTACGCCACACGCGCCAGGGCGCGTGGCTCCGCCGCGTGCACCGTGGAGACCTGCTCGGGTGCGGCCACCACGCGCACGCAGCGCCCATCGGAGAGCGACAAGATGTCTCCTCCGCGCAGCAACGTCCCCCGGGGCGTCAACAACAGCGCGCTCTCGCCCGTACTCAGGCGTACGCGACGCCGCGTGCGCTGACGCTCCTCGAACGGCAACGTCAACGTGGCCGTGACCTCACCGCTTCGAACCTTCTCGCGAATCTCCAGCATCGTGGGCCCCCTCAGAACAGGAAGTAGCGCTGAGCCAGGGGCAGTTCCTTGGCGGGCTCGCAGGTCAGGAGCTCACCGTCGCAACGCACCTCGTAGGTCTGCGAGTCCACCTGGATGGTGGGCGCACGGTCGTTGTGGATCATGTGTTTCTTCTGCACCTTGCGGCAGCCACGCACACCCACCAGACGCCGCTGCAGACCGAGCTCGTTCGCCAGGTCCTGCTCGAGCGCGGCTTGAGAAACGAACGTGACGGAGGTCTTGCCGACGGCCCGCCCCAGAGCGGCGAACATCCGCCGGTAGTGCACGGGTTGGGGCGTGGGGATGGAGGCGTTGGGATCCCCCATCGGGGCGGCGGCGATCATGCCACCCTTGATAATCATGCTGGGCTTGGCCGCGAAAAACGCCGGTTTCCACAGCACGAGATCCGCCAACTTGCCCACCTCCACGGAGCCCACCTCGTGCGAGATACCGTGGGCAATGGCGGGATTGATGGTGCACTTGGCGATGTAGCGCTTGACCCGGAAGTTGTCGTGGCGCGCCGTGTCTTCCGCCAAGCTGCCGCGCTGGACCTTCATCTTGTGGGCGGTCTGGAAGGTGCGCGTGATGACCTCGCCCACACGCCCCATGGCCTGGGAGTCCGAGGAAATCATGCTGAACACTCCCAGGTCGTGCAGGATGTCCTCGGCGGCGATGGTCTCGCGGCGAATGCGGCTCTCCGCGAACGCCACGTCCTCCGCGATGGCGGGATCCAGGTGGTGACACACCATGAGCATGTCGAGGTGCTCGTCGATGGTGTTCACGGTGTAGGGACGCGTCGGGTTGGTGCTCGACGGCAGCACGTTGGGCTCGCCCGCCGCGCGGATGATGTCCGGAGCATGGCCACCGCCAGCGCCCTCGGTGTGATAGGCGTGGATGGTGCGACCCTTGAACGCCGCAAACGTATCCTCCACGAAACCCGACTCATTGAGCGTGTCGGTGTGGATGGCGACCTGGATGTCGTAGTCCTCGGCCACACTCAGGCAGTTGTCGATGGCCTGCGGCGTGGTGCCCCAGTCCTCGTGCAACTTGAGCCCCATGGCACCCGCTTCGATCTGTTCCTCGAGCGCCCGCGGCAAGCTGGCGTTGCCCTTGCCGAGGAAACCCAGGTTCATCGGCAGCGCCTCGGCGGCCTCGAGCATGCGCTGCATGTACCAGCGACCCGGCGTGCAGGTGGTGGCGCTGGTGCCGGCAGCGGGTCCCGTGCCGCCGCCGATCATGGTGGTCACGCCACTCATCAAGGCGTCTTCGATCTGCTGCGGACAGATAAAGTGAATGTGGGCATCGATGGAGCCCGCAGTGACGATTTGGTTCTCGCCCGCGATGACCTCGGTGCCGGGGCCGATCACGATGTTGACGCTGGGCTGCACGTCCGGATTGCCCGCCTTGCCGATGCCTGCGATGCGACCGTCCTTGATGCCGATGTCGGCCTTGACGATGCCCCAGTGGTCGACAATGAGCGCGTTGGTGATCACCGTGTCGACTACCTCGCTGCCCGTGCGCTGACTCTGCCCCATGCCGTCGCGGATGACCTTGCCGCCGCCGAATTTCACTTCCTCGCCGTAGGTGGTGAAGTCCTTCTCGACCTCGATCCAGAGCTCGGTGTCGGCCAAGCGCACGCGGTCGCCGGTGGTGGGACCATACATCTCCACGTAGGCGCGCCGAGTAATACGGCTCATTTCAGCTCTCCCATCACTTTGCCCTGAAACCCGTAGACCCTGCGCTCTCCCGCGTAGGCCACCAGGGTGACCTCGCGTTCCTGTCCGGGCTCGAAGCGCACCGCCGTGCCCGACGCGATGTCCAGCCGAAAGCCCCGCGTGGCCTCGCGATCGAAGCGCAGAGCGGAGTTGGTCTCGTAGAAGTGATAGTGGGAGCCCACTTGAATCGGTCGGTCGCCCGTGTTGGCCACCGTCACCGTGACGCGGGGGCGCCCCGCGTTGAGCTCCAGTTCCTCTTCATAGGTTTCGATCTCACCGGGAATCATGGGGACCTCGTGCTCAGCGGATGGGCTCGTGCACCGTGACCAGCTTGGTGCCGTCGGGAAACGTTGCTTCGATCTGGACCTCGGGGATCATCTCGGCGATGCCCTCCATGACGTCCTCGCGCTTCAGCAGCGTGGCGCCGTAGCTCATGAGATCGGCCACGGTACGACCATCGCGCGCGCCCTCCAGGATGGCAGCCGAGATGTACGCGATGGCTTCCGGGTAGTTGAGCTTGAGCCCCCGAGCCTTGCGACGCTCGGCGAGCAGGCCTGCTGTGAAGAGGAGCAGCTTGTCTTTTTCGCGAGGCGTGAGTTCCATGCTGGATTCCGTTCGAAGGTTCCGTGTCGACTCAGGTGTGCCAAATGCGCGGCGCCACGGCCGCGGCCGCGTAGCGAGGGCGGATCAGTTGCCAGGCGCGCCTGAAGAACGTGCTGGCCTGATGCGCGTGGTCCCCAAGGTAGCGCAGAACGATGGCGGACGAGACGAGTGTGAGCGCGAAATGCCCCGCGACGCCGTGGGGTTCTTCGCCCTGCGACGGCAAGAGCGACGCGCGGAGCTGCTCGACCCATTCCGGCTCGGGCGGGCTGCCTGGAGCAATCACGAAGGTACCGATCACGGCATGCCCCGCCATGCCCCAGGCGGCCTCGAGCATGGCGTCTCCGCCACCATACTCCGCGCGCTCGATCCACTGGAGCCGCCCCGCCCGCTCGATGCTGTGCTCGAGCCTCAAGCTGCCGGCGCGGAAGCGCTCTCCTGCGGCCGGACGCCCGAGGCACACGATCTCCCAGCCCGCGTAAGAGGCCGTGGCAGCCAGCCGCACGTGGGTCTTGACCGAGGCGTGGGTGCCCTCGAAGGCGATGGTCTCCTGCGGAAACCACTCCAGGCAACTGTGCTCGCCGAACTCGAATTGCTGACGAATCTCCGCACGCGCCCCGGGGCTGCGGTAGAGCTTGGTGGCGCCCGGCGTGGTGAGCAGGGCGCGGGCCCCCTCGGCGCCGCGCAGCGTCACGTCGAGCACGTCTCCCCCGACCACTCCGCCGGGAGGATGCAGCACGTACACGTGGCAGGTACCGTTGGGCTCTGGATAGAACGGTCGCTGGATGCGCAGCGGCCCCAGGTGGGCTTGCTCCGTGATGCGCGTGCGCCCATAGCGCGGCTGAAAGCCCAGGCTGAGCTCGGCGCGCCAGCCCGCGCGCGTCGGCGCGCAAACCACCGCCTGCGCGCGCGCCTGCGCCAACGCCACTCCCGAGGCTGCGTGCACTGCCGGAACTTCCCCGCGAGGGCCCAGGTCTTCAGCCTTCACGCGCACGCTTATACCACCAAGTGACGCGCCACCAGCTCGCTCGTGAGCTCCGAAAGTTCGCCGCCCGCCACCAGGCGCCCCTTGTCGAGGATGGCAAAGTCCTCGGCCACTTTGCGCACGATGGGCAATTTTTGCTCCACCAGGAGCACGCTCATGCCGAGCTCCTTGCACATGCGCACGATCAATTCCCCAATCTCCGCCACGATGTTGGGCTGGATGCCCTCGGTGGGCTCGTCGAGGATGAGCAGCTTGGGGTCGAGCACCATCGCGCGCCCGATGGCGAGCTGCTGCTGCTGACCACCCGAGAGGTCACCGCCGCGGCGCTGCTTCATTTCCTTGAGGACCGGGAAGAACTTGTACACCTGATCGGGCACCGTCTTGAGCTTGTCCTTGCGCGACGATAGGCCGATCTTGAGATTTTCCTCCACCGTGAGCTGGCCGAATATCTCGCGCCCCTGGGGTACGTAGCCGATGCCCATGCGGGCGCGCACGTCCGGGCGCTTGCCGATCAGCTCCGAATTGCCGAAGCGCACGCTGCCGGAGGCCGCCGGCACGAGCCCCATGATGGTCTTGAGCAGCGTGGTCTTGCCGACCCCGTTGCGTCCCATCAGGCAGGTGACCCGCCCCTCCCGCAACTTGAGGGACACGTCCCAGAGCGTGTGGCTCTGTCCGTAGAACTGATGGATGTTGTCGATCTCGAGACTCATTTCACGTCCTCGGCAACGAATCTTCGTGCGTTGAGCCCGGCGCCAGACGCCGCTCTAGTGTCCCAGGTAGACCTCGAGCACCTTGGGGTCGGCCTGCACGTGCTCCATGCGCCCCTCCGCGAGCACGCTCCCCATGTGCAGCACGGTGACGCGGCGCGCGATGCTGCGCACGAAGTCCATATCGTGCTCGACCACCACCACCGTGTGCTCGCCTGCCAGGCTGGTCAAAAGCTCCGCGGTTCGTTCCGTCTCCTGGTGCGTCATGCCCGCCACGGGCTCATCCACCAGGAGCACCTTGGGCTTCTGCGCCAGCAGCATGCCGATCTCCAACCACTGCTTTTGCCCGTGCGAGAGGAGTCCCGCCATGCGCCCACGCTCGCTCTCGAGTCCCACCGTCTTGAGGATGCCATCGATGGTGTCCCGCTGTTCGCCGCTCAGACGCGCGAAGATGCTGCGGAACACCCCCTTGTTGGCCGACAGCGCGAGCTCGATGTTCTCGAACACCGTGTGCCCGGGAAACACCGTGGGACGCTGGAATTTTCGACCCACGCCGAGCCGCGCGATCTCGTACTCGCTGTGCTGGGTCAGGTCGATGCGCTGGCCGTGCATGTAGACGCGCCCCTCGGTGGGCCGCGTCTTGCCGGTGATGACGTCCATCATGGTCGTCTTGCCGGCGCCATTGGGACCGATGATGCAGCGCAGCTCGCCCGGCTCGAGCACCAGGCTGAGGTTGGTGAGCGCGTAGAAGCCGTCGAAGTTCACGCTCACGTTGTCCACGAAGAGGATGGAGTTCTCCCAGTGGGGCTTGCTATCGATGGCCGCATCGGTGGCCGCCTTGGCCGCAACCTCTTGCGCGTCGCGCACCACTTCGGCCGAGGGCGCTTCGCGCATATCGAGCACCGCTTCGCCAACTGAATCGGCCATGGTCAAACCTCTCCTTTGGTGGGCTCTGCGGCGGCTCGAATCGGCGCGGGCACCGCCTGCGGGCGCACGAAGCGCGCTCCGAGCTTGGCGACCACACCGGCCACACCGTCGGGCAAGAGCAACGTCACCAGCACGAACAGCGCGGCAAGCGCGTAGAGCCAGGCGTCTGGATAGGTGACGGTGAGGAAGCTCTTGAGCCCGTTCACGATGCCCGCACCCAGCACCGCTCCGCCCAGCGTGCCGCGCCCTCCCACGGCGACCCAGATGGCCATCTCGATGGAGTTGGCAGGCTCCATCTCGCTCGGATTGATGATGCCCACCTGCGGCACGTAGAGCGCCCCCGCCAGGCCCGACAGCATGGCCGCGAAGGTCCAGGCGAACAGCTTGTAGTCGCGCGGGTTGTAGCCGCAGAACATCACCTTGCTCTCGGCGTCGCGGATGGCCGTGAGCACGCGGCCGGCCTTGCTGCGCACCAGGAAGCGACAGGCGAAGTAGGCGCCGAACAACATCAGCATGGTGAGCACGTAGAGCGTGACCTTGGTGCTGGTCTCCTGCAGCGAGTAGCCGAGGATACGCTTGAAGTCCGTCATGCCGTTGTTGCCGCCGAAGCCGGTCTCGTTGCGGAAGAAGAGCAGCATCAGCGCGAAGGTCATCGCCTGCGTGATGATCGAGAAGTACACGCCGCGGATGCGCGAGCGGAACGCGAAGAACCCGAACACCCAGGCCAACGCGCCCGGCACGAGCAGCGTCATCAGCATGGCGAACGGGAAGCTCTGGAAGCCCTGCCAGTACCAGGGCAGCTCCTTCCAGTCGAGGAAGACCATGAAGTCGGGCAGCTCGCTGCGGTACACGCCCTCCTTGCCGATGGAGCGCATGAGGTACATGCCCATCGCGTAGCCCCCGAGCGCGAAGAACACGCCCTGTCCGAGGCTCAAGATGCCGGTGAACCCCCAGATCAAGTCGAGCGCCAGCGCCAACACGGCGTAACAAGCGAACTTCCCCAGCAGCTGCACCAGGTAGCCAGGCACGTGGAGGGCGGAGTCCTGGGGCAAATACACGTGCAGCGCGGGTACGATCAGCGCGAACAACGCGAACAACGCCGCGGTCACGATCCAGCCTCGCTTGGTGTGCAAACTCGTCAGCTCATTGGGCAGCACGGTCTAGCCCTCCACCATGCGTCCCTTGAGGGCGAAGATGCCCTGCGGTCGCTTCTGAATGAACAGGATGATCAAGGCGAGCACGATGATCTTACCGAGCACCGCGCCCGAGATGGGCTCGAGTAGTTTGTTCACGATGCCGAGGCCGAAGGAACCCGCCACGGTGCCAGCCAGTTTGCCGACGCCGCCGAGCACCACGACCATGAAGGAGTCCACGATGTAGCCTTGACCGAGCTCCGGCCCCACGTTGCCGATCTGCGAGAGCGCCACGCCCCCCAAGCCGGCCACGCCAGAGCCGATGCCGAAGGTCCACATGTCGACGCGGGCGGTGCGGATGCCCATGCAGGCCGCCATGCCGCGATTCTGGGTCACCGCGCGCACGTCCAAACCGAGCCGCGTGCGCGTGAGCACGATCCACACGAAGAGCAGCACCAGGCCGCCGAACACCACGATGGCCATGCGGTTGTAGGGCAGCACGATCCCCTGCATGAGATCGTAGCCGCCTGACAGCCACGAGGGCGCTGCCACCGCCACGTTTTGCGCGCCGAAGATCAGGCGCACCGTCTGGATCAAGGCCAGGCTCACCCCCCAGGTCGCGAGCAGGGTCTCGAGGGGACGTCCATAGAGGAAGCGCAGCACGCCGCGCTCGATGCCCATGCCGACGATGGCGCAGATCACGAAAGACGTGGGCAGCGCGGCGGCGACGTACCAGTCGAAGTACGCGGGCGCGTAGCGCTGAAAGGCGACGTGCACGACATAGGTCACGTAGGCCCCGAGCATCAGCATTTCGCCGTGGGCCATGTTGATCACGCCCATCAGCCCGAACGTGATCGCGAGCCCGAGCGCTGCCAGCAGGAGGACGCTGCCGAGGCTGAGACCGTACATCAAGTCCCCCACCAGGCGCGTCATGGTCTCGGTCCACCACAGACTGGCGAGCACCTTCTCGGCCGCACCCCGCACCTTGGCGTCCTGCTCCAGATACTCGCCCTTGTCGTTCTTCTCCACCAGACGCTCGAGCTTCGGCTTGAACGAGAGCTCGCCGGTGTCTCCCAGGATTCGCACCGCGCTCAAGCGTGCGGCGGGATCGCTCGAGTCGAGGTCCACCTGCGCCAGCGCCAGGCCCAACGTACGCTTGATGCCGGGATCGTTCTCGACCTGGTAAGCCTTGCGCAAGACGGGCAAGAGCTCGCTGCTGGGCGACGTCGCCAGCGACTCGGCGGCTGCCTTGCGGATTTTCACATCCTTGGCCGTGAGCTCCAGTCGCGCGAGCGCGGCGCTCAGGGCACGCCGGATCGCGTTGTTCACCACGATGGTGCGGCCTCCGGCGGCGGACCCCGGCGCATCATCGAGCACGCCCTTGAAGGCCCCGCCCTTCTCCCAAAACAGCTTCGAGGTGGTTGCTTCCACGCGCAGCTTGCCCTCGCGCAATGCCGTGAGAAGCGGCAGTGCCCGCGGATCGTCCGTCTCGGCCACACCCGCGATGCCGGCGCGGATCTGCTCGACGTCTTCGGAACCCAACTTGCCTACCGCATCGGCGAATGCATCGGCGTGTACTCGCTCGGGCCAGGCGATCACCAGGGCCGTGAGAGCGAAGACGAGGACGAGAGAAAAGCGCATGCGGCGTCCCTTCTGAAGCAGCCATCTCGAAGACATCGCGCGCGCTCGGAACTCGCGCTCCGGCGCGCGCACGGGAGTATCGACGACTCAGTTCACGAACTTGGCGGTCTCGCAGTTGCCGCAAGCCCACGGATAGGTCCAGTCAGCCACCTTCTTGGCGCTGTCCGGGATGAAGGGGCTCCAGGCCTGGGCACGGATAGGTCCTTCGGTCTTCCAGACGATCTGGAACTGGCCGTCGGCCTTGATCTCGCCGATGTAGACCGGCTTGTGAAGGTGGTGGTTCTTGGCGTCCATCTGCTCGACGAAGCCCGAGGGAGCCTTGAAGGTCTGGTAGCCGATGGCCTGGCGCACCGCGTCGATCTCGGTGGTGCCCGCCTGCTTCACGGCCTGGGCCCAGATGTTGATGCCGGTGTAGGTGGCTTCCATCGGGTCGTTGGTGACGCGCTTGTCGCCGCCCGGCAGGTTGTTCTTCTTCACGTAGGCCATCCACTTCTCCACGAAGGCCTTGTTCTCGGGAGACTCGATGCTCTCGAAGTAGTTCCAGGCCGCCAGGTGGCCGACGAGCGGCGTGGTGTCGATGCCGCGCAGCTCTTCCTCACCCACGGAGAAGGCCACCACGGGGATGTCCTCGGCCTTGAGCCCCTGATTGCCGAGCTCCTTGTAGAAGGGCACGTTGGAGTCGCCGTTGATGGTGGAGATCACCGCCGTGGGCTTGCCCTGGGCGAAGCGCTTGATGTCCGCCACGATGGTCTGGTAGTCGCTATGACCGAAGGGCGTGTACTTCTCCATGATGTCGGCTTCGGCGATGCCCTTGGACTTGAGGAAGTACTGGAGGATCTTGTTGGTGGTGCGCGGATACACGTAGTCGGTGCCCAGCAGCACGAAGCGCTTGGCGCCCCCGTTCTTGGGATCCATCAGGTATTCCACGGCGGGGATGGCCTGCTGATTGGGTGCGGCGCCCGTGTAGAACACGTTCCAGGAGGACTCTTCACCTTCGTACTGCACCGGGTAAAACAGCAGGCCGTTGAGCTCCTCGAACACCGGGAGCACGGACTTGCGTGACACGCTGGTCCAGCAACCGAACACCGCTGCGACCTTCTCGCGCGAGATGAGTTCCTTGGCCTTCTCGGCAAACAGCGGCCAGTCGGAGGCGGGGTCGACCACCACGGCCTCGAGCTTGCGGCCGAGCAGGCCGCCCTTCTCGTTGATCTCGTCGATGGTCATGAGCGCCACGTCCTTCAGCGACGTCTCGCTGATCGCCATGGTGCCGGACAGGGAGTGAAGAATGCCCACCTTGATCGGACCCGTTTCGGCCTTCGCTGGCTCGGCGGGCGCTGCGGCCGTGGGAGCCGCGGGCTCGCCGGTCGATGCGGGTGCCTCGGTCTTACCGCAGGCAGAGGCCGCCAAACACGCGGTCGCGATCAACGTTCTTCCGAGCCATTTCTGCATATCTTCTCCTCCGAGGAAGCACCCTGGACATCGAGCGCACGAGTCTCGTGCCGTCGACGCACGCGCCGTTTCGCGCGAGCAAATCGCGGAGTGCGATCATTTCGCACGCTGGCGGTTCACGTATGCGAACGTGCCCCCCTTCTATTTCGAGCCGTTGTCGTCGTAGTTAAAACGCGACCGGAGCAACATTTTGTGAGTCGCTTTGACGCTCTATTTGCTGCGCAAAAGGCGACGCGTCCCCGCGCCTAACCCGAGCAAAGTGGGCGAATACTGCTCGGCGATGGTCCGGCGTGTTTCGGGCTCGAAAGATCTCAGACCGAGAGCGCGTCTGCAATCCAGGCGCAACCAACGACAAACGTAATGAGCGCGCATACTGGACGCGCGTGGGCCGTGAAGCTCGGACGGCCCGCGACGCGCCCCATGAAGAGACCTGCTCCAGCCATCGAGACCACACCCGAGATCACGAAGCCCAGGCAGTAGAAGACTCCGTCTGGAACACTCAGACCGAGCAACGGCAGCGCGGCAAACAGATGCCCCGCACCGGCCGTGCCGTGCAGCGCACCGAGTCCCAGGGCTGCGCGCTCGCTGTGGTGGTGCCCTGGGCGCTCCCGCGTGCGCGAGCGCAGGGTCCACAGCCCCACCAGAACGAGCGAGAACCCCACCAAAAGCTCGGCCCAGTGCGAGACCCGCGCGAGCGGCGCAGCGCTGCGACAGCTCAACCCGACGAGCAGCCAAAACAGCATGCCCCCGCCGTGCCCCAGTCCCCAAAAGGTACCAAACAAGCGGGCGCGGGCCGGCGCATGGGCGGCCAGCGGCAGCACGGCAGCCAGGTGGTCTGGACCGCTGAGCGTGTGCAGCGAGCCCGCCAAGAGACCACTCAACAAAGCCAGCATTAGGCTGCAGCCTGCGCGCGAGGCGTTTCCCGCGTGTGTCTCAAGGGTTAATTCCCGACAGGCGCGGGGTAAGGTCCGGCATGCCCAGCTCCTCGCAGAACACCGCGAGGTCCGGCGTGGGCCCGCGCCAGCGCAGCGCGTCGAGGTCTTCCTCCAGGGGAACATCGAAGCGCAACGTCGCGAGTTTCTCGTAGAGCACCACCTCGGCGCGATGACTCGCGAGCTCGCGTGCGAGCGCGTCCGCACCGCGCACGGTGACCGCCCAGGCACTGGCCTGGTCCGGGATGTTTTCCACCAGGCCATAGTGGGAGAGCACCTTGGCTGCGCTCTTTTCGCCCCAGCGCGGCACGCCAGGGATGCCGTCCGCGGTGTCACCCACCAGCGCCAAAAAACCGGGCACGCTGGCCGGGGGTACACCGAGCCGCACGGACACTCCGGGCTCGTCGGTGATCGCCTGCTTGCGGCGATCGAGCAGCACCACGCGCTGACCGCTGACGCACTGACACAGGTCCTTGTCGGGCGACGCGATGCGCACCTGCTGCACTCGTTCGTCCGCGGCGTAGCGCCGTGCCCCGGTCGCCAGGGCGTCGTCAGCCTCGAAGTCGATCATCGACCAGGTCACGATGCCGAGGGCCCGCGTCGCGCGTTCCGCCAGCGGAAACTGGGCCCACAGTGCGGGGTCGATGCCTGCACCGGTCTTGTAGCCGTCGAAGAGCTGGTTCCGAAAGGACTCGATCACGGTGTCGAAGGCCGCGGCCACGTGCGTGGTATCCGGCTCCGACAGCAGGCCTGCGAAGGAGCGCAAGAGTCCGCGCGTGGCGCCGACCTCACGACCGTCCGGGGCGAGCGCCGCGGGAGCGCCGTAGAAGGCGCGGAAGAGTTCGTAGGTTCCGTCGAGCAGGGTGACGATCAAAGCCTGCCGAGCATAGTCGCTCTCGGGCCCAAACCCCAGCCACCCCACGCCCAAGGTCCGCGACTACACTTGGGCCCATGGCAGCACGCAAGAAGGCCGCGAAGGCGGCCCCCGAGAAGGCCGCAAAGCAGGCCCCCAAGAAGACCGAGAAGGCGGCTCCAGCGAGAGCCTCGAAGTCAGCGTCCAAGAAGCCCGCACACGCCGGCAAGGCGAGCCCACAGGCTGCCTCCTTCGAGGATGTACGCGAGCGCCTCGAACAGGCGGTCCCAGACGCGGTGTGCGAACTCGAGCACAAGAATCCGTTCGAGCTGCTAATCGCGACCATCCTGAGCGCGCAGAGCACCGACCGCACCGTGAACAGCGTGACGCCCGTGCTGTTCAAGCGCTGGCCCACCCCCAAGGCCCTCGCAGAGGCAGGCCAAGAAGAGGTGGAGGAAGTGGTGAAGCGCACCGGCTTCTTCCGCAACAAGGCCAAGTCCATCCGCGGCGCGGCAGCCAAGATCATGAGCGATCACGGCGGCAAGGTCCCGAAGACCATCGAGGAGTTGGTGGAGCTACCCGGCGTGGCCCGCAAGACCGCCAACGTGGTCCTCGGCACCGGCTACGGCATCGCCTCGGGCTTCGTGGTGGACACCCACGTGACCCGGGTCGCGGGCCGCTTGGGCCTGACGGAACACACGGATCCGGTGAAGATCGAGGCCGACCTGTGCCAGGGGTTCCCGGAAGCGCACTGGGTGGACATGTCCCACCGCGTGCTGCTGCACGGACGCTACACGTGCCTCGCCAAGCGCCCCTACTGCCGCGAGTGCCCGCTCAACGAACTGTGCCCTGCCCGCGAGGATGCGGCGCAGGGCACATGGAAGGAGCGCGCCGCGGGTGAGGCCAGTCGCCTAACCCACGCGCTCAAGGCTACTGCAGGATAACGTCGCAGCCCTCGTCGATCATGCCGTCGCAGTCGTTGTCGCGGCCGTCGCAGATCTCGTTCTCCGGGTTCGCGCAGTTGAGGCAGTACTCGTCGACCTCCTCGTCGCAGTCGTCGCTGATGCCGTTGCAGATCTCGGTGTAGGGGATGCAACCGATGTCGCCGCAGCCCTCGTCGGTGAGGCCGTCGCAGTCATCGTCGGCGCCGTTGCAGATCTCGGGGTGCGAGATGCACATCGGCGGGCAGTCCTCGTCGACCTTGCCGTCGCAGTCGTTGTCCTTCTCGTCACCGCACAGCTCCATGGCCGGATTGGTGCAGGACGGCGGCGGACACCCTTCGTCGACCAGACCGTCGCAGTCGTCGTCCTTGCCGTTGCAGATCTCCAGCCCCTGGGGGTTGCAGTTCGGGTTCGGGCAGTTCGGATCGCTGCTGTTGGCGGCGCAGGTCACGGGCGGGAAGCACCCCTCGTTGATCAAGGAGTCGCAGTCGTTGTCGATGTTGTCGTTGCAGTTCTCGGCTGCCGCCGGGATGCACGCGCAGGCGATCTCCGCTTCCACGTAGGCATTCGCGTTGCCGGTGACGGCCGTGTGATAGGCCTGGCAGGAGGTCGCCGCATCCAGCGTGACCTTGCAGGCCCCGGCGCCGGCCGGCGTCGCGCAGGCACCCGAGCGGGTGTACTGGTTCGACGGGATCGGCGTGCGGGTGTTGCCGTTGACCAAGTTGAGGTGGAGCGTCTGGTTGTCGACGGTGCCCGTGTTGGCCAGGGTGATGTCGCAGCCGAGGCTCTTGGTGGCGATGGCCTGTACCGCCGACACGATCGACGCGGTGTTGCCGACCTCGTACCACTTCTTGGTTGCAGGCTCGACCCAGTTGGTGCAGCCCGCCGGTGAAGACGTGGCGTTGCAGTAGCAGTTGGTGGTCACGCCCGCGCCGCACAGCAAGTAGGGGCCCGAGTAGTCGGGATCGCCGGCGTTCGCGAGCATCCCCAGGCGCTGATTCTCGTTGATGGCGAAGCCGAGCACGTACAGACGCACGCGCTTGTTGGCATCGGAGAGTGCGAGGGCCCGCGCTGCCTTGAGCGCCTCGTTCATCTCGTACACGCTGGTGATGCCCGACTCGTTCCAGTCCGCGGATCCGTCGTTGGGACAGGTCGTGGGCAGACCGTCCGTCACCATGATGACGGCCTTGTTGCGCGTGGGCTCGGTGTCGTTCGGCAGCAGGAAGCGCGCGTCGGCGTTGCTGTTGTCGTGGTTGGGGTTGAGCACACCAGACAGGGCCGCCGCGGTGGGCGTGTAGCTGGTGGGCGTGAAATTCGCCGCGGTGGTGAAGGTCGTGGCGAAGTTGGCGGCCGGAACTTGCATCGCCATGGTCTGCGTGGGCAGGGCGTTGCAGGTATTGGCGTCGGAGAAATAGCCCGCGGTGAAGTTGGCGACGCCCAGGTTGTAGGAGCCGTTGGCGAGCTGCGGCGCCAGCGTGGTGAGCGCCCGTTCCCAGGCGCGCTCGCGCGACGGGACGAACTGGGGCGTGACGTCGTTGGCGGGGTTGTTGTCGTAGTTCTCGCGATGGATGTCGTAGCAGTCGTCGTCCTCGTCTTCGCCGGCGGCGCACGCGCAGGTCTGACTGTACGCGCAGGCGCCTTCCTGCATGGAGAGCGAGGCGTCGATCAAGAAGTAGAGGTTCGGCGGGATCAGCTTGGCCGCGGTCTTACCGCTGGAGCAGGCCGTGCCCTGCGGGAATGCGTCGGAGTCGCAGACGTCGCCCTGGCCGTCGTTGTTGGAGTCCTTCTGGGCCTTGTTGGCTTGATCGATGCAGTTGTCGCAGAGGTCCGGCACTCCATCTTGGTCCTTGTCGGCCTCGCTCGTGCTGGTGCCGTTCTTGGGGCATTTGTCGAGGTAGTCCGGGATGCCGTCGCCGTCGGAGTCCGTGGCGAGCTTCTCGCACGCATCGCCGATGTGATCGCTGTCCGCGTCGGCCTGGCCGAGGTTCGCGATGGTGGGGCAGTTGTCGCAGGCGTCGCCCACCGAGTCCTTGTCGGTGTCGGTCTGGTTGCCCACGCCGGCGGTGCCCGCTTGCGCGGCGCCGTTGGCCACGGTGTCGCAGTTATCGTCGGAGTCGAGCACTCCATCGCCGTCGCTGTCGCCACCCGGCGTTACGGGTGCGCAGGCCTCGCCATACGTTGTGCCCTGGGGCCCGGGCGCCTGATCGGCGTTGGCGACGCTCGGGCAGTTGTCGCAGGCATCACCCACCTTGTCCTTGTCGGCGTCGGCCTGGTTCTGGTTGGACGTGCCGGGACAGTTGTCGGCGCTGTTCTTCACCATGTCCCCGTCGTCATCGCCGTTGGGGTCCACGAACACCTGCTCACAGAAATCGCCGATGTTGTCGCCGTCGGTGTCGCGCTGCTGGTAGTTCGCCACGTGAACACAGTTGTCGCAGACGTCGCCGCGACCATCGTGGTCTTCGTCTTCCTGTCCGGGGTTGGCCACACCCGGGCAGTTGTCGTTCGCGTCGGGCAGCTGGTCGCCGTCGGTGTCCATGGGCAACGCCTCACCGCCCGGGCACGCATCGCCAATGCCGTCCTTGTCGCCGTCTTCCTGCAGCGTGTTCGCGGTGGCGGGGCAGTTGTCGCAGGCGTCGCCCACGTGATCGCCGTCGCTGTCCACGTTGCTCGGATCCGCCTTGAACGGGCACAGGTCCAGCGAGTTCAGGATGCCGTCGCCGTCGTTGTCCCCATTGAAGGTGAACAGCGGGTTTTCACAAACATCCCCGATGGTGTCGCCGTCGCTGTCCTCCTGGGCCGAGTTGGCGTCGGCCGGACAGTTGTCGCACTGGTCGCCGACTCCGTCGCGGTCGGTGTCCTTCTGGCTGGGGTTGGCCTTGGTCGGACAGTTGTCGACGCGATCGAGGAAACCGTCGTCGTCATCGTCGTCGTCATCATCGCGGCCCCCGTCGCCGTCGAGCGATCCGTCGTAGGACCAGTCGCCGTCACCGCCCCCATCCATCGAGTCGCCGCCACCCTTTCCGCCGTCGCCGGAACAGCCGACAGCGGAACAGACGACCAAGGCGCTGAGGAGCGCGGGAAGGAGCGCGCCCGTATGGACGCTAACAACACCGGGTTTGAGCGCTGGAAATACTTTGAGCACGTGATTGCCCCGTCGATCGAACACAAGTTCTCGAGTGGCCAGGCAGCGGGGCGTTCATCGCCCTTTCGCCCTCCGACTCCCCGACGAAGGTAGGGCATGGGTGGCGCTCCGAGCAACCTTGTCGCCAAGGTTTTGCACGACACGTGTGGGCCCCGCAGCCGCCGCGCCCCACAGACTGCCGAGCGCGCGCAGCCCCCATCGGGTGAGCCCATAAATTTCGGCTCGAACTGCCTCGCCCCCGCAGACTTCACGCGGCCTCAACCCGGGCTTCGGCCGCGACTCTGCTTGGGTTTGTAGAGCCCTTTGGGATCGGCGATCGAGAGGTTGGCGCGGTAGGTGATCGGGTCGATGGGTGTCAGCGCGCGAATCTGCGCCGCCGAAAACAGCGTGACTTTGGGCCGCGCGTCGAGCCCATCCGCAATTAGGTCCATGGTGTTGTCGCGCACCGGCCACAGATCGCGATCGAAGCGGCTGAGGCTCAGAGGCTGCGTGTAACCGCGCAGGGTGCGGTACGAGGAGAGGTTGAAGTAGGGGTCGAAGTACGACATCACGAGCTCGCGCAGCGAGCGATAGACAGGCTCCCGGTAGCGCAGGCCCACGATGTTGGACTTGGCCAACGCCCCCCAACAGGCGCCGCGCTTGAAGAGCGCGAGCACGTGGTCGTCGTCGTCCCAGGGCAAGAGATCCACGAGCAGCGGACGATGGCCGAGCCGCGCCAGGCACAGGGCCGCAAAGCAGGCCCCATCGAAGCAGTGAGCCTTCCGATCCCGCAGCACTGTCAACGGACTCCGATAGATGGGCTCGGTGCTGTACGGCGTGCGATCGAGGAACGCTTGGATCTGCTCGGGCGCATTCAGCCCTTCGACGATCCGCGCTTCTCGCTTGGTGATTTGCTTGGAGAAAGTCTCGTATGCCCGCGTCGACATCGTCTGGTCTTTAGCTCGCTCGTTGAGCCGGTGCCGCGGGCTCGGGGCACGGCTACCCAGAGTAGTCAGGTGCGGTTGGAGCGAACTTCCCGGTGCGGATAGACCGAGCTGCCCCCGAGGGGGCAGAAATGCATAGAAAAGCGCGGCTTTTGCGAGCCCAAGCTCGTTGACCGCGAATGTAGGGCGATGTTAGACGGAGTCGATTTTCCTCTGCTGTTCTTTTGAAATGCCCCCGAATTGTCCTGACGCAGTTGGGCTTATCTTTCGGAGATTTATGACGCGCCGCTCCAGTCTGTTGTTGTTCCTCATGGTGTCGACCGCCTGCGGCGGCGACGGGGCCTCCGGGTCCGCCGTGAAGGTCGGAGAGGGCGTCGATATCAACAACGACGGCGTTCAGGACGGCATCGCCCTCGACACCGACGGCGACGGCGTGGCCGACAGCGTGGATCTCGATGGCGACGGCATGGCGGACGCCATTTTGCCCTGGGCCAAGCCCTCCAAGCCCGACTCGGACAAGGACGCTGGTTCCGACGATGCGGGCAGCGACCCTGGCTCGGGTGATGGGGACGGCGACGGAGACAAGCCGCCCGTGAATCACGGCGACGGCGATGGAGATGGCGATGGGGACGCGCCGCTCGATATCGAGATCCCGCTGGCCAAGGTCCAGTGCGGCAACAGCGAGTGCGCAATCAAAGAAGACTTCATGTGCTGCGACGGGTGGAACGTGCTTTCGGGCTTCAAAAATCAGCCCAAGTGCATCACCGAAGACGCCTGCACGATCACGCCCACCCTCGATGAGCCCGACGACCCGGGGCTCTATTACATCGTGGGAACGCTCGTCGACCGCGCCATCACCAGCACCTGCGATGGCCGCGAAGACTGCAAGGACAGCCAGGTCTGCTGCTACGTGCGCCAGGGCTCGCCCATCGGCAGCCTGGACCACTGGAGCGGCCCTGGCGCCGGCCGGCAGTGCATGGACCTCGACGCCTGCCTGGATGTCGGCGCCGCCAACGGCGTGCCCACGGGTGTGCTGAGCTGCAATGACAACGACGATTGTCAGAAGGCGCCCGGCAAGACCTGCCAACCCGAACAAGACAAGAGCGTAACCACCGGCGACGCCGCCAGTGCCCGCCCCGGATACAAGGTGTGCCGATGACCAAGAATTCGCGCCAAATCATGCGCTCCGCTCTCGGCTCGCGCGCCCGAGGATGCGCTTCGACGCCGGGCCTGGAGGCCTCCCCGAGCAGCGCCAAGCGCAGCGCCCTCGCCTGCTCGCTGCTGCTGACGGCGCTGACTGGTCTAACCATTGGCTGCGGCGAGCCCACGGCCACGATCCCGAACCCGCTCCCACCGCGCGGGGATGACCCCGGTATTCTGCCCAACGATCCCGTCGACCTCGACGGCGACGGCCTCTACGACGGAATCGCGATCGACATCGATGGAGACGGCAAAGCCGACGGCGTCGACACGGACGGCGATGGCATCGCCGACCAGCCCCTGCCCGATGGCCCGCCCCTTCCCGGCAGCAAACCCGACGACGTGTGCCCACCCGATAACCCCTTCTGCGGCGAAAGCGACGACGCCGGGGCGCCGGTGGGCTGCGGCGAAGAGAAGTTCGATCTCGATCCGGTCGGCGTGAACGTGATGATCGCGGTCGACGGCTCGAAGTCGATGAACAGCTACTGGTATCGAGTCCAGGAAGCCATTCGCGACATGATTCTGGATAACCCCAAGCTGAACTACGGCATGCACGTGTTCTGGGGACAGCCCACGGACGACTTCAGCGAAGCGGTGGCGGCCGGCTTCAACTTCTGCGGCCTCAACCGCAACGACGTGCTCGAGCCGATGCCCGGGCAGCAGACCAAGGTGCTGCCCTTCATGGGCCCGCAGGCGCCTGGCCAGGGCAACATCTTCTACGACTTCACGCCGGTCATCGACCCGCTCAATTACTACCTCGAGCACACCACGCTGCTCGAGAACCCCAAGAGCACCAACTACCTGGTGTTCATCTCGGACGGCAACGACAACTGCTTCGGCACCGCCTTCGCGAGCAAAGCCGACAAGCTGCTGGCCTACGAGAAGCTCGGCATCGAGCTGGTGAAGAAGCACATTCGCGTGCTGCCAATCGGCTTCGACGCAGCAAGCGCTCAGCTGACGGCCCTGGGCAAGCCCCGCATGACCAACTTCGACGCCATGGATACACTGGCCAAGAACGGCGGTACGGGTCTCGACAAGGCCCTCGCGGCGGACAAGGTCGAGGACCTGGTGACCGCGCTCACGACCGTGGCCCAGCGCGTGCGACCGTGCCGCTTCTCCATCCCCGCCACCCTCGATCCCTCGCAGAACCTCAACCCCTTCGAGCTCAACTTCGTGCTCGCAGGCAAGCTGGTTGATCGCGACCGTAACCAGGCGGACGGCTGGAACTTCGTCAACGGCAACACCAGCGAGGTGGAGTTCTACGGCAAATCCTGCGAGGCGATTCGCTTCGGCAAGCCGCTCGAGGCGCGCAAGGGCTGCTCCGCCGAGGTGTGCGGCACGTCCGCCACGCAGGTGGCCACCAAGCCGCGCGCCGTGGAGTGGCTGCTCGATCGCTCGCTCAGCATGAACGACTGCTCGAACACCGATACGGCCGGCTGCATCCCCACCAGTCTGGGCGGCGGCGGCGGGCTCACGTACTGGGGCGTGATGGCCAAATCCATCGGCAAGACGGTCGTCGCCACGGTGAACGACGAAGTCGAGTTCGGCTTGCGCATGTTCCCTAGCGCGGGTGCCGCGCCAGGCTCTTGCGACATCTTCGAGAAGGCCGAGGTCGATCCTGGCCCCAGCACCGAGCTCACCATCATCCGTTCGGTCCTCTCGAATCTGCCGCTTGGCTTCACGCCGCTGGTCGACGCGCTGGAGAGGGTCGCCAACTCACCCGGCCGCCTCGCAGAGGCTCAGGTATTGGGCGCCGTGATCGTGGTGAGCGACGGCGGCGATTCCGAGAGTTGTGGCGTGGCCCAGGCCGACGCCGTGGCGCGCGCGGGCGCTGCGGCCAGCAAGCTGCTCGCTCTCGGAGTGAAGACCTACGTGATTCGCTTCGGCTCCGTGGACGCCGCCACGGCCGGCGACGACGAGATCCTCGACGCCATCGTCGACAACGGTGGTACCGCGATCAAAGACCCGAACAACCCGAGCGCCCCCCGCTACTACCCTGCTCCGGACGAGGCCAAGCTCAACATGGTGCTCGATGGCATCTCGCAGTCTTTGGCCACCTGCGCCTTCACGCTCGGCGAGCTGAAGGATCCCTACGTGGACAAGACCAAGGTGAACCTCTACCTCAACGGCCAGGTCGTTCCGTTCGATCAGACCCAGGGTTGGGGTTGGGCTGACCCGGCGCAGGTCGAAATCCAGATGTACGGTCAGGCCTGCACGGACTTCAAGAACAACCGCACCACCAGCCTGGTCGTCGAGTTCGGCTGCGATCCCATCGTGATTTTGTAGACGGAGAGCCGCCGTCGCAGCACCGCTGAGAACTCGTCCCCTCAGCTCCGCGGCAAGCCGCGCCGGGCCCCCCCCGCGTGGTTCGCTGCGCTTTCCGAAGTACGCCCTGCGCGCGGCACGAGGCTGCGCGCGCGAAATCTCAGGCGACCTTTTCCATCTCGACCGCTTCGACGGCGCGCACGCCCTGTGCCCAGGCCTCGGCGACCTCCTCGGCCACCGCGCTGGGGTCGAGCAGCCCCGTGCTCTTCAGCATCCCGAACGCGATGCAGACCGCGTCCTCGGGACTGAAGATGAGCACCTGGGCAATGTTGTTCGCGCGTTCGCGGCCCAGCTCGAAGCCGAGGAGAGGCTCGAGCACGGCGCTCACCCGATCCCGACCCGCCATGATGCTGATGGACCTGACAACCATTTGGAGCCCCCCCGAGTGACGGTGCGTGACACTACATTTCACTCGTCGGGCAAGGTATCAAGGGCCGTCAAAAAACCACGAATCTTTTCAAGAGTCCGCGAAAAATCGCTAGGTGTCAGTGAGCTGCCGGATCACATCCACGACACTTCCGTGGATCTCGGCGAAGCTCGGCTTCGGTCGCGCGGTGTGGGCAGATCTCTTCGCGCGCGATTTCGCGACTTTGGGGGGTCACTTCGTGAGGCAGTTCGCAGCGCCTTGGCGGGTGCCCACATGCCTGCTTGGGAACCCCTGCGCGCCGGACATGCGCGCACTTCCCGCACCTTGCCCTGAAATTTCGAAGCCAGAAATTCAGGCGGCGTCGGCGATCTCGGGCTCCAGCGCACGCAGCGCGGAAGCCAGTTCGCTCTGCAGCTTGATACGCTCGAACAGCGGCAAAATCTCGGGCGCAAAGGTGCGCGCGAGGCTCAGCCACTGCTTGAGGCGACGCAGGGTGCCCTCGGGCGTAAAGCCGCCGGAGGTCATGAGTTCTGCGTAGCGAACGAGGACCCCCGCGTAGGCTGCGAGGTAGCCCACATTCGGCTCACTCACAGGCTCACCGCGTAGTTCGCGGAACACGAAGGGACGTGCGAGCGCCCCGCGCCCCACCATGAAAGCGCTGGCGCCGCTCTGCTCGGAGCACGCAAGCAAGCTTGCTTCGCTGACGAGATCGCCATTGGCGACGACGGGAATGGAGATGGCTGCGCGCGCTCGACCGATCGCCTGATAGTCCACCGGCGGCGCGTACATCTGACTCTTCGTGCGCCCGTGAACCGTGAGCCACGAAGCGCCACCGCGCTCCACCGCCTGCGCGATCTCCACCATGGCGTCGGCATCGGACCAGCCCACGCGGACCTTCACCGTGACCGGGATCTCGCTCGGCACTGCGTCGCGCACCGCGCGCGTGATGTGCTCGGCACGCTCGGGACAGCGCAGAATGCTGGCCCCGCCGTCGTGGTTGTTCACGCGCTTGGCAGGACAGCCGAAGTTGATGTCGATGCCTGGTGCGCCGAGCTGCGCGGCGAGCTTCCCGGCCTGGGCCATCGCGTGTGGATCGCCGCCCAGAATCTGCACGAACACGCGTACGCCGCTCGACGTAACCCCGCCGCGCGTGAGCTCGGGACAGTCGCGCAGGAACACGCGCGCTGGCGGTGCGCGATCGGTGACACGCACGAACTCGGTCACGCACTGGCTCACGCCACCGAGGCTCGATGCGAGCTCTCGGTGCACCCAGTCGGTCACGCCGTCCATCGGGGCCAACACCAGGAACAACCCCGCGTCGTGCGGGGTCGCTGCGACCAGGTGGCGCTCGCGCAGATAGCGCTCGCTGAAGGAGGACGGCGTGGACACGGAGGCCCAAGGATGCGCGATCGGGGTCGCCCGGGCCAGGCCCCCCATGCCCACGTGCCCCGCCACGGTGCGCCTTTCCTCCGTGCTACCCCTCAGGACCGTGCAGAAACTGTTGGAAGCGATTCGTGAGGAATGCTCACCGGCCACCTGGTCCCGCGCCGTCACCCAGGCACGCAGCGGGACGCTCTCGGGCAAGCGTGCACGCGACGGCTCCCTGGAAGTGCGCATCGCGACCAAGGGCGGCATGACCTCGCCGCTCGTGACGCTGTCGCCCGAGCACTCCGAGTGGTCGTGCGAGTGTCCCTCGCAGGAGCCGGTCTGCCAGCACGCAGCGGCGGCGGTCATCCTGCTGGCGCAGGCAGAGAAAGAGGGCACGGACCTGCTCGGCGTGCGCGGCCCGGCCGCCACGCTGGGCTACGAGTTCAGCGCCAAGGGCGACCAGCTGTTCATGACGCGCATGGTGAAGCAAGGCGACGAACGCAAGAAGCTGAGCACGCGCTTGATCGAAGAGCGTCAGAAGGGCGAAGCGGCCCAGATCAGCACGAGCCGCGCCGACGTGGAGATCGATCTGCTGATCGGCAACATGCGCGAGGGGCCTGTGCCGCGAGCTTTCGTGCCCAAGCTGCTCGGCTGGCTCGCCGAATGCGAAGACGTGACCTTCGAAGGCAAGCCCATCGCGCTGGGTGAGCCGGTGGACTCGGTGGTGGCGCGCGTGGAGCGCGACCGTGAGGGCTTTCGCCTGATCGCGCGTGAGAACAAGCGCCTGACACGGAGCTTCGAGAGTGGCGTTGCCGTGCTCGACGACAAGCTGTGTTTGGTGCGTGAACCGCAGCTGTCCGAGACCGATCTCGCGGCGCTCAAGCGTGGACGCCACGTCCCCTTGAACGACGTGGCCGATCTCGTGGGACGCGTGATCCCCGCATTGCGCGAGCGCATCCCGGTGGAGGTGCCGGAAGAGCTCCTGCCAGGTGCCCAAGCACTGCCCGCACGGCTCTCGCTGTCGGCGGACATCATGGCAGGCGTGCTCGAGGTATTGCCGACCATCGTCTATGGCGATCCGCCCTGCGCGCGCGTGGACGGCGGCAAGCTCACCTATCTGGGCGGCCCGGTGGCGCTGCGTGACGTGGACGCGGAGCTCCGACTGAGCAAGTTGGTGGAGACGAAGCTCGGTCTCGAGGTGGGCCGGCGCAAGCGACTCGAGGGTGAAGCAGCGCTACGCCTGGCCGATCGCGTGCGTGCCCTGGACGACGTGCAGATCTCCGGCAGCGGCCTCGAGAACTTCTCGTTACGCGGGGCGCTCACGCCCGAGCTCTCGGTGGAAGGTCACAGCTTCGCGCTGTCATTCCGCACCGAGAAGGGCGAGCGCGCATCCGCAGAAGCCGTGGTGGCAGCCTTCCAGCATGGCTCCCCCCTGGTCGCCCTCGAGGGCGGCGGCTTCGCACCGCTGCCGCGAGACTTCCTCGCGTTGCACGGGCACCTGGTGCGCGACCTGTTGGCTGCAAAGGACGAGCGCGACGACTCCCTGCCCGCAGCGGCCCTGGTGGATCTCGCGCGGCTGTGCTCGGCACTCGATTACCCTGCCCCGCCGGAGCTCGCGCGTCTGCGCACGCTGAGCGAAGACTTCTCGGGCATCCCGGAGATTGCGCTGCCGGAGGGCGTGCGTGCCGACCTGCGCAGCTATCAGCTCGCGGGCTACCGTTGGCTGCGTTTCCTGGGCGAAGCGGAGATGGGGGCCCTGCTCGCCGACGACATGGGCTTGGGCAAAACCCTGCAGGCACTGTGCGCGCTCAGGCCGCCGGCGCTCGTGGTCTGTCCAGCCAGCGTGGTGTTCAACTGGGCGGCCGAGATCGCGCGCTTCAGGCCCGAGCTCAAGGTGTGCACCTATCACGGGCCGCAACGCGCGCTCGACGTCACGGCAGACGTCACCATCACGACCTACGCGATCATGCGCATGGACGCGGCGCAGCTGAGCCAGAAGCACTGGGCCACGCTGATCCTCGACGAAGCTCAGACCATCAAGAACCCCGACAGTCAGGTGGCCCGCGCGGCCTACGAGCTGCCGGCCGAGCGACGCATCGCGCTCACCGGTACCCCGGTAGAGAATCGGCTCACCGATCTGTGGAGTCTGTTCCATTTCCTCAACCGCGGTCTGTTGGGAGGGCGCGCGGACTTCGAGGCCGCCTACGGCAATCCCATCGCCGAGGGCGACCGCGAAGCGGCCAGGCGACTACGCGCACGCATCAAGCCGTTCGTACTGAGGCGCTTGAAGCGCGACGTGGTGAAAGAGCTCCCGCCGCGCACGGATGTGGTGTTGCATTGCACTTTGGACGACGACGAGCGGGCCCTCTACGAGAGCGTGCGTGCGGCGACCCAGAAGGACGTGGTGGAGCAGCTCGAGAGCGGCGGCAGTGTGCTGGCAGCGCTCGAGGCGCTGTTGCGGCTGCGGCAAGCCTGCTGTCATCGCGCCCTCTTGCCCGGCCAGTCGGCGGCCCGCTCGAGCAAGTTGGACGTGCTGCTAGAGACCCTCGACGAGGCCCTCAGCGAGGGGCACAAGGCGCTGGTGTTTTCACAGTGGACGAGCCTGCTGGACCTGGTGGAGCCGCACCTAGAGGGTCGCAACGTGCGCTTCGTGCGCCTCGACGGCTCCACGGCCGACCGCGCTGCGGTCGTGAGAGAGTTCCAGGACGACCCCGGCGTGGGTGTGATGCTGCTCTCGCTGAAGGCCGGTGGCGTGGGCCTCAACCTGACCGCAGCCGACCACGTGTTCCTGATGGATCCCTGGTGGAACCCCGCCGCCGAAGATCAGGCTGCCGACCGCGCGCACCGCATCGGCCAGGACCGCCCGGTGCTCGTGCATCGCTTGGTGGCCAAGGACAGCGTCGAGGAGCGCATCCTGGTCCTGCAGGAGAAGAAGCGCGCACTCTCCGCCGTGGCCACCGACGGCGCCGAGGCAGCGGCGGGCATCACGCGCAGCGATTTGCTCGAGCTCCTGCGCTAACTGGGAGTCAACGGGAGGGCGCGGGCCCCCCCACAATAGGCCCGAAACGAACACGACCGTGAGCGCAGCGAGCCTCGCAGTGGGGTGGGCCCCGGCGCAGCTTTGCTGCGACGGGCGGGGAGGTCGCGTGACCTCCCCGTAGAGAAGCCGCGTGCCCTCCCGATAAAATAGGGGGAAGCGCGCGTCCCAAGGGGGGGCGGGACGCGCGCTTTGGAATACTTTGAGGTTTCGCGGGGTAAAACGGGGGAGTTTTCGGCGATGCCCTCGGGCTTGTTCGGGCGGGGGACGTCTAGGGGTCCCGAACAAACCTCGTACTCACGGAAGCCTACATAGCTAGAACCAGGCCAACATCCGCGCTCGCGAAAAGCTTGAGGATTTCGTTCAGCGGACGGCGCAGAAAGCCCGTTTTGCTTTCATTGCTGCAATCTCGCACTGTCGTTCGAAGCATGTTTGAAAGGCCAGCTAACCGAGCGGACTCGCAGGTCGCACCGAATCGCGGATCACCTCGAGGCTTGGCCGCTCGCCAAAGTACTCCATGAACTTGGACTCGGCCTCGTCCCCGAAGAGGATGCGACAGGCCTCGAACAGCCCTGGAGCTTCTCGGATAGTCGCCGTGTTGGCGATCAAGGCGATCTTGGAGCGCCGCCGCAGGAAGTCGGAGAGCTTGGTGATCATCTCGCGTCGCGCGGCGTGATAGAGCTCGCCGCGGATGTACTCGGTGCCGCGGATCAGCACCTCGGCCATCGACGGATCGGCGCGGATGTCCTCGAGCAAGCGCAGACCGCTCTCCGCGTAGCGTCGCCAAATACGCGTCGATAGTGGCTCGGACGACTCGCTCGCGGTCATCGCGTCCAGGTCCATCAGGCGGGCCTGGTGGAAGAACTCGTCGCGCACCTCGTCCGGCGGCTCGCCGTACCAGCGGTGATTGGCATAGGGCAAGGCGACCCCGAGTTGCCGCACCAGCTCGGCGATCTCTTCGCCAACGTTCAAGCAATCCGTGAGCTTCCCGCCGAAAATGCTGATGTGCGAGCGCACGCGGTCGACCTCCACCTCGTGCTTGCGCGAGAGGGTCAGCCAGTCCGCCTCACCGGCGCCGTTGCCGCTGTTCTGCACCACCAGAGGTCGCACGCCGCAGCGCTCGGCGAGGACGTCGGCTTCGCGGAGCGGTGTCTGAAGGTTCAGCCGCTTGTTGATGTTCTCCAGCACGAAGCGCCGGTCTTCCTCGTGCACGTGGGCTGGCAACTGCTCTTCGCGCGTGTCCGTGGTGCCGATGCAGCTCTTGTTGCCCATCGGGATCACGAAGAACAAGCGGCCGTCGTCGGCGAAGAAGGTCAGCACGCGCCGCGACGGCGTCAGAGAGTTCACGATCAGGTGGATGCCGCGCGAGAACACGTGGCGATGCTGGGTGGTCACGCCCGTGGACCGATTGTGCGCGTCGACGAAGGGGCCGCAGGCGTTGATCAGGATCTTGGCGCGAATCGTGAGTTCGCGTCCGCCCACCGTGTCACGCGCATGACAGTGCCAGAGCCCGTCGGCCTCGCGCGTGGCGCCGAGCGACGTGACGTAATTGGCCACGATGCCGCCGCAGTTGATGGCGCTGCGTACGAAGTTGAAGACGAAGCGCGCGTCGTTGTCGACCAGGTAGGCATCGGAGTACTCGAGGCCCCCCTGGGTGCCCTGCGTGCGCACCACCGGCTCCTCGCGATCGATGTCGGCCACCGACAGCAAACGTGGTGGACGCGTGAAAAAATTGCCGATGAACCAGTAGAGGACCGCCCCCAACCACACCAAGAAACGGCTCTTCCGGAAGGTCTTTTCGAGCGTGGTGAAGAAGCGGATCTCGCGGATGCTCGACGGGTACGCGCGCAGCAAGCGGTTGCGCGAGAGGCACAGTTTGCGGACGAGCAGGAACTCGAAGCTCTCCAGGTACTTGATGCCGCCCCACACCAGGTTGGAGCTTTCCTGGCTGGTGAAGCCCGCGAAGTCGTCGCGGTCGATCAGGGCGACCTTGGCTCCCTGTGCGCTGAGCGCCGCGGCGCTGACCGCCCCGTTGATGCCGCCCCCGACAATGAGCACGTCGAACTGCCGCTGACCGAGCTTGACCAGATTGCTTTCGCGCAGCTTCACCCGAGAGACCTCACCACGAATTGTACGACACCCTGCCCCGTCGTGCGGCTACCATGCGCAACAATGCAAGCGAGCGACTTCAGGCTTCCGGCCCGCGACGGAACCCCCATTTTCGTGAGGGTGTTTGTACCCGACCGACCAGCTCGGGCGGTCCTCCAGCTATCCCACGGTATGGCCGAGCATTCGGCCCGCTACGCCCGCCTGGCCGAGTCACTCACGGCTCAGGGCATCGCCGTGTACGCCAATGATCACCGAGGGCACGGCCACACCGCGCCCGCCCCCTCGGCGCTGGGCTACTTTGCCGACAGCGACGGCTGGGAAAAGGTAGTGGACGACCAGCAGGTCCTCACGGAGGAGATCAAGTCGCGCCACCCGGGGCTGCCCGTGGTCCTGTTTGGGCACAGCATGGGTTCCTACATCGCGCGCGGCGCGGCCCTACGGCACGGGGACGAGTACCGGGCTTTGGTGCTGTCCGGCACCGGCCATGACTCGCCCACGGTCTACAAGAGCCTGCGGATGATCATCGGGGCCGAGAACTTGCGGCTTGGTAAGCGCGGCACGAGCGGCCTCATCAGCAAGCTCACCTTCGAGGCCTTCAACAAGCAGTTCGAGAACCCGCGCACGCCCTGCGACTGGCTCAGCCGGGACCCCGCCGAGGTCGATAAGTACGTGGCCGACCCGTTCTGCGGATTCCAGTGCTCGAACCAGCTTTGGCACGACGTCATGACCGGACTGGCCGAGATCTGCACCCCCAGCCAGATCGCGCGTATGCCCAAGACCCTGCCCGTCTACGTGATGAGCGGTGAGCAGGACCCCGTGAACAACAAGCTAGCCGGCATCCGCAAGCTCCGTAAAGCCTATGAGGACGCGGGCATGAAGTCGGTCACCGTGCGGCTCTACCAGGGCGCCCGCCATGAGCTAACCAACGAGACCAATCGGGACGAAGTGACCCACGACTTGCTCGATTGGCTCAACCAGCAACTCGCGTAGTAGACCTGACGTCCATGTCCAACAGTGTTACCCAGGCGCTCAAGATCCTGATCGGCCACCGTACCCTGACCGCCGACGAGAGCCGCGAAGCCTTCGAGTGCATCATGGCGGGCAATGCCGGGCCAGCCGAGGTGGGGGCCTTCTTGGGGGTGCTCGCCACGCGTATCCCGACCTCCGAGGAGATCCTCGGTGCGGCGCTGGTGATGCGAGAGCACGTGGAGCGTGTGCCTGCCCGGACGGACCCGGAGCAGCTGGTGGACACCTGCGGCACGGGAGGCGCTCCCAAGACCTTCAACGTCTCCACCACGGCTGCCATCGTGGCGGCAGCGGCGGGCGCCAAGGTGGCCAAGCACGGCAACCGGTCACGGACGGGCCGCGGGTCGGCGGAGGCCCTGCGCGTGGTCGGCATTCAAGTGGACGCTGACCGTGCGACCCAGGCGGCCTGCCTCGACGAGCTCGGGATCTGTTTCTGCTACGCCGTTCACCACCACCCGGCGATCAAGAACGTGATGCCCGTGCGGCTGGCGCTCGGCATCCCGACCCTGTTCAACCTGCTCGGGCCGCTCACCAATCCGGTTGGAGCGAAGCGTCAGGTCATGGGTGTCTACGATGCTCGCTTCTTGAAGCCCATCGCAGGCGCACTGCGCGCGCTGGGAGCGAGCCGCGCCATCGTCATGCACTCCGAAGACGGCCTCGATGAGCTCTCCATCTCGGCTCCCACGGACCTAGTGCACGTCACGCCGGAAGGCCTGCGCGCCGAGCGCGTGACGCCGGAGGAGCTCGGACTCTCGCGTGCTCCACGCGACGCCGTGGTGGCACGCGATCTCGACCATGCCGCCGAGCTGGTGCGTGCGGTCATCTCCGGCACCGAACGCGGCGCTCCACGCGACATGACCCTGATGAGCGCGGCCGCTGCCCTGCTCGTGGCCGACAAGGTGCAGAACCTCAAGGAAGGCGTGGCCCTGGCGGCTCGCACCATCGACGAGAAGCGCGCCCAAGACGTGCTTGAGCGCTGGATCCAGCGCTCGAACGCCTAGCTCCCTTCCCTCACTCAGGTCGCGAGACTGCGCACGCAGTTGTGAATGATGCCGAGTCCACGGTCGCCATCGGCCGTGAGGATGGACTCGGGATGGAACTGCACGGCGGCGATGGGCAACTCGCGATGCTCGATGGCCATCACGACGTTGGGTTCGTCCGCGCGGGCCGTGACGACCAGCTCGTCCGGCACGCGCAGGGCATGGAGCGAGTGGTAGCGCCCCGCGATGAAGGTGGGAGGAATGCCCTTGAACAGGCTTCCCCCGAGCACGGTGACCTCGGACGGCTTACCGTGCATGGGGTAGCTGAGCACGCCGAGCTCCCCGCCGAAATACTCGATCAAGGCCTGGAGCCCGAGACATACCCCGAAGATGGGCAGCTTGCGCTGGAGCGCCTGACCGATGGTGCCTGCGGTGTCGAAATCGCGCGGCGAGCCGGGACCGGGAGACATCACCACCAGGTTCGGCGCGATGCGATCGAATTCGGACGGATCGAAGCCGTTGCGCAAGGTGATGACTTCGGCACCCGTGCGACGGAAATAGCCCGCCAGTGTGTGCACGAAGGAGTCCTGATGGTCGACGAGCAACACCCGCTTCCGAGCGCCCGGATAGCCGCTCACCAGGTCCACCCGTGAGGGCGCCACGTCGTCGAGCTCGATGGCTTCGAGCTGTGCGGAAGCCTTGAGGCGTGTCTCGCGCTCCTCGGAGGCAGGATCGGAGTCGTACAGCAGAGTCGCGCCGGCGCGCACCTGGGCCACGCCCCCCTTGAGGCGAATGGTGCGCAGGGTGAGGCCGGTGTTGAGTGCCCCGTCGAACCCGAGCTTGCCCACGGCGCCGCCATACCAGGCGCGCACGCTCTGCTCGTGGTCCTCGATGAACTGCATGGCCCACAGCTTCGGCGCCCCCGTGACGGTGACCGCCCAGGTGTGCGTGACGAAGGCGTCGAGCGCGTCGTAGCCGGGTCGCAACATGCCCTCCACGTGATCCACCGTGTGAATCAGCTTGGAGTACATCTCGATTTGCCGGCGCCCGATCACGCGCACGCTCTCGGGGCGGCAGACGCGCGACTTATCGTTGCGGTCCACGTCCGTGCACATGGTGAGCTCGGACGCCTCCTTGGGGGAGTTCAACAGGGCCAGGATCTGGCGCGCGTCGGCGATGGCATCGCCACCACGAGCGATGGTGCCCGAGATGGGGCACGTCTCCACGCGCTCCCCGTTGACCCGCACGAACATCTCGGGCGAGGCGCCCACCAGATACTCTGCGTTGCCCAGGTTGACGAAGAAGCCGTAGGGCGCCGGGTTGGTCTTGCGCAGCCTGCGAAAGACCTGGCTCGGGCGCTTCTTGCAGGCGCGGAAGAAGGTCTGTCCCGGGACCACCTCGAACAAGTCGCCGCGCGCGAAGGCCTCCTTGGCCTTGCCGACCACCTGTTCGTACTGGCCGAGCTCGTGGTCGCACTCGCGCTCCACGGAGCCCGCGGCCTGATAGGCCTCACGCGGACCGGTGCGCGGCAAGCCCACGGTCGAGCGCCCATCCACCTCGAAGTCGTAGCGGATGAGCTGGGCGGTCTCGCGCATGTGGTCGACCACGTAGAGCTCGTCGGGCACGAAGAGCACGAGATCGCGGTGGTCGGCCGGACGCTGCAGCTTGCGTCGGACGGGGTCGAACTGGAACGTGAGGTCGTAGCCGAAGGCCCCGTAGAGACCCAGGTGGCTATCGCGGGTGCTGTGGAAGGCTGCCAAGAGGGCACGCAGGACGCTGAACACGCTGGGCAAACGCGTGCGCTGCTCCTCCGTGAACGTGCCGCTGGGCTCCACCACCTGCACGCGCAGCTTGGCGCTGCTCTGCCGCTCGATGGCGGCGATGGCCGGGAGGTCGCGCAAGGCGCGCTCGCAGGCGGGCAGCAGCACCTCGCCGCGTGCGTTGAGCGCCTCGATCCAGACCTCGCGCTCCTTGGCCCACAACATCAGCGGTGGGTCCACGAACCCGAGATCCCAACGGGTGTAACGGCCGGGGTACTCGTAGCTCGAAGTAAGCAGCGCCCCGCGGCGAACGTCGAGGTCCGTCGCGAGCTGTTCGATGCTGCGTGTCCCGTCGATATCTTCGATCACCCGACGAACGCGGACACCAGCGTCGGTTTGATAGGTCTCAGGAAAAGGAACCGTCACCCGCTGAGACTAGCGCGACGGTGAACTTCAGCCAAAGCGGTTCGCCCGGATGTTCAGGGTGTGCTGGGCGTGCCGGCCGACGTCGAGGGGGCGGCCAGCGCCTGCGTGCGCAGCGCTTCGTAACGCTTGCCCAGCATGCGCTTGAGGACTTCCTCCTCGGCCTCGTGCTCACGCCGCGTCTCGGCGGCGAAGCTGTCGAAGCGACCGGCCAGGGCTGCCCGCTCGGCTTCGCTCTGGGTCAGTGCACCGCGCAGCCCCTCGGCGCGTTGTTCGAGAGCTGACAAAGCATAGTCGGTGGCACGCAGTTGGAGATGGGCGCGCTTGAGCTCATCCTCCAGGTCGGTCTCGTGTTTGAAGCTGAGGGCGAAGCCCACCAGGGACCCGAGGGCCACCACGGCCATGGCGATCAGGAGCCCGCGCTGAGCCTTGGCGGGCGCGCCCACGCGGGCACGCACCGTCGAGCCGTCTTCGATGGCGCCGGCCTGGTCACCGACCCGGTCGGTCGCGGGCAGGGCCTTGCGTACGGGTCCGCTCTCGTGGGGCGGGTTGAGGTCCATCGGCCCGGCGGAAGCCCGCGCATCCGAGAGGGCACCGAAGTCGGCGTCCAGAGGAGACACCGGCGACACCATGCGCTCGCGGTGCAGGCCGCTGGCTAGCTGGCTGAGCTCGGGGTCCGCGCCGTAGTCCCCGGCGCTGGTCGGCAGGCCGTGCTGCTCGAAGAAAGCCAGCATCTCGGCCGAGCTCTTGCGGCTGCGCGCGTGCTCGTGGAGGAAGCGCTCCACGTCCGCGCTCGTAAGCTTGCTACCGGCCGGAACACCCTGAGCCAGCACTTCGTAGAGCACGTCGAGCAGCTCTGCCTCCGTCTTCACGGTCTCGTCCTCTAGACCCAGCTCTGCCTCTGCCCGCGCCACCATCTCGGCCTCCTCGTCGTCACTCGCGCCTACAATCCTGTTCAGCGTCGTACCCGGACCCTACGCACACCTGGATCGGCGTCGCCAAATTTCGGCACATAGTCCTCCTCGCTCCCCACACGGTCCGCTGACCGGCGTACAATCGAGCCTCGCCTCGTGTCCATCTCGCCCCTGTCACTCCCAGCCATCGCGAACTTCGGTCGCTTCGAGATCCTCGGTCGTCTGGCCCTCGGTGGTATGGCGGAAATTTTCCTCGCGCGTGAACGCGGCCCGGGACGCGGAACGCGCGCCGTGGTGGTCAAGCGCATCCTGCCGCACGTGGCTGACGATCCCCGCTTCGTGGAGATGTTCCTGCACGAGGCCGAGCTCGCGATGGGCCTGAACCATCCGAATCTGTGCACCATCTACGAGTTCGGCGAGCAAGACGGGGAGTACTTCATCGCCATGGAGTGGGTGCAGGGGGTCTCCATCACCCAGATGCACAAGCGCCTGTTCGAGCGCAACGAGTCGGGACTGCCGCCGAACGTGGTGGCCCGCGTCGCGGCGGAGATCGCCGACGCCCTGCACTATGCCCACAACGCCGTAGGCGGCGAGGGCGAGCCCCTGCGCCTGGTGCACCGCGACGTCACGCCCGACAACATCATGGTGAGCTTCGACGGCAAGGTGAAGCTGCTGGACTTCGGAGTCGCCAAGGCCGCCTCCCAGCGGGTGCGCACGGAGGCCGGCATGCTCAAGGGCAAGTTCGCCTATATGTCACCCGAACAGTACCAGGGACTCGAACTCGACGGCCGTGCCGATGTGTTCTCGCTCGGTGCCTGCATGTACGAGGCCGTCACCGGGCTGGCGCTCTTTCATCGCTCGAGTGAGTACGAGACCATGGGCGCCATCGTCTCCGACGATCCGGCCCCCCGCGCCAGCGTGTACCGCCGGGGCGTGCCGCGCGGTCTCGACGACGTGATCGCCAAGGCCCTCGAGAAGAACCGCGACCAGCGCTACGGCACGGCACTCGAGCTGCAGTCCGCCCTGGAGCGCTTCCTCATCTCGGAGGGCACCGCAGTGAAGGCCCGCGAGGTCGGCGGCTACGTGAGCGACCTGTGCGCCGACGCCAAACTATCGCCGCGCATCGACCAGCGCCCGGAACTGTGGACCCGCGAGAACGAGACCGGCCGCATCGAGCGAGCCGCCATGCGCGACGCGCTCACCCACGACCTCGACGCCGAGGCCGCGAGCCTCGAGGCCAGCCGCAAGCGTAAGAGCATGCTCGTGCGCGCGACGCTGGTGGCCATCGTATTGGGCCTGGTGGCGGCCGTGCTGAACGCGCTCAAGGGCTGATGCTAGATCGCCATCACTCGCACTTCACCTTGTCGGTGGAGCCGTTGCGGCACTGCACGATCTCGTAGAGACGCTCGAACCCACGGCGCTCGTCGAGCATCACGTCCGCGATGCTGTTGAACACCTGAGCCCAATCTTGGCTGCTCAGACTACCGTGCGCGCCAGGGACGGGTCGGTTGATCGCCAGCAGCACGTCGTAGAGCTCCACCATGGGAGCCGCGCGTTCTTCGCTCGTCCCATAACCCGGCAGCGCCACCACGTTGTTCAACACGCGATCGAGCACGCGACGCGAGTCCTTGTTCGAGACCTCTCGCATGAGGTCCAGGCTGCGCCAGATCATGCCGCTCTGCAGCACCTCGGTCGGCGAGCTCACGCTGCCGTCGGCCTTCTGGGGCCAGCCGCTGGCCACGATGGCGTCCGGGTTCGCGAGGACGCTCGAGGCCATCACGTGCATCAGGGCGAGCACGTTTTGATCGCCCGGCAACAGCTCGAGCACGTCGGCGAAGGTAGCGACCAGCGCGCGCACCTGGGCGTCGCTCTGCCCGCCGCCCAACACGGCGTTCACGTAGCGGTTCAGCGCGGCGGTGGCCTGTTCGTTGGCACTCAGCTGCTCCACGACCCCGAGGCCGCCCGCGAACACCGGCCCTTCGATGAGGTCCACGGTGTCCTGCACCGTCTCCGGCCCGAGCGTCGCGAGGGTCCCTGCGGCGGCTTCCTTGGCCCAGCGCTCGCGCACGTAGCCGAGTCCCACCAGGAGCAAGGCCCGCAGGCGCCGATCTTTGAGCTGTGCGTCGTCCGTCGAGAAGTACGTATCGAAGAGGCCCGCGCGCGCGCCGTCGAAAGCGTCGTTGAGCGTGGTGCTATCGCCGATACGGTCGTCGATGCCCCCGAGCGCATCGAGCGCCAGATAGAGCGGGCTGGCCCAGCGGCAGTCGCCCGGCTTGTCGAAGCAGGTGCCGTCGTTCCAGCAGATGGTGGCGCGCCCATCACGATAGGTGAGCGGCTTGCGATAGCCCTCGGGGCGGGCGGCGGCCCCGTCGCAGCGATCCGGGCTCGGCGTGACCCCGGAAGCCAGCGCGTCGCAGGCGCCCTTGCCGTCGATCACGCGCAGGTCGCCGCCGTCTGGCGCGCACGACGCGTGCGGGTTCAAGAGCAGCTCGCCGAGTTTGGCGCTGAAGCTCAGCGCGTCGGTGCCACCTACCTGCAAGGTCTCGAACAGCTCGAGCAGCGGATAGGAGTGGTAGATCAGTCCCAGCTGCCGGTTGGGCCCGCTCGGCAAGTTCGCGCCGTCGAACAGGGTGCCTTCGTGGGGAGCTGGCTGATTGACGTCGAGGGAACCGTCGTCCAGCGCGTCCGCCATCAGGTCCTCGTAGCTCACGATGTTGGTGAGACTGCGGTAGAAGGGCCCGTTGGGAGCCGTGTTCTGCGCGAGTGGATTCCCCGGTGAGTCGTAGTGCTGTCCCACCACCTGGCCGAGCGTGGAGAAGAGGAAGTCGGTGCCCTCGAAGTTCTTGGGGTCGTCCACCCCGAGCTCGAAGTCCGTGCGGTTCACACCGTCGGCCAGCGTCTTCATGGCGTCGAGCAAGGAGAGCTGGGTGCCGTCCGTGAAGGTCACGGGGTGCTCCCAGGCGAACGACGTGGCCCCATAGTAGGTGTCCAGTCGGTAGCGGAACGGGGGCGCCTTGAGGTCGGCGATGCAGCAGGTCTCACCGAGCTTGCCCATGCTGTCGTCGAGCGTGCACTCGGGGATGTTGCCACCGGGCTGGCAGGCCGCCGGTGCACCGCGGATCAACAGCGGATCGAACATCAGGAAGCTGCTGCTGCCGGGCGGCGCGAACAACACGCGCGTGAGCGCCGCCACCTCCGGTCGCAGCTCCTGACTGTCCTTGCTGTTGGTGAACAGCGAGGAGTCGTCCATGAGCCACGCGATCAGCTGCCCGAGCTCGTGCACGCGCTCGTAGGTCATCTCCGTGTAGACCTCGCGCGAGAGCTTGGCCGAGCTCGTCACACAGCCCGGGTCCTCGTACGGGTTCGTGATGCGGAAGTCATTCGCGCAATCGGGCCGCCCCGGGTTCTTGGCCAGGGCGACGTCGGTGAGGTAGCGCTTCATCCACGGGTTCGGGATGTCGATGGTGAACTCGTGGCTCAGTGCGCGACCGAACGAGCGCCCGACGTCGGGCAGGTTGATCAGGTGGCATTCCAACAGCGTCGAGGGCACGCCGTTGACGGGGCCGTCGGGGTCGTAGAAGGCGGCCGGGTACTTGTCTGCGTCGGCCATGCCGTTGCAGAAGGCGGCCGGCTGGTCCTTGGGGCAGGCGTAGTCCTTGAAGACCTTGTTCTCGGCGTTGTCGATCTGCTTCTGCCGGTCTGCCCGCTGCTGCTGCTTGAGCGCCTTGCAGCTGTCAGACTCGGCTTTGGCGATGCACCGGTTGGCGCTCGTGTCGCAGGCGAAGTCATTGCCCCCGAAAATGGCCTTGCAATCGGCATCCACGGCACATGCGCAATCGTTGTTCCCCGGCGTGCAGAGGCTGGACTCAAGGTTCTGACAGGGGTCCTTGAGCACCGCGAAGTCGAGCAAGTCGCCGAGGCTGATGGCCTTGTTGCACTGGGAGCGCCCGGCCATCTCCCAAATCAATCCCATGGAGCGCTGCAGGATGCTCTGGTTCGAAGGAGCACCGCAGTCCTTGCCCGTCACCGGACGGCCCTCGCGCTGGACCATGCAGTTCTGGGTAGGCGAGGTCTTCCAGCGCTCGAAGGGCGAGCCGTCGATTACGCCACCGCAGCCGTCTTTGCCACAGGTCGCGGGCGAATCCTTGGCGCCGGGACTGCGATCCACCGGGATCCGGAAGCTACCAATGGTACGCGGGTCGCTCGGCGCACGCTTGGACTCGCCGAGCGGGTTGTTGCGCCATTCGTCCTTGTAGCGCATCAGCGTGGCGATCAACGCGCCCTGGTGCTTGAGCACGTTGGGGTCGATCACACGCTCCACTACCCCACCGTTGGAGGGATTGCGCGCGTAGCCCAGAGCCCCGCGCAGCAAGAGCTCCAGCAGCGTCGGACCGTCGGCCGTCTTGCGGCGCCTGCTGATGCGCTCGGCCTCGAACAAGAGCTGGTCCCAGAAGGTGCTGTCCTTCGCGAGCTTGGCCCCTGGGTAGGCGTCGCCCTGCGTGCGCGTGCGACGCTCCAGGGCGAGCAGCGGATTCAGCGCCTCCACCAAGACCGCTTCGTGCTCGTCGACCAGGGTCTGGGTCAGCTCCAGAGACTGCTCGTAAAGCGGCCGATCGAGCACGGCGGTGGAAGCATGGACCAGGTCCACGATGGGACTCTTGGACGTGTCGGGCGCCGAATACTTGAGGGTGGCCTTGCCATAGACCTCGGGATGCTCGACGCGATCGCCGAAGATCGCCGGCACCAATCGCGCAACGTGGACAGCAGTCTGCGACTGTCCATCGAATAGCTTGGCCGCTTCCCGCAGCGCGCCCGACAGCATGGTCAGGTCGGCGTCCTGGGTCTGATAGAGCGTACGCGCGCATTCCGGCGTGCCATCCGCTTGCAGCGCGCAGGCGCGTCCGGCCTCGTCGCGCGCGACGCCTTGCTCCGAAATCTCCGCAAAAGGCTCGGGCAAGTCGCGCCCAAAGCGTCCGTCCACCACGAATTCCGCGCCTGCCACGTCGGCCAGGCCATCGCGATCCTCGTCCACGAACGGAAACGGCACCGCCTGACCGTCCACGGCCGTCGGCAGCGGCATGCCCCGCACGTCGCGCTTGGTCACGAACAGCGCGCGTCCCGAGCCGAACTCGGGATGCGTGCGCGACAACAGGTCCTTCATCAGACGCGTGTCGGAGTCGGGTGCATCGTCGAGCTCACTCGTCGCGAGCTCGAGCGCCATGCCCACCAGCGTGGTTTCGAAGTAGGGCCGCACCGAGGCGTCCTGGGTGAGCACCGGCAAGAGCGCCGAAAACAGTCCATTCAACTCGTCGTACGAGAGGAGCCCCCGGTAAAGGCCGAAGGAGCCCTCGCGAGACAGCATGCCGTCGCGCGCCACGCGCTGCAGCGCTTCGAGCGCGTTCGAGTCAGCCGCGATCTTGCGCAGCAACGCGGCGAAAGCGCGCGTGTTGTTTTGGATGCGCTCCTCAGGCGGGTCGTAGAAGGGCAAGAGCTGGCGCATCAAGAGCTCGAGCTCGTCCCCTACTCCCACCGGCAACGTGTCGTCGACAGCCCGCACGATGCGCGCACGGCGCTGCGCCAGCGCCACCAGGCGCGGAGGAAACGCCCCGGGGCGATTGGCGAGCTCTTGCTCGGCCTCGCTCGCGGAGTGCAAGCACAGCACCTCGGTCTCGCGTCCGTCGAGATCGTCGGGCATCTCGGTGCCAGCAACGCGGCGGCACAAGGCCTTGTAGACCTCTTCGCCGAGGCTACCGCGGGCCGATCGTTCATCGCTCAGCGGTTCGAACTCCGGCTTACATGCCGAGAGCCCCACCAGGGACACCACGCAAGCCAAGACAGTGAAGCCATCGCGAGCAGACCCCAGACGGGCACCCTTCCTCGGTGCGCTGCGCCACATCGAAAACCTCACGATCCCGCGGACAAAAGAAAGCCCAACAGGCGCGCACTCTACAGCGAAAGGGAGCTAGAAGCCTAGGCCCAGGAATGGACCGAAAAACACGCCGCCTTGCTTCCCAATCAGGAACCACGCGTCGGCCCCGAGCCGCAGGCTCGCCCCCTCACCCAGGGAGAATCGGTAGCCCAGGGCACAGCTGGCCCAGCCCGCCACGACGAAGCCGCCCTTTTGAGCGCCGGGAGCAAAGCCGAGGCGCAGGGTGGCCAGGGGGCCACTCGTGTCAGGGGCCTTGGGCGCCAGCGAGAGCGACAGCCCGAGCGGGGTGAACACCCGCGAACTCGCGTCGCGGCGATTCGATACCGCACCGACGCCGGCGGCGAGGCCCGCCTTGAGCAGCGCTTTCCCCCACCAGAGGTCTGCGGTGATGGCCCCGCCATAGCGGCCCGAGGTCTCGATCAACGCACGCCCGTCGACCGCCCCATGCACCAGGGGTTGGGCCTGCGCAGAGGTGCTCGACAGGCAAGCCGCCAGCACCCAGGTGATGGCCCCCAGAAGGAGCACCCGGGTGCCGCCGAATCGCACGCCCCAAGATCGCAGCCAGAGAGAAAGCAGAGGAGTGCCTCAGCCCTGCGGGATCTTCTTGGCGTCAGCCAGGAACTGCTCCAGACCACTCTTGGTGAGCGGGTGCTGCAGGAGCTGCAAGATCACCTTGTGCGGCAGGGTCCCGACGTGGGCCCCGACCATGGCGGCGTCCACCACGTGCATCGGGTGGCGGATGCTGGCCGCCAGCACCTGGGTCTTGAAGTCGTAGTTCTTGTAGATCTGCACCAGCTGCTTGATCAGCATCATGCCGTCGCCCGCGATGTCGTCGACGCGGCCGATGAACGGGCTGATGTACGTGGCGCCGGCCTTGGCCGCGAGCAAGCCCTGGGTCGCGCTGAAACACAGGGTGACGTTGGTCTTGATGCCCTCCTGGGTAAAGACCTTCACCGCCTTGATGCCGTCGGCGATCAGCGGCACCTTGACCACGACGTTCTTGTGAATCTTGGCCAGCGCACGCCCCTCACGGAGGATTCCCTCGACGTCGGTGGCGATCACTTCGGCGCTGATGGGGCCGTCGATGATTTCGCAGATTTCGGCAATCAACGCGGGAAGCGGACGTCCGGCTTTGGCGACCAAGGTGGGATTGGTGGTCACGCCGTCCACCACGCCCATGGCTGCGGCGTCGCGAATCTCGTTCAGGTCACCGCTATCGATGAAAATCTTCATGGTTCTGGCCTCTAATGGGGACAGGTTTGGTTGAGTGGGCCCATCCGGTCAAGCGTGCCTGCTCGAGTCTCAGCACCATGAGCAGCGCTCCGCAGGCAGCATTCGAGCTACCTTGAAGATCGGAAGCGATTCGGGGGTCAAGACAATCGTGAAACGAATTGCATGGATGGTCACCTGCCTGAGCCTCCTCATCGGCCTCGGCGCCGCTCGTTCGGCCCGGGCGGACGACACCCCGGCAGAAGCGCTCAATCAGCGTCTCGACGCACTCGACGAAGAAGAGCGCGCCCTGCTCGCGCCGATGCTCGAGCGGGGTCCCGTGGCGCTGGTGGAGCTGGTCAAGGACGAGACGTTACCGGCTGTGCTGGTGGCCACGTACGTCGATGCGCCCGCAGCGGCGGTGGCCAATATCATCTCGAACCCCAAGGAATACCCGAAGTTCATGAAGACCCTCGACCACGTCGAGGTGCTCTCCCAGAACCAGACCCAGACCGCCTACAAGTGGACCTGGCAGACCGGGGTCCTGTTCCTCGAGGGGGAGAACCGGATGACTTCGTTTCCCCCGCCCGCCGGTCATCCGGAGCTCGGTCACCGCATCAGCGTGAAGAGCGAGCGCGGACAGCTGGGGGAAGGCCGCTTGCTTTGGCGCGTGTTCCCGGCCGGCGAGAAGCGCAGCCTGTTGATGCTCGCGATGCGAGTGGACATGCGCGAGGCGAACTTCGTGATGAAGCAGCTCGAGGCCGCGGCGAAGAGCGTCAACCGCTCCGTCAACCTGGCCCTCTGCTACGTGATGGTGCTCGGCACCAAGCGCGAGGCCGAGCGCCGCGAAGGGCGCGCCCCCACCACGCTGGCCAAGAGCGTGTTCGAGGCTCCTAGCTACGATCTGAACAAGCTCAAGAAGCTGATGGCTCGTGCGGATCTGTTAATGATGGAGCTCACCCCGAGCGGACTCGGCAAGCTGACCATCCTCGGGCGCACCGGGATGACCCCGGCCGCCATCCGACCGGTGATGACCGAGCCAGAGACCTTCGGCAAAGCCCTGGTCCCGGGCAGCTATACGCGCGTCACCAAGCGCGAAGGCACCCAAAAGACCTTCGAGTGGGGCATCAGCCTGCCTTTGATCGGGACTTCGGGGGTCATGTTGATGAATGACCAGGGCCAGACGCTTTCCATCGATGCAGTCGACGGTGCTCTCAAGGGGGGCAAGTGGCGCTTCGAGACGCCCACATTGCCAGGCGGGGAAGCGGTGGTGCTCGGTTACTCCACCTTCGACATCACCAAGACCACCTGGTTGATCGAAAAGATTGCCGCCATGGACCCGGCGATGGGCCACGGCCTGGCTGCCGCCAGCCAGGTCATGATGTTGCGGGCCCTGCGCAAGCGCGCCCATGACGTGGCCAAGGAAGCCAAGCCAACCCCTGCTGCTGCGCCCGCTCCGGTGCCGGCGGGGCATCCCACCCATGCGGCGTCCGCAGTTCCCGTGGCTCCCGCTGCAGCCTCTGCCCCCGCGCCCACGACGGCCCAGGCGCCCGCAGTTGCGCCCGTCCACGCCGCACCGGCAGCTGCGGCCGCGCCCGCCGCTCCGTCGCCGCCCGCTCCGAGCGCCCCCTCGGTTCAACCGCCGAGCGCCAGCGCTCCCCCGGCCAAAGCCGCCGCCAAGTGACCCGAGTGGTATAGCTCGGCCCATGCAAGCCCTGCGCTTCGCGCACGCCGAACTGCCGCCGAGCTGTCACCGCGTTCGCGAGGAGATTCGCGCGTTCCTACGTGAACACTTGCCCGAGCGCTCGGCTGCACAGCGCGCCCTGAGCTGGACCGCCTTCGACGCCGCCTTCAGTCGCAAACTGGGCGGCCATGGCTTTCTGGGCATGACCTTCCCCGAGGCCTACGGTGGACGCGGCATGAGCGCCCTCGAGCGCTACGTCGTGATCGAGGAACTGCTGGCGGCGGGAGCCCCGGTGGCGGCCCACTGGATGGCAGACCGTCAGAGTGGTCCGCTCTTGCTGCGCTTTGGGAGCGAGCACCTCAAGCGCACCTTCCTGCCTCGCATCGCGCGCGGTGAGGCCTACTTCTGCATCGGCATGAGTGAACCCGACACAGGCTCGGACCTGGCGTCGGTGCGCACCAGCGCGGTGCGCGTCCCGGGCGGCTTCATAGTCAACGGCACCAAGCTCTGGGGCACCCACGTCACCCGCTCTCCCCACATGATCGCCCTCGTGCGGACCCAGAGCGGACTTCCACAGAAGCACGCGGGCCTGTCGCAACTGCTGATCGATCTGGATTGCCCTGGCATCACCGTGAGGCCGGTGTTGGACCTGCTTGGACACGATCACTTCGGCGAAGTCACCTTCGAGGAGGCCTTCGTCCCTGAGGAGCGCTTGATCGGCAGCGCGGGAGCGGGCTGGCAGCAGGTGGTGGCTGAGCTCGGGCTCGAGCGCAGCGGTCCCGAGCGCATCCTGTCGAGCTTCGAGCTGCTACGGCAACTCGCCACGGTTGCGAGCGAGCCCGAGCAAGAGCTTCTGCTCGGGAGCCTGTGCGGTCGGCTGTCGGTGCTGCGCCAGATGTCGCTGTCGGTCGCGGCACGCCTGAGCCGTGGCGAAGAAGTCGGCGTCCAGGCGGCCATCGTGAAAGAGCTGGGAACCAGCTTCGAACAAGCTCTCCCCCAGGCCATCCACGACGTGCTCGGCACCCCTGCAATGCTGGAGGGAGGCGACACCCTGATGCAGGTGCACGCGGTCATCAGCCAGCTCGCTCCGTCCTACTCCTTGCGGGGTGGCACCCGCGAAATCCTGCGCGGCATCATCGCCAAGGAGCTCCTGCGATGATCGACATCCTGCGCGGTACCCTCGGCAAGATCCTCGACCACGCGGAGCACGACGACCCACGCGGCGCGAGCTGGGAACAACTACGCCAAGCGGGCCTGCTGACACCCTTTCAGCAGGGCTTGAGCAGCTGGTCGGAGGGGGCAGAACTCATTCGTTGCGCGAGCGAGCGCGCCGTCGCCATCCCGTTCACCGAGCAACTGATGGCCAGCTATGTCGCCGCACAGCTGGGCATCGCGATGGATGATCAGCTGGTCACGTTGGCCGACCCACGGGCGAGCGATTTGGTGGTGGGCGAAAGCGGTGTACGCGGCCAAGCGAACTTCGTTCCTCACGCGGCGGTGGCCGCCCAACTTTGGGTCGAGGCCTATTCGGAAGAGCGTCGGCGCGAACTCGTGCTCATGGAGATCCGTGGCGTGGAGGCGCGAGCCGGGCTGAACCTGGCCTACGAGCCCCGTGACGCGCTTTCGATCGCCGGAGCTCCGGTCTGCTTTCGAATGCAGACCTCTGGGGAGGTGAGCGAGCTGTTTTTCCTCGGCGCGCTGGGGCGTTCCGTGCAAATAGCGGCGCTCGCCGAGCAGGTATTGGCGAGCTGCCTCGAACACGCGCAGACCCGGGTCCAGTTCGGGCGCTCCATCGGGACCTTTCAAGCGGTGCAGCACAAGCTGGCCGAGCTCGCCTGCGAAGTCGCAGCGGCGAACCTGGCGGTCGATGTGGCCTGTGCGGCATTGGATGCTCACGGCCTGCTCGCTATCACCGGGGCAGGCCAGGCCATCGCGGCGGCCAAGCTCCAGGCCGGCACCACCGCACGCCGAGCCGCCGAGGTCGGCCATGCCGTGCACGCGGCCATCGGCTTCACACGCGAACATCGATTGCACCGCTACACGCAGCGCTTGCTGAGCTATCGTGCCGAGTTCGGACCCGAGCGGGTGTTCGCGCTCTTCCTGGGCGCACGCGCGCGCCGAGGCGGCGCCGAGGGACTCTGGTCTGGCCTGGTCGAGGCGGACCCGGGCACCCACCCGGTCGCAGGAGCAAAGTAGGAAACCGTCATGAGCCTGAAAGCCAAACTCGCCGAGGACCTCAAGGCCGCCATGCGCGCCAAGAACACCGTTCAGCTCGACGCCCTGCGTTCGATCAAAGCGGCCATCACCTTGCGCGAAGCAGACTCCCAAAAGGAGGTCGACGACGCCGGCATCGCAGAATTGGTGCGCGGACTACGCAAGCAGAGAGTGGAAGCCATCGAACAGTACGAACAGGGCGGTCGTTCGGATTTGGCGGAAAAGGAACGTCTCGAGAAGGACATTCTCGAACAATATTTGCCTGCCGCTCCCGATGCATCTGTGGTGGAGAGCACCGTTCGAGCTGTAATCAGCGAGCTAGGCGCCAGCTCACCTAAGGACATGGGACGGGTGATGCAAGCGGCCAAAGAGCGCCTCAGCGGGGTCGACGGGAAGGCCCTGAGCGAGCTGGTAAAGCGTCTCCTTTCGGGGAGTTGAGGTACAGGGGTCCCGTCCGAGTAGGACCCTTCTCCGGAGCTGGGTTAGCGCATTGCTCGACGCATTTGGTCCAAATCGGGAATGAGGACTCGACCCCGAAGGTTTTTGGGCGTAGAAAATCCGCGCGACCGGATGATTTTGCTTGCGCAAGGGGGCCCCTTGGCCTTCATCCTGTCGCCTCAAACGGGGCCCGGAGGCCTCATGTAACGGACCCCGCTGGGGGGCCCACCAACCATCTATTGACCGCGTGACCTGGACCAGGCCGGGTACGTTCGCTCGCGACGCGGCAAATACGATTGGTTGGAAAGCTTGGAACGAAACGCACGTCCTCGGAGTTGAACCCCCGCTGGACGCTCTCATTCTGCCTGCGCCAAGCGGCGCAAGGAGCTCGTGTCGATGGAAATGCGCGCGCAAAAGCCGAGTGCTCGCGGGAAGCAGGTCTCTCGTTCTTCCGCTGCTTCCTCGCGGCCGACCGCCAAGGCCGAGGCCCCCAAGGGGCCCGCCGAGCCCGCTAGCAGGGTGATGGCCAAGCCGGCCACCAAGGCCACGGAAGCCAAGGCGGAACCGGTGAGTCGCGTGCGCATGATTGAGAAGCCCACGGCTGCCAAGGCCGAGTCCAAGCCGGCCGCCAAGGCCGAGCCGGTAGCGCCTGCTGCCAAGGCCCCCGAGAAGGCCGGCAAGGCCCCCGCCGTCGCCAAGGCCGGCAAGACGAGCGCGAAGGTCCAGGAGAAGGCTGTTGTGGCTGCTGCCGACGACAAGGCCCCCGCGGCCGCGGCCCCCGCCGAGGCCGACGAGGAGCGCATGGATGGCGAGCCTCGCGACGAGCCGAGCGCCGAGGACCTCGAAGAGGTGGAGAAGGAGACCGCGAAGGCCATCGGTGACCTGGAGCGCAACGATCGCTCCATGCTCGGCCGCTACTTCCGCGAGATGGCCAACCACCGCGTGCTCTCGCCTGACGAGGAGCTCGAGGCGGCCCGTCGCATCCACCAGCTCGAGGTCGCCTACTGGCGCGCGCTGTTCTCGCACCTGCCTGCTTTCGAGACCGTCTCGCGCGTGCTCGAGCTGCACTTGGAGGAGCTGCCCCCCGAGGTGGCCACGCTGCGCAAGCTGGCCAAGGCCCCCAAGAAGGCCCTCGCGAAGACCGATCAAAAGCGCTGGGACGAGACGGCCGACGCCCTCTCGCTCAAGCTGCGCGAGCTCGATGCCGACCGCATCTTCGTCGCCGAGTCGCAGAAGGCCGTGGAGCGCCTCGCCGGTACGCACACCGCCGAACGCGACATGGTGGTGGGCGAGTTCCAGGTCACGGTGGCCTTCCGCAAGTACCTGAACGATGTGCGGGCCGCCCAGCGCGCCCAGCAGGCGGCCAAGAACCGCTTCGTCACCGCGAACCTGCGCCTCGTGGTCTCCATCGCGCGCCGCTACAACCACGGCCGCATGCCGCTCATCGACCTCATCCAGGAGGGCAACTTCGGCTTGCTCAAGGGTGTGGAGCGCTTCGACCACACGCGCGGCTACCGCTTCAGCACCTACGCCTCGTGGTGGATCCGTCACGCCATCAACCGCGCCCTGGCCGACAAGGCGCGCGTGGTGCGCGTGCCCGTGCACATGCTCGATACCTACCAGCGCGTGGCCCGCGTGGCGCGCGCCATCGAGGCCCAGACGGGCCGCGAGGCGACCCCGGAGGAAATCGAGAAGGAGACCGGCGTCAGCGCCGACAAGCTCAAGCAGCTCCAGCAGAGCACGCCGGTGGCCCCCTTCTCGCTCGACCGCAACGTGGGCGACGAGGACGGTCGTCGCTTCATCGATTTCATTCCGGCGGAGGACACTCCCTCGCCCCACGAAGACCTGGAGACCAAGACCTGGAGTGAGCAGCTGCAGCAGCTCATGAAGACCTTGACCCCCATGGAAGCGCGCATCGTGCGTTGGCGCTTCGGCCTCGACAACGAGGACGAGCTCACGCTCAAGGAGATCGGGGACAAGTACAACCTTTCCCGCGAGCGCATCCGTCAGCTGCAGGAGCAGGCGCTCGGCAAGATGCGCCGCCACGTGCAGGTCTGACGACTCGGGTCGTCGCTCGACCCGGCTTTCGAAACGCGCGCCTCGCATACGGGCGCGCGTTTTTGCGTTTCTGGGTCGCTAACCAGGCGCGACCGCGCACCGTGAATCCGGCGAACCCCGGACGCCGATGATAGAGTCGGCCCGTGCCGTCGCCGCTTTCCGTACTCGCGAGCGTGTTTGGGCTGCAGGAGTTTCGTTGGGGCCAGGCGCACGCCGTGGAGAGCTTCCTCCTGGGTCGCGACGTGCTGGTGCTGCTTCCAACCGGGGCAGGCAAGTCCCTGTGTTACCAGGTGCCCGCGGTGACCCTGGCCCGACAAGGCCAGGGACCGACCTTGGTGGTGAGCCCCTTGATGGCCCTGATGGACGATCAGGTGTCCACGCTTCGCGCGCGCGGCGTGCGCGCGGTCGCGCTGCACTCGGGCATCCCGTGGAAGGAGCAGTCCCGGGAGCTCGCGCGCCTGAGTGAACAGGAGCTGGTCTACGCGAGCCCAGAGCGCCTCAAGAACGCGCGCTTTCGAGCCCAACTCGAGCGCGCCGGGTTGGCCCGCGCGGTGATCGACGAGGCCCACTGCATCAGCGAATGGGGCCACGATTTTCGCCCCGAGTATCGGGAGCTCGGCTGGCTCAAGCACACGCTTGGTTTGCCCCTCATGGCGCTCACCGCCACTGCCACCCAACGCGTAGCGCAGGACATCGAGGCTTCACTCGCGCTCCAGCAACCCGAGGTGATCCGCGGTGCACTCCGCCGAGCCAACCTGAGCTTCAGGGTCAAGCTCCTCGACAGCGATCAGACACGCACCCGCTGGGTCATTGAGAAGCTGGCAGAACTGGGCTTTGCTGCCCGCAAAGCCACCCGACGTGCGCTCGTGTTTGCGGCCACCCGCAAGCGAGCGGAGGCAGTACAGCGCGCGCTGCGCAAGGCCGGCATCCGCGCAGGTTACTACCACGCGGGGCGCCGCGACTCGGCGCGGGCACGGGCCGCCGCGCTGTTCGCCGCCGGCACCACGCCCGTGTTGGTCGCCACCAGCGCCTTCGGCATGGGCGTGGACATGCCGGACGTGAGCGTGGTCATCCACGTGGAATCGCCAGCGAGTCTCGAGGCCTATGTCCAACAGGCAGGGCGCGCCGGGCGCGGCGGTGCCGACGCCGAATGCTGGCTCGCCTACTCCGAGGCGGATCGACGCGTGCACGAGAAGCTACGCGGTCCCGCGCCAGCGCCCGGTAGCTTGCTCGGGTTCGAGGCGCTCGAGCGCTACGCGGTCGGGCTCGGCTGCCGTCAGCGCGAGATGGCCCAGCACTTCGGAGAGCTCGCCAGCGGCGAATGTGGCAACTGCGACGTGTGCGCGGACTCGACCGCGGTCAGCGCGCAGCTCGCCGCCCACCGCCAACACGGGCAGGTGGCCACGGTCAAAGCCAAGAAACGCGCCCAGGCCGAGAGCAGCGCCGCCGCGGTGGAGCTCGACGAGCGCGACCTCGAGCTGGTGGTGGCCTTCGTGGATGCGCTACCCAAGCCGCTCGGGCGCCGCTACGTGATGCGCGGTCTGCGCGGCAGCAATGCCCGCGACGTGACGCGCAAGCGACTGCAACGAAATCCCCACTTCGGCGCGCTCAAGAGCGCCTCGGAAGAGTCCATTTTCCGGGCCATCGATACTCTGCTCGCGCGCGGTCTGCTCGAACCCAAGGGCCAGAAGTACCCCACCCTGTGGGTGGCCGGGAAGCGCGTGCGTCCTGTCCGCAGCGAAGGCTCCGCCCCGCGCCCTCGCGCCAACTCGCTCGAGACCTCGCTGAAGCGTTTCCGTCGCAACGAGGCCAAGCGCCGCCGCATCAAGCCCTATCAGGTCTTCCAGAATCGGACCCTGGAGGCCCTCTGTGCGGCGCGTCCGCGCACACAGGAGGATCTCCAGGGGGTCTGGGGGATGGGCGAGGAGCGCATCAAGAAGTACGGGAGTGCCTTGCTCGACCTGCTGCGAGCCGACTGACCACTACTCGTAGCGCATGATGACGTGGAACCCGAAGGGCGACTGCACCACGTCACTGATCTGCCCCACGGCGAGCGCGAACGCCGCGTTCTCGAAGGCCGGCACCATCTGCCCACGCCCGAACTTGCCCAGGTCGCCGCCCGTCTCCTTCGAACCGGGCTCATCGGTGTACTTGGCGGCGAGTGCATTCCAGTTGGCGTCGGGTTGCTTCGCGTCGCGAGCGACCTGGGTCGCGATGGTACGCGCCTCGGCTTCGGTCCTCGTGACCCCCGGAATCGCGTGCGGCGCGCCCTTGTAGCTGATCAAGATATGGCGAGCGGCCACGCGCGTCGGGCCCCCTGGAGGATCGTTGCGCCGCTCGACGACGAAGTAACCGAGCGGGGCGTCCACCGGATCGCTGATGCCCCCCGGTCGCAGCGCCACCGCCGCCTGGCCGACCTCCGTACCGAAGGCACCGGGCTGCGCGGGGCGGATTCGGAACAGCCCGTAGTCGGTGCTCGCGCCCGGGAGCTCGCTGTACTTGCGCACGAGCTCCGAGAGCCGATCTCCACTGCGGGCCATGCGCGAGATCATGCGCGCACGCTCGAGCGCCTGCTCCCTGTTGCGGGTTTGGGTAGGCGGAGCCCCTTTGGCGCCCGCGTACGACACCAACAGCACGCGCACCTCGACGACCTCGGGGGCCGGCGCCTTGGGCGAACTGCCCTCGGTCCCGACCGGCGTGGTGGTCGTGTTGGCGTCCGGCAAGCGTTGACGCGGAGGTTTTTGCGGCCCCATGCAGCCGCCGATGACGAGCGCGGCGCAAAGGGCGGCGCACCAAAGTCCGAATCGCTTCATGAAATCACCTCGCGAAACATAGCGCGAGGCGCCGGCGCGCAAAGGCCCGATCCGGTTGCAGGCGCGTAGGCGTGAGCGCAGCGAACCTCGCGGTGGAGTCCACCCCTGCGCCCCGTGAGCGCAGCGAACCTCACGGTGGGGTGGGCCCGGGCGCAGCTTTGTTGCGACGGGCGAGGAGGTCGCGTGAGCGCCCCGTCAAAAGCCGCCGATCAGTAGGCGTTTTGGCGGGTCCCGGTGCCGACCACGGTCTTCACGATGATCTTGATGTCGAACAACAGGCCCCAGTTCTGGATGTAGTGCAGATCGTGGTTGATCCGCTGCTCCATCTTCTCGAGCGTGTCGGTCTCACCGCGCCAGCCGTTCACCTGGGCCCAGCCCGTGATGCCGGGCTTGACCTTGTGCCGCAGCATGTAGCCGTGGATCATCCGGCGGTACATCTCGTTGTGTGCCACCGCGTGCGGGCGCGGACCCACGATGGACATCTCCCCCGAGAGCACGTTGATGAACTGGGGTAGCTCGTCGAGCGAGGTGCGCCGCAGGAAGGCGCCGAAGCGCGTGATGCGCTGGTCTCCCTTGACCGCCTGCTTCACCTCGGGACCGTCCTCGAGCACCGTCATCGTGCGGAACTTGAGGACCCGGATCTCCTCGCCGTTGAGCCCATAGCGGCGCTGCCGAAAGAACACCGGGCCGGCCGAGCTCAACTTCACACCCAGGGCGATCAGCGCCATGGCCGGCGAGATCAGCAGCATGATCAAGGAGCCGAGCACGATGTCCTCGAAGCGCTTGAGCCAGCCGTTGACCCCGTAGAACGGGCTCTCGAACACACTGACCACCGGCAACCCCTGCACGTTGGACCACTGGGCGTGGACCAAGTCGAAGACCAGGAAGTCCGCCACCACGTACACGGAGGCCGTGCTGTCGGCCAAGCGCCGCACGATTTCGCTGATGCGGGACTCGGCGCGCAGCGGGAGCGCCACGTAGACGATGTCCACCTGCCCCTTGCGGGCCAGCTCGAGCAAACCGTCGAGCTTGCCCATGCACTCACCCAGCCCCTTGGGCATGGGGTGCAGGCGCTCGGGGTCGCGATCGTCGAAGAAGCCCTGGACGCGCAGGCCCGAGGTCGGATCGTCCATGATGCGCTGGGCGATCAGGGCCCCCATCTTGGTGGCCCCCACGATGTGCACGGAGCGCGTGGCGACGCCGCGCCGTGAGAGCTCGCCGTTCACCCGCCGCGTGGCGTAGCGCACCACGCTCAGGATCACGGGCGCGAGGATGAACCACACCAGCGTGACGGCGCGCGAATAGGAGTCGCTGATCTTGAAGGTGAACGCGACGGTGAGCAGCAGGGGGGGCGTGAGGGCCCAGCTCGTCCAGATCTTGCCGATCTCCACCTTGCCGAAAGCCGACCGGAGGTTGGGTCGGTAGAGGCCGTTGGCGTCACCGATGACGTTGAAGATGACGGCCGCCACCAGGGTCGCCACCACCAGATAGAGATCGGCGCCCGGGTCTTCTTCGCGCAGCAGGGAGGCGAGGTAGTGGGCGAAGCCGATCAGGCAGGCGTCCAGGAGTCGCATCAGCCAGGCTGCGTTACTCCGTTCCGTGGACACAACCGTGCCGTTCGAGACCATCCACCCAATCCTTCAACCAGCCCCGCAAGTGTCGCGTGTCGCGGGGCTGACCCGACACACTTTTCGAACTGACTGATACGGAAAGACGCTGCTGGTTCTCCCCGCCGGTGAGCGGAGTTGCGCTGACCTGGACCCGCGCGAAACCCGACCGGAAGCACACGCTCCCCAGGTCGGGCAACCTACTTGGCGCACCGTATCATTTTTTTGCCCCTAACGAAGTAGCTGACCCTACATGATCGTGCGTTTTGATTGAGCGCTGGTCACACCCATCACGTTGATTCCCGCGCCGGTATTTGGCATGAGTGCGCCCATGGCAAACGAGAACACCCCCTTCGGTGATGTGAAGGTCGACAAAGCGAATCTGTACAAAGAGGAGTCCTTCACGGACCTCAAGGTGGCTACCCTGCGGAGGTTGTCGCCCATCAAGGAGGACGGCTCGCCGGACTCTTCCCGTCCCGTGCTCTTTACGGGCGAGACGACCTTGATGTCGGACCGCGGTCCCCTCCCCATCCAGTGCCCGATCGAAGCCAAGGACCTCAACGAGGCCATGGACAAGTTCCCGGAGGCCGTCCAGGCCGCAGTGGAACGCCTCATCGAGCAGGCCCGCGAGATGCAGCGTCAGCAGATGTCCCGCATCGTGGTACCCGGACAGGGCGGTGGCGGACTCCCAGGTGGGGGCATGCCCGGACCTGGCGGCGGTGGAAAGTTGATCTTCTGACCCAACCGGGTCTCCATGAGACACTGCGACGCTCCTGGCAACGGCTTTGAAACGAGCTGTACCAACGCAGGAACACTCAGGAAAATCCTCCGCGACAAGCACAAACAGCCGTTGACACACCCGTAGCGCAGTGTAGTCATAGGCAGTGTTCTGCTGAGGGGGATGCCGTGGAGCCGAAGGAAGAAAGCCCGATCCGGGCCATCGAGGTGACCTTCCGGCAAATGCTGCCGAGAGACGCACTCGTGTACTTCGTCCGCAGGTGCGCGCATTCCAAGCGCATTCAGGGCGACACCCTTCGCGCTTGCCTGCAGTACAACGAGCCCAACGGCTACCACGTCGCGCTCGAGCTTCAGATCGGCCGCCGCGTCTTCCGCGCCACCGCCGTCCATGCGGCAGCACTGGTGGCGGTCTGGCGTTGCTTCGAGTCCCTCGCCCTTTCGGGATGGATGGGCGCTGGAGGCGCGCTCTAGTCGCGCAACGCAAAAGAGCGGGACCGCCTAGTGGGAGAGGCGAGCCCGCTCTTGGGTCGAGGGCCGACGTCGACTACCAGCCGACCTTGTCGTTGCGTTCGCTCTGCGGCGAGAGATCGTGCTCCCCCTTGGCCCACACCTGCTCGCGGAACTTGCCGCGGTCCTGGAGCGGGAACGGCGAGCCGAGTCCGGCAGCCGAGGCCACGCCGCGCGACACCATCGCGTAGTTGGAGCCGGGGTTCCAGAACAGGAAGCCATCGGCCTCACCGCCACGCGCGCCCGTGATCTCCTGAGCAATGAAGTCCGGATTCCACTTCTCGCCGAGGCCATTGTGGAAGGCCTGCATGAAGGGTCGGATCACCGGCCCACGCCCCACGCGCTGACGCAGGATATAGGAGGGTCCCTTCACCAGGACGTGGCCGCGATCCTCCACGTCCATGCGCCAGCCGGGCATGGCGTTCACGTAGAGCATCGGAGAGAAGATTTCGATGTGCGGCGTCCAGTCGGTCAGCGACTGACCGAGGCCCGTGGGATCGCCGCGACGGATGGCGGTCAGGCCGAAGACGTCGACGCCGAGGGGGATGGAGATCGCCGCGTCGATGCGGCGCAACATGTCCAGGATGACGAAGCGACGCAGCTCGTCGGTGCTGGGCTCGTACTGGGCGTACTCCACGCCGCCGTCGACCGGGAACCGGATGTAGTCGAGCTGGACCTCGTCGAAGCCCATGGACTCGGCCTCTTTGGCCATCTGGACGTAGAGGTCGTGGTTCTTCTTGTTGTACGGGTTGAGCCAGGTGTTGCCGGTGCCCCATGACACCCAGGGCTTGTTCTGGCCGGCGTACTTGGGCCGCCCATCGTGGATGGCTCGGTCGGGCTCACGCTTGGGCAGGCTCGGGTCGTTGAAGCAGACGATGCGCCCGACGGCGTACATGCCGGCCGCGTGCAGGTCCTTGACGGCCTGGGCCAGGTCGTTTGTTTCCGGCACGATCTGCGGCTTGAAGGCCTCGACCTGAGTCGGGAAGCTGATGCGCCCGGCGTCGTCCTTGAGGTCGAGCACGGCCGTATCCAGGTGGGCATGCTTGAGCATGCTGATCACGCCCTTGGTACCGTAGATGTGCAAGTACGGGTACGTGATGTAGAGCCCGCGCGCGCGCTGGCCCTGCTCGGTGATGCGGTCGACGAAGGTGCCAGCGCCGTCCGGCTGAGCAACCGGTGTCGAGCCCGGACCACGCGCCAAGATCCCCGATTCACCCCGTGACTGCGACGGCAGCACCAGGACACCCCACATCGCCAGCAAGCAGCCGACGAGCCCGATCCGCTTCAACAGAGCGCCTCGACCCATGATCTCGTTTCTCCTGCGAACGCCTCGGCAAAGGCTCGACCGCGCCCGCTGTGCAACACGTCATCGCCCCAAACGCGCGATGCCAAACAGTGCCAGCGATTCTTTCACGATCCGTTCGATTCGCGCAGAAAACGGCGCAAAATTTGCCGACTTAAATACCACCAACGATTCGAAACACATACGTCCTGGTCTCGAGGGGCAGACCGTTCAGCGGACCTTTACGCGGCACACGCGCGGAACCCGCGTTGTAGGCCGCGAGCGCGCGCTTCACGTCGCCGCGATAACTGCCGAGCAGTTGCTTCAAGTAGCGCACACCTGCGTCGGCGTTCTGTGCGACGTCGAAGGGATCCTGAACGCCGAGTTCGCGTGCGGTGTTGGGCATGAGCTGCATGAGTCCCATCGCGCCCGTCGAGCTGATCCGAGTGTGCACGAGCGAGGACTCGACGCGCGCGAGCGCCAGCGCCAACCCCTCCGAGACCTGGTGACGCCGTGCCGCGCTTCGGATGGCAGCTTCGATGCTCGTCTGATCGTGGCCATCGCAACGTAGGCCGTGGAGCGCCAGTGTGGACAACGCTTCGGCCTTGGGTCCGAGCCGAGACATCGAGAGCAGACTCACCGAGCCGCCCGCGGAGCGCACCCCCCAGTTGAGAGCGGCGATTCCAAACAGGCCCAAGATCCCAACCAAAACCGCATGACGCGCCACGCGAATGCGGGCACGCTTGAGGGACCGGCGCAAGGAACGACGGGAGATCACGGCCCCAGCGTACCGCAAGGCCGCCGGGGTTCGGAACAACGCGGGACGGAACAACGGGACTCGGCCCTTTCTTGGGCCATTCGGCTTGCGTTTGAGCTCCAGGCGGATATCACTGCGGCCCGGTTTGAAAGGACACTCATGGCAGCGGATCCGGTTCAGTGTAAGCCAGTCGAGGTCGAGGTTGGCGAGCGTGGCGTCGAGCGTGCGATCAAGCAGCTCAAGCGCATGATGGCCTCGGAAGGCATCATGCGTGAGCTCAAGAAGCGTCGCAGCTACATGAAGCCCTCCGTGAAGCGCCGCAAGAAGCAGGCGGAAGCGGAGCGCAACCGTCGCAAGCGCGCTCGCAAGCAGGCCGAAGGCCGCTGAGCTCCCGGGACTACGGTCCGGGGCTGGCCCGCTTGTTCGCGGGCTTTTTGTGTTTAACCTGCTTCGGTCCTGCGGCGGAGCACGTCAGGGAGACGGAAAGCGCGAAACCGACCGTGATTTCCGCCTGACTCCGCTATAACAGGACGTGAGGCGATGGCAGGTATGGACGGGAACGACCGGCAGCGTAAGGACCGACTGATCCAGACACGCGTCCCGCAAAATCTCGAGAGCACGCTCAAGGATGAAGCGCGCCGGCGCAGGCTTTCGGTGTCTCACCTGATTCGTAACGTCCTCGAAGATACCTTCAACCTGGTCGACAACGTGGTGACCGAGGTGGACCGAGTGGTGACCGACTCGGTCGAAATGGCTCAGACTTTCAAGCGAGATGCGGCACGACTGGCCGCCACCGCACGGGGCGAAACCTCGCACCGCAACAGCACGTCTTCCGTGCCCCCCGCCGAGGTCGTCGAGACACGGGAGGTGGAGGAGGAGCCCCCCGCCGAGCCGGAGGAAGAGGAAGAGCTCAGCGAGGAGAGCCCCCTGGCCCACGTCTACGGCTTCCAGGAGCTCGTGCTCAACCGCCAGGCCGAGTGCGCCAAGTGCGGCTGTGTGATTGCGCGGGGAACTCGCGCCTATCTAGGCATGAATGACCGACCGGACATGCCACGAGTGTGGGTTTGCCCGGACTGTCTCGAGACCCTCTCGGCAGCCAAGGAAGTTCGCTAGGGGCCGCAGCGCTCTCGGTATCGGGGGGCGCAGCCGGAAAAGCGCACACGGGCGCACGTAGTGCTTGCGTCGTCGTCATCCGTCGTATTACACACGCGTAATACCGAAGATGACGGAGGACGCTGCGATGCCCCCTCACAAGAGTTACCGCTCACGCCGATCTGGCCCTCGAGATCCTTTTACCGATGCTGGGTTCGACGTGCGCAGTCAGATCAAGCTCTGGCTCCAGGTCGTCGATGCGTTGCTGGTCGCCATCGAGCAGACCGCCTGGCAGGTGCGATCCGTGGGCAAGGCCGCCCAGGATGCTTTCCAGGGCGCCCAGAGCGTCCTGGGGCGCTTCGCGGTGGGCTCGCGAAACCTGGCCAACGATCTCTCCACCTGGCCCGAGCGCCTGGCGCGCCTCACGGCCACGGGGTTCGTGCTGACCCGCATCGCCGCCGGCTACCGACTGCACACCACCAAGGCCGCCTTCCTGTCGCGCGAACGCGCGGCGCGGGCGCTCGAGGACCTGCATCGCGAGTCGGCCCGCCGGCTCTACGATCTCTCGGTCCGCCACGGAGGCGCCTTCCTCAAGGTTGGACAGATGCTCTCGGCTCGCCCCGACCTCTTGCCCGAGGTCTACATCCGGGAGCTCTCGAAGCTGCAGGACGCCGCCCCCGAGGTGCCCTTCCCTGCGGTCATGAGCCTGATCGAAGAAGAGCTCGGCCAGCCCATCGAGGACGTCTTCGCGGCCTTCGATCAGGAGCCGCTGGCGGCGGCGAGTATTGGACAGGTGCACCGCGCCACGCTGCAAGACGGGCGTGAGGTGGCCGTGAAGGTGCAGCGTCCCAACATCGAGGAGCTGGTCTCGCTGGATTCTCATGCTCCTCGAGATCTTCGTGCGAGCCTTGTCGGAGGACCTACCTCCGGTGGACTTCGACACCATCATCGGCGAGACGCGCGCGATGATCGAGGCCGAGCTCGACTACACCCGTGAGGCCGCACTCACCGAGCGCGTGGCGCTGTTCTTCGGAGAAGACGGACCGATCCAGGCGCCCCGCGTGGTCAAGGAGTTGTCGACGCGTCGCGTGCTGGTCACGGCCTTCATGAGGGGCGACAAGATCACGCACGTGCTCGACGAACTCATGCAGAAGCGCGGCGCTGGGGACGAGTCGGCCCAGGAAGCGCTCACCGTGCTGCTCGCGCGCGTGCTCGAGGCGTATACGCGTCAGGCCCTCGACCTCGGGGTATTTCAGGCGGATCCGCATCCGGGAAACCTGCTCGCCGACGCCGCCGGCAATCTCGTGGTGCTCGACTTCGGCTGCGCCAAGGAGGTGCCGCTGGCGCAGCGAGCACTGCTCGTGGATCTGGCGCGCGCGTTCGTGGCCAAGGATGCCGCCAAGATGGCCTTTGCCATGCAGTCCATGGGCTTCGTGACCCAGAGTGGGAGCGTGGAGGGACTCGAGGCGTACGCAAAGGTGGTGCTCGAGCAGATGGGCGTGGTGGCCGCCCGGGGCGGCGACTGGCCGAATCAGGTGGAGCTACTCGCTCAGGTCGCGCTGATGGCGCGCTTCATCGAGGACGACCCGATGGTGCGTCTGCCGGAAGAGTTCGTGATGCTGGGTCGCGTCTTCGGCACGCTCTCGGGTCTGTTTCTGCACTACCGGCCTGACGTGAGCGCGGCGGCAAGGGTGATTCCGCTCGTGCTTGCGGCCCTGTCCCGACTCGAGGAGGCCCAGGAAGCGGGGCCGTCCGAGCCGGCTGCATAGGCGTTCAGCCATACGCTTACGTGGTGCGTCGCTTTCTTGCGGCGCACAAACACTCACACGGATCATGGGCGCCCACTCTTCGAGGAGGTGCCATGCCGATGATGCAACCAACCCGACCCGCTGCGGAACGTCGCAGACAGCGCTCGGACGACGCCCACACCGCGCTCTCGCTTCAGCTCGCGCAGGTGAAGCACGCAGCCAGCCTCGACGCGGTGGTGCTCGCCACGGCGGAGGGCCTCTTGATCGCGCACGCAGGCGACGACGAGCTGTGCTCCGAGTTGGCAGCGGTGGCCCCCATCCTGTCGAGTGAGGGCGCCATGCCGGCCAACTCCAACCTGGGCCACGGCATGCTGCACGTGCAGGCGGTGTCCTGGGATGGGTCGCCGATCTACCTGGCGGGCACCCACGCCAACGTCGATGCCAAGCGCGACGCGGAAGCGGCTCGCTGGATCGAGCAGGCGCAAGCAGGCGTCACGCGTATCCTCGCGGCCTGACCCGATCCACAGGCGTTACAAAGCCGCGATCGTGCGCGCGGCCTAGCCGCGACGACGAGGTGAGATGCGCTCTTCCTGCGCCGCCGTCACGGAATACGACGAACCGTGCTGGGCTGGCTGCGGCCGCGGCGGAGCGGGTCGTTCACGGGCAGGTGCGGGGACGTTGGCGCGAGGCGCTGTCTGCTGGTTGGCCACCGTGGTGCGACTGACCGGGACCTCGCTGTCGCGCTCGAAGGCCTCCACCAGCGCCGTGCGCGCTTCGGCGAGTTGCTCCTTGGCTTCGGCCAGGGCGGCCTGCAGCCGCTCAATCTCGCTTTCGTGGCGGGAGTTCTGCTCCGCGAGAGCGCCCTGCTCGGCAGCCAGCTCTGCGGATGCGGCCTGGGTGCGCGCGAGCTCTTCTTGCAGCGACGACAGGAGCTGCGCCTCGGAGGCCTGCCGAGCGAGCTCCTCCTTGGACACGGCGACAGCCACTGCGCTCACGGGCCCTTGCGCACTCGCCCGCTTGAGCCGGCGCTCGAACCAAAGTTGCATCCCGAGCAGTGCCACGAACCACGCCCCCACCACGAGCGCCAGTGGCACGGCCTCCAACGAGAGACTCCACGGCCGAACGACGGGCCGGGGCTTCGCGGCAGCCGCCACCGGGAGGAGCACGGGCTGAGCTTCCTCGGTGGTGGGCTCGAGTTCGAGCGGGACTTCGTAGGGTTCGAGCAGGCGCGCGCCATCCGTGGGCAGTGGGAGACAAGCCTGGGACTCCTCCCAGCCGAACTCGGTCGCGCAGTCGACGGACACTTCTTCGCCCGTGAAGCACCAGAGGGCATCGCGGGCCGAAGCCGACGACTGAGCCTCGTCTCGCGTGGCCTGCTCGGCCGTGACGGGCGGAGGCTCGAATCCGGTCGGTTGCTCGCCCGCCATTTCGCGGCGACGCAACTCCGTGAGCAGTCCCGCGAACGGCTGAGACGGTGGCCGACTAATGGGTGGCCCCGCCTCGTCGACTGCCGAGCGCCCCAGATCGACCAAGAACAACGACCCCACGGTGAGCGCGATCGGCACGACCGCGATGGGCGCGGCCTTGGCCAAGCGCAGCTTGCCCGCACGAATCGCCTGGGTGCTCTCCACGAGCACGTACGAAGCGAGCAATCCGACGCCACACGCCGCCAGCTGTGCCATCAACCACGGCGCAGCCAGCAGCTTCTCGAGCCCCATCGCGAGCCAGCGACTCCACATCAGGAGCACGCCCACGAAGACGAACTGCAAGAGGTAGCGCAGCGCATGGCTCGTCAGCTCGGCTCCCAGTGACTGGGAATTCGCGCCCTTGCCGAGCTTGATCAGCGGCTGCGCCTTGTTGGGCTCGTCTTCGCGATAGCGCGCGGCGCCTAGCTTCTCGGAGACGAAGGTCGAGAGCTTCTGGAAGATGTTGCCGTGATCGACCACCCGACAGTCGGCGCCCAGGGACACCAACCAGTCCTCGATCTCGTTGACGACGCGCTTGTCTTCGCTGAAGGCGACGCACACCGTCGGCACGGTGCGGGTCTCCAAGGCGCGATTGAGCACGCCCTTACTGAGGCCCTTCGGCATCTCGTCCATTTCAGACAAAACGCGATCGGCCGCCGCACGCGGCAGCTTGCTGAGAAAGATCTCGAAACGCATCCCCCGCCCTGTTCCTCGATCGTAGGGCAGTGGCAGTGCTCTTCACAAGCACGCATCAAGCGATGATAGGATCGCGAGTATGGTGGGTCTTCGAGCACGTTCGTCGGTGAAGCACGCGGTAGGTGCAAGCCTCCTGATGTGGACCTGCTTGGCAAGTAAGGTCGCCGCCGAGTCCGAGCCCGCCGCCACGTCCAACTGGGGACCGTGGGGTCTCGGAGGCTGCTATCTGTTCGGATTCTTCGCGGGTTTTGCCATCTACGGCTTCGGTGTCGCGATGCGCAGCCGCAAGAGCCACCTGGCCGAGGTACAGAAGTGAAACGCTCCGCATGCCTGTGGTTACTTGTGGTCACATTGGGCGGTGCGTCCGCGCTGGCCCAGGATGGGATGAAATTCGAGAATCCCTATGCGCTCAAGAAGCGCTCCAAGCAGGCCAAGCGCAAGGTGGACCCCACGCTGGCCGCCGCCGTCGGTCTGCGCATCTCGTCGTGTTACCAGGCGGAGCAAGGCAAGGAGCTCACTCCAGAGGAAAAGGGCTTGCTCGACCTTCACGCCGCTGACCTTGTCCGCGATCTCGCCTCGGCTTTCGCGTCGACTTCGTGCGCCCTCGACACTGCTCCGTCGGCGACCTGCTCGAAGGAACTGTCCGCCATGAGATGCGAGACCCTGGCGCAGCCCATCATCATGGAAGGCTGGGACCGCAACCTGACGCCCGAGGCAAAGGCCAAGGTGGCGGCCTACGCGCAGCAGCTCTCGGCGCGCATCATGTCCTGCGAGGGACGCGACGCGGAGGAGGCAGCCATCGTCGGTGAGGTGGAGACGAGCAAGCTGTCGGTGTTGATCGAATCCAAGCTCGTGACGGGTCAATGCGAGCTCGTGCCCGGAGAGCTCGCGGGCTGCGCAGACGTCCTCAAGGCCACGGACTGCGCCGACTTGCAGCGGCGGCGCGACGCCGGCCTGGTGAGCGAAACTTGCCGCGACGTCTTGCGCTGCAGGGACATGAAGGTCGAACAGGTGAAGTAGTGCTCGGGCCTCAGTTCGCGCTCGCTCGCTGGACCTCGACCCGATAGTCGGTGCGCAGCCGACGGAGCTCGCGAGCCACCAAGAGCACCTTCTGGTCGCGCTCACGATCAGCCAATAGACGTGACCGGAGCTCCTCCAGATTGCCGAGTCGCGCCGGCTCACGCTCTTGCACGAAGACGAAGTGTTGGCCGTAGCTCGAGTCGAGGGGGCCCTGCCAGACGCCGATCGGCGCTGCGCCAAGGCCCTTGGCGAATGATGGCCCGAAACGCGAAGTGACCTCTGCGTCGGTCACGCGAGCGAGCTCGAGCGGCAGGATGGTAGGTTCGGAGTAGCCGAAGACCGCGCGGGCGTCTGGTCGATCTCGCGCGAGCCTTTCGCCGACGCGCGCGCTGGCGGCCGCGAGATCGTCCGGATGCCGACTACGGCTGACGAAGGCGTGCGCGAACGACACGCGCGCCGGATGCCGGTAGCGCTCAGCGTGGGCCGAGAGGTAATGCTCGAGCTCCCCCGGAGCTGGCTCGTCGGCGTGCAGGCGCCCGCGCAAGACCTGCTCGGCCTGAAACGCGAGGCGCTTGCGGATGAGCGGATCCGCCCGATGCAACCCCAGCGAGAGCGCGCGGTCGAGCAGCTCCTGCTCGCTCTCAGCGTCATCGACGCCCGTGGACACACGCATGCTGCGCAGGACCTGGTCGCGCACGATGGGATCGAGCAACGCGCCCCCGCGGGACAGGCTGCGATCCACCAGCACGGCTTCATCGATGGCCTGTTCGACTTCTTCGGCGGATGCGCGCGCTGGCACATGGACCACCAGGGTCGGCAGGCGGTCAGCCGAGCCGAGCGCCTGCTTGAGCCCGAACAGGCTCGAGCCCAGGATGAAAAACCCGAGCAGCTGCCGCGCGACACGGGCAACCGGCGCGTGCGCCGCCCCCCTCACAAGGCCTTGTAGAAGATGGGGCTCGACCAGGCGCGCTCCTGCTGCACCTTGGGATAGCGCTCGTCGCAGCAGCCCTCGAAACCAGGCTTGCTCGGGCCATCCGCCCCGCAAGTCACGCCCGCGCGGCTGCACTGCAGGGCATGCCAGCGGCAGCTGGGGTTCTCGAGCACGCGCGCGTAGTAGAAGGCGTGCTGCGCCGGATCGAAGTCGGGATCGGTCCAGACCCCGCACAGCTCGTCTTGGCCGGCGCCGCTGCGCTCGCAGGTGTTGGGATCGACGTTGGCGTCGTTGCCGCCCCCCGCTGCGTCGTAGATGGCGTACTGCACGCTGTCGTTCTCGAGCCAGCCCTTGATGATCTGAACGCGCTGCAAGGGCACGCCAGGCAGCTCGGCTGTGCCCGCGTCCTTCAGTGCGTAGACGGCGAACTTGGGTGGCTGCTGGGACTTGAGCTCGCCTCCCATCGGCACCCCGAGCGCGTAGCCTTGCTGCACGAAGTCTGCGGCACCACACAGGTTGTCAGGGATGTCGGAGCCGCCGAAGAAGCGCAGCACAATGCGCGATCCACTCGTGGCGTAGGCCTCGCGTCTACGCATGGCGTCGAACAGCGAGTCGCGGCGGTTCTCCTCGGCCCAGAGCACCGCCAGGCCACCGGGGTTGAGCCACACGTGGTCGACCAGGCCCTGCGGCAGCGCATCGCGTGCGTTCGAGCCTGCCCCACCGTGACCCTGAAACTTGTCGTCCTCCACGCCGCCGGGCGTGCCCATATGCGTATCGGTGCTCGCCACGAAGCCGTAGCCGAACGGGTTGGCCCCGAGCGTGGCCTGAAAGCGCAGCCCCTGGCCGAGCGCATCCCGCACGTAGTCTCGCGGCACCAGCTTGTCGGGCTGCAGCCCGAAGACCACGGTGGACAGCGTGTTGTAGGGCATCTTCTCGAAGTTGCAGAACTCGTCCGGCCCCATCTCGGGCAAGCACTCGGAGCTGCCCTTGTGCTGGAAGATCTCCACCAACGGCTCGAACGCCGCCCTGCGCTCGGCGTAGGCCTTGTCGAAGGCCTGCCCATCGGCCTTCACGGGCTCGAACATCAGGCCCGCCGAAAGGTTGGAGTTGTGCGGGATGGTCAAAGCGTCGCAGCCGCTGCCGGCCTGGAGGCAGTCCTTGTCGAGCGCGTCCCAGAGCTCTTCTTCTTCGCTGCCATCGAAGTAGTTAAACGGCAGAGTCGGCACACTCTGGTTGCGGAAGATGACGTTGCGATGGAGGTTCAGGGTGCCGGGAGAAGCGGACCATTCGTAGGCCACGAAGGCCGTGAACGCGCACTCCTCGCTCTCGTCGTTGGCCGCTTCGGCCTCAGCCTTCACTTCATTCCAGGCGCTGAGCGCCGCGGAGTCGCAGAAGTTGTTGGCTTGGTCGCACGGAGTCCGGTAGCCCGCAGTCGACTGGTCGGCGGCGAGCTGGCTGTTGAGCAGCAGGAACGCCGTATCCGGGTCGTCTCGGTATTGGGTGCATTCGCTGGAGTCGTAGCCAGGCAGCCCAGGCGTGAGGCAGGTGGTGACCAGGCCCAGGAACTCCGCGTGATCCGACAGGGCCACGAAGTCGAGCGGGCGCGATAGCGTGAGCGTGCGCTGCGGATTGTTCGCGCTGTCGTAGGGCGGCAGCCCCACGGTCTCACCGCGTGCGAACCGGTAGGCATCCGCCGGGCGCAACCGAGTCCCTTGCAGGTTCGCGTCGAGCGAGAGGGCCGTGTGCGCGTGCAGGTCGCCGAAGAAGGGATCGCGGGTCGGATTGCGTCGCTTGCAGGGACCGAGTGGGCTCACGACTCCCGAGTCCGCCCCGGCGTCGGCGCTGGGAGTCGAGGCGTCACCACAGGCTGTAAGAGCCGCCGTCACCCACAGCGAAGAGAGAACCAGAGGTCGCCCGATGCCCATCGCACCTTCCTACCACGTAAAGTACGCTCTGTTTACTTCACACGTCGCGCCGAAGCAGGCGAGCCCGCCCGCGAGCAAGACGAGCCGTAGGCCGAATGACTCGTTAGCCCTCGATCCGAATCGCGCCCGTCGGACAGTAGCGGACCGCGAGCTCCAGCTGGCTTCGCATCTCTTCGGGCGGCTCCGGGAGCAGCACAGTGAGCTTGCCGTTGTCGTCCACCGAAAACACGTCGGGAGCGTCGCCGGTGCAGTTCGCGTGCCCCTGGCACAGACCCCAATCGATGACGATCTTCATGTGTCGTTCTCCTCAGAATTGACCGTTGGGGCGCAGCCGACGATACCGCACGCGGAATGGCTTCTTGGGCCCCATGACCAGGCCGCTCTCCGGGATGATCGGGTCGTGCAGGACCTCGAATTCGAAGCCGCGCAACAAGATGGCGAAGATGGTCTTGACCTGCAGCATGGCGAACGCGTTGCCGAGGCACTTGTGGCGCCCGCCGCCGAAGGCGATGAACGAGAACTGTTTCTTGTCCTCCTCGCGACCCGGGGCGAAGCGGTCCGGATCGAAGCGCTCCGGCTCGGGGAAGATGCCGGGAATGCGGTGCGAGACCCAGGGCGACGTGGCGAGCCAGGTGCCCTTGGGCAGCAGATAGTCCCGGTACTCGAAGTCCACGAGGGCCGAACGCAGGAGGATGTAGAGCGGGGGGTGAAGCCGCAGCGATTCCTTGACGGCGTACTCGGTGAGCGGGATCTGACGCAGCGACTGGAAGGTCACGTCGTCCCCAGGCCTGTACACCGTGTGCAGCTCGTTGAGAACGCGGTCGAGATAGTCTGGGGTGCGCGCGAGCTCGATCAGGGTCCACGCCGTGGTCACGCTGCTGGTGTGGTGACCGGCGAACATGGCTGCCAGCAACATGCCGGTGATCTCGTGGGGCGTAAGCTTGTCCCCGTTCTTGTACTCCGCGTCCATCAAGGTCTGCAGGAAGTCCTCGCCGCGGCTGCCGCTGCGCTGGCGCTGATTCACGATCTCTTCGATCATCTCCACCAGGCGCACGCGGGCCTTATCGCGCTTGCGCATGGAAGGCAGCGGCAGGTTCGGATGGATGTACGCCGCCGGGGTCACGCCGCGCTCCAGGTCGTAGTAGACCTGCGCGAACTCGGTGCTCATCTGTTCGCGGAACTCGCGCCCGAGCAGGCAGTGGGTGGAGGTGAAGTTGGTCAGCGAGGCACAGAACTCCACCAAATCGAGCTCGCCGCGCTCGCCCCAGCTCGATACAGCGCGCCGGGTCTCCTCGGCCACGATCTCGCCATAGGTGCGCATGCGCTTGTCCTGCAGCGCGGGTCGCAGCATGCCGAGTTGCTCACCCATGCGCTCGGGGCTGGCGTCGTACACGACGTCCTTGCCGAACACGGGCGTCATGATCTTGTAGGCCTCGTTCGGGCTCAACACCTCGTCGGGCGCCCGAAACAGGGCCTCCTGGGCGTCGGTGCCGCTCAAGAGCACGATGTTGCGGCCGAACACCTTGAGCCCCGCGACCTCGCCGTGCTCCTGGTAACCGCGCTTCACCAGCCCCAACAAATTGGCGGCGAACTCGATGCTGTGACCGAGCACCGGCAGACCGCCCGAGACCGTCGGAACCGCTCGGTAGCTCTTGGATGGCGCGGTGTTGCCGCGGGACTTGCCTGTGCTGCCTACGCTGGCCTCTGTCTGCATGACTCTCTCCCCTACCCGCTCACACGCTTCTTGTTCTTGTTCGCCCGTGCACTCTCGTCGCGCACGAACGCGCGCGAAAAATGTGCCTGCATGCGCGCCACCAGCGAGTCCACCTCGCTCGGCACGGCGCCGCGATCGAGCCAGTCCTTGATCTGGACCTGGTGACTGGCGATCATCATCTTGAGCAGCAGCTCCGGCGGATTCTCGCCGTGGAAGTAGCCCTGCTCGATACCTGCCTGCAGCAGGCTCACCGCGATGGACACACCGCGCTCCCAGATCGCACGCTGTTCCCCGCTGCGCATGGAATCCCGCTCGGTCCATGACAGGCCTTCCCGCAGGTGCATGCGCAGATAGGCCGGGCGCTCTACCAGCGAGCGCACGTAGGCTTCGATGCCGCGCATGGAGGCGTCGTACACGCCCTCGTGTCCCTGCAAGGCGCGGAAGATGCTCTCGAGAATCTCGCGACCGCGCTGCTCCTGGACGGCGTCGTAGATCTCGGACTTGCCCGGGAACACGGTGTAGAGCGTGCCGAGCGAAATGCCCGCTCCCTGGGCGATGTCCTGGATCTTGGCGTCTTCGAAGCCCGCGCTGGCGAAGATGCGCTCGGCCGCCTCGAGGATGAGGCGCCGGTACATGTCCGCCTTGGCGCGCTTGGCGCCGTCTTTCGGACTCAGCCGCCCCATGCCTCACGTTCTCCGCTGATCTCCGAGTTCGAGCTGCCCAGTGAGCGCTCGTGGGCGAGCACCAGGCGCGCCGCCTTGAGGCCGATCACCATGCTGGGCGCGTTCATCGCTGACACGGGCGTGAACGGCACCACCGAAGCGTCCGCCACGCGCAGACCGCGCGTGCCGCGCACCTTGAGCTCCAGATCGACCACGCTGGCCTTGTCCTCGCCCATACGGCAGGTACCTGCGTAGTGGAAGGTGGTCATCAAGTTGCCCTCGATGAAGTCCTGAATCTGCTTGTCGGTCTTGGCCACCAACGGCAACAGCGGGAAGTTGCCCCACTTGGCGAGCGGCTCCGCCTGTGCGATGCGCCGACCGAGCTTCACGCCGCGGATCATGGTCTCCATGTCCTCCGGATGCGTGAAGTAGCCCGGATCGATGTGGGCCTGCAGCTTGGGGTCTCGCGACGCCAGGCTGAGTCGTCCGCGGCTCTTGGGCTTGCCCAGGATCACCACGCAGCCCCAGACGCGTGCGATGCCACCCTGCACCAAGCCGAGACTGGTGGCGCCCGCGATGCCTGCGCGGATCAGCCCCTTGGAGGCCTTGCCGTAGAGCGGCACCGGCAGCTTGGTCGGCAACATGCGCATCGCGGCCTCGCGCAGCGACGAGCGCGCGGGGTACATCACGTAGCAGGTGTCGCTCTGTCCCTTGGGCAGGTCACTGTCGGGGTTGGCCCGATGGAAGCCGTACAACTGCGGGTAGTACGAGTCCACCTCGTGCTTGCCCATGAAGAACATCGTGACGTTGGGATGATCGTGCAGGTTCTCGCCGACCGACGGCATGTCGACCACCGTCTTGAGACCGTGGTTGGCCAGCTCGGCCGCCGGCCCCACGCCCGACAGCATCAGCAGCTTGGGCGTCTCCAGCGCACCGGCGCACAGGATGACCTCGCGGCGCGCGCGCAGGACGCGGCGCTTGCCGGCCTGCTCGATCTCCACGCCGACCGCACGGTTGCCCTCGAAGATCACGCGTCGCGTGAGCGCCCGCGTCACCAGGTGCAGATTCTCGCGCTGCCGTGCCTCGCGCACGTAGGACACGTAAGAGCTGCGCCGCGCGCTGCCCTCGTAGTTCATGGTCTCGTAGCCGATCACACCCGACAGGTCGCCGTCGTTCATGTTCGCACTGCGGCGAAAGCCCGCGGCCTCGGCCGAACGCACGAAAACCTCCGTGAACTCGGTGCCGGCCCGCGGGCGCACGCGCAGCTTGTTCTCGAGGGACTGGAAGAGCGGCGCCAGGTCATCGTACTGATAGCCGCGCGGCCAACTCGCGTAGTCCTCTTTGGCGCCACGCGTGTAGACCATGCCGTTGATGGAGCCGCTGCCACCGAGCCCGCGTCCGGAGCCCAAATACAGGCGATGCTGCCTGCAGTGCTCCTGCGGCGTGCTGAAGCGGTCGAGCAACAGGTCGTCGTTGGCGAAGGCGTGCTTGTAGCCGTCCGCCTCCAGCGTCTCGGGGTGCGCCTCGGCGTCGTCGCCCTGCTCCACGAGTGCGACCTCGAGTCGCGTCTCCGCGCACAGCTCGCCCGCCACCACGCAGCCCGACGAGCCGCCGCCGACCACGATGTAGTCGAAGCTCTCGGCCTGCGAACTCACGACTCGCCTCGCTTGAGCACCAGGCCTGCCAACTTGCCGAGGGCGTCGACGCGCTGTCCGAGCCGACGCTCGTAGAGCACGCGCAGGACCTCGCGCGACACCGAGACCGCGTTCTGCCCGATGGGGAACACCTTGGCCGGCACGTGCAGCGGGAAGCGATCCTCGAGAATCGCCTTCATGTTGGTGCAGGCGCGCAGGCCCTCGCGGCCGTTGAGGCGCCCGAAGCCCGAGCCACGCACGCCGCCGAACGGCAAATCCATGGCCATGTACGTGAGCCCGAAGTCGTTGACCGACACGTTCCCCACCGACAGGGCCGAGCTCATGCGTCGGCAGCGCGCCGCGTCCTTGGAGAGCACGGTGGCGCCCAGGCCATAGGCCGTGCCGTTGGCCACGCGCAGCGCCTCCTCCTCGTTCTTGACGCGCATCAGCAACATCACCGGCCCGAAGGTCTCCTCGTGGGCGATGCGCATGTCGGGCGTCACGTCCGCCAGGATGGTGGGCTCGAAGTATTGGCCGCGCTCCACGTGGGCTCGCTTGCCTCCAGTCAACAGGCGCGCCCCCTGCCGCACGGCCTCCTGCACCAGGCCCTCGATCAGAATCGAGCTGCAAGGGCGACACGATGGCGCCCAGATCCACGGTGGATCCGCCCATCGGCTCGCCCTGGCGCAGCTGCTTGGTGGTCTCGACCACGCGCGCCGCGAAAGCGTCGTAGACGGCGTCGAACACCAGGGCGCGCTCGCTGGCCAGGCAGTTCTGCCCGCAGTTGATGAAGCACCCAGTCAACGCCGCATGGACCGCCTGCTCCATGTGAGCGTCGTCGCAGACGATGAGCGGATCCTTGCCACCCAGCTCGAGCACCACCGGCGTCAGCGTGTCTGCCGCCTGCGCGAGCACGCGCTTGCCGTTCTCGAGGGAACCGGTGAACACGATCTTGTCCACGCCCGACGAGACCAGCGCGGCGCCGGTCTTGGCGTAGCCGTTCACGATCTGCACGAGCTCCACCGGATAGCCAGCCTTCTTGAAGGCGTCGTCGAAGATCTTCTGGAAGCGCGCGGACGACCAGGCCACCCACTCGCTGACCTTCACGATCACCGCGTTGCCCGCCATCAAAGCAGGAATGGTCGGTCCGAGGATGTTCTGCAGCGGGTAGTTCCAAGGCGCGATCACGCCGATGACGCCGAGCGGTGCGTACTCGATGCGAGCACGCTTGTGGGGGAAGACGCCGGAGGGAACCCGCTCCGTCTGCAGGAACTTCTCACCGTGGGCGATGGTCCAACGCGCCTTCTCCACCACCGGCCAGACCTCGCCCAGCATGGCGTTATGGCGCGTCTTGCCGGAGTCGCGCGACACCACGTCGCACAGCTCGTCCGCATGGGCCAGCACGTGGTCGAGCAACAACCCGATCACCTTGCGGCGCTCGTCGAAGGACGTCTTGGCCCACAGCGTCTGCGCCTTGCGCGCCCTCTGCACCAGGCCGGGCAGGCTCTCGGGCGGGGTGACCTGCACACTGCCGAGGGGCTTGCGCGTGGCGGGCTCGTAACACTCGATGAGGCCGCGCGCCTCCGCCTTCTTGAGGGCGTCGCGCACGGATGCACTGCTGGTGATCTCGATGGCTTCAGGCATCTGCATTCTCCGAGCGCTCCCGCTTCTTGCGCTTGATGTTGGTCAGCTTCTGACTCTCCAGGTAGGTCTCCCACTTGCGCACGGTGAGGCGCTGAAATGCGAGCACCTGAGGGTTCACCTCTGCCAGCGGCGCGTCCCAATGGCCGTCGTAGCCCTCCTGCTCCATCTGCACGGCCCAGCCGTCCTCGTTGAACAGCGGGCGCACCAGGTACTCGTGGCCCATGCGGACCAGCGGGGTCATCAGCTTGCGCGGCAGCTTGATCGGCAAGAAGGGAACCTTGAAGTCAGCGTAGTAGAAGAGGAAGAACACCATGGTGTTGCGCTCGTCCACCGGGCACACGAACAGCCAGTGCTTCACGAACTCTTCGGTGTTCGACCACTGGTAAGGGTACTCGTAACAGGAGTAGTGCGAGGTTCCCGCGTGGGCCTTGCGATCGATCAGCACGTCCATGATCTTCGCGGCCGCGATCTTGGCGTTGTACTGCAGCATCACGCGGTCGTTGGCCTCTTCGAGGCTCAACAGCTGATCTCCCTCGAAGGGGCGCCACTTGCGGTGCAGGTAGCCGTGCGTGAAGTCACTGACGTTGTCGAGGATCATCGAGTGATGACCCTTCCAGTGGAAGTCGATGACGCCGTGGGCCCAGGGGTCCGCACCTTCGATCTCGGGAATGCTAGGGATCTCGCGCTTGCTGCTGAGCTCGGGATCACCGGGGAAGAAGAAGATCATCCCGTAGCGCTCGGCCACGGGGAACGTCTCCAGCGAGATCTTGAGCTTCTTGCCGAAGTCGTTGTGGGGCATGTCCACCAGGCAGCCCTCGCCGTCGTAGGCCCAGCCGTGGTAGGCGCAGCGCAGCGTGCAACCTTCGACCTGCCCCAGCGTCAGCTTGAGGTTGCGATGGGCACAGCGGTTCTCCATGGCGCGCACCACGCCGTCTTGCCCGCGGAAGAACGCGAACGAGCGGTGCCAGAACACCACCTCTTTGACCGCACCGACCGCCAAGTCCCGCGACATCATGGCCGGATACCAGTAGTTGGGATCCATGCCGGCGACGCGCGCCCGCTGACGGAGGTTGTTGGCCTCTTCGAACGTCGGCGGCGCAGGTTTGTTGTGCCCGTAGTCGTGCTTGCCCATGTGGCGGCCCCTCTTCTGCCGGGCACTGTACTCGCCCCTTCGAAGCGGGCAAACCAGTTTTTAGATTGACGATTCTATTTTTCGAACCATCATCGCGAACCATGGAAACGCAGAGGCAGGTTTCGTTGGTGACGGGGGGGGCCGGCTTCGTGGGTCGCGCCCTGGTGGACGCGCTGATCGCCCGCGGCGACGCGGTGATCGTGGTGGAGCCCTTCGGAGAGGCCTGGCGCTCCGACATGCGCTTCGAGCGGGTGGATATCCGTGACACCGACGCGCTGGCCAAGCTCTGCGAGGGCGTGACCACGGTCTTCCACAACGCCTCGCTGGTTCACACCAAACACAACCGCGAGAGCGACGTGTGGTCGGTGAATCTGGGCGGCTCGCGCAGCGTGTTGCGCGCTTGCTGGAAGGCCCGCGTGAAGAAGCTCGTGTACGTGAGCACCGCCAGCGCCGTGTACGAAGGCGAGGACATCGAGAACGGCGACGAGACCCTGCCCTACTCCAGCAAGAGTCAGGCTCCCTACTCCGACAGCAAGATCGTAGCGGAACAGGAGATCCTGGCGGCCAACGGCCAGCGCGGAGTGCTCACCTGCGCGATCCGTCCCCACGTGGTGTTCGGCCCCGGCGATCGGCGCTTCTTTCCAGCGGTCCTGCAGCGGGCCAAGGCGGGCAAGCTGCGCTTCTCGGTGGGCCTCTTCAATCGCAAGCTCTCCGACTTCACCTACGTGGGCAATCTGGTAGATGCGCTGCTCCTGGCGGATCGTCGGCTCGTCCCCGACAGTCCGAGCGCGGGTCAGGCCTATTTCGTGACGAACGGCGAGCCGCTGCCGTTCTTCACTTTCGTGGGCAAAGTGCTCGCCGAGCTGAAGCTTCCGCCGATCCTGGGCGGGGTCCCGTACCCCGTCGTCTTTGCCGCGGCCGCCATCAAGGAGGGCATCGATACCCTGCGCGGGGGCACCCTCAATGCGGAGGATGGGATGACCCGGTTTGCCGTGCGCTATATGGTGAGGCATCACTATTTCAGCATCGACAAGGCACGCAGGGACCTGGGCTACGAGCCCAAGGTGAACCTGGCGGAGGGCATCCGCCTGACCTGTGCGCACCTCAAAGAACAGGGTCTGGTGTGATCGAATCCGAATTCCGCAAGCGTTTCCCTGTCCGCGCCGAGACGTACTGGCGAGAGCTATGCCTGAACCTCGACTACCAGCAGCGCCTCTACTGCGAGGCGCTCGGATTCATCCGCATGGAAGTGCTCGAGCACAAGGGCGACTACGAGACGGGCATGAGTCGACGCCTGCGCTTCGAAAAGCCGCTCGAAGCTCCGCTCCCCATCCGCAAGCTGGTGGGCGAGAACGTGATCATCGAGGAGATCAGCAAGTTCGATCCGCGCGAGAAGTGCTGGTCGTATCGAATGGTGCCGGCGGTAATCGGTGATCGCGTGGAGATCCTCGGCGCCGTGCGGCTCGACGAGAACGCAAGTGGCGTGGAGCAGCTGAGCAAGAACTCCGTGCACTGCAAGATCTTCGGCATCGGCTCCATCATCGAGCACTTCGTGGCCAAGTCGAGCGTCGAGGGGAACGCCGACAAAGCCGCGTTTACCCTGCGCTACATCACGGAAAAGGGCCTGCACTAACCGCTACCGCGCGCCCTGCTCGCGCTGGCGCGAGACGGTGGTACGACTCGGAGATGCAAGCCGGCAAAATGCTGCTCTACGCGGGTCTGACCATCGCCGCCACTGGCTTGCTGTGGATGGCGCTGTCCAAGCTTGGCATCGGACGCCTGCCGGGGGATGTCGTGGTGGAGAAGAAGAACTTCACCTTTTACTTCCCCGTGGTGAGCTCGATCGTGGTCAGCATCGTGCTCAGCCTGCTGCTGAACCTGTTCCGCAAGTGACGCCCCGGAGCGGAGCGGCGGCGACGCGCTTCAGAAGCTGGCGCGACCGAGCACGGGCATCATCACGGCCTGTGCGCCAGCCGCTTCGATCTCGCTCACCATCTTGGGCAAGTCGATGCCTGGTAAGGGCTGGCACCGCTCGAGCGGCGTAATCATGGTGTCCCAGTGACATGGCACCACATAACGCGGCCGCAACAGCGCGATGGCTTCCTCCACATAGCGCGGCCGATAGTGACGGCCCGCCGCGCACAGACACAGCACGTCCGCGCGTAATCCTTCGAGCTCACGTGGAATGAAGTCCGCAGAGTCCACGTGGACCAGGGAAAAGTCGCCTAGCTCGAGGTGCCAGTTCAGCACGAGGCCGTGCTTGAGCTCGGCGATGCCCGGCGGCCAAGACGGCGGCTCGGTGATGTCCCCCGGAAACAGCACGCGCCCAAGGAACACCTTGCCGTGGCGCGAAGGCAGGCCCCGGATGCGAAACGGCCCGCTCGGAATCGCCTCCCCGCCCGAGGTCTCACACAGCTGATGCTCGGGCAGTCCGAACGCGCGGCCCACCTGCATCACAGCGCTGGCGCCGATCAAACGCGCCCCGGTGCGACGGCAGAGCGTAGGGGCATCGAGCACGTGGTCGTAATGGGCGTGCCCGACGAGCACATCGTCAGCCTTGGGAATCACGCGCGCCACCAGGGCTTCGTCCGACTGCAGCGGGCGCCACAAGCGATGAAGCGGAACCCGGGTGACATAGGGATCGAGCACCAAGGTGCGGCCCTGACCGCGCACCACGAAGCCCGCCGTGCCCAGGTACTCGAGCTCGACCCCGAAATGCGAGGTGGGGGCCGCGAAGCATCGCATGGGCGGCATCTGCGTGCGCAGGAGGCGATCGAGCATGGGCCTGCTCCTATCCTTGTCGGCCCGAAGATTCAAGCACGCCCGACTTGGGACTCACGCATCGGCACGGGTGCGCAACGGTCAGCACCGCCAATGTGGGCACGCGTTTTGCGATGAGGGCGGCATGCGAAAGTCGAGTGTGAGTCTCGAGCCCGACGCCGCACACGGGCATCAGGCTCTTTTGACCCTGCGGCGCGGTGTCTCGGCGCTGGGCACGTGGGCCTTCGATGCGTGCGACGCGGGCATCACCATCACGCTGGGCGCAGGCGCGAGCTGCGACTGGCAAATCGCCTCACCTGGGATAGCTCCCTTGTTGTTGGCCTTCACCGGGGACTCGCTGCTCGTGCGCGCACTTAAGCACGACGACCGCGTGCGCCACAACGGACGCATCTTGTCGGAAGGCTGGGTGCGCCTGGAGCACGGCGACATGGTGGATCTGGGCCCCTCCAAGAATCGCCGTGGGCTTGGCGCCTGGCCTGCGCTCCAAGGCCAGTCGTCGCGCCGAGCGAAGCCGACACGCCGAACGTAGCCGGCACCAGGACCGCCGTGCGCGCCGGGACGGCCATGCGGCGAGCCCTGCGGGTCGTGGCAGACCCGCCCACCAAGCCCCGTGGCTCCCTCCCGAGAGCGCTGGCGGCGGTTTGGTCTTGCACCCGGACTCCCTGCGCCACGCACCGGCCCTGTTCCAGGAGCCCGAGGCCTCTGAGCCCGGCAAAAACGCGCGCTTGTTGTACGCGGCGGTCGCCTTCGGAACCCTGCTCGTCTACGTGGGCTGGCTCACGCTGCTCGAGGATTTCTAGGCCGGCCGAGCCCTCCTGGAGCTGCGCCACGCAGCGGAACTAGCGGTGCTCGCGCTGCTTTTCCGCGGCGCGGTGCACCCTCTCCTGCGATTCGCTATACCCGCTCAGGCCCTGGAAAGTGCCAGACTGGGGACGGCGCGGCGTGACGTACTTCGAAGACATCGGTGGGGAGTTCGCGCTCTCTGCGATCATCGACGACTTCGTGGAGCGCGTATGCGCGGACGGCATGATCGGCTTCCTGTTTGCGCGCGTCAATCGGGACCGCCTCAAGCGCATGGAGTACGAGCATGCGGCCGAGTTCTTGGGGGCGCAGGTCCGCTACTCCGGCCGGGACATGCGCGAGGCCCATCAGCGGCACCCCATCATGGGCGGCCACTTCGGGCGTCGCAGGCAAATCCTCAAGACCACGCTGGAGAAGCACCGCGTGCCGCCCCAGGTGATCGAAGCCTGGCTGGCCCACCAAGACGCCCTGCGCGGCGAGATCACGGGCGACCGGATCGATGAGTGTGTCGACGCGCGTGCTGCCACGCGCGAGCCGAGTCAAGACGCGCGTGCCGCCACGCGCGAGCCAAGTCAAGACGCGCGTGCTGCCACGCGCGAGCCGAGTCAAGACGCGCGTGCTGCCACGCGCGAGCCAAGTCAGGACCCGACCAAGACCGAGGGGAATCGATGAAGCAGTATTTGGAACTGGTCCAGCGTGTCCTCGACGAGGGCGAACGCCGCGAGGACCGCACGGGCACCGGCACCCTGTCGATCTTCGGGGCGCAGACGCGCTACGACTTGCGCGAAGGCTTTCCGCTCTTGACCACCAAAAAGGTGCTCTGGACCGGTGTCGTGCGCGAGCTCCTCTGGTTTCTGCGCGGCAGCACCAACGTGCGCGACGACCTCACGCAGCACTCGCCCATCTGGGACGCCTGGGCCGACGAGAACGGCGAGCTCGGTCCCGTGTACGGCCACCAGTGGCGACACTGGGGCGCCCCCTTCGCGCAGCACACGCGCGACAAGCACGAGGTGCGCGGCGAGCGCTCGGAACCCGGCATCGACCAAATTCGCGAGGCCATCGACCTCATCAAGCGCGACCCCACCTCGCGCCGCATCATCGTGAGCGCCTGGAACGTGGCCGACATCCCGCACATGGCGCTGCCGCCGTGTCACGCGTTCTTCCAGTTTTACGTCAACCGGGGTCGGCTCGACATGCAGCTCTACCAGCGCTCGGCCGACATCGCGCTCGGGGTGCCCTTCAACATCGCGAGCTACGCCCTGCTCCTGATGATGATGGCTCAGGAGTGCGACCTCACGCCCGGCGTGTTCGTGCACACCCTCGGCGACGCGCACATCTACCTGAACCACGTGGAAGGCCTCAAGCTCCAGTTGACGCGCGCACCCCTGGCGCCGCCGCGCGTCGAGATCGCCAAGAAGCCGCTCGACGAACTGGGCTTCGAGGACATCCAGCTGGTCGAGTACCAACACCATCCCTTCATCCGCTTCGCGGTCTCGGTGTGAGTCAGGTGGCACGCGAGATCCCGTTCTCGATCGTGGTCGCGGCCGACGAAAACCGGGGCATCGGGAGAGCCAACGGCCTGCCCTGGAAGCTCCCGTCGGAGATGGCCTACTTCAAGCGCCTCACCAGCGAGGCCAGCGCAGGACGCCAAAACGCGGTGGTGATGGGGCGCAAGACCTACGAGTCCATCCCGGGCAAGTTCCGCCCGCTCAAGGATCGCCTCAACGTGGTGCTGTCGCGCGACCCCGCCTTTGCTGCCGACCCCGGCGTGCGGGTGTGCAGCTCGCTGAGCGAAACGCTCGAACAGTTGATCTCCCTGCCCAGCGTGGACCGGATCTTCGTGATCGGCGGTGCCTCGCTCTACGCCGAGTCCCTGCGCGATCCGAGCTGCCGCCGGGTCTATCTCACCCGCGTGCACCGAGCCTTCGAGTGCGACGCGTTTCTCGCAGAATTCGAGCAGGATTTTCGGCTGGTCACGCGCGACGGGCCCCATCGGGACGGCGACGTGGAGTTCAGCTTCGAAGTCTACGAACGCACCCAGCGAGGCCCCACTTGAGCAGCGACGTGATCCCCCCCGGCAAGCCCGTGTCCGCCTCCATGGTGGACAACCACGTGTACAAGATCTTCCCCAACGACCTGAACGCTCACTACACCGTGTTCGGTGGGCTCGTAATGGCCATCTGCGATCGCATCGCGCTGGTGGTGGCCGAGCGCCACGCTGGCAGCGTATGCGTCACCGCTTCCGTGGACTCGGTGCATTTCATGGCGCCCGCCAAAGACGGTGAGACCCTGATCGTGAAGGCTGCATGCAACCGGGCCTGGACCAGCTCCATGGAGATCGGCGTGAAGGTGTTGGCCGAGAACAGCTTCAAGGGCGAGCACCGGCACATCGTCTCGGCCTATCTCACCTTCGTGGGCGTGGCGGCCGACGGCACACCCGTGAAGGTCCCGCCGCTTTTGGTGGATACGCCGGATGAGAAGCGCCGCTACGAGGAGGCCCAGTTCCGTCGTAACGCGCGCCTGGCCAACGTCGAACAGCTGCGCATCATGCGGGGAGAACGTCCCGCGCGTACCCCGCGCAGCGCCGAATAGCGCGCCGCTCCCAGCGGCCGCTCAGCGCGAGGCGGGCCCTCGCGGAGCGAGTCAACGCGGCGTCGCGGAGCGCAGCGCCTCGAGGCCTCGCTTGAGGAGCTCGTGCAGCTGGCGTTGATCGTCGCGGTTCAAAGCGAGGAGCCACTCCGGCGGCTGCAGGAGTCGCTCGCGCATCACGTTGCGCAGCGCCGCGCCCTCCTCCGTCAGCGTCAACACCTTGACCCGGCGGTCGTCGGCCTGGCCGCGCTTGGCCAAACCGCGAGCCTCGAGCTTGTCGACGATGCCGGTGACGTTCGAGGCGTCACACATGAGCAGGTCGGCGAGCGCGCTCATGGGCATGCCAGTCCCGGGCTCCAGGTTCCAGATGGTGGCCGCCTGCTGCGGAGAGAGCCCATGATCTTTGGCCGTGGCGTGGAACGCTCGCTTGTGCGCCGCCATGAACTCATGAATGATTTCCGCAATTTGGGCGGCTTCCTTGCTGACCTTCCCCATGGCCCGTGTGCTCCTCCGATGCTGGACCTTTGCAAAACTTAATGTTGACTACTTCAACTATCGAGGCAGCATAGCATCCTGCCGACCCCAAGGTCGGGAAAACCATTCCGGAGGTCCGCATGAGTGAAACGACAGCGCTCCTGAAGCCGAGCTCCCTACTACGTCGCGGTTCGCACCCCCCGCGTTCCAACCATCGTCCGCCGCCCGGCGAACATTGTGTCGCGGCGCCCGCCCAGTACTTCCCCGTGATCGACCGCAACCGCTGCGAAGGCAAAGGCGAGTGCGTGCGACTGTGCCCCTACGGCGTGTTCGAAGTGCGAACCATCGAGGCCGAGGATCACGACTTGCTTTCCTTCGTGGGCCGCGTTCGCAGCGCACTCCATGGACGCAAGAGCGCCTATACGCCGAACGCCGCGCGCTGCCAGGCCTGCGGTCTGTGCGTCGAGGCATGCCCCGAGCAGGCGATCACCCTCGTAACGTTCTAGCGGCTGGGCCTCACTTGGCCGCCCACCCCTTAGTACTACCTCGTCGTGCTGGCGCGGTGGACGTGGCCCGGGCCGGCCGCTAGAGATCGACGTGCGCGCGGTCTCCACCGCGCAGGCAGCCGGTCACCAACACACGCCGGGCGCGCATACGAGCGGAGGACTGCATGGGATTCATGGACACGCTGTTGGGGAGTGGGACGGGGCTCGCGGCTGGGGCCAAGGCCCCCGAGTTCAGTCTCAAAGATCAAGACGGCAAGCAAGTGACCCTGTCCGACTTCCGCGGCCAGAAGAACGTGGTGGTCTACTTCTATCCGAAGGACGACACCCCCGGCTGCACCAAGGAGTCGTGTGCGTTCCGTGATCAGTACACGGCCTTCACCGACGTGGGCTGCGAGGTGCTCGGCATCAGCTCGGACTCCGAGAAGTCGCACAAGGCGTTCGCGGAGAAATATCGTTTACCGTTCTCCCTGCTATCGGACGCCGGCGGCAAGGTTCGCGCGAGCTTCGGCGTGCCAGCGACGATGGGACTTCTACCTGGACGCGTGACTTACGTGATCGACAAGCAGGGCGTGATTCGCCACGCGTTCAACTCGCAGATCAATGCGACGCAACACGTGGACGAAGCCCTTTCGATCCTGAAGTCGCTCGGGTGATGATGGGCCCATGACGGGCCCTCTCGCTGGTTTTCGTGTAATCGAGTTTTCGGGACTTGGTCCCGCGCCATTCGCTGCGATGCTGTTGTCCGACCTTGGAGCGGACGTGCTGCGCATCGAGCGTCACAACCTCGTCTCCCAGGGCGACAAGTCCAAGCCATCCCGCGACCTGTTGAACCGTGGGCGACGCAGCGTGGGGCTCAACCTCAAGAGCGCGCAAGGTGTCGAGGTCGCACTGCGTCTACTCGAGCGCGCCGATGCTCTCCTCGAAGGCTTTCGGCCTGGCGTCATGGAACGTCTCGGGCTCGGTCCGGAGGTCTGCAGTGCGCGCAATCCGCAGCTCGTCTACGGGCGCATGACGGGCTGGGGGCAGAGCGGTCCATGGGCGGAGCGCGCCGGTCACGACATCAACTACATCGCCCTGGCGGGCGCACTCGACCCCATCGGCCGAGCCGGCGAGAAGCCCATGCCGCCCATGAACCTGGTGGCCGACTTCGGAGGCGGCGGCATGTTGCTCGCGTGCGGTGTGATGGCCGCGCTGCTCGAGCGCTCCAAGAGTGGACGCGGACAGGTGGTCGATGCGGCCATGGTGGATGGCTCGGCCCTCCTGTGCACCATGATGCACGCGTTCCAGCACATGGGGATGTGGAACGGACCGCGCGGGACGAACCTGCTCGACACGGGCGCCCACTTCTACGAGGTGTACGAAACCTCGGACGGGAAACACATGGCCGTGGGAGCCATCGAACCCCAGTTTTACGCGGAATTTTTGCGCATCATGGGTCTCTCCGACGACCCACGCTTCCTGGCCCACATGGACAGCAAGCGCTGGCCCGAGCTCAAGCAAATCCTGAGCGAGCTGTTCAAGACCAAGAGCCGCGACACGTGGAGCCAGCTGTTCGAAGGCAGCGATGCATGCGTGACCCCGGTGCTCTCGGCGCGCGAGGCGGCCGCCCATCCTCACAACTCCGCGCGTGGCACCTTCGTGACCACCGAGGCCTTGCAGGCGGCTCCGGCACCGCGCTTCTCGCGTACGCCCGGCGCTGTTCAGCGCCCGCCGGCCGTACCCGGCGCCCACACCGACGAAGCGCTCCTCGATTGGGGTTTCGAAGCCGACGAGCTCGCGCAGCTGCGCGCTCGGCAGGCGATCGCGTAGCAGCATAATCGGCGAACCCGACGCACCAGCCTCGCGTTCGCGCTTGTCTTCTCGGCCGCACGCGCCCAACCTTTGCCGGTGACCATGGCTGTCTCCAGCGCCAGGGGCGTCGAGCCCGTGCTTTCGGCCAACAACATCAGCAAGACCTACCAAATGGGCGAGGTCGCCGTGCACGCACTCAACTCGGTGAACTTCGCGCTCTACCCGAGCGAGCTGGTGGTGCTGCTCGGCGCGTCCGGCAGCGGCAAGTCCACCTTGCTCAACATCTTGGGGGGACTCGACACGCCCACCTCGGGCGACGTGCTGTACCGCGGCGGCAACCTCTCGCGCGCCGGCGAGGCGGAGCTCACGGCCTATCGGCGCAACCACGTGGGCTTCGTGTTCCAGTTCTACAACTTGATCCCCAGCCTCACTGCGCGGGAAAACGTGGCACTCGTGACCGACATCGTGGATGACCCGCTCGAGCCCGAGGAGGCCCTCTCGCTGGTGGGCCTCGGCGAGCGCCTCGACCACTTCCCGGCCCAGCTCTCCGGCGGTGAGCAGCAGCGCGTGGCCATCGCGCGCGCGGTCGCCAAGCGCCCTCACATCCTGCTCTGCGACGAGCCCACCGGCGCCCTCGATTTCCGCACCGGCGTGCGCGTGCTGGAGGTCATCCAACACGTCAATCGCGAGCTCGGCACGGCTACCGCAGTGATCACGCACAACGCGCCCGTTGGCGAGATGGCCGACCGCGTCCTCACGCTGTCCGACGGCCGCATCCAGACCGAACGTCGCAACGAAAAGCCACTGTCACCCGCGGAGCTGAGCTGGTGAAGGCCCTCACCACCAAGCTCTTTCGTGACATCTGGCTCATGCGGGGCGCGGTGTTCACGATTGCCCTGGTGGTGGCCTCGGGCGTGGCCGCGTTCGTTACCCTGCGCGGCACATGGCTCTCCATCATCCGCGCGCGCGACCACTACTACAGCGCCGAGCGCCTGGGCGACGTGTTCGCTCAGCTCGAGCGCGCGCCGCTCACGCTCAGCGAAGACATCCAAGCCTTGCCCGACGTGGCGCGCGTCTACACGCGCGTGAGCGGCTTTGCGCGTGTGCCCCTCGAGGGGCTCGACGAGCCAGCGCAGGCCCAGATCGTCTCGGTGCCGGAGGATGGCAAGCCACCCATCAACGGTCTGCGCTTGATCTCGGGTCGCCTGCCGAGCCCCGACCGCGACGACGAGGCGGTGCTGGTCGAGATGTTCGCCAATACGCACAAGGTCCACCCCGGCCAGGTGCTCAAGGTCATCATCGAAGGACGCGAGCGCATGCTGCGCGTGGTGGGCATCGGCATGTCCCCCGAGTTCGTGCTCTCGGTGCCCAACGGCGCGCAGGCTCCGGCACCCGAGCGCTTCGCGGTGCTGTGGATGACGCGCAAGGCCGTGGAAGCCGCCTACGACATGCGCGGGGCCTTCAACAGCGTGGTCATCAAGCTCGCGCCGGCCGCCAATCCCGACGCCACCATCCAGCGACTCGACACCATGCTCGATCGCTACGGCTCGCTCGGTGCCTACGGGCGCGAACGCCAGCTCTCGAACTACTTCTTGACCCAGGACATGGCGAACCTCGCCGTGATGGCCACCATGGCCCCCATCATCTTCCTCGGGGTCGCGGCCTTCTTGCTCAACGTGGTGCTGTCCCGTTTGATCGAGCTCGAATCGGCCGCAAATCGCCACGCTCAAGGCCGTGGGCTACACGGATCTCGAGGTCGGTCGCCACTACCTAGAGCTGACCTTGATCATCGCAGCCACGGGGGCGACGCTCGGACTCGGGGCCGGCGCATGGCTCGGGCGCGGGCTCACGGCCATGTACGTGAAGTTCTATCGCATGCCTGGGTTGGCGTTCCATCTGAGCAAGGAGCTCGCAGCGAGCGCCGTGATCGCGAGCTTGGCGGCCGGCATCCTGGGCTCGTTCTTGGCGGTGCGACGCGTGATCGTGCTGCCCCCAGCGGAGGCCATGCGGCCCGCGGCCCCGCCCTCCTACAAGCGTGGACTTCTGAGCGTGGCCTTGCTCTCTGGGCTCGGCGCCTCGGCGCGCATGGTGGCGCGCGAGATTTTGCGCCGCCCCATGCGCATGGCCCTGAGCGCGCTGGGCATCGCGGCAGCCACCGGCATCCTGGTGGTGGGACAGTTCTTCAGCGACGCCATGGGGTTCCTGGTGAACTTCTACATGCAGAAGGCCCAGCGTGAGTCCCTCGCGGTGAGCTTCGTGCAACCGGTCCCCGAAGCTGCAGCCTACGCGCTACGCGAGATCCCGGGTGTGCGCGACGTGCAGTGGCAGCGCGGCCTCTCGGTGCGAGTGCGCTCGAAGCACCGCGACCGCAACGTGGTGCTGATGGGCCACGGCGAACGCCACTCGCTGCGCCCTCTGCTCGACTCCACGGGTCGAGAGGTTCCGCTGCGCCCGGACGACGTGCTGCTCACCGAGACGCTGGCCAAGATCCTCCACGTCAACGCGGGAGACTCGGTGATCATCGAGCCCTTGCAGGGCAACCGCAAGCCGCGCCTGCTCACCATGACGGGCACCTTGAGCGAGCTGATGGGGCTGTGGATCCATACCTCCAGTCAGGTGATGCACGACATGCTCGGCGACGCGCCGGCCGTCACCGACGCCATGCTGCTGGTGGACTCGGACAAAATCAGCGACGTCCAGCGCGAGATCTCGGACATGCCGCAGGTCTCCGGGGTCATCCGCAAGGATCTGGTGGTCGCCGAGTTCCGGCGCCAAACTGCAGACTCCATGAGCACGTTCGCCACCGTGCTGACCGCCTTCGCCGTCACCATCGCGCTGTCGGTGGTCTACAACAACGCGCGCGTGTCGCTCTCCATGCGCGGTCGCGAGCTCGCGAGCCTGCGCGTGCTCGGCTTCACGCGCGCCGAGATCTCCCAGATCCTGATCGGTGAGCTCTCGGTGCAGGTCTTGTTGGGCATCCCCGTGGGCCTGCTGTTCGGACGCCTGCTGGTGCGCGTGATGCTGCGCGTGAGCGACCCCGAGGCCTTTCGCTTCCCCGAGATCGTCAGTCATCACACCTACGCCTTCGCCGCCCTGGTCACCGCCAGCGCCGCCGTCGCGAGCGCGCTCCTGGTGCGCCGCAAGCTCGACAAACTCGACCTGATCGAAGTCTTGAAGACCCGAGAGTAGCCATGGATCAGCGCAAACGACGACGCCTTTTGGGACGCTTGATCACAGGGAGCGTACTGCTCCTCGCAGCCGTGTTGATCTCGCTTGGATTCGTGCCCAAGCCAATCGCGGTGGTGTTGGGCAAGGTGGAGCGGCGAGAGCTCGAGGTCACCGTCGACGAGTCCGGCAAGACCCGCATCAAATCGCGCTACGTGGTATCGGCCCCGGTGGTGGGGAACCTCGGACGCATCTCGCTGAAGCCGGGCGATGAGGTCGTGGAGGGCGCAGTGTTGGCCGAGATCTCGCCGGTGGCGCCAGGCCTGCTCGATCAGCGAACCCGCTCGGAGTCGGTGGCTCGCGCGGCCATGTCGGAGGCCAACCTGGAGCGAGCCCGCGTGAGCATCAAGCGCGCCGAGGCGGCGCTCGGCTTCGCGCGCGACGAGGCCTCTCGACTGCGCACCCTGCACGCTAGCCAGGGCACGTCCAAGCAGGCGCTCGACCAGAGCGAGTTCCAGCTGCGGGCGGCCGAGGAGGACTATGCGGCGGCCCAGTTCGGCGAGCGCGTGGCGGAGAACGAGCTGAATATGGCCCGCGCGGCCATCGCTTCGATGTCGGGCAACAACAAGAACGCCTCGGCGGCCCTGACCTTGAATGCTCCCATTAGCGGACGTGTGCTCAGGGTCTACCAAGAGAGCGAAGCCGTGGTGCAACCTGGCATGCCGCTCATCGAAGTGGGAGATCCAAGCAAGCTCGAGGTCGTGGTGGACGTGTTGAGTACAGAGGCCGTGAAGATCGAACCTGGCACCGCAGCGCGCATCGAGCGCTGGGGCGGGGACAAGCCGATCGCCGCTCGCGTACGGCGCAAGGAGCCCTCCGCGTTCACGACACGCAGCGCGCTGGGCGTGGAGGAACAGCGTGTGCCCGTGGTGCTCGATTTGGTGGACCCGTACGAAACCTGGACCGCGCTCAGCGACGGCTATCGCGTGGAAGCCCGCATCCGCACCGCACTGATTTCCGACGCGCTGGTGGTCCCTGCGAGCGCGACCTTCCGCGATGGCAACACCTGGGCGGTCTACAAGGTGGAGGCCGGCAAGGCCGAGAAGGCTCCGCTGGAGCTGGGGGCGCGCACGCCCGACTGGGTGCAGGTAAAGCAGGGCGTGACCGAAAAGGCGGCCGTCATCCTGTACCCGAGCGATCAGGTCAGCGAAGGGGTCGACATCGACCCTAGCTGAACTAAACAAGGTTTGTCCATAGATACTCGAACAGGAGTTTCACAGCAGATACCGACGCGTAGATGATTTTGGTTTGAACAAGCCGGCAGTGTTGTACAAGGTGTGTCCAACGTCTGGAGAGGGTGTCCTCCCAGGGAGAGAAACCTGTCATGCACTACGACTACCTGTTCGTCGGGGGCGGCCTGACCACCGCATTGAGCGTGCTGGCGCTGCTGGACGTCGAGCCGGGACTTCGCGTGGCCGTCGTCGAGCGCGAGGGGCGCTTGGGCGGCAATCACACCTGGTGCTTTCACGCGCGTGACGTGCGAGCCGAGCACGGAGCCTGGGTGGAGCCCCTGGTGGTGGCACGCTGGGACGGCTACCACGTGCGCTTCCCGCGCCGAGCCCGACGCCTCGCCTCTGCCTACGGCTGCGTGACGAGCGAACGACTGCACGACGTGCTCAGCGCCCAGCTGATGCGCCCAGGTTGCTCGTTGCGACTGGGCACCGAGGTGACGCAGCTCGCGCGTGAAGAGGTCCAGCTGTCCGACGGCGAGGTGCTGCGCGCCAGGTTCGTGGTGGATGCCCGCGGGCCGCGCTCCCTCGCCCACGACGCGCAAGGCTTCCAAAAGTTCGTCGGACTCGAGCTGCGGGCAAGGGTCAAGGCCCCCGCAGCGACCGAGCCGTTGATCATCGATGCGTGCCTGTCCCAACACGACGGCTTCCGCTTCATGTACGTGCTGCCCTTTGGAGACGAGCGCTTCTTGTTCGAAGAGACCTTCTTCTCCGATCACGCCGGCCTCGATGCCGAGGCCTCCAAGGCCCGCATCCTGAGCTATGCACGGGAGCAAGGGTTTGAGGTTCGTGAGGTGTTGCGCGAGGAGCGCGGGAGCTTGCCGATGCCCTGGAAGGCCGAGCAAGTCGAGGCCTCCGGGGGAGCGCTGGCAGCGGGCTATGGCGCAGGCTTCTTCCATCCGGTCACTGGCTACTCGTTTCCGATCGCGGTGCGCTTTGCGAGCGCCCTGGCCCAGAGTCGCCACGCGCCGCGCGCCGCCGACTCCGCCCTCGCGCGCTTCCGTGTGCAGCACGCCGAACAACAGCCATTTCTCTTCTTGCTCACGCGCATGATGTTCGGACTCTTCGAGCCCGAGCGGAGGTTCGAGGTGCTCGAGCATTTTTATCGCCTGCCCGCGCCGTTGATCGAGCGATTCTACGCTGCGGAGCTGAGCGCCGCGGACCGCGCGCGCATCTTCATGGGGGCGCCCCCGCGCGGGCTGTCGCTCAAGCGGGCCCTGGACATGTTGCGCAGCGCGCGCGGCGTGCAGCTGGAGCAGCTGCCATGAAGCCAGGTCCCCAACCCGACCCGTCCGAGACGCACGGCGAGCCCAACGCCGACGCCAAGGCTGACGGCCTCTCGTTCGCCCTGGAAAACGAGGCACGGCAGTGCGCGGGCCTGGGCATCGACCCCCAGCTCTTCGAGCGCGCCCTGTTCGCAGGTGCCAAGGAGTTCTTGTCCCGGCCCGGCAAGGCCTTCCGCGCGCGCCTGGTGGAGGCGAGCTACGGCCTGGCGGGTGGCCTGGCGCGACAGCCGCCCAGGGCAGCTCTCGAAGCCATCGAGCTCTTGCACGCGGGCTCGCTCATCGTCGACGACATCCAGGACGACGCCGAAGAACGTCGCGGTGCGCCGGCGCTCCATCGGCAGCTGGGCATGCCCCGCGCGCTCAACGTGGGCAACTGGCTGTACTTCGTGGCCTTGAGCAAGCTCGATGAGCTCGAGCTCGAGCCCGAACGCGCGCTGGCCACCACGCGAGCCGCCCATCGCTGCTTCTTGCGCTGTCACGAGGGGCAAGCGCTCGACCTGGCGCTGAACATCTCCGAGCTGAAGCGCGCCGAGGTGCCCGCGGTGGCGCACACCACGAGTCAGCTCAAGACCGGTGCCTTGATGGCTTTCGCCGCACGCCTGGGAGCGCTGGTGGCCCAGGCGCGCGCTGCGGATGTGGAAGCGCTGGCGCGCTTTGGGGAGCGCACTGGCACGGTGCTGCAGATGCTCGACGACCTGGGTGCCTTCGTGGCGCCGGAGCGCCAGGACAAGGCGCTCGAGGACTTGCGCGGACAGCGCGTGAACTGGGTGTGGGCGTGGGCAGCGGAGAGCCTGGACCAACTCAGCTACAAGCAACTCTCGAAGCAAGTGGGGCGCGGCGAACAGCTGGTGGAGCTCAAGCAACGCCTGGCACAGGCCGTGGAGCCGCTGGGGCGAGCGCGCGTTCGGCTCGCCGTGGGCGCAGCCATGCAGGAGCTCGAGGGCGCATTCTCCCACGGCGCGGCGCTCGAGGCGCTGGCGGCCGAGCTCGCACGACTGGAACAGAGCTATGGCTGAGGCAAAACCAGCAGGTGGCGTGACGCCCGTGAGCGGCGCACGCACGCGCCAGGGCCGCGATCGCGAGCCGCGCGCGAAGGCGGGCGCGACCCCGGAGCATGGACGGCGCGCACGGGTAGCCGTGGTGGGCAGCGGCTTCGGCGGGCTGGCGGCGGCGATTCGGCTGCAGCACGCAGGGTTCGACGTGGTCATCTTCGAGGCCCGCGACAAGCCAGGTGGGCGCGCTTACGTGTACCAGGAGCAGGGCTTCACGTTCGATGGTGGGCCGACCGTGATCACGGCGCCGCACTGCATCGAGGAGCTGTTCGAGCTGTGTGGACGCAAGCTCTCCGACTACGTCACCTTGGTACCCGTCACGCCCTTCTACCGGCTCGCGTGGGCCGACGGGGATGCATTCGACTACGTGGGCAGCACGGAGCGCATGCTGGAGCAAATCCGCGAGCGCAGCCCGCACGACGCCCAGGGCTATCTGGAATTCGTGGAGTACTCCAAGCGTGTGTTCGACGTGGGCTACACGGAGCTCGTCGCCACGCCATTCTTGCGCTTCTCGGACATGGTGCGTTGCGCGCCGGACCTCATGCGCCTGCGCGCAGACCGCTCGGTCTACAGCACGGTGAGCCGCTTTGTGAAGGACGAGCATCTGCGTCAAGCCCTCAGCTTTCACTCGCTGCTCGTGGGAGGGAATCCCTTCGCCACCAGCAGCATCTACACGCTGATCCACTATTTGGAGAAGAAGTGGGGCGTGCTGTTCCCGCTGGGCGGCACGGGCGCCCTGGTGCAGGCCCTGGTCAAGCTGTTCGAGGAACTCGGCGGCGAACTGAGGCTCGACGCGCCGGTCGCTGGCATCGACGTGCGACGGGGCCACAAGGGCGCGGAGCACTGGCTGCGGGTGGAGGGCCACGAGTCGAGCGAGCGCTTCGATCTGGTGGTTTCCAACGCCGACATCCATCACACCTATCACACGCTCTTCGCTGGCGAGCGCACCGCGCGCCGCAAGGCGGCTCGCCTCGCGCGCATGGACTGGTCGATGAGCCTGTTCGTGCTGTATTTCGGCACCGATCGCACCTACCGCGACGAGGTCGTCCACCACACGGTGATCTTCGGTCCGCGCTACGAAGAGCTGCTGCGCGACATCTTCGGCGGCCATCGATTGCCCGACGACTTCAGCCTGTATTTGCACGCACCAAGCGTGACCGATCCCAGCCTTGCGCCGCCCGGCTGCGATAGCTTCTACGTGCTGTCGCCGGTGCCGCACCTCGGACACGCGGCGCTCGATTGGCAGACGCTGGGCCCCGTCTACGCGGATCGCATCTTGGCCTACCTCGAACGCTGGTTGCCGAACCTGCGTGACCACGTGGTGGTCAAGCGCTGGCTCACTCCGCAGGGCTTTGCGAGCGATTTGCGCTCCTTTCAGGGCTCGGCCTTCTCGTGCGCTCCGACGCTCACCCAGAGCGCCTGGTTTCGCCCCCACAACCGCGACGAGCACATCCCCGGCCTGTATATCGTGGGGGCCGGCACCCACCCGGGCGCTGGCATGCCAGGCGTCATCAACTCCGCCAAAGCCACCACCAGCGTCATCCTGGAGGACTTCCCGTGAGTCAGCCCAACTCTCCTTCGCATGCGCTCGCCCTGCGTGAGTGCCGAGAGATCCTCGAGCAGAACTCCAAGAGCTTCGCCCTGGCTGCGCGGTTCCTGGCGCCGGACGCGCGGGACCGTGCTGCGGCGGTCTACGCCTATTGCCGGCGCGTGGATGACGCCATCGATGACGCACCCGCGGCGGAGCAACCGGCTGCGCTCGAGCGCCTCAAGCGTGAGCTGGAAGAGTGCTACGCCGAGCCCGACATGGCCACGGCCCTCGGTGACCCAGCCCTGCGTGCTTTCAGGGCGGTGGCGCTCAACTCGGGGCTCCCCATACGCTATCCGCGTGAGCTGATCGACGGCATGGGCATGGACGTGCTCGGCGCACGCTACGAGACCCTCGACGATCTGTTGCTTTACTGCCACCGCGTGGCGGGCGTGGTGGGCCTGATGATGTGCCACGTCTTCGGCATCACACGCGACGACGCGCTGTTGCCGGCCGCCCACCTCGGCATCGCCATGCAGCTCACCAACATCTGTCGCGACGTCCAGGAAGATTGGGGACTCGGCCGCCTTTACCTACCCCGCCGGCTCTTGCTCGCCGCCGGCGCGACCCAGCTGCCGCGCGACATCCGCGGGCCCTTCCCCAGCGACCCAGCGCTGCTCTCCGCCATGCAGGAGGTGATGCGCACCCTGCTACGCGAAGCCGATCGCTACTACACCTCCGCCGAACGAGGCATCAGCGCACTGCCCTTCACGGCCGGCCTCGCCGTGCGCGCTGCGAGCCGCCTCTATCACGCGATCGGTCTCCTGGTCGCCGCTCGGGATTACGATCCGCGCTGCGGACGCGCCGTGGTGCCCACGCCTCGCAAGCTCGCACTCGCGCTGAGTGCGACACGCGATCACGCCCGTGAGTTCCCGCGTTTCCTCGACGAGCGACTGGTCCAGGGTCAACGTGCGCGCCCCCCCGCGCGTCAGCTGGACTTCCCGGAGGACGTACTGCCCGCAGCCACAGAGGGCCCGTCGAGGCCTCAGAACAGCTCTCCCTGGGCGGCACTTCCGTAATGCTCGAGATAGCGACGCAGGCGTAGCTTTCGCTGAGTGGACGCGCTGCTCATGTAGCGAATGCTGCCGAAGATCTTCCGCTTGGGTGCCCAGGGGCGGTCGTAGCGCCCGAGCACCCAAAAGATGCCGGAGTAGGAGTTGGGATCGCGCCCGTCCACGGCGTACTTGTTGTTGAGCTGGATCATGATCTCGAGTGCCTCACGCGGATGCCGTGTCCACTCGAGGATCTTCTTGCCCCACAACATGCGCAGGTAGTTGTGGATGCGTCCCTCCCAGAGCAGCTGGCGCTGGGCCGCGTTCCAGATCTCGTCGTAGGTCTCCGCGCGCTCGAGCTGCGCCAGTGTGTAAAGGGGCTCGCGCGGGTCCTTCTCGTGCTCGCGCAGGGTCTCCCGCGCCCAATCCGGCAAGGAGTCGTAGTCCGCGTAGTTCTCGAGGGTGGCGCAAGTGTTGAAGCCGAGCTCGCGCCACGTCACCAGCTCGTCCAGGAACGCGTCGGCCCCTGCGCTGAGCCCCCAAAAGCCCTCGCGTGTGCCGTTGCGGGTCTTGCCCCTGGGATGGCCGTCCCAGTCCTCCACCTTCATCAGCTCGGCGATGACTTGATGCGTCGATACGTGACCGAAGTGCAGCCACGGCGACAGTCCGCTGCTGGCACCCGAGTCCGGGTGACTGCGCGCGTCTGCGTAGTGCGCGAGCTGCTGACCAAGAAAGCGCTTGAGCTGCTTGGCCCCCGCCACATAGCCACCTTCGTAGGCGGTCACCACCGGGACGCTCTGATCGATCGGCAGTCGCGCGAGCAGTCCCGTCCGATCGGCGAGCTCGGCCTCGCTGACCGCGGGCCAACGCGCAGCGATCCCCCGCGGCAGCTTGGTGAGCTCGGCGAGCTGCACACCCTTGAGCGGATCCTTGCGCGGCACGCGTGAAAGCTCGGCCGGCAGCTTCTGCTGCAAGAAGCGCCTGAAACTATAGGCTGTCGCGAAGGTCCGCCCGTCTGCCGCGGAGATCGGCAGCAAGCCGTTCCCATCCACGGCCTCCATGCACACCGAGATCTTGCGCGCGGCGGCCTCGAGCATGTGAGGCAAGAAGAATGCGGGGTAGTCGTCGGCCACCACCGAGCACGCGTGCTCTGCGAGCGCCGCGAGCAATCCGGAACCAGCTCCGGGTGAAGGCTCCACGTAGGGGTAATAGGTGACGGCGCTGCCCTCGAAGTGCGCCAGGTGATCGCGCATGCCAGCCAGCACGAAGTCGTGTAGACGCACGGACGCCCACGGATAGCCCACGCGCAGGGCCTCCAGTACCAGCAAGGGGACGTGGTGCTGCTTGGCCAGCGCCACCGCATGCTCGAGGCCGAAGTTGTAGTGCGGCCTGCGGGCGGAGGTCATCCAGTACAGGACGAACTTGCCCTTGGCAGAGACCGACCGCTGGTTGAGCGCACGCAGACGACTCTCGGGCGCGCGCACGACCGCCTCAGGACTGCCAGAGCACTGGCTTGTTCGTGCCGTACCAGTTAGGCACGTGCTTGCCGTAGGCGTCTTCGACGACGTTGCGCTTGAGCTTGAGCGTGGGCGTCAAGAAGCCGTTCTCGATTTGCCATTCTTGCTCGACGATGACCACGAACTTCAGCTGCTCGTACTCCTCGATCTGATTGTTCACGGTATTCACGAGGTTCTGCATGGCCTGCTCGATGCCCGCGCGGTCGGCCCCACCCTGCTTGAGCTGCTTCCGCAGCTGCTCGGAGAGCATGACCATGGCGAACGGTTGCGGCTGCCCCGCGCCCGCCACGCACGACATCTCGATACGCTGATCGGCGTTGAGCAGGTTCTCGATGGGCGCGGGAGCCACGTATTTGCCCTTGCTGGTCTTGAACAGCTCCTTCACACGCCCCGTGATCTTGAGGCGACCTTCGCTGTCGATCTCGCCGCGGTCGCCCGTCTTGAGGAAGCCATCGTCGGTGAACGACTGGCGGGTCAGCTCGGGCTCCTTGAAGTAACCCCGCATGTTGGCCGGGCTCTTGATCTGGATCTCGCCCTCGGGGCTGATGCGGTGTTCCACATCGGGCAAGCAGTTGCCCACATAGCCGACGCGCGAGCGCCCGGGCAGCGAGACGTGCGAGTAGGCGAAATTCTCGGACATGCCGTAGCCCTCGAGCAACTCGAGGCCGAGCGCGCGGTACCAATTGATGAGCTCGGGCGGGATGGGCGCCGAGCCGCTGACCGCCAAGCGCGCCTTGTGGAGTCCCAGCCCCTTGAGCACCTTCTTGCGCACGAGGCTGCCGATGATGGGCAGGCGCAGCAGACGGTTGAGCTTCTCGGCGGGCATCTTGGCCAATACGCCCTGCTGGAACTTGAGCCACAGGCGCGGCACCGAGTGGAAGATCGTGGGTTGGCAGCGCTGGACGTCTTGCACGAAGGTATCGAGAGCCTCCGCGAAGAAGAGCTGCGAGCCGATGCGGAGGGAGGCAGCCTCCACCGCATAGCGCTCCAACACGTGAGCGAGCGGCAAATACGAGAGCATGCGCTCCGACGAGTTCATGTGGAGCGCCTGGGTGACGCCCTTGCCCGCAGTCGACATCGCGCGGAAGGTGTGCTCGACGCCCTTCGGCTTGCCCGTGCTGCCCGAGGTGTACACGAGCAACGCGGTCTCGTCGGCTCCGCGTGTGGGACTGCCCGCGATGGGCTGCGTGTCTTTGACCAGACGATCCCAGGTGGGGAAGTCGTTGGGCGGACTCAGCGGATACGAGATGCATGGCATGCCGGCGGGCACACCGGCCTTCATGCTCTCCCAGTCGTCGAGCTTGCCGATGAAGGCGAGCTTGGCTTCGCTGTGCTCTAGGATGTAGCGGACCGTATCGGCCTGCAGCGTGGGGTACAGCGCCACGGACACGTGCCCGGCCATCCAGATGGCCAGATCACTCATGATGAAGTGAGCGCAGTTCTTGGAGATGATCGCGATCTTGGAGCCCGGTGGAAAGCCGTACGACTGCAGGTGGGCAGCGACCCGACGGGCCTCATCGAGGGTGGCCTGCCAGGTGTATTCGCGGAGCACACCCAGTCCCATAGGCTGCGTCATGTAGATGCGGTTGGGCATCTGACGTTCCCAGGCGTAAGCGCGATCAAGGACCAGATCGCTCGACTCAATCTCCATGGCTCTCCCCTCGCACACCCCGAGCGTGCACTTGGCATCGTTACGCACACAATGCGCGGTTTCAAGATGCCCCTCGATTGTCCCTTTTCGCCCCCCCTTGTCACAAAACGCGGGGGACGCCGCGGGCACCCTATTGTTCTGTTGGTGACAACCGCCTTGGGATGAGAAGATCCCTGTGCTTATGAAGGAAGTGCTCCCCGGCCGCGCCCTTTGGGCGGTCGCTGTGTGCTGGGTGTTTGGATTTGTGCTGCTGGGCGCGGGCTCGCTGCACGCGCAGGCCGCACCGCTCGGTCCCGAAGGTCTCGACGGAGGCCGCTTCGTCGGCTCGGCCCGGCTCACGCCAAAATCCGACACCCTGCGCGCGTTTCGCGGAGCTTTCTCGCTCGGCTATGCCCATACCGAAGCCGTGCTCGGCACGGACGATCACCACGAGCGCATCTTTTCCGAGTTCGCGGGTGCCTTTGCACGGCTCAACTGGCTCCAGCTGGCCCTGAAGCTGGACGGTCGCTACGACATCCACCGCAGCAAGAGCCTGGGCAACGACTCGGGTTTCGCAGGTAGCACCGAGCTCACCACGCGACACGCCTTCGCCGTCGGCTCCAAGTTCTCCCTGGCGGGGCAGACGCGCTTCCGCTTCCCCGGCGCAAACGCCACCAAGTTGGGATTCTCCGGCGTCTCCTCGGAGTTGTCGGCGTTGGCTTCGTGGGCCGCCTGGGAGGGCGGTGAGCTCAGCGGCGTATTCGGCTACCGCTTCGACCGCAGCGCGCACGCCCTGAAGAACCCCGACACGCTGAGCCAAGCCGACCAGCTCGGCGCCTCCGTCTCCCGCTACAACGCGGTGTTGGCGGGCGCCATGCTCACCGCTCAGCTTCGGCGCTTCACCGTCGTCGGCGAGTGGAGCTGGGATGTGAACGTGGGCGCCGGCGCGCCGACTCCCATGCAGTCGCCCATGCGCCTCCGCGGGGCCCTGCAGACCGTGGTGGGCGAGCGCTGGGTGCCGGGCGCGGAAATCGGGTTCGGCCTGAGCAGCCGCCCCCAGTTCAACGACTTGATCCGCATCGAACCGCGCTTTTGGGCGGCGTTCACGCTCGGCATCCTGCTCGGCAAGAAGCCGGCGCCGGAGCCCACGGAACAGCCCCTCGACCGCGCGACCGAGGAGCAGCCCAAGGTCGCCGCCAAGGGCGAGCTGGTGGTCCTGGTGACCGACGCGGACGCCCCGATGGCCGGCGCGGCCGTCACCGTGACCATGGGCGAAGAGACCTTGAGCGCCGAGACCGACGCCGGCGGACGCGCCCGGTTCCGCGTGGTGCGCGGCGAAGCGCTCGACATCGAGGTCACGGCCCAGGGCTGCAAACCCGCCTCCCAGCGCGTGGTGCTGGAGCAGGCCCACCTGGAACTTCCAGTCCCGGTGGAGCGCAGCCTCCCCGAAGGCGAAATCAAGGGCAAGGTGCGCAGCTTGCGCGGTGGCCCGCTCAAGGCTCAGGTCGAGATTTTGACCACTGGCCAGGTGCTCCAGACCGCCGACGACGGAACCTTCCTGATCGATGTGCCGCCGGGTGACTATCGACTCCGGATCAGCGCCGAAGGGCACGAGACCCAGGAGCGAAGTGCGCAAGTGGAGCGGCTCGGAGTTACCATCCTCGTCGTGGATTTGCGGAGAACGCGCAAGTGAACCCACGCTGGTGGGGATTGCTGTTTGCATGGCTCGTCGCCTGCGCCGGCACCTGTGGGGGTGGCGAGGTGGCGGAGCTCGATACGTTGAGCGGCGATGTGAAACGCGATTTGGCTGCCAGGCAGGGCTCGTGGCTCGTCGCGGCGAGCGGCGACCGGCTCTCGATGGGCGACGGCTTGCGCACGGGCGACAAGAGTGTGGCGCGACTCAGGCTGTTCCCCGAGGGCAGCGCGGTGGTCGAACCGAATACGGTCATGCGTTTCCTGGCGCAGGCGCCCGGCAACGCTAACGAGCGCATCACCCTGGAAGAGGGCGCCGTGGAGCTGACGTCGCTCGGTCTGGATCTCGAGGTCCACACGGCGCGGGGCCTCGCGCGCTTGAGCAAAGGCGCGCGCGTGCGCGTGAACGCCGGTGAGGGCGCCACATCCGACGTCACCTTCGACGTGCTCGTCGGCAAGGTCACGGTCCAGCAAGAGGACGGATCCACGGTGAATCTCTCGCAGGGACAGGAGCTTTCGCTCAAGCAGCCAGAAGTGGCCGCCACGTCCCCCAAGCCGGCTAGCGAAGTCGCCGCCGAGACCAACGACAGCGAGAGCGGCGTGAGCACGTCGTCACGCGCGGACTTTGGGCTGCTCGGGCCCGAGAGCGCGACGGTGCACGCGACCACGCTGCCGGTGGACGTGCGCGTGGGACTCGAGAGCTGCGCCGACGGACCGATGGTGCTGGACGTGTCGGGTCCAGCGGGCCGCAATCAGCTTACGCCGGCCCGCGGCAGCGACTCCGTCGTCGTGCGGCTCACGGCGGGCTCCTATCGGCTCAAGATGCGCTGCGGCAAGAAGCCCGTGGGCAACGAGGGCACCCTGCGCGTGCAGCGTGATCCCGCCACCATGGAGCTGCCGAAGACGGTGCCGCACGTCGAGGTGGAGGCCGACGGGCGGCGCTACACGGTGCGCTATCAAAACGTGTTGCCGGTGGTCGCGATGGGTTGGTCGGAGGCGCCTGCCGCGGCGCGTTACAACCTCGTCATTCGCAAGGGCGGTCGTGAGCAGCGTTACGACTTGAAGCGCCCGCAGCACGAATTGAAATCGGGCGAGCTCGGCGAGGGCGAGTACGAGTTCGCGTTCACCGCCAGCGATGGTCACCACTCCGCGCAAGGCAGCTTGCGCATCGTTTTCGACAACACGGCGCGCTCCGCCTACCTATCTGCGCCAGCCGAAGGCAGCCCAAACCCTGGGAACGAGATCCCAGTAGCCGGAACTGCACTGTTGCGCTCGGACGTGTCGGTCGACGGCGTACCTGTCGCACTCGACGCGCAAGGTCGCTTCCGTGCCACGGTACCGGTAAGTCCGACAAAGGGGGCGCTCGCCGTACGAGTGAGTCACCCCGTCACCGGCGTGCACTACTACCTGCGCCGATTGCGCTAGTCACGATATAGTTCGATTCTCGAACGTGACTTTTGCAGCAGGCGATCTGATCGGTGGGCGCTACCGGCTCGATGAACTCATCGGCACCGGCGGTATGGGTCAAGTGTTCCGCGGCGCTGATACCGTCCTGGCGCGTCCAGTGGCGATCAAGTTGGTGGACGCGATCGAGTCACGACGCCGCGAAGAGATCATGCAGGGCTTCCTGCGTGAGGCGCGCATCTCGGCCGCCATCGATCACGGCAACGTGGTGCGCATCCTCGACTTCGGCACGCACGGCTCGACCGTCCCCTACATGGTGATGGAGCTACTCGAGGGCGAGAGCTTGGCGGACGTGCTCGGCCGCGGCGATGCCATGCCGTTCGATTGGCTACTGGGCATCGTGACCCAGGTGCTGGACGGTCTCGCCGCGGCTCACGACGCCGGCATCGTGCACCGCGATCTCAAGCCCGAGAACATCTTCTTGGTACGCGATCGGGGGCAGGTCTCCGCCAAGATCCTCGACTTCGGCATCTCCAAGTTCCTCGACTCCACGGGCACCGCTCAGGTCACCACCAAGCACGGTCACGTGGTGGGGACACCGGCCTATATGTCCCCGGAGCAGGCGCGTGGTGTGCGCCAGATCGACCAGCGCTCGGACATCTACAGCGTCGGCGTGGTGCTCTACGAGCTGCTGGCCGGCGAGATGCCGTTCTACTCGGAGAACCCTGGCGACCTGATGCTGATGATCATGACCACCGAGGCCAAGCCGCTCGCAGAGCGCTTGCCGGACGTGGGCGTGGCGCTGTCCGAGGTCGTGGCTCGCGCCATGAGCAAGCGTCCCGAAGATCGCTTCCAGAGCGTGCGTGACATGCAGAAGGCGGTGCTCGCGTCCTCACAGGAGATGCTGGGCAGCGCCGCGGTGGCGCGCTTGAACGCGCGTCTGCGCCCGAGTTCGTGGCGCAGCGAGAGCCAGCAAGTCGAGACCCACCCGGAGGCGCCGCCACGGAGGCGCTCCATCGCCGACACCGAGCTCACCCACCGTGGTGACGTGCCCAACCGTCGCACGCCTCCCGCGCGGCGTTGGCTCTTGCCTGCCGTGGGCACCGGCGTGGCCGTGGCAGCCATCGGTCTCGGAGCCATCTGGTTCGGGCGCTCGAGCGCCGATCCCGCCCCGCGCTTCATCGTGGTGAGGTCCGAACCCGCCAGCGCGCCCGCTTCCACGGCCGCGGTCGGCGCGACGCCCGTGACCACGCCGCTCAGCCCGAGTCCCGTGCAAATCATCAGCAGCGCCAAGAATGGAAGCGCCGCCCCTCGCAAACCCGGCGTGCCCGGCGCGCGCGGGACCGCAGAGATCCTCGCCGAGAGCTTCCGCAAGCAGCGGGCGCCCGTCGTGGCCTGTCTGAATGCACATGCGGCCGAGGCCGAGGTGGTGCCCAAGCTCGCCGTGAAATTCGCGGTGTCGAGCGATGGTCGAGTCGAGAAGGCCGGAGTCTCGCCCGCCGAGCTCTCGCACACGCCCATGGGTTCCTGCATCGAAGCTGCCGTGCGCGCGATGTCGTTCCCTCCGCAAGCCCAACCCATCGCCTTCGAGGTACCGCTGACTGCTCGCAAGGGGGGTTAATGCGCGGCCTCGCCGGCGTGCTCACGAGCTGCATCGCGCTCACGTCGAGCGGGTGCTTCCTGGTGGGCTACGACGGCGTCGGGCTGGATGCTGGAAGGCTGCCCGGCGTCGAGGTTCCGGATACCTCGCTGGCATCGGAGGATGCCGGCGACGACACAAACACCACGCCGCAGGACGCCGGCCTGGACGCAGACATGGACGCTGCGATCGATCTCGACGCCTCCATGGACGCCGCGCTCGACGTGCAGATGGATGCCAACGCGGGCGACAGCGGGAACCGCGACGCAGGGGATGCCGACACGCCGGACGCCGCCCACGATGCTGGTACCGACGCGGGTCCGCACCTTCCCGACGCCGGGGACGCGGGCGCACACGACGCGGGCCACGAAGCCGGGCCGCCGGTAGATCCCATGCCCAACTGCGAGGGCACTTCAGTCTGCGATCTCCAGTGTCCCGACATCGAGCTTTGTACCCCGCTCTGCAATTCCACGACGGCCTGCGACATCAACTGCAGCGGCACCGACGTGTGTAACCCGCTGTGCAACAAGTCCCTGACGAACGTGTGCGAGATCAACTGCGTCGACACGGGCACTTGCAACGCCACCTGCAAGGGGGCCGGTGACTGCATCGTCGACTGCCGCGGCTCCGACAGCTGTAAGAAGACCCGATGCGAAGAGACCGGGACCCAGTGCATGTTGAAGTGCAGCCCTGGGGATCCCAACTGTGGCTTCGAATACTGCTGGGGAGATGCCGTGGGTTTCGTAGGTCCGTTGCGCGTGTCGCAGCAGGTCTGCGCCGGCAACGTCATCACCTGCGGCGGTTACGGGGTGCCGAACGCGAACCTTCCGTGTCAGCCTAAGTAAGCGCGGGAATTCGCGAGCAACTGCCTGCTGCGCTTGGTGCGAGCCGAATCGTGTTCCAACAAGGAGGGCGTCGTGGATGTAGCCAGCTTTCGGGAGTCGCTGCTCAAGACCATGGAACGCAAGCTGCACTGGGCGTGGCCGGCGTTCGGCAAGGGGCTCGTCCCCAAGGAGCTGCTGCACATCCACCTCGAGCAGGAGTATGAGGTCTACGTGCGAGACTTCCCGGTGCTGGTTGGGCGCGCCTACGTGCAGTGCCCGTTCGCGGCGGTGCGGCGTGAGCTCGTCGAGAACATCTACGAGGAAGAGACCGGCGGCATCGCGGCGGGCAGACCGCATCCGGAGTTGTTCCTGGAGTATCCGCGTGGCCTCGGCATGGACGTGTCGCGCTTCGAGCGCGTGCAGCTCTTGCCTGGCGCGCGGCGCTTTCGCGAGATCCTCGACCAAGCCACCATGCAGCGCGGCTGGGCGGTGGCTGCGGCGGCGAGCACGCTGTTCCTCGAGGGCACGCCCTACGAACGCGGAGAGCTCGAAGAGAACGCGCCCAAGCGCCCGCAAGCTCCGCTCGAGGAACACCCGCTGGTGAAGCACTACGGACTGCCGCTCGAGCGCCTGGCGCTGACCAAGGCTCATCGCGCGGTGGAAGGCGACCATCGCAAGGCAGCCTGGCACGTGCTGTTGTCCCACGTGGAGCGCGCCGACTATGCGCCCGTAATCTCCGCCATGGACGAGTGCCTCTCGGGCTGGCTGGACTACCGCGACGACGTCGCCCACGCCTGTGGCCTCGAGCGAGATCAGGCCGGCAGCGCGCGCCTGCGTGCCGCCTGAGCGGGCGGACTACTTGCGTAGCAGGGCGTCGAGCATGCGCCGATCGACACTGCGGGCGTAGTAGCGCGCGCGCTCGTACAGCAAGCGCGCGCCGCCGAGATCACCGCTCGCGCCTAGGTACGCGCGCCGAGCCCGCGTGGCGCTGTACAACGAGAGCGCCGCGCACACCGAGAGGTTCATGCTCTCGCTCATGCCCACCATGGGGATGCGATAGGTAAAGTCGCAGGCGGCCTGAGCGGCCGAGCTGAGCCCGGTGCCCTCGTTGCCGAACAAGATCATCAGGGGTCGATCATTCGGCAGCTCCTCCAGCGTGAAGGCCCCCTCCATCATGGCCCCGGCCAGCGCTACACCTTCGCGCCGCATGGCACCCACCAGCTCCTCGAGCGAGGCATGGTGATAGGTGTGCACCCAGCAATAGGCTCCCTGGGTGGTGCCTGGTGCGTGCAGCGCGCCGGTCGGAGCGTCCACCACGTGCACGTGCATGGCGCCCAGCGCTTCGGCGCTGCGCACGACCGCGGCCGCGTTGTGGGGATCCTCGGGACACTCCACGCCGACGCGCACCGACTCGAGGCGCCCCGCGAGCACCTGTTCGATGCGGGCCTTGCGGGCCTCGGTGAGAAAGGGTTCCAAGGTGTCGACCAGGGCCCTGGCCCCCAGCTGATCGATCATCGCGTCGAGCTCGGAGAAGTCCACTGCTAGCTCCGCCTAACCGCGCTCGAGCGCGTACAGCGCTACCCGGGCCCGGTTCGAGAGCCAGAGTCCACCGCCGATGGCTTGAAAGTGCGCCGACAGCGCCCGCCGATAGAAGCGCGCGGGCCGCAGCTGCATGCTGCGATCGGTGCGGCGCTTGTCGAGGATGCCATCGTCCCAATCTTCCTTGGTGACGGCCTCTACGTAGAGCGCTCCGCGACACAAGCTGCCCAGGTTGTCGATGGCCGCCTTGGCCGCGCGGGCGTCGAGGTAAGGCAGCACGCCCTGGCAGATCACCAGGTCGAAGGGTTGCTTGGCGCGATAGTCCACCACGGAGCCCTGCTCCCAGCCGTAGCGCTCACACAGGTACTGGCTGTACTCCACGCCCTGGTAGCGCGCGCTCGGGAAGTGCCGGCGCAGGGTGGACTGCCAGTGCCCTACCCCGCAGCCCACGTCCAACATGCGGCGCACGGGCAGCTCGAGGTAGCTCAAGTAACTGCACACGAAATCGCCTAGCTTGGCCACTTGCGCGCGATCGCTGACCCGCGTCTTGGGGTCCTCGTAGAAGCGCTCGTAGTAAGCGCGGTCGAAGCTATTGGGAGTGACGCTCATCGCGGGCCGAGTGTAGCTCGAAGCACCTCGGGTTCACTCTCGCCGTGCCCGGTGGACCTCAGGGTGTGGGCGCATTTTTCACGTTTGCCGGCCCGATCGGGCAGATCCGTGAGATTTGTGACGCGCACGAGCTGGCACGACCGCTGCAATCGGCCTCCGTATGACCATGCGCATGCCCCTGCAGTCGACCTTCCCCACGTCGAACCTCGAACGCGCCGGCATCCCCGCGCATTCATTCCCCCCGGCTTCGCCGCCCTCCGCGTCCGAACGTGCGCAGACGGCCTGGGTCGACCAGCAACGCCGCGTGTATGCACGGCGCTACGCCCACTTCCGCGCCGTCCACGACTTCCTCCGTTACGACGCGCGCTATCGCCTGTTCCTGATGGAGGAGCTGTTTCGACGGCACGACATTCCCTTCGAGCGCCAGCGCGTATTCGAGCTCGGCTTCGGCACCGGCTCGCTGCTGATGCGCTTCGACACCAGCTCGAGCCTCCACGGCTCGGAGATCTCCGAAAGCGCGGTCAACGCCCTGCGCGACGACCCGCGGCTCGCGTCCTATGCAGAGGCTGACTTTCGTGTGGCGAGCTCCGACGGCAACTCCAGCTTCCCGTCCAGCGACTACGACATCGTGATCGCCTCCCATGTCATCGAACACGTGCCCGACGATCTGCACACGCTGACGCAACTGGCTCAACACACGCGCGCCGGGGGATACGGCTTGTTTTTCCTTCCCCTCGAGCGCCCCCGTCACAACCCGGACCACGCCCGCACGTACACCGCGGCCGGCTTCTCCCGCCTGCTCTCCGCGGCCGGCTTCACACCGATCCACATCTCCGAAAATTTCCGCTACGCCTCGCACCTCGTTCAGGTCATCAATTGGCCAAGTCGCGCCCGAATTCCCCTGTTGGGTCCGGTAGTCGAGGCGATCAAGAGCCTCGCGTTGGCGCTGCCGCCGACGAGCCTGGTGCGGCTGGTCGAAGAGCCGCTCGCCCGACTCCACGTGGCCCCCTACCAGTTGATGGTGCTCGCGCAGAAGCGGGAGCCGGCCAACTGCGGTCCGCGGAACCAGGCGAACGACGTAAATCGCCCGGCAGCCTGAAGGGACTTCGCTTTTCAGACATTCGTGCCCCGAAATCCGCTCGACTATCCCACCCCAGCCGCGGACACTGGGAGCGTGAAGGACCAGGTCTGGCTCAAGCTGCTCGACATGCTTCAGAAGCGTCTCGGCGCCCAGGACGCGCGCATCGAGATCGGGGGCAGCGCGCCCACGGACCCCTGCCTCATCTGGGCCCCGCTCGAGGAGTCGCGCCGCGTGGTGGCCGTGTTCGCCGAGCCGCCGCGGGACCGACCGGGAGCCGAAGCGCGTCTATTGGCGGTCGTGGAGTCCTTCCGCGAGACCGTCGCCCAACCGGTGGCCGATAGCCCCACGCGCACGCCCACGGTGCTGCGGCGCGAGCTCGACCATGCTCTGGCAGCGCTGGCCGAGCGCACAGGTGCCGAGACCGTCTGGATCATCGACGTGTACTCGCCCGTGATTTGGGGCTGTTCGGAGGCACTCGAGGAGGGGCTCGACCTGGACGCGCTGATCATGGCGGCCCGGGCCGACAACATGCTGGTGGGAACGGGGCTCACTTGGGCGGAACTCTTGGCCGCTCCGGCGGCCGAGGCCCATCAACGCCTGCGCGAGGCCAAGCTCGGGCCGGTGGCGCTGCGGACCCTGCAGGGCGAGCTCGACGTGCTGGGAGCGCTGTCCGACAAGGGCGGACTGGCTGCGGCGGCGCGGCGGCTGCGCGGCGCGCGGGCCCTGCTGGAGATTCGGGAGCGCGCGTCGCGCGATCGTGAGCTCACCCGTTCGGAGCTGCGAGGCCCTCTCATTCAGTGCTTCGCCCACGCCATCGCGGGTCAATACCAGCTGGCCTTGATCTTCGATGAGACCTACTCACCGCTGCACGCGGAGGGCAACGTCCAGCGCGCCCTGCCCCACATCGAGCGGCTCCTGCTCTCCTTGCCGCCCGTGGACCCGGCGGCCGGCGGTGGTCGGGCCGCCAAGGTGATTCGTCTTCCCCGCAAGGGATGAGCGGACCAAAAAGGGGTAGACTCCGCGGCCCATGGCCGACGACATCCCGAAGCACCGCTACGACGCCACCCTTGCAGCCGACATCGAGACGCGTTGGCAGAAGTATTGGGACGAGCACCAGACCTTCAGGCAGCCGAATCCGGGCGAGCCGGGCTTCGACGCCAAGAAGGGCAAGTTCTACGCGCTCGATATGTTTCCTTACCCGAGCGGTGCCGGCCTCCATGTGGGGCACCCCGAGGGCTACACGGCCACCGATATCCTCTCGCGCTACAAGCGCATGCGCGGCATCAACGTGCTGCATCCCATGGGCTGGGACGCCTTCGGTTTGCCGGCCGAGCAGTACGCGATTCAGACCGGCGTGCATCCGGCCATCACCACGCGCAAGGCCATCGACAACTTCCGGCGCCAGCTCAAGCGCTTCGGGTTCAGCTACGACTGGAGCCGTGAGTTCGGCACCATCGACCCCGGTTACTACAAGTGGACCCAGTGGATCTTCGTGCAGATCTACAACGCCTGGTTCGACGTGGAGGCCCAGCGCGCACGGCCCATCGGCGAGCTGATCCGGGAGTTCGAGTCGGGCCAGCGCCCGGTGGGCTTCAACGCGGATGCGAGCGAAGTGAACGCCGAGGCCAAGGCCCGTAAGTTCGGCAGCTGGCAGAGCGTGGATGCGAGTACCAAGCGCGCCATCGTGAACAGCTATCGCCTGGCCTACCTGGCCGAGCAGACCGTGAACTGGTGTCCCAAGCTCGGCACCGCACTGGCCAACGAAGAGGTCATCGACGGGCGCAGCGAGCGCGGCGGCTTCCCCGTGCTGCGCAAGCCGCTCAAGCAGTGGTTGTTCCGCATCACGGCCTACGGGCAGCGGCTGTTGAAGGGGCTCGACGGTCTGGATTGGCCGGAGTCCACCATCGCCAAGCAGGCCACCTGGATCGGCCACAGCGTGGGCGCAGAGGTGTCCTTCGCTCTGGTGGAGCCGGTGGGCGAGCACGCGGGCCTGCGCGTCTTCACGACGCGTCCGGACACGTTGTTCGGAGCGACCTACATGGTGGTGGCGCCCGAGCATCCCCTGGTGGATGCGGTGTTGAAAGCCCCGCTGGCCGAGACCGACCGCGACACGCTCTCGAGCTACGTGAGCGCGGCGCGCAACCGCAGCGATCTCGAGCGTCAGCAGAGCAAGGAAAAGACCGGTGTGTTCACCGGCGTCTACGCACTCAACCCGGTGAGTGGCGAGCGCGTGCCCGTGTGGGTCGCCGACTACGTGCTGATGGGATACGGCACCGGTGCCATCATGGCCGTGCCTGCGCACGACGAGCGCGACCACGAGTTCGCCACCGTGTTCGGCTTGCCCATCCGCGAAGTGGTGGTGCCCGCCGATGGCTCGCAGCCCGCAGGGTGCTTCAGCGACGACGGCAAGAACGTGAACTCCGCCAACCCCGAGGTGAGCCTGAATGGCCTGCCCACGCCCGAGGCCAAGCGCGTGATCACCGCCTGGCTCGAGCAGCGCGGACTCGGCAAAAAGAAGCACAACACCAAGCTGCGTGACTGGCTGTTCAGCCGTCAGCGCTACTGGGGGGAGCCCTTCCCCATCGCCTACGACGCCGAGGGCAATCACTACGCGCTCGCCGAGAGCAAGCTGCCCCTGACCTTGCCGGAGCTGCAGGACTATCAGCCCGAAGAGAGCGACGAGCCCAAGCCGCTCTTGGCCAAGGCCCGCGACTGGGTGCAGACCACGGCCGGCGCCTGCGGCATCTCCGAGCTGCCGGCGGACGCTCCGATGACGCGCGAGACCAACACCATGCCGGGTTGGGCGGGCTCCTGCTGGTACTTCCTGCGCTACGCCGATCCCAAGAACGATCAGGCGTTGATCGACAAGGACGTGGAGGCCTACTGGCTCGGAGAAGGCGTGGACTTCTACGTGGGTGGCGCCGAGCACGCGGTGCTGCACCTCCTGTACTCCCGCTTTTGGCACCAGGCGCTGCACGACCTGGGACACGTGAGCTCGCCCGAGCCGTTCAAGAAGCTGTTCCATCAGGGGCTGATCATGAGCTTCGCCTATCAGCGCGCGGACAAGTCGCTGGTGGCGGTGGATATGGTGGAGGAGCGTGGCGAGGGGCAGTACATCGAGACTGCAACCGGCGAGTCGGTCGCGCAGATCACGGCCAAGATGTCGAAGAGTCTGAAGAACGTGATCAACCCGGACGACGTCATCGCGAGCTTCGGCGCCGACACGTTCCGCCTGTACGAGATGTACATGGGTCCGCTGGAGGCGAGTAAGCCCTGGAACACCCGCGACATCGGTGGCCTCCTGCGCTTCTTGCAGCGCGCGTGGCGCTTGATGGTCAACGAGGAGACGGGCGAGCTCACCCTCAGCGCGGCGGACAATCCCGAGGTGGAGAAGCAGCTGCACCGCACCATCGCCAAGGTCGAGGGCGACGTGGAGCGGCTGGCTTTCAACACGGCCATCGCAGCCCTGATCGGCTTGGTGAATGCGGGCACCACGGCGGGCGGGCTGAGCAAGAGCCAAGCCGAGCGATTCACGCGCGTCTTGGCGCCGTTCGCGCCCCACATGTCCGAGGAACTCTGGAGCAAGCTCGAGATGCCGGGCTGCGTGAGCCTCGCGAGCTGGCCGAGCTACGACGATGCGCTCCTGCGCGACGACAGCGTGGAAGTACCCGTGCAGATCATGGGCAAGGTCCGCCACCGCATCGTGGTCCCCGCCGAGCTGAGCGCAGAGGAGCTCGAGAAGTTCGCGCTGGCCGACGCCAAGGTGCAGGAGCTGATCGCAGGCAAGACCGTCCGCAAGGTGGTCGTGGTGCCAGGCAAGCTCGTGAACATCGTAGCGAACTGAGCTGCCTCCAACCCCAGCTCAGTTCCGCGCGCCCGCATTCATCCTCGTCTTCGTCCTCGCGAGACGTAGTCGTGCGCGTGCGCGCTCTCCCGACTCTCTCTCTCAGATTACCCGCCCGTGCGTGAACGGGTGGGTCGCACTCATGCCGCCGTCCACCACCACGGCTTGGCCCGTCATGAAGCTGCTGTCGTCGCTGGCCAGGTAGGCCGCCATGGTGGCGATCTCGCGCGGCTGAGCGGCGCGCCGCATGGGGTTGTGCTTGCCGATCTTGTCGCCCTTCCCCGCCTCACGCGCCGCCTGGAGCAGGGGCTTCGTCATGCCGGTCTCGATCAACCCGGGACAGATGGCGTTGACGCGAACCTGTTTGGCAGCGAGCTGGCAGGCGGCGGTCTGCGCGAGGCTCACGACCCCGGCCTTGCTCGCACTGTAGGCCGAGGAGCCCGCCCCCGAGCGCAACCCCGCCACGGACGCGGTGAGCACGATGGAACCACCCCCCGCGCTCGCCATCACGGGCGCCACCGTCTGAATAGCCACCACCGGCCCCAGCAAGTTCACGCGCAGAATGCGCTGCCACTCGTCGAGACCCTCTTCCATCAACCCGCGCATGCCGCCGATGCCCGCATTCGCGAAGAACACATTCGGCACGCCGTAGGCTTCGCTGCAGCTACCGACCAGCTCCACCACGTGGTTGGGGTCCGCGGCGTCACCCACGCTCGCCTTCACCTCAGCGCCGGGTGTTGCGCCGCATACCAGGGCGACCGTCTCTCCGAGCCCCTCCGCGTTGACGTCCGAGATCACGAGCTGCGCCCCGCGCTCCGCGAACAGCAGCGCCGAAGCCCGTCCGATGCCGCTGGCGGCCCCCGTGATGATCGCTCGCTTGCCTTCCAACCTGCTCATGACTCCTGCTCCTCACTCTCGAAACGACGGATCGACCCGATCGAGCTTTCGCAACAGCCCCGGCCACGCGAGCGCACCGCCTGCACCGCGCGTGACCTGCTTGGCCTGCGCCGCGGCGCCTTCGATGATCTGGCTCGGCACGTGGACCAGCTCCCCGCCACCCGCCTGTGCCCGCAGCTGGATGGTGCAGGTCGCCTCGAACAGGTACATGAAGAGGAACGCGTCGGGGATGCTGCTCGCCACCGTCAAGAGCCCGTGGTTGCGCAGCATCAAGTAGTGCTTGCTCCCCAGGTCGCGCACCAGGCGCGGACGCTCGTCGTCGTTCAACGCCACGCCTTCGTAGTCGTGGTAGCCGAGCGAGGCCAACACGAAGATGGACTGCTGCGAGAGCGGAAGCACGCCGCCTGCCTGCGCCGACACCGCCACGCCGTTGAGCGAATGCGTGTGCATCACGCAGTGGGCATCGCCGCGCGCCTCGTGGATGGCGCTGTGAATGGTGAAGCCCGCTGGATTCACCTTGTAGGGCGTATCGAGCACCGGCGTCCCGCCGAGGTCGATCTTGACCAGACTCGATGCCGTGATCTCCTCGAACAGCATGCCGTAAGGGTTGATCAAGAAGTGGTGCCCCTCGCCCGGCACGCGTGCCGACAGATGCGTGAACACCAGGTCGTCCCAGCCGAAGCGCGCCACCAAACGATAGGCCGCGGCCAGGTCCACACGCAGCGCCCACTCCTCGGGGCTCACCCGCTCTCGTATCGAAGCACTCATCTCGCGCGCCTCCCTCGTGTTCAGCACCACCCAGTTCGTCCGCTTACCACGAAGCCCCCACCCTTTGCGCGCCCAAGATCGTAAGCTCACGGGCATGGGCGAGCGCGCGCGCCGGATCCTGATCGTCTATGCCTCGCAGAGCGGCGGCACTCGCCAGATGGTCGAGGCCCTGGAGCGCGGCGTACGCAGCGATCCGGCGGCCGAGCTGCGGACTCTGCACGGGACCCAGGCCACGCTCGAGGACCTCTTGTGGTGTGATGCCCTGGCGGTCGCGACACCCGAAAACTTCGGCTACATGGCCGGTGCAGTCAAAGACTTCTTCGACCGCACCTTTTATCCGGCCGAAGGCCGCGTCACGCGCTTGCCCTACGCCCTGCTGGTCAAGGCGAGCAACGACGGCACCTTCGCCAGCGCCGCCGTCCAGCGCATCGCCAAGGGTTACGGCTTCGAGCTGGTAGCCGACCCCATCCTGGCGGTGGGCGACCTCTTACCCGAGCAGCTCACGCAATGCGAGGAGCTGGGTCAGCTGCTCTGTGCGGGGCTCGAGCTGGGGGTGTTCGGACGCACCCGCTCGGAGCGCGATCAGTCCACGAAGTAGTCGCGGTCGCCGGCCAGGCCTTGCTCCAGCGCGGCCATGCCGTTCGCGACGTCGAGCTTCACGCCCTCGCGCTGGAAGCTCATGCCCAGGGCGTACAGCGTCTTGAACAGGTTGTGCGAGCGACACTGCTCGCCCATCTGCCCGATACGCACGATGTTGAGGCCGAAGGCGCCGCTGATCTCCACGCGGAAGGCCTTGGTCATGTACTCCCGCACGCGCGCACTATCCACGCCCGTGGGCAGCGTGATCGCGATCACGCTGTTGAGCCGCACGTCCTTGGGGGCAAACAGCTCGAGGCCCATGGCTTCGAGGCCCGCCTGCAACGCCAGCGAGCTCATCTCGTGGCGACGGAAGCGCCGTTGGAGGGTCTCATCGGCCACCAGGCGCAGCGCCTCGTGCAGCGCGAGCACGCCCGGCACGGGCGCGGTGTAGTGATACTGCTGGAAGCCCCAGAAACGATGCGCGCGCAGCGCGTCGTAGCACCAGTGCGGACGCGGCCCGGGGTGGGCCTCCACGGCGCGCCAGGCGTCCGCGGAGAACGCGCACAAGGAAACGCCCGGAATGGAGGACAGCGCCTTCTGACCGCCGGTGACTCCGACGTCGATGCCCCAGTCGTCCATGTGCACGGGCATCGCGGTGAGCGTGACCACCGAGTCCACGATGGTGAGCGCGCCGTGCTCCTTCGCGAGCTTACAAATCTCGGCGAGCTCCACGATCTTCACGCCGCAGGAGGTCTCGCCGTGGGCCATGGTGATCACGTCGAAGCGGGCCTTCTTGAGCGCCTCGCGCACCTGCTCGAGCGTGACGGGGCGGCCCACCGCGCTCTCCAGGAACGTGACGTCGGCGCCGACGCCCTGGGCCATCTCGCCGAGGCGTCCGCTGAAGGTCCCGCTCTTCAGGCACAGCACTTTGCGGCCGGGCCAGCACAGGTTGCTGACCGCCATCTCCATGGCCGCGGAAGCCGGGCCCGCCAGGCCCATGATCTTGTCGCTACGCGTCTGGAACGCGTAGGCCGCCATGCTCTTCACGTTTTGCACCACGCGGTCCATGGTGGGCCCGAGGTGATTGATGATGACCCCGTTGGCCTGCGCGACGGCCTGTGGGATCGGCACCGGACCGGCGCCCATCAGGAGCAAGGGTTCCGAGGGGAGGATCGCCGCCAGGGGCGTGATGGGGGGTGGAAGGATCGAGAACGGCATCGGCTTTTACTGGAGTGGGGCCTCGAGCGTATCTGCGCCCGCGGGATCCGGTTGATACTGGGCCAGAACGGCGGTAACCGCAAATCGTCGCGACGTCCCCTCAGGTGAGGGCCCAGGGGGCCTTGTTCCAGCGCGCCGCGATGAAATCCACGAAGCCGCGTACCTTGGCCGACACGTGCCGCCGGGGCGGAAACACCGCCTGCACGAGCACGTCGTCGTGGCGCCAATCTGTAAGCAGCGGAACCAGTTGCTTGGAGCGGACTTCGTCGCTGAGCTCGAACAAAGGCGCCGCCATGATGCCGAAGCCGCTGACCGCTGCCTGTAGGCTCGCTGCGCCGTCGTTCGAGGTGAGCCGGCCCTCGAGGTTGATGGTCACGGAGCGCCGGCCCTTGTGCAGCGTGAGGCGGTTGGGCTCGCGGCTCGGAAGATGGTGAATCCACTCGTGCTTGGCGAGTTCGAGCGGAGTCTTGGGGTGGCCATGCTGGGCCAGGTAGCGCGGGGAGGCGCAGATCGGGACGGGCACTCGCACCAGGCGCCGCGCGACCAGGCCAGGGTCCACGAGGCGCCCGCCGCGCAGGGCCACGTCGATGCGCTCGGCGACCAGATCGACGAAGGCGTCGGTGAACAAGAGCTCCACCCGTAGGCCTGGGTGCCGCTCCATGAACTCGGTGACCACGGGCACCACGTACTTGCGGCCGAGCATGGAGGGCGCGGTGAGGCGCAGGGTGCCCGTGATGGTTCCGGCGTGGCTCGAGGCGGCCTCCTGGGCGATCTCGGCGCTGTCGCGGATGCCCACGCTGGCGGCGTAGACCCGCTCGCCCACCTCGGTGAGCGAGAGCTTGCGCGTGGTGCGCACGAGCAGCTGCACGCCGAGGCGCTCCTCGAGCTGCTGGATGTGCTTGCTGACGGCGCTCTTGGTGATGTTGAGGCGCTTGGCAGCCGCCGAGAAACTGCGCGCATCCACCACGTGGGCAAACACCAATAGGCCGCGCAGCTCGTCCAGCATTGTCAACTAAAACTACACGGTGATATTCCGATTGACAACCTTGTGAACCAGCGCCGGCGTCTTAGGCTGGGACTACTCGAGGGCGCCCGGAACGAGGGTGCCTCAATAGGAGAGTTTCGATGAAGAGCCGTAAAACGTTGTCTAGCTTTGCCCTCTTGTCTTCCCTGCTCGCACTGCCCGCGCTGGCCGAGACCAGCGAGTGGACCATCGACTCCGCGCATTCGCGCTTTGGGTTCCTGGCGCCGCACATGGTGGTGTCCGAGGTCGAAGGCGAGTTCCACACCGCGAACGGCAAGGTGCTGCTGGACGAGGCGGACCTCAGCAAGAGCACGGTGGAGCTCACGATCGACGTCAACAGCGTCGACACCAACAATGCCGACCGCGACAAGCACCTCAAGAGCCCGGACTTCTTCGACGCGGCGAAGTTCCCGCAGATCACCTTCAAGTCCACCAAGATCAAGAAGGCGGGCAAGGCCTTCAAAGTGACGGGCGATCTCACGATGCACGGCGTGACCAAGCCCGTGACGCTCGACGTGGAGCTGAGCAACCCCATCACCAATCCCTGGGGCAAGCAGGTCCGCGGCGTGAAGGTGAAGGGCAAGCTCAACCGCCAGGAGTTCGGCGTATCGTTCAGCAAGGCGCTCGAGACCGGCGGACTCGTGGTGGGCGACGAGATCACGCTCAACATCAAGCTCGAGCTCAACAAGTAAGGCCGCACCAACGGGCGTGACGAAGCGCGCCGCGCTCGTTCAAAAGCCGACCCCCAGTGAGAGCGAGAAGCTCGGCTGGAATACCAAGCGCGACACGAACAGCTCGTCCGCATGGGGTAGATAGGCGCCGGCCACCGCCAGGTCGCCGAGCAAGTCGAAGCCTCGCTTGAGCGGGATCAGGGCGCGTGTCGACAACGTGAGCTCGGCGCCCGCGGTCGAGGTGCGCTCGGCCGACACGCCGCGTAGCGCGAAGCCCGGGTCATCCGCCCCGACCGAGAGCTCGGCCATGCCTACGCCCACGAAGCCCTGCAGCCAAAACCCACGCAGGGCATGGGAGAGCACGCGGCCCTTGACCCGGTAGTGCGACATCTCGGGCTGCGGACGGTTGTGCCAGAGCTGCGCGCCCGTCCCGCAGGCCTCCACGCTCAAGTAGGCAAGCGGTGCGCCCTCCATGCAGACCTCGGGCATGCCGTTCTCGTCGGTGCTCGCGAGTCCCACGCGCGCATTGACGTAGGTACGCGACGTCGCCACGTCGAGCTCTCGCTCCTCCCCGCTATCAGCCTGCTCTTGTGCGGTGTCCTGCGCAGCGAGGGGCGCCGCGACCAGCGCACTCGTTCCGAACGACGCCAGGAGGGTCCGCAGCCAACGCACGCGCCCAGTGTACGCGACGCGATGCGCTTCTTCGATGGGTGTCCGCTGCCCCCATTCCTGTGCGCGCCCACCGAGCTCAGAGCGAGCGGACGTCCAGCCGGTAGATCACGCCTTCCACGTAGCCGGCCAGATACAGGCGCCCCTCCGGATCGCGGCCGAAGCTGCTCGGGTGGACCGCGAACTGCCCGAGCGCGACCGGTTTCATCGGGGTGTCGGGCTGCGCCGGGAGGCGCACGGCCCACAGGCGTCCGCTCAAGAAATCACCGAAAACGTAGAGCCCGCGCAGGGGCCCCTCCGCGAGCACCACCTCGCCGCCGGTGATGCTCTGTCCCATGTCGTGGCCGTAAACATGGAACGGCAAACGCAGCCCGCGCTGATCGCACTGGGTCCCATGAAAGCAGTTCGCGCCCTCCATGAGACTCCAGCCCAGGTTGTCCCCGGGCAGCAGGATGTCGAGCTCTTCCCAGTCTTGCTGTCCCACGTCGGCGACGATCAAGCGACCGTCAGGTGCGAACGTGTAGCGCCATGGGTTGCGTAGGCCGATGGCGAAGGTCTCGGGCAACATGTCGGCACGGCCGAGAAACGGATTGTCCGCGGGGACCTGATAGGGCGCCTCGCCGTCGACGTCGATGCGCAACATGGATCCGAGCCAGTTGCGGCCGTCCTGGCCCTCCTTGAGCAAATCATTGGCGGCTCCGCCGTCGCCGAAGCCGATGTAGAGCATGCCGTCCGGACCGAAGCGCAGACAGCCCCCGTTGTGGTTCGGGAAGGGTTGCTCGAGCTGCAGGACCTCCCCGACCATGTGCGCCGGCTTCTCGAAGGGCTGCTTGGGATCGGACACGCGCCACTCTGAGACCACGCTAAAGCTCTTGTTCGCGCGGGCTACGGTGTAGTTGAAGAAGAGGCGGCCGCTCTCGAGAAAATCTGGGTGAAAGGCCGCGCCGAGCAGACCTCGCTCGTAGGCGCTCGCGTCCACTGGAACGCTGAACCAAAACGTCACCTCACCCGAGCCGAGCGAGACGCGAAAGACGCGTCCGGCTTGCTCGAGCACCAGCGCGGTGTCGAGTGTGCCCGGAACGGAGACGATTTCGAGCGGACGTTCGAACCCTCGCGCCACGGGCACCAAGTCGGCCACGATGCCGGAAGGGGGATCGACTTTGGGATAGAGCAGTGCCGGATCGAGCTGGGTCGGCGCGGCGCCCTCCTGCGCAGCCAACGGGGGCGTTCGCACGGGCAAAGCTTGCCGCGACCACAACCACAGCCCGCAGGCCGCGATTGCGAGTCCGACTGGCAGGGACCATCGTGAGAGCCGCCGCACCCGCCAACCATAGTCCAGGCCGGCGCGGGGCACCCGTCAACCTCTGGCGCGCTTCTTCGCCAGGTACTCGCGTGCGTAGGGCAAGCACTCGAGCAGGCCCTCGCGGCTCTGGATGCGCGGTGTGTAGCCGAGGTGCTCGCGCGCCTTGTCGATGCGGAAGCTGTGGCGTCGCGTCACCTTGAGCACTTCGACGCGCGTGAGCAGCGGCGCCTTCTTGCCCCAACGTGCGGCCCACTCGCAAGCGTAGCCGAGGCCGTACATCACGGACGCGGGCAGCCGGCGCGTGGGCAACTTGGCGCCGAGCCCTTCAACCAGCGGAGCAAACCAATCCACCGGATCCATCGGTTCCCCGTCTGTAATGAAGTAGGCCTCCCCGCTCACGAGCTCGGGCTTTTCGAGCAGGGCGCGGGCCGCCAAGAGCTCCGCTTCGCACAGGTTCTCCACGTGCGTGTTGTCGGCCAGGCCGCCCGCTCCGATGCGCGCGATCAACGTGCCCTGCGCGATCTGATCGAGCACCTTGTCGATCATCACGCCGCCGCCATAGGGCGCCCAGATGCCGCCGGGTCGCAGCGCGCACGTGCGCAGCTTGCCGCGCCTCCCCTCGGCGAGGACGGCTCGCTCGGAGAGCATCTTGGTCTCGGTATAGAGATCGATCCAGCGCTTGGCGTAGGCCGCGCGTTCATCGCTGTCGACGAGCTCGCGATCGAAGACCACGTTGTTGGTGCTGGTGTGCACCAGGCGAGGCACGCCGCACTCGAGGCACGCATCGATCACGTTTTGGGTGCCACCCACGTTGACGTCGAACACCTGACGTCGCGTCTTCGCGCTGGCGACGCCGGCCAGATAGATGATCGAAGCCGTGTGGAACACGGTGCCTGCGCCCGCGAAAGCGCGTCTCACTTCGTCGCGGTTCCGCACGTCACCGAGGAAAAGCTCGGCGCGAGGATCGAGGTCGGGATGCCCGGCGCGGTCGAATACGCGCACGCGATAGCCCTGGTCGAGCAGGTATTTCACGATGCTGCGGCCGAGAAACCCGGCGCCGCCAGTGACTACACAAAGAGGCCCAATGTCGTGGGGGGACTGCATGAGGGCCCGAGCATAGCCGCCGCGCGCCGTCTCGCGAAATGCTCCGGACGTCAGGGGTTCGACGCCAGCGGTCCCGCGAGCAGGGCAAGGTCGAGACGCTTGCCGAAGCGCCGCAGCGCCACATCCGCCGGAGGCGCTGGAAATTCCGCGGCCGTGCGTCCTGCCGCCTCCAACATCAGGCGCCGAAAAGCCGGACCCGCGCCGGATACGCCCGACACGCCGAGCATGGGCGCACCGTCGTGACGTCCGACCCAGACACCCACCACGACGTCGCCGGCGTAACCAACCGCCCAGTTGTCGCGGTAGCGCGACGAGGTTCCGGTCTTGACCGCAGCCGCGAAAGGAAGCTCGAGCACGCTGCCCTCGCCGAAGGCAGCGCGGCGGGCCGCGCAATCCTGTAGTACGTGCCCTACCAGGTAAGTCACCGCTGGCGAGAACACGCGCCGCGCGGGGCGCGACGAGAGCGCGAGTTGGTGGGAGCCCCTGCGGGCGCGCCGGATCAGGGTCGGAACCTGGTAGGTGCCGCCGCGCGCGAGCGTTCCGTAGGCCGACACCAGGTCGAGCAAGGTCACCTCACCGTCGCCGAGTGCGAGCCCGGGTCCGTAGTAGGCGGACTCCTTCGTGAGGCTGCTGAAGCCCAGGCTCCTCAGTCGTGCGAGCAAGCCGTCGATGCCGATTTCGAGCGCCAACTTGGCCGCCGGGACGTTGTACGAGTTGGCCAGGGCTTCGCGTAGAGTCACTTCGCCGTGGAAGCGGTGATCGTAGTTCTCGGGGATCCAGCTGCCGAATTGCGCGGGAAAAGCCATGGCCTCGTCGCGGATGGTGTCGCCGGGGCTCTGGCCACGCTCGAACGCGAGCGCATAGAGGAAGGGCTTGAGCGCACTGCCGGGTTGTCTGGGAGCCAGGGCGGCGTTGACCTGGCCCGCGTGCGGCGAGTGAAAGTCGGGCGACCCCACCAGGGCGAGCACCTCGGCGCTCGAGGCCCGCAACACGACGGCGGCGCAATCCGTCACGGCGCTCCGTTCGAGCTCGCGCACGGCCTCCTTGCAGGCGCGCTGCGCCATGCGCTGCAGGTTGGGATCGAGGGTGGTCTCGACGTCGTTCGGGCTCTTCCCCGCGCGACGCTCCGCCTCGAGGAAGGCCAAAGCCGAAGCATGCGGAGCGCGAAACGTGCGGCGAAAGCTCGTGAGATGCAGGGGCTCCGCGTCGGCGGCGTCGCGCGCCTCCCGCGAGAGCGCACCGCGGGCGTGCATCAGTGCGAGCACGTGGTGGCGCCGCGCCAACAAGCGCGCTGCGTGGCGATGGGGGTCGTAGGCGCTGGGCGCGCGCACCAAGCAGGCCAGGGCCACGAGCTCGCCCGTGGTGGCGTCACGCAAGGGCTTACCCAGGTACGCCTGGCTCGCCATGGCGAGCCCACGCACGTCGCGCCCGAAGGGCACGAGGTTCACGTAGGCCTCAAGCACCCCGCGGGACCCCAGACGCATCTGCAGCTGCATGCCCAGAAACGCTTGCTGCAGCTTGCCCCAGGCGGTGCGCGGCAAGCCGTAGCTCACGCGCGCGAGTTGCATGGCCAACGTCGAACCGCCGGCCACTACTCGCCCTGCCCTCAGATCGAGCCACATCGCGCGCGCGATTCCGAGCGGGTCCACGCCCGGATGCCAACCGAGGTGGTGATCCTCGGACTGTACGATGGCGTCGATGGCAGCACGTGGAACGTCGTCGAATGCGACCCAGCGCGCGCGGAGACCATCCTCGAACGCCGGCTCGCGCAACACGCCCCCGCGCGCGTCGCGGATCACGAGAGCACGGCGCCCCGGCTCGAGCACCTCGGGCAACGGTGCCAGTGCGAGCACCAGCGCACAGAGCGCCAGGACACCCAGGCCCGCCATCCCCGCCAGCCCCCAGCGCCGCCTACCCTTGCTCATGGCGCCTCCACCTCGAAGTGCGTCGCTGCCGTCGAACCGAAGGTCTCCGGGTGGTACATCTCGGAGACCTTGGCGGGCGGCACCACGAAGCTGCCAGGCGTGCTGGCACGCGCGAGGTACTGGTATTGATAGAGCCCGGGCTCGAGCTGCGTCGCCGCGAACACGCTCTGGCTATCGCGCAGCTCCGAGTGATCCACCGGCCCCTGCTGCAGCGAGAGCGCTCCGGCGGCGCCACGCGCTTCGGTGAGCAACCCGAAGTTCACCGCTTCGAGGCCCGCCGGCAGCGGATCCTCCACGACCACGAAGCGCCGCGTGGCGGGCACGGCCACTCGCAGCGTGACCCGCACGTAGTCTCCCTGCTGCGCACGCGTGCCGGCCTCTCCCGCGGTCTCCCCGCGCGCCAGCGCCGCCGGGTCGATGCGCTCGTATACGCGCTCGAGATAGAAGCCACGCTCCTCGGGCGCTTGCGGTAGGTCACTGCGCGCGTAGGCGAGCCGCATGGTGTAGTAGAGCGTGCCCGTGCCCTGCTTACGCAGCTCCACCGCACTGCCATCAGGGGGCAGCTCGCGCATCGGCACGTTGAAGGCCTTGCTTGCCTTGCGGCCCTTGAGCGTAGCCTGCCCCAGTGTTCGAGCCCCGAACAGCGCCGTTACCGAAAAGTCCGGGTTGGCTTTCTCGAGCACGTCGACGTAGTTCGCCAGCGCCAGCAGGCCCCAGGCGTTCTCCTGCGTGGAGCGCCAAGCACCATCGAGCTCGCGCGCATTGGACAGCCAGCGCGTGAGCCGCGGCAAGAGCGTGTGGTTGGGATCGCGCTCCAGCAGCAGCAGAATGAGCTGCGCCGTGGCGCGTACATCGGAGGTCATGATGGCCTCGTAGTCATCGCCGAGGTTCTCCTCGAGGTGCGCTTCGTCGGCCGTCACGCGCACTCGTCCGAACACGCCGTCGAGCAGCTCGGACGCGCGCTCGCCATCCTTGAGCACGTTGAATAGGTGGGCAAGCTCCACCCGAGAAGCCAGAATCGAGCTTCTCGCGGTCCTCGAACAGCTTGCCCGCATAGGAGGCGTCGGCGTTGCCCGTGCGCGCCAACGCGTAAGCCACGAACGCCACACTCGCGCGGTCGAGCTCCGAGGACGCACGCTCGTCGCCGCGCAGGTACTGCGAGAGCCACAGCCGCGCGTTTTCCGCGGCGTGGGGAGCCACCACGAACCCGGCGCGCTTGACCTCCTCCATGGCAAGCAAGGCGTACGAGGTGAGGAAGGCGGTCAAGGATGGCGAATAGAAAGACTCCTCGCTCGACCACAGTCCGAAGCCACCGTCGCTGCGCTGATGGCGCTCGAGCTCTCCCAACACGAGCTCCACGCGCTTGGCGAGACCGGGACTCTCGAGGACCCCGCGCTTCTCGAGTCGGGCCAGCCCCGACATACCGATCAACTTGGAGGACAGTTGCTCCGTGCAGCCGTAGGGGTACTCGAAGAGCGCCTTTGCCGGCGCCTCCAGCGTGGCCAGCGCCGTGGTCGAGACGCGCACCTCGAGTCCGCCCACGTCGGGGCGCACGCCCTTGAGCGCCGCCAGGGCTTCGCTCGCACGCTCGTCAGTGTGCCCGCTGCTGCTCACGGCCTCGAGCGCCAGCGGCAAGAGCACCGCGCGCGTCAGCTCGAGACCATCGGACTCCGCCTGCGCCTTGGCCACGAAACGAAGCTTGGCTTCTCCGGGGCCGTCTGCGCGCAGCGGAAAGCGCACCTCGCTGGCGGCCCCCTTGGCCAGGCTGAGCTTGCGGGTGTTCGGTGCGCTCATGGTCAGTCCCTGAACTTCTGCCTTGAGCTCTACCTCGAGATCCCGATCCGACTCGTTGTGCAGCACGGCGCCGGCCGAAAAGCTGTCTCCCACGCGCACTACGCGCGGCAGCGCCGGACGCAGCATCAAGGGCTTCTTGGTGCGCACTGCGGCCTCGCCCGAGCCGAGGTCGGCGCCGCGTGAAGCCGCCACGGCCATGATGCGGTAGCGCGTCAGGCTGTCGGGTAGCTTGAACGAGACCTTGGCGCGTCCCGCCTCGTCGGTGACCACGTCGGGCGCATAGAATGCCACCGCATCGAAGTCTTTGCGCATGGTCATGGCGTCCCCGCCACCGCCGCCCTCGCTGCCTCCCTTGTCGTCCTCTCCCGCTGCCGCCCGCGCCAGGCGCCCGCGCGCGTCGGCCGTCCACACCGAAAGCGCGCGCGGCGCGTACAGCACGTCGAATGGATCGGGCGTGCGATAGCCAGTGAGCGCGAGCACGCCCTCGTCCACCGCGAACACCGTAAGCTCGGATGGCACGGCCTTGCCCTTGGCGTTGACCACCTCGAAGTTCACCTCGACGGTCTCGCCAGGGCGCTTTTCGGGCGCGTCCGGCCGCACCTTCACGGACAAATGATGCTCACTAACGTCGGTGGCGAGCTCCACGCTGCCCACGCGAAACGCAGGCTCGCCGCTGTCTTCGCCACGTGAGGCCACGCGCGGCCGCACTAGCAGCACGGTCACGAAGGCGTTGGGGATGAAGCGCTCATCGACATTGACCTCGAGTGTCGCCGCTTTCCCCACTAGATGCCGCTGCTCCACGCTGACCACGCCTTCGCGCTCCACACTCACCAGGGCCTCCGCCTCGTCGAACGGAGACGCCACCAAGATCTTCGCGCGCTGTCCGAGCTGATAGCGCTCGCGATCCGCCTTGAGCGTGATCACCGGACCTTCGCTGGGCTCCCAGCTCGCCTCTCCCGCGCCGTACGCGTAGAGCGGTAGTGCCGCTTTCACCACGCGTCCTTTCGCGTCGCGGCCCGTCACGCGGGCGAAGTGCAGGCCCGGTGCCTTGGGCGTGAGTTCGCAGCGGCCGAAGCCTTGCTTGGTCGTGACCTTGCAGGTCTGTACGACTTCGTCGCGGTGCTGGTAGGCGTGCTCGGTGCGCCCTGCCTGCCCCTCCTTGAGCTCACTGAAGAACACGCGCCGCTCGAGGCTCACCTCGAGCGCCACCTTGGACACGGGCGCACCATCCAGCTTGGCCGCCGCGACCTCCACCGCGAACTTTTGGTCCGCGGTGATCAAGCTGGTGCTCGGCCTGAGCCCCACCATGAAGGCCGCAGGCGTCACCGTCAGCACCGTACGCCCGGACGCGGACGCACCGCCGAGTCCGTCCACCGTGGCCTCCACCTCGAGCCCCGCCGCGCCCGATTCGAGCTCCATCTGTGAAGGGACCTCGAGCATCAGCTCGCCGTGCTCATCGAGCTTGGCCTCGGCGCCCTCCAGCGTCGTGCTCTCCGGGCTCACCGTGTCCTCGAACCAGCGCGTCTCGTCGTCGAACGCGAAGCCCTCGTAGGCCTCGCCCGCAGGGCGCGCGTCGCGCACCACCCGACGCGCGCTCCACACCACGGCCTGGTGCGCCACCGGGGCCCCGAACAGATACTGCGCGTTGACCTTCAGCTTGGCCTTTTGCCCTCGAATCACGTGCTCCTTCTCGCTGCGCACGTCGACCTCGAGCTCCGCGCGTCGAAACTCGGCCACCTCGGCGCTGGTGTGAAAGGTTTGCTCGCCCTGCGTGACCGTGATGGCGAGCGGCCCCAAGGAGACCGAGCCGGGGATCCGAATCGCCCGCGAGAAGCTGCCGAACGCGTCGAGCTCGAGGTCCATCTGCTCGATCTCGCGATCTTGACTGTCGGCCACCCGCACGCTGACCTGGCCCGTGCTCATCGCAAGCCCGCGCTGGCCGTGACGACGCAGGATGCCCTTCAAGCGCATGGTCTCACCCGGGCGATACACGCCGCGTTCCGTGAACACGAAGGCGCTTTGTTCGCCCTCGGCTTCGTAGCCCGAGTGGCTGGTGAGATCCCAGGGGCCCACGCCCGCGTACTGATGCGTGAAGCTCACGTCGCCGTCCTTCTCGACGATCGCGAACAGCTCGCACTGCGGCGCAGCGCCGAGCTGGAAGTTCCACATGCCCTTCGAATCGGTGCTGCCCGTGGCCACCACAGCACCACAGTCGGAGAGCCGCACCGTGGCGCCCGACACAGGCTGCGCCTTCTCGAGATCCGTCACCCACACCACGCCCGCGCGCTGGCCGAACTTCAACGTGGGAGCCAGGTTCGTCACCGCGAGCAAGGTGCGCGCGAAGGGCTCTGACGGGTTCTTCTTGTCCGTGACGGCCGCCAGGAACACGCCCTTGCCTTGGTTCAACACCGGCGTCGGATCGATCTCCACGCGCGTCCGCTTGTCGCCCCCCACGGCAGGCAGCGCGCTCACCTTGGCCTTGCTCTTGGGCAAGAGCTCGCGCCCCGACGCGAGGGCGTCGATTTCGTCTGGCTTCAGCGCGTAGAGATTGAGCTTGGGCGCAGCGAGGTTCGACATGCGCACGCCGATGCGCTGCACCTTGCCCGCCTGCAGGAGATCCCCGTCCACCGGGAAATAAGCCCACGGCTCGAAGGGCCCGGTGCTCAGCACGCGCGTGCGCTGACCGCTGAAGTGATTCCCATAGGCGTCTACCAGGTCGCCCTCCAGCTTCACCGTGTACTTGGTGAGCGGAGCCAGCTCCTGCGACACGTAGACGTACTCGCTGACGTAGTCTTCGTCATAGGCGCTGAGCGGCTCGGGCAAAGGTGGATCGAAGCGCAGCTGCTTGAGCGCGTCCTTGATCTTCACGGGATTGGTGAAGCGAATGGTGGTCCCTCCGCTCGGCGAACAACGTCCACCCGAGTCTGCACAGAGGTCGCCGGGCGCGAACTGCAGCGGCCCGTACACGCGAAAGCTAGTCTCGAACGCTTCCCCCATCGGGCTCGGTCCCTCTTCACCGAGCAGCTCGGCCCCCAGCACCAGGTGCGCGCCCGCGGCGAGCGGCAGCTTGTGGCTCGGAGTCACCCGGATTTGTTTGGGGTCCGTGTTGCTAGGCCGGCTCACGCTGAACTCGACCTCGCGCGTCTGGTCGCCCGCCTCGACCGTCAGCTTCGCCACCCGACGCACCGCCTCCGGGGAAACTGCCTGGTTGAAAAACAGCTCGAAGGCCCGAGCGGGCAGCTCGCGCTCGGCGCCGTTTCCGGGTGAGGTGCTCACGACTTTGGGCCGAGGCGTCGAGAACTCGAAGACCAGCCCATCGCTGAGCACGTTGCCGTCCAGGGCTCGCAAGCCCTTGGGCACGCGCACCTGAAACGTAGTGGCCCCCGGGAGGTCGTGGGCGGGCTCGAAGACCACCGTCTGGGAACCTACCCAGCGCGCTCGACCAGGCACCTGCGGCGTCACTTGCAGAACGTCCGCGGCCCCCACGTCGCTGCCCAGGGCCACCATCGGTCGGTCGAACGCGACGCTGACTTGGACGCGCACCTCGGTGTCCCCGTGCGGCGCGAAATAGGTGACCTGGACGGGGCCCTGCGGCACCCCGCGGCGGCCGGGCGCCTGCACCCCCAGGGCGGGCGCGCCCGCTCCGCTCGGGGTGGTCGGGGGCGGCGTGCAGCCGACGGAGAAGAGCGACGCGACGAGCCACAAAGCACAGACGACACGAACCATGGGCCGGAGCCTAGCAACCGGTGTTCCTCGCGGGATCCACAAGATTTTCCGGTGTTCCTCGCAGGCTCGGCGTGTCGTTTCCAACACGCCAGCGTGTCTGCGGGGCGAACGGCTCGCGCGCGGAGCCTTGGTGTTCGATCTCGCAGAAGTTGCATGTAGGCCTTTGCGGCACATGCCCGACCTGCTACTTCAAATCTATACAGTTTAGGCTCCGTTGTCTGGAGACTCCCCACCATGCGTCTCGCGTACATCCTCGCGTGTGCACTGCCGCTATTTGCCTGCACGGAGAGCCTTCCGAGCGGAGACAGCTCCTTCGCGGAACCCGATCTCTCGGGCTCGCTGCGGGTGCCGCTGACCGCCGAGGATGCTGCAGGCAACGTCTACCGCCTGCGCAACGTGGATCTCGAGATCACTGGCTCGGCGCTGCTGTCCATCTCGGATCGCGACGGCGTGCGGGCACGGGAGTCCTTGATCACGCAGCTGCCCGCCGGCGAGTACACCGTGTACTTGCGTCCGGGCTGGCGTTTGATGGCCCGCGACGGCGCCGGCCGTGAGACCTCGACCGAGGCCGAGCTGCTCTCCGCCAATCCGTTCACGCTGCGGGTCAACCAGCTCGGCGATGAGACCCTGGGCCTCGTCTTCAGGCACGACGACAAGCAGCTCCGTTTCGGCCCTGGCTCGAGCGTCCGCGTCACCAGCGTCGAGCCCACGACCAACCCGAACACGCTCTGAGCTTCGCTCGTCACGCGGGCCGGCCGACGCTATCTTGCAGCTGGCCGTTTCCGAGATGTCTTCCCCTTCCAGCCCACGTGTCTCCCGCGCAGCGCGGCTCGCGCTGTGGGTCTCGCTGTGGGGCATCTTCGTCTCGAACATCACGCTGACCATCCTCACGCTCGCGTTGCCCTACATCGCGCGTGATCTGCAGGCGGAGCCTGCGGCCACCAACTGGGTCACGCTCGGTCCGATGCTGGTCGTGGCGCTGTTCACGCCAGCCGCCGGGCGCGCTTCCGACGTGCTCGGCCGCAAGCGAGCCTGGGTGGGTGGCTTCGGCATCTCGCTGCTCGGCATGGCGGCGTCAGCGTTCGCACCATCCCTCGGCCCGCTGCTCCTGGCGCGCGTGGTCACGGCGGTGGGCACCGCCCTCCTCGTACCCGCCGCGCTGGCCATCAGCACCGACCTGTTTCCTCCCGAAGAGCGTGCCACGCCGATCGGCTATTGGACCTCCGCGGTGGCCATCTCGCCCTTGGTGGGTGTCTTGATTGGCGGCTCCCTGCTCGACGTGATTTCGTGGCGCTGGCTATTCGCTGGTCAGGTCTTGCTCGGCTTGCCCGCGCTGGCCGCCGCCATGTGGGGCTTCGAGGAAAAGAAGATCCCCACCGAAGGCCCCTTCGATGTGCGCGGCTCCATCGCCATCGGCGCGGCGGCTCTCTCATTGACCCTTGCTGCGAGCTGGCTGGGTCATCCGGAGCGACGCACGACCTGGGTGCCCGCTGCACTGACTGCGGCGCTGGTCGCCGGTCTGTGGGCGGTGCGCATCGAGCGTCGAGCCGCGCTGCCTGTCTTGCCGCCCCACCTGCTGCAGCAGCCGGTGGTGAGCCTGAGCCTGCTCGCGCGGGTCGCGCTCACCTTCAGTTACATGGGCGCGTTCATGATCCTGCCCTACCTCTTCAAGGAGCTCTGGCACCTCTCCGCGCTCGCGAGCTCGCTGCTCCTCGTCTGGCGCCCGCTCGCCATGGGCTTGACCGGCCCCTTCGCCGGCAACCTCGCGCCGCGCTTCGGCGCCGCCCGGCTCGTGGTGTGGGGCGGCTACTGCATCTTGATCGCCTCCGCCGGCTTCGTCTGGCTGGACGCCCATCCCAACCAGGTGCTGGTCGTGCTGGGCCTGGCATTGGCCGGCGTAGGTCTGGGCCTGTGCGCGCCGGGTTCGGTCTCGGTGGTCACCGAGCGCGTCGGCTCCGAGCTGCTCGGCACGGTGTCGGCCATCATGACGCTCACCGCCAATCTCGCGAATGCGTTGGGAATGGCCGTGATGTTCGCGGTCGTGGAGGCGAGCGGCGGTGTGGCCAGCGCATCCGCCTACCGGGTGAGCTTCGGCGTGGGGACGGCGGTGGCCGCCTTCGGGGTCTGGCTGTCTCACGAGCTGCTCAAGCGCGCGCCCGGGCGGGAGCACGCGGGGGGAGAGACCACCCGCGAGGCCGATGGTACGCTCGACGCGCCATGAAGCTCGTCGACCTGAAATACGAAGTCTCGGAACATATCGCCGAGATCACGCTCGATCGCGAGTCCGCTCGCAACGCTTACAGCAACGAGATGATCCACAGCATCGAGGCCGCCTTCGATGCGGCAGACGCCGATGCCAACGTGCGTTGCGTCGTGCTGACGGGCGCCGGCAAGACCTTCAGCGCGGGCGGCGACGTGAAGGCCATGTTGGACAAGACCGGTATGTTCGAGGGTGGGCCCTCCGCACTGCGACAGCGCTACCTCGACGGCATCCATCGTGTCCCGCGCCGCATTGCACGCTTCGAGAAGCCCATCGTGGTCGCCCTCAACGGTGCGGCCATCGGCGCGGGTCTCGACCTCGCGTGCATGGGAGACGTGCGCATCGCCTCGCGAGACGCCCAGTTCGGTTCCACGTTCGTAAAGCTCGGGCTCGTGCCCGGAGACGGCGGTGCCTTCGTGCTCTCACGCGTGGTGGGCTTTCCGCGCGCGCTGGAGCTGATGCTCACCGGTCGTCTCATCGACAGCGAGGAAGCGGAGCGCATCGGCCTGGTGCACCAAGTGGTGCCCGCGCAGGAGGTGTTGCCGGCGGCGCGTGCCAAGGCGAAACAGATCGCAGACAACGCTCCCCTGGCGGTGCGCCTCACCAAAGTCGCAGCATACCAGGCACAGCACATGACCCTCGAGCAAGCGCTCAACGCCGCGGCCACCTACCAAGGCATCGCACAGAACACGGCCGATCACCTGGAGGGGGTGAGAGCGCTCCTCGAAAAACGGCCCCCGCGCTTTGAAGGTCGCTGAAGAAATACCCCGCCTGTGGTAAACACGGAGTTGTGAGCGAAGCGGTCACTCAAGGCGTGCGCGTGAGCGTCAAGAGTTCCTACATCGCCGATCAATCGGCGCCGCGCCAACAGCGCTACGTCTTCGCGTACACGGTTCGCATCACCAACGAAGGTCGGCGACCGGTCCAGCTCGTGAGTCGTCACTGGGTCATCACGCACGGCAGTGGTCGCGTCGAAGAAGTGCGCGGTCCCGGCGTGGTCGGAGCCCAGCCGCGGCTCGAGCCCGGTCAGCATTTCGAGTACACGAGCGGCTGCGTGCTCTCCACGCCACACGGCGCCATGCACGGCAGCTACGAAATGAAGCGCGACGACGACAGCGTGTTTCGCGCCACCATCGCGCCGTTTTCGCTGAGCATGCCGTACACGCTGAACTGATCAGCGCGCGTACGAGTCAGTTGCTCGAGCCGCACGCGTCCTGACGCCTTGGCGCGTTCTGGACGCCGAACTGATCAGAGCCAGCCATTCTCCTGGTACCAGCGGTAGGCACGCCGCGTTCCCTCGGCCATGCCTATGCGAGGTGCGTAGCCGAGGTCCTTGCTGGCCGCGTCGTGGGAGCACAGCCAGGCGTGCTGCGCATCCAAGATGGCCTTCTGCCGATTCATGAGCCTCGGCTTCTTGTCGAAGGCCGTCAGCAGCTCACCCGCCGCGCCCGCGGCAGGCACCAGGAACCCCGGGAGGCTCACCGTGAGCGTGCGCCGGCCCACCGCCGCCACGATGTGCCGCTGGATTTGCTCCCACGTGTACGACTCGCCATCCGTCAGGAAATACCCGCGACCAACCGCTGCGTCCGACTGCGCGGCGAGCACCATGCCGTCGAGGAGATCATCCACGTACACGGCCGATGCCAGCTTCTCGCGGTTGCCGTAGAACAGGTTCACACCCGAGTGCGCCGCCTTGAAGAGGGTGAACATGTCGACCTCGGCAGGCCCGTATACGGTCGGCGGTCGAATGATGGTCCAGGGCAACGCGTCCCCCAGAGCCTCCACCGCCAGCTCCGCTTCCAGCTTGCTGCGTCCGTAGTGCTCCACGGGCTCGCGTGGATCGCTCTCGCGCAGCCTCGTACGCCCCTTGCTCGGTCCGTAGGCGGTCAGTGACGACACGAAGACGAAGCGCTTGACCTCCGGGTGCGTATCGCGCAGCGCGCGCATCACGTTCACAGTGGGCATCACGTTGCCCGCGTGAAAATCGGCGTAGGTCACGCCCTTGGTCGCGCCCGCCACATGGAACACGTAGTCCGGCCGCTCGCGCTCGAAGAACTCGCGCAGGCCCGCCATGTCCGTGTAGTTCACCGCCGCGCCCCGCCCACGCCGTACCGGGGGCGAGTTCGGTCGTACCAACGAGACGACGTCGGCGCCGCTGCCGAGGAGCGCGTCCCGCAGCTGCCCGCCGATGAAGCCGCTGGCGCCGGTGACCACCACTTTGCCCGCGATGGGCTTGCTCAAGGCACTCATGGGCCCGAGGTGTGTCCCGTCATTGGAGCAAGAGCAAGTCATGGGGGCAGTCCCCCGCAAGCCCGCTCAGCGAAGCGCACACAGGCGCCCGCTCGCGCTGCTCACTCCGCGGCGTTGGCGATTTCGCCGGCCTGCGGAATGTAGCGGTAGTACTCGATGCCGATGTCGAGCAGATCGCCGCTCAAGCGCTGCCCGACGCGCTCCACCACGAAGGCACCGCGCGCCTCGTAGGGCACGTCCACTTCGAAGCCATCGTGACGCTTCTCATACTGCTCTCGCGTCAGGTCGACCGCACCCGCGAGGGCTCGCGCGAAGCCGATCTTGCCGGCCGCTTCCTGCCAGCCCTCCACCACCTGGAGCGGAATCGCCTCGGCCGCGTCGCCGCTGCCGTAGCCCACGGCGAGCAAGGTCTTGCCGGCCAGGTCCGCGCCCTCGGTGCGCGCTTCCTCGAAGCCCGCCGCCAGCCAGGCAGGCAACGCGGCCGTGTACAGGTTGCCGAGCTCGCGCATGCCCTCGGAGCCGAGGCGCATCTTGTTCTTGAGGATGTTCTTGAGCGACGCCGAACTGCGGGCCGCCTTCACCACGGCGCTTGCATTCGGGTAGGGATCGGAGTCGATGCCCTGGCTCAAAGCACCGTCCAGGAGGTCACGACTCTCACGGATCTCGGCCAGCACGGCGTCGAGTGACACACGCGCCTGGTCCGCCAACGCGGCGAGCTCACGACGACCTTCTTCGCTGTCGGCCAAGCCCCACACGAACATGGCCGTCATGCCGTTGACCGGCATCCAGTGGTAGGGCCGGTGCATGAAGATGCCGGCGACCCCCTCGTAGAACGCCTTGGGCTCCACGCCGAGCCGCTCGAACATCGCACTGGCCGCGTGGGTCACCGCGTCGAGGTAGCAGAACGTGGAGTACTTCCCGTTGAACACCGGAAAGTCCGCGTAGCGGTGCGTGTTGGGCGCGTATTCGTCGGCGAAGTGCCGGCTCACGGGCTTGCGGAAGTCGAGGCCCCGGTAGTCCGAGGAAGAGCCCGAGTTGCGCAAGTCGACCTTGCAAAGCTTGGGGTTCTGCTCGAGCAACACGGCCACCGTACCGGCGCCCTGGGTCTGCTCACCGCTGGAACCGCGCTCGTACTCGGCGATATCCCCGCACACCACGATGGCCTTCTTGCCGCGACCGTCGGTCGCGAGGTAGCGCACGGCGCCCTTGATGGCGTACACGCCGCCCAGACACGCATGCTTGAGCTCCGGCACCTCGCAGGCGCGCGACAGCCGCGGCTGTCCGCGTGCAGCCAACGCCCGGTCGACCATGCCCCGCACGATCACCGCGCCAGCCGCGTTGTCGGTGCTCGACTCGGTTCCGAAGGCAAAGTAGCCCACCTCGCGCGGATCGATCTGGTACTGGTCGATCAAGCGCAGCGCGGCGTTGGCCGCCATCGTGTAGATGCTCTCGTGGGGCCCAGGCTGGCGGAAACCACTGCCGACCACCGACGAGACCTTATCCCAGGGGTTCCCGGTCCACTCGCACCAACGCTCGAGCGACACCCTGAAGGGCGGGGCATACACCGCAAACCCGCTGATCCCGATGTCCGTGCTGTCCGTTGCCATGCTCTAAGCCTCGTGTGGATGCGGGCGGCCTCGCCCGAAAAGTCTGCCGGTTGACCCAGGTTCCGGATAACCAGTGGTAGAGGATTACCAAGCCGGATGGGCTACGGGTCCAGTTTGCGGCGAGCGGGCATAAGGGGTGGGTGAACGGTTTCGAGCCGGGGGGTAGCGGCAGCCGATTTTACTTGTGCGCCGGGAGCACTCCCTTAGAGTCAACACCTTGCATGGCCTACGAATTTTCCACCCCTGACCGCCCTCGCCACGTGGTCGCAATCGTCGGTGGCGCAGTGGCCGGTTCGGAAGCCGCGAGCCTGTGTGCAGACCGCGGGATCCTCGCCATCGTGCTCGAGCAAAACGAGCGTCCGTTCGGCAAAATCGAGGACGGTTTGCCCCGCTGGCACGAGAAGCTCCGGGACAAGGAGTACGCCCAGATCGGCCGCAATCTCGCCAAATCCGGCGTGTTGTTCGTGCCGCGCACCAAGCTAGGCCGCGACGTCACCCTCGATACGCTGCTGCATGCATGGGGCGTGAACGCCGTGCTGCTGGCCAGCGGCGCCTGGCGCGATCGACCGTTGTTCGGCGATTCGCCCGCCTCGGAAGCCCCGGGCCTCGTGTATCAAAATCCCTTCGTCTACTGGTACAACCACTACCCAGACCAGGGCTTTTCCGGCCAGCACTTCGAGGTCCACGACGGCGCCGCGGTGATCGGCGGAGGCCTGGCCTCCATCGACGTCGCCAAGATCATCAACTGCGAGCTCTACAAGCGTGCGCTCGCGGCGCGCGGCATCCGCGTGACCACGCTCGACCTCGAGCACGCGGGCATTCCGGAGACCCTCGCCAAGCACGCGTTGAGTGCGGCAGACCTGGGTCTCAAGGGCGCAACTCTCTACTACCGCCGCGAGAAGTCCGCGATGCCGCTGGCCTCGGCGCCCGACAACGCCACGCCCGAGCAACTGGCCAAGGTCGCCCAGGTACGCGCCAAGGTGATGGACAAAGTCACGGAGAAGTACCTCGTGCGCTTCGCCGGTAATCACTCGCCCCTCGAGCCCATGCTGGAGAATGGGCGCCTCGTCGGCATTCGCTTCCAGCGCACGCGCACCAACCAAGGCAAGCTCGAGTCTATCCCCGGCGATGTCGTCGACGTGCGCAGTCCCCTCGTGGTGAGTTCTATCGGCTCGGTACCCACGCCCGTCGAGGGCCTGCCCATGAAGGGCGAGCTCGTGGACTACGCCGACTGGGACACTGGCGCAGTACGCGGACTCGATCACGTGTTCGGTCTGGGCAACGTGCTCACCGGCAAGGGCAACATCAAAGAAAGCCGCAAGAGCTCGGCGGAGATTTCCAAGCAGGTCCTCCGCTACCTCGGTCTCGACGGCGAGTTCTCGCTGGACTCGGCCCACGCCGCCGCACGCGCTGCCGCGGCGGTCACGCTGGATGCCGCGGTGGCGGCACGCCCGGCTCTCTCGCCCGAGGCGATCGGCCGCATCCACGAGGGCGTGCGTGCGCTCTGGAGCAAGGTCGGTTACGCGGGCGACTACGACGCCTGGATCGCCTCCGTAAAGCCGCAAGGCGACGAGTAGCCAGGCCTCCAGGTCCCGTTCCTGCTGCTCGCGAGTCGATGCGTCCGCTTCGACCGGACGACCGCGCTAGTTGAGCTCGCGCGGCGCCGTGAAGCTCACGCGACGGTAGCCGTGACCGTCCGCCAACACGTACAAATGGGAGGCATCGGCAGCCTGCGGGTCATAGAGCCTGAACACGACTCCGCGTCCGCCACGCAAGATGTCCACGACCTGGACAGCGCGACCATCGAACTTGGGATCGTGGGTCCAGCTGCAGAAGACTTCGATCCAGTCTCCCACGCTCACGGGTAATCCATCGACATCAGGCCAGGAGTGCCGCTCGAGCATCATAGTCGCCTCCCTACTGCGTCGGTGACGCACGCTTCGGGGCGGCCACGAAGTCTCAACAATCCCTGTGGCTCTGATTACGACAACGACTTAGTGACCACCCTATCGATACATCGTGTGCGTTCCGATTGGGGAGCACAAGGCGATTTTCCATTGTCATGAGAAGTTTGAAATGGAAACGCCACAGAAACCTGTGCGGAGCCGGAAACCCTTGCGATTTCGCTTACTCTGCTGCGGCGCGTAGATCGATGTTCACCACGATATCCGGTGACACCTTGAGGGCAACGATCTTGGGGATCGAGACCTTGTGGTCCTCGAGCTTGATGGTGAAGGAACCAACGATGCGCAAAGCCTCTCCCTTGCCAGCCTCGGCGGGGGTGTAGCGGACCTTGGCCTTGGTCGTGACCTCCTGCGTCACACCGTGCAGCGTGAACTTACCGGTCACCGTGGCCTCGACCGACTCGCCGGCCTTGAGCTTGTCGATGCCGCTCACCTTGGTGATCACGAAGTCGGCGTGCGGGAACTTCTTGGCATCGAGCCAGCTCTCGTTCTGCACGTGCTCATCGCGCAGCTCGATGCCGGTCTTGATGGTGTGGATCTCCACCTTCACGCTGCCCTTGGCGTCGCTCGGCTTGTTGGGATCCACCGTAAGGTGGCCTGTGGGATTGCTCAGCGTGCCCGTGAATTTCTCGAGCGGCGCGTCCGAAACGAACTGGATCTGACTCGCCGCCGGCTCCACCTTGAACTTCTTGGCCTGCGCCTCGGCCGTGCTCGCACCGGCCGTCAGACCACCCAGGCAAAGCGCGCCCACCACGGCCATCAAGTACATCGAACGCATATCTTCTTTTCTCCGTCCAAGGCGCCCGCCAGAGCGCACCCGCAACCACCCGAGACATGCCGCGCGAAAGCGCGAAGCGCCCTCGTCAGAAACCGCGGTCTCCGGGCAAGTTCCCGAATGACCGTGCCCCGCGCGTTCGGATTCACACGGGCCGGAGGGCGGTGATCCACATAACACACGTCGACGCCGCGGGCGCAGCCCCAGCGAGACAAATCAGAGACGGCTCGAGAAGCTCAGGCTTCGGGTCCGAAACCGAGGATCACGTACCCCCCCGATTTGGGTTCCTTCTGTAGCTTGAGTAGCCCCCGTTCTTGGGCGTCTTCCAACAGCTGCGTGAAGCTCTCGTAGCCGTGGTAGCTCTCGTTGAACATGGGGCGCTTGCGCTTCAGCGTCTGCTTGACCATCGAGCCCCACAGGTTGCCTTCGCGCTCGCGGAACAGGCCCTCCACGGTCTCGAGCACGAGCTCGATGGCCTCCAGCTTGGCGTCCTCGGCGCTCTCCGGCTCGCGCTTGGCGTGCTGCACGCGCCCGCCGCCGTCCGCCGCCGGAATGCTCTTTTGTGGCGGCACCGTGATTCTTGGCCTTCTTGGCCTTGGTCGCGCCCTTGGGACGCTGTTTGTCGCGCACCAGGTCGTCGTAATAGATGAACTCGTCGCAGTTATCGATGAGCAGGTCGCTCGAGGAGTTCTTCACTCCGAGGCCGATGACCTGCTTGTTGTTCTCGCGCAGCTTGCTGACCAGGGGCGAGAAGTCGCTGTCGCCCGAGATGATCACGAACACGTCGACGTGGGCCTTCGTGTAACAGAGGTCGAGCGCGTCCACGACCAGGCGGATATCGGCGGAGTTCTTGCCGGAGTAGGAGACGTGGGGGATCGCGATGAGCTCGAAAGCCGCCTCGTGCAGCTGGCGCACCGACGTGCGGTAGCGCTCCCAGTCGCAGTAGGCCTTCTTGACCACCACGTTGCCCTTGTCGAGGAGGCGCTGGAGCACCAAGTCGATGTCGAAGCTCGGGTACTTGGCGTCCCGAACTCCGAGAGCGACGTTCTCGAAATCGGCAAAAACAGCGAGATTGGGCGCGGACTCGGACGGTTCTCTCACGGTGCAACGCACGTAACACGCCCCACAAACGGCCGCCAATCCACGACAAATCGATGTTTCAGTCGCAGATCACAATTCACAATTCGAAAGCCGGCGATCAGACGGGAAAGGAACCGCATTTCGAACTTTATCCACAGCCCATCAACAAGCCCTTGGATGTGGGTATGTGCGCGCAAGGTCGCGAGATTGTGACCGCAATTCGCCTTTCAGATGGCAACTGGGCAGCACGGCTTCATGACGCGTAGCAGCAAAGAGTACGGGCTCGAGGCGATCGGCGCGAAAGGGGGACTGACGTGTCCCATGGTCGGGTCACCCGGCCCCTGCGTCGCTCCCCCGCTCACCCCGGCGCCGGGAATCGCTTCGTTTGCGGTGCATGTTGGGGCCGACCGGAAAGAACAGGCGGCGGAGACCGGGGACGGGGGCCATCGAACGCATTCCCGGTCGATGGCTTCGCCCAATCTTCAGAACGGACCTTCCGATGGTGATGCGCGGGAGAGGCAAAGTGGAGCGAAGAAGTCTCATCATTCAGGAGCCCACTCTTGGGCTCTCGGCGCGAGGCGCGCGGGCCTGGGGGCGCGTCGGCATGGCATGGGGTCTGTTGCTCGGAGCCGCGTCGGGGTGCGACCTAGGGGCTGACGATCCGATGCGAGCGCGAACGAAGACAGGACACCCCGACGGCGGGCTCGACCCGGACGCTGCCGATGCCGGCCCGGATGGGATGACGCGCGACGCCGGACCGCGCGACGCCGGACCGCGCGACGCGAGCGAAGCGGATGCGAGTACGGCGCAGCCCTTACCCCCTGGCGTGCGCCCCTACTCGGGCGAGCTCACCGGCGACACGCTGGGTCGCTTGGCACGCAGGCCCACATTCCACTGGCCCGCTTCTGCTGGAGCGACGCGCTACGAGCTCGATGTCGACGACACCTGTGTGACGCCGGGTTTTGCCGAGTGCGCCTTCGAGAGTCCGGAGATCCACGAGACTGCGCTAGCGGCGCCCATTTACACGCCGGCAACCGCGCTACCCGCCAACGATGAGCCACCGGTCGGGCGGCGCTACTACTGGCGTCACCGTGCTTGCACGGAGAGCAGCTGCGATGCGTGGTCTCCCGTGATCTACGTGGACGTGGACCGACGATTCAACGACTACAACGGAGACGGCTATGCGGACCTTCTCCTGGATGCTGGGTCCGAGATTGTCGACGCGGAGGGGGTCCGGAGAGGCCATTTCCGAACCTATCTAGGTGGCCCGGACTTCGACGGCCTACCCGACGAGAACATCACGCTCGACATCGGCAAGGACGGTGACTACTACCACATGTTCCGCGGCAACTACGACATCGGCGATTTCGACGCGGACGGCTTCGCTGATTTCGCCGTCATCGATCGCCCGTCGCCCACCTGGGATCCCGCAGAAATCGCGCACGTCCTCTATGGGGGCGCGAGCTGGACGCGACGCACCACGACGATGGTTGGTTCGCCTCGCAACCAAGGCAGTTGGTTCGAAGGCCTCGTCGAAGGCAATGTCGACCTCAACGCCGACGGTTATGCGGACCTCGTGCGTGAGTTCTCGACGGTCGGAGCTTGCATATTCGCCGGGTGGTGGTCCTACGGCGGCCATCGATGCGCCATGACCCCCGCGGGTGACATCAATGGAGATGGCTTTGCAGACCTGGTGGCGAGCGACAACGTTGACCTGACCGTCACGCCATTGTTTGGTCCCATAAGCGGTGAGGACAACGTGTCGTTGATTGCAGGCGGTCCCACGAGCGACGGCACCACGGCGCGTTCGCTGTTCGGCGTGGTCCCGGGCTGGCGCCACGGGGCGATCCGAGGCGGCAGCGATCTCAACGGCGATCAGTTCATGGATTTGGCGTTCGAGCTGGAAAATGGCGCTGTAGAAGTTCGCTTGGGCGGATCCGCCTTCTATGGGGACGTCGCGCTGGGGCTGCCCGATCAGTCTCTCGCCGGGTTCGGTGACTTCAACGGGGATGGCTTCCCCGACCTGCTGACGTGCTCCTCGGGCGGCGGCGGCAACTTGTATTTTGGCGGCGCGAGTCTTCGCGAGACGCCCGACTTGGTCCTGCCCGTTTGTTCCAGCTTCGTCGGCGACCTGAACCGAGACGGCTACACGGACATCTATGGCGGGGAGCGTCAGGTATTCTTCGGGGCCGCTGAGCCGGACGCCCTTCCGGACGTGACCCTCGAGTGAACAACGCGGGGCAGGCCCCGCCCGGCGGTCCTCGAGCTGACTCGAAGTTGCCTTTGGAGTGACGCATTCGGGGCGCCAGCCTCAAAACGGAGCCATGTCGCGATAGTTTTTGAGGTCTACAGCCCCCACCATCATTCCTTTGGGCCTTCCAAGCCTGCCTTTCGGTGGCTCAAGCCGAGAAAACCACTGGCCTAGCCCCTTCCGAGTGGGCACATTTGGCTCTCCTCCGGCGACTGCCCCCAGATCGTCGTGCCCGAAAGGTCGAGAGCCCCATGAAACCCGAAGTCGAAGCCCGCGCTCCCGGGCGCAAGCAAGACAACAAGACAAGTGCCCCCGCCCGCGACCAGGAGAAGGCGGTGAGCGGCGCGGAGAAGCTCATCCAGTGCCTCGAGCGCGAGGGAGTGGAGTACGTATTCGGCCTCTCGGGCGGCGCGGCGATCCCGATCTTCGATGCGCTGGTGGACTCGCAGATCAAGTTGATCCTGGTTCGCCACGAGCAGGGCGCCACGCACATGGCCGATGGTTACGCGCGCGCCACGGGTAAGCCCGGCGTCGTCCTCGTGACCTCCGGTCCCGGCGCCACCAACACCGTCACCGGTCTGCTCACGGCCCAGATGGACTCCGTGCCGATGATCGTGCTGACCGGCCAGACCATCCGCGCGAGCCTGGGCAAGGACGCCTTCCAGGAAGCCGACGTCACCGGCATCACCTACCCCGTGGTGAAGCACAGCTACCTCGTCAAAGACGCGGCGGACATCCCGCGCGTGCTGCGCGAGGCCTTCTATATCGCGCGCACCGGCCGCCCCGGACCGGTCCTGATTGACCTGCCCAAGGACGTCACCAGCGGCCCCTGCGACGCGCCGTTCGTGGATGAGGTCGAGCTGCCCGGCTACGAGATCCCCGGCGCTGCGCGCCCCGAGCTCCTGGAGAGCGCGGCCAAGCTGCTGCGCCGCGCGCGCCGTCCCCTGCTGTACGTCGGGCACGGCTCGGTGATCAGCGACGCGGGGCCCGCCATCATGCGCTTGGCCGAGAAGCTCAACGCGCCCCTCGTGAACACACTGCTCGGCAAGGGCGCCGTGGACGAGCGCCACAACCTGCACCTCGGCATGCTGGGCATGCACGGCACGGCCTACGCGAACAAGGCGGTGATCGGCTGCGATCTCATCATGGCCATCGGCGCGCGCTGGGACGATCGCATCACCGGCAAGGTCGACGAGTTCTGCCCGGACGCGATGAAGATCCACGTCGACATCGACCCCGCCGAGTTCAACAAGGTGATTCGGCCCGACGTGAGTTTGAACGGCGACGCGCGACGCGTAGTGGAGGACCTGATCCCCTACGTGGAGCGCTGCGAGAGCGACGAGTGGATCGCCCAGTGCGACAAGTGGCGCAAGCAATACCCGCTGAAATACAACAAGCAGGGCGGACTCAAGGCTCAGCACGTGCTCGATCGGCTGGACGCCATCACCAAGGGCGAGGCCATCATCACCACGGACGTGGGGCAGCATCAGATGTGGGCGGCCCAGTTCTGCCGCACGCGCAAGAACCGACACTGGCTGAGCTCGGGCGGCGCCGGCACCATGGGCTTCGGCTTCCCGGCCGCGATCGGCGCACAGTTCGCGTGCCCCGACAAGGAAGTCTGGGCGGTGGTCGGCGACGGCGGCTTCCAAATGACCCTGTGCGAGCTGGCCACGGCCTTCGTGCACAAGCTGCCGGTCAAGGTGCTGATCATCAACAACAACTACCTGGGCATGGTGCGCCAGTGGCAGGAGTTGTTCTTCGACAACCGCCTGAGCGGCGTGGATCTCGAGGGCAACCCCGACTTCGTGAAGCTCGCCGAGGCCTACGGCGTGAAGGCATTCCGCATCAAGCGCGCCTCCGACGTGGATCGCGTGCTCAAGAAGGCCCACGAGTACAACGACGGCCCCTGCGTCGTGGAGGCCGAAGTGGTCAAGGAGGACAACGTCTTCCCCATGATCCCTGCCGGTGCACCGCTCAAGAACATGATCATCGAACGTCCCAAGACCAAGCTCGAGAAGCCCACGGGGAGCACCTGAAGTCATGGCAAGCAACGGAACCTCGAACGGCGTCGAGGCGCGCAACTCGATCCTCCCGCGCGCGAAGCAAGACGATAGCAGCGGCGTGCACACCATCTCGCTGTTCGTGAACAACAAGCCTGGCGTGCTCGTGCGCGTGGCCCTGGTGTTCTCACGCCGAGGCTACAACATCGAGAGCTTGGTCGTGAGCCCGACCCCCGAGAAGGGCTTCGCGCGCATGACCATCACTTGCTCCGGGGACGAGGAGGTCTTCGAGCAGATCATCAAGCAGCTCGCCAAGCTGGTCGACGTGGTCCGCGCCGAGGACCACACCGATCAGGAGCTGGTGGAGACCGAGGTCGCACTGATCAAGGTGGCCGTGCCACTCGACAACCGCACCGACATGCTGCAGGTGGCCGAGCACTTCAAGGCCAAGGTCGTCGACTACGGCACGGAGACCGTGATGCTGCGCGTGTACGGCGAGAGCAAGAAGCTCGACAGCATGATGAACCTGCTCTCGACCTACGACGTGCAAGAGGTCGTGCGGTCCGGCAAGATCGTGATGACCCGCGGCACGGCCCGCACCTGACGCGTCGTCAGTTCACGATCTTCAGCAGCTCGACGTCGAACACGAGCATGCCGGCGGGCGCTCCGGGCTGTCCCTTGTAGGCCAGCGCTTCGGGGATCCAGAAGCGGCGCTTCTCGCCCTCGACCATGAGCTGTACGCCCTCGGTCCAGCCCGGGATCACGCCGTTCAGCGGGAACTCGGTGGGCTCGCCGCGCGCGATGGAGCTGTCGAACATCTTGCCGTCGGTGGTCCAGCCCGAGTAATGGACCTGGACCACGCTCGACGGGCTCGGATGCTTGGTGCCGGTGCCCTTCTTGATCACCTTGGAGGCCAGGCCGCTGGCCGTCTTCTGCGCGTCCTTGGGCGGAGCGGCCACGTCGGCGGGCGTCTTGGGGGTGAGGATCTCGAGCAACTCGATGTCGAAGACCAGCGTGCCCTGCGGGCGGCCGGGGCGGTCGTTGTAGGCGAGTTCCTTCGGGATCCACAGGCGACGGGTCTCTCCCACGGTCATCAGCTGCAGGCCTTCGCTCCAGCCCTTGATGATGCGGTCGAGCGGGAAGGTCGCGGGCTCGTTGCGAGACACCGAGCTGTCGAAGAGCTTGCCGTCCGTGGTCCAGCCCGAGTAGTGCACCTTCACGACGTCGGTGGCCGCCGGCTTGTCCTTGCCATTGCCCTTCTTGAGCACCTTCGACGCGAGGCCGCTGGCGGTCTTCTCGGCGTCGGCGGGCGCGGCGGCGACGTCAGCGGGAGCCTTGGGTGGATCGGGCATCTTCTCCACGCTCAAGAGCTGCACGTCGAACACCAGGGTTCCCGCGGGCGCCCCGGGCTGGCCCTGGTAGGCAAGCTTCTCGGGAATCCAGAGGCGGCGCTTCTCGCCGGGCACCATCAGCTGCAGGCCCTCGGTCCAGCCCGAGATCACCTGGTTCAACTGGAAGGAGGCGGGCTCTTTGCGCACCTCGGAGCTGTCGAACATGTTGCCGTCGGTCGTCCAGCCCGTGTAGTGCACGGTGACCTTGTCCCAGGCGCGCGGATGTTCGCCGCTGCTGCCGGGCGTGAGGACGGTGGAGGCGAGACCGCTCGGGGTGGTCTCGGCATCCGCAGGCGCTTTCGCGACGTCGGCGGGTGCGGGGATCGCATTCGGGTTCTTCGGCATGTCGGGGGCTTTCTGTTCGCCGGCTTTACCGCTCGCGCTCTCGAGCTTCTCGGCGTCGGCTTTTTTCTCGGGCTGCTTGGCTGGCGTTGCGGAGTTGCAGCCGACGACGAGGGCCAACAGCGAGAGGAAGCGTTTCTGGGTTTGGAACATGGGGCGGTTTGTTAGCACAAGGTGCTGTCCCGAGAACGGCGACCGCTCGGCGGCTTTGAAACGCTTTGCCACACGCGGGGCAATTCGCCTCGGCGCTGGCGGAGGCAAGCCGTCCCGAAGACAGGACCGAACAGCCCCCGGTCGCACAGGAGCGCGACGCAAAAGCCCTTGAAACAGCGGCCCGGACAACACCCGGGAGGAGCTGCCGGCCTGGGACGCTCGACAGGCATACGTCGTGCAGTCCAACTGCCGTCACGTTGGGGAAAATCGGACTCTGGTTGCGCCTCCCGTCCCCGCTGTTTCGCACGGGAATGCGGATTCCAGACGGGAGGATGAATGGGTCACCCGAGAACGCTGCTGGTTTCGAACCGCCTACCCGTGTCGCTCACGCAGACGCCCACCGGTTACTCGCTGACACCGTCTTCGGGTGGACTGGCCACGGCGCTGCGCGAGGTTCACGCACAGGGTGAAGGACGTTGGATCGGCTGGGTCGGTGACACCTCGCGCCTTTCGGATCGCTCACGCGAGCAGCTGTCGCGTGAACTCGAGGCACTGCGACTGGTGCACGTGCCGCTGAGCCCGAGCGAGGTCTCGCTCTATTACGACGGCTTCTCGAACGCCGTGCTGTGGCCGCTGTTTCACTACCTGCTCGACAAGGTACGGCTCGACGCCGTCAACGAGTGGCGTGCCTACAAGACGGTCAACGAGCGCTTTGCCAACGCCATCGCCGCCGAGCTGCGCCCTGACGACATGGTGTGGATCCACGACTACCAGCTGATGTTGGTGCCCGGACTCCTGCGTCGCATGGTGCCGAAGGCCCGTATCGGCTTCTTTCTTCACGTACCGTGGCCCTCGTCGGACGTGTTCCGGATCTTGCCTCTGCGCGAGCAGCTCCTGCAGGGCCTGCTCGGCGCCGACCTGATCGGCTTCCACACCGAGAGCTACCGCCACAACTTCATCCATTCGGCCGCCAAGGTGCTCGGCCTGGACATCGGCGTGGACAGCTTGAACTGGGACGACCGGACGGTGCGCATCGGCGTCTACCCGATCAGCATCGAGGTGGAGACCTTCGAGCGCAGCTCGGAGGCCGTGGACGCCCAGGTGGCGCAGCTGCGACGCGGGACCCAGGGCAAGGTCACGCTGCTCGGGGTCGACCGGCTCGACTACACGAAGGGCATCCAGCGCCGATTGCTCGCGGTGGATCGCCTGCTCGAGCGCGAGCCCCAGCTGCGCAGCAATGTGCATTTCATCCAGCTCGCCGTGCCCACGCGTGAGAAGGTCGAAGCCTACGCCGACCTGCGTCGCAACGTGAACGAGCTGGTGGGTCGCATCAACTCCAACTACGGCTCGCCGACGGGCAGCCCTGTGCAGCTGCTCTACCGCAGCGTGGACGCCGACGAGCTGCTCGCCCTGTACCGCGCCGCCGACGTCATGCTGGTCACCCCCCTACGCGACGGCATGAACCTGGTGGCCAAGGAATACGTGGCCGCGCGCACCGACGACGAGGGCGTGTTGATCCTGAGCGAGTTCGCGGGAGCGGCTTCCGAGCTCGATGCCGCGCTTATCGTGAACCCCTACGATATCGCGGCCACAGCCTTGGCCATCCGCCAAGCCATGCTGATGCCCAAGGCCGAGCAGGCCGTCCGCATGCGCAAGCTGCGGGCCTCCGTGAAGGCCAATCCGGTCCATTCGTGGGCACTCGCCTTCATGGACGACCTGATTCACACCGAACCCGCACCGCCCACCGTGCCCGCCGTGTCGCAACCCGCCGAGCTCGAACAGGCACTCACCCGCGTGCGGCAGGCGCCCTATCGAATTTTCCTGCTCGATTACGACGGGACGCTGGTGCCGCTGCAAGCCCTACCGGACCTGGCCGTACCGGACGAAGCGCTGCTCGACCTGCTGCGGCGCCTGGCCATCTCGCCCAACACCGAGGTGCACGTGGTTTCGGGACGCTCGCGCGCCTCACTCGAACCCTGGCTGGGTAACTCACCAATCTCGCTGCACATCGAGCACGGCTTCTGGAGCCGCGACCCCGCGGGCCGCTGGACCCAGGTGCTCGAGAGTCCGCCGGAGTTCCTGAAACAGATCTACGACGTCATGAAGAAACATTCGCTTCGTACGCCGGGAACATTCGTGGAGCAGAAAGCAGCTTCGGTGGCGTTTCACTACAGACGTGTCGATCCCCATCTCGCGGAAGCGCGCTTACGTTCGCTGCGCGCCGAGCTCACCATCGCGCTGGGCCCCAACGCCGAGATCCTCGAGGGGCACAAGGTCGTGGAGGTGCGCGTTCGCGGCGTGCACAAGGGCGTGGTGACGGCCCGCGTGGTTCGGGAGGCACCATCGGGGAGCCTGGTGTTTGCCGCCGGAGATGACCGCACGGACGAGGACCTGTTCGCCGCCCTGCCCGAGAGCAGCATTAGTGTGCGGGTGGGCCCGGGCGTCTCGGCCGCGAAATTACGTGTCTCTTCGCCCTTCGAGCTGCGCCGGATGCTACGAGGTTTCCTCGAAACCGAACCACGGGTCTCGAGGGCGAGCACGCCGCCGCCTGCCAACACGTTGGAAACAAACTAAGCGCCCGAGAACAGCGTTGTGCCCGGCTGGCAAAGCCTGTAGAGGATCTGATTTGGACATGGGGAACCGCAGCAGGAATAGGAGATCGTGGCGGCTTTCGGCCGGCCTCGCCTGCTTGACCCTCCTGGGTTGCGGACACATGCGTGAAGGCTCCGATGCGCGTTCGATTCGCCGCTCGGCGAAGGCGGAGAGCCTGGTGCCCGCGAGTCACGGAGCGCCGCATGCGCCGCGTCCCATGGCGGCGACAGATGTGCCTCCCCACCCTTTCATGGCCAAGCACGGCGCGAGCTGCATGCACGCCGACTCGTTCACCACGAACACCTATCCCTGGTCGGGCCCGCTCGGACATCGGCCCGAGGTGTCGTCGCGGGCGATGGGTTTCCTGGGTGGGGAGTGCCCCACCGTGAACTTCGACTCCAAGGGCCGCATCGTCACCGTGTGCGTGCGTGACCGACGTCCGTCGCTGGTGCTGCTCGATCCCGAAACCCTCGAGGTCATCGACCGCCAGGCCCTGCCCCGCCGCAACGCGCCGCTGCTGCGGATGCGGAAGGCGATGCAGGACACGTCCGGCGGGGCCTACTTCTACCTCGACAACCTGGACCGCGCGGTCATCGGCACGGCCGACGGCGCCATCGAGATCATCGGCATCGAAGACACGCCGGCGGGTCCGCGCCTCAAGCGCCAGGAGCGCATCGCGCTGGGCAATCACTTGCTGCGGCCCAACGGCCAGCTCGACAAGATTACGGCGGTGCTGCCCGACTACGAGGGCAACTACTGGTTCGTGGGTCGCTACGGGACGGTGGGCATCGTCAACAAGAAGCGCGCCGTGCACGTGAACCACCTCATCGGCGAGGAGATCGAGAACTCCTTCAGCATCGCGCCGGAGGGTGCCTACGTGGTCTCGGACCACGCCCTCTACCACTTCGGCCTCGCGAGTGCCGACGAGCCGCCCACCCAGGTTTGGCGCGAGCCCTATGACCGCGGCACGCGCGTGAAGGTGGGACAGATCAACCGCGGATCGGGCACCACGCCTACCCTGCTTGGCGACGACTACGTGGCCATCACCGATAACGCCGAGCCGCGCATGAACGTGATGGTCTACCGACGCAAAGGCTTGGCGGACCAAGGCGCGGACCAACGCCTCGTATGCAGAACCCCAGTCTTCGAGCCTGGACAGAGCGCCACCGAGAACACGTTGATCGGCTACGGACGCTCGCTCATCGTGGAAAACAACGCGGGCTACGACATCTTCCGCACGATGCGCAAGGGCAAGACCAGCGCGCCTGGCATCGCGCGCGTGGACGTGCGCGCCGACGAGAGTGGCTGCGACACCATCTGGGAGAGCAACGAGAATCTCTCAAACGGCGGTGCCCAAGCTCTCCACGGCCAACGGCCTCATCTACGTTTACACCAAGCTGCCCAATGCTCCCGAGGGCACCGACGCCTACTACTTCACGGCCATCGACTTCGAGAGCGGTCGCACCGCCTATCGCGTCCTCACGGGCACGGGAGTTCGCTACGACAACAACTGGGCCGCCATCTCGCTGGCCCCCGACGGCACCGCCTATGTGGGCGTCTTGAACGGCCTCGTGCGCGTGCGCGACCGTCGACGCGGGCCGGTGCTGCCGTACGCCGAGAACGAGACCCAGGACCCCAGGTTCTAGCGAACCGGTCCTCGTCCTCTCGCCTGCGGGCTCCCGGGCCGCAGGAACGCGGCTTCTCGCGCTCGCCACTCGGGCGGGCGATGGGAAGGGCACGAGAAGTCAGTGGAATTGGGGCGGGCGACCTGGCGTAGAATGCGTACACGGCGTGAACACGCCTGCACACCCAGTGTACACGACAGAAAACCATACTCTTGGAATCATTCGGTTTTCTCTCTGGCACACCACTCGCTCTAGGGCCGTCCATGCAATCTCACGCTCGCTCGCCGTTTGCCCGCCCGGGCTTTCCGGCCTTCTTCGGCACGCAGCTGCTGTCGGCCTTCAACGACAACTTCTTCAAGAACGCCTTGGTGCTCTGGATCAGCGCGCACCAGGCCAGCGTGCTCGGTCTGTCGCCCGCCCAGATGATCAGCATCTGCTCAGGCATCTTCATCGCCCCTTTCTTCGTGCTCTCGGCCACGGCCGGGCAGCTCGCCGACCGCTACGAGAAGACCTTGATCGTACGCGGCGTGAAGATGGCCGAAGTCGCCATCCTGGCCCTCGCGGCCCTGGGTTTCGTGAGCGGAGCGCTCTGGCCGATGCTGGCGGCGCTGTTCCTGATGGGCGTGCACTCGGCGTTCTTGGGGCCGGTGAAGTACAGCATCTTGCCGCAGCTGCTCGCGAGCGATGAGCTCGTGGAAGGCAACGCGCTGGTGGAGATGGGCACCTTCCTCGCCATCCTGGGCGGCACCATCGGCGGCGGCATGCTGGTGCTGGTCGAGCCCTGGGGTCCAAGCGGCGTCGCCATCGCGATCATGGCGGTGGCCGTGCTGGGACTCTTGATGAGCTTCCGCATGATGCGCCTGCCGAGCGGCGCCCCTGCCGTGCGGATACACGCGAACCCCTTCACGCCCACCTTCGAGATCCTGGGCATCGTCAAGCGCACGCGGGCGGTGTTCCTCTCGGTGCTGGGCATCTCGTGGTTCTGGTTCTTCGGCGCAGTGCTGCTCTCGCTGCTCCCGGTGTATGCCCGCGACACGCTGCACGCCCACGAGAACGTGGTCACGCTGTTCTTGAGCGTGTTCTGCGTGGGTATTGCGTTGGGCTCGCTGCTCACCGAGCGCATCTCGGGTAAGTACCTGGAGCTCGGCCTGGTTCCCTTCGGATCCGTCGGCATGACGCTGTGCACGCTGGACCTGTACTTCGTGGGTGCGCCCAGTGTGGTCCCCAGCGTGCCCCTCGACATCTGGGCCTTTTTGGAGACCGAGCACGCCTACCGCATCCTGGGCGACCTGTTCGGCATGGCCATGTTCGGCGGCTTCTTCACGGTTCCTCTGTACACGCTGATTCAGCAGCGCTCGGAGGCCAGCGAGCGCTCCCGCGTGGTCGCCGGCAACAACATCCTGAACGCGCTCTTCATGGTGATCGGCGCTGCGATGCTGGCGGGACTCGACGCCCTGCACTTCTCGGTGCCGAAGGTGTTCTTGGTGCTCGCCATCTGCTCGCTGCTGAGTGCGACCTACATCTACTCGCTGTTGCCGGAGTTCTTGATCCGCTTCGTGGCCTGGATCCTGGGCCGCCTGTTCTACCGGCTGCAGGTGATCGGACACGAGAACATCCCGGAGACGGGCCCAGTGGTACTGGTGTGCAACCACGTGGCGTTCAACGATTCCATCATCGTGGCAGGCTCCGTGCGACGGCCGGCGCGCTTCGTGATGGACCACCGCATCGCCAAGACCCCTGGGGCCTCGATCCTGTTTCGGCACGGCAAGACCATCCCCATTGCGCCAGAGCACGAGGACAAGGCGCTGATGGAGCGGGCCTTCGCCAAGATCGCCGAGGAGCTGCGCGCGGGCGAGGTGGTGTGCATCTTCCCCGAGGGCAAGATCACCAAGACTGGCGAGATGAACCCGTTCAAGGCGGGCATCGAGCGCATTCTTCGCGAGACGCCCGTGCCGGTGGTGCCGATGGCCGTGGAAGGCCTGTGGGGCAGCATCTTCAGCCGCAAGGATGGACCGGCGTTCCGCAAGCTGCCGCGCCGCTTCCGGGCACGCATCACGCTGAGCATCGGCAAGCCCATCGCGCCCGAGCACGCTTCGGCCAAGCTCCTCGAGGAGCAAGTGCGCAGCATGCTCAAACACGAGGCCGAGCTCTCGACATGAGAAGCCTCGACGGCGCCGATCGGGCCTTCTTCTCGTTGGTGTCACGCGCTGCCTACGCCAACCCGTTCGGTCAAGAACGAGACCGCCTCGACGGTGCCATCGCCGACACGTCACCGCGCGACCCCGACGTGGTCGCGCAGGCAGCCAACCAGGTGCAGGCCAGGCTCGCGTCGTTGGGCTCCAAGGCCGGCAAGCCCGCGTCGCTAGACCAATACTGCGAGGCCGACCGAGAGCTGTTGTTCGCGGCCGTGCTCTTCGACGCCTTCCATCGATTCTCCCCGGCCTTCGACACGCTGATCATGCGCGAAGCGCGACGCGAAGTGGACTCGGCAAGCGTACCGTTCGCGCGTGATCTGCTGCAGTTCCTGGCCGCGCGCGGCTTTGGCGCGCAGGAGGCCGTGCGGGCCATCGAGCTCTTCTATCAGATGCGACGTGCCCACTCGGCGGTGGCGACGCGACTGATCGGCGGTGGGGCCAGCATGCGCGCGCTGCGGGAAGAGCTCTGGAACACCTTGTTCACCCAGGACATCCGGCGCTACGAGCGCTTCTTGTGGAGTCGCATGGAGGACTTCGCGACCTTGCTCATCGGTGAAACCGGGAGCGGCAAAGGTGAGGCGGCGCAGGCCATCGGGCGCTCGGGGTTCATTCCCTTCGAAGAGAAGCGCGAGCGCTTCGCGAGCTCCCACGGAGAGCTCTATGTGCCGATTCACCTGAGCGAGTTTCCGGAGACGCTGCTCGAGTCCGAGCTCTTCGGCCACAGGAAAGGCGCCTTTACCGGCGCCATCGAGAACCACGAGGGCGTGCTCGCGCGCACACGTGAACACGGCACGTTGTTCCTGGACGAGATCGGCGAAGTGAGCTTGCCCGTACAGGTGAAGCTATTGCGCGTGCTGCAGGAGCGCACCTACTTCCCGGTGGGCGGGCGCGAAGTGCGACGGTTCGCCGGGCGCATCGTGGCGGCGACGCACCGCTCTCTGCCGGAATTGCGCGCCGAAGGGCGCATGCGCGACGACTTCTTCTTCCGCCTGAGCACACATACCATCACGCTACCCAGCCTGCGTACGCGGCTGGCAGAGATCCCGCCGAGCTCTCTCTGCTCGTGACCCACCTGTGTACGCGCATCGTGGGCGAGGGTAACGCCACGTTGGCCGACGAAGTGCGCACCGCCATCGAGCGCGACCTCGGGCCGAGCTATCCGTTTCCGGGCAACGTGAGAGAACTCGAGCAGTGTGTGCGACGGGTGCTTTTGACTGGACGCTGTGGCCCAGAAGCCGCTCGCGGCCGTGACTTCGGAGCGGAACTGGCCATGCTGGACTGGAGCGCGGAGCGTCTGTTGGGCCACTACTGCAGCGCGCTTTACGAGCGGCATCACAGCTACGTCGAGGTGGCGCGCATCACCGGGCTCGATCGGCGTACGGTGAAGAAGCACATCGACGACCTTCGCACGGCGAGTTCTTGATGACCGAGCAGCGCTCCGACGCCACGTCGGCACGAGCCGTCACCGCACGCTTCTCAACGGGCCTCGGAGCCGTGGTGCTCGTCGTCTTGGTGTTGCTCACCTACGGCCCCAGCGTCTTCGGCGGCTTTCTCATCTACGATGACGGCTGGCTCTACCAAAACAATCCGCTGCTGGCGCCCGACGCCGTGCGCACGCCGCTCCTGGCCTTCAGCGACTTCTCGCGCGAGACACGCCTCGTCTTGGGAGCCGAGTATCTACCCCTACGCGACGTGCTCGCCTGGCTGGAGACGCGCACCTTCGGCCTGTGGGCACCCGGCCTGCATGCGACCAGCGTGCTGCTCTACCTGGCGGCCGCGCTCTTCTTCCGCGGCGCGCTCCTGCGTTGCCTCGGCGCTGGACTGGGGACCGAGTTCAGCGCCCTGCTGTTCGCGCTGCACCCGGTTCACGCGGAGTCCGTGGCATGGCTCGCTGGGCAGAAGGACGTGCTCGCTCTGATCTTCGTGGGCGCCGCGCTCTACGTGCACGCAGGAGAGCAGCGTCACCGGACGTGGTTGGTGCCGCTTTTGGTGGTGGCCGCGAGTCTCGCGAAGTCGATGAGTGTGGCGGTATTGGGGCTGCTCCTGGCGCAGGACCTGTGGCTACGTAGGCGCCTCAACAGGGCCCTCTATCTCGGTTGCTGCGCGGGCGTGGTCGCGACCATGGCCGCCCACGTGTACGTCGGGCGCGTGGTGGGCATGGTCGCGGAGCCCCTCGGCGGCTCACGCTATCACGCGTTGATCAGCATGGGGCCGGTCTGGCTTCGCTACCTGATGGCGAGCCTGGCTCCCTGGACACTGAGCATCACGCACGACGTGCCGGTGCGCAGCACGTGGGACCTGCCGGCGGTGCTCGGGATGGCCGCCGTGGTGGGCTCCATCGCCTATGCGGTCGTTGCAATGAAACGTGGCAGGCGGGCCCCTGCTTTCCTGGTGTTGTGGTTCTTCGCGCCGCTACTGCCGGTGAGCCAGGTGTTGGTGCCGCTGCAGAACCGCATGGCCGACCGCTATCTGTGGCTTTCGGTGATGGCCCCTTGCATCGTGTTCGGCTGGCTCCTCGAGGGTGCGCTCGCGCGTCGCAGCTCTGCCTGGCCGAAGCTGCTGGCCGGCGTCGTGCTGCTACTCGTTGCGAACGCGACTCTCTCGCGCGTCCTGCTCTTCACGGACAACATGCTGCTGTTCGCCGACGGCATGCAAAAGACCACCGTGGACACCATCGCGCCCTACCAACTCGGTCAAGCCCTGGAGCTCGAGGGCAAGGACGCGGAGGCCATCCTCGCCTATCGAGAGGCGGTCAGACGTGGGACCCTCGCGCTCGATCCGCGCTTGCCATCGGCGTCCAACAATCTGGCTCGCTTGCTCGCACGACGAGGACAGCTCGCGGAGGCAGAGCAGGTCCTACGGGATGGGCTCGCCCGTTTTCCGGACAATCCCAAGATGCGAAAAAACCTCGCCAAGATGCTGCACCAAACGCAGCGGCATCGAGAGGCGGAGGAATTCGACGCCACCCCCCCTCGATGATTCCGCCGCGCGCGCCCTAGCTAGGGGTTGTCCGGTTGTCCCTAACGCCCGAACTCGATGTTGCGAGGATCGCCCTCGACTTCGCCGAGCTGACGCAGGAAGCGGTACGTGTAGATGCCCGTGTTGTTGTCGGGCCAGTTCATCTTGAGGCCGTAGCTTCCGACCTCCTCGATTTCGAGTAGCTCGGTCTGGCCGCCGGGGATGTAGCGCAGCGGCCCCTGGTGGCCCTGCCACAGCGCCGACGGGCAAAAGCCGCGCAACACGTCGTTCTCGTAGTGCGTGACCTTGCCGTCGGCCCACACGATCTCCACGAACGTGGACCCATGCGGGGCGCGAAGCTCCACTGGCGTGAAACGCGGATCGTCCAGCGTACTCATTTCTTCCAGGCCTCGAGCGAGCCCACGAAGGCGTCCAGGGCCATCTCACCGAGCTCGCCCTTGTCGCGCGAGCGCACGTTCACCGTGCGATTCTCGAGCTCCTTCTCACCGACCACGATGGCGTAGGGCAGCTTCTGCAGGCTCGCCTCACGGATCTTGTAGCCCACGCGGTCGTCGCTGAGGTTCACCTGGCTGCGCAGCCCGAGGTCGAGCAGCTTGCCGTTGATCTCGTTGGCATAGTCCGCGAACTTCTCGCTGATGGGGATGACGATGGCCTGCACCGGCGACAACCAGAGCGGGAAGGCGCCCGCGTAGTTCTCGATGATGATGCCCAGGAAGCGCTCGATGCTACCGAAGCCGGCGCGGTGGAGCATGACGGGCGTGTGACGCTGACCGTCGGCGCCCACGTAGGTGAGGCCGAAGCGAGCCGGCATGGAGAAATCGAGCTGGATCGTGCCGCACTGCCAGGAGCGCTTCAGCACGTCGCGGATGTGGAAGTCGATCTTGGGGCCGTAGAACGCGCCGTCGCCGGGGTTGAGCTGGTACGCGACCCCCTTCGAATCGAGAGCCCGCTTGAGCGCGCCCTCGGCCGTCTCCCACATCTCGTCGGAGCCGATGCTCTTGGCAGGCCGCGTGCTCAGCTCGAGCCGCACGTCGTTGAGATCGAACGTGGTGTAGAGCTCCTTGAAGAAGTCGATCAACATCGAGATCTCGCTCTCGATCTGATCGGGCCGGCAGAAGTGGTGAGCGTCGTCCTGGGTGAACGCCTGGACGCGGAACAAACCGTGACGCACGCCGCTCAGCTCACGCCGGTGGACCAGGCCCATCTCGGCGATGCGCAACGGGAACTCGTTGTGCGAGTGCAAGCGCGTGCGGTACACGATGCAGTGGCCCGGACAGTTCATGGGCTTGACCGCCATCGGGCGCTCTTCGATCACGTTGTCGCGCACGTTCTCGGGCTGGTTCGGATCACGCAGCTTGAGCTTCGTGAAGAACATGTTCTCGAGATAGTTGTCGTAGTGACCGGACGTGTGCCAGAGCTCCTCGCTCATCACCAGAGGCGTCTTGACCTCATGGTAGCCGGCGCGCCGGATCAAGCCGCGCATGTAGCTCTGGAGCAGATTGAAGAGCGTGGCGCCCTTCTCGTGGAAGAAGGGGAAGCCGGGGGCCTCCTCGTGGAAGCTGAACAAGTCGAGCTTCTCGCCGAGCACACGGTGGTCACGCTTCTTGGCCTCTTCGAGCATGTGCAGGTAGTCCTTGAGCTCCTGCTTGTCGAAGAAGGCCGTGCCGTAGACGCGCACGAGCTGCTCGCGGTTGGCGTCGGCACGCCAGTAGCTGCCGCCGAGCTTGGTGAGCTTCACGTGCTTGAGCCACCCCGTGTTCGGCACGTGCGGGCCGCGACAGAGGTCGATGAAGTCGCCGTGCTTGTAGAAGGTGAGTTCGTCCCCGCGCGCCTTGATGTCGCTGACGATCTCCTGCTTGAACTTGTTGTGGCCGCCATCGATGGCCTGGTAGCGCGCGAAGTGCTCGTTCGCCTCGTCGTAGTTCGACACGCAGCGCACGAAGGGCGCGGCCTTGTCGGCGATGCGCGCCATCTCTTCCTCGATCTTGGGGAAGTCGTCGGGCGTGATCTTCCCTTCGGGCAGGAAGATGTCGTAGTAGAAGCCGTCCTCGACGGCGGGGCCGATGGTGAGCTGGGCCTTGGGGAACACGCGCAGGATGGCGTCGGCCATCAAGTGCGCGGCCGAGTGCCGCAGCACCTCGAGCGCGTCGGCGTCGCGCTTGGTGAGGAGCTGAACCTCGGCGCCGTTGGGCAACGGGCGATTCAAGTCCACCACTTCGCCGTTCACCTTGGCGGCTACGGAGGCCTTGGCGAGTCCGGGTCCGATTGCAGAGGCCAGGTCGAAAGAGCTTGCACCTTCGGCAAGCTCGCGGACGCCTCCGTCCGGGAGTTTCACGCTAATCATATTGTCGTTGCTCCGTTGCGGGACGGATACCCCCGTCCTCGCGCTGACAGCGACCCAGCCGAAGCGCGCGCGCCTACCTGGCGTCGCGAGCCCACAACCAGAGTCGCCTGGTTGCCCAGCAGCGGAAACCCCCGCCGCGGGTATCTCTACCTGTGGGCCGAACCGGCTATTCGGTCAAGAGAAGACTGGCAAATACTGAGGAACACTACGTGCCGTCGGGGGCGAAGCAGCTACGCTCCTCGCGGCGACGTGGTCCCTGGTGGGGACACACGTATCTTCGCTTGCGCGCCCGCGGGCGCGCTTCGACGGGAGGCTGTGTGAGCGTCATTCTGGGGGTCCATGCCAACCACGGCGACGCGGCTGCCAGCATCGTGGTAGACGGCAAGTTGCTCGCCGCGGCCCAGGAGGAGCGCTTTCGTCGCGCGGCGCACTGGTCCGGCTTCCCCGCCCACGCGATTCGCTTTTGCTTGGCCGAAGCCAAGCTGCGCCTGGCCGACGTGCACGTCGTGGCGGTCAGCGAGGACCCCCGCGCGAACGACCTCGAACGTTTGACCCAGATGGTGCAGACCCGGCCCAACCTGGGCGTCGTCATGCAGCAGCTTCGCAACCGACTTCAGCCCCACTCGCTCGAGGACTCGCTCGCGCAGGCGTTCCCGGAGGAGCGCTTCGGTGGACGCATCGCCTTCGTGGAGCACCACGTGGCCCAGCTCGCCGCGGCCTACTACACGTCTCCCTGGCAGGAGGCGGTGGGGCTTTCGCTCGGCGGATTGCGAGACTTCGCCAGCGCAGCCTGGTGCTACGCACATCAGAATCAGCTCGAGATCGACGGGCGGTTGCACTTCCCTCACTCGCTCGCCCTCTTCTACGAGGCCATGACCCAGTACCTGGGATTCGCGCGCGGCCACGAGGAGCGGGTCATGGAGCTGTCGGCTCGGGGCAAGCCCACCCAGGTGGAGTCCTTGGCGAAGGTCGTGTGCCTCAGGGGCGACGGCGGATTCGAACTCGATTTTCGCTTCCTGCGACAGCCCAGCTGGGCGAGCTCGCAGGAGGTGCACGGTGCAGACGCCACGCTTGGGCCAGGCTACACGGCGGCCCTCGAGGATCTGCTCGGACCTGCGCGCGCTCCCGGAGCCTCCATCGAGCCGCGTCACCTCGACATCGCGCGCTCCGTGCAAGCCATGTACGAGCGCGCCTTCTTTCACTTGCTGCACGCCATTCACCGCAAGCGCCCCTCGCTGCACCTGGTGTTGGCCGGCAGCTGCGCGTTCAACGCCGTCGCGAACGGCAAGATCACGCTCAACACGCCCTTCAAGCGCGCCTACGTCCCGCCCGCAGCCGGCGACGCCGCCGGCGCAGTGGGAGCAGCCCTCTTTGCGACCTTTCAGGAGCGCGGAGCCAAGCACCACGGACCGCTGGCACACGCCTACCTCGGGCCCGACTTCGAGGCGGACGAAGTGGCATCCCTGCTCGCGAATCGTCGTTCCGAGCTCGAAGCGGCGCGTGTGCGCCTTCAACGTCCCGAGCGCCCTGCGGAGCGAACGCGCGCCGTGGTGGAGTTGCTGGAGCGCGGCAAGCTCGTGGCCCTCTGCGAGGGACGTGCGGAATGGGGTTTCCAGCCGCTCGGGCATCGCGTCGTGTTGGCGGATCCGCGGCGCCCGGAGGCCCGGGAGGCCCTTGCGAGGGCGCTCGCCATCGATCCCGCCGTGGCGAGTCTCGGAACGTCGATCCGACGCGACCACGCCAAGGACTGGTACGCGCTCCACGACGACGTGCCCTTCATGAACAAGGTGTTCCCGCTGCGGCCCGAGAAGCTGCCGTTGGTCCCGGGCGCGGCACGCGCCGACGGCACAGGCCGAGTGCACACGGTGGAGCGCGAGAGCAGCTCGACCCTGTTCGAGCTCTTGACCTTGCTTCAGACGCGCAGTGGCATCCCCATGCTTTTGGTGGCCGGCCTGAGCCAAAACGACGTGCTGGTGACGACACCGTCGGAAGCCCTGGCTCGCTTCGTCGACAGCCCGCTCGATGCGCTGGTGTTGGGCGACTGGCTGCTCGAGCGCACCTAGTACTCGTCAGCGATTGAAGTCGGCCGAGCTCGCGTAGCGCTCCACGTGGTGCTCCTCGTCGCCGTAGAGCGTGTTGAGCACGTGCATGCGCTTGAAATACAGGCCGATGTCATGCTCGTCCGTACAGCCGATGCCGCCGTGGAGCTGGATGGCCTGGCGCGTGACGTACTTACCGCCCACCGAGAGCTGAACCTTGGCGGCGCTCACGGCCGCGCGGCGCTCGCCGGGATCCGCCTGATCCACCAACACGCTGCTCTTGAAGGCGATGGAGCGAATCAGCTGCGCTTCGATGAACATGTCGACCGCGCGGTGCTGCAAAGCCTGGAAGGCGCCGATCTTCACGTCGAACTGTTCGCGGGTCTTGAGGTAGTCGATGGTGAGGTCGAGCACGCGCTGCGTGAGCCCTACCCCCTCGGCCACCGCCGCAGCGGCCCCGTAGTCGAGCGCCAAATCGAGCAACTCGGTGCCCGGCTTCTGCGCCAGCAGGCGGTCGCTCGCGACCTTTACGTCGTCGAACTGCAGCACGGCAGCTCTGCGACCATCGATGGTGTCCACGCGCTGAATCGAGAGGCCGGGCGTGTCCCGATCGACCACGAACAGCTGCAGCCAGCCGTCGTGCGCGGCGCTGACCACGATGTGATGGGCGGCGTGGCCGTTCTGCACCCACACCTTTTCGCCGCTCAGCACGAAGCTCCCATTCTGCTTGGTGGCGACGGTATTGACGGTCTCCAGGTCGAAGCGCAGATCGCGCTCGGCGTAGGCCAGCGCCAGCGTGGTCTCACCGGCCAGCATGGGCTTGAGGAAGCGCTCCTGCTGCTCCATCGACCCTCCTTGTGCGAGTACGGTCCCCGCCAGCACCACCGAGGGCACGAAGGGTTCCGGGACCAGCTCACGCCCCAGGTGCTCGAGGATCAGTGCGAGATCGACGAAGCTGCCGCCGATGCCTCCCAGCTGTTCCGAAAAGGGAATCGATAGCCAGCCTAGCTCCGCCATCTCGCGCCAGACCGACATCTCGTAGCCGGTGGCGTCCTCACGCAGCTTGCGCGCGCGGGAGACGGGAGATCGCTTGCTCACGAAGTCGGCGGCCGTCTTGGCCAACAGCTGTTGGTCCTCAGAAAACTCGAAGTCCATGACGGATGTTCCTCAACTCGGCAGGCCGAGGATGGCCTTGGCGATGATGTTGCGCTGAATTTCGTTGGATCCGCCGTAGATGGTGACGGCGCGGTTGTAACAGAAGCCCGAGCCCACCCAGGCCTCGAGGGGCGACACCACGCCCTCCGGGTTGCTCTGCCAGTTGAGCGAGTTGTGGCCCATGACCTCCATCGTGAGCTCGTCGACTTCCTGCTGCAGCGTGGTCGCCACGATCTTCAAGATGGACGTCTCGGGCCCCGGGTGCTTGCCCGCGGCCTGGTCCGCGAGCGCCCGAAAGTTCGCCATTTGGTGCGCCTGCGCGCGCAGCTCGAGGCGCGCGATCTTGGTGCGCAGCACCGGGTCATCGAACAGTGGCAGGCTGTCCCGCGAGGTGTCCCGGGCGATGGTCTTCAAGCGCTTGAGCCCACGCAGCACCGGGGCCACCGAGCCAATCAACGTGCGCTCGTGCCCGAGCAGTGCCTTGGCGAGCGTCCACCCACCGTTGAGTGGGCCCAGCAGGTTCTCCTTGGGCACCTTCACGTTCTCGAAAAAGGTCTCGCAAAAAGCCGGTGTGCCTCCCAGGGTGAGCATGGGCTTGGCCTCCACGCCTTCGCTCTTCATGTCGATCAGCAGAAAGCTGATGCCAGCCTGTTTCTTGGCGGTCGCATCGGTGCGCACGAGGCAGAAGATCCAATCTGCGTACTGCCCATAGGTGGTCCACGTCTTCTGTCCGTTGACCACGAAGTGATCGCCCTCGTCGATGGCCGTGGTTCGCAGCGATGCCAAATCGCTACCGGCGTTGGGCTCGGAGTATCCCTGACACCAGGCGACCTCCCCGCTGAGGATGCCGGGCAGATGGCGAGCCTGCTGCTCGGGCGTACCGAAGCGCATGATCAAGGGGCCCACCATGGACAACCCGAACGGAGATAGCGGCGGCGAGCCCTTCAGGGCCTGCTCCTCCGCCAGGATGAAGCGCCTGGTGGCGTCGAACTCGGCGCCCCCGAACGCCTTCGGCCAATGCGGGGCGACCCAGCCCTTGGCGAAGAGCAGCTTGTGCCAGGCCATGATCTCGTCATGGTGAAAGTATTCGCCGCGCTCAGCCTTGAGCGCGATTTCGGGCGGCATGGCCTCGTCGAGGAAGCTGCGCACCTCGTCACGAAACGCCTCTTCTTCGGCCGAAAACGAGAGATCCATGGCGCGACGCTAACGCATTCACGCAAGGCGCACCAGGCCTCAACGCTTGGTGATGCGCTGAAGCAGGCCCGTCGCGTCGTCGAGCAGGCTCCCACCGTAGAGCGCCTTGATCATCTTCTGCGTCTGGGCCAGCTGCTCCTCCGGCTCCTGGAACACCATGGTCAGGCCCGGCACCTGGAATAGCTCCTGGTTGGTGGACTTGACCCGCACGAATTCGAGGAGCCCTTCGTCCCCGTGGATACGCCCGAAACCAGAATCACCCACGCCACCGAACGGCAGGTTGGTGATGCCGGCGAACGCCAGGACCGAGTTGATGGAGGTCATGCCCGCCCGCAGTCGATCCGCGATGCGCTCGACATCGTGCTTGCCGTAGACCGCCGAGCCCAGCCCGTAGGACGTGGCATTGGCGAGCCGCACGGCTTCGTCGACGCTGGAGACCTTGACGATGGGAAGCACCGGTCCGAAGGTCTCCTCGGTCATCACCTTCATTTCCGGCGTGACGTCGGTGAGCACGATGGGGTCGATGAAACGCCCCTTGAACGAGTCGAGCCCACCCAGCGCCGCGCGAGCGCCCTTGGCCAGGGCGTCCTTCACTTGGTCGCGCACGATCTCGATCTGGCGCTCCATGGTCATGGCCCCGTAGTGAGCCCGGTCCTCGGTCCCCACGGTGACCCGCTGAGCCTGCTCCACCACCTTGCTCACGAAGGGCTCGTACACGCTGTGCATCACATAGACGCGCTCGATGGCCACACAGGCCTGCCCCGAGTTTCCGAGCCCGCCGAACACTGCCCCCTTGGCAGCTCGCTCGAGATCCGCGTCAGCCGCCACGATCATCGCGTCCTTGCCGCCAAGCTCCATCAGCACGGGGGTCAGGTTCTCGGCGGCCGCCGCCATCACACGGCGTCCGGTGGCCGGCGAGCCGGTGAACGCCAGCTTGTTGACCTTGGACTTGGCCAGCAGCGCTCCGGTCTCCCCGAAGCCCGTGATCACCTGCAGCACGTCGGGAATGGGGATCGCCGCTTCGGCGCACTCGGCCAGCAGGCGTGCCGTGAGCGGCGTGAGCTCGCTCGGCTTGAACACCACGCTGTTGCCAGCGGCGAGCGCATAAGCGATGGACCCCATGGGCGTGTAAAGCGGATAGTTCCACGGACCGATCACGCCGATCACGCCGAGCGGCTCGTAGCTCACGCGGGCACGGTGGTTGGCCAATAGCCCCGACGACACGCTGCGGCTCCTGAGCAGGCGCTCGGCGCGGTTGGCAGCGTGGGTCAGGTGGGTCACCGCCAACAACACCTCGCTGGCGGCATCGTTGCGCGGCTTGCCGTTTTCACTGTGGATGGTGTCGATCACGGCGCCCATGCGACGCACGATCTCGCGGCGGAAATCCAGGAGGTGCGCGCGGCGCTCCCGGAACGACAAGCTGCCCCACACCTCGAAGGCGCGACGCCCGCGCTGCACCGCAGCCGACACGTCCTCGGCGCCGTGGACGGGCAGCGTACCCAGCACCTCTCCGGTGGCGGGATTACGCACCTCGAGCTTGGTGGCTTTCACGTTCGTGCTGGTCCTTGCAACCGCCATCTCCGGCCCCCCTGTGACCGCGCGCCGTTTTCGCGCGCACGCATACGAACGCATCGTGCACGACGCCCAGCCCGCAAGCAATGGGACGCGGTGAACCCCGGACGGGGACGGGTCGAGCGCTCGCTTCAGTGTTCGTTGCGGGCGACATCGTCCGGCTTTCGTGCGCAGGAATCGGGGCGCTCGGCGCCACAGCTGTGCCGTTGCTGTACAGATGCTTGCGACCGCGCTCGAGGCGGCCAACGCTGAAAGGATGCTGCAGAAGAACGTCGTGATTACAGGGGGCACCCGCGGTTTTGGCCTGGCGACCGCCCGCGCGTGCCTGGAGGCTGGAGCCAACGTGGTGATCTGCTCCGAGGACCTCTCGGACGTCCGCTCGGCCGAGCGCTCTCTCGGCCCCCGCGACGCGCTCTCGGGCGTGAAGTGCGACGTGACCAATCCCACCGACGTGGAACAGCTGATCTCCTTCGCCGTCAAGCGCTACGGCCGCATCGACGTGTTCATCAACAACGCAGCCGCCGAAGGCGTCTTCGGCAAGACCGCGGACGTCCCCATCGCGCGTGGCCGGCGCCTTTTAGCCACCGACGTGCTCGGCACCTACTACTGCAGCGTGTGCGCGCTGCGCCAGCTCGAGAAGCAGCGCGCTGGCAAGCTCGTGAACATCGTGGGCAAGGGCGCGCGCGCCCATGTCCCCTACTCCAGCTTGCAGCTGGCCTCCAAGGCCTGGATCTCCGCCTTCACGGCCATCGCGCGCACCGAGTACGGGCCGCTCGGCGTCGACGTGGCGACCTACGATCCCGGGATCTGCTTCTCGGCCTCTGCCCGCAACGTGATGGTGATCACGGGCGAAGAGAAACGCGCCGCAGCGATGCGCTGGCTGAGCCGCGTGCTCGGCGCGCCTGCGGAGGTCCCGGGCACGGAGCTAGCCGAGCTGGTCCTGTCCGAACGCAAGCTCTCCCCTCAACAGGAGCACACGCGAGGCTGGGTCATGCTCTCGCGCGCGTTCATGCGCCTCGTCCTGCGTCAGCCCGTGCCCTTCGCCGCCCACAACGTGATCACGCGCGTCATCCCGGCTGAGCGCTCGCTGTTCTCCAACTAATCGATCACAGCTTGGCAACGCGCTGGCGCAGCACGTGGTCGATGAGCGTCAGGGCTGCCATCGCCTCCACCATCGGCACCGCCCGCGGCAGCACGCACGGGTCATGGCGCCCCTTGGCTTGGAAGGTCACGGACTCCCCTTCGCGCGTCACCGTCTCCTGCGGAAGGAAGATGGTGGCCACCGGCTTGAAGGCCACGGCAAAGCGGATGTCCTCACCGTTGCTGATGCCGCCCTGGATGCCGCCGCTGTGGTTGGTGCGCGTGCGAACCTTGCCCCCCTCTCGGTAGAAGGGGTCGTTGTGCTGGGAGCCGCGCAGGCGCGTGGAGGCGAAGCCCTCACCCACCTCGAAGCCGCGGGTGGCGGGCAAGCTCAACATGGCCTTGGCCAGGTCCGCGGTGAGCTTGTCGAAGACGGGCTCACCGAGCCCCGGCGGCACCTTGCGCACCACGCAGCGGACCACGCCGCCCACGCTGTCGCGGTCGCGACGCGCATCCTCGATGGCCCGGGTCATCGCCTCGGCCGCTTGTTCGTCCGGGCAACGCACGTCGTTGCGGTCCACCAGGGAGCGGCTGACGGTGTCTTCGTCGATTTCCCCGGCCGCTACGTCCGCGACGCGCTCGACCCAGGCCACGATCTCCGTGCCGCACAGCACGGCCAGGAGCTGCTCGGCCAGCGCCCCGGCGGCCACTCGTCCGATGGTCTCGCGCGCCGACGCCCGCCCGCCGCCGGCCACCGCGCGGAGGCCGTACTTGGCCTCGTAGGTGTAGTCGGCATGTGAGGGGCGGTACAGATTGGCGAGATTTCCGTAGTCCTTGCTCTTCTGGTTCTCGTTGCGCACCAGGAAGGCGATCGGCGTGCCGAGGGTCTTGCCGGTGTCGGGGTCGAGCCCGCTCAACACTTCGACCTGGTCCTTCTCGTCGCGCGGCGACGTCAGCGCACTCTGGCCGGGCCGCCGGCGGTTCAGCTGGGCTTGGATGGCGGCGACATCGAGCGCGTGGCCTGCGGGGCAACCGTCGACGACGACGCCGACCCCGCCCCCGTGAGATTCACCGAAGGTCGTGAGACTGAAGACTTGTCCGAAGCGAGACGACATGGGCTTCCCTCAGTATAGTGCGCCCACGCCATGGATCCGCATATCGCCCAGCTGCGCGACCTGTTTCTCTCGCACCCTGCCTGGCTCGATGCCGCCACTCACATCAAGGAGGGCGCCCAGAGCCGCGTGAGTTTTTCTCACTTGAAGGGCGATTTCTACATGATCCGGAAGGACGGCAAGAGCCTCCTCTTGCCCGGTCAGGCCAAGGATCCGGACTTCGCCTTCTACTTCACACCCAAGGCCATCGAGCGCCTGGCCACCGTACAGGGCTCCGACCTCGCGGACTTCGCGGTCACACTGTTCGACTGCATCGTCTCGGAGGATCCGGAGCTGCAGGTGGGCCTGCGCATCCTGGCCAGCTTCCCCAAGCTGTTCTTGCGCGGGTACGTGGGTCTGCTGATGAAGGGCGGCCCGCGCGTGCTCTCCTACGGCGCCTCCCGCGGCGTGACCTCCATGAGCGACCTGCGGCGCTTCCTCAAGCAGTCCCGTGCCAGCGACCCGCGCTGGGAAAACATCTGATTCATGCGTGAAGACACCCCCAGCGTCACCGCCATGTTCGTCGCCTACGCGCGCGCGGTGGGCACCCACGAACCGGAGCTCTCCAGGGCCTGCCAGGACCCCATCGCCGAACGCATCGTGCCCAAGCCCTGGAGCAACGTGCTGCGCGCAGCCCGCCTGGCCCCGCGCGCGCCGCAACGCTTCCGTGACCTGCGTCGACTCACGCTGGGCTTGATCGATCACCTGGCCTTGCGCACGGGCGTCATCGATCGCGCGCTCCGCAGCGCGCTGGCCTCGGGCGTCCGACAGGTGGTCTTGCTCGGCGCAGGGCTCGACGCGCGCGCGCATCGCATCCAGGACTTGCGCGACGCCACCGTGTTCGAGGTCGACCATCCGAGCACGCAGACGCTGAAGATTCGCAAGGCCGCCGGGCTGCCGGTGTTGGCCAAGGACCTGCGCTACGCGCCCTGTGACTTCGAGAAAGTGTCGCTCGAGCAAGCGTTGCTCGCGCAGGGCTTCGAGCCCGGTCAGCCGTCGATCTGGATCTGGGAGGGCGTGACCATGTACCTCGACGAGTCCGCGGTAGAAGGCAGCCTCGAGCGCATCGCGCGCCTCAGCGCGCCCGGTAGCACCGTCATCGCCACTTATGTCACGCCGAAGATCATCGCCAGCGGTAGCGTGCTCGGGCACTTCGGCCTCGCGGCCCTGGCCGTAATCTCCGAACCCGTGCGCAGCTCGAGTACGCCGCCCGAGATGGCGCGCCGCTTCGCGCACCACGGCTTCGAGGTCAGCTTCGATCAGTTGCCAGCAGACGTGGCAGCAGACTTCGCCGTGACGCACCCGCTGCGTTGGTGGGGCATGCCGGACGAGCACGTGCTCGTCGCCCGCAAGCCATCACGCTAGTCGAAGCGGGCGCGTGCGCCCGCGAGCCAAAACAAGGAACGTCCATGCTCACGCACGTGGTGCTGATGAAGTTCAAGCCCGAGAACCAGCGCTCCAACCTGGAGCGCGCGCGCGAACTCTTGCTCGACATGCGAGGTCGCGTCGAATGCTTGCGCTCCATCGAGGTGGGACTCAACTGCGTGCCCTCGGAGCGCGCCTTCGAGCTCGCTTTGATCACACGTTTCGATGACCTCGCGGGCTTGAACGAGTACGCCGACCATCCGGTCCACGTCGAGGTCAAACGATTCCTCGCGGGCGTGCTCGAAAAGTCCCATGTCGTCGACTACCAGTCGGAATGAATCGATCGCGCTTCGGCCGTAGATTTCCCTAGGATTTCGCGTGAGCGCACACTTCGTCACGTGTCCTCTTTGGGGCATGTGGGCGAAGACAACATGGTGGGCTCTGCTTTTCGCGCTTTGTTGCCGGGAGCGAAGTCGTTATGGTCCCCATAGGCTCGCAGCGAAGCACTTGCGCGGGCCAGACAGAGGCCGTGTTTCGCTCGCGGGCCGCCTCAACGGAGGTTCGCCCCGTTTTCAGACGTAGGGGGTTGCGTCATGGGTCGAGCACATATGGGAAACGACTCGGATTCTGCTCATCACAGGCCCGGCGCAGACACGACGCTCCCAACCTTCTTCCCCGAACGACGCCACTCATTCCGCGTGCAGATCCCAGCGCATGCGGGCGTCTGGCACAAAGGCCGGCTGTGCGGCTACTACGGCGTGCGCGACCTCTCCATCAGCGGCTGCTTGCTGGACGGCGGTGGTGACGGGCGCGCCGTGGGCGAACAGGTCGAGCTGTTGTTGCATTTGCCGCGCCACAACAGCGTGGGCATCACGGCGGTCGTGAGGCGCGTCGATGGAGCCACCATGGGCCTCAGCTTCGAGCACGCCACGCCGCGCGCCGAGGATTGCATTCAGGATCTGGTGGTAGAAGCCTTCGCGACCCTGCGTGCGCAGGCGGAGGGGCATGTCGCGCTCGTGATCGAACCGAACGAAGCGACGCGCCGGAACTTGATGCAGCAGCTCAAGGCACTCGGTCAACCCTCGGTGGCCGTGGCCACTCCGCTCGACGCGGTGCAAGTCCTGGTGGAGCAAGGCGAGCGCGTGGACTTTGCGCTGATCGAAGCGGAGTCCTTGCAGTTGCCGAGCTTCGAGCTGGTGGAGTTCTTGATGCAGCACCATCCGCACGTGCGGCGGGTGTTGATCGGCGACGGCGACGGACTCGGCCAGCACTGGCTCTCGGAGGCCAGCGGCGAGGTCCACAGCATGATGGAGCTGCCCTGCAGCAACGACGCGCTCCAGCGCATGCTGTCGCGCGTGCGTGGACTGCCGAACAGTCAGCTCTCCTGAACTTTCAGGCACGGTCGGGCTGGCGCGGACTTGCCCGGCCGCAGCACGGCTCTACGCTCGGGCCATGTCCACGCTCAGCCGCGCCGTTCGAATCACGCAAGCCGGAGGTCCCGAGGTCCTGAGTCTCGGCGAGATCCAAGTACGCGACCCGGGTGCCCAGGAGGTGCTCGTGCAAATCGCCGCCTCCGGCCTCAACCGCGCCGATGCCCTGCAGCGGAAGGGTGTCTATCCGGCGCCTGCTGGCACGGTGCCCGATGTGCCGGGCCTCGAGTTCTCCGGCAAGGTCGCCAAAATCGGCGCCGACGTTCGCGGCTTCAAGCTGGGCGACGAGGTGATGGGCATCTGTGCTGGCGGCGCCATGGCCACCCACCTGGTGATGCACGAGCGTGAGCTCGTGAGAGTCCCACGCGGCGTGAGCCTGGTGGATGCGGCAGCCATCCCCGAAGTGTTCATGACGGCCTACGACGCCATGTTCTTGCAGGCGGGCCTGGTGATGGGCGAACGCGTGCTGATCCACGCCGTCGCCAGCGGAGTGGGAACCGCGGCGCTGCAGCTGGCCTTGGCGGTAGGGGCGCTGCCGATCGGCACCTCGCGCAGCCAGGAGAAGCTCGAGCGCGTGAAGGAGCTCGGTCTGGAGCACGGTATCGTTCCGAATGAGCAGGGCTTCGCCGAGCAGCTCAAGGGTGCTACCCAGGGCGCGCTGGCCGACGTCATCCTCGACACCGTGGGCGCGAAGTACCTGGCGGAGAACGTGAAGGCCGCGGCCAACGGTGGACGCATCGTGACGATCGGTCTCCTGGGAGGCGTGAAGGCGGAGCTGCCGCTCGGCCTGGTGGTCGCCAAGCGCGTGAGCCTGCGTGGAAGCGTGCTGCGCAGTCGCCCGCTCGAAGAGAAGGCGGCCTTGGCCCAGGCCTTTGCGCGCTCCGTGGTGCCGCTGTTCGAGCGCGGCCTGCTCAAGCCCGTGATCGCCGAGGTGATGCCGATGACAGAAATTCGAGAGGCCCACCGTCGGCTCGAAGCCGACGAGGTGATCGGGAAGTTGGTGCTGTCCTGGTAGTCGGCAAGGTCCCGACTGCGCTCTTCTCGTGAGCCCCGCCACTGAACTCGCCCGATCCGCCCACATTGGCACCCCAAAGTGCCCGAGTTTACAGACCCGTTGACTTGTAAAGCCCCCGTTCGCACCCGATTCCTGTAGATTGGCCCGTGATTTGCGCGGTTTCAGCCCCTTGACCCGACGGATCAACCACGTTACATCCCAATCGCGGTGAACGTGTAAAGTCGACGTCGCCGACACGGGAGAAGCGCATGGCCATCGAGAAGATTGCAGTGATCGGATGCGGGCAAATGGGCCTCGGGATCATGGAGAGTGCCGCGACCTCCGGTGTGCAAGTTGTAGGCATCAAGCTCACCGCAGGCGACCTCGACGCCCCGCGCCGCACCATTCAGAAGGGCCTCGATCGTCGCGTCGAGCGCGGCAAGCTGAGCGCCGAAGCGCGTGACGCGATCATGGGTCGCATCCGCTTCTCCCAGGACCTGGCGGACATCGCGTCGGCTGAACTGGTGGTGGAGTCCTGCGTCGAGGATCTCGCGCTCAAGGGCGACGTACTCGCCAAGGTGGAAGCGCACTTGGGTGAGAATGCCGTGCTCACCACCAACACCTCGTCGCTGCGCCTGCGCGACCTGGCCGCCTTCCTCAAGCGCCCGGAGCGCTTCCTGGGCTTGCACTTCTTCAACCCCGTGCCCGCGATGAAGCTCGTGGAGGTCAGCCCGGTGCCCACCACCGACGCCGCCGTCACCAAGCTCGCGACCGATTTCTGCACCCAGATCGAGAAGACGCCCGTCCTGATCCAGGACCTGCCCGGCTACGTCGTCAATCGCTTGCTGGTTCCGTACATGCTGCACGCCATCGAGACCCTCGAGGAGGGCGTAGCGAGCCCCGATGCCATCGACACTGCGATGAAGCTCGGCTGTGGCCACCCGATGGGTCCGCTGTCCCTGGCCGACCTCATCGGCCTCGACGTGGTGCTCGCCATGGCCAAGACCATGCAGACCGAGCTCCGCGACCAGCGCTACCGCTCGCCGGCCCTGCTGCGCCGCCTGGTGCTCGCAGGACACCTCGGTCGCAAGGCCGGCCGCGGCATCTACGACTACACCAATGCGCAGAACCCCGTGGTGAACCCGGCCATCACTGCTGACGCTTCTGCAGCCACCGGTACCTGAGCGCACCGCTTTGGAGGACGCCCGTCAGGCGTCTGTTTCTCGGACACCCGTCAGGCGTCCTGAGCCCGCAGAGCGCGCCGAACCATCTCGAACTCCACCATCATCGCCGTGATCAGCTCGGTCACGGCGATGGCGTTTCCAGTGCGCGCGAGTGTCTCCGTTTGAGCACACAGCGCGGAGAGACGCCTTGCTCCCAGATAGAAGCTGGACGACTTCACGTGGTGCGCGGCCTTTGTGATCGCTAGCGCATCCCCAGCCGCCAGCGCGGACCGAATCGTGTCGAGATGGCGCGGGGCCTGCTCGAGGAAGAGCTCGATCATCTCGCTCACGAACGCCGGGTCGTCGCCGCCGATTGCCTTGAGATTATCCAGCGCTTGATGGTCGACTGCTTGTTCCGGAGTCGTGGAGATGGCGAGTTCCATCGGCGGTCTTTACGTGATCGTAACAGACGCCCTTCCCCGTGCGCGAACGGGATCTCACGCACGCCGCGATCGGCGCGCGTGAGGAATGGTTTCGCGGTGGACTCGATGATGTGCGCCGAAGCGATCAGCGCGAGCGGCCGCCGGCCATCAGAGGACTTCCAGGCAGATCCGTGTGACCACGCAGGAACGCGTCGACACCGCGGGCGGCTTCGCGGCCTTCCCAGATAGCCCAAACTACGAGCGACTGACCGCGCCGCAAGTCTCCACAGGCGAACACGCCCTCGACGCTCGTCTCGTAGCTCTCGTCGGCCTTGACGTTGCCGCGCTCATCGAGCTCGAGCTTGAGGTCCTTGATCAGCGCTCCCTTTTCGGGACCCGTGAAACCCATCGCGAGCAATACCAAGTCCACGTCCTCTTCGAACTCGGAACCGGGTACTTCGCTCATCTTGCTGCGACCATCGGCGTCGGTGATCCACTGCACGCGAACTCCGTGCAGCTTCTTGACGTTGCCCTCGGCGTCGCCGCTGAAGCCCTTGGTCAAGATGGCGTAGTCGCGATCACCACCCTCTTCCTGGGAGCTCGAGGTGCGCAGCTTGATGGGCCAGTTCGGCCACACCAGGGGCTTGTTCTCCTGGTCGGGCGGGCACTCCATGAGTTCGTACTGCGCGACGTGAGCGGCACCGTGTCGGTGCGAGGTGCCGAGGCAGTCGGAGCCAGTGTCGCCACCCCCCAGGATGACCACGCGCTTGCCAGTGGCCTTGATCTGGTCGGGCAGGCTGTCACCGGCGACCACCTGGTTCTGCTGCGTGAGGAACTCCATCGCGAGATGGACTCCCTTGAGCTCACGTCCCTCGACGGGCAGTTCGCGCGCCTGCGTGGCGCCGCCGGCCAACACGACCGCGTCGAACTGCTCGCGCAGCTCTGCCGCCGTGATGTCCACGCCCACGTTGACGCTCGTCTTGAAGGTCACGCCCTCCTCGACCATCTGCGCGAGGCGGCGATCGATGAGATCCTTCTCCATCTTGAAGTCCGGGATGCCGTAGCGCAGGAGGCCGCCGATGCGGTCCGCGCGCTCGAACACCGTGACGTCGTGACCCGCGCGCGCCAGCTGCTGAGCTGCCGCGAGGCCAGCGGGTCCGGAGCCCACCACGGCCACGGTCTTACCAGTCTTGAACTCGGGCGGCTCGGGCTTCACGAGGCCCAGGCTGAAGCCTTTGTCTGCGGTCTGCTTCTCGATGAGCTTGATGGTGACCGGGTTGTCGTTGATGTTGAGGACGCAGGCTTCCTCGCAAGGCGCAGGGCACACGCGCCCCGTGAACTCGGGGAAGTTGTTGGTCGAGTGGAGGCGGTCGATGGCCTCCTCCGGCTTCCCCAGGTACGTGAAGTGGTTCCAGTCCGGGATGATGTTCCCGAGCGGACAGCCCTTGTGACAGAACGGGATGCCGCAGTCCATGCAGCGCCCGCCCTGCTTGGCGAGCTCGCCGTCGTCCAGCTTCTTCTCGAACTCGCTCCAGTTGGTGAGACGCTCTGCGATCGGCAGGCGCTTCGGAACCTTGCGCTCGTACTCTAGAAAGCCTCTGAGCTTACCCATGGTTCTTCGTCCTCATCAAACGGTGGCTGCGGCCAGCTTGAGCACGGGCACAACGTGCTTCTGTTTCTTCTCGGCAAGCACACGCTTGTAGTCGGTGGGCATCACCTTGATGAAGTGCTTCGCCTCGCGCTCGAAGTTCTCGAGGATGCGCTTGGCGTGCTCGCTCTTGGTCTCCGCGATGTGCTTCTCGATAAGAGCGCGCACCGTGAGCTGGTCCTCGGCGTCGAGCGCTTCGAGCTCCACCGACTGCGTGTTGACGTTGGAGCGGAACAACCCGTCCTTGTCGAGCACGTAGGCCACGCCGCCGCTCATGCCGGCCGCGAAGTTACGGCCCGTGGGTCCGAGCACCACCACCGTGCCGCGCGTCATGTACTCGCAGCCATGGTCGCCCACGCCCTCGACGACGGCGATAGCGCCGCTGTTGCGCACGCCGAAGCGTTCGCCAGCCTGGCCGCGGACGTAGACCTCGCCGCTGGTCGCGCCGTACAGCGAGACGTTGCCGATGATGATGTTCTGCTCGGGGATGAAGGAGCTGTCCTTGGACGGGAAGATCGCGATGCGACCGCCCGACAGGCCCTTGCCGAAGTAATCGTTCGCGTCGCCCTCCAACTCGATGGAGATGCCGGGCGCCAGGAACGCGGCGAAGCTGTTGCCTGCCGAGCCATGGAACTTGAGCTTGATGGTGTCCTGCGGCAGGCCCTCGAGGCCGTACTTACGCGAGACCTCGGCCGACAACATGGTGCACGCAGTGCGGTCCACGTTGCGGATGGGCATCTCCACCACCACGGGCTGCTTGTTCTCGAGTGCGGTCTTGCAGCGCTCGATCATCGCGTTGTCGATCTTGGCGCCCAGGGCATGATCCTGCGCCTCCACGAAGCGCACGGCGACCTCGGGGCCCACGTCCGGCAAGTAGAGAATCGCGCTGAGGTCGATCTCCTTGGCCTTCCAGTGGTCGATCTCCTTTTCGCGCTCGAGCATGTCCACGCGGCCGATCATCTCGTCGACCGTGCGGAAGCCGAGCTCCGCCATGATCTCGCGCAGCTCCTCCGCGATGAACATCATCATGTTGATGACGTGCTCGGGCTTGCCCGAGAATTTCTCGCGCAGCTTGGGGTCCTGCGTGGCCACGCCCACGGGGCACGTGTTCAAGTGACACACGCGCATCAGGATGCAGCCGCTGGCCACCAGTGCGGAGGTCGCGAAGCCGAATTCCTCGGCGCCGAGCAGGGCAGCGATGGCCACGTCACGCCCGGTGCGCACGCCACCGTCGGTCTCGAGCCGCACGCGACCGCGCAGGTTGTTCATCACGAGCACCTGCTGGGTCTCGGCCAAACCGAGCTCCCAGGGCAGGCCCGCATGCTTGATGGAGGTGAGCGGAGAAGCGCCCGTGCCGCCCGTGTCACCCGCGATGAGGACCAAGTCGGCCTTGGCCTTGGAGACACCGGCCGCGATGGTGCCCACGCCCACTTCGCTCACCAGCTTCACGCTGATGCGCGCCTTGTCGTTGGAGCACTTGAGGTCGTGGATCAGCTGAGCGAGATCCTCGATGGAGTAGATGTCGTGGTGCGGTGGGGGCGAGATCAGGCCCACGCCGGGCGTGGAGTAACGCAGGCGCGCGATCAGGTCGTCGACCTTGTGACCGGGCAGCTGGCCGCCTTCACCGGGCTTGGCTCCCTGGGCCATCTTGATCTGGAGCTCGTCCGCGTTGACCAGGTAGTGCGAGGTGACGCCGAAGCGCCCCGAGGCCACCTGCTTGATGGCCGAACGACGCGAGTCGCCGTTGGCGTCGGGGATGTAGCGGGACGGGTCTTCGCCGCCCTCGCCCGTGTTCGAGCGACCGCCGAGGCGGTTCATGGCGATGGCCAGGTTCTCGTGGGCTTCCTTCGAGATGGAGCCGAACGACATGGCGCCCGTCTTGAAGCGCTTGACGATCTCCGTGGCGGGCTCGACCTCGGCCAACGGCACGGACTCGCCTTCCTTGAAGGTCAACAGGCCGCGGATGGTGAAGAGGCGCTGGTTCTCCTCGTGAACGAGGTCCGAGTACTTCTTCCACATCTTGTAGCTGCCGGCGCGCACCGCGTGCTGCAGCGCGGGCACGGTCTCCGGGTTGTACTGGTGGCGCTCACCGCGGCGACGCCACTTGTACTGACCACCGGGGTCGAGTGGATCGAACAGGTGCAGCCGCACCTGGAACGCGTAGTGGTGACGACGACGGGACTCCTCGGCGATGACCTCGAGACCCACGCCCTCGATGCGGGTGGGGGTCCAGGTGAAGTAGCGGTCGACGAAGTCCTTCTTGAGCCCGATGGCCTCGAAGATCTGGGCGCCCTGATAGCTCTGCAGGGTGCTGATGCCCATCTTGCTCATCACCTTGAGCAGGCCCTTACCCACCGCCTTGCGGTAGTTGTAGATGGCCTTGTCACGCGGCAGCTTCACCGTGCCCTGCTCGATGAGCTGGTCGATGGCCTCGTAGGCGAGGTAGGGGTTCACCGCGCTGGCGCCGTAGCCGACCAGCAACGCGAAGTGGTGCACCTCGCGGGGCTCACCGGACTCCACCACCAGACCGCACTTGGTGCGGGTGCCGACGCGCATCAGGTGATGGTGCACGGCGGACACGGCCAGCAGGCTGGGGATGGGGGCCATCTTCTCGTTGGCCGCCCGGTCCGACAGGATGATCACGCTGACGCCGTCTTCGATGGCGTCCGAGGCGTCGCGGCACAGCTTGTCGAGCGCGCGCGCCAGTCCATCGCCGTGCTTGTCGGCGCGGAAGGTCGCGTTGAGCGTGGCGGAGCGGAAGTCCTTCACGCTGCCGTTGTTGTTCTCCTCGTCCTCGAGGCCGCGCAGCTTCTCGAGCTCCTCGTTGGTGAGCACCGGGTGATCGAGCTCGATCAAGCGGCTGTGGGCAGGCGTCTCGGCGAACAGGTTCGCGTGCGCGCCGAGGTACGTCTTGAGAGACATCACCAACTCCTCGCGGATCGGGTCGATCGGCGGGTTGGTCACCTGGGCGAACAACTGCTTGAAGTACTGGAACAGGACCTGCGGACGGTCGGACAACACGGCCAGGGGCGTGTCGTTGCCCATGGACCCCGTGGGTTCCTCGCCGTTCTGCGCCATCGGCGCGATCAGCACGTCCAGATCCTCCATGGAGTAGCCGTGCATCTGCATGTCGGACATGCGGCGATCGGGCGAGGCCGGCGGGAACAGCGACTCGCGCTTGGCGACCGGCGTGGGCAGGTCCTCGAGCGTGAGCAGGTTCTCCTTGAGCCACGCCTGGTAGGGCTTACGTGCCGCCATACGCTGCTTGAGCTCGCGGTCGTCGATGATGCGACCAGCCTCGGTGTCCACCAGGAACATGCGGCCGGGCTGCAGACGGTTCTTGAACTTGACGTTCTTGGGATCCACGGGCAGCACGCCCGCCTCGGACGCCATGATCACCATGTCGTCGTGCGTGACGTAGAAGCGCGAGGGACGCAGACCGTTGCGGTCCAGACAGGCGCCGATCACACGGCCATCGGTGAAGGCCATGGAGGCCGGACCGTCCCAGGGCTCGATCAAGCAGGCGTGGTAGCGGTAGAAAGCCCGCTCCTCCTCCGACATGCTCTCGTGCTTCTGCCACGCCTCGGGGATCATCATCATCATGGCGTGGGGCAGCTCGCGACCGGTCTGCACCAGGAACTCGAGGGCGTTGTCGAACATCGCCGAGTCCGAGCCGTTGTCGTCGATCACGGGCGTGAGCTTGTCGAGGTCGTCGCCGAACAGCGGAGACTCGAGCGCCTTCTCGCGCGCGTGCATCCAGTTCACGTTGCCGCGCAGGGTGTTGATCTCGCCGTTGTGGGCGATCATGCGGTAGGGGTGCGAACGCTCCCAGGTGGGGAAGGTGTTCGTGCTGAAGCGCGAGTGCACCACCGCCAGCGCGCTCTCCACGCGCGGGTCCTGCAGGTCGAGGAAGAAGGGCGACATCTGCTCGGGCAGGAGCAAACCCTTGTAGACCACCGTGCGCGACGAGAACGAACAGATGTAGAAGCCGCCGCCGGGACCCGACAGGCCTGCCTCGCGCGCCACCTGCTCGATGCGCTTGCGCACCACGTAGAGCCGACGCTCGAGCTCACGCTCGTCATCGACCTGCTCGTTGCCCTTGATGAAGAGCTGACGGATCACGGGCAGGGACTCGAGCGCCAGCGGGCCCGCCTTGGACACGTCCACTGGCACGTCGCGCCAGCCGAGCAGCGTCTGGGACTCCTTGCGGATGACGCGGTCCACGAGCTGAATGCACTCGTCACGCTTCTCTTCGTCCTGGGGCAAGAACACCATGCCGAGGCCGTACTGACCGGGGCGCGGCAGGCTGAAGCCGAGTCGCTTGGCCTCTTCCCCCATGAAGCGGAAGGGAATCTGGAACAGGATGCCCGCGCCGTCGCTGGTCAGTGGGTCGCAGCCACAACCTCCGCGATGCTCCATGTGGGCGAGCACCTGCAGGGCCTGCTCCACGATCGCGTGGGAGCGCACGCCCTTGATGTTCGCAACGAACCCGACGCCGCAGGCATCGTGCTCGGTCTCTGGGCGATAGAGGCCCTTCTCGCTTGCCTCTTTGATGAGCTCCCAGGGTGCAGTCATCACAGTCGCTCCTTCTTGACGCGCAGCGCGCGCGTTCCGAGTTGCAAGCACCGCTCGCGGTGCCTCATTCGCCTTCGCTCTCAGCGTTTACTTTGGAATCTTTGTGATTCGAGCCGTTGGCTCGCTTAGCAGGCAGGGGGTCGTCGGCGTGAATCCCCAAGGACAACTGGGTGCGCTCCATGCGCGTGGACAGCACGACGAGGGTTTCGCTTCTGAGCACACCATCCATCAAACGCAAGCGGCTGATCAACCGCTCGAGCGTCTGGGTGTTCTGGGTCTTGACCTTGAGCAACATGGTGTAAGCGCCCGTCACGTGGTGGCACTCCAACACCTCGTCCACGTGCTCGAGCTGCGACTCGAAGCGATCGATGGCCGTGGGGGTCATCGAGATGCCGATAAAGGCCGTCACATCGAGGCCGACGCGCCGCGAATCCACCAGGGCGCAGTAACCGGTCACGATGCCGGCTTCTTCGAGCCTACGAATCCGCTCCATGACCGAGGGCGCGGATAGACCCACACGCTTGCCGACATGAGCCAGGGGAACTTTACAGTCCTCCTGTAGCTGGGCCAGGATGCGGCGGTCAGTTTCGTCGAGCTGGGTGTCGCCTAATTTCATGAGTCCGCTCGGGTCCGGAACCGAACAGTTATGGGGTACGGTTGGCAGCAGTCAATTGAAGTGTTCGGACGATGGGCGTTTTTGTCGAAATCCCCGTCGCTTTTTACGGACTGGAAACAGCACAGAAAGGCCTAAGGCGCCTCACAAACACGCACTTACCTGTTCCCTCCCGGCCGCGGATATACTGCGCTGTGCTCAACGAATCGCTCATCGGGGCCGCCGACGGCCTGCCCGCCACCGCCCTGCTGGCCGCCTGCGCCCGCCGCCGAGCCGCCCTGTCCGGCCGCCTAGGTCGGCTTGCCGCGCTGATCCCCGCGGGCGTCCCGGCCTCCCGCAACTACCCAGGCAACACCTACGCCTTCCGCGCCTCGAGCCACTTCCTGTACCTGGTGGGCCACGGCCTCGAGGGCGCCGTGGTGCTGCTGGACGAGGCGGGTGCCACCTTGTTCGTGCCCGAACGCGACGCCTTCGATGACCTCTGGCACGGTCCGCTGCCCGGCCGCGCAGCGCTGGCAGCAGCTCTGGGCCTGGAGGTGCGAGCGCTGAGCGAGTTGAGCACCGCCCTGGGGGATCGCATCCCGGCGCTGACGCCGTGCATGCACGCTCAAGGCCTCGCGAGCGTGCGAGCCGTGCGCGCTGCGCGTCCTGTGCAAGCCAAGGACGCCGACCACGCGCTGGCGCTGGCCATGATCGCCTTGCGCCTGGTCCACGACGCGGAAGCACTGACCGAGCTGCGGCGGGCAGCCAGCGTGAGCGTGGCAGCCCATCGCGCGGGCATGGCCGCCACGCGCGGCGCCGGGTTCGAGCGCGAGGTTTGCGCTGCGATGGAGGCGGTGTGCGGGCGCGCTGGCTTTGGAACGGCCTACGGCTCGATCGTCACCGTCCACGGTGAAGTGCTGCACAACCATCACCACCACCACGCCCTGCAGGCGGGCGACCTCTTGCTGGCCGACGTAGGCTCCGAGAGCGACACCGGATACGCCTCCGACATCACCCGCACTTGGCCGGTCTCGGGCCGCTTCTCGTCGAGCCAGCGTGAGTTGTACGAGCTCGTGCTCGCGATGCAGGAAGCCGCCATCGCCAAACTGGCGCCGGGCGTGCGCTATCGCGACGTGCATTTGACGGCGGCGCGCGTGCTGGTCGACGGTCTGTGTCAACTCGGGGTGCTGAGGGGCGAGGTGGATGCGCTGGTGGAAGACGGCACATATGCCCTGTTTTTCCCGCACGGCGTGGGGCACCTCTTGGGACTCGACGTGCACGACATGGAAGACCTGGGCGACCTAGCGGGCTACGCGAGTGGCCGCGTACGAAGCCAGCAATTCGGGCTCTCCTACTTGAGACTGGATCGCGATCTCGAGCCGGGCATGGTGGTGACCGTCGAACCCGGCTTTTACCAGGTGCCTTCGCTGCTCGCCGATCCTGCGCGCGTGGGGCTCAGGGCGGACGCCATCGATCGAACACGCCTTGCGCGCTACGCGGACGTGCGCGGCATCCGCATCGAGGACGACGTGCTCGTGACGACCGCAGGCCCTGAGGTCCTTACCGCCGCGCTCGAGAAGAGTCCCGACCAGGTCGAACGCCTCGTGTTGCCGTGACCTGCCCTATTGCGCGGAGAGAACGTCGGCCTCGACCGTGAAGGCGCCGTGGGGGCCGCGCCCGTCATCCCAAATGCGGAGAACGCCGGAGCGTGTGTCGAGGTGGATGGCCGCATCTTGATCCGAACCGGTGGTGCTCGGATCGCTGCCCATGACGCCACGCTGAGGGGTCTCGAAGAAGCGGCAGGCGAAGTAACCGCGGTCGGGGCCACCGTAGAGCAGGCGGCCCGCGCAGGTCACCTGGGCGTTGCAATAGAAGGTGCCCTCTCCGCGTGCCCGCTGCTCCACCAGGAACTCGCACTTGTCTCCGGCGCTAACTCCGCACTCCCCCTTGACCAGCGTGACCTCCGCGCGAATCTGCAGCGGAGCGGCCAACGTGGACGGGAGCTCGCTCAAGACCTCGCCCACGGGGTTGCCGAAGCGCACGTGTCCGTCGACCACGAACGCACGCGCGATCCAGTAGATTCCGAGCGCTGCGAGCGCGGCGCTCACCCACAGCACGCCCCTGCGCAAACTCGTGCCCTCTCGACGTGTCGAAGCCATTCCTGAGGTTGATTGGAGCATAGCAAGGTTCTTCGCTTTTGGGCTCCCAACGCGGGATTCACGCCTGCTATTCCGAGGCGCGCACCGCTCTGTAAGGGCATGGCTCAGCGGGTGCGCTATGAAGCCAGCGTGAGCTCCCTCGAAGAACGCTTGCGCTCTCACACGGAGCGCGTCACGCAGCTCGGACGCGAACGCGCCGCCCTGAGTGCCCAGGAGACGCGCCTTTCCTTGCTTCGTCTCGCCCTATTCCTGGCGGCCGCGGCGGCGATCACCACGGCTGTGAGCCGCGGCGTGCCGCTGGCCTGGTTGGTGGGAGCGGGCCTCGGCTTGGGCTTCTTCGGCGCGGTGGTCTGGCACGCTCGGGTGCTCGCCAAGCGCCACGAGGTCGACGTTCGGATCGCCATTCACGAACGCCACCTGAAGCGCATTCGCGGTGAGCAGCTCGCCACGGCCAAAGATGGGCGCAACCACCTCCCCGCAGAGCACCCGTACGCCAGCGACATCGACTTGGTGGGCGCGGGCTCGTTGTTCCAGCGCATCGACGTGTCGCAAACGGCCGAAGGAGAGACCGCCCTGGCCCAGGCACTGAGCGCGCCGGCCACGCTGGAGGTGATCCACGCGCGCCAAGCGGCTGTGCTCGAGCTGAGCGGCAAGCCGACCTTCCGCGAGGAATTCGAGGTGCGCGGGGCGGTGCACCAGAGGCGGAACGAGAAGCTCGACCACCGTCCGTTCATGGCCCTGCTCGAGATGCCTCGCGTGTTCGCGACGCGCCCCTGGCTCAAGCCTTTGGCCTTCGTCCTCTTGAGTGCGACTACGGCGAGCTTTGTGCTGTCCCAGCTGGGCATGCTCGACGGCCGGGTGTTCTGGGCGTGCTTGTTCGCGCAGGGGGTCTTGCTCTACAGGCTGAGCGGCCCCGTGCACGCCACGCTCGATCTGATCACGGCGCGCCTCGGCTTCGCGCAGGCCTACGAGCACATGCTGCGCTTGCTGGAGGAGGAGCGCTGGCAAGCGCCCTATTTGCGGGACCTGCGCGCGGGCCTGGATGTGAAAGGACTCTCGCCCTCCGCGCACATGGCGCGCCTCGCGCGCTACGAGGGCTATGGGCAGCTGCGGACCCAGGGGCCAGTGTACCTGGTCGTCAACGTGCTCACGCTGTGGGACCTGTTCGTGCTCGAGCGCATCGAACGCTTCGTGGACGACGTGGGGCCGGCCTCCGAGCGCTGGTTCAAGGCCATCGGCGAGGTGGAGCTCCTATCCTCCTTCGCCACCCTGCATCACGTGGACCCCGACGCCAGCTTTCCGGCCCTGGTAAGCAAGGAGCAAGGGCTCGTGGCGGAGGGCCTGGTGCACCCGCTGATCCCGGTGGGCTCGCGCATCGCGAACGATCTGCCGAAGCTGTCACCCTCTGCCGCGCTCGTGGTCACAGGCTCCAACATGGCGGGCAAGAGCACCCTGCTGAGGGCGCTCGGCCTGAACGTGGCGCTGGCTCTGGCAGGGGGGCCGGTCTGCGCGCGCAGGTTCGCGCTGCCCTTGGTGCGCCTGCGCGCAAGCATGCGCATCGAGGACTCCCTGCAGCGTGGGGCCAGCTATTTCCACGCCGAGCTCACGCGCTTGCGCATGGTGGTGGGGGAGCTCGACCGCGAGCCTCCTGTGCTGTTTCTGCTCGACGAGCTGCTCAGGGGCACCAACGCCAGGGCGCGACATCAGGGCGCGCGAGCGGTGATTCTGCACCTGCTCTCGCGGGGAGCCATGGGCCTCGTGGCGACCCACGATGTGGCGCTCTCCGAGCTAGAGCGCGAACGACCCGGTCAGGTCGGCAACGTCCACTTCACCGATGTGTTCGAGCACGGCGAGATGAAGTTCGACTTCAAGCTGCGGGACGGCGTGGTGCGCACGAGCAACGCTTTGCGCTTGCTGGCCATGGCGGGCGTCGAAGTGCAGGTGGACGACATCGTGGGCTGACGCGATAGAATCGCGGAAACATGGGCGCACGACTCTCGTTCGGAACGGCAGGCATTCGAGCTCCTCTCGGGGACGGGGACGACGAGCTCAACTCACGCACCGTGGCGGTGGTGGGGCTGGCCGTTTGTGAGTACGTGGGCGCGCTGGACGCTAACTCGCGAAGCAAAGGCCTCTGCATCGGGTTCGATGGGCGCACCGGGAGCCGGGAGTTCGCCCACGTACTCGCCGGTGTGGCCCTGGCCGAGGGCTTCGTTGTGCGGATGTTCGAGGACGTGGTCCCCACACCGCTGCTGGCGTTCACTACGCAGCTCCACGGCGCGGCGCTGGGCCTGATGGTGACAGCCAGCCACAATCCTCCTGCGGACAACGGGATCAAAGTTTACTGGCAAGGGGGCGCGCAGATCCTGCCCCCCCACGACGCCGAGATTGCGCGCCGTATCGGCGTCAGCGGCGGTCCCTCCAGGGCTCCGATGGATCTGGACGCGGCGCGCGCCAGCGGTCAGTTGTACGACTTGGGCGGAGACGAGCAGCGGGCCTATCTCGACGCCGTCTTGGCGTTGGTGCCGACGCGACCGGAGCCCTTGCCCAAGGTGGGGTACAGCGCGCTCTGCGGCGTGGGCACCAAGCTCACGCGGGCACTCGCCCAGCGTACCGGAGCAATGCTCATCGAGGTGCCCTCGCAGGCGACACCGCGCGCGGATTTTGGCGGCTTGCGCTCGCCGAATCCCGAGCACGCCGAAGCCCTCGTCGAGCTCGTCCGGCTGAGCAGCGAGATCGGTGCCGAGCTCGGCTTCTGCCACGACCCAGACGCCGATCGTTTGGCGGTCGTGGCGCGCGGGAACGAAGGGAAGCTCAGGGCGCTCAGCGGCGACGAAATCGGTGCGTTGTTGGCCGACTATCTGCTTGATCAAGAGCCGGAGCCAGGGCAGGTCGCGATCATCTCCACACTGGTGAGCGGGGGCCTTGTCGAGCGCATCGCCACGCATTTCGGCGCGCACTTCGAACGCACTCTGACAGGATTCAAGTGGATCACTGCAGGTGGGCGCAGGCTCGAGCGGGAACGTGGACTGCGTTATCTGTTCGGCTACGAAGAGGCACTCGGCTACTGCTTCGGTGCCCTGGGAGATGACAAGGACGGTATCGCGGCGCTCTACGTATTGCTGCAGCTCGCGCGCAAACTGCGCGCCCATGGAATCGGCTTCGAGCAGCAGCTGGAGCGCCTGGCGCGCACGCACGGACTGTTCGCGAGCCGCCAGCTCACCGTGAGCGCAGGCGGGGCGAGCGGGATGGATAGGACGCGCGCCATCTTGAGCGACTTGCGACAACGCGCCCCGCGCGACTGGCTGGACGCTGAGACCACCCGCGAGGACTACCTGCAGCGGGAGGAGCGCGCCGACTTGCTCATCTTCAGGGTTGGCGCGCGCGGGCGCATCTGCGTGCGTCCGAGCGGCACCGAGCCCAAGCTCAAGTTCTACCTGGAGGCGTCGGAGAGCGTGAGCCCCGACGAGCCTCTCGCTGCGGCCCAAGCGCGGGCGGAAGCCACGCTTTCATGGCTCGCCTCGTGCGTACGCGGCGTGACTGCCTGAGCGTGCTCAGGCGGGCTGCGACGCGAGCGTCTTGGCAAGGGCGGCCCAACGCTTGCTGCGCTCGGCCTCCAGATCGGCGCGCTCGAGGATGTAGCGCTGATGCAGCTTGAGGGGCTCGGGACCGTCCTGGTCAGGAACACTCAGCCACAGGCGCTCCGCGCGCTGGCGGTGGGCGTTGGCGAAGGCGCGACCAGCCAGGACCACGGCGGCAGTGTCGATTTGGGCTTCGAAGGAGGTCGGCAGCGCCACATAGCGACGCAGCGGATCGAGCTCCGTGCGCGCCAGGAACGAGAGCCTGCGCAGATCACCCAGGGTCCAGCGCGGCAAGACTTCGCCGCGGTCCAGGTCCACGCGATGCAGCCGCGCGTCGAGCACGATCTCACGCTTCAAGAACAGGTCGTCCAGATCGAGTACCAGCTCGCGAATGGGCTCCTCGAGCCGCATGCGATCCGTCCCGAGCAAGCGTCCCGCGTCGAGCGTCAGGGTGCCCACTGCCGCACGCCAGCGCAGGCGCTCCGGCGGCCTCGTACGCACCAACTTGACGGCGCTGCGGAAATTGCCGCGTCGCGCGAAATGGGTCACCGCATCGGTGATCCGAGCACCAGCCGTCATCCACCCTCCGACTCGCGGCCGAGGCATTCCCGCCTGGGATCCGCGCAACACGTTGGTTACCGGTGCGGGATCGTGCGGTCAAAAAAGCGACAGAGTCGAAACGGGCAGGTCCGCCGGCAAGGTAGGCTCAGCGGACTCGAGCTCAGGGCGTGGGCGCTTTGTCGCTGCCGCCGCTGGCGTCGCGTGCGGCGCGGCGCTTGCGGCGGCGCATTTCGCGATCGCTCAGGCCGCCATCTCCGGTCTCAGCCAGAGGCTCGCTATGCTGGACCCGAGCCTTGTCGTCCGCCGCACCGGCCTGCGCCGCCGCGTCGGCGCCGAAAGCGCCCGCCCCTTCGGGCATGGAGAGCACGACGGTAGCCGGCACGCCCTCGCGCACGGTCACCACCGACGAGGTCACCGTGCTGCCGCCGGCCTTCGCTTCGAGCTTGTGCGGGCCTGGCACCAGGTCGAGTACCCAACGGCCGCCCTCGGCCTTGCCGTAGCTCTCGCCGTCCACGAACAGCTCGCCGCCCTCGACATCGCTGCGCACGACCACTTCCACACGCGGAGGGCCCTGCGTCTCACTCGGCGGCAACTCCACCAGCTGCGTGTTGGTGTTGTTGTCCCGGGAGCGCGCGCGGCTGTCGACGGCGCCGCTCCAGTAGTACGCGGCGCCGAGCGCTGCCAAGAGCAGCACCAGAAGTCCCACGAAGCGCACGCTCGAGGCGGCACGCGAAGGCCCCTGGCCGCCCGCGCCGTAGTTCGCATCGTCGCCTGCATGGCCCCGCGCGCCCGGAGGGGCCAGCGTGGGAACCTCGCTATGAATGGGGCCCGCGCTGCGCGGATCACCATCGAGCGGCAGCGGGTATTGCTGGTAGCCGGCCAGGTCGCCGGTCTGCGGCAAAGCCAAACCTTCGCCGCCGAACTCGGTGAGGATCACGGTCACGTTGTCGTGACCGCCACCCGCCTTGGCGAGCTCGATCAGGCGCTCACAGCAGGCGTCGAGGTCCTTGTACTCCGCCATCACTTCGCGGATGACGTCGCCGTGCACCAGGCCGCTCAGGCCGTCGGAGCACATCAAGAGACGGTCTCCCCGACGCAGCTCCAGGAACGTGAGATCGACGCTGACCTGCTCGGTGGTGCCGAGCGCCTGCAAAATGATGTTCGAGTGCTCGAAGGCTTCGGCTTCGTCCTCGGTGAGCTGACCGGCCTCGATCAACTGGTTCACCAGGCTCTGGTCCTTGGTGATCTGCTTGAGCTCGCCGCCGCGCAAGATGTACGCCCGGCTGTCTCCCACCTGGCCGACGAACAAGGTCTTGTCCATCAGGGAGGCGATCGTGGAGGTAGTGCCCATGCCGCGCCGGCTGCGGTCGGCCCGCGCCGCCTCGAAGATGCGGCTGCCTGCTTCCTCGATGGCCCGCACGAGAGCCCTGGCCAGGGCGTCCCGATCGCTGGCGGGCACGCTGCGGCGCATCATCTCGAAGATGGTGTCCACAGCCATTTGACTGGCCACCTCGCCGGCCGCGGCGCCGCCCATGCCGTCGCACACGCCCAGCAGCAGGCCCGCCATGGGGACTTCGTGGAACGTGGAGGAATCGCGGCTGCCCGTGGAGAGATCCGCGAGCAGGTAGTTGTCCTCGTTGTGCTCGCGCACGAGGCCCACGTCGGTGCGCCCCACGACCTGAGCCGTGATCGGCTTGGGGGCGAGCGACACCTCGCCGTCGGCGCCATTCTCGAACGCAGCCTCAGGAGGCAAGGTCGGTCCCTCTTCGTCTTGCTCGAAACTCACGTCTTCGAGCCCCAAAGGTTCGGCGTGCGATGGGCGCGAGGCGTCGACGGAGTCCGCATTACGCGTGGCCCCTTTCCCCTGCGTCCCCTCGCGCTGCGCGTCGCTCATCGTTCAGAGCGGCCTCCCACGGAGCCTGCGGCGTCGAAGCGGGCGGGACCGCCCGCGAGCGTGTTTTCGAAGCGGAACAAGTGCCTGCCGATCCGAAACTGGTCCCCATCCCTCAGCACATGCTCTCCACGAATGCGAAGTGCGGTCCCATTGGACGAGCCCAGATCGTGCAGCGTAAAGCGGTGCCCTGCGTGATCGATGCGAATCGCCGCATGGCGCCGTGACAGAAATGGGTCGTCGGTAAAGACAATGTCCCCATTCTCACGCCCAATTACGGTTTCGTCACGAAAAAGGTAGTGCACGTCCCGTCCTACGCCTTCGGTGGTGTACTGAACGAGCCGCGCGAACCGCGACACTTCGGGGGTCCCGAAGACGAGCACCCCGCCTTGCCAAGCCGGCCCCAGGGGCAACTCTCCGTCCAGAAGGAGCTCGAATCGTAACACCTGCTGGCCGAGGAGAATCATATCCCGATCGTGCAGGTCCTGGACATCACGCAAACGCACGTAGACGCCATTGGCGCTATCCAGATCGCGCAGTGTGTACGCTCCTGCCCGACACGAGACCCGCGCGTGGCGCGGAGACAGGTAGGGATCGTCCCCGAAGATGATTTCGCCCTCTCGGGAGCCGATATCGGCGTCTCCCTCGTTGAGGGGGATCGTCCTGCCCTCCGAGCCATCCCGGAGCAGCATCACGAGCCGGGCCACGCTCGCAGCCGGGCTCGCGTAGGCCGCGGGCGCTGGCGCTGGCGGGGCGAACGGCTGGGGCGTGGCAGGACTCGGAGGCGTGAAGGTGCGGACCTGGACCGGTGCCGGGGCTCCGAAGCCCCCAGCATCCTGCGCAGGGTGTCCGTAGTCGATCGCGGGTGCCGGGGAGGCCGCCGGCGGAGGAGCCGCGCCTTCGATGGGCGCTCCACACTCGCGACAGAATCGCAGCCCGGGCGCGCTCGCGGCGCCACAGCGTTGACAGGCCGCCCCAGCGGGAGCGGGGCGCGCGATCTCCGCCTGCCCTACGCGGTAGGCCATCGTCGGCGGACGAGCACGCTCCTGGAGCGGGCCAGAAGGCGCACGCGCTGGCTCCGCGGCTGCCTCGTCGAGGCCGCGCTTGCCGCAATTGGTGCAGAAGATGATGCCTGCTGGGTTGTCCCACCCACAGCTGCCACAACGCATGTCACCGGCAGTGAACCGTGGTCCCATGGCCCCCGTCAAGGTTCGTCAACGATTCCATCGCCTAAGGTCGCCCCATCCGGGCCCTGCCCGGGTCCAACCGGCGCCTCGCACGCCCTCCGGTTCTCACCAGGGGGGCGCCCACGAGTGCAGGTCCGCCACACCTACATCACGGTAAGGCCCATCTGGGCCAAGAACATCTCCGCGAAGACCCCGCTTTGACCGCGCTCGATGCTGTCGCGCTCGGTGCGGAAGGGGCTGACGGTAAAAACCCGCAGGCCGATGCCTGCCCGCACCCCGAAGGTGGCGCTCAGCTCGACCTCTCCACCCGCGAAAAACTCCACGAGGGCTCCTACGGTGGCAACGCGGAAGGTATCCCCATATCCCATCACGCCAAGGCTCACATCGAACAATGGGTGAAAGATGTTCTCGGTGGGCATGGTGTACCGAACACCGCCGCGGAAAGCCTGCTGCACCCCGAGCTCGTAGACCGAGTCGCTGTCCAGGAACCAGACGTCGTAGGCACCAAAGGCCCCGAGACCGGTCGGCCAACGTCGTTCGAGCGAACCACCGAGACCGCCGCCGCTCTGCAATACACAGCCGACACCACTGGGACACAGGGAGTGATTGTCCAGCGGACTCGCGAAGGTGGCGTGCAGCTCCAGCGCGAGGCGCGGCTTGGCACGCGCGGGCGCGGGTGGAATTTCGAACGCCACGGCCTTGGTCCGCTGTTCGGGTGCCCCAGCGTGGGCGCGGCTTGCCGGCATTGCCGAGCCGACGAGGAGCACGAACAAGACGACGAGGAGCCAGCGTGATGCATCGCAGGCGGCCCTTTTCAGGCTCACCCGAGCGCGACCAGGCCCATCCCCTGAGCGGACGCGCCGCGCATCGCAGCGCCCGCTACGCTGGGGGGCCGACCCGGCGCATGGGATGTGGAAACTGCTGCCTGCACCCCTCACTGCCCTCTGCGAGGCGTGTGCGAGGTCGGGTCCGCCGCGCCCGGGGCGCCACGTGCTCTCCAAACCGGCGCGCAGACTGGCGCGCGAGCCGCATCGCGTGGGCGTCCGCATCCGGCAGCATCGTAAACAACGACCACAGACGGTGCTTGCAGAAAACGGTGCAAGTGCCAGAAATTTACGCGAGACCTGCGGCGCGACCCGCCCCAGCCACAAGCGCTTCACGTTGTTGACAGGCCAAGTCGCAAACATATATTACCGCGCGCTTCTGGAAGGACCCGACCATGGACATTTACCTCGACAAACGTGCCGTTCGGCAAATCAAGATCTCGGCGGACGAGGCGATCGAGGAAGGCGACACCGACACGCTCCGTGAAGACATCATGGAGGCGTTCACCGAAGAACAGGTCGAAGAGATCGAGCGTCGCATCGACAGCGGCGACTTCTACGATTTCCTCTCCGAGATGCTGGACGAGTGGTCGGGTGAGGATGTCGATGAGCTCTTCGAGCTGCTCGAGTCCGCGCTTGTCGACGTCGGCATCGACCTCAAGTACGCGCGTACGACCGGGGAAGAGGAAGAGGAAGAGGAAGAGGCCGAAGCAGACGACGACGAGGATGATGACGACGGCGACGAAGACGACGCCGACGCCCCCGCCTCCGACGACGAACTGCTCTGATCCCCACTCTCGTGCGCGAAAGCGCGACCCCGTCGGGATCGCCCTGCTTTCGCCCGGAGTCGCGAGCTCACCGATCACTTTCGAGCCGAACCGCCAGGTCGCCGGCCGGCCGAGCACGTGTGCGCTCGCTCGCTGACACAGCCGTGTGTTCGAGCGCCGGGCCCAGCCGCTAGGCCCGCGACGATCTCACTGGCAGTGCTGGGAGATGCGTTCCTCGGCGTGACGACGGGCCGAACCCACTTCGTGCTTCTGCAGCACCTCGCGCAGCAAGTTGCAGCCCTGCTTGGAGTCGCCGTTCTCGATGCGCAGCATGGCTTCTTCTTCGAGCGCGTCGTCGACCACCAGTGAGTTGGGGAACTCGCTACGCACCCGCGCGAACGCCTTGAGCGCGGCCTTGTCATCGTCGAGGTTATCGCGGTAGATGCGCGCGATGCGTAGGGCCGCCTTGGAGAACAGCGGGCGCGTGTAGCTGCCCAGGATGAAGCTCGACTCGTGCACCGCGATCATGCTCTGGAGCCGATCGATGGCGGTCTGCGGGTCGTTGTCCTCGAGCGCCAGGTCCGCCAGCAGCCAGAGCGCGTCGTCCCAGCGTCGGCCGTGCGGATACGGGTACTGCTCGATTTGCTGCTCGAGCACCTCGATGGCCTCGGACTTCTTGCCCTTGGCGATCAAGAGATCGGCTTCCAGGCTGAGCAACGCCTCGTGCGTGGTGTTGCCTTCTTCGATCTCGGATTCCAGCGTCTTGAGCCAGAACAGCGCGTCCTCGATCTTGTCCGAGTCTTTCACGTGGATCTGCACCAGCGTGCGCAGCGCTCCCTTGGCGGCGGCGTCGTCGGGATACTCCACCACGATGGCGCGCAGGTCGCGTTCGGCGCGGGCCGTGTCGCCGAGTTGGATGCGATAGCGTGCACCGTCCAGCTTGGCGCGCATGGTTCGACGCGCGGGCGGGTCGGCCTCGGCGAGCCGGTCACAGATCGCCAGCGCGTTCTTGTAGTCGCGCATGTGGGCGTAGACGCGGCTCTGTCGGTAGAGGGCCTCATCGCGATCCACGCGCCGCTCTGCGGTCTCGGCGGCCTTGCCGAAGGCCTTGATGGCCTCTTCATCGCGACCGTGCACCTGATGCGCCTCGGCCTCGGCGAGCGCGTTGAGGTGGTCCTCGCCGCGCGGCATGGAGATGGTGGGCGCGCAGGCAGATAGCGAGCAGACAGAGGCGACGAGCAGGACCCGGCTAAGCATAGGCAAAGGTACTACACGGAGCGCGCAAACCCGTCCAGCGCCGCGTCGATATCCCTGATTTCCAGGTCCCGATGGGTGACCGCGCGCAGCCGAAATTGACCCACCGCGTTCACCAGCACGCCATTTTCGGCGAGCCGGCTCACCATGGCCCCGGCAGCGAGCCCGGAGATATCGATGTTGACGATGTTCGTGTCGACCGTTTCCGGATCCACGCGCAAGCCAGCCAGGCCCACGAGACCGTGAGCCAGCCGACGTGCCAGGGCGTGGTCCTCCTGCAGCCGATCGCGGTGATGCTCCAGCGCGAACAGCGCCGCCGCGCACAGCACGCCCACTTGCCGCATGCCGCCACCGAGCAGCTTGCGCAGCCTGCGCGCTTCACGCACGAGCTCGCGGGAGCCGAGCAACGCCGAGCCCACCGGCGCGCCGAGCCCCTTGGAGAAACAAACACTCACGGTGTCCGCCGGCGCAGCGAGCACGGAAAGCGCGAGCCCGGTGGCCGCTGCCGCGTTCCAGAGCCGCGCTCCATCCATGTGCACGGCGAGCCCCAGCGCGCGCGCCCGACGCGCGACCTCCTCGAGCTCGGGCTGCGGGAACACGCGCCCCCCGGCGCGGTTGTGCGTATTTTCGAGCACCACGAGCCTCGAGCGCGACGCACTTACGTGATCCGGGATGAAGGCCGCCTCCAGCTCGGCCGGCGAGAACAGGCCCCCCTTCCCCGCCACGCTGAACTGCACCCCAGCCAGCGCGGCCGCGGCGCCCGCTTCGTAGACCATGCAGTGCGTGCCCTCGCCCACCACCACCGAATCGCCGCGTCGGCAGTGCAACATGAGCGCGATCTGATTGCCCATGCTGCCCGACGGAACGAACAGCGCCGCCTCCTTGCCCAGGAGCTCCGCCACGCGCGCCTCGAGCTCGAGCGCGGTGGGGTCCTCGCCGTAGACATCATCGCCCACCTCGGCCGCCGCCATCGCCTTGCGCATCTCGGCGCTGGGCTTGGTCAGCGTATCCGAACGCAGATCAACCACGGACTTGCCGCTCGTGCGGTCCCCGCTGCCCGCGCGCTTGGTGGCACCCATCGCTCCCCCGTCTTCGGCCAGAAAAACCGCACCCGCGGTGGCCCGGACTGGAGTTTGACAGGGCTGGCCCCGCGGGCTACCTATGCGCCCCGTTTCGGGATTTCGGTGTCTTGCCCGGATAGCTCAGTCGGTAGAGCAGCGCATTCGTAATGCGCAGGTCGCTGGTTCGAATCCAGTTCCGGGCTCCACTTTCCCCTGCCCAAGAGGCAGCCTCTCCAGCACGAGAAGTCGAAGCGCTCAGGATATCCCGAGCACCGCTTCCTTCTATCCTCGAGGGAGCTGCTCACCCTTCCGACGCGCGGCCGAAGCCGGCTCAGGCCTGCAGGGCACCCGGCGTACTGACGAGGTCGAAGTCGAAGAAGGCTTCCGTGCCGAGGCGCAGATGACGACAGCTCGGCGAGAGCGTCTCTTTGAGCGCGTTCAAGGGCGACAGTCGCAGCACCGGCCCCGAGCCAAGCACCACGGGCGCCACGCTGACCTGCACGCGATCGAGGAGACCCGCGCCAGCCAACCGCGAGACCGTGGTGCTCCCGCCTTCCACGAAGATACGGCGCAACCCGAACCTGCTGCGCAGAGCGTGCAATAGCGCGGACGCCTCGAAGCCGTCGGGCCCCGTGGGGATCCCAAGGTAATCGAGGTGGCCCTGGTTCGTGCGCTGCGGCAGGAGCGCGGGGTCGACACACACGATGGTGTGCGCGTCGGGCTCGGTGAGCACCCTGCGAGCGCTCTCGAGTCGCCCGTGCGGGTCGAGGATGACGCGCGTGGGATGAGGCCCGGGCACGAGTCGAGTGGTGACCAATGGATCGTCCCAGAGCACCGTGCGGACACCGAGGATCGTGGCATCGAACAAGGCCCGCATGCGGTGGGTGTGGAGCTGCTCCTCACGGGCCGGCTGGAGCGCTTGCCCCTCCCCTGACTGGGAACGCGACTCGTCGGAGTCCGGTCCCAGGTGGCCCACCGTGAGCTCTCTCGCACGTTCCCCAATCACGAGCGGCAGATAGAGCTCGAACAGACCGCGAACGTCCGGATGCACCGTGAGGCGCCGCCGCACCTCGACTTGGCGGCCAGGGGTGGCACGCGGGTTGATGATGCACAGAGCGTCTTCGATGGGCACTTGGCGGAAGCCGTCGCGCACCAGCGCAAAGCCCGCTTCACGCGTCAACGGACGGCCTTCGCGCGCCTTCTGAGCGAGAGTAAGTAGCAGAGCCCACGCGAGCTCGACGTCGAGCGCACCATCCGGCAAGGCCATCGTCATCGACGTTTGTTTCGGCACTCTCCACCCTACCGCGAGAAATTCGGAAAGCTCGGAGCACGAAATAAAGAAGCCCGGCCACCTCCCAATGACCGGGCAGAAGCACTTGAGAGCGCGCGCATCGCTGACGCGATCACGCACCTCGAGCTTCGCGGACCTTTGTGCCAGGAAAAACCCGCGATTCTAGCGAGGATCACCCTGAAAGACGGGTGACGGGGCGCGGCTCGGCCGGGGCCCCCCGGTTCCCACGATGGCGAAGTCTCTTTCACGCACGCAGAATTGTTTCATGGGCTCGCAGTGGTGTGCGCTCGGTTCGCGGCGAGGCTCACGAAAACACGCCTGCCTTGGCGCGCGGAGCACGCTGAAACCTGGCTTGCTCCGGAACGCCGCGGGCGCGCTGCCTTCAGCCGTCGCGTCGCTTGCGCGGGCGCTTCGTCTTCCGCGCCGCCGACCGTGGAAGAGGTTCCACTGCCAAACTCGCGTCGTCTTCCTGCGCCGTTCTGCCGCGGCGATAGGAATTGCCGAGCTTTCGCGCCCCATCCCGAGCCGTGAGCGCAGACGGACTTGCCGCCCCCTGTGAGCTTTGTCGCTCGAGGATGTTGCGCAGGTCTTCGACGTCTCGCCAGCCCGGAGAGGTGACCCCGAGCGAGGTGAAGACCTGGCCCTCCCGCAGCCGCGCCTTCACGTCCTTGGGCGCCGAACGTCCGTGGGTGCTGCCGAGGTACTCCTCGATCATGCGACGCCCTTGCTGCGTGAGATCCGCGGGCGCCGTCGCCTTGCTCGCACGCACTTCGCCCCAGCCGTCCCCCTCGCCGAGCAAGTGGCTCGAGGACACGCGCAGTACCTCGGACAACCCGCGCAGCGTAGTGCCGGTGGGCGTTTGCAGGCCGCGCTCGATCTTCGAGATCGTTTGGCCATCCACGCCCACCGCCTGCGCCAGCTGCACCTGGGTCAGGCCTATGCGCCTGCGCGCCGCGACGACCCGTCCACCCACTGCTTCCCGCACCTGCTCGGGATCTCTTCCACGCCTAGGCATTTTTGCCTAGCGAGCATGACGGAATCGCCCGCACACAACAATCAACGTTGACAGCTAGTCATCAACAACCAATTGTTGGTCAATGCATATTGGTCAACGCATCGCACAAATGAGGCGTGCCCGCGGCGTGAGCGCGCAGCAGCTGGCGCGCAACATCAAGAGAGATCCGCAGACCATCTCGCGGTGGGAACGCGGACTTTCGGTCCCGGACGCCAACGACCTCGAGCGCATCGCGAGCGTGTTCGAATGTCCCGTCGGCGAGCTCTTCAACCAGCTCTCGCGCTCATCTCCCCTCGGCGGCGCTCTATTGACGGGCTGACGCTGAATCCTTGGCGCGTAGAGCGCGCCATTGCGGGCGCATTCGAAGGCGCCCTCGTCTGCTTCGCTTTCGTACGTTCCTCTCCCCCAACGTCTCGCAAGGAGGCTCTAACGTGTCACTTCATGGCTCTTTCACGCTCGAGTTCGAAGAAGGCTACGCTCAGCAGGTCGTCGTATGGCTCGACTCGCCCATCGGCAGCGCTGGCCCCATCATGCTCAGCGAAGCGGAGGTCGACCGACTAGCCGACGTCATCACGTCCATGTTCGAGCTGTTGCGCTTGGCCCAGGTCCGCGAGTTTCAGTCCGGGGCCGTGGGCACCGCCAAGTCGAGTTGAAGCGACATCGAAGTCGCTCAGCCCTTTCGACCGCGCTTTTGCCCGCGCGACGTGAGGCCCACCACCGCGAGCTCCTGCCGATGACTGACGAACTGCTTGGCGCGCGGCTCCTGCAGGCCCATCTCCTGCGCTTGCTGGAGGAACGAGTCCACCTGGTCTGCAAACGACCAGTCGTTGAGCTTCAGCGTGAGCACCGCGCCGAGCAAACTCTTGCGATACCAGCTCGCCATGCGTCGAGCGGAGCGCAACGCCACTTGAGGCGCCAAGTGCACGTCGAGCAACAGCCAGTCTACGTGAGCCGGCAACATCTCTCGCGTGAGGGCCGCGACGGGGACGGCGTGGTGGGTGAGTCGAGCGCGCTGGGGCCCCTCGAATGCCATCACGCTCGGCTCCATGTCCGCTGGATCCACGCCGTTCACCGTGACGCCGCGCTGAAGCAGCGCGTAGGTCGCACCTCCGGGGGCCGCGCCAATCTCCAGGGCCACGTCGCCTGCGCGCACGGGCAACCCGAACGTGACGATGGCTTCTTCAATCTTGGCGTAGGCACGTGAGGGCGACTCGGAGGGAACGACGATGGGAAAGCGCCCGCCCGGGTACGGACAGCGACCTCGGGCGTGGCGGTGCACGCCCAGAGTCAGGGGCTCACCCGGTGAGCTCATCACGGTGAGCACGAGTTGCTTTGCGGTAGCGATGGGGCTCGGCGTGAACGCCTCGGGCAGCGCAGCACGCAGCTCGGCTTCGACCTCACGGGCGTGGGCTCCCAGTTCAACGCCGGGAGGCTCTTCGTCCGGACGATAGCGATCGGGCTCCACGACATGCAGGCACAGAGGCTTCGGCAAGTCCGCGATGGCAGCTGCAACGGAAGCGACATCGGTAACGCTGCCAAGAGAGAGACCGTAGGCGCGGGCGAACACCGAGCTCAGCGCGAGCTCGGGGGCAGCGGGCTGTGGAAGCTTGAAGGTGACGAGGCCCGGACGCTGGAACGCGGGGCGATAGTCGGGCGCGATGCGAGCGAACTCGGCCTTGAGCGCAGGCTCGGCGCCGCGTTGGCAGAGTGTGAAGATGAAGGACGAGGTGAGGGGCACGGCCGAGCGGGAGTCTTAGCGGGCAAGTGGGGGGCGCGCCAAGAACGGGGCAGGGCCGCCTACGAACCTGTGCTTAGCGAGCCATGGCGGCTTCAATCTCGCGTGTGATCTCCCGACGCTTCTTGACCGCCTTGGTCAGGTGAACGAGGGCGCCGCCCGTGAGCGAGGCGCTCAGGGTAAAGCCGATGATCGTTCCGATGTGAGCGTCCGACTTCACCATGCCGTAAATGCTGAGGGCAGTGAGAGTGGCTCCGACCGCAAAAATGGTGGAGAGCCGACCGACGGGATAGAACGCGCGCTTCTCTTCCATGGTCGCGACCCAGGCTGCGTTGTGTTGTCGCTTGGTGGCGGTGGTAGCTGCGAGTTGATTGCGGAGCGCTGCGATCTCGCTGGACATGCGCGCTAGCTCGTGGGCGATGAGCGAGGGCGGGCAGGACGCTTGGGGGGCCAGGACGGCTACATCCGAATCAGGGGCGGCGGGAACAGGCTCGGCTGACGTGGCCGCCGGAGGCACCGCATCGGGTACAGGTGCGGGAGGCTGCTCGGATGAAAGAGCCGGCGCGGGAACGGCAGGCGCTACGGGCACCGCGGGGACAACGGCAGGCGCCACAGGCGCAGCGGGGGCGGCGTTTTGCGCAAGCGCGTGATGTGCCACGGAGAACTGCAGGAACAGCGTCAGGAGTAACCAACAGCGAACAGAGAACGAGCGAGCGAGCATGGACCCGCGACTGTAGCTCAGGCATTTCTGCAGGTTCAATTCGGCCGACTGAGTTCGGAGAACCTTTCGGACAAAATCACCCCGACCGGATTCGACGGGCAAACTCACGACTCGCACGAAACTCGGAGCAGCCGTCGGCCCCGATCTTTCCGTGCTTTTGGCGCTCGAATGCACAATCTCTTCTCCTTGGACTCGTTTGTGCAATAGAGCCCCCGTGACCGTTCAGCCTTGGCCTCTCGCTGCGTGCGTGCTCGCTTCCATGACGTTCGCTTGTGCCCATTCGGTTCCCGTCGCGCGGTCGGCAACAGGGGTGATGCCGGCAGTTCGCGAGCCGCCGTCCAAGGTCGCAGAGAAAAGCGGTGCCCACCCACTCCTCCGCTTGGGGAGATGTCGAGCCAGGAAGTGATCGCGAAGTACGGCACTGGGGTGGACCCGTACTGCTCGAGGGCGGTAGGTGGCTTGAGAACGCGCCGGTGCTGGTGAACGAGGACTTCGATTTCGGGGTCGCGATGGGGTTGGAGGGGATCGGGGCCGGAATCGCGGCGGGGCAGCGGATCGCGAGCAACGAGCAGAAGGTCGCGGCGCTCGAGATAGTTCAGCCGAGCGAGGACACGCTAGCCAAGCTCGAGGAACTCAGAACGCATGGGGCTCACGGGTTCTTTCTGCTGTGGGGACGGGAGAAGGCGGTGTTGAAACTCGTTGTCGACGAGCGTGCGAGTTGCGGCCCAACCGCGAAGGCGAGCCCTAGCGAAACGCATTTGGCATGATTTCCATGTAGAAGACGGATCCGTCGCGCTCATGGGCCACTGCATCGAGCAGGTCTGCGATGCTGGCACCTGCGACCCGAGCTCCTGTATCCGCAGCTCGATTGGCCTCAAGGGCTGTGAGACCTGCATCGCCGCGGAGAGCGCCTGCGTGCTGGAGTTCTGCAACTCAGCGTGCGGCGCGCCCGGGAGCGATGAAGAGTGTCGTGCTTGCACCTGTGAGGCGGGCTGCGTCTCACGCTTCGACTCGTGTTCGGAGATGGGGCTGGACGTCTGTCGCGGTGTCCATGGTCGCGATGCCACGGACGCGGAGTTCAAGTTCGAAGGACCGAGGATCTTGCGGATGAAGGGGGCGACCGGCCTTTTTCAAACGGGCCCCATGACTCCGCAGCCGCTGACGGTGACCAGCGCGTTTCCTTTCACCGCCCATCTCTCTGAAGGCTTCACGCACGCCATGCCGTTCGTGTGGGGCGACCGGCAATACGTGCTGCAGCACAAGAGCCGTTGCGGAAACGACCCGTGTGTTGCCCGCATCTCCCCAGTCCTGTCCGACGGCAGTCTCGGGCACCCACTGTACGAAGAGAACTGGTCGCGCGGCTGGGACGAACTCGAGGTTTTCGTACTCGAGGGCAAGCCCTACTTGTTGCGCTACAAAACGGGTGCCGCAGAAACGGAAGCCGAAGCGGCGGGACATCTCCGGATCGAGTGGATGCGATTCGATGAGGCCCGCACCTCCCTCGCACTCGACCGTGTGCTCGACCAGGCGAATGCGCCAATCAACGCGCCAACCTGGTCCGCTATCGAGACGTTCGAGCTGGGAGGCCTCAGCTACCTCTTCCGCTTCGGCAATGAGCGCGGCGGGGAAATCGAGCTGTTGCGACTCGACAGGCAGGCGGACCACCTCGTCATCACATCCGTTGCGAAGGGCCTGCACTGGTCCACCGGCTGGGATCGTTTCGAGAGCTTCACGCACACGGGCCAGGCCTACATCGTTGCGGGTAAAAGTGGCTACGCGATCCCGTCGACGGTCGAGGCCTCGGGCAGCGTGACGATCCGTCGCATCGTGAAGCCCAGCGAGAATATCTGGGCTCTGGCTTCGGCGTTCGATGGGACCTGGGAATCTGGCATAGACCGCATCGCTCCATTCGAATACGCGGAAGCCGCTTACCTGCTCACCTACTCCACGGCGTCTGCCAATCTCGTGCTTCGCAAACTCGGCCCCGATGCGTCCGCATGGGACGAAGACCTGGCGCTCCCGCTCTGGACCGGGCGCTGGGCGGCCAATCCCGTGTGGAGCATCGTCGAAGTCCTTCAGGGTCCCCAAGCTACGACCACCCCATGACCGTCCCTCCATCCGTCACATTCCGTGTTGCTGCGCTCCTCGCTCTTGCCGGATGCGTCGAGGTCGGCAATCCGTGTCCCGAAGGTTGGCGCCTGAACTACCACAAACAGATTTGCGTGCGCCTTCCAACCCCCGATGCTGGGGCCCCGGCCGACGTCGGCCAATCTCCCATCGTGGACTCGGGCATGGATGCGGCCCCGCCAGCGCCAGGCATCGGCGATGCTGAGGTCACTCTGGACGGGGCCATGCTCGACGCCTCGATGGACTCGAGCACAGAGAAAGACGCCAGCCCGGACGCTAGCGACGGCAGCATCGACGCCAGCGACGGCAGCACCGATGCCGCCAGAGACAGTGGTGGCATCGAACCGCCGCTTTCATGTTCCCCCGAAGACGAAGGCAATTGGCGCGCCTTCCACCTCTCTGGCCAGCTCATTCAATCCATCGGCGCGTGCTTTGCCGGCAACCCGAGTTGTGCCAAGGGCCCCTGCCCCCTCGACGACTGCTTGCGCGACAAGGCCGAGGTAAGCGCATGCAACGAGTGCGTCACCGCGGAAGTCGAATGCATGGTGGCCAAATGCACCCGCGATTGCGGAGCCAACGACACCAACGACACATGCAGAGCGTGTGCCTGTGCGAAGGGATGCGTGGCCGCCTTTGACAACTGTGCGCCGGAGCGCCTCGACGTGTGCGCCGACTGCGACGAGACGACCTGCGGGAACCTATCGGTCCTGGCACCGGAGCTGATCATGGTGGTGATCGACTCAAATTTGTACTGAGCCCGGCCCTCGCACCGCCCCTCAAGGCACCAGCTGCACCCAACAAAACCGCCCCGGGCGATCCGGCACGATCGCGCCGTTGAACACGTCGACTCGGAGTTCCTCGATCTCCCCCGACCACAGCGCATGGCTGCTCACGGGAAGCCGAATGATCTGACGGTGCGGCCCGGGGAGATAGGGCATGTGGACGCCTCTGGACTCGTCGAAGGGCTGTCCTGGCGCGCGCCAGTAGATTGAGCAGTGGTCGCCTGTGCCGGCTTCCATGCACAGCCAGACTTCGGACACGCCAGCGGCGTCGAAAGAGGGAGCCCGCACCAGGAACCACAGGTCGGGACCTACGGCCGTGAGCTGCATCCCGTCGTTCGTTGGCTGGCCAGCAGCTTGGCCGGAGTGAGGCCAGGTTGCGTCCGGCGTGAACCTTGGCGCTGGGCTCACGTGGCTGGCCGGATATCCGTAGCGGGCCAGGTCGGCGCAGAGAGGGGCCAGCAGTGCACGCTCGACCTGCTCCGCGAGCGGTTCGTGCTTCCAGCGCTCCACGGACTTGGACGGCGACGCACTCGTGGCGTGCTGGGCGAGGTTGCCTCGGGTCTCCTCTTTGCACGGGTCGAGTGCGAGCGCGAGCCACGCGTTGAGGTTGGCTGCCACCGACTGGAGGTCTTGAACCATGTCTTCGTAGCGCACGCGTTGTGAGGACGTTCCGCTGGCGTCGGCTCGTTCATTCTCCGCAAATGAGGCCCACTGGTGCGCGAGCATTCTCGCCTGGTCCAGCTGCTCGAGTTCGACCCCGAAGCCGACTGTCGGCCTGCGACGTCCGAACTCGACAATGGACAGCCACACGTCGCGGGGATCACGCACCAAGTGGATCGTGCGGCACGGCATGACGGCCCGGATCAGCGGCGGCAGCCAATAGCTGACCTTCTCGGCGTACCAGAGGCCGTCCCTGCGGTTTCGCAGAGCGACGTCCGACATCAGGCTCCAGCCTTGCTCGAGCCAAGACTGCGACGAGGGAAACGGGACCGACTCCGGAACCCAGGGGGCGGGTCCCAGCGTATTGTCGGCGAAGTCTACGAGCTTGCTCTGGTCGAACGCCCCAACCCCGGCGCGGTCCAGGAGCAGACTCGACTTGACGAGGTACGTCAGACTGCGGTTTTCGAACGGGTAGCAGCGGTCGAAGACAACCCGCGCGTCAGTCCCCAGGAGCGCCATCAGCGCAGTCGTGCCTGAGCGTCCGACACCGGAGATGAGAATCGGAGTTAGTGCCATCTCGCTTGCCCGTTGAGGGGTGCGGCTGGTCCTTCACCCCTACTGTTCACCCCTTATCTAGATTCGAGGGCTGCGCAAGGGTCCGCGGCGTCAAAATGTCCCACAATATCGGTTCGAGGACCGAGGCACTTGCCTGAAAATTCACGTGATGATCAAAGCCGCCCGCATGCTGGCGGAAGCGCTCGTCGAGCGTGCCGTCGTTCCCGAGAAGGGCCGAGAAGTCGTCCAAGAACTCGAACCCGAGCGGGCGAACTTGCTCCGCCAGCAATGCGTTGTAGGTGCGATGCATACGCGTGCGGGTCGCCAGATCGGGTATTTCGAGCTTACGTACCGCCGTCAGCATGGCCTCGGCATCCAGGTCCGACTCGAGCGACGTGATGTGACCGCTTACGTAGCCCTGAGCGTGAGCCTCATCGCTCAGCGCTGGCGCAAAGATAGAACACACGTGTGACTCTCTGCGCAGGCTCGCTGGCACCACGGACGCCAGAAATTCTGCGTATCCCTCGACGGAACGCTGGCTGAACTGGGCAAACTCAGCCACGTCGAACGCGACCAGGTTCTTCGAGACCCTCCTGAAGGTGTGCACGAACTCGGTGTCGACTTGCCCGAACTTCCACAGCACCGGCACGCCCGGCGCGTCTTCGAGGTTTGCCATTTCAAGCCAGAGTTCCCGGATGCGACGCCCATACCCCGAACGCGACGCTGGGTTGGACAGGCCCCGCGCGGAGCCGGCGATGCAGTTCACGTGGAGCGGAAGGAGCCATGCGTCGCCGCGCCAGGCAGGGCGCCGGTAGCTCATCGAGTGACTATCGCCGATCAGCAGGAACGGCCGGCCCCCGTAGTCACGGATTTTGGAGAGCGCTTGCTTCGCCGTCGCCTGAGCCAGCCGATTGGGCCAGAAGTACGCGCTGATGAGCGAGCGCGTGAGCTGGCGGCCCGTGTTCGCATGCTCGAACGGGAGCGCTCGAATCTCCTCGAGTACATCCCATTGCAGCTCGACGGGAAACTCGCGGGCCTCGTGGATACCGTGCTCGAGAAAATGGCGGAGCGACGCAGCATCGTCGGCGGGCAGGGCCGCCACCAAGTCGGCGTTGGCGGCACGGTAGCCCGCCGGAGTGAACCCAGCTCGGGCGAGCAGTCTGCACAGGGCGCGAGGGTCCACAGGCGCGCACAGGCTTGCCAACGAGGCCCAGGGGTCGCTGGCAGGGGGGCCGAGCTCAGCTTGCCGAGCTGGCTCGGGGGCCGGCCGGCGTCCCTTGCGGAAGAAGTCGAACAAAGGTCACAGCTCCTTGCCCGGCGGCGCCCGAGGCCCCGGACCGGCACGATGGTAGCCGATTGGCCCGAGACGGGCCGAGACGAATGGCCCGCTGGCCCGGACCGGGGGATGCGCCAAGACGCCCCGTGGGATAAGAATCCGCGATGAATCGGGACAATCGCATCTTTGTCGCAGGTCACCGGGGCCTTGTCGGCTCGGCCATCGAGCGAGCCCTCCGCGCGCGTGGCCTCGAGAATCTGCTTACCCGGAGTCGCTCGGAACTCGACCTGACGTCGGCCTCCGAGACGGACCGGTTTTTCGCGAGCGAGCGACCCGATTACGTATTTTTGGCCGCGGCCAAGGTGGGCGGCATCTTCGCCAACGACCGATTCTCGGCAGACTTCATCCGCGAAAATCTGCACATCCAGTGCAACGTCATCGAGGGCTGCCACAAGTACGGGGTCAAGAAGCTCATGTTCTTGGGCTCCACGTGCATCTATCCCAAGCACGCGCCTCAGCCTCTCAAGGAGGAGTATCTCCTTACGGGCCCGCTCGAGCCGACCAACGACGCCTACGCGGTCGCCAAGATCGCGGGCATCACCATGGTGAACGCCTACCGGCGACAGTATGGCTTGCACGGGATCAGCGTGATGCCCACGAACTTGTATGGGCCCGGGGACAACTTTGCCCCGGAAAACAGCCATGTTCTCCCGGCGTTGATCCGCAGGTTCCACGAAGCGAAGCAACAACGCGTGCCGGCCGTAACGGTCTGGGGCTCGGGGACCCCGCGTCGCGAGTTCCTCTACGTGGATGACTTGGCCGATGCGTGCCTGTTCTTGATGGAAAGCTACGACAAGCCCGAGATCGTCAACATTGGCGTGGGCGACGACATCTCCATCCGCGAGCTCGCGGAGCTCGTTCGGGACGTGGTCGGATATCAGGGCGAGCTCGTGTTCGATACGAGCAAGCCCGACGGAACGCCACGCAAGCTGGTCGACGTGGGTCGCTTGAACGGACTCGGTTGGCGCGCCAAGACGGGCCTCCGCGAGGGCCTCGAGCGCACGTACAAATGGTACCTCGATAACCCGGCACAGGTTCGAGGCTGAGGGAATCCTCCGGCGTTGCGATGACGAGACGTTTCTTCGGCAGACTGGCGGACCACCTGCGGCAGAGCTTGGGCGCGCCAGGCGCCGCCGCGCGTCTGTACTTCTCGGCATACTGGGCTTACGCGGGTTCGTTTTGTCTTCTCGGTGCCTGCCTGGCGTTCGCACAGCCGTTGCTCTCGGTCCCTGACGAGCTGACGCACTGGCAGCAGTCGCACCTGCAAATGGAGAAGGCGATCCACGCCAAGAAATGCATCGAGACGGTGACCGTCATGGCCATGGCGCAGCCTCATGCACCGCCTCCCGTGCCGATCGTTTCGTTCGCGCCGCTTCAATGCGGCGTCTCGCCCGATGCCTACAGCGATGCCTTCACCTACCCGGGCGTCGTCGCGTCCAAGCTCATCTTGCCGAATCAGACGGAAAGTGTCGTCCGGCAGGTTCAGGCCATCGCGCTGGCCCGCCTGCTCCAGGGCTTGATGGTCCTGGGTTGCTTGCTCCGCCTCGGGGCGCTCGCGCGAGCAGCCAACCGGCCCGGCGTGCTCCTGGTGGCCGCCTTCACGCTCTCCCCGCTGTTTGCCCAGCAAAGCTTCGGCGTATCGGCGGATGGGTCGCAGCTAGCGCATGCCCTGATGCTGAGCGCGTGCATCTTGTTCCTGGAACGCATGACAGGCTGGGACCTTCTGCTTTTCATCCTGACCGGCTGGGGTGCTTCGGCGAAGCCATTCTTGCTTCCGTGCTTCGTGCCGAGCCTGTTCATTGGCCACTGGTTGTCCGAGCTACGCCGTGACCCCGGCGTCTCGTTAGCCGATGTCGCGCGCGGCTTCGTGTCTGCGCTCGACCCAAGGAGAGGCCAGCTGCGCGGGTGGCTCATCTGGGCGGCGCTCGTGTTCTCGTGTTTGCCGATCCTGCGCGCACTGCACGTCATGCAGGTCTCGCAGACCGAGACGCCCACGCTGCGCCCAGGTGGCATCGTCGATCAGGCCGCCCAACTACGGCTCGTTCTCGGCGCCCCATGGCGGCTGTTGAGCCTGGACATCGCCGAATACGCGGAGCCCTGGAGACTGCAAAATCTCGCGGGTCCGCTGGGCTGGCTGGACGTCGACGTATCCCGCGCGGTGGTCGGTGGCTACCGACGAACTCTTCTGTTGGGTGCGGCGTTGGAAGGCGCCTTTCTGATCGCTGCGCGACATGGATCGCTGCGCGAAGTACGGCAGCGCCTCGTGAGAGCGATTTCGCCCTCGCTGATCGGCATCGTGGCCGGCGCCTGCAGCGTCGCCGCTATCGCGCTGGTCCTCTACATGGGTGAAACGGCCGTCGGCGAGACTCTCATCCAGGGTGTCCAGGCGCGCTACTTCTTGCCGACCTGGGTGCTGGCCATCGCGCTCCTCAGCGGCTCTGTCTCGCTTGGACTCGGGACCGAATGGGCCCCCCGGGCGCCGAGCGCCGTCGTAGCCCCGCCCGCCCAGGCACGCGTCCGAACGGTGGCTGCTTTCGTCCTGGTGGTACTTGTGCTCTGGACCACCCTTCCCCTGATCGCGCGGCTGTTCGTGGATCTGGCCGAGCGCTACGGCTAGTCCCGCGGCCGTCGGGACCTCACAGCTTGCTGCCCAAGCGAACTCCGCGGAGGGGGTGAATCTCCCAGACGGCGCTGCCCCGTCTCGGGCTCCACCCCTCGCCGCGGGCGAACCCAGGTGGACACCCCCACGGAGCCTGACTAAAACTCGGCACGGTTGCGGGATCGAGACGTGGAAGGGCCCGACATGACAGCGGAAACCATCGAAGAGCTGCACACCAGGCACGAGGGCAAGGTCAGCGACAAGTGGGATATCTACTTGCGCGAATACCAGCGCCTCATGGCGCCTATCGAAAAGGCGCCACTGAGCCTGCTCGAGATTGGCGTTCAGAATGGTGGCTCTCTCGAATTGTGGGCCAAGCGCTTTCCCAACGCGCGCCACATCATCGGTTGTGACATCGATCCAGCCTGTGCCGCGCTGACCTTCGATGACCCGCGCATCAAGGTCATCGTGATCGACGCGAACACGGACGAAGCCCAGCGGCGCATCGCTCAATACTCCGAGTCCTTCGATGTCATCATCGACGACGGGTCCCATACGTCGGGCGACATCGTTCGCAGCTTCGCGCGTTACTTTCCGATGCTGAACGATGGCGGCCTCTATGTGATCGAGGACCTTCACTGCTCCTATCGATCCGACTTCGAAGGCGGGCTGCACTACCCGTTCTCGTCGATGGCGTTCCTCAAGCGCCTGGCCGACGTGGTCAATCACGAACATTGGGGCGTACACAAGGCGCGCGCCGACGTCCTCCGCGCGACATCCGAGCACTTCCATTCCCCGCCCAACGAAGAGTCACTTGCGCACATCCATTCGGTCGAGTTCATCAACTCCCTGTGCATCATCCGCAAGGAGCGACCCGCCGACAACTTGCTCGGCGAACGGCGCATCACCGGACGAGAGGCCGCAGTCAACGACAAGGTTTGCGGACCGTTGAGTGCCATCTCCGTGGCTTCCGACGAGTCCAGTAACCCCTGGACGGCCAGCGCCCTTTTGCCCGAGGAAGAGCTCCTCGCTCGACGCAGCGAAAACGCCGAACTCCGCGAGCAGCACGCTCACCTGGAGCAAGCCAAGGCGGCCATGGAGAGCGAGTTCGCGAGGCGCATCGTCGCGCTCGAGGAACAGCTCGGAGCAAAGGGCAAGGAGACCGACGAGCTGCAGGAAACCTTCCAAGACGAGCGCGCCCAATGGCGTTCTGCCCTGTCCGAACGCGATCGCCAGCTCGCTGATAGCGCGGCCACGTTGACCGCCTTCTTGGCCACGAGCCGGCGCGCCGAAGAGCACGCCTGCAACGAGCGCGATAGCCTGCGACGGCGCATCCATGAGCTCGAAGGTGAGCTCAACAGTTCCAAGAAAGAGGTCGCGGAGCTTCAAGAATCGCTCTCCTGGCGCATCACGGAGCCGCTTCGCACGTCGACCAAGACCCTCGAGCGTTTTAGCCCTCCTGGCGGCTACGAACGGGCCATGCGCCGGGTGCGCAAGGTGCTGCGGCAACAGGGCATGGGCGGCGCCACCAAGCGTATGTTGGATCTCGCAGCGGGGCGCTCCTCGTTGGCTCCGGCTCCCAAGCCGAAGCCCAAGCAAAAGGCCCAGCAGGTGGCGCTGCGCGCCGCGAACGCCGACTACATGGATTGGCTGCGCCGCAACGACACGCTCGGTCGGGAAGAGCGTGCCGGCTTCAGGGCGCTGATCCCGAGCTTTGCCCAGCGTCCGTTGATCAGCCTGATCTTGCCCATCCACGATCCGGACCTCGCTCGACTGTCGGAGACGGTGCAGTCGGTACGCGAGCAGATCTATCCGTACTGGGAGCTCTGGGTGGTCAACAACGCCTCCACGCGGACCGAGGTCAAGAGCTACCTCAAACAGCTCGCGGATGCGGACCCGCGCGTCAGGGTGCTCGAGACCACGCTGGGCCCGAAGGCCATGGCGATGAACGACGGCATCCAGCACGCCCAGGGACACTGGACGGTCTTCCTCGGCGACGACGACATCGTGCAGGAACACGCGCTGTACTGGCTGGTCGAAGCCATCAACCTGCACCCGGATTGCAAGCTCGTCTACTCGGACGAAGACGTCGTCGACCACGATGGAGCCCGCAACTACCCGCGCTTCAAGAGCGACTTCAATCCCGACCTCTTCCTCTCCTACGACATGGTCGGCCAACTCGCGGCCTATCGCACCGACCTCTTACACGAGGTCGGTGGCGCGGCGGCCGAGCGCGAGGATGCCGAGCTCTACGACCTCAACCTTCGCTGCGTCGAGCACCTGGTTCCCGCCCGCGAAGTCCACCATGTCCCGCGCGTGCTCTACAGTCGACGTGCGCATCCGGGCACGGCGAGAAGCATGCACAGCGGCAAGCGAGCGCTCGAGGCGCATTTTGCCCGCTCCAAGGTGGAGGCCATCGTCGAGGTCGAGGCCGGTGCGTTCCGCGTCACCTACGATCTGCCGAAGCAGCTGCCCCTGGTAAGCATCATCATCCCCACGCGCAACGCGGAGGGACTGGTGCGCCAATGCGTCGAAAGTCTGATGCAGAAGACGTCCTATCCGGCGCTCGAAATCCTGCTGGTCGACAATGGCTCCGACGATCCGTCCGCGTTGGCATACTTCGATCACCTGGCCGCGACCCGCAAGGTACGGCTGATCCGCGACGACAATCCCTTCAACTACTCGGCGCTCAACAATCGGGCCGCGCAGCTCGCGCGGGGCGAGCTGCTTTGCCTGCTCAACAACGACGTCGAAATCATGTCGCCCGACTGGCTCACCGAAATGGTGAGCGTCGCCTTGCAGCCCGGTGTTGGCGCAGTGGGGGCGCGGCTTTGGTACCCGAACGACACGTTGCAGCATGCTGGCGTGTTCGTGGGAGTAAACATCGTGGCTGCCCACGGGCACCGCGGGCTACGACGCAGCCAGCGTGGCTACCTCGATCGGGCGGCGTTGCGCCAAACGTTGTCCGCGGTTACGGCCGCCTGCCTGGTCGTGCGCAAGTCGGTATTCGAGGAAGTCGGTGGGCTGAATGAGGTCGACCTCAAGGTCGCCTTCAACGACGTGGACTTCTGCCTTCGCCTGCGCGAAGCCGGCTACCGCAACGTGTGGACTCCGTACGCAGAGCTCTACCACCACGAGTCGGCGAGCCGCGGACAGGAGAACACGCCCGAGAAGGCTGCGCGTCTGGCCTCGGAGGCCGACTTCATGCTTGCGCGCTGGGCGATCGCTCTTCGTCACGATCCCGCCTACAGTCCCAATCTGACGGACGCGGCGGACGACTTCGGGTGGGCTTGGTGGTCCAGGCTTCCGCGATTGCACAACCCTAGCCAACTGTCTTGAGCTCCGATGGCCCCCGAACCTTCTGACCACCCCCCCGCAGCCACGGACGGCTGGGATTGGCCCTCGCTCGTCCGCCGTGCCGCCGTGATAGGCGCCTTGGTGCTGCTCCTGCGCGCATTCGTGATCGGCGGGGATGTCGACGTGACCGTCGAGATGCGTTCCCAAGCCGGCTCCGATGGCCAGATGTTTTGGAACGATGGGGCGGGCTACCATCCTGACCACTCGACGCTGTTCCCGATCAAGACGAACGGCAGCTGGCAGAGCTATCGGATCACCGGTGGACCGGGTCCATGGAAGCAGCTCCGCTTGGATCCGGGCTCCGCTAGTGGCTCGATTGCGCTGCGTCGCATCGAGATCCGCGCGGGCTGGACCACGACCGCGCTCGGGATCCAGGAGCTGCGCAACACACTCGGTGGCGTCAACGGCATTGCCTTGCTGCCCGGCGGACCGGACGAGCTGGTCCTCCAGCTACAGGGTCCCGACCCATTTTTCGACTTCTCGCTGCCGCCAGGGACCGCTCAAGAGGACGTGTTGTCGCGCATCGGAAGCGCGTTCGTCTGGGCCATCGCCAGCAGTTTGATCTGGGTCGTCCTGGAACTCTTCTTTACCTGGCTGCGTCGGCGCAGCCGGCGAGACGCCAAGGCCCGTCGAGCCGCACACGAGCTCTACTTTGGTCCCTTCGCCGCATTCGCCCTCTCCTTCCTCTTGCTCGGGGCTTGCCTCACCTTCGCTCAGCCGCTGTTTTCCGTGCCCGACGAGCTGACGCATTGGGAGCAATCCCACATCGACATCGAGCACTGGCTGAGTTCCCGTGACTGCGTGCCTACGCTGACGACGAACCCGCGGAATCCGCGCGGCTTGCCGCCACCGCGACCGAGCATACCGAGCGGTGCCCTCGCCTGCGGAGAACCGGTAAACGGCTATTCGGATGCCTTCGCCTATCCCGGTGTGATCGCCTCGAAGCTGTTCCTGCCCAATCAGACGCAGAGCTCCGTTCGACAGATCCAGGGCCTTGCGCTCGCGCGGATCCTGCAAGGGCTCATGGTCCTCGGATGCCTGCTGCGGCTCGGCGTGCTTGCTTGGAGAGCTGGTCGTGTTGGAGCCGTCCTTCTCATGGCCTTCGTGGTCACGCCGCTCGTCGCCCAGCAAGCGTTCGCGGTCTCCGCGGACGGAGTCCAGCTGTCCACGGGGATCATGATGGGAGCGATGATCCTGTACTGGGAGGAACTACGCTGGTGGGACCTGGCCATCATGCTGTCGCTGGGCTGGGGCGCAGCGGCCAAACCATTTCTCATCCCGTGCTTCATTCCGAGTGCCATCGCGGGCTTCTGCTTCGCAAGAATGAGGTCCCTCCCGCCGGCAGGCGTCGGACAGGCCTTCATGTCGATGTTCAGAGCCCTGGTGGGGCGTACCAGCCGACGCATCGAGACTTGGCTGCTCTGGGCGTCGGTCTTGCTTACGAGCACCCCTCTCATCCACAACGGGATCAAACTGATTGGCGCGCGTCACCGACCGGGCGCCACGCGCGGCACAGGCAAGATTCATTCGCTGGATCAGCTCAAGCTGCTGCTCGAGCATCCCTTGCACACACTTGACCTGGACATTCCCGACTTCATCGAACCCTGGCGGCTTCACAACCTCGTGGGGCCGCTCGGATGGTTGGACACCGGCATGTCACGGGCCGTGGGCAACGGCTACGGTCGCGTGCTCGCCCTGGCGTGCTTGCTCGAGCTGTCATTCCTGCTCGTGTGGGCGCACAGCTTGTCCTGGAAGAGCGGGCTCCGAAACCTACTTCGAGCCACGGTACCCGCCGTGATAGGTCTTACCGGCGCACTGGGCAGTGTCGCCGTGGTGGCCCTGGTCCTCTACATGACCGAAACGACGCTCGGCGCGAACGTGATCGAAGGGCTGCAAACACGCTACTTCGTGCCAGCTTGGTTCGTGGCGCTGGGCAGCATCTGTGGCGCCGCCTCCGTGGTCTTCGTGCCCGACTCGATGGGCCCTGCTGTGACCTCCGACGAACCCGCGGTCTCCACGCGAAGCCGGACGTTCGTTGGCGTGACCATCGTGCTGACTGCGCTGGTGTTCTCGGCGACCCTGCCGCTCGTGACGCGCGTCTTCGTCGATCTCGCAAAGCGCTACGGGTAGCGCTTCGGGTTCGCTAGCTCCCTAGCGCCAATTCTTCGAAGGCCTGCACGCAGCGCTCCCAGCTGAACTGTCGGCGTACGAAGTCCTGACAAAGACGAGAGTGTCGGAGCAGCAGCTCGCGATTCTGAGAATACGCCTTCACCAAGCTGAGCGCGTCGTCGACGTTCCGCAGGATCATCGGGGTGACCTCCGGATGAGCTCCCGTGTCGAAGGCGAGGCCCACGGTGCCCAATGCCTGCGCCTCAATCAACGGCAGGTTGAAGCCCTCCCACAGGCTGAACGACAGGAACACGTCGAGCTCCCGCAAGTAGGCCCACTTTTCAGCGTCGGGCGCGTTCAGGATCACCTCGATGCCGTGATCGCGGAAGGCCCTGGCATCGGCCTCGCTGCCCCGGCCCATGGCGACCACGCGCACGTTGCTGACGACACCTTGGAGCTCCGCCGCAAAGCGCTGGAAGAGCGTGTTGCCCTTGTAGAAGGCCTCGCCTGCGCCGATGCGCAACAGGGTACCCACCCGCAGCGGGCGGTCCGACGAAGCCGCCAGATCCTGCAGTGCCTTCGCAGCCGTGTCGGGTACGTGATCGCAACCGTTGTAAATGACGTGGGCTGGACCGAATCCGATGTCGGCTCGGATGAACTCGGAGATCGCGATCACTCCCGCTAGCTGCGGGTAGATCGGAGCCTTGAGCGCTTTGACCTTGGCGCGCGCGTCGCGGTCGCCATCGAACAGCGCCGGTGTGGGATCGCCATGCTCCCAGGCCCAGCACGGCCAACGATCGGTGAGCCCAGGCAGCAGCTCGAAGAAAGGGCTCGTGTGCGCGACGATGACGGACGCGTCGACCCGGCTCGCCAGTGCCGCCACGTCGCTCTCCGTGGCCCGCACGTGCTCGATCTGAACCCCTTCGAAGCCAGGTTCCGACTCGATGCACCCGACCACGACGCGGTGACCTCGTTGGATGAGCAGGCGACTGAGCTGCCCGACCACGACGTCCACGCCGAAGCCCATCTTCATACGGAGCGTGAGGAACAGCACCGTCTTCATAGGAAGCTGGCCTCGATGTAGCTCCCCCAGCGGCGCAGGAAGCGCTGGCGGTCGGGCCAGTTCTCCTCACCCTTCGGGCGCGTGGCGTTCTCCAGATGCAACACCGTTCCCGCATTGACGATGTGGGACTCGTAGCCGAGACGATGCGCAGCGAGACACAGGTCGATATCCTGGCACTCAGACGCGTACCCTTCGTCCATCCGACCTGCGTCTGCGAACAGGTTGTGCCGTACCATGAGACACGCGCCCGTCACGGCGGGCACTCCCCAGTCGGATGCAAGGCTCTCGGGTTGCACCTGTTCGCGCGCGCGCGGGTGATAACAAAGACCGCGCACTTCGCGCTCGCGCAAGAAGTCGACGCCGAGGTGCTGCACGCGCAGATCCTCGAAGTAGAGGCAGCACCCCACCACGCCACGCCTGTCATCGCCTTGCAGCGCCCGATACATCTCGAGCACCGGATTGCGGTCAGCTGGGAAAATCACGTCATTGTTGAGAAATAGCAACGTGTCGCACTCGGCCAGGCGGGCCATGGCGTTGTTGCAGCGTGAGAATTGATAGCGCAGATCCGTCTGGACGAAGGTGTCCGACTCGACCGACGCATAGCGCGCCAGGACTCGTTCGTCGGTGCTACCCGTATCGCCCACAAGAACCTGGAGACGCAGCCCCTGTGCCTCGAACGAGCGGCGGTCTCGCTCCAGCCGGTCGAGGAGCGGCACGATGAGCTCCGGCTTGTTCAGGTTCAAAATGATCACGGACACGCCCGGCTCGCGGGCACCTACGTGGCGCCACGCTCGACCAGACGCGTGCTGAACGGCGAGCGCCCTGGCGCGGTTGTCCTCGCTCGTATAGAGATCGAGCAAAGGCATGCGGCCAGACACCGATCGACCGTCAGAACCTCTACTTTGCGTCCGGGACGAAGGCGGCGCTGATTCCTCGCGCCCTGGCCGTTCCCCGCTGACCCGCCGCACCGCACCGCGCAACAAATTGTTTAGTTCGCTACGCAACGACCGCTGCTTCCTGGAAGGCGGCGTGCGGGGTCCTTCAGCCATGCGTCACACTCTGCCCCGTTTGTGTACCCCGACGCTCCGCCCATCTAACAGGGGGAGGGATCAGGGTCAAGATGACGCGAAGGATTTGAATTGTCGCGGCCACTAGGATCTGTGACCGCAAAAACCAGCCTTAGTCCGCGCCTTTCCGGGGCAGGGGCAGGGGACCGCAGAATCACCCACATGCGCTTCCCGCTCCTATGGCAACAAGGCTATCGACTATCCGCGTCGTATGGGCGAGTGTGTGGCAGGACTCGGCCATGGCTTCCAAAGCCGATACACTGATCTCGGACTCGGCTCGTATGATCGCGGCAAGCGGAATCTCCGCTGTGTTCGCGCTCGTGTACTCCTCGGTGTACGCGCGCCTCCTGACGCCGAGCGGCTACGGCGAAGTCGCCGCAGCGCTCTCGATCTCGTATTTGGTGACACTGGCCATCGACCCCATCGAGACGGCCGTCACCAAACTCGCTGCCACCGCCCACGGCAATCAGGACCGGACCTCGCTGCGAGGCCTTCACTCGAGGGCCATGAAGACGACCGTGCGCTTGTCCCTGGTGGGCAGCCTCGTGTGGCTGCTCGCGGCCTGGCTGATCAAGATTTGGTTTCATCTCGAGAACATCACCCTACTTGCGCTCACAGGGTACCTGCTGCTCGTCTTCGTCGGGGTGGTGCCGAGAGCCATCCTGCAGGGTGATCAGCGCTTCGGCGACTTCGGACGCGTTCAAGTGGCCGATGCCGTGGTGCGTTTGGGGATGGGACTGCTGTTCGTCGCGTTGGGACTTGGGCCTTCGGGGGCCGTGGCGGGCTATGCGGCCGGCAGTCTCGCGGCCTTGGTCTACGCTGAGTGGTTGCTGCGAGACCTTCCCCATCCGGACCCGAATGCGCCGCCCGCGAGTCCGCCCGAGAATACGCAAGAGCTCTCGCTGGCGGTGGCCTGCTTCTATTTCTCCTTCTGCCTGAACGCCGACGTGCTGACCGCCAAGCACTACCTCTCGCCTCACGATGCGGGCTTGTACGGCGCGGTAAACGCCCTGAGCCGCATGCTCTACTTGATCGCCATTCCCATCTACCAGGTGCTCTTCTCGCGCGTGTCCGCTCTCACGGGCGCGGGCCAGTCCTCGGCATCCATCGTGCGACGCGGTCTCTTGCTGCTGGCCGGCCTGCTCGGCGCCTCCTGCATCATCCCCATCTTCTTCGGCAAGCTCACCCTGAGCCTGGTCTTCGGAAACCAGTTCGTCGATGGCGCCGAGACGCTGCAGATCGTGTGGCTCTCGACGGCTTTGCTGATCCTGCAGTCGGCCATCGGCTTCGTGTTGATCGGCATGAATCGCGCCCGCGGGTTCGTGTCCCTGCTCATTCCTTGTCTGTTGATGATGTCGTTGCTCATCACGCGCCACGGCTCGGCACGCGACGTGGCCGTTTGCTGCCTGATCGCGACATCGTGCGGTTTCGCGCTCATCGCCGGGCTGGGCATCGTCGCCATGCGAGCAAGCGCGTTCCCCAGCGCGGTCAAACCTCCCGTACCGGCCGAATAACCGGCCGGCTGGGTTCACCCGCGCTCGCCGACCTTGGCCCGCTCGTACATGTCCAAGAACGAGCGCGCGCACGCGTTGTACACGCGGGCGCCTTGTGAGCGTGCATAGGCGTCGAGCGCCTCGTGACTCTCGAACGCGTTCGCCAGCGAGCGCCACTGCTCCGACAAGCGGTAAGTCTGACCCGTCACGTGATCTTTCACGCAAGGAAAGGTCCGCGGCTCACTCTCGCCATCGTAAAAGTGCGGGTCCCGGATGCTGAGGACATTGTCGGCGCCGACGATGATGTTCTCGTGCCACGAGTGATCGGCCCCGAGCACGTAGATCGGCTTGTGGCCGAGGTGCAGGGCCAGGAAGATGGCGGGCACCAGCACGGTCTCGGCGCGTGGCATGGCCAGGCTTCGCTCGTAAAGTGCGTGGCGTAGCCAGTCGGGTCCGTTCGAGACCGGCGTCATGCTGTAGGGCACGATCCGGATATTGGGGTTCTTCTTGGGGATCCAGCTGAGATCGGCGTTGAGCAGACCTTGTAGAGGGAGAAACAGCGCAAGGGGCCACGCGGTCTTGTCGATCAAGCTCGTGAAGGTGCTCTCGTTGATCTCCCTTACGTAGCTGTAGTAGTCGATCGCGCGGGCCGGATAGGCCTCCGTTCGTCCGGCCGCGATGTCCGCCATGATGCGCTGGACCTTGGGCGAGAAGTAGTTGGTGTCCGCCAGCACGTAGTATTCCGGACGCAGCTTCTCGAACCACTCGCTGCGCGCGAAGTTGTTCACGCAAACCTTGGCACACCGCGAGATAGCGTCGCCCTGAACCTGCAGGTCGGTGGCCAATGAGGGACCGTTGCCCATCACCACGCAACCTCCGGCCTGCACGCTGCCGCGCAGGGCCTTGACCGGGTCGAAGGCAGCATGCGCGAGTGCCTTCAAGCCATAGCGAGCCAGGAACAGCGGCTGCATCACACGACTTTCTGGGCAATGCCCGCGTTGATCTGCGTCAGGGTGGGATGTGCTTCCAGGATGTCGAGCACGTCGCGAACGTCGGCGTCCGCCGCGCGGTCTCCCAGCAGATCGTAGACACTGGCCAAGAAGTGGTAGTCCTCGAGGGTGTCCAGGGTCCAACGCTGGTGCGACTGATCGGCCCCCCGCAGCGTCGGATGTCGAGGCTCCGTGGACAAACAGCGGAACACGTCGGGGCGGCGCACGATGGGCAGGGTCACGTGTTCACGCAGCGCCGGATCGGTCGCTTCGCGATGTGCCCTTTCCAGGGCATCCCTGGAAACGACCTCGGTGTCGAGCCCACGCGGCACCCGCCGCTCCAGGACATTGGATGCGTAGTCCACGCTGCCTTGAGAGAATCGGGCCAGAAATTGGGCGAGCACCGCGCCGCTCTCGCCCGGGTCGAGCAATGGGCAGTCCGACGTACACCGCATGATCACGTCCGCGCCAGACGCTTGAGCGGCCACCTGGTAGCGTGAGAGCACGTCGTCTTGGCTGCCCCGGGTCACCCGAAACCCAAGGCGTTCGCAGACTCGCACGAGGACGTCGTCCACGGGCGTGTCCGTGGTGGCCACCACGACTTCGTCGACCCCTTGGACCCTGGCGACGCGCGACAAACAGCGCTCGAGGGCCGTCTTGCCCTGGAGGTCGAGCAACACCTTCGCAGGCAGACGCGTGGACCCCAAACGAGCCTGTACGATGGCAACGACCTTCATGTGTTCTCCAGGCCTCGAAGGATGGCGTCCGCGATTCGCGAGGCGCCGAGACCGTCCACCACCTCACGCTGCCGAATGGCCATGCGCTCTCGGCCCGGACCATCCTTCACCAGATGAGTCATAGCATCCGTGATCTGCTCGGCGTCGCATGCGACCACTCGGGCCACGCCGAGCCGCGTCGCCGCCTCGGCCACGGGCACCTGATTGTCCACGGTGGCCATGGCGATGGCCGGTACCCCGACCGTCGAGAGCTCCGCCAAGGTCGTGCTGGCGGATACGACCGCCAAGTCGACGTCGACCAGCAGGGGCGCAAGCTCCGGCACGGTGGTCTGCAGAGCGACGCGGACGTCAGACAGGGAGACCAGGTGACGCGCCTCCTCCCAACCATGAAAGTTCGGGGACAAGAGCACGCTGACATCGCAGCGCTTGCGCCATGGTTCGGCCAGCCCGCTGAAGGCTCGCAGCACGGCGAGCGAGATGCCGCCCGGATCGGTACCGCCCATGCTCACGAGGACGCGCAGATTCGCTCCGGGCTCGCGTTTCGCCCGCTGGCTCCTGGCCTCCAGGAACGGCGCACGGATCAACGAATAGGCGGCGCCGAGCAGGGCGGTCGCCCCGGTCGGCAAGCTGACCTGACAGTGATCGCCATGCAGGCTGGGATTGATGAAGACGTCGACGTCGAAGGCACCGCTCAAGACGTCGTCGACGTAGGCGAGCCGCACCCCAGGCTGTCGCACTGCCGGCAACACTTGCGAGCGCAAATGATAGCCATCCAGTATCAGCGCGCGCGCGCCGAGGTCCCGTGCGATCTCTCGGGTGGCCTGCGCATCGAGCGCCCCACCCGCCTCGGCGCAAGGCACGCTGACGACGGCCTCGTTGGCTCCACGCAAGCGTTCGAAGGCGTCGCGAGAAGAGAACGGCGACAAGCCGAACGTCACCTGCGCGCCGCCGCGACGCAGCGCCCGAGACAACGCAAGACAACGCCCCAAATGCCCGAGGCCAATCGAGCTGTTGGCGTCCAAACGGATGAGTACGGGAATCATGGGCTCAACCTTTCGCTCACGCCCGCGCGCGCAGAGCCAGGTCCGCGACGGCAGCGCTTCGGGCTAGGCCGCGCTCCCCACGCGGGAGGCGAACTCGGCGCACGGCACACGCAGCTCGAGGCCGCGGGCGCGGGCCAGACTCAGCGCGGTCTGCGGATGGTAGGAATTGCGGAAGTACTCGCAAAAATCCTCGCGGCCCGCGAGATAGTTCACGTAGGTGTCCAGGTGGACGCCGGGCTTGCCGAAGGAACAGAAGAGGGCCATCCGCTCCTCGGGCTCGGGCACACGCAACGTCGCGGGCACCATGGACTCGATGCGTGGATGTAGCGAGGCCTTGGGAAAGGCTCGCAGCCGCACGGCGTTGCCACTGTGCGAGGTGGTCAGCTTCCAAAACACCAGGTCGCCCGCACGGGTGTCGACGTTGATGGAGCGTCCCCACAGCGAACTCACGAAGCGATGGGATCCGGGCTTTAGCTTGAGCCCCCCGCTGCTTTGCTCGTGCTCCTGCAGGTAGAGTCCCATGCGAATCACGTCGTAGCTGGTCTGCCAGTCGGATCCGTTGCGGTCTTCACGGTGGGCGCAGTCCTTGTGGAAGCCCCGCACGCCAGTTCCGATTTGGATCGAGCTGTCGGAGAAGTAAGCCACGTCATCGCCGAGCAGGCTGCGCACGCATCGCAGCACGCGCTCGTCCAAGACGAGGTAGTCGACCTCGCGCAGTTCGCGGCACGACAGCGCGTCGAACTTGAGGTACCGCACGGGCAAGCTGGACGAACGCGCAAGCTGCCCCTCGCGCTCCGCGCGCGACGAGGCTTCCGCGAACCGTCGTCGCAGGTCCGCGATCTCGGCGGGCGAAAACACCCCACGAAACACGACGAACCCGTCGCGCTCCAGATCGGCATGGAGGCGGGCGTCGGAGGCCCCCTTGGGACGCAGCCCGACCGCGTCACACCCGAGGTTCAGCAGTTCCTTCTTCAGGTCCATGATTCGCCCTTATGACAACGATTTGGCCGAGTCAACGGCGTAGCGGGTGCGCTGCGAGACGCGGCGCCCCAGGTCGATGCACCAGCGCTCGAGCGGGAAGAGAAGTCGGGAAACGACGAGGCTCAGCACGACGGTGAGCGCGATGACCACGCCAGAGGCAGGAACTACGCGCCGCACCACGCTGAAGACGAAAAAGTGGCACAAGTACAGCGAGTAGCTCGACTCCCCCAGGAACCTCGCGCATCGCTCGGCCCATGGCGACCAGCGCCGCGGTTCCAGCTGAAACAGGCTGTAGGCCACGAAGCAGGTGGCGAGGCTCAGCACCAAGCGTGCGCCGCCCGTGACGTACGCGATGTTGTCGGTGAGGGTAAGAGGCTGCAGACCAAGGAAGGCGGCGCATCCGACGAGGCCAACCAACGCGGCGCGCGCCGGGCCGACCGAGCCGGAACCCGAGATCCAGATTCCCGCCGCAAAGAAGCAAACGTGGTTGGAGACCGCCACGTAGTTCGACCATTGCGATGCCAGCGGATGCCCCGGATCCAGCGAGAACGCGTGAACCGCAGCGGGCAGCATCGAGAGCAAGACGGCTGCCGTGCCAAACCGACGAACGGCGTAGAGCAGCACGGGAAACGCGAGATAGAAGACGAATTCCACCCCGATGGACCAGCCGCCATTGATGGTCGAGAGGGCGGGATTGATGAGGCCGAAGAGCAAGGACGCGTTGGCGAGCGCCGGCCAGGGCGCCCAGGCCGTGGCCCGCAGCTCGGGCAGCACGAAGGCGCTCGCGATGACCGCCAGGGAGCAGGCGAGATAGAGGGGCGCGATGCGAAACCAGCGACGGATGAGAAAGACGCGAAAATCCTCGAAGCGCAGCGCCAACCGTGGGTACGCGATGCCCATCGAGATCCCGCTGATCACGTAGAAGAACTCGACCGCATAGACGCCCAGCTTGCGCAGCACGACGTCGAGAACGAGCGCAGGGTGGAGATCGACCCAGTGGCACAGGTGATAGACGAGAATCGACAACGCCGCGAGACCGCGTGCGCCGTCCATCAACCAGTAGCGACGGGGAGAACCTTTCACGGCTGGCAACGCCCCAGGGAGTGCTGCGAGTTCAGGAGACCGCAACCGCGGCCTGCTGCTTGATGAGCACGCGCAGCTCTTCCACGGTGAGGAAATGCGGGTTGGTCCCGCTGTTGTAGCAAAACCCCGACGGCACGGGGACTGCGCCGCTGCGCTTCGCGTACTCCGGCAACGTGTACCCACCACCGGCGGGCAAGATGGCGTAGTAGGCGCCTAGATCCACCGTATTGAGGCTGTCACTCGCCGTGATCATCTCCTCGTGAATCTTCTCGCCGGGTCGGATGCCCACGATCTTCTGCTCGCACTCGGGCGCGATGGCAGCGGCCATGTCGGTGATCCGATAGGAGGGAATCTTCGGCACGAAGATCTCACCACCCCAGGCGTTTTCGAGCGCCCAGAGCACCATGTTCACGCCTTCTTGCAGGCTGATGTTGAAGCGGGTCATCGCCGGATCGGTGATGGGCAGGACGCCGCTCGGGCGACGCTCGGTGAAGAACGGCAGCACGGAGCCGCGGCTCCCGAGCACGTTGCCGTAGCGCACGACGCTGAAACGCAAGTCGCGGCTACCGCGGATGTTGTTGGCCGCGACGAACAGCTTGTCCGAGCAGAGCTTGGTCGCTCCATACAGGTTGATCGGAGCGGCGGCCTTGTCGGTGGAGAGCGCGACCACGCGGCTGACGCCGCTATCCAGGCACCCTTCAATCAGGTTCTGGGCGCCGAGCACGTTGGTCTTGATGCACTCGAAGGGATTGTATTCCGCGGCCGGCACCTGCTTGAGCGCCGCGGCGTGGATCACGATGTCGATGCCCTCGAGGGCACGCCGGAGTCGCTGCGGATCGCGGATGTCGCCGATGAAGTAGCGGATGCACTTGTGCTCGCGCTCCGGGAACACTTGCGCCATCTCGAACTGCTTGAGCTCGTCCCGTGAGTAGACGACCAGGCGCTTGATGTCGGGAAAGCGCGTCAGCAACGTCCGCACGAACGCCTTGCCGAACGATCCAGTACCACCAGTGACGAGAACGGCCTTGTTGGCAAGCACGCGCAGGTTCCTCCGCTACGAAGTCGAGGCGGGCGCATCAGCCCGCGATGGAGTCTCGACGAGAGCTCCGCAAATTCCAGCGGGATCTACTATGGTCGGTCGCGCGGGTCCAGTCCTCGCGGGCGTCGATGTAGGGTGTTGCGCGGGCTTGAACGAGGCGCCGCCCCCGCGTGTTTTGGGCGTATTTTCCGGCCTCGCAGCCCCGGCTGTGACGGCAGCGTGCGGTTTCGCGCTGGGGCGAGAGCCCGCTCCTATGCTGGGGCGGGGGGTCTGCTAACCTCCGGCGCGTGGAAAAGGCAGCAGTGCGGTTCTCCCCCAGTGCCGGTTGGATCTCGGACTCCGCGCGACTGACCCTGGCCACCCTCGCCTCTTCGCTGCTTTCGGCTGCCTACGTCGGAATTTGCGGGCGCGCGCTCGGACCGTCGGAATATTCGATCGTCGCCGCGTTGTTGGCCCTGAGCGCCATTACCACGTTGCTCAATCCGGCCGCCGACGGCATCGCCAAGTTAGTGGCCGACCACATGGGTCGAGACGACGTGGGCACCACCGCTGCCTTGTGGCGTCTCGCGTGGCGTTGGGCGCTGGGCCTGGCTGCTGGCGTGACGGTACTTGGATGCGTCGCCTCGCCATGGATTGCGACCTGGCTGGATATCCCGTCGCACGGTCCCGTTCTGGCATTCGTTGCTTATCTCGCCTCCACGATCGCCATCGGCGCCCCGCGTGCGCTCCAGCGGGGACTCCATCGCTTCGAAGCCTTTGCGCTCAACCAGGTGGCGGAGGCTGGCGTGCGGCTCGTCCTGGGCGCGAGTCTGGCCCTGTTGGGGTTCGGAGCCCTGGGCGTGTTGGCAGGCTACGCACTGGGAACCGGCGCCGCGGCCCTACTCGGCCGACTCAGCCTAGGCGACGTCACGCAGGCACACGTCTCCATGTCCGGCTCGCGAACGGATGCGCCCGCCCCGACAGCGCCGTCTCAGCGCGGCGGGTTTGGACTCTCCGTATCGCTGCCCTTCATGTTCATGAGCATTTGCTCGCTGGGGCTCATGAACGCCGACGTGATCGCCGCCAAGCACGTGCTGACGGACGAGCAAGCGGGTCTATACGGGGCCGCGTCATCGCTGTCCCGCTTGGCCGCCGTCGCCGCGGCGCCACTCACCGTGGTGCTGCTGTCCAAGGTGACCACCGCGAAGGCAGCGGGTCGGCCCATCGGCAAGCTCGTACTCGGCGTGGTCGGCACGCTGCTGGGTCTATTGCTGGTGGGACTGCTCGGGACCGTGCTGGTGGGCGAGTGGGCGGTGGTGCTGATGTACGGCCAGGCATTCCGCGGGAGCGCTCCGCTTCTGACCTTGTTGGTCGCCAGCGTTTGTCTGCTCGTCCTCCAGAGCAGCGTTTGCACCGTGCTCATCGGCATCAATCGCCACCGAGGCTTCTGGCTGCTGCTGGTACCCCCGCTGGTCCAGATCACGTTGCTGCAAGTGAATCATGGAGACGCACGCGCGATCGCGCTCGACACGCTCTGGGCCGCGGGGTCCGGTTTGCTCGTGCTGGCCGCAATTTTAGGGCTGAATCGGGCCGATGAACGCAGCGATGCTTAGCGCCTGGATGTTGGCCCGGGCGGGTCGACGTGGCTATAATCCCGAGCTTCGGAGGTTTTTCACATGAGCGGTGCGGGCAAGCGACTGCCATACGCCACCCAGGACATCGACGCCAGCGACCTGCTGGCGGTGGAGACACAGCTTCGCGATGACTGGCTGACCCAAGGGCCGCGCGTCGCGGAGTTCGAGGAAAAGCTCGCCAAGTTCGTCGGTGCACGTTTCGCCGTGGCCGTCGCGAACGGCACCGCTGCGCTCCACCTCGCGTGCCTGGCCGCGGGCCTACGCGCAGGTGACGTGGCGCTGGTACCGGACATCACCTTCGTCGCCACGGCCAATGCGGTGCGCTACGTGGGCGCCACGCCTGCGCTCATCGACGTCGAGTCCGACACGGGGCTCATGAATCTCGAGCACGTGGAGAGCCGGTTCAAGGCTGCGACGAGCTCGAGCCCCATCAAGGCGGTGCTCCCGGTCCACTTCGCCGGCAGCGCTCCCGACATGGCGCGTCTTCGTCGCCTCGCGAGCGCCGCGGGAGCCTGCGTCATCGAAGACGCCGCCCACGGCCTGGGCACCACCTACGAAGTCGACGGGAAGACGTACCAAGCCGCGTCCTGCGCCCACGCCGATATGGGCATTCTCTCCTTTCACCCCGTGAAGCACATCACGACGGGCGAAGGCGGCGCGATCACCACCAACGACCCGAGTCTCTACCAAGAGCTCCTCGAGCTACGGAGCCATGGCATTACGCGCGATCCGGCGCGCATGCGCGGCTCCGACGGGCCCTGGTACTACGAGCAGCGCTCGCTCGGGTACAACTACCGCATCACCGACCTGCAGTGCGCGCTCGGCATCTCGCAGCTGGCACGCTTGCCGCGCTTCCTGGAGCAGCGACGCCGCATCGCCGCGCGCTACGACGCGTTGTTCGCGGCGCCCGAGTTCGGCGGGCTGTGCACGCCATTGCGCGTGCCGACGGGCGTGCAGTCGGCTTACCACCTGTATGTCTTGCGTGTGCTCCCGCGCGCGGGCGAAGGGCTCGAAGGCGTGGCCGGTCGACGTCGGGTTCTGTTCGAGAAACTCCGCGAGACGAACATCTTCCCGCAGGTCCACTACGTGCCTGTCCATCGCCAGCCGAGCTTCCGCGACGCCGGGCTGTCGTCAGGGTCGTTCGAGGGCGCGGATGCGTACTATGCGGGCTGCATCAGCCTACCGATGTTTCCCAGGATGGATGTCTCCGACGCGGACCGCGTCGCGGCGAGTGTTCTCGAGATCCTGAAGGCTTGAGGAGGGTCGAATGGGCTTTGAGTTGGGCCATCGGCATATCGGAGACGGCGCCCCCGTGTTCGTCATCGCCGAGCTATCCGCGAACCACGGCGGCAATTTGTCCACCGCGCTGCGCACCATCGAAGCGGCCGCCAAGACCGGCGTGGACGCCATCAAGCTACAGACCTACACGCCAGACACCCTGACGCTGAACTCGCGCGCGCCCGACTTCGTGGTCAAGACCTCGAACCAGTGGGCTGGCCGCACCCTGCATGACTTGTACGCCGAGGCGATGACCCCCTGGGAATGGCACGCGGAGCTCTTTGCCTGCGCCAAGGCCTGTGGTTTGTTGTGTTTCTCGACGCCCTTCGATGTGACCGCCGTCGAGCTCCTCGAGCAGCTCGGAGCACCGTGCCACAAGGTCGCATCCTTCGAGCTCGTCGATCTGCCGCTGGTGGAGCGGATCGCACGCACGCAGAAGCCCATGATCATGTCCACGGGCATGGCGAGTCTCGGGGAAATCGAGGCGGCCGTGCGAGTCTGCAAGCAGGCGGGTAACCACAAGCTCGCCCTGCTCCGCTGCGTCTCCGCCTACCCCGCCGCCCCCGAAGACATGCAGCTCAAGAGCATCGACGTGCTGGCGTCCTTCGGCGTCGTGGTGGGGTTGTCCGACCACACGCTCGACAATACCGCTGCCATCGTGGCCGTCGCGCGCGGAGCCTGCATCATCGAGAAGCACTTCATCCTCGATCGCGCCGTCGGTGGTCCCGACTCCTTCTTCTCGCTGGAGCCCTCCGAGATGGCCTCGCTGGTCAAGAGCGCGCGCGAAGCTCAGCGTGCGCTGGGCGGAATCTCGTTTGGCCCCTCCGTCTCCGAGCGAGCTAGCCTCGCCTTTCGGCGCTCTCTGTACGTGGCGAAGGATGTCGCGCGCGGCGAGGTCCTCACCTGTGATCACGTGCGCAGCGTGCGACCCGCCCATGGTTTGCCGGCCAGCGCGCTGCCGCAGGTCCTCGGACGCACCGCGCATGCAGACCTGACGGCCGGGAAGCCGCTGGCCTGGGCCGACGTCGGCAGCGCCCCCGCGAGCGACGACACACTCGTGCTGAGGAGAGCGACCCTCGAAGACAGCGCCCTCTTACTGAGCTGGCGCAACGATGAGCTCACGCGTCAGATGTCCGTGAGCAAACACGAGGTCAAGGCCGAGGAACACCGCCGCTGGCTCGAGGCGTCGCTGGCCAACTCGAGCCGAGCGCTGTTCGTCGCTTTGGAAGGAGCGTTACCCGTGGGCACCTTGCGCCTGGACTACCAGCACCAGGAGGCCGCCGAGGTCTCACTGACGCTGGCGCCCGAGGCGCGCGGACGCGGACTGGCCGCACCGCTGCTGCGTTTGCTGGAGCGGGAGGCGGCCCAGCTCGGGGTGCTCACTCTGGTCGCGCAGATCTTGCCGGAGAACCAGCGCAGTGCGCAGGCATTCAAGCGCGCGGGCTACTACGGCTTCGCCGAGAGGCAGAGCGAAGTCCCGGCCCTGTGGTGCGAGCGCCGCATCGTCGCCTACGCGTGACTGAGCGCCGCCCCGCGCGCGCCCTCGTACAGTCGCTCGACCTGGTCCACGACGCGAGGCAGTAGAAAGCGCTCGTCGCTCATGCGCTTGGCGTTTTCCCCCATACGCTGAAGCCGCTGCGCATCCGCGAGCAACTCGCTGAGCGCGCTGGCGATGGCGTCGACACCATGGGGTACGCAGCGACCAGCGTCGTACTCATCGAGCCAGGGCACACCGCAACGGTCGTTGATCAGCATGGGCCGCCCCACGGCAGCCGCGGTCAGCGAAGCCAGCGAGGTCTCCTCGAAGTGGGTGGGGGTGATCGCGAACAAGTCCGCATCGATGTAGGCCGGCAGGACGTCGCTGCCGTACAGCGGTCCGACGAAATGCAGGCTGCTCTCGATGCCCAGCTCACGCGCGAGGCTCAGCATGCTCTGGAGGTAGCCGTCATCACGTCCCACCACCACCAGTCGGGCCGCTGGGACGCGCCGCTTCGCCTGGGCAAAAGCTCGTAGCAGCGGCTCGAGGCCCTTGAGCTCCGAGATGCGGCCGACGAAGAGCACGACGGGGGCGTCCGGCGGGATGCCGAGCTTGCTGCGCAACTCCCCGCGAGCTGGCAGGACGCGGAACTCCGCGGGATCGACCCCGAGCGGCCAGATGGCGACCTGGTCCTTGCGTCCCCCGTAGTCGAGGTAGAGCGCGGCCTCGTGAGCATTCTGAGCCAAGAGCCGACTGGCCTTGCCGATCTGCACGTCGGCGTAGTGCCGATCGTAGTAGGCCTTGATGGCTGCACGCCAACCCTCACCGCGCGGCAGGGAGCCCCACACCGACACGAAGAACGGGACCCCGTGGCGAAAGGCGGCCTGGGATGCCCACGCGTTGAGCATGGTGCGTGCGTCGAACAAGTGCACGACGTCGAACTCACGCACGTGTTCGTCGAGCCAGTAGCGCATCCCGATGGGCAAGAAGATCTTGAGGTGGAACGCGACCCGGTTGCTCAAGTTGGGGAAACGCACGATGCGCACGCCGTGCGAGACCTCCTCGAGCTTGGGAACGCGCTTGCCGTCATCGAGCGCGTCGGTGGTGCACACCGTCACTTCGTGTCCGCGGCGCACGAGCTCACGCGCCAGATCGAAGACCATGCGCGGAGGCCCGCCGTAGGCCCAGGCAGGCTCGTAGTACACCACCCCCAGCAGGACCTTCATGCCGCCTCGAAGAAGGACCGCACGGCAGCGCAGACCTCATCGACTTGGGCGTCGGTCAGCTCGGGGTTGATGGGCAAGGACAGGAACTCGTCGGCGCAGCGCTCCGCCACGGGCAGCGAACCCGCCGCGTAGGGACGGCCCATCGCCGCTTGCTTCGGGATGATGGTCGGATAGTGCACCAGGCTCTGCACGCCGCGTCCTCGCAGGTGCTCGGCAAGCGCGTCGCGGCGCGGTGTGCGCAGCACGAAGAGATGCCAAACCGCCCCGGCGTCGGGCCGAGGCAGCACGATGGGTAGGCCAGCAAGGGCCTGCTGGTAGCGTGCAGCGACCGCGCGGCGACGCTGGGTGTGGGCGGCCAGGTGCTTGAGCTTGACGCGCAGCACGGCAGCCTGGACCTCGTCGAGCCGACTATTGAGTCCCGGCTCCAGGTGTTCGTAGCGCTTGCTCTGCCCGTAGTCGCGACCTCGACGCATGCGCGCCGCATGCTCCGCGTCGGAGCACACGATCATTCCGCCATCCCCGAAGCAGCCGAGGTTCTTGGTGGGATAGAAGCTGTAAGCGGTCGCGTGGCCGTAGTGCGACACGTCGTGCCCGCGATACTGCGCGCCGTGAGCCTGGCAGGCGTCGTTCAACAGGAGGAGCCCGTGCTTGTCCGCTAGCTCCACCATGGGCGCGAGTTCGGCCGCGCGGCCGTAGATGTGCACGGGAAGCAGAGCCTTGGTGCGCGGCGTGATGGCGGCGGCGAGCAAGCGACTATCCAGCGCGTAGTCGCGATCTTCGATGTCGACGAACACCGGCGTGGCGCCCACGCGCAAGATGGCGAGCGTGGTCGCGAAGGCGGAATTGGGCGTGGTGATGACCTCGTCGCCCGGGCCGATTCCCCAGGCCATCAGCGCGAGCTGAATGGCATCCATGCCGTTGCCCACGCCGATGGCATGCGGCACGCCCACGAAGGCGGCGAACTCCTGCTCGAATGCTTCGACTTCCTTGCCGAGGATGAACCAGCCACTCTCGAGGACGCGCGCGACGGCGGCGTCGACTTCTGCGCGGAGCCCCGCGACGTGGAGCTTGAAATCGTTCATCAGGATCATGGGTAGAGCACCTGCTCCCAGTAGTTCGTGCGGTTCCGTTGATAGTAGGCAACCGTCTCGGCGATACCGTTCTCGAGGCCGATGCGGGGTTCCCACCCGAGCACGTTCTTGATCTTCGTGTAGTCGCCGATGTAGTCGCCGATCTCGATGGCCTTGAGGTGCGGCGGATAGGGGATGCCCTTCACGCTGCCGGTACCGGCCTTGTCCACGATGATATTGGCGATCTTGAGCAGGCTCATCGGCTCGTGGCTGCCCAGATTGAACACTTGCCCGTCGGCCTGCGAGCTGACCATGGCCATCACGAGCGCCGCCACCACGTCCTTGACGTGGTTGAAGTCGCGCAGCTGCTCGCCGCCGCCGAACAGCTTGATCTCCTCGCCGTCGATGGCCTGTCGTACGAACCACGCGAACACGCCCTGGCGCGCGGTCTTCATCGTGTGCCGGGGGCCGTAGGTGTTGGTCAGCCGCAACGAGCAAACGCGCAGCCCGTACACCTGCGAATAGAGGAAGTGATAGGTCTCGCCGGCGTGCTTGTTCACGCCGTTGACGTCGATGGGCGCGATGGGGGCGGTCTCGTCCACCGGAGACACTTGCGGGCGCCCGTACTGGCCACGCGTACCTGCGAACAGGATCTTGGCCTTGGGGCTGTGCTTGCGACAGGCCTCGAGCAACGACACGTGCGTGGTGACGTTGGTGTGCAGATCGAGGTACGGGTTCTCCATGCTGTCGACGTGGCTGACCTGCCCCACCATGTTGAAGATGGTGTCGAAGCGGGCGACGATGCCGTGCATCGCCTTCTCGTCCGCCTGGTCCACGGCCAAGCTCTCCACGCGATCGGTGATCCCATCCAGGTTGAACAGGTTGCCACCGTACTTTTGGTGCAGGTTGTCGACCACCGTTACCTTGGCGCCGAGCCCCACTAGACAGCGCACCAAGTTACTGCCGACGAAGCCGAGTCCCCCCGTGACGAGGACCGGACGGCCACCGAAGAACTCCGCGATCTCGGGGCGCGACTCAAGCTGTGTAGGCAGGCGATCTACGGTCATGGAAACCTCGATTTCTGGTTATCCGACGCGGCCAAGTGCATAGCGCACTCGGAAGGAGAGCAAGGAGGTCAGCACCTTGACCATGAAAACGGCGCTCTTCCAGCCCGAGATACTCGATTCACCAGCTTCACGTGCCAACATTTTGACCGGCGTCTCGCCGATCGAAAGCCCTTGAATGGCGCATACCGCGACCGACTCCGGCTCCGGATATTCGTCGGGCATGCGCACCGCGAGCAGCGCTGCCGCGCGCCGCGAGTAAACGCGAAAGCCGCTGGTCGGATCCGTGACCTGGGCCTTGCGGCCGAAGGTGGCGAGGGAGAGCGAGATCAGGCGACCACCGAAGCGACGCATCCACGTCGTGCTCTCGTCCTTCTCGCTCTCGGCGCAGAAGCGGCTGCCCACCAGGAGATCGACGCGGCGCTCGGCGGCCTGCTGGACGAGGTCCGGGATGGACCCCACCGGGTGCTGCCCGTCGGCGTCGCACTGCACGACGTGCTGATAGGCGTGCTGGGTGGCGATCGTGAAGGCGGTCATCAGGACGCCGCCGACCCCACAGTTGACCGCATGGGACACGACGCTGATGCGGCCATTCGCCCGCTCGCTGGCGATCCGGGCGGTCTCGTCCATCGAGCCGTCGTCGACGATCACGGCGTCGATGTCGTCGTTGTCGGCGAGCAGCGCGGCGAGCTGCGTGACCACGTTGGCGATGGACGAGGCCTCGTTGTAGGCGGGTACGACCACCAGCACGGAGCCTGCTGGGCGACCCGCTTGCTGGCCCGTGAAGTCACGGCAAGCCAGGCGGGCCACGAGGCGCCTGAGCTGACGGGTGGCCGATGTCTGCTCGGCCGCTCCCTTGAGGGACTCGAACAGCAGAAACAACAACATGGTGGCGAACACCATGTTGCTGACGACCTGGATCCCGAACAGCTGCGCGATGGGCAGCAGCACGTTGGGATCCACCACCGTGATGCCCAGGGCGAACAGCACGATCCACATCGGAATCGCCCTGGAAGCCGAGATCACGCGCCCGAACCGGGTGAGGACGTAAACGGCAAAGAGGACGTACGCGAGATAGATCATGGGCTCGAGCCGAAGAGGTTTAGGTGGTTAGGGGCGCCATGTCACGTTCTGGCAGGCCCATCCGGTCGGCGAGGATCAGGCCTTCACCCCGCTCACTCGGGCGCCTCAACAGACGAGACCAGCCTGGCTCTTCCCTGGGCCGCCGGCCCGCCCCGTGAGCACCACGCCTCTAGGTTGATACGGGCCAGAAAAACAGCAATAAGGGCGAGAGGCTTGGTCACCGACGCTTCCTGCGCTAGGAGGTCCGAGGAGGGCGGGGCTCGATGGGGCCTGGCCCCAGAACGATCAGTCGAACAGGACAGGGGACTTCGGCGGCATGGCAACACGGAAGCGAGCGCTTATCACGGGAATCACCGGCCAAGACGGCAGCTATTTGGCCGAGCTCCTGCTTGCAAAGGACTACGAAGTCCACGGCATCATCCGGCGCTCTTCGAGCTTCAACACCGAGCGCCTGGACCACCTGTATCTCGATCCCCACGATCCGTCGGCGCGCCTCTTCCTGCACTATGGCGACCTGAGCGACGGTACCGCCCTCGCCAACCTGCTGGCCAAGACCAAGCCGGACGAGGTCTACAACCTGGGCGCCCAGAGCCACGTGCGCGTCAGCTTCGACACGCCCGAATACACGGGTGACATCACCGGCCTCGGCACCGTGCGTTTGCTCGAGGCGATCCGAGACCTCGGCATCACCCCGCGCTTCTATCAGGCGTCCTCGTCGGAGCTCTACGGCAAGGTCGTGGAGACCCCCCAGAAGGAGACCACGCCGTTCTATCCCCGCAGCCCGTACGCGGCGGCCAAGGCCTACTCGTTCTACATCACGCAGAACTACCGCGAGGCCTACGGCATGTTCGCGGTGAACGGCATCCTGTTCAACCACGAGAGCCCGCGCCGCGGCGAGACCTTCGTGACGCGCAAGATCACGCGCGCCCTGGGGCGCATCAAGGTGGGCCTGCAGGACAAGCTATTCCTCGGCAACCTCGACGCCAAGCGCGACTGGGGTTTCGCCGGTGACTACGTCGAGGCCATGTGGCGCATGCTGCAGGTGGACAAGCCGGACGACTACGTGATCGCGATGGGCGAGACGCACAGCGTGCGGGAGTTCCTCGAGCTCGCGGCCGAGCACGCGCAGGTTTCCATCATGGACCGCGTCGTGATCGACCCGAAGTACTTCCGCCCCTCCGAGGTCGACCTGTTGCTGGGAGACTCCACCAAGGCGCGCCAGGAGCTCGGCTGGAAGCCGCAGGTGGATTTCAAGCAGTTGGTCCGCATGATGGTCGAGGCGGACATCGCTTTGGCCGAGCGCGAAGCGCGCGCGGCAGGCAAGAAGTAGAGCCTGCCCGTGCGCATTTCCATCGTCACTCCCTCCTACAACCAAGCGCCCTTCATCGAACGCACCATCGAGAGTGTGCTCGGGCAACGCGGCGACTTCGAGTTGGAGTACCGCGTCGTCGACGGCGGCAGCACCGACGGCACGGTGGAGATCCTCAAGCGCTACGGCGACCGCTTCGCCTGGACGAGTGAGCGCGACAAGGGCCAGTGCGACGCCATCAACAAGGGCTTGCGCGCGGCGACGGGGGACATCGTAGGCTGGGTCAACAGCGACGACCTGTTGTTGCCTGGAGCCCTGCAGCGGGTGGCCACCGCCTTCCGCGAGCACCCCGAGGTGGAGTGGGTCCACGGACGCTGCGAGATCATCGATCCGGACGACAAGCCCGTGCGCAAGTGGGTGAGCCTCTACAAGCACCTGCGCGCACAGCGCCATAGCTTCGACAACTTGATCACCGAGAATTACGTGTGCCAGATGACCACCTTCTGGCGCCGCTCGGTGCATGACGAGGTCGGCTACATCAACATGGACCTCAAGCTGGCCTTCGATTACGACATGTGGCTGCGCCTGGCCCGCCGCGGTGAGCCACTGTATCTGCCGGAGCGCCTGGCCTGCTTCCGTTGGTACCCGAGCAGCAAGAGCGGCGCGCAATTCCACCGCCAGTTCGCCGAGGACATCGAGGTGGCCGAGCGCTACGCCGGCGATCGTCGAGCGCTGATGCTCCGCAAGCGCGCCAAGAGCGCAGCCATCGTGAGCATCTACAACGCCCTCGCCTTCGCGCGCACCGCGGGCGAGAAGGTCAAGGCCAGGAGCGCGGTCGGCTCACCCTAGCCGGATTCGCAGGGCTGTGGGAGTGTCGGACGGTGAACGAGCGGCTTCAGCGCATCTCTCGGTACGGCATGGTCGGCGTGGCGGTGTTGGGCTTCAACATGGGTCTGGCCGCGCTGGCGTTTCGAGTCCCCTCCCTCAACGACACCGCTCTGGCGCGCAACGTGACCAACGTCGTGGTCACCGAGATCGCGCTGATGTTCGCGTTCGTGTTGCACCGGCGCATCACCTGGGGTGCGGGCGAGTCCGGCTTCTGGCGCTCCTGCCTGTCGTTCCACGTGGTGTCGTCCGTGGGCCTGGCACTGCGTTTCGGGATGTTCTACCTGCTCGATGGGCTCGGGTTCGCTCCCATGCTCACGACCCTCGCCAGCATGCTCGTCGCGATCGTCTTCAATTTTCTCGGCTACGACAGGATGGTGTTCCGTGGATCCAGTCCGACCTAACTCCGAGGTCTACGCCGAGCACGCCCTCGGCGGCGCGATGCTCGACACCATCGAGTCTGCGGTCGGTTACAACCGCTGGATCGTGGACTTCTTTCGGCCCTATCTGGGCGCAGCGAACGTCGAGCTCGGAGCCGGGCACGGCACGCTGACCGAGATCGTGGGGGCCGATTATCGGGTGCGTCCCTTCGACGTCGAGCCAGACAACCTGCGCGTGCTCTCCAAGCGCTTCGCCGGCCATCCCCGCGTGGCTGCCTGCGGTAGCGACATCTTGGAGCTCCGAGAGTTCGACAGCCTCGACTGCATCTACTCCTCGAACGTGCTCGAGCACATCGTCGACGACGCCACCGTAGTCCAGCACTGCGCGCGCCTGTTGAAGCCCGGCGGATGGTTCGTGGCGTTGGTGCCAGCAGGGCGCTGGCTGTACTCGGACTTCGACCGCGCGCTCGGCCATCACCGTCGCTATGTCGCCGCTGACCTGAAGCGGCTCGAGGTGACTCAAGGTCCGGCTCGTCTGCTCACGCGCGACTGCCGCTACGTCAATATCCCCGGCGCGTTCGGCTGGTTTTTGCAAATGCGCCTGTTGGGCCACAGCGCCGTGGGCACGGGTGACGTGCGCAAGGTGGAGCTGCTCTTGCCCGTCATTCGCTTGCTGGATCGCTTGCGCCTGCCGGTGGGTCAGAGCCTCGTCTTCGCCATGCAGCGCACCTGAACGCGCCGCCCACCACACCGACGGCTCAGGACTTGATCGCCGAGCCGTCCGTGAGCGCCGGCGGCCAGATCAAGCCGGCCTTCAGGGGCGACTGTGAAAGCTGCCGATAGAAGCTGCCGTTGGCCTGGTTCGCCTGCATGAGGTGCGCGCGGAAGCCCTTGTAGAGCTCGAGATCGACGCTGCCCGGATCGCGCCAGAAGGCCTCGAGCGAGCCCTGGTACGTGAGGCCAGCCATGTCGTAGACCGCGTGCCCCAGCACCTTCACGGGAGTGCCAGCCTGCACCGCCTGCAGCCCCACCGTGCTGTTGATCATGACCACGCCGCTCGCGTGTCGGAGCAACGTGGGCAGGTGCAAGTCGTGCACGTGCGTGACCCGCCCCTCGAGGCCGAAGCGCTGGCTCAGGCGGCGAATCAAGGGTCCGTGCTCACGGTAGGGTCGATCGAGCGGGTGGCTCTTGATGACAAGGGACTGCGTCTTGGGCGCGTGCTTCGCGAAGGACGCCATCACCTGCTCGAGGAACTGCTCCACGCTGTCGAACGGAGAATGCACGAGCTGGTAGTCACAGTGCACCTGCATGGCCACCAGGAAGAACTGCTTGTGCCGTGTCTCGGAGAGCCACTCGGTGAGCCCGCGCTCGCGCCGCACGAAGATCTGCTTGCGCAGACCGCCGCGCACCCAGCGAAAGGCCTCGACGAAGGCGTTGAGCGGGCGGTGGTGACGGTAGTACGGGTATGCGAAGAAGCCGAGCGTGAGCGCGATGGAGTAAGCGGTGGAGAACCAGCCCGCGCGCCCGAAGCTAGACTTGACGCGCACGGCCTCCGGCACCTCTTCGTGGGAAAAGGCGCGATAGAAGGCCGGGTCACGGGGCAGCGACGAGTGACCGTTCACGCCGCCCTCTTCCAGCGTGATCCAGTCCGGGCGCATGTAGCCCTCCTCGAACACGAAGACCCGGATGCCCAGTCGCTGCGCCACCTCGATGGCCTTGCGGTGCACCGGACGCCCGTCGCCGAACAAGAACACGCCGTCGATGCGCTGCTCGCGCATGAGCTGCTCGAAATAAGCGCCGAGCCCGTCGAGCCGACCGCGATAGCTGCGCGCCTCTGGTCCTCGAAAGTAGAGCGCGTCGCCAGCGTTGAAGTTGAGCTTGGTGACCTGGATGCCCTGGGCCTGCAACTCGTCGGCGAAATGGCGGAAGAAGGGCCCCATCGGCCCCTGCAGCAGCAGCGCGTTTCGCACCCCGAGCTCGAGAGCAGACACGCCGCTACTGCCCATTCCGGCCCAACATGGCCTTGAGAGCGTTGCCAGCCTTGCGCGCGTGACGCTTCAGCCAAGAGATCTGGATGGGCCGGTTTCTGTCGTCGCGCACGGCCTGGGCCAGGTCCTCCACGACCTGCTCGGGCGAGCTCGGGCGCAGCGTGTTCGGGTCGAGGTAGAGCGGATAGCGGATGAGGGTCGCGCACACCAGCTCGTCGAGCGTGAGGCGCCGCGTGCGTCCCGAGTGGGCATGGCGATCTTCGGTGAGGCCCCAGCCGGCGTAGAACGGCAAGCCGTAGGCGTTGACGCGAAGCCCTCGCATGAGCGCCTCGAAGCCCACGAGGGAGGTGAGCGTGTGGACCTCCTGAACGAGGCCGAGGCAAGCCGGTAGCGGCGCATCCTCGACCACCACGTCGGCGTAGCGTCGCGCGTCCTCGGCGGAGACCGCGCCGCGTCGGTTGCCGCTCACCACGTCCGGGTGGGGCTTGAAGATGATGAACGCGTCAGGCCGACGTTCGCGGGTCGCCTTCAAGAGGTCCAGGTTGGTCCGAAGGTCGATGCAACCCAGGCGAATCGAGGCGTCGTCCTGCACCTGGCCCGGCACCAGAATCGCGGTGCGCCCTTCCGGCACCGTGGGCAAACTCGCGGTGCGATCGCCGACGTTGTACTTGCTGAGCGCCAGCCGCACGATGCCCTCGCGGAGCAGGCGGGCACGCTCGAGATCCGCACTGCCGAAGATGCCGTCGGCGAGCAGCTTTTCGAGGTCGCTGGTGGTCTGCGGGTTGTAGTAGATGCCGGTGCGATCCAGCACGAGCGAGGCGGGCGTATAGCGCTCCGCGCCCAGGCCCACGGAACGCAGGAAGCCGTCTTCCATGCGCCAGATCGGGACGTCGTAGCGGGCGGCCAAATCCCGCACGTCCTCCGACTCACCGGAGCCCCACACGACGATGCGGCTGTCGGCGTCGAAGCCCTTGAGCGAGGCCTCGAGCGCGGTCCGCGCAAAGCGCGCGTTGCCCTCGTGCGCCAGGTAGCGCCGCACGTAGCCCCTCTTCCAGGGATGGAAGCCGAAGCAAAAGAGCTTCCGCCCCCCATGGGCCGCAAAATCGCCCCCGCGCTGGTTGGTCACGACGCCGCCTTCCTAGCGCGAGGCATCGAGCTTGGCGAGAATTGCAGTGCTCACGGACACCTGGTGAGGGTGGAATGCGGAGAGCTCGCGTGCGTAGGCTCCGGGTCGCTCCGCCCCGCCCCCTCCCCGAGCGGCCTCGAGCCGCCGTCACTTCGTAGCCATAAAGTGACGGAATGACTTTGCATTCCAAGGTCAGACTCGAAGATCGGGCCCCCTCGCGAGAGGCCCCTGTGCCAGCGCCGTGGGCGTCCCCTGTCGAGCCCGCCCCGAGGTACTCAGCCCGTCGGCAAGGCCAGCAGCGTCCGTGGGTCGATCTGCTCGGCGCTTCCCGACACCTCGTCGTCCGAGAGCGCGACCTTCTGGCCAGCGCGCACCGAGTAGAACTGCGTGCCCCCGCGCGGCCGCACCAAGCCGCTGAGCTTGGCGCCACGGGCGTCGGCGAGGGTGCCCCGGAAGTACTGCGCGAACAGGGCCGAGCTCACCTCGTCGAACGCACGGCTCCACTGGAAGCCCTGGGCATAGGCGATGCAAGCCGCCGACTTCTCGGCCAGCTTTTCGCGGTCGTTCAAGAGCTCCAGGATCTCGCGCGCGATGGCCTGGGGATCCGGCTTCACGAGGCTGATGGGGGCGTCGATGCCGAAGGTGGCCCGCATGCTCTCGACATCGAGATCGATGACCACCGAGCCGCAAGCCATGGCCTCGATGGGCATCAGCGAGTAGTTGGTGAGGGAGGTGAGCAAGGTGATGGCCGAGGCGCTGTGCAGGCGACGCAGCTGCTCCTCGTTCAACAAGCCCATGATCTCGGCCTTGAGCCCGACCGCCGGAATGCTCGGGGTCCCGAAGATGGAGATGCGCGTCTGCGGACGCTCTCGCTGAACCAGGAGGAGCGCTGCCAGCAGGAGCTCGGTGCCGCGGCGCTCCGTGCTGGGTCGCATGTAGACCACCACGCGGTTCGGGTCCCGCTCGGCGAGCGGGTCGACGTAGTAGGTCTCGGGCTCGTACCCGAGGTGGAAGCCGCACGCCTGCATGCCGTAGCGCTGCGCGACCTCGAACAGCCAGGGGCTCGCGCACACTCCGTACAGGTTCATCGCGTAGGTGTTCTCGGCGAACACGCCGAGCGACCCCTTGGGATAAAAGTGGGGCTCGAAGTCCTGGATGAAATAGGCCTTGAAGCGCGTGTTCTCCTGGCGGAACACCTCGTAGGCCGTGGTCCAGTGGGTGGCGATCAGGATGTCGCTGTCGTCGATGGTCTCGGAGTTCTCGTAGAACTCGATACCTTCGATGGGGCCGTAGTTGGTGCGCACGAACTTCTCGAGCGCGGTGCGGTCACGGTGACGCGACTTGCCGTGCACGTAGACCTTGTTGACGATGCCCAGGCTGCGGAAGTGACGCACGAAGCGCAGCAGCGTCATGTGCCCGCCCGAACCGTATCCGATGTCGGGGATGAGCCACGCCACCACGAACGGACCGCTGGCCGCGCGACGCGCCGACAGCATTTCCTCGTTGAAGCGCAGCAAGTGCTCGTTCTGCAGCTCGGCCGTCTGCACGAGCGGAATCATGCGAATGCTCTCGGGGGCCGGCTGAGGCTTGGTCACGAAGGCATCGCGAATGTCCGCCAATACCGGGACCAGTCCACGCTTCTTGGTGCCCTTCCAGACCTCTCGCGAAATTCGGCCCAGCAACTTGGGCACGCGCTTGAGGTCCTTCTGGCCCGCGGCGAGGCGCGTGATGACGTCGGCCCCGCCTGCACCCGAGTGTGCAGCATGGAAGCCTGCGACCCAGCCGCTCTCTTTCGGCCGTTCGCTCAGGAGCTTCCAAGCCTTGCTCGCGGAGCCGGTCCTGAGTACGTCGCGCACCAGCTGCCCCTCTTTGCGCACGAAGCCACCGACGCCGAAGGTCTCGTTGTGCTCGAGCTCGAAGTAGGCGCGCGCGAAGGCGCGAGGCGGCATGCTGAGCAAGTCCTCCGCCATGCGCCGCGCTTGCATGCGCAGCTCCAGGGGCGAAAGCGCGCGCTCCTCCAGGAAGTGCACGATGCCCGGCACGGAAGCCAGCACCCCCTCCTGCACCATTCCCGTGAATGCATGGAACACACGGTCTTCGCCTTCGGCGGACTTGCGGGTGGCGACCACGCGCTCCCCTTCCCGCACGTAGCCCGTGACACTGCCCGAGGCCGAGTTGAAGAGCATCTCGAGCGGGGCCTGTGGACGCAGCACCTTCTCGGCCGTGTCGCCCTGATTGTCATTCAGCAGGAACGCCGTCTTGAGCGCGTTTTCGGGCTGCGTATTGAGGTAGCGGAACAGCGCCAGGTAGACGCCCTGCCACTCCACGTCAGGGAAGATGCGGGCCAGGTTGTCCTGGATGGTGCCGCGCCAGCCGATCTCGACGACCACGGCGCGCCGGCTCTGCGGCGTGAGCCCGTGTTGCCCGAAGTAGTCCATCAAGTCCGCGCGACGGCGCGCGAGTCCGGCCTCCACCTTGGACTTGAAGCTGGGATTTTCGAGGAGCCCGAGGAAGCGCGGGTCCCGCCACGGCTCGATCACCAGCTGCTCGGGATCGAGGCCTGCCTCCCACACCAGGTCCGCGTAGGCCGCGGGGTCGAGCCCGAGCGACACCAGCAGCGTGTTGACGGAGTGCCGCGAGTACATGGTCCAGAAGCGGTTCAGCTCCGGCAACTCGAGGCCGGCGATGGAAGCCCCGAAGGTGGCCAGACGGCTCACCTCGAGGAGATCGGCCGCCGGCAGCTGACGATCCGGACAGGCCGCGGCGATCGCTGCATGAATGCGGGCCAACACCTCACCTTCGCGGGTGAAGTAGTAAACCTTGTCGACACCGGCCCGAGCGGCCTGCTCGAGCGCGAACAGCACGTACAGCACGTACAGAGGCGCGAGCTCGACCCCGAACTGGAAGCGAGGGTCCTCGTGACGTGCATCGGCCGCCGCGCTGGCCGCGCCCCGTGAGCGCAGCGTCTTCCAGTACGACGAGTAGTCGCCCTTCATACGCGCTTCGAACTGCTTGGCCAGATTAGCCCGCTTCTGCTCCTCCACAGCGTCTTGATAGTGGAGTGCCGTGAGCCCTACCCGACGCGCGCTCAGCACGTCGCTCTCCTGGTTGTCGCCGATGTGGAGATGCTGGGCCGGCTCGATCTCGCACACGCGCTCGAAGCGGCGGTACAGGCGTCCCGACCGCTTGGTCACGCCCTCGTCGCACGACACCATGGCCCCCGCCAGCGCGAGCCCAGGGTGCTTGCGTCGCACCAACTCCAGCAGGTCGGCCCCTCCCACGTAGAAATCGCTCAGGAGATGCGCCTCCGACACGGCCTGCTCCTGCAGGAACGCGCGGATCGACGGATTGGCGTAGGTGACGCGGTCTTCGAAAGCGAGCTCGCTGCGCTGCGCAGCCGCGGCCACCTCTTCCAAGAGGGCGCTTTCGGATGGCTTGAGCATCACCGTCAGCGCCGAACGCCAAACATCGATCAAGCGGTACTCGTCGTCGTGGCCCTCCGCGCGGTTCTTGTTGCCGATGCGGATCTCGGCCTGCCTGCGCTGCTGAAAGATGGCTGACGCGCTGGCGAACTCGGGCAACAGCCGTGCGCCATGGTGAATGCGCACGAAATCCGCGCTGGCCAGCTTCACCTCGTCCGGGTGACAGCGCCGGCGCAAGAGCGTGTCCCACACGTCCAGCGTCGTGACGCGGTCCTTGCCGGGCGGCGTCATCGTCATTTGCGCTTCTCGGAGAGGGCGCTTCGCAAGCTCTTCCGCACGCGCTTGCCCGCGGCGCGCAGTGCGGTGAGCGGTCCCTTGGGCTTGGCCTTCTTGGCCGCGGGCTTCGGCGACGCATGGGCCGGCTTGTCACCCAACTTGTGACGCAGGTGTTCGGCCGACAACATGAGATCCGTATCGACCCGTGAGCGCCCCACCAGCTTGGGCAGCATCTCTTCCAGGGCGCCCCGCTCGAGCAGCTGCGTGAGCTCCTCGGGAGACTTGCCCAGGCCGAGCAAGAACAGCGTGGGGACGGGCCCGAAGCTCTCGTTGGCCAACATGGCCTGCATGACTTCGTGAGGACTCACGCCAGCGCGCTCCGCCATGCGCTCGATGCCAGCGCGCTTGATGGCGCTGGCGAAGACGTAGGCGTTCTCGGACACGTGCTTCCACATGTTGCCCTCGGCGATGGTGTTGGTGCCGTGGACACGGTAGCAAAGCAGCACATCGTCGAGCCGAACCGGGCTCACGACCTCGGATGCACGCAGCGCCCAATCCCAGTCGTGCGTGTAGCGCAGGGGGGCAAAGGTCCCGACCTTCTCCAGCAGCCCACGCGAGAAGAAAAAGTTGGAGGTTGTCATCGCGAGGTTGCCGACCCAGAAAGCGGCCGCCGCCGGACGTCCCTCGAACTTGTCGAGCACCGAAGCGTAGTAGCGGGTGGGACCGCTCACGGGCAGCGGCTCATCGCGCTCGTCGACGATGCGCACCCCGGTGATGCCGAAGAAGGGGTGGCCTCCGTGCTGCCTCGCCGCCTGAACCAAGCGCTCCAGGCGCGTGGGAAGGTAGAGGTCGTCCGAGTTCAAGATCGTGACGAACTCTCCGCGTGCGAGCCCAACCGCCTCGTTGAGGGTGGCGTGGGCACCGCGATTCTCCCGCGCCCGTAGCTGCACGCGAGGGTCGCTGCCGTAGGCCTCGCGCAAGAGCTCGGCCGAGCCGTCGGACGAGCCATCGTCGATGACGATGAGCTCCACGTTCTGGTGCGACTGCTGCAGCACCGAGTCGACGGCCTTACCGATGAAGCGGCGGTGGTTGTAGGAAGGAATGACGACGGACACCAGCGGCGACTCGGAGATCGACTCTGCTTGTGGGTGAGCAGCCGACCCTGAATTTCCGCGCTTTCCGGTCCCTTTCGCCATCGCCCAACCCCTACAGCTCAGCCCTCGAGCGTGTTCGGCTATAGCGCGACAAGCAGACCCGCGCACGGGCCCTCGGCTGGCGAATTACCCGGGGAATTCCTGGTAGGTGCCGACGCGCGGCCACGCCGGGCTCAGGCGGAGACGCGGGGCTTTCAGGCCCGGTAGCGGACGATGCAGTAGAGGGCCTTCACGCCGTCCCTCCAACCGATTTTCTTACCCTCGGCATAGGTGCGACCAGCGTAGGAGATCGGGACTTCGTAGATCCGGGCGCCGAGCCGGGCAGCCTTGGCCGTGATCTCGGGCTCGATGCCGAAGCGCTGCTGTTCGATCTTGATGCCCTTGAGCAGGTCCGAGCGGAACACCTTGTAGCAGGTCTCCATGTCCGTGAGATTGAGGTTGGTAAACATGTTGCTCAGCGTGGTGAGCACCTTGTTACCCACGGAGTGCCAGTAGTAGAGCACTCGATGCGGCCCCCCGAGGAATCGGCTCCCGAACACCGCGTCGGCCTTGCCGTCCAGGAGCGGCTGCAGCAGCGTGGGGTAGTCCTGTGGGTCGTATTCGAGGTCCGCGTCCTGGATCAACATGAGATCACCGGTGGCTTCCTCGATGGCCCTGCGGACCGCCGCGCCCTTGCCTTGGTTGACCGGCTGCTTGAACAGGCTGATCTCGGGATGTTTGGCGGCCAATGCCTTCAGGATGTCGCTGGTGCCGTCGGTCGAGCAGTCATCGACCATCACCAGCTCGCGCTCGAGTCCGCGACAGTCCGCCGCGAGCACGCGCCGTACGATCTCCTCGACCCAACGCTTCTCGTTGTAGATCGGGATCAGGATTGAGAGCTTTCGCAAGTCGTTCATGCCGTGAGTCATCGCCGTCTTTCCGCGGTGAGATTTAGCGAGGCTTGGCCAGGAAACCAGCCCTCAAGTTCTTGCCCTCCCGCAACCGCTGCCCGAGGGGGTACGGTGTGCAGGGTAGCGGGGAATTGCTGCATTGGTCCCCACCATCCAGGGTCACATAGGAGATCAACCCCGGGGACAGCTCGACCTTTTTCGTGGCGGCCATCGGAGTGATCGGCGGAATGTCGGTCAGGGACGCGGGGAGCTCGAAGCCGACCCTGATGCCGCCTGCCCAGTTGGCGAGCGCCAGGCTGAGGCCGAGCGCCACCACTGCCCCCGCCTGGGTCTGGCAGATGCGGGCCACAGGCTCGACGAGCAACACGGCCAACAGCAACCAGAAGAACACCGCCCCGAAGCGCAGATCGGGGGCCCCGCGAAACCAGAACATGAGGGACAGAGCCACGCCGCCGATGGCAAAGCGATCGACCACCGAGGCTTTCCCGCGGGGGGACGCGAAGCGCAGCAGCGCGAACAGCACGCTGATCGCGAGCAGCAAGAGCTCGCGCGAGCCCTGGATCCGCCTGAACCAGGGATCGAACCAGTGCCGGAAGCCGTGGTCGAGGACCTCATCAGGCGTCACACCGGGGATTTTTGCCCAGCTTTCGATGCAACGGAACAACGCGATCGCATCTTCGCGCGCGTAGGCCCACGACACCGGCAGCTGAGCGACCGGCACCGGGAACAGCAACCAACCCGAAAGCACGCCATGGCGCGCGACGTAGCCGACGGCGACCAGTGCGGACGGTAGAGCCACCGCCAGCAGGGTGCGTGCGCCATGGCCTCCCTTGCGGAGCACGAACCCCGCGAGCGCGAGGCCCGTCATCGCGAGCGCGAGCGCCCCGAGCTTGGTGGTCGTGGCCGCCGCGGCCAGCCCCAAGAGGAGCGCGAGCTGCAGCCCAACCTCGCGCCGGGAGTCGAAGCGCAAGAGCTCCATGATGAATGCGATGCAGAGCAGCTCCAGCGCCAGATCCGTGGACAGTGAGTTGACCTCCTGGGACGGCAAGCGACTGAGGAGGAACGGCACCATCACCAGAGCGAACGCCACGGAGCGCCGACCTTGACGATGGTCGACGCGCTGGATCAGTGGGGCGACCAGCTGCACGAGCACGACGGTCGTCAGGAAGCCGAGCGCAATATGGGACGACTGCGCCTTCCAGAACGACTCCGTCATCGCCGCGAACAGATGGATGCTGTTGTTGAAAGCCAGCCGACTATGCAGGTTGGCGATGCCCGGTATGGCCGGGTGGAAGCGTGCCCACTTGACGGCCTGCAGATGGTACAGGTGCGTGTCGTACCAGATGACCGTGTTAACCGCATACAACGCCACCACGACGGCGATGACGATCGTGAACGCACTCAACGCCAACACGCGACGGGGTCGGTGACGCCAGGCCCGCAGCCGGGCTCGGAGCGGATCCCCCGAGACGAAGAACCCGAGTGCGCTCAAGCCCACGAGCACCAGCAAGGCCGGTAGCCGAATCGGAAACGCCAGCGACCACAGCTGCAAAAAGGCGATCGTGATCACGTAGCCGAACCAGAAGGCCTGAGTCGTCGTCACGGGTCTGCGAAAGCGATCCCCTCCCAAGCGCTCCAGGACGAACGCCACCGACAAGCCACAGCCCACCAGGAGCAGAAACAAGCCAGACCAGATTGCGAGAAGGCGAAGCAAGCAGGTTCCTCGTTCCAAGGCGGTAGCAGAGGCATGCCCCGACGCCACGGAGAAGACTCCCTCTCACCCCAGGATCTTGCGCCCCAGCTTCGAATCGCGCGCGAAGCGCCTTGGGTCTCGGGCCAGCTTGCGCAGCTTGCGCAGCAGCAAGGAGCCCTCGTTTCTGAGGCGGACCCCCCCTGCGAGCGGGCTGGCCGAGACCACGAGCTTGCCCGCTGCGTAAGACGCGGGGTCGAAGCGGTAATCCACCGAGGCGCGGAGCGAGGCCAGCTGGTCTCCCGCGAGCTGATAAGGAAGCAGGTTCCGGTAGTGATGGGCGCGGCGCGTGCGCAGCTCCTGGATCTCGGAGGTCGCCTTGAAGAAGGCGTACTTGTGGAAGAGGTGCCAGGCCAGATAGCGGGTCATCAGCTCGGGTTCGGGCGCGCTGCGCTGGGCCACGACCTGCGCCAAGGCTTGCGCCAAGGCGCTCGCACGCTGCCCCGTACCAGGCAGGTTGTAGAATGCGTTACCCACCGTCACGAGCGGCTTTTCGTGGATCAAGCCGAGAAAGCCCACGCCGCTGTTGAAGCAGACCAGGGCATCACACAGCTCGATCAGCGCATGGATGTTGTCATCGCTGTCGCACACCACGATGTTCTCGGCGCGGGCCTCGAAGGGCCGCTTGGAGAGCGGGTGCGTCTTCACCAGGAAGCGCACCTGGGGATGCGCCTTGGCCACCTGGGCGATGTCGGCCACGAACTTGGCGTAAGGCTCGTGCGCGGCGTGGAAAAAGGTCACTGCCACGTCATCGTCGAGCTGCAGTGGGATGAGCACGCAGAGCTGCCCTGCCGGGCCCCTACGTCGGGCGACCGTGGCTTCGAAGTCCCCGTTTTGCTCGAGCGTGACCCCTCCCTTGCGCAGCGTGCGCGCGTACTCGCGGGCGATCTCCCAGTTCCTCCTCGTCGAAGAGCCAGCGCGCGGGATCGAGCTGGGTGTACTCGGAGTCGCCGTAGGGCATGTCTTCGGCGAAGAACCAGCTCTCCGGCAGCATGCCGCGGTCGGTGACCAGGAGCTTCACGCCCTTCGCCCGTGCCCGCTCGACCCACGGCCAAAGTTCCTTGTGAGATCCCATGTAGGGATTGAACACGGCCACCACGTCGACCTGCCCCGACTCGAGCGCCTGGCGTGCGCGCCCCTCGCTCTCGGCGTCGCCTGACAACATGAGCTGCAGCCGGTAGCCGAGCAGACGCAACGGCAGGAAGTACTGATATTGCTGTTCGTGCTTGAGCAGGACGAGCGCGCGCTTCTCGCGCGGCAGCCAGTCACGCTCGAGCAGTTGGCTGGGGCTCTTGCGGTAGCCCTCGATCTGCTCGGCAAAGCGGCGTTTTCCGCGGTCCTTCTGCTCGTACCAGCTGCCCTGTCCGCGCGCGTGGTAGAGGTGAGCGACGCGCAGGCCGGCGCACTCGGCCTGGAAGGCCATCAACTCCATGTAGCGCCGAAAGCCGCGATACAGCTTGTGGCCGAAGAAAGCAGGGTTGGCTGGCGAATAGAGGTCGCGCTCGAAGGCTTCCGGCAAGGGAAACTGATCGGTGTAGTGTGCGAGTCGAAGGAAGAACTCGAAGTCCTCCGAACCATGTCCGCGGAAGCTCTCGTTGTAGCCCCCGACCAGCTCGAAGAAGTCGCGCCGGATCAGGAAGAAGTTCGAAGCCGGGTCCACGTACTGGTAAGCCTGGGTATCGAAGCGCTGGTAGGCCTTGCGGATCATGCCGCGCGCCAGGAGCTCCCCGCGCACGGCGGGCGGTGCGCTCCACACTTCGTTTGTCTCGTCCTCGCCCAGAGAGTACACGGGCAGGTTCACCACTTGCTCGAGGTAGCTCCCCATCTCGAGGCGATTGGCGTGCTCCACCAGGCGCTCGAACAAGTCGGCTTCGCCAAAGCAGTCCACGTCGTTGAAGAACAGCAACGCGGTCTGGCTAGCCCGGGCACCGAGGTTGCGCGCTCGGGCCGCCGAGTAGGTCCCCTGGTCGTCCTCGAAGACGTAGATGAGTCCGTTCGCAGCGCACACGGACGCGAGCTGCGAGCGAAACGGCTCGGCCGAGCCGAAGTCGACCACCACGGTGGCAGGAAGCTCACGGTAGTGCTGGCGAAGGACCGTGATGCGGTCGAGCAGCCAGGGATTGCCCTGGTGCAGCCGGACGGCCAGGACCATCGTGAGATCCTCGAGGCCAATCACCGACCGACAACGCCTACGGTAGCTGGGCAAGTCGTGAAGCATCGCGCCTTTAACTCACCGCTCGAGCGCAGTGAAAACGGAGCAGCGGTGATAACAAGAAGGCGCCGTGAACGCCAACCGCATCCGCGCGGGCAGCAGGCCCGCACCACGGCTGCGCCGGCACCCTTAGCAGGTCCCGTGGCCAGCGGGATTCATGTATGATATCGGGCGAGTGCCGATTGGCCCCACCTCCATGCCGACTTCCAAGCCCCAGCTCCAGGTCCTCCTACTGTCCGGCGAACAACGCGAGCAGGACGGAAGCCGCATCTATCGCTGCGTGTTCAAGGCCAAGGAGTTGGTCCAGGCTGGGGCCAAGGCGCGGGTCATGTTTTGGGGCGACGCCAAGCCAGCGGACTTGAAGGCCGCCGACGCGGTGATCCTGTCCCGCTGCACCTGGCAGCCCGGCACGATCGAGCTCATCGAGCGCGCGCGCAGCTACGGAAAGCTCGTGTGCGGCGATCTCGACGACCGCATCTTCACGCCCTGGGAGGCCCGCAACACGGGCTACATGCGCACCAAGGCCCTCAACAAGCAGGACCAGGCCGCGCTGGTATGGATCCTCCAGACCCAACGCAACACGCTGCGTCTCTTGCCTGCGTTCGACCAGGTCTTCGTGTCCACGGAGCGCCTGCGTCACGAGCTCGATGGACTCGGCATCCCCGCCATGGTCTCTCGCAACGCCGTCGACGAGACCACCATGCGCCCGCTCGCAAAGGTGCCGCGCAAGCTCGAGCGCATCCTGTTCATGACCGGCACCAAGACCCACGACGCCGATTTCCGTGCCCTGGCACCCGCCCTGTGGCGTTTCTTGGAGACGCACGCGGACGTGCGCCTGACCCTGCTAGGACCGCTCGATCTCCCCTGGGAAGCCCGCGCGTTCCCGCAGGTGCAGGCCGTGGCGAAGCTACCGATGACCGAGCTCCCCGGTTTCGTCGCGAGCCATGATGCGTGCCTGGTTCCGCTCGAGGACACCGCCTTCAACGACTGCAAGTCGGCCCTCAAATACCTGGAGTGCGGGCTCGTGTCCGTGCCGGTGATCGCCAGCCCCCGCCAGGAGTTCCGCGCCCTGATCCGCGCTGGCGAGAACGGCATGTTCGCCGAGACCGAGCGCGACTGGCACGACGCCCTGTGCGCCCTCTACGACTCGCCCGAGCTGCTACGACGCCTGGCCCAAACCGCTCACCGCGACGTGCTCGACCATCACACTGTGGCCAGCCGTGGCGACACCTTCCGTGATCAACTGCATGCCCTGTTGTCCGCCCGCGAGCACGAGTTCAGCCTTGCTCCCGTCCCGAGGTCCCCATGATTCTCGTTAGTGTGCGCCGCGAAGAGGAGGTCTCTCTGGCCGCCTGCTTCATCGATGCCGTGGCACCCCAGGCTTGCTTCGTGCTGTTCGCCGATGAGCTCCTGGCCAAGCGTCACGCGGGCAAGTTCCCCATCGCCGGCCACGACGCAGCCCTGTGTGCGCTCAACCCCAACAACTTCGCTCTGCTGGTGGTGTTCTCCGGCGCGCGCCGCCCCGAGAATCTCGACAACCTCGAGCTGCTGGAACTGTTCCGGGAGATCGGGCTATCCACCCTCGAAATTCAGCATCGCTTCCTTCAATTCGATGAACCTCACGCCTTCGCCATCGGACACGGCGCCAGGCAGCTCTTGCGCTGGGAGGGCGACGACGGGATCGGCTATCTGAAGTCCGCCTGTCGCCCCGCACAGACTCCCGGGCGCACTGGCTTCGTCCTGGTCACGAGCAGCGATCGCGTGCCCGAGCGCGATCGTCACCAGTTCGCGATCGCCGTGCTCAAGCTGGCAGCGCACCAGCCCGATCTGCACTTCGTGTTTCGACCGCACCCGGGGGAGCTTCGGCGCGATGATGCCGAGAGCGCCTTGGCCCTGCTGGAGGACTATCGTCTGCGCAACGTGAGCTTCGAACGCGAGCTGCCGGCCGAGGCCCTCGTCCCGCAGTGTGCCTTCGGCGTCAGCTGCGTCTCGACCACGCTGCTCGACCTCCAACGTCACCACAAGCCGACGCTCGTCTATCGCGGCGAGCATGCACCGACGCTCGCTTCCCGGCCGGCGTACAAGAGTTTCTTCAATGCCTTCGACTTGGCCAGCTCGTTCGTTGACATGCGCCGCGCGCCCGATGCCTACTTGCTCCCGTTCGAGGTGTCGGAGCTCAAGCTCGCGCGTCTGCAGCTCCTCGTGCGCACGGAGATGGCCGCGAGCGCGCTAAGACCCGACTGGCAGGGCCATGCCCTGCGCGCAGCCTCACGTCTCGAGGCGCGCAAGATCGCCGCGCCGACGCTGGACCCCGAGGTCGAGCGCGTGTCCAAGGAGCTCTCTCGCTTGGCCGAGCGCATCACCGTACTGCAACGCTCCACGCTCGCCTACAAGGCCAAAAAGCTCGCCACGCGCCTGCGCACGCCCAAGCGATAAGACTCCGCTTCAGTCCACGAACTCGCGCAACTTGCGCACGAGCCGCATGTCCGACAAGAAGCGCCCGGGATCGCGCTGGAGCTTCAGCAGCTTGCGCTTCCAGGCCCCCGCGTCACCCAGCGCGCTCGGTTTGCTCGACCGCAGACCGACCACCACCTCCGCGCCGATCCGCCACCAGCTCTCATTGACACGGTGTTGGTGGAAGCTCACTGGCGCGATCAGGTAGTGCACGTCGCGACTGCCGAGACCGCTCGCGAAACCGATACCGTTCAACAGCTCGGCGTCGGCCAAGTCGGGCTCGACGCAGTACTTGGCGAAAGAACGCGTCGCCTCGTTCTTCGACATGCCGAGCGCCTGCCGCTGTCCGAGGCTGGCCTGCACGGCGTCCCTGGCAAAATCGAGGGCTCCGCGCTGCACTTCCCGCACCACGTCGAAGCGAGGCCGCTCGTCGACCTCGGCGAACACGGGCCGCCGCTCTCCCTGCGACGTCTGCTCGAAGCGCATGAAGGAAGGCTCGGGGGGCAGAAACAGGAACTCGAAGACCCCCAGGTTGCGGGCATAGGGATGATCGCTGCGCGCGGCGTCCTCGAACTCGATCAGGTAACTCTTCAGAGCGTGCCCTTGCAGGTAGGGACCTCGCGCGCCCTTGAAGGTCGCGAAGTAGTACCCCACGAGATCCTTGCGGCCCGAGAGGCGCGCGAGCGCCACCTGCAGTGACGCGTTGTGACCGAGATCCACCAGCGCGATCTTGCGGTGCGGATCGAACAGTCCGCGCTCCCTCAAGTAGCCCATCAAGAGCTCACGCTCCTGGCTCGCACGAGCGAGGACGCCGTCCACATTGGCCAGCACCAACGTGCGCAGGCGTGCCATGTCCGTGGCATCGTCTTGAACGATGGGATCATCGATGGAACCGAACCCCGCCGCGCTCAGCGATCCGGGCACCAGCGCCGCTTCCTCGAGCCCGAAACGCTCACCGAAGAAGCTGCGCACCGTCGCGGTGCGGAAGAGCAAGCCGAGGGTCGAGAGCACGTCGGAGGGAGTCTCGAGCGCCGCGGTGAGATAGGCCCGACGCGAGGCCCAGATGTAGTGCGTCGCCGGCCCTTCCCCACCGCCCTCGAGCAAGAGCTCGCTGACCTGCTTCGGCACGAGCCCGTCGCGCGCGAGGAAATAGAGATCCGTGATGCCGTCGCGCCGGGCCTCCTCGAGGATCCAGCTGGCGAACCCCAGGAAGAGCGGCCCCCCCGCCTCGAAGCCGAGTCGATAGGGGCTGCCGTCGAAGCGGGCTTCTCGCGGACTCGCGGTAGGCCGGTCGAAGAACTTGCGCGCGATCACGCCGCTTGCGATGCGTGCGCCCAAGCTCGTGCCAGGCTTGGACGGCAAGGCAGCCCGCACCAGCGGATCGTTGGCGTAGTGCGTGGTGGCGCTCGACAGATGATAGGCGCCAATCCCGAGCCGCTCCGGCACGCGTACATCCGAGAGCGAGTTATCTCCGACGTGGAGCCAACGCTGCCCGGCCCCCACCAGCAGCCGAACTTGCCCGTAGAGGTTCCCCGTGCGCTTCAGCTTGCCGAAGTCAGACGACACGAAGAGTCGCTCGAACCCCGTGTAGCCGCAGCGCTTCACGATGTCGGCCACCAAGCGCGAATCCAGATAGGTATCCGAGATCAAGAGCACGCGCTTGCGCAGGTTCAACGCCTGCTGATAGGCCTCGCGCCCCGCCTCGCGCGGCAACGCGATGGTGAGTTCCGCCTGCTCTTCGATGGCCTTGAGCTCCTCGACCAAGGCCTGCGGAGCGCCGAGCTTGCGGACCAACCACCCGTACACCAGCAAGAGGTTGTATTCCTCGGAGCCGCTCTCGAGGGCCTCGGCCGACGCATGCTTGGCGGCCTGCCGGCGCAGCTCGGAGAACTCGCCGAAGTCCTCGATGCGCACGCCATGACGAAGCAAGGCTTGACTGGCCGGCTCTGCGATCAAGTCGAACAGCGCGTTCGGCTCCGAGAGCGGGCGCGTCACCAGCGTGTCGAATACGTCGAACGACACCACGTCCGCCTGCTGCAGCTTGCTGCGCAGCGCCCCACCCTGGCTCGTTCCCATCGTGCCCTTCATGGACGTCGCGCTCGCTGCAGAGTTCGCCTCGTCGGCGCGCAGGCCCTGGATGAGGCCCTCGAAGACTTGGTCCGGATCGGCGATCTCACGGAAGAATCCGAGGCGACACGGCTCGTCCTTGCGCGCGTGACAGTCCGCCAGAAAGCCCCGATACCAGTCTCCTTGATGGTGGAAGCGGTCCATCTGCGGGTAGTAGGTCGTGAGCAGATGATAGAGCGCCCCGTCGCGGGCACCGTGCGGTGGGTTCGAGAGCAAGCTCGGCAAATCCGCGAGCGAACGACTGGATGCGATGGCGGCCACGTGCGAACGCCCCAGGCCCACGATCGGGAGATCCCAGAGCATCGCCAAGAGCCCGACCGCCGAAGAGACCGTGACCACGCCGTCCACGTGAGGAAGCACGTGCTGCGAAGGCCAGGGAACCCGCTGCACGTCCGGGTCGTAGAGGAAGTGGGGAAAGCGCGCGCGCAGTTCCTTGCAGCGCGTCGGCGTGAGCAAGCGCGCCTCCGAACGATGCATGGTAACGCACACGCCGATCTTTCGGTCGACACCTTCGAGCACGCGCTCGAGCAGGCCCAGCTGGTCGACGCCCCGAAGTTCTTCAGGGAGGTTCTCGTCGAACATGAAGTACTTGGAGACCTGCAGCGGCAGCAGCACCACGCGCTCGTACCCCTGCCGCAAAGCAGCCCGGGCAAGCGGGCTCCGCTCCACCTGCGCGCGCTGCGCGCTCTCCTTCAAGCGCTCCAGCCGAGCTCGTTGCGCCCCCGAGAGTTCGAGCGCCGTGAGCTGGGTGCCGCAGCGCGAGAGGTACGAGTCCTTGCCGATACCGAATGGATCGAGCGCAGACGTCTCCGGAAACGGCGCTCTCGAAAAGATGCCGAGCGTGTTGTGAAGGAACAATGCGCGCGGAAAGAGCTTGGCCAGGAACGGCGCGTTGGACTCGTAGCAGACGATCACGTCGGGCTCGTAGGCCCCGAGCTTTCGTCGGTACAATGCCATGGCGCGCTCGAGCGCTGCGCCGGTGTAGTTTCCCTCGTAGAAGCGCGCCGACGCCTCGAGATACTCCGGATAAATCGGCTCCAACTCGGCCTGCGCCACGGTCACCAGAGGCACACCGGGCAAACGAGCCTCGACGCGAATCACATCCGCCACGGCCTCCGAGCACAGGAGGCGCACCTCAACGTCCCTCGCCCGCGCCAGCTGGAGGCCCGCGATCTCGGGCTCCAGATGATTGCGAATGGTCGCCATGCGGAATAGCGGATTGCCGAATTCGACGTACGGCTCGAGGTAGTAGAGGACTTTCATCGCCCGCCCGCCAGGCTACCGCGCTCGCAGGATGGCCGCGACCGCTTCCAGGTCCGATGCCGTATCGACACCGTGTCCCAGGCTTTCCGTGGTGACCTCAACGCAGATTCGAATGCCCAAGTGGAGGGCGCGCAGTTGCTCGAGTGCCTCCGCCCGTTCGAGCGCCGCGAGCGGACTGCTGGCCACACGCGTCAGGGCGCCCACGCGGTAGGCGTAGAGCCCGAGGTGGCGCAGCACCGGCACGTCGTGCCCAAGGCTGAAGCCACCGGGCGCAGCGTAGCTGTCGCGCACCCAGGGAATCGGCGCTCGGCTGAAGTAGAGCGCAAAGCTCTCCTGATCCAGCACCACCTTCACCACGTTCGGATTCCCGATGTCGACGGGGTTCGTCACGGGCGTGGCGAGGGTCGCGATGCCGGCGCGGGTCTCGCGGTCGAGCAGGCTCGCGATGCGCGCGAGCCAGCGCCCCGGCAACAACGGCTCGTCCCCCTGTAGGTTCACCACGATGGTTTGCTCGGGCCAGCCGAGCGTCTGCGCCACCTCCGCCAGCCGATCAGTACCGGAAGCGTGGGTCGGCAGGGTCATCACGGCGCGACCGCCAAACGCCTCGACGGCCCGTAAAATGCGCTCGTCGTCGGTGGCCACCACGATCTCACGGGCACCCGACTCCTGCGCGCGCTGCCAAACGTGCTCGATCATCGGCTTGCCGGCGATCGGAAGCAACGGTTTGCCCGGCAAGCGCGACGAGCCGAAGCGAGCTGGAATCACCACGCGAAAATCCATCGACATCGCTCCTCCCGGACAGGAGATCAACGGGACGGCTTGGTCAGAGCCGCCAGGAACTTTTCATAGGCCGTCGCGAGCCCGAGCTGAGCGTCGAGGATAGCGTCCGCCACCTCGCGGATAGCCCCCTCGCCCCCGAGGGCCGAGGTCACGTGGTGCGCAGCATCCCGCGTGTACGGATGGGCGTCCGCCACGGCCAGGGCCAGGGCGACCTTGCGCATCACGGGCACATCGAGCAGGTCGTCGCCCAGATAGGCCGTCTGCTCCAGCGTCAAACCGCAGCTAGCGAGGACTTCGGCGAGCGCCTCGAGCTTGTCTTCTTTCCCCGTGTGCCAGTGCGCGATCTTGAGATCGCGCATGCGCTGTTCCACGAGTGAAGACTTGCGCGCGGAGATCACCGCGATCTGCACACCGAAGTGCTGGAGGATGCGGATGCCCAAGCCGTCGCGCACGTGGAAGCGCTTGTGGGACTCGCCGCTGGGCCCGTAGTACAGGCTGCCGTTGGTGAACACACCGTCTACGTCAAGCACGAGAAGCTTGATGGCCCTCAAACGCTCACGCAGATCGGCGGGCATCATCGCTCAGGCGCCCTCTTCCAGATACGGATGGCGCTTGGTGACGCGGTCGATCTCGACCAGCTGCTGGAGGAGCGCCTCCATGCGATGCAAGGGCCACATGTTCGGGCCGTCGCTGAGGGCCTTGGAAGGATCCGGGTGCGTCTCCATGAAGATGCCCGCGATGCCCGAGGCCACCGCAGCGCGCGACAGTACCGGAACGTACTGGGACTGCCCACCGGAGGTGCTGCCCATGCCTCCCGGCTGTTGCACCGAATGCGTCGCGTCGAAGACCACCGGACAGCCCGTGCCGCGCATGATGGCCAGGCCGCGCATGTCGCTGATCAGCGTGTTGTAACCGAAGCTCGCGCCACGCTCGCAGACCATGATCTGCTCGTTGCCCACGGCGCGACACTTGTCGACCACCTGCTGCATGTCCCAGGGCGCCTGGAACTGGCCCTTCTTGATGTTCACGGGCTTGCCCGCGCGCGCCACGCGCTGAATGAAATTGGTCTGCCGCACCAGGAAGGCCGGGGTCTGCAGCACGTCGACCACGTCGGCCACTTCGTCCACGGGCGTGTCCTCGTGCACGTCGGTGAGCACGGGGAGACCCAGCTCGGCCTTGACCTTGGCCAGGATGCGAAGCCCCTCCGCAATCCCCGGCCCACGATAAGAGCTCGCCGACGTACGGTTGGCCTTGTCGTAGCTCGCCTTGAACACGTAGGGGATGCCGAGGCGCTCGGTGATCTTCTTCATGGCTTCCGCCACCTGCATCACGAGGCTTTCGCTCTCGACCACGCAGGGGCCTGCGATGAGGAACAAGGGTTCCCGGTTGCCGACCGTGTGCTTGGACAGCTTCACGAATACTCCTTAGAAATGGGCGTGCTCGCGGATCGACGCGATCAAGAGCGAGCCGATGCCGAACAGAGCCAGGCTCGCGAAGAACGTGGACACCACGCCGTAGATGCGCCGCGGATAGGTCGAGTCGGAGGGCGCCTCGGGGCGCGACACGATCACGACGCCAGGATCGTTCTGCCCCGGCGGTGAGTTCTGGGCCAAGAACTCGGTCGAGATGCTGAGCAGGGCGTTGGCGAACTTCTTGGCCGCCTCGGGCGTGAAGCCGCGCGCGTTGATGTTCATGACCTGCGAGGTCTGGTCGTAGTCGATGCGTACGTGGTCCTTGAAGTACGCAAAGCGCTTCTCGGTGCCCGCCCGCTTGCCGAGCCGGGAAAGAACGTCTCCGTTCTCTTTGAAGTGGTCAGAGAACCCCTGCTCTTTCTCCAGCCTCCGCAGCATGCCGCGCGACAGCGTGTACTCGCGCAGGATGACGGCCTGGTGCATGGGGTTGGCGCCACCGAGCACGATGGTGGCCGAGGATTCGTACTGACTGCGGGCCACGACTCCGAAGTAGAGCATCGCAAGCAGCGTGGGGAGCCCGACCCAGAGCGCGAGGTTGCGCGCCAGGCGACGCGCCTTCTTGTGCCTCATCTGGCGCGCCACTTCGGCGGCGCTCAAGGGCGCGGCAGGAGCGGCCGATTCGACCTGAGCCAACGGGGCAGAACTCATGCAGAAACCTCTTGGTACACCTTGGCCGCTTCGTCGACGCTATCGAAGACTCGGAGCTTGCCGGCGTTGAGCACCGCACACTGCGTGCAGTAGCTGTGAATGGTCTCCAGGCTGTGGGAGACGATGATCACCGACGATCGCTCGCGCCGCTCATCGAACGCACGACGGCACTTCTCCTGGAAGTGCACGTCGCCCACCGCGGTGACTTCGTCGACCAGGTAGATGTCGAAGTCGACCGCCATGCTCAAGCCGAACGCCAACCTCGCTCGCATGCCGGAGGAGTAGGTACGGATGGGCATGTAAAAATAGGTCCCGAGATCGGCGAACGCCCGGGTGGCCTCCACCACGCGATCCACGTCCTCACCGTACACGCGCGCCACGAAACGGCAGTTCTCCTCGCCGTTGAGCGAGGGACTGAAGCCGCCCCCGAAGCCGATCGGCCACGAGATGCGCCCCGTGCGCGTGATCTCTCCACCGTCCGGTTGCTCCACGCCCGCCACGATCCGCAACAGGGTGGACTTGCCGGCTCCGTTGCGCCCCAAGATGCCCATGCTCTGACGATCGGCGAACTTGATGGAGGCGTTGTTCAACACCACGTTCGGCCCGGTGATCGTCGGGTAGGTCTTGTAGACGTTCTTGAGCTCGATCATGAAAGCTCGATTTTTCGGCGAACCACCCGCTCGAGCAACAGCCCGAGAAAGCCAAAGCCGAGGATGAACCAGACAACATACAGCGGATCGGCGTGCTTGGCCGTGTACTGATGGAACCAGCCGTCTCGCACGATCTCGACCACGTGTACGACCGGGTTGTACAGCATCAACTCCCGCACGTCCGTGGGTACGTCATCCAGGGTGTAGAAAAGCGCTGAAACCCAGAACAAGGGACGCATCAACGGGCCGCGCAAGCGCTCGACCACATTGGACAGCACGCCGAGCATGCAGAGCACCAGCCCGAGCGAGGCCCCGAGCATGGCGGCCAGCGCGATGCCCAGAAAGACCTGCAATAGGCTATCGATATGGGTGATTTCGCCGCGCAGCAGCGACTCGCCGCCCATGACCGCGAAAAACACCGCGGTCAGGGTCGCCGTCTCCAACGAAGCCCGAGCGATCACCAGATCGAGCGGCTGCACCGGAGGATAGAAGAGCAGCGGTCGATTGCCGTTGATGGAATCGCCGATGCGCCCGACATTGCTATCGAAAATCTCGTAGGTAAGCACCCCGGTCGCGAGGAAGCCCGTGACCTCGAGGTTGTGGGGCGCGGGGCGATTGCTCACCGTGTAGAGGCCCCAAAAGCTGCCGATCCACAGCAGTGGCTCGATCAGCGCCCACAGATATCCGAGCTGATGCTCTCCGAAACGTGTGCGCGTCTCTCGGAGCACCAGCGCGTGGATCACATTGAGCTGGATGAACGCTCCCCGCGCGAGACTCATGGCAGGTCAGCTTAGCCTAGCGCTGGAAGATCTCGACGATTCCCACCGGGCGACCGGCACCGTCCACCACCACCAGTGCCTTGAGCTTGCGCTGGCGCATCAGCTCCTCGGCCTCGCTCAAGAGCGCGTGTTCGCTGATGCAAACCGGGTTGGGGCTCATGACGGCCTGCACGGGCAGGTCGAGCACATCTTCGTGTTTCTGCATCGAGCGACGCAGATCGCCGTCGGTCACGATGCCTTGCAGGGACTTGCCCTTGATCACCAAAGCCAGGCCCAAACGGCCGCGGGTGATGGTGAACAGCGATTCGCGGACGGTCGTGTCGAGGCGCACCAGGGGCAGCGAGCCACGGTGCATCACGTCGCAAACCCGGGTGAGCAAGCGCTTACCGAGCGCGCCACCGGGATGGAAACGAGCGAAGTCCTCGGCGCCGAACTGCTTGGCGCGCATCAGGGCCACCGACAGGGCATCGCCCATGGCCAGCGCGGCCAGGGTGGAGTTCGTGGGCGCCAGGTTGTTGGGACAAACCTCGCGCTCCACCGAGACGTCGAGCGCCACGTGAGCGGCGCGCGCCAGGGTGGACTCGGTGCAACCAACCAGGGCCACCACCGACACGCCAGCACGCTTGAGGTGCGGCAGCAGCCGCAGGACCTCTTCGGTCTCACCGCTGTAGGAGAAGACCAGGACCGTATCACGATCGGTCACCATGCCGAGGTCGCCGTGGAAGGCCTCCGCGGGGTGAACGAAGAAGGACGGGGTGCCGGTGGAAGCGAGGGTGGCGGCGATCTTGCGAGCCACGTGGCCGGACTTGCCCATGCCCATGGTGATCACGTGGCCGGGGGTGGCGTAGAGGAGGCTGACCGCTCGGCCAAAGCTGCGGTCGACCCGCTGGGCCATGGCAGCGATGGCTTCAGCCTGCTGAAGGAAGGTCTCCCGAGCCTCCTCGGCGACCCGGTCCATCAGACCGACGTGCGTGTCTTCGGCTCTCGCAAAGCCCTGATCGCGCGCGATTTCAAGAAGAGACAAGATTTCCTCGCTGCTGTAACGACTTCCTAAAGGAAGCCCCGAACCCCGTTCGGCGTTGCCGATTTATCACAGGCCGGGCACAAAGGCCGCCTATTGAGCACGAATCGACCCGTCCAACATGGGTGATCTGGCGATTTAGTCCGCGCGCGGTCAATTTTGCCCATGTATCCGCGTTGGCTTCACCCCTGATTCGTGTAGGGAAAGTCTCGACGTTATCGGCAGGTGTATGAAAGTCCCCGCTTTGGTGAATGTTGAAGGGTCGCCGGCTCCCGAGCACACGCGCTCGCGAGCGGCTCACACGGTGGCCCGCTTGGCCACGCAATCGGGTCTTTTCTTCGCGCACTATGAACACCGACGGAGACTCCCACAGCCTGTTCAATGGTCGAACCCGGACCTGCCCGAAGAGGAGAACGGCGGGTGGGTCGGGGGGCAGCTCGCGGAGCCCAAGTATCAGGCGTTCAGGCACGATCTCCTGATCGCGAGCTTTCATCCGGGCCACCGGGCGAAGTGGACGGCTCACGAGCTCTGCCACGCGCTGGTGGGGTTCGCGTATCACCCCGAAGCGAGCATGCTCTTTCATGCGCTCGGGGCCTGGCTGGCCGAACTTCTGCCCGTGGCGCTCTGGTACTTCTTCGACGAAGCCGGACTCCAGAAGTGCGAGCGTCACCGCGGGCAGGGCCCGCTGTTTCAGGGCCACTGCGCGGCCTGCGAAGAGATCGCACTGCTCGGGCCCGCCCCCTGGTCGAAGAGCGCCGAGCGCTTCATGCGTGAGGGACGCGCATTCGTAAAGCGAGAGCTCGGTGCGATTCGTCGCGCCATCAAGAGCGGTCAGCCCCATGGCACCCGCTTCGCCACCATCGATCTGGCGAGCGATGGGCTGGCCTACGCGCGGGCCCACGGAGCACGCCTGCGCGCGCCCGAAATGGAGCGCTTCGTGGCCCAGTTCTTCGGGCGACATCAGGGACATCACGACAGCTTGGAGGCGCTGGAGAACCGCGTGCTCGAGGTGTGCTCGGCGTTGACGGAGAACACCAAGCTGACGCCGTGGCGCTCCTCGCGCTGGGACTATGCGGCCCAGGACGTGGGCTATCGCTTGCTAACGGTGCGCGCACAGTTCGAAGGCGCGCTGGCCAACGAGCTCGACAAGGTGATCGACGCGCTCGCACGACGACGCACGGAGGCCGGACTCGAGCAGGCGGCGCAGGGCTATCGGGCCCTGCGCGCGAGTTTGGGCAGGCGCGCACCCAAACTGGTGGGGCTTGCGCCCGTGGAGGAGCTGTTTGCCGTGGGCTACGAGCTGCCTCTTGAGCTCGGGCATGACGTGGAACAACTCGGCGAGGGCATCGTGTCGGCCTGCCCGAACACGCGTGACGCACTCGGCAAGCAGTTCGCGGCGACCTGCCTGGCCTTCTCGCGTGAGGATGTACCCGAGCGCTCTCCCATCGGACGGCGCTTCGCGCGCTTCGTCGGCAAGACGCGCGGCGGCCCGCTCGCGGACCTGGCCACCATCGAAGCGGCCATCACTCACGTGGGCCCACGGGACCAGATCACCCAGACGCTACCGTTCGAGGAAGGCGTCACGGATCACGTGCGTCTCGCCGCAGGCGCCGAGGTGGTGCGCATGGACCACGACGTGCTCGGGATCTCTGGCGCCGAAGCCAGGCGGGTACCCAGACTCGCCGAGCCGCGCTTCCTCGGCGTGCTGCGCAGCGGTGCCCAGGATGTGGATTTGCTCGAATTGCCCGCCGCGGTGGGCCGCGCGCTCGCCGAGCTCGGCGGCGACACCGTGGCGCGTGTTCAGCTGGGCATGGACGACGCCGGCTTTCACGAACTTCTCGCAACGGGTCTGCTCGTGCCCGAGCGTTATGTGATCTAGCGGCCGTCCCTGTTTTCGCTGCTCCCTCGCCTACCCGCGCCCACCCATGTCGTTCAGGGGAGCGCACGCCCTCCCCCGCCCGACGCAGCAAGACAAATGACGGCCCCCACCGCGGAGGTTCGCTCCGCTCACGGGAACGAAGCACTGGATCCCGAAGCTTGCTGCGAGGGTCTAGCGGGTCCGTGTTAGCGTTAAGGAGTCCCGTAGAACGCAGGTGGTTTGGCATGACGCAAGCGCACTACGCTTTTTTCAGGGTAATCCAGAGCTATCTCGAGCGCGCTGCGCACGTGGTGGAGCTCCCGAGCGACGTCTCGGCCATGCTCTCGCAGCCCAAGACGGAACTCATCGTGCATTTCCCGGTGCGCATGGACAGCGGTAAGCTGCAGATGTTCACTGGCTATCGAATCCAGCACAACAACATCCTCGGCCCCTACAAGGGCGGCATTCGTTACCATCCGGACGTCAATCTGGACGAAGTGCGCGCGCTCGCCGCCATGATGACCTGGAAGAGCGCCCTGATGGACATCCCGTTCGGGGGAGCCAAGGGCGCCGTCAAGTGCGATCCCCGACACCTCTCGGAGGGCGAGCGCATGCGCTTGACGCGGCGCTTCACACACGAGCTCGGCAGCAACATCGGCCCGGATCACGACATCCCCGCGCCCGACGTGGGCACGGGTCCGCAAGAGATGGCGTGGCTGATGGACACCTATATGAACGGCACGATGGGCAACATGAAGAACGCCCAGCGCGCCGTGGTCACGGGGAAGCCCCTGGCTTGTGGTGGTTCCGTCGGGCGCGTGAAGGCCACCGGCCAAGGCGTGGTGCACTGTTTGGTGGAGTGGGCGCGCGATCACGACGTGAAGCTCGACGGTGCCCGCGTGATCATCCAGGGCTTCGGCAACGTGGGCTCCCATGCGGGCCTAATTTTGGACGCCATGGGTGTGAAGGTCGTGGCGGTGAGCGACCACGCCGCGAGCTTGCGCAACGACCGCGGGCTCGACGTGTACGAGCTGGCCAACCACGTGAAGCGCGCGGGTTCGGTGGCGGGCTTCGGACCGGCCGAAGCGGTGTCTCGCGAGGACTTCTTCAGTACGCCGGCGGACTTCTTCGTGCCCGGTGCGCTCGAGAATCAGGTGGGCCCCGAAGAGGCCAAGCTGCTCCAGGTGAAGGTGGTAGCGGAAGGTGCCAACGGCCCGGTGAACCCCGAGGGTGAAGCCGGTCTCGAGGCGCGCGGCATCGACGTGATCCCCGACGTGCTCGCGAACGCGGGTGGTGTCACGGTGAGCTACTACGAGTGGCTGCAAAACAAACGCAACGAGCGCTGGAACCTGCAGGAGGTCGACCTCAAGTTGGAGACGGCGATGATCCGCAGCTACCGTGCGGTGCGGGACATGGCGCGAGAACGTCGTATCTCGATGCGCATCGCGGCTTATGGTCTGGCCCTGAAGAGCCTCGCGGATTGTTATGCCCTGCGAGGGGTGTTCCCGTGAGCAAGCCCGAGGATTTTCGGCCCGTCCCTACGCGCAAGGTGCCGCGCTTCGCGGGCGTGCCGAGCTTCCTCCGACTGCCTGTGCACGATGATCCGCGCGACGTCGACGTGATGATCGTGGGCGCGCCTTTCGACGGTGGCACGAGCTATCGCCCCGGTGCTCGCTTCGGCCCACGAGGCGTGCGGGCCGCCAGCGCGCTCACGCGTGGCTTCCATCCGGACCCCGGGCTCGATCTGTTCGATCACCTCAAGTGTTGCGACGGTGGTGATGTAGCGGCTGTCCCGCTCTCGGTGGACGAGACGCTGCGACGCATCGAGGAGCGGCTGTCGGAGATCGCGCAGGCAGGTGCCATCCCGGCCATGGTCGGTGGCGATCACACGGTCTCGCTCGCGGGGCTGCGCGCCCTGGCCAAGATTCACGGACCGCTGGGCTTGATCCACTTCGACGCGCACAGCGACACGTACGGTCCAGCCTGGGGCTTCAACGTTCACCATGGCACCATCTTCCGAAACGCCGTCGAAGAAGGGCTGCTGCGCACCCACGACGTCGTGCAGATCGGAATTCGGGGTCCATTCACGGAGGCGCACGACCTGGCCTTCGCCGAGAAGGCGGGCTTCGAGATCGTGATGATCGACGAGGTGAAGCGCGATCTCGAACGCGTAAAAGCGCGACTCGCACGCTTTCACAACGGCGCCCCCACGTATCTCTCGTTCGACATGGACGCGATCGATCCGGCCTACGCACCGGGTACGGGAACGCCCGTGCCCGGTGGACTCACGAGCTTCGAGGCGTTGTCGCTGCTGCGCGGCGTAGCGGGTGTTTCGCTGGTCGGGCTCGACGTGGTCGAGATATCGCCTGACCACGATGCCACCGGCAACACCAGCCTGCTCGCCGCCACGCTCCTCGCGCAGATGCTGGCGACGCTCGCCCAAGGACGGGCTGACAAGGGTTCGACCCGCTAACCACCACGGGGCCACATGTTGGAACGCGCACTGGCCGCTCTGAAGAGGAGAACACCGGAGATCCTGCAGCTCACCGAGGCTTGGGTGCGCGTGAACAGCCACAGTCGCAACGTGGTAGGCGTCGATCGAGTCGGAGAGTTGATCAGCGAGGCGCTGCAGGATCTGCCGCTGACCGTGGCCAAGCACGCGGGCGATCCCTGGGGCACCCACCTCTCGTTCTCGACATCTCGCGCGGAACGCGAACCGAGCGTGCTGTTGATCGGACACCACGACACCGTGTTCCCGGCCGGCACCTTCGAGGGCTTCCGCAGCGACGGCGCACGCGCCTACGGCCCGGGCGTGCTCGATATGAAGGGCGGGCTTGCCATCGTGGCGGTGGTGTTGCGCGTGTTGCACGAGGTGAATGCGCTGGACGCGCTACCGCTGCGCTTCATCAGCGTGGCCGACGAAGAGGTCGGCTCACCGACCTCGCGAGGCATGCTCGAAGGCTTCGCCAAGAGCGCACGGGCCGCGCTGGTGTTCGAAGCGGGTCGCTCGGGCGATGCCATCGTGACGTCGCGTCGCGGCAGCGGGTTCGCACGGGTGAAGGCGTTCGGGCGCGCGGCCCACGCGGGCAACAACTTGGCGGACGGCAGGAACGCCGTGTGGGCTCTGTCGCGCTTCGTGGACCGGGTGCAAGTAGCGGCCAGCCGTCTCGAAGGTGCGAGCCTCAGCACCGGGCTTTTCCATGGTGGCAGCGCGCGCAATACGGTGGCGGAGAATGCCGAGGCGGAGCTCGACCTGCGCTTCGTGAATGGGCTCGCACAAGAAGATGTAGCGCAGCTACTCGAGTCCACTGCACGCGGCGTGGAGGGCGAGCTCGAGGGCGTGCGGCTCGAGGTCGCGCTCACGGTGACGCGTCGGCCGCTCGAGGCCACGCAAGCCTCATCGACGCTATGTCGGCGCTTCGGAGCGTGCCAGTTGGCGGCAGGGCTGGCCTCGGGCGAGGCCCCGCGTCAGGGCGGCGGCAGCGATGCCAACACCGTGGGTGCCGTCGGATTGCCGGCCATCGACGGCCTGGGGCCGCGCGGACGCGGGTACCACACCCACGACGAGCAGATCGAGATCGACAGCCTCGCGCTCAAGGCCGACGCCCTGCTGCGCTTCTTGGCCGGTGAATGCGCTCACAGCGAGGTCGAGTAAAACAGCGCGGCGCCCCAGATACCGTTGTCGCTGAACGAGAAGCCCGCAGGCCCGTCGAGATTCAGCACGAAGCGCGCTCCAAAGGCGTCATTGATGCGCGCGTATCGCAGGTAGGTGGTGAGCGCGGACTGAAACGTGTCGCCATCGAAGGTGGGATAGTACGCCGCTGACAGGCGCGTGCCGAGCGAGACGTCCCAACCGAACAGCAGCGCGAACTCGCCGGCCGTCTGCGCGCCGAACTCCGTCTGGCGGCCGTTGCCAGGCAGGCCTAGTACCAGGTCCGCGTCCCAGCCGATGCGCCACATGCCGCGCTCCTTACGCGTGCTCGCGCCGAACACGAGCGGTAGCGTGTGGTCGAGCCACAAATAGCCATCCCAATCGCCGGTGGCGGCGCGCGCCAACGTGTTCGCCATGCGGTCGCGGGCATCCTTGGCGCGCACGAGGTCCGGCGCGATGCCCAGGCTCAGCCGCGACAAGCCACACTGGGTGTCCGGCAGAAACGAGAGCGCGAACCATGGGTTGCCGAGGGCAAACTGGTTGTGGTCGGCGCCCGGATCGTTGTTCTCGTGAAAGTACGCGAACGGGAGGGCTGCCTCGAATACCGCTTCGTAGAGCCTGAAGGCGGTTCCGACGGTGGGCTGAAAAAAGGCGTACCCGGAGCTGTGCACCTCGCCCATGAAGGTGTTGAGGTCGGTACTAACCGCGAAGTTGCCGGTGTCCATTTGCCGCGCGTGCTCGCGCAACGTGGTGAGCTGCGCCCGTGCGGTCGACGCTGCTGCGGTCAAAAGGAGGAGGAAAGCTAAGCCAAGGCACCGCACTGCCTTCCCCCTCTACCCTGCTCCGACCGCCGGACGAAATTTCCGGCGCGCAGGCCAGCGCTCCGCCGCTGGGGCGTTCTTCCCCAGCGCGCCGCTACCAGGGGAGAAACAGTTGCTCGGGCGCTCCGGGGCGCTGCAGCGTGCTCACCGAGACCCCGATCAAGCGCACCGCCTGGCTGCCGGCCTGCGTTGCCGTGACCAAGAGATCCTTGGCGATCTCGTAGATGGAAGCGGCGTCCTGGAGTGGGCGCGGCACGGAGCGACTGCGCGTGATGGTGGTGAAGTCCGCGTAGCGCAGCTTGAGCGTCACCGTGCGCGCCCTTGTCTCCATGGAGACGAGCTCGGCCGAGACCTGCTCGCTCAAGCCCTGCAACGTGTGGCACAGGGCACTCACGCTCCATTCGTCTTCCAGGAACGTGGTCTCGCTGCCACGACTCTTGGCCTCGCGCTCGGACTCCACGGTGCGATCGTCGTCACCCCATGCCTGCGCCAGGAGATAGGCCCCATATCTGCCCAGACGCTGCGTCAGCGTGCCGATGTCGGCCCTCCGCACGTCCTCGACGGTCTTGATGTTGAGCTCCGCCAGGCGCTCCGCGGTCTTGGGACCAACGCCCCACAGGCGGCTGACCGGCAAGGGGGCCAAAAACGCAGCCACATCCTCGGGCCGAACCACCAGGAAGCCGTCGGGCTTGTTTACGTCGCTCGCGATCTTGGCCACCAGCTTGCTCGGGCCGACCCCAGCTGACGCGGTGAGCCCGGTGCGCTGCTTGATCTCTTCCTTGAGGTGCCGCGCGAGCTTGCCAGCGGAAGGTTCGCTCAACTTGTTTTCGGTGACATCCAGGTAGGCTTCGTCCAGCGACAACGGCTCCACGCGGTCGGTGACCTGCCGGAAGATCTGGCGCACCTCCCGACTCACGCCCACGTAGCGATCCATGCGCGGCCGTACGAACACCGCGTCCGGGCACAGCCGCTCGGCCCGCGTGGTGGGCATGGCCGAACGCACCCCGAACGCACGCGCCTCGTAGCTGCAGGCTGCGACGACTCCGCGCATGCCAGGCCGTCCCCCGACGATCACTGGGCGTCCCCTCAGCTCGGGTCGATCGCGCTGCTCCACGGACGCGTAGAAGGCGTCCATGTCGACGTGGATGATCTTGCGCGGCCTCTCTTCCACCGCCTGAACATAGTATCAGCGGCGCTGACTTGGCAATGCGGCCCGCGATGGCTAGGAGTGAGCGGATGCGTCCTTTTCTGCTGGCGTCCCTGGCCGCCTACGGCGCCATCCTGGCGGTGGCCCTGACTCGCCGGAATCGCTTCATCGCGGTGTTTTCAGCAGTGATTTTGGGCATCCACACGCTGAATTCCACGCTGCTCGAGCCCCTGCTAAGCGCCTACGGCAAGCCCGTGGAAGGGCTGGTTTGGTACTCCCAGTTCGCGACCTACCTTTATTTTTCGCGGCTCTCGCGCCGTTATGCCCCCGGCGCTTGGTATCGAACCCTGGTCACCTGGCCTGCGTCTTGGTTCTCCGCCGCCGTGTTCTTGGCGCTGCCCTGGGCCGTAACGCGAGCGCTCGGCTTCTCGCCCTGGCTCCCCTGGCTGCCCTTCGCGGTCGCGGGCTTCGGCTTCGCCCAGTCGATTTTCACGCGCAAGGAGCGGCGAAGTATCGTGCTCGACGGCGTCGACGCGGGCCCACTGGGGCGGCATCGCCAGCGCCTGCGGGGTTGGTTGGCCAAGCTGCAGGGAGGCCCAGCCCCGCTGCGCATCGTGCAAATCACCGATCCCCATCTCGGCCCGTTCATGAGCGAGGAGCGCCTCCGAGGCATCTGCGAGCGGGCCGTCGAGGACGCCCCCGACCTGATCTTACTCACGGGCGATTTCCTCACCTTCGAGAGCCAGCACAGCCCCGATCCTCTCGCGCGTGCGCTGGCTCCGTTGAGCGCCATGCGAGGACGCGTCTTCGCCTGCTTCGGCAACCACGACCACGAATGCCCCGAGCTGGTTAAAGAAGCCCTGACCCGCGCCTCGGTGGAGTTGCTGCAGGACCGGGCCGTGGAGGTGGAGCTGGCCTGGGGCAAGGTCCAGCTGGTCGGCGCTGACCATCGTTGGCAGGGGCGCAACGAAGCCCTGCGCGCGCTGTCGCTGGCTTACCCGCGTTCGCCGGGGGTCCTACGCCTGTGGCTGCTGCACGACCCGGGGGCCTTCCAGGCCATTCCGGAGGGTGACGCGGACCTGGTGTTCAGTGGCCATACGCATGGGGGACACCTCGGCTTGTTGAGTCTGGGCCTGTCCTCGACGATCGTAAGCGCCGCCACCAGCATGCCGGATCATGGGCTTTGGGCCCGGGGCAGGGACCGGCTCTACGTCCACCGGGGGACCGGCCACTACGGCTTCCCCCTCCGAGTAGGCGTGCCCGCCGAGGAGAGCCTGCTCGAGGTGTTCGTGGCGCAAGAAGCCGCCGCAGCCGAGTAGCTTCGGGGGCGTCAAGCGACGCGAACGAAGCAAAATCGCCTTCCAAGCGTCACACAAGTGACGCGAAGGCCGCCCGACGGTGACATTCGTGTGACAAACGCCGCGTTGCGACATGTGACGGTGCCGTCATCAAAATGTCACAAAGCCCGTCCAGCTTCTGGGGCGGAAGCGGGTGGATACGTGCCGACCAGGCCTCCCCGCCAGGCGACGAATCGCCGATCTTTGCTGGAGGAATTTCTGTGGACATGAAGTCTGGCGCAGCCCTGTTGGGTGCCACCTTGAGCCTCGTTCTGCCCGCGTGCTCGAAGCGCGCCGAACAGTCGGCGGAACCCAGCGGCAGCAAGGCCGCCGAGGCCCCCGCGGCCCAGGCTGCCAACCCCATCGCAATCGACGGATCGAGCACGGTGTTCCCGATCAGCGAAGCCATGGCCGAGGAGTTTCAGAAGTCCCACGCGGCGCGCGTCACGGTGGCTGCCTCGGGTACTGGCGGCGGCTTCAAGAAGCTGTGCGCCAAGGAGATCGCGATCGCCGGTGCGTCGCGCCCCATCAAGCCGAGCGAAGTCGAGGCCTGCAAGGCGAACGGCGTGGACTACATCGAACTGCCAGTCGCGTACGACGGCATCGCGGTGGTGGTCAATCCTCAGAACACCTGGGCTACCACCATGACGGTGGACGAGCTCAAGAAGCTCTGGGCCCCGGAGGCTCAGGGCAAGGTGAAGACCTGGGCGGACATCCGTGCGGGCTGGCCGGAAGAAGAGATTCACCTGTTCGGCGCTGGCGTCGACTCGGGCACCTACGATTACTTCACCAAGGCCGTCGTGGGCGAAGAACACAAGAGCCGCGGTGACTACACCTCGAGCGAAGACGACAACGTCTTGGTCAAGGGCATCTCCACCGACAAGCTGGCGCTCGGCTTCTTTGGGTTCGCCTACTACGAAGAGAACAAGAACGTGCTCAAACTGCTGTCGATCGACGATGGCAACAAGGAGAACGGCGATGGTCCGATCGCGCCGTCGCCCAAGACCATCGAGGACGGCACGTATCAGCCCCTCGCGCGCCCGATCTTCATCTACGTGAGTCGTGGCAACTCCGATCGCAAGGAAGTGCAGGATTTCGTGCACTACTACCTCGGCCAGGGCACCAAGCTCGTCAACGAGGTCGGCTACATCGCGCTGCCCGCGAACACCTACCAGCTCGCGACGGGTCGCTTCGATGCACGCACGACTGGTTCGGTGTTTGCAGGGTCGGGGTCACGCGTGGGCGTCACGGTGGCGGACCTGCTGTCGGGAAAGTGAGCGTCATGCAGATCGCCGCCACCGTCGAATCCGGAACGAGCCAGCAGGTCTCCAAGGTCAGGGGTCGCAGCAAGCGACTCTCCGAGCGGGTGATCGAAGCCCTCCTCGTCGCGAGCGGTCTGGTCTCAGTGCTCACCACGGCCGGCATCCTGTTCGTGCTGGCCTCCGAGGCGCTGCAGTTTTTCGCCGAGGTCTCGCTGTGGGACTTCCTGTCGGGGACCGAGTGGACGCCTCTGTTTGCGAACGCGAAGTTCGGCATTCTGCCGCTCTTGATGGGGACCCTGCTCACGAGCGCCATCGCGCTCTCGGTGGCCCTCCCTTTCGGCCTGCTCGCGGCGATCTACCTGAGCGAGTTCGCGCCTGCCTGGTCACGTCGCATCCTGAAGCCCACGCTCGAGCTGCTGGCTGGCGTGCCCACCATCGTCTACGGCTACTTCGCGCTGGTGTTCCTGACGCCCGCCCTGCAAAGCGTGGTCCCGGGCCTGTCGGGCTTCAACGCCCTCAGCGCCGGCATCGTGATGGGCATCATGATCATCCCGATGATCTCGTCGCTGAGCGAAGACGCCCTGAGCGCCGTGCCCAACGCACTGCGAGAAGCAGCGCTCGGCCTCGGCGGCACCAAGTTGAGCTCCATCCTGCGCGTGGTGGTTCCCGCGGCCACCAGCGGCGTCGCAGCCTCGGTGATCCTGGCGCTCTCGCGCGCCATCGGCGAGACCATGATCGTGGCCATCGCCGCGGGCCAACAGCCGCGCTTCACGCTGGACCCGCGTGTGCCGATCGAGACCATGACGACCTACATCGTCCAGATCAGCATGGGTGACGTCCCCACCGGCACGCTCGAGTACCGCACCATCTTCGCGGTCGGCAGCGCGCTGTTCGTGATGACCTTTGCCATGAACGTCGTCAGCCAGCGGTTGTCGCGCCGCTTCCGGGAGCGCTGACATGACCATCCGTGAAGCCACGCCCCCCCTTGCCCGCAAGTCGAGCCTCAAGGCCCCAAGTCGCGGCGGCTACAAGCTGCGCGAACGCGTGTTCGTGAGCGCCTGCCTGGCGGCGGTGCTGCTACCCGTGCTGATGCTGGCGAGCCTGCTGGTGCGGATGGTCATCGATGGCCTGCCCCGGCTCGGCTGGGACTTCTTGGTCAGCTTTCCTTCCCGCAAGGCGGCCCTGGCGGGCATCTTGCCGGCCGCGGTGGGCACCCTGTACCTCATCGTACTGACCGCCCTGATCGCCCTGCCCGTGGGCGTGGGCGCCGCCGTGTACCTCGAGGAGTACGGCAAGAAGAGTCGGCTGGCGTTGCTCATCGAGGTCAACATCGCCAACTTGGCGGGCGTCCCCTCGGTGATCTACGGCCTCTTGGGCCTCGGTCTGTTCGTGCGCACCCTGGGGCTCGGGCGCAGCTTGATCGCGGGCGCCGCCACCCTGGCGCTGCTGGTGCTGCCCATCGTGGTGGTCGCTTCGCGCGAGGCGCTGCGCACGGTGTCCATGGCCACGCGCGAGGCGTGCCTGGCGTTGGGTGCCACGCGCTGGCAGACCATCCGCCAGGTCGTGCTTCCGGAAGCCCTGCCGGGCATCCTGACCGGTTCCATCCTGGCCCTCTCGCGCGCCATGGGAGAGACCGCGCCGCTCGTGGTGGTGGGTGCCCTCAGCTACGTCACGTTCTTGCCCGACGGTATCGATGCCCCGTTCGGGGCGCTCCCCATCCAGATCTTCAACTGGGTATCACGGCCCCAGAAGGAGTTCCTGGTGAACGCTGCGGCGGGCATCATCGTGCTCCTGTGCATGATGCTCATCCTCAACGCGACCGCCATCGTGGTGCGCGACCGCATGCAGGCTAGACGGAGCCACCGCCACTGAGAAGCCTGAGCCGTTTCATGATGATCGTGCCCGAGAGTCCCATGAGCAATGCCCCCAAGTATGTGATCCGTGCCCTCCGCGCATGGTTCGGTAACCACGAAGTCCTGCACGGGATCGACATCGATATCCACGCCAAGGGGGTCACGGCCATCATCGGTCCCTCTGGCTGCGGCAAGTCCACCTTCGTGCGCTGCCTCAACCGCATGCACGAGCTCGTGTCCGCTGCCCGCGCCGAAGGGCGTGTGGAGCTGGACGGCGAAAATGTCTACGAAACCGACGTCGATCCGGTGCTGCTGCGGCGCCGCGTCGGAATGGTGTTCCAAAAGCCCAATCCTTTCCCGACGATGTCCATCCGCGACAACGTCTTGGCTGGCAAGTACCTGACCCACACCCATCGCCGGGAGGAGGCGGAGCGCATCGTCGAGTCCGCGCTCCGCCAGGCCGCACTTTGGGACGACGTCAAGGATCGTCTCAGCGCGGCGGGCACCAGCCTCTCTGGCGGCCAGCAGCAACGCCTGTGTATCGCCCGCGCCCTCGCGGTGGAACCCGACGTTCTCTTGATGGACGAGCCTTGCTCGGCCCTGGATCCGATCGCGACGGCCCGCATCGAGGACCTGATCCATGAGCTCAAGGAGCGCTACACCATCGTGGTCGTGACGCACAACATGCAGCAGGCGGCGCGTATCTCGGACCAGACCGCGTTCTTCCTGCAGGGTGACCTGGTTGAAGCCGGGCCCACGAACACCATTTTCACCAAGCCGAAGGACACCCGAACCGAGGACTACATCACCGGAAAATTCGGCTGATCCGTTGCAAAAAGAGCACAGTCGAAGCGGGTAACTGTTAGACTCATTTGGTTCGAGTCCGTTTAGGGAAGTGTCATGACGCGCGCCCACATCGATCGCGAATACGACAACCAGCTCCGGCAAGTGCGCGACAAGCTCTTGCTGATGGCCGGTCACGTGGAAGCCATGATTGCGAGCGCGGTCAAGGCCATGGTCGAGCGCGATGTGAACCTGGCGCGGCGCACCATCGAGAACGATCACAAAGTGAATCAGGGCGAAGTAGAGACGGATGAGCTCTGCCTCGTCATCCTCGCCAAGCGCCAGCCCATGGGCAGCGACCTGCGCTTCATCACGCTCGCCCTCAAGATGGTGACCGACCTCGAGCGCATCGGGGACTTGGCAGTGAACATCTGCGAGCGCGCCATCGACCTTTCGGCCGAGCCCCCCCTGCGGAGCTACGACGACATCGTTCGCACCGCCGACCTGGTGCAGAGCATGGTGCGCGACGCCATCGACGCCTTCGTGCATGCGGACGACCGCAAGGCCGAGGAGGTCATCGCCCGCGACGACGAGGTCGACGAGCTCTACCACCAGATCTTCCGCGACATCCTGCAGATGATGATGCGCGACTCATCGGCCATTCAGCGCGGCATCCACATCCAGTCCGTGGCCAAGTGGCTCGAGCGCATCGCCGATCACAGCACCAACCTGGCCGAGCTCGTGGTCTTCATGGTCAAGGGCAAGGACATCCGGCACGTCGGCCACCTGTCGAACCCGCCGCCTCGTCCCTGAGTCCCGCCCCCGGAGGCCCGGCGAGCAGCGCCTACCCGTGCGGTCCGCGAAACCTGCGGCACGGCGCGAGAGCGCATACACTTGCCGCATGTTGCAATCGTTTCGTGCCCTGGCCGAGAACTACTCCGTCATCTTCTTCGATGCCTACGGGGTGCTCAAGAACTTCGAGGGCGTCATCGACGGCGTGCTGGACGTGCTCGCCGACCTCAAGCGCTCGGGCAAGGAGCTCTTCATCGTTACCAACGACTCCTCGCGCTCCCCGCGCAAGATGGGCCAGCTCTACCTGCACCCAGAGTTCGGTGAACTATTTCCGGAGGACCGGGTGGTCAGCTCTGGCCTCCTCGCGCGCGATTTCCTGCGCTCCAAGGTGAAGACCGGTCAGGTCGCCTACCTCGGCAAGGCAGACTCGGCCTACTACATCGAGTCGGCAGGCCTGAGCCCCATCCCGCTCAACCGCTGCGACGAGAACACGCAGATCGGCGCGGTGGCCCTGCTCGACGACGAAGGCTTCGACTGGCAGCCCGACATCAACCGTGCGATCAACCTGCTGCGCCATCGCACGGTGCCCGTGGTCGTGGCCAACGCAGACAAGGTCTACCCCACGCACGGCAACGACGTCGCGGTGGCCGTCGGGGGCATCGCTGACCTGATCGAGAGCATTCTCGGCAAGCAGTTCGTGCGGTTCGGCAAGCCCGATGCCTACATGTTCTCGTACAGCTTCGCCCGCGCCAGCGCCATTACGCCGGGGGTGCGGCGCAAGGACATCCTGATGGTGGGCGACACGCTCGAGACGGACATTCGGGGGGGCAACAAGTTCGGCATCGATACGGTGCTCACTCTTTCGGGCAACACCGCCAAAGACAACTACCAGTTGCTGATCGATGCTTCCGGGGTGATCCCCGACTATGTCTGCGCATCCATCGCTACCTGATCCGCGGGGGCCTGATAGGATGCCGCCCTCGAGCGACCCGTGCTTCTCCTCCCCGGGGTTCTAACTCTTTTGCTGTGTGCCTTATCCTGGGCGGGCGTGGTGCGTGCGCAGGACGACGCGGGCGTGCGCGGGGACGAGGGGTGGGTCGACGCAGGCCCTGCGGCGGAGAGCGACGAGGGTGAGAGGTCGGGCCCCCAGCCGCCGCGCGCCGTGTACATCGCGGGCGCGCTGTGGCCTGCTGACGTGCCCTTCCCTGAGCAGGAGTTCGTGGAGGTCGGCATCGTGGTGGGCCGCGACGGCAGAGCCCAGCTCGAACCATGCGAGTTGCCCGGAGCCGCTTGCGACGCCATCGCAGCGGCGCTCGTGGAGTCCGAGTTCTTGCCGGCGCAGGTGGACGGAAGGGCCAGCCCGGCGCGCGTGCGCGTGCGCTTTCCCCTGCTTCGGGCGCCGACGTCGCAAGCCCCCGTAGGTACGGCACCAGCCCCCAGCACGACCAGCCCGACGACGACGGCGGAGACTCCTGCCCTGCCGGCTGCACCCGCCGCCCCCGAGTACGGCGCGCAGGGCACCGTCTCGCGCCCGAATCCCACGGCTCACGGCCTGAGCCTGGAGCAAGTACGAGAAACACCCGGCGCGTTCGGGGATCCGTTTCGTGCCATCGAGGCCTTGCCGGGCGTGGTGCCCGTGATGTCGGGGGTGCCCTACGTCTACGTGCGCGGCGCTCCACCCTCCGCGACCGCCTACTTCTACGATGACATCCAGATGCCCGCGCTGTTCCACATGGCGCTCGGGCCCGCGGTGGTGCACCCCGCGATGGTGGGCCCCATCGACTTCTATCCGGGCGTGGCGCCGCTGCGCTACGGACGCAAGACCGGCGGCGTGGTGGCGGGCAAGGCGGCCTTTCGACCGCTCAAGCCTGGGGTTCATGGAGAGCTCGAGATTCGCCTGGTCGACATGCAGGCCTATTTGGCGAAGCCGTTCGGCAAGCGCGGGCGCATCGAGATTGGCGGACGCTACGGCTATCCAGGTCTGGTCGCGATGCTCTTCGACTCGCGAGCGAGAGTGCAGTACTGGGATTATCAGCTGCGCGCGGTGCTCCCACTGTCGGCCACCACGGAAGCTCAGCTAGTGGCGCTCGGTTCCTACGACTTCGTCGGCCAACACTACGAGGGGCGCACGCACCGCGACTTGGAACTGCAGTTTCATCGCCTGGATGCACGTCTAGTCAAACGCGTGGACGAGCTCGAGATCGGCACCGCCGTCACCGGTGGCATCGAGCACAGCATCATGTCCGAGGAGTTCGCGGTCCGCGCCTATCGCATGGGCTCCAAGCTCTGGCTGGCCCTGCCGATCTCGAAGGCGCGCCTACGGCTGGGCGCAGACACGCTGGCCACGTCGGGCCGCATCCAGAACCCTCTCGCCAACAACGACGACCCCGACCAACAGATGCTGCAGAAGCGCAACCCGCTCTATCAGTCGGCCACGGGGCGCAACGTGCTCGGCGGCTACGTGGAGCTGCGCATGCCCATCTTGCCTCGGCTTGAGTTCGAGGGTGGATTGCGCGGTGACATCTGGCTGACGGGCTCCAAGATGCAGCGCGCGCTGGAACCTCGCGGTGTGGTGCGCTGGTTCGCGACCGACGCATTGACGGTGCACGCGGCGGCAGGCCTGGCGTACCAACCGGCCGTGTTCTTGATCCCGTTGCCGGGTATCTCCGACGTGGCGTTGGACCGTGGCCTCCAACGCGCCGTGCAGACGGAGGTGGGCGCCGGACTCGATTTGCCAGGCTCGTTCCGCATCGAAAGCAAGCTGTTCGCTCATTTTTACAGCGAGATGATCACCTTCGACACCGCCATCAAAGGCAGCAACTGCACGACGAGCAGCGATTCACAGGGCGTTCCGGTCCCTGCACCCGCTCCACCCGCACAAGGACAAGCCCTCGAAGTTCCTCCGGAGCAACCTCCCCCCGTCCAACCTCCGGAGACCTGCCGAGAGTCCGACGGGCTGGCCCGCATGTCGGCGCGCGCCTACGGCAACGAATTGATGATCCGTCGCGACTACGAGGAGAAGCTCTCCGGCTGGCTGGCCTACACGCTCTCCAAGGCCGATGGTCATACCGAGGATGGAAAGCGCCTGGTGCCCAACTTCGACGTGCGTCACGTAGCCAACCTGGTACTCCGCTGGCGCGCCTCTCCACGCTGGAGCGTCTCGCTGCGCGGCTATGCCCAGAGCGGCCGCTTTCCGCTGGGCGCCACCACCGAGATCGACCCGCGTCAGCGGGCTCGCCTTCCCCCGTTTTTCCGCGGCGATCTCAACATCTCTCGCGTCTGGGCCAAGCCCTGGGGCGAGCTACGCTTCACCCTCGACTGGCTGAACTTCACGTTCCAGCGCGAGCCCTTGTCCTGGTCCTGCAACGAGTCCAGGTGCAAGGTGGAGTACGTGGGCTTCCCGATCACGATGCCCATCATGGGCGTGCGCGGAACGTTCTAGACGGGCCGCTGCGCCGGAATCTCAGACCAAGGCCTCGCGCAGCAGCTTGAGGAACATCGCCACCGCACGGCTCTCGCGCTTTCCCTTCAAGCGCACCAAGTGAAGACCGCGTCGGACATTGAGGTCGGCCACGTCCAACACCACGAGCTTCTTGGCCTGCACCTCGAGCTCCACGGTGAGGCGCGACACGATGGCCAGGCCGAGACCCGCTGCCACCGCGCGCTTGACCGCCTCCGTGCTGCCCAGCGACATCACGGGCTCGAGTTCAACTTGCTGCTCCGCCAGTGCCGCCTCGATCACGTCGCGCGTGCCGGAGCCGCGCTCGCGGCTGATGAAGGGGACCTTGCGCAGGTCACGCAGCTGAACCTTGGGCTTGGCCGACAGCGGATGGTCGGGCGCCACGATGGCGACCATCTCGTCGTAGTAGACGACCTCGGCGGTGAGCTGGTCCGTGGGCATGAAGCCCTCGGTCAACCCGAGGTCGATGCGGCCGTCGAGCGCCATCGCCTGGATCACGGTGGTGTTGGCAATCTCGAGCTCCAGACGCACCTGGGGGTGCTTGCGCTGGAAGGCCCCAAACACGCCCGGCAGCAGGTAGCTGCCGATGGTGGTGCTGGCCCCGATGGAGAGCTTGCCGCGGGTGAGCCCGCTCAATTCCGCGATCTCGTTCTCGGCCAGGCGCTCGGCTGCCAGGATCTGCTGGGTATGGCGCATCAGCACCTGGCCGGCCTCCGTGAGCCGGACCCCCCGCGGGAGCCGGTCGAAGAGCACCGCTCCCAACGACTCCTCGAGCTCCGAGACCTGCTTGGACACGGCCGGTTGGCTGGTGCGCAGCCGCCGTGCCGCCCGCGTGATGTTGCCCTCCTCGGCCACCGCGGCGAACGCCCGCAATTTATCGAGATCCATGACGTCTCCGAACCATAACAGAACGTTATGGATAACATAACAACTCTCCGGTTGTCGGATGGCTCATTCCCTCCCGAAATTGGCGCACATGGCGGATACGAATGAGTTGGTGGTGGTGACCGCGCACTGGTTGGCCGACGGCGCCCCCGTGTACTTGACGGCCCAGGGCACGTGGTCCCGTGCGCTCCAGGAGGCCGAGGTCTTCGCGACCGAGAAGGGGGAGGCCGAGGCGGCCACCCGCGGCAAGACCGAGCAGCCCATCGTGGCGGACCCCTACACGTTCAAGATCGAGAAGAAGGACGGCTTCATCGATGCCTTGAGCGCCCGCGAACGCATCCGCAGCACGGGTCCCACCGTGCGTGTCCGCCGACCTGACTGAACCCCGCGCGGGCCAAGCCCGACGCACCCCGAATCGAGGATCGAGAGGAATCCCATGTATCAGTACGACGAGTACGACCGGAAAATCGTGTTCGAGCGCGCCGAGCAGTTCGCTCGCCAAGTAGAGCGGCGCATCTCGGGCGACATCTCGGAGCTGCAGTTCAAGCCGCTGCGTTTGCAGAACGGCCTGTACATGCAGCTGCAGGCGTACATGCTGCGAGTGGCCATCCCGTACGGGTTGTTGTCCTCGAAGCAGATGCGCATGCTGGCCCATATCGCGCGCCGCTACGACAAGGGCTACGGCCACTTCACGACGCGCCAGAACATCCAGTACAACTGGCCGAAGCTCGAGGAGGTCCCTGCCCTCCTGCGTGACCTTGCCAGCGTCGAGATGCACGCCATCCAGACCAGCGGCAACTGCATCCGCAACATCACCTCCGATCACCTGGCCGGCGTCGCCAAGGACGAGCTCGAGGATCCGCGCGCGATCGCCGAGATCATGCGTCAGTGGTCCACGTTCCACCCCGAGTTCGCGTACCTTCCGCGCAAGTTCAAGATCGCCATCACCGGCGCTCCGGACCACGACCGCGCCGCGGTGCGCGTCCACGACATCGGCGTGCGCATCCTGAAGAACGACGCGGGCGAAGTGGGTTGCCAGATCATCGTGGGCGGTGGCCTCGGCCGCACGCCCGTGATCGGCAAGACCATCCGCGAGTGGCTGCCCAAGGAAGACTTGCTCAGCTACCTCGAGGCCATCCTGCGCGTGTACAACCAGTGGGGCGACCGCAAGGACAAGTTCAAGGCGCGCATCAAGATCCTCGTGAACACCCTCGGTCAGGCCGAGTTCACGCGGCGCGTCGAGGAAGAGTGGGTGCAGATCAAGGACGGCGTCATGAAGCTGACGCAGGCTGAGATCGACCGCGTCAGCAAGTTCTTCGTGCCGCCGGCCTACAAGACCTTGCCCGACAGCGAGGCGCAGCTGGCTTCGTTCAAGCTGAACAAGGACCGCAACTTCGGCCGCTGGGTGCAGCACAACGTCGACCCGCACAAGGTTCCCGGCTACAGCGCCGTATACCTCTCGCTCAAGATGGGCGAGACGCCGCCCGGCGACGTCTCGGACACCCAGATGGACGCCATCGCGCAGCTCTCCGACGACTACAGCTTCGGTGAGATCGTGGCGACCCACTCGCAGAACCTGGTGTTGCCGCACGTCGAGACTTCCAAGCTGCCCGAGCTCTACGCGGCGCTGGTGAAGCTCGACCTCGCGAATCCCAACCAGAACCTGATCACCGACATCATCTGCTGCCCGGGTCTCGACTACTGCGACCTGGCCAACGCCCGCTCCATCCCGCAGGCCCTCGAGATCTCGAAGCGCTTCGAGGACCTCGACTACCAGCACGACATCGGCGAGCTCAACATCAAGATGAGCGGCTGCATCAACGCCTGCGGACACCACCATGTGGGGCACATCGGCATCCTCGGCATCAACAAGCGTGGTGAAGAGGCCTACCAGCTCGCGCTGGGCGGAGCGCCCGGCAACGACGCCTCGATCGCCAAGATCGTGGGCCCGGCCTTCCCGCCCGACAAAATCGTCAACGCGGTGGAGACCGTGGTGAAGCAGTACCTCTCGATTCGCAGCTCGGAAGACGAGCGTTTCCTCGATTGCTATCGGCGCGTGGGCATGGAGCCCTTCAAGGAGGCCCTCTATGGCGCTCATTAAAGGAACACAAGTAGTCTCGGGCGACAGCTGGCAGAGCGTGCCCGACGGCCAACCCGTGCCCGAGACCGGTGACGTGGTGGTGGGGCTCGCGCGTTTCGCGAACGACGCCGCCGCACTGGCCGCCCACAAGGGCAAGCTCGGCGTGCGGGTGGACCCGGAGGACGATCTCGCGGCGCTGGTGGCAGTGCTCCCCAAGGTGGCGCTCGTGGCCATCAACTTCCCGAAGTTCGGGGACGGCCGCGGCTACTCCAAGGCCCGGCTCCTGCGCGAGCGGCACGCCTACAAGGGCGAGCTGCGGGCCGTGGGAGAGGTACTCGGCGATCAGCTGTTCTACATGCATCGCTGCGGCTTCGATGCCTATGAGCTGGTCGAAGGCAAGGACCTGGATGCCGCGCTGCGCTGTCTGGCCGATTTCTCGGTGACTTACCAGGCAGCGACAGATGACCCCCGTCCGTTGTATCGTCGCGTTAACCGCGGCGCATGAACTAGCCCGCGTTGGTTCTTTTCTCGCTGGCGCGCGCATCCGCGCGTCCGGACAAGAGGGCGACCCATGGGGCTTCTGCTGGTGCGACACTCGGACGCTGCTCAAGCCGTTGGCCAGGTAGATGACTCCGCTCGCTGGCTCACGGCGAGCGGTCGCAGCAAAGCCCACGCAGTGGCGGAGTCGTTGAAAGACAAGGGTATTTCGTTCACGCGCATGGTGACGAGCCCACGCGTCCGAGCCGTCCAAACCGCCGAAATTTTCGCCCATGTGCTGGGGTTCGCCGGCCCGGTGGTGAGCCTGCCCTCGCTGTCCTACACGGTCCCAGCCGACATGGCCGCGCGCGACCTGGCTAGCCTCGATGGGCACATCGCGGCCTTCGGCCACATGCCCACCCTGGGCGACGTGGCGCAGCTGCTGACGGGCGGGGCTTCGGTCGCATTTGCTCCTAGCGAGGCCGTCTGGATCGAGGGGGGCCGGTTGCTTTGGGCCATCGATCCTCAAGAGGCCACCCAGCTCTTGAAGATGGGCTGAGAGCAGAGCTCTCCAAGGAGCGCACGCGCGCGTCAGGCGCGCGTCGCCGGGGCAGTGTCCCAAGCCCGTGCTAACCTCTGGTCCCCTATGAGTTTGACGGGAAAACAGCGCCGGTTCCTGCGCGCCGAAGCGCATGCGCTCAATCCGGTGGTCATGGTTGGCAAAGAAGGCTTGTCGGAGACCGTGCTCGAAGCGGTGAAGGACGCCCTGCTGGCCCACGAACTGATCAAGGTTCGCTTGCTCGATACCGCGCCCCTGGAGCGTCAGGAGCTGGCCGACCGGCTGCCTAACATGGTGAAGGCCGAGCTCGCCGGACTCATCGGCCGAGTCGTCGTCCTGTACAAGCGTCACCCTCACAAGCCCAAGATCGAACTACCGAGGGACCCCTAACGCCATTCAAGCGCCTTCCGAAGGCCCTCCCCTCAGCTTTCGCTAGCCCACGCTTTTGCCCCGGAACCAACGCCATGTCTTTCTATCCGACCGACGACCTGCGCATCGACAAGATCAGACCGCTGATTCCTCCGGCAATCCTGATCGAAGAGATCCCGATCACCGAAGAAGGCTCGCGGGTGGTGGCCGAATCCAGACTGCAGGTGCGCGACGTCATGGACGGGCGCGATGACCGCATGCTGGTGGTGGTCGGCCCCTGTTCGATCCACGACGTGAACGCCGCCATCGAGTACGGGCAGAAGCTCGCCATCGAGGCCAAGCGTCTCCGCAACGATCTGTTGATCGTGATGCGGGTGTACTTCGAAAAGCCCCGCACGACCGTGGGTTGGAAGGGGTTGATCAATGACCCACTTCTCGATGGGAGCTTCGCGATCAACAAGGGACTGCGGCTGGCGCGCGGACTCCTGGTGGAGCTGCTCAACCTGGGTGTTCCGTGTGCCACGGAGTTCCTCGACACCATCACGCCGCAGTTCATCGCGGACCTGGTGAGCTGGGGAGCGATCGGCGCCCGCACCACGGAGAGCCAGGTGCACCGCGAGCTGGCCTCCGGCTTGTCGATGCCCGTGGGCTTCAAGAACGGCACCGACGGCAACGTGCAGATCGCGGTCGACGCGATCAGGGCTGCCAGCCACCCCCATCATTTTCTGTCGGTCACCAAGCAGGGCATCCACGCCATCGTGGCCACCAAGGGCAACGATCGCTGTCACGTGATCCTGCGCGGCTCCAACACGGGCCCGAACTTCGGTGCCGAGCACGTGGAGCAGGCGGCACGCGCATTGGAGGCGGCCAAGCAACCGCCTCGCATCATGATCGACGCCAGCCACGGCAACAGCAGCAAGGATCACCGCAATCAACCCAAGGTGCTGGCTGCCATCGGCGAACAGCTGGCGGCGGGTGAGTCGCGGGTGTTCGGCGTGATGTTGGAGAGCCACCTCGTGGGTGGTCGCCAGGACTACAAGCCCGGTCAGGCCGTGTACGGACAGAGCATCACCGATGCGTGTCTCGGCTGGAGCGAGACGGTGCCCGTGCTGGACGAGCTCGCGGCGGCCGTGCGCGCACGACGCGCTCGCCTCAACAAGGGCTGATCTCGAGATGGCGACGAGCGACAAGGGAACCCTGGCGACGCTGCTGGTGAGCTGCCCGGACCGCAAGGGACTGGTGGCGGCGCTGGCCCAGTTTCTCTACGGATATGGTTGCAACATCGTCGACGCCGACCAGCACACCGATGCGGTGGCCTCGATGTTCTTCCAGCGCATCCGCTTCGACGTGCGCGAGCTCCACACCGACAAGCTCGTGCTCGAGCGTGGCTTGGCCGAGGTCGCGCAGCGCTTCGACATGACGTACCGGCTCGCGTACGAGAGCGTACCGAAGCGGGTCGCGATCTTCGTCTCCAAGTACGACCACTGCCTCTACGACCTGCTCTTGCGTCACCGTGCCGGCGAGCTCGCCTGCGAGATCAGCCTGGTGGTGAGCAATCACGCGGACCTCGCGCCGGTGGCCGCGCAGTTCAACGTGCCGTTCCACGTGTTCCCGATCGACAAGGTCAACAAGGCCGAGCAAGAGCAGAAGCAGTGGCAGCTGCTCGAGGACACCCGCGTGGATTTGGTCGTGCTCGCCCGCTACATGCAGGTGCTGAGCCCGGAATTCACGGCGCGCTACCCGAATCGCATCATCAACATCCACCACTCGTTCTTGCCCGCGTTCATGGGCGGCAAGCCCTATCACCGGGCCCATGAGCGAGGCGTCAAGCTGATCGGCGCCACGGCGCACTACGCCACGTCGGATCTCGACGAGGGACCGATCATCGAGCAGGACGTGATGCGCACCTCGCACCGCGACTCGGTGGACGACCTCGTACGCAAGGGGCGCGATATGGAGAAGATCGCCCTCGCACGCGCCGTGAAGTGGCACATCGAAGACCGCGTGTTGGTGTACGGCAACAAGACGGTCGTGTTCGGCTAGGCAAGCCTGCGGGCACGGGAGCAGGTAGCTGACTTCGTCTGCCGCCTGCTAGACCTCGGCCGGAAGCGGCATCGGCCACTCACAGCCCTTGAGGGACTCCTTGAGCCCGCGCAAGCCCTGACGCAGTTCGCGCACCGAGGCGCGCTCGCGCGGATCCTGGCGCAGACAACGTGCGAGCCAATCGGCAAAGGGCGCCGTGTCCTTCTCGGCGGCGAGCGCGGCGACCGGAGCAGGGCGTCCATCGTGACTGACGTGGGCCGCGATCATGGCCATCTCGCTGGCAGCGCTGAACAAGGTTTGGCCCGTCATGACCTCGTAGGCGACGCAACCGAGAGCGTAGACGTCAGCTGACATCGGCGAGGGCGTGATGCCGTCGGGCACCAGTCCCCAGATTTCGGGGGCGCCGTAGTTGCCGGTGGCGCAGCCCGGACGCACGTGGCGTCCGGCCAAGCCGAAGTCCACCAGCACGGGCTGAGTGGGCAAAGTCTCGCGCTCGCGCAGGATGACGTTGGAAGGCTTCACGTCGAGGTGTCCAACGCCGACCGCGTGCATCGCTTCGAGGCCCGAGAGCATGCCGTCGATCAGGGAGACGCCGCGCGTGCAGTCCATGTCGCCCTTGGCGAGAACGCGCTCCAGGGTGGGCCCCTCCACGAGCTCCATCACCAACACCGGCTTGGGCTTGGCGCCCGCGTCGAAGGTCACGAAGCTGGCGAGGTTCTCGTGGGGCGGAATGGCGAGCAGCGCGCCCGCCTCCTGGCGGAACATGCGCAAGAACTCTTCCTCGGAGAGCGAGCGAGCTGCGCTGCCGTCGTACTCGGGGACCTTGAGTGCGAGCTGCGGGGCGCGCGGTTCGTTGCGTTCCTCCGAGCGCTTGACCACGAACACCGAGCCACCCGCACCGGCGCCGAGCGCGCGCACCACGAAGAAGCCACCGAGCGTGCGCGCGGGTGGTAACCAGGCGGGCAGCGGGCGATCCTCGACTGGCACGGGCGCCTGCACGCCCGAGTTGCGCGTAACCTTGGGGGCCTCGAGCGGTCGATCCGCGAGCGGACGCAGGATGTTCATGATCAGGCCGCCGAACATGGGCGGAAGCTCGGCGCGCAGGCTCTGGTCGAGGGCGTCCAGCGCCACCTCGATGGCGGCGCGCGAGTCGTCTTGGTCCTGGACGGCGCGCTCGACCGCAAGCCCCAGGGTGGAAACCGCTTCTCCTGCGTTGGGCGACGAGATGGGCCCCCTGGAGTTCAGCCGACGCCGTGCGCCCGCGGCCAGGTGGACCAGCTCGTCGACCGCGATCTCGAGCAGCTCCATGGCGCGCTGCTCCTGCGCGATTTCGCGCAGGGACCGCGCCTGGCCCACGAAGCGGAGCGCGCGGGCCAGCCGAAGCAGGTTCGAGCGCAATCCCTCGGTGCGCGGAGAGCTCTCGGCAGGGAGTGCGTGGGAAAGCTCCACCAGCGCGTCCATCAGGGCCTGCTGTCCGCCCGAGTCGCGCCCAGCCTTGAACAAGGTGCGCACGAGGCCGGCCAGCGCCTTCAGGCAGAGCTTGACCTCGGGCAGCATCGAGCCTTCGGAAAGCGCCGCGAATCCCTCGGGCGTCGGCACGTTGGCGGCAGCGGCCAACACCACGTCGGAGAGCTCGAAGATTTCGTCGCGCACCAAGCTGTCACAACCACGGGCCACCGACGCGTGGACGATGCGATCCATGGGACTCGAGGCATCGTCGCGGACGCGCTCGAACAACCTGCGGATGGTGTCGAGCCGTTGCACGCGCGGGTCGCCACCTGGACTCGTGCGTTCGTCACCCTGCCGCGTGTCCAAGTCGAGCAGATGCAACAGCGTGCGCAGGCGCCGCATACGCAGCGTGAGGTGAGGGACCGTTTCGCCACCCATGTGGGGCGCGGTCTCGTACGTCATCATGTTCGTGTTGAGGCGAGTCATCAGCGCCGTCAACGGAGCCACCGTCTTGGAGGTGTCGTTGCCCTGCGCCCCGAGGCTCAACAGATCCGAGAGGATGGAAGACTCGAGCAATCCCACGTCGAGCTCGTGCATCAGGCGGAAGCTCTCATGACGTGCCTTGGTGCCTTCCGACTCGTTGAGGCTCTCGAGGCGCTTGAGCAACTCCGAGGCGACCCCGAGGGCCTCCCGGGCCTGCTCGTAGGCGGCGCGCGCGCTCTTGTTGCCGAACGCGCTCAAGGCCTTGAACACGCGGTCGGGCAAGCTCGGCGCGCGGTCTTCGCCGCGTTCTCCGAGCTCCTCGCAGAGTACATCGATCAAGGCGACCTGGCCGTCGTCACTGCTGTCGCCGCCATGCTTCTGCCGCAGCTGCACGCGCGCGACTTCGGCGGCCTTCAGGCCGAAGCTCGAGCCGAACCACTCGCGCCGGAGATCGACCAGCGCCTCCGCAGCGAGTACCCCGCCACGCTCCGTGGCGGCCATCAAGAGTTCCTCTGCGGCGTCGGGCTCGACCTCGGCCGCGCGCGGCAGGCCGTAGATCATGGCCGCTGCCATACCGGGATCACGCCCGAGCAGACTGCCGCCGAGCACGTCGCGGGCGCGCGCCACGGCTTCGTTGGGACGCAAGGCCACGCGGGCAGCGAGCGAGGTCGCACCGCGGCGCCAGCGCGAGAAGGAGGCCGTGGCAAGCAGGTCGCGCTCGACCTCTTCGGTGAAGCGGGGCATCACGGCCGAGAGCAGGCCGCGGCCGGTGGCGATGTGGCGCCATACCAGCGGCTCGCGATCGCTCATCAGGTAGTTCCACGCGGTCTGCACCATGTGGGAGTCGAACAGGCCGAGCCCGCCGTCGTCGCCCTGGGCCGCACGACGCGCGGCCTCGCGCGCGGCGCGCTCGAGCAGACGCGCGGCCATGCGGCGCGCGGGCAGGGAACCGGTGGACGGCTCCACCAACCAGCGCTGCGCCAGTTCGCGACGAGAGATGAGCGCCAACGCCAACGCGTCGGCAGGCGTGCCCGTACCGATGGGCAAGACCAGGGAGAGCCCGACCCGCGCGCGCATGGCCGCACCCTCGAAGGCGCGCGTGGAGCCCAGCGCTACGGCGGTGGCCAGGGAGACGAAGGTGGCGGCATCGCTCTCATGGAGGCGCAGCAGCACCCGGCGACCCAGCTCGCGGCGCTCCGCGCCGTGGGGCAGTGCCGATGCAAGACCATACAGCGCACAGGCTGCGGCGGGCGCCGACAGGAAGCCCAGGTCGTCCATCAAGTTGGACGCCATGGCAACGCGCACGCCGGCGAGCAGCTGGTCGGGGTGAAGCCCTTCGAGCGGAACTCCGCGCGACTCCAGCGTGGCCTCCGCCAGCGTGGCCATGCTTTGACGCCAGGTGGCCCTCAGCTCGTCGGCGTTGGGAAGTTCGTGGAGGGTCGCAAAGGCGTCGAGGTAGTGTTTCGATCCGCGCATCGATGGGCTTGGCACGCCGTGCCGCTGGTGGAGGCTGCGAAGGGCCGCTGAAACGCGGCCGGCAGGACTCCGAAAGACCCGTCGATTCTATCTCAGCACGCGCCGCAACTGGGAGTCGTAACTTGGGCCGCGGCCCAATCGTCTCCATGTAGTGCTTGTTGTCGACGTCGGCCGCGGAGCTCGCCGGCGAACAGCGCACGGCGCTCGCTAGCCCGTGTCGCAGCCGCGACCGCGCTCAGCGCGGACCGATTCTCGCCAGCCTGGATGCGCTGAAACAGCGACTGATCGATGGGAACGTAGGTGTCGCCATCCAGGAAGTAGAGCGGATCGCTCACCTTGGTCGGGTCGAAGCCCTCGTCGCGGTAACCGGTCTTCTGGTGCTTGAAGGTCCCGGTGATACGCATCTCCTGCTGGAGCCGCAGGAAGTACGGCCGCTGATACACAGGCAGCCGACTGACGACGTAGCGGGCGAATTCGCTGAGGTCGAGTTCGCCGTTGGCGTTGATGCTGGCCATGCCCGCGCGTCCCTCCGCTCCCGGCACGGACACACCGTACACGTTGCTTTCGAGCACACCCTTGGCGCCGTTCAGCACCTCGGCGACCTCGTTGGTGGACACGTTTTCACCCTTCCAGCGGAAGGTATCGCCCACGCGGTCGGCGAAGGAGACCCAGGCGTCATCGTGCAGCTGCAGCAGATCGCCCGTGTTGAAGTAGGCGTCCCCCTGACGGAACACGTTGCGCATGATCTTCTTGTCGGTGGCGCTCTTGTCGACGTAGCCATCGAAGGTGAGCAAAGGGTTGATATGCCCCAGCAGGATGCCCTTCTCACCTACATCGATGCGATCACAGAAGCCCTGCGCGTTGCGGCGGATCTCGCCGCTCGCTTCATCGCAGCGCACCAGCACTTGGCCAGGCTTGAGGCGCCCCAACATGCCGGGGCGTCCCTCGAAGTTGACGATCGGGGCGTTGCCCTCGGTGGCCGCGTAGAACTCGCGGATCAGGGGCACTCCGAAGCGGCGCTGGAAAGGCTCCCAGGCGTCGGGGCGCAGGCCGTTGCCGACCGCCACGCGCAGACGGTGGCTGCGCTCGTTGGGACTCTTGGGTGCGTTCAGCAGATAGCGGCAGAGCTCACCGATGTAGACGAAGATCGAGGCGTCGTACTTGCGGACGTCGTCCCAGAATTGCGAGGAGGAGAACTTGCGCCGCAACACCACCGCGGCGCCGCTGACCAGCGAAGAGCCGAAGCCGATGATGATACCGTTCGAGTGATAGAGCGGGAGCGGCAGGTAGATGATATCGCGCGTCGTGGCCTCCATCGAGGCTCCGCCGAACATGTAAGCACCCGCCAGATAGCGCTTGTTGGTGATGATGGCTGCCTTGGGCAAGCCCGTGGTGCCAGAGGTGTAGATGTAACACATCACCTCGGAGCTATTCGGGATCGCAACGCCCGAGGGCCGCGCGTCCGACTGTCCCGCGATGGCGGCGCCGACAGCCTCGAAGCCCACGCTGGTGGGGGCCTCGGCGGCCTTGTCGAGCAGCATCCAGAAGCGGTCGTCTACCGCGGTGAGATTCGAGCGCACCTCCGCGAGAGCCTCCGCGTGCTCGGAGCCAACCAGCACGGCCTTCGCCTTGCACACATTGACCGCATGCGTGAGCGGCGTGCCCGTGGCGTTGGTGTTGATCAAGGAGGCGATAGCGCGCAGTCGATTGAGCGCGACCACGGCGAACAGGTACTCAGGACGGTTGTCCATGAGGATGGCAACCACGTCCCCGCGTCCGATGCCCCGACTCTGGAAGAAGCGGGCGAACTGGTTCACGCGGCGATCGACGTCACGCCACGTGTAGCGCTCCTCGAGGAACGCAATGGCGAGGTTATTGGGGGCCTGTTCGACGCGCTCATCGAGGAGGCGCGACGCGCTCCAGGGGCGGTTCTTGGCGAAGCGATCGAGTCGCTTCGCGACCCGCCACAGACACTGAAGCTCATAAACCGTGGACTTCGTCTGCTCCAGCCTGCTCATCTGCCTGTGCCTCCATCGCGCAACTAGCGGTAACTTCGTGGCTTCTTGGCGCGTGACGGATCACGCATGCCGTCACCCAGGGCGCCGCGCCGCGCATCCTGTCAGACCGAATTCGTTTCGACAAGGGTCCCAGGCCAGCGGCGTTTTGTCCGGTCGCGCCGGGACGGCTCCGGGTGCCATTCAGGGGCGCTTTCGCAGCGAGGTCCGACGGGGCCCCAAGAGCGCCCCGAGCACGATGGCGTCTCGCATGACACTAGGTTGCCGCAGCCCCTCTGCAAGCGTGCGCACGCCGGGGGCCGACCCCGGTGCTGAACCGGCTGCCCTGGAGCCGGCCGGTGCGCTGGGGTCCGGGGCCCGGAGAGCCCGAAGTAGGCGGCGCACGAGTTCCCGCTCAGGAATGTTGCCCTGATTCCAGACCAACAGCGCCGCAGCCAGCCAATCCCGCGCGCTGCCCTCCTCAACCGCGAGTCCGCCATCCCCCGAGAGCGCGCCAGAGAGGCGCCCTGCCCGCGCCATCTCGGCGTGGAGAAAGGCGACCCCGGGGGCGTCCAGCAAGCCTTCGCCACCGAGCGCGGGCTGCACGTCCTCGAGCATTGACCCGAGTAACGCGCTGAGCTCGGCCTGCCACACCGGATAGGGCACGCGGACCACCCCGAGCGGAGACCAGGGCCCCACCGGAATCTGCAGCTCGGGCTCTGCTCCGAAGTTCCTGTTCAGCTCTTTCTCGAGGCGCTCGCCTTCATCGAAGTAGCCCAAGAACTCCAGCGTTCCCAGGGACACGGCCAAACGCAGCAGCTGAGGTGGTGTCTCGTCGAGCAGGGCGTTCCCGGGCGCACTCGCAGGCGCGAGGGGCAGCATGCGCGACAGCATGGCCTCGGCGTAGCCGGGCCCAAGTTGCAACGTGGCCAACACGTCCGCCACCAGTGGAGCCAGCCACACCCCGAAGGCGCCTCGTGCCAGGTCCGGGCGTTCCACCAGCGCGGGCAGGGGCAAGAAGGCCGGCCAGCCGTGGATTCGCCGCAGCCGATCGAGGAGCCCCGGGACATCTTCGGCGAAGGCCAGGGCACGCTCGCGCGCGATGGTTGCGTAGAGCGCGAGGGAGGCCTCGGCGCTCGGCGGGATCGCAAGCGGCCAATAGCGCGTGTGGGCACGCAGCTCGCGCATCCAGCTGAGGTCACCCGGCTCGGCGTGGAGCGCCACGAAGCGACGTTGCTTGAGGGCCACCCCCTGGTCGCGCAGGTGCTGTTCGAGGGCCGCGCCGGAGTCGCCTGCGAAGTCAGCGAGGTGCTCACGCCAGGCACGCGTGTGCTCGGGCTGCCGCGCCTGCGCGGCCTGCAAGCGTTGGAGCCATGCTGCGCGCTCGGGGGCGGGGCTCGAAGGAACCGCGGGAGCGCTCTGCGTCGCCTTCTTTCCGAGCTTGTCGAGATCCACCCACTCGCCCGTCATCGCGAGGATCACCAACCTCAAGAGCAACTTGAGGATCGCCACCAACACGCGGACGAGCGGAGAGTTCACGGGGCTTCGCCCTTCCCGCCCTCGCCAGTAGCCCGGCGTGGCAGCGGCCGTGCGAAGCGCGGGGCGAGCGGTCCTTCACCGGGTTTGGCGATGACTTCGGCCAAGACCAAGCGCACCAGGAGCTCCCGCTTGCCGAGGGCACCCGTGAGCGGGGGCGTAGCCTGCTTCTCTTCAGGGCCCTTCACTTGTTGGTTCCCGGATCGTTGAGCTTACCGATCGACTGCCGCATCTCGGTGTCCGCGGCGACGTTGCGCATCTGGTAGTAGTCGAGCACGCCCAGGCGGCCGTTGCGGAGGGCCTCCGCCATGGCCATGGGGATCTGCGACTCGGATTCCACCAGCTTGGCGCGCATCTCCTCGACGCGCGCGCGCATCTCCTGCTCGGCGGCCACTGCGATGGCGCGTCGACTCTCGGCTTGGGCTTGGGCCACCTGCTTGTCGGCTTCGGCCTTCTCGGTCTGCAGCTTGGCGCCGATGTTGGCACCGACGTCGATGTCAGCGATGTCGATGGAGAGGATCTCGAAGGCGGTGCCGCTGTCGAGGCCGCGACCGAGCACGTTCTTGGAGATTCGGTCGGGGTTCTCCAGCACCTCTTCATAGGTGCGTGCGGAACCGATGGTGGACACGATGCCCTCACCGACGCGGGCTACCACGGTCTCCTCGGTGGCACCGCCGACCAGGCGGTTGATGTTGGAGCGCACCGTGATGCGCACGATGACCACGAGCTGGATGCCATCCTTGGCCACGGCGGAGATCTTGGGCGTACTGATGACGCGCGGGTTGACGCTCATCTGGACGGCCTCGAAGACATCGCGACCGGCGAGGTCGATGGCGGCCGCCTGCTTGAACTGCAGCTGGATACCCGCCTTGTCGGCGCTGATCAGCGCGTTCACCACGCGGGTCACGTTGCCGCCTGCCAGGTAGTGGGACTCGAGCAGATCGATGGGAATGTCGAGGCCCGCCTTCATGGCCGTGATGCGCGGGTTCACGATGGCCGTGGGTGTGACGCGCCGCAGCCGCATGGCGACCAGCGTCATCAAACCGACGTAGGTGCCGCTGGACCAGGCGGCGACCCAGAGCTGAATCGGGATCAGCCACAGGAAGAAGCTGCCGCCGATCACCATCAGCACCAGCACCAAGAAGAAACTGATCACCGTCGTGGCATCACCCATACGTTCGCTCCGCCGCGCGCGCTATGCGCGCCTTTGATACCCAGCGCTATGCGCGCCCTTGAGACCCGGCGCCGCATGCGCCCTCGCATCCTCGGCTTGTCTGTCAGCCGGCCTCGCCCGACTCCTCCGGCCGCACCACCACACGCACGCCTTCGACTTGCACGACGCGCACCGCGAGCCCGCGCGCCACGAAGGCGCCCTCGCTCACGACGTCCACGCGCTCGCTACCGAAACGCGCCACGCCCGCCGGCCGCAGCTCGCTCTCGGACACGCCGACCTGCCCGAGCAGGCGCGTCGCATCGTGCGCCACGAAGCCCTCGCTGCTGGCGGTGCTGCTCGAAAGCACGAGACCGCGCCCGGCGCGACTCTTGGGCAAGATCCGCAGCGCGAGCAACATCAAGACCACCGTCACGACCAAGGCGGCCGTCACGCGCCCGAGGGGCTCCACCCAGGCCCCTGTCTGGAAGGCAACCCCGAGCGGCAAGCCCACCAGCGTGAGCACGAGCGCGGCCACCATGCAGACGATGCCGAGTACGCCAGCGATGCCGAAGCCGGGCAACACCATCACCTCGAGGGCGAGTAGCCCCAGACCTGCCGCGAACAAAATGAGCTCTTCAAGGCCCGCCAAGTTCACCAGCAGATGGCCCCCGAAAAACAGCGACAGACACAGCGCTCCTAGGGCACCCGGCAAGCCGAGCCCGGGCGTGTAGAGCTCGATCAAGATGCCCAGGGTACCGAGGCTCATCAAGAGTCCGCTCACCACCGGATCGGTCAAGAAGCGCACCAGCTTCTCGGCCCAGTTCTCGGCCTGGGTCTGTCGTGGAGCCTTGGCCACCCCCACCCGTTCGAGCACGGCGTCCACACTCTCGGCCTGAAAGTCCGCGATGCCCGTTTCGAGGGCGCCCGCGGTGTCGAGCGTGAGCAGCTTGCCGGCCGGATCGAGGCCCGGGATCTCCACGCTGCTATCGACCATCGCCTCGGCGATGTCGCCGCGCCGACCGCGCGCTTCGGCCGTGGTCCGCATCTCTGTGCGGAAATAGGAGACCATCTTCTCCTCCACGGGTTCGGCGCCGCCTTCGCCGAGCTGAATCGGCGTGGCCGCGCCGATGCTCGCACCGCTGGAGATGGCGATCACGTCGCAGGCCAAGGAAATCAGGGCTCCGGCGCTGATGGCACGCGGGTGTACGAAGGCGATGGTCTTGCGCTTGCTCGAAAGCAGGCGGTCGCGAATCTGGATCGCCGCGTCCACGCGGCCCCCGAGCGTGTTGATGTCGAGCAGGAAAGCCGCCGCATCGGGGTGCTGTTCTAGCGCGCGCTCGATGTACGCCGAGAGGCCGAGGTCGATGGTGCCTTCGATGTGAAGCACCACCACCGGAGCCCCAGGGCTGGCGCTGATCGCGATGTCCCGCTTCCCACCCTCGTTCTTGCTCGGCCGCGGGGTGTACGGAGCAGGCTCTGCGCGCGCTGCGCCCGCGTCTCGCTCCTGGGCAGCCACCATGCGCACGCTGGACCTGGCGACGCTGGACAGGACGACCAAGCCAGCCACGAGCAACCACAGCGCGAGGAACCGCCGAGCGATGCGACCCATGATGGGGCACGCTAACTGTGGAAGGCCGGCGCCGCAAGGCTCGCTCACGTCGGCTCAGCCCGAGCGGGCAAGGTCCTACCAGGTCAGACCGGGTGACAAGGTCTTGGGATCCAGCACTGTGGGCCCCTCGAGCGTGGCCACGGGATAAGTGCAGTACAAGGTCGAGAATAAGGCGGCAGGCCGATGGTTTCCGCTCTTGCCGGTGCCGCCGAAGGGTAGCTTGCTGGAGGCACCGCAGGTGGGTGCGTTCCAGTTCACGCAGCCGTGGCGCAGCCCTGCCAGCGCGTGTTCGAAGGCTGCGCGATCTGCGCTGAAGACGCTTGCGCTCAAGCCGTAGGCCCCTGCGTTGGCCTGGCTCAGCGCGTGCTCGAGATCGCGCACCGGCATCAGGGCGAGATCGGGCCCGAACAGCTCCTCCGTCTCGTAGGGCAGCCCGCGAGCCTGTTCGATGAGGTGGACGCTCGGAGTCAGATACGCCCCCTCGGGCAGCTCGCACGTGGGCCACGTGCTCTTGCGCAGCGCGCTGGCCCCTTGTTGCTCGGCGCGCTCCAGGGCCTCCCAGAACCGTCCACGCGCGATCTCGCTGACGACCGGTCCCATGAAAACGGCCTCCAACGGATCGCCCACGCGCAGGCGGTCCAGTTTGCTCGAGAGCAACTCGCTGAAGCGCTCGAACATGGTGTGCTCGACCAGTGCGATCGCGGTGCCGCTGCAGCGCTGGCCGGCGCTGACGAAGGCTCCCCACAGCACGTCGTGCACGGCTTTGTCGAGGTTCGCATCCGCCAAGACGATGGCCGGGTTGTGCCCACCGAGCTCCAGCGCCAGCAGTTTGTGCGGTTGCTCGAGTGTAGCCCGCTTGATGGCCAAGCCCGCGCCATAGCTGCCGGTCAACATCACCGCGTCGACTTCGGGATGAGCGGCGAGCTCCGCGCCAACGCTGGCGTCGCCTTGGATCAGGTTGAACACCCCCGGCGGCAAACCGGCCGCCTCGAAGCACTCGGCGTAGAGCTGCCCCACCGCGGGCGAAAGCTCGCTCGGCTTGACGACGACGGTGTTGCCGGTGACCAGCGCGGGCACCACGTGTCCGTGCATCAAGTGAATGGGGAAGTTGAACGGTCCGAGCACCGCGGCCACGCCGTGCGGCTTGAACGCATAGCGCTGGGCGGAGGATCCCATCTCGCGCGGAGTCACCAGCGCGAGACCATCGGACAACGTGATGTCGATCTTGTTGAGGGCGGCCGCGACCTCGGTGCGCGCCTCCCAGAGTGGCTTGCCCACCTCGCGCGTGATCAACACCGCGAGTTCTTCCGCGCGCGCCGCGAGCGCCGTCTTGAGGGCCCGCATCGACTCCATGCGCTGTTCCAGGCTGAGCCGCGCCCAGCCCGGGAACGCCGCGCGCGCGCTCGCGACCGCCTCCCCCACCGCCGCCAGCCGAAACCCGAAGCGTCCCACCACGTCCGCGAAGCAACGCGGACTCAGCCGCTCGATGCACCCGCTCAGCGCATCGTCGCCGACGGACAGGAAGCGCCCTCCGATGAAGTCGCCGCGCGCCGGAATCTGGCTCAGCTGCGCTGCCACACCGCGTACCCCACGAAGAACGGGCCCATTTGCTGGATGTACTCCGACGTCTGCTGGGTCTTGCGCATGCGCTGAACCAGGTGCGAGAGCGGGTGCAGGTCCTTGGAGAGGAGCCCGATCACGAACTCGTTGTCCTTGGCGTCGAGGCCATGACAGGCCAAGCGGATGTCGGTGGCCAAGCCTTGTTCCCCATAGGCCCGACCGATGGCCGCGTGTTCGCGCAAGATGCCCGCCTGCTCCTTGATGGACAAGCGCTCGAACGCGCCCGAGCGCCGCAGCGGGTACCAGACCGCCCAGCGATACTCGGGGTTCACCGCGTTCTCGATGGGACGCTGCAAAAGCCAGAAATTGAGGTCCGCTTCGTATCCCGTGGCGTAGCTGCGCCCGAGCATACTGAAGTCGTCCCTCAGCTTGAGCCCCTTGAACGCAGGCTGCAGCAGCACCGAACGCACCTTGGTCACGAAGTGCGCAGGGTCGATGCTCCAGGTGAGGATGCCGAGGCTGCGAGGATCGTTGGCGTCCCGGTAGAGCACCCCGGGACACTCCGCCGCGGCGAGCGCGCCCCCGAGCTGCTCGATGATCCCATCGGGCTCGAGGGTCTCGTCGATGCGGTACACCAGAAGTTGCATGAAGAGCCGCTGATCGATGGCTCTTGGATTGCCCGTGTGGTCGCCCGCGCGCTCGCGCACGTCGATCTCGGGGAGCTTGGGGGTCTCGGCCACCATCTCCCGGGCCCGTGCAGTCATGTCGTCACTCATGCCCCGAGTCTACTGGCTCGCGGCCCCCCCCGAAAGGCGCCGCAGAACTTCCTTGGGCGAGAGTGTTCCCTTGTGCATGTAAAGCTGGCTCGGGACGTTCCCGTCGATGACTTCCTCGCTCACGCGCAGCTTGCTCGAGGCCGCGAAAATCACGCGTTCCTTGAGCCCCTTCGCCACCAGCTCGACTCGCTTCCAGACGGCATCGCGGCTCCAATAACCGAGCACCTCCAGGTAGGCAATCTCACCGGTCTCGCGGCTCACGAAGCGCAGATCGGGTACGCAGAGGCCCACGCCTCGGACCTCCAGGATGTCGCTCGAGACCTCGGCCTCCCACTCCGACTCGAGTGCCTGAAAGCGCGCCAAGAACGCTGCGACTTCGTCAGGCAGGGCGACCTCTTTCGCGCCGTCCGAACGGCCCTTGCCGGTGAGCTTGTAGCTGAGGGCCTCGCGCTCCTTGCCCCAACGCAGCTGGGCCCGAATGTCGAACTCGTCGCAGCTCAAGAGGGCCGGCAGCGCCAGCGCCAGCTCGAGCCCGTACTTGGTGGACGCGCTGAATAGGCTGAAGGGACCGTCGATGGAGATCAGATAGCCGTCGGGACGCGCCTCGATGCGGTGCATGAGGCGGAAGAACTTGAGCTTGCGGAACAACGTCCGGTACGCGTAGGGGTCGCGGCAACGCACCTCGGCGACCACGGCCACAGCCCGCAGGAAAACGGCCTGCTTCTGCGCCAGATCGTAGTGGCGAACCAGGTGCTCGGGGTTGATGCCGTCGAAGCCGGTCAAGATCTGGGCGCCACGCAGGTCGGCGTAGAGCGCGCGCTCCAGCTGCTCTGGCGTGAGCCCGCGCTGGGCAGCTTGCCCTGCCAAGAACGCCGAGCGGTCGAAGCTCCCGTCGTCGCTCACGGCCGCGCGCTCGGCGGCGGCCGCTTCGAACACCTCGCTGCGCAGAAGGCGCGGATCGAGCTCGCTCTGCACGTCGAACTGCACGCGGTCTTCCACCAGCTTGCACAGTCCGAGCGCCAGCTTCCGCTCACTGGCGCCGACCTTGACCCCCTCCCAGGCCTCCTCGAGTTCGGCGCGGCTCGCCCCCACGTGGGCCTCGGCCAACGCCACGTAGTCCTGCGCGAGCTCGAGCGCGCGCGGCCGCAGCTTGTCGCTGAGCTCGGTGACGAAGAGCTCCCCGCCCTTCTTTCGGGTGCGCACCAGGTCAGCGGTAAGCACTGTGTTCCCGCCGGCGTTCGCTGGTGAAGGCTTCCCCGGTGTTGGCCGTGATGAGCTCGTAGAGGATGGCGCGCTTGTCGCCCTGCTTGCGCAGGATGCGGCCCAGCCGCTGGACATGCTCGCGCACCGAGCCGCTGCCCGAAACCACGATGGCCACGCTGGCCGAGGGCACGTCCACGCCTTCGTTCAGGACCTTGGAGGTCACCACCGCCGAGTACACCCCGCCGTTCAGCCGCGTGAGGATCTCGCTGCGTTCGCTCACCTTGGTCTGGTGCGTGATGGCCGGGATCAGCAGGCGTCGCGAGATGGCGTAGGCCGTGGCGTTGTCCTGGGTGAACACGATGGAGCGCTCCCGGCGGTGCTGGTGCAACAGCTCCTCCACATAGTCGAGCTTGGCCGGCGCCGCGAACATCAGCTCACGCTGGCGTCGGTAGCCCCGCATCGCGCGCCGCCCCTGCTCGCTGCGCGAGGAGCGCATGATGAACTCGCCCCAGCCCTGCGGTGATCCCATCTGGATGCCCTGGGCCCGCACGAAGGCCAGGTAGATCGCTCGCTCGGCTTCGTATTCGGCGCGCTCCTCCGGCGAGAAGGAAACTGCCAGTCGCTCGGTCTCGTACTCGGCCAGATACTCGCCGCTCATCTCGACGATCTCTCGGCGGTACACCGTGTTGCCCACCAGGCCGCGCAGGAGCTCCTCGCGACCGTCGGCGCGCTCGGGGGTAGCGCTCAGCCCGAGGCGGAAGGGGGCCAGGCACTGGCGCGCCGCCATGGCGTAGCTCTCGCTCGGCAAGTGGTGGCACTCGTCGAAGATCACGAAGCCGAACCGGTTGCCCAGGTTCTCCATGTGCAGATACGCGGAATCGTAGGTGGTTACGGTGAGCGGCAAGACCCGGTGTTCGCCCCCGCCGACGATACCGACCTCGGTTCCAAAGCTCGTTCTGAGCAGGTCGTACCACTGGCGTACGAGGTCGAGGGTCGGCGCCACGACGAGGGTACTGCGGCGCTTTTTTTCGATCGCCATCACGCCCAACTGCGACTTTCCGGCACCTGTGGGCAGCACTACGATTCCCGCGCTGCGCGCCTGCTCCCAAGCCGTGAGGGCCTCGCGCTGATAGGGCCGCGGTTCGCGCGCCACGACAACGGGAGTTGTCAGCTCCGCATAGGCGCGGGCCAGATCCTCGTAGGGCGTCCCGGAGCGCACCAGGACCCGCAGCAAATCGGCGTACAAACGGGCTTCTGCGCGGTAGCACTCGGAGCGCGGATCCCAGCTGACCCCTTCGGGCAGCGCGATCTGATTGCGTGACAGCCCACGCAACTCCAACGTCCCCAAAACGAAACGAAGCTCGGTCATGCTGGGCTCACGAAACCTGGATCACGGCGCACGCGCCTCAGCTGCTCGTGCCTCGTACAGGAGCGCACAGAAAAAGAACCTTACTGCACAGTAGCCTTGCTGCCCAGGCCACTTAGGGCGTAGTTCAGCCAAGCAAAGTACACTCCTGTCTCCGCTGGCCGCAGCGGGAACTCTCGACCGTTTTGAGCCTGTCCGCCGTGATTGCCGCCGCCCACAGTCGAATCGATCGCCGGCATAGCGCGAGTCGCCGTGCGGGCTTGGTGCGCGTGGCGTTCGCCATGGCCGCGGTCACGTTCGCGGACAGCGTCTTCCCGGGGATGACCCAGACCCACGGGGTGTTCGTCCTGAACCTGGTCATCGCGCTGATCTTTCAGTGGATGATCCACAAGAGCTGGGCCGCGGGCGATCGGCGCAGTCTCTTCATGGGAATCGTCGACATCGCCTTCCTGACCTACGTGGTGTACCTGCTCGGCGCGGCCTCCAGCGTGGTGCCCTTCCTCTATCTATTGATCCCGGTCGTGAACGCGGCGTCTTCCCTGTCGCGCTCCCGCGTCTCGATGCGCCTGGCGGCCCTGGGTTCGGTGGTCTACGTGGGCTTGCTCTTGCTCTGCGCGCTGAACCTCTTTCAGTACGCGCCAGCCCGCCCGCAGCCCCTGCCGCCTTTGCCCCAGCTGGTGGCCAGCGGCACCCTGGTGGCCATGAGCGTGCTGATGAGCACGAGCATCGTTCTGCGCCAGATGTTGGCCCTCGATCGCATGAACCAGCGGCTCGCGGAGCTCAGCCACTTGGACGAGCTAACTGGCCTGTTCAATCGCCGCCACCTCTTGAACGAGCTCCGGCGACAACTCGACCGGGTGGCGCGGGGGGCCCGCTGCGGGGTGATGATGATCGACCTGGACGGGTTCAAGCGCGTGAACGACGAGCTCGGTCACGATGCAGGCGACCTGCTCTTGATGGACATCGCCAACGCGCTCACGAATGAGACGCGAGCCGTGGACCTGGTGGCCCGCTACGGCGGCGACGAATTCGTGGTAGTGCTACCCGATCTCGGCAGTCGACGGCTTCCTGCCGGTGGCCGAGCGCGTGGTGCAGGCCGTGGAACGGGTCGGCAAGGAGCGTTGGTCGCAAACCCCCGTCACCGCGAGCGTAGGTTTGACCATGGCTCGCGCCGATGACGACGTGGCGTCGTTGTTGCGGCGCGCCGATGCCGAGGCCTACGCGGCCAAGCGCGCCGGCGGTAATCGGGTGATCGTTTCGATTCCGCCTCAGCTCGAACGCAGTGGGGTGATGGTGAACGTGGAGGCGCGCGAGCCCCTCGCCGGCCCTTCGACCACACGTTCGATGGCGTCCGGCGTCGCCAGCACCACCTCCAGCGCGAGCACATCCAACCGCCCGTCAAAGCGCAACACTGGGGCGTAACACCTCGTCACAGTGCGGGGTTGTTACGCTCACGTTCGTGAGAGCGGCCACACGAGTTGCCAGCCATGGCTAGGCGGGTTGCCAGCCGCACTCTCGATTGAGAACGAAGGCGTCACCGTCAGTCGATAATTTTGCGCGCCAGGGCACACAGTATGGGTACACAGGGTGCGCGGATGTGCCTTTTTGGCCTGGCATTTCGCTTGCTTTGTGCACTTGCACCATGACCCAACAGCGCTTGCTGGCCTCCGCATGTACCCCCGCGGCCCTCACGGGCCCCAGCGATGCTGCGATCCAAAAGGTGCGCGCCCCGCGTAGCTGGCAGCGCACGGCCCGGCGCGTGCGGCTCGAAGCCGGCTTGCTGCGGGACGCCCAGGGCCCTCGCCTTCGCAGGGCCGTCGACGTGACCGCCACTAGCCTCGGCCTACTGTGCTTGCTGCCGCTGCTGCTGTGCGCCGCGGTCGCCATCCGCCTCAACAGCAAGGGGCCCCTGTTCTTCGGCCAGGAGCGCATCGGGCGCGGCGGGCAGCGCTTCACCATGTGGAAGTTTCGCACCATGGTGGTGAACGCCGACGCCCTCAAGGACCAGCTCGTGAAGCAGCACCAGGACGCGGTCGATGGTGTGCGGTTCAAGATGGTGCGCGACCCCCGCATCACCTCGGTCGGACGTGTGCTGCGCAAGTTCTCTATCGACGAGCTGCCGCAGCTCTTCAACGTGCTCAAGGGGGACATGACCCTGATCGGGCCGCGCCCGCCGGTGTGGCGCGAAGTGGCCCTCTACGACAACCGCGCGCTGCGGCGCCTCGAGGTCAAGCCGGGTCTCACCTGCCTCTGGCAGGTACGGGGTCGCAGCAACCTCAGCTTCGACGAACAGGTCGCGCTCGACATCGAGTACATCGACAAGGTGCGCCCGGTGGAGGAGCTCAAGATCTTGATGGAGACGATCCCGGCCGTGGTCACCGGGCGGGGCGCCTACTGAGCAACCCGTCGTACGCGGCGCACGAGCCCGTCGGCAGAGCCCGCTGACGCGCCGCACCCGCTTGCTGACGCGCCACGCTAACGCGGCCTTCTCGGCTTGCCATCCCGCGAGGCATGCCCAAGCATGGGTCCCCTGGCGGGTCCGCAGAGCCCGTCGCATCGACGCGTCGCAGACGGAGAGCTGTGCCGCGCTAGGACGGGGATTCGAATGCTCAAGGCATTGGTGACGGGCGGCGCTGGCTTTCTCGGCAGCGCCATCGTGAAGGAGCTACTGGCGCGTGAGGCGGAGGTCCGCGTGCTCGCGCTCCCCAACGAGCACCTGGACAATCTCGAAGGCGCCAAAGTGGAGGTGCTGCGAGGCAACGTGCTGTCGCCCAAGGACGCTCTGAACGCCTGCACGGGCATGGACGTCGTGTACCACTGCGCCGCCATCTACAAGGACTACATGGCGGACCCGAGCCCCATGTATCAGGTCAACATGCGCGGCACGTTCAACATGCTCGAGGCCGCGCGCCGCACCGGCGTGAGCAAGGTCGTGTACACCGCGAGCGTGGTGGCGTTAGGGCGCCCCGCGGAGGGCGAGCTGGCCGACGAGAACACGCCCTACGAAGCCTGGGATTTGAACTTCCACTACAGCCGCACCAAGCATTTGAGCCTACTCACGGCGCTCGATTTCGCGAACTGGGGCCTCGACGTGCGCGTGGTGTGCCCCGCCATCGTGCTCGGCCCTGGAGATCTCACGCCGACTCCCTCGGGCAGGCTCATCATCAACATCTGCCGAGGGCGCGCGCCCGCCTATACCCCGGGCGGCTTCTGCTACGTCGACGTGCGGGACGCAGCGCGCGTGCACGTGCTGGCGGCGGAAAAGGGCAAGCCTGGCCAGGTCTACGTGGCGAGCGGGCACAACCTGGACAATGAGGAGTTCAGCAAGGCCGTCATCGCGGCCTCGGGGCGCGACCTGCCCAAGCCGCACTGGGTGCCCGGCTTCGTGGCCCAGGCCGCCCTCTCGGGCATCAACTTCGCTGCGACGCGCGCGGGCAAGGAGCCGGAGGTCACCCGTGAGTACATGAGCTACGCGCTCAAGCCCGGATACTTCAGCAACGCCAAGGCGACGCGCGAACTTGGCGCGAGCTTCCGCCCGTTCTCCGAGACGTTGAGCGACGCCATCGCGTACTTCGACGCGCGCGGCATGCTCAAGGGTTAGTCCGGTTCGAGTTCGGGCTCCTAGCGTCGCCGCTCGGGCTTGCCAGGCGCCACGAGCTCGCTGCCCATCTTCAACCAGGCGCTCAAAGCAGGGCTGGGGAGCACGTCCGCCCGCCAGACCAGGTGCACCGCCCGCCGCGGTTGGGCGCGCGCGAACTTGATCTCCACCAGGTCACGCTCACCCGCGGAGACCGACCCCTCGGGCAGGATGGTGATGCCCACGCCGGCTCGCACCAGCGCGCACAGACCACTGATGGACGCCAGGCGCGCGCGAACCCTCGGCGTGAAGCCAGCGCGTCGGCACAGCTCCTCGATGGCCACGGCCGCGAAGGTCCCCGCCGGCACGAACACGAAGGGCTCCTCCGCCAGCTCCGCCAGCGCCACCTCCCGGTCCCGCGCCAGCGCATGGTCCGAGCGCACCACCAGCACCAGCTCTTGCTCGCCGCAGCGCAGCCGCTTCAAGTGAGGCTCGGCCGGCGCCGGGCCGACCACCAGGGCCGCGTCGAGCTTGCCGTCCCGAACCAGGCCCGCTGCCGACTCGGACGTGACCAGGGGCAGCTCGAGCACGATGGCCGGGTGCTCCTCCAAAAAGCGCGACACCCAGGCGGGCAACACGGTGGAGGCCAGAGACTGCACGCAGCCCACGCGCAGCTCCCCGGCCTCCAGTCCGCGCAGCTGGGCCGCATCCTTGGAGAGGGCATCGAGCTCGGCCAGGGCCCTTCCCCCGCGCTCGAGCACGCGCTGACCGAGCTCGGTGGGCACCACGCCAGCGCGCCGGTTGCCCGTGCGGCGCCAGACTGCCCCGCCGAGGCTGTCCTCCAGGCGGGCAATGGCGTGGCTCAAGGTGGGCTGGGAGACCTTGAGGACATCGGCGGCTCGGCTCAGTGAGCCCTGCTCCACCACGGCCGCGAAGTAACGAACGTCGCGCAAATCGGCAGTTATCAATCCCATGAATCGAATATACAAAAACCTTTCATTGGATAAATGGATCGTTGCGACCTAAAAGAGTTCGGAGACCGAGTTAGCGGTCGAGACGTCGGAGGCGAAGGATGGGCAAGAGTCTGTTTCAGAAGGTTTGGGACGCGCACACGGTGCGCACGCTGCCCGACGGGCGGACCCAGCTCTTCATCGGCCTGCACCTGATCCACGAGGTCACCACGCCCCAGGCCTTCGGCATGATGCGCGACCTCGGGCTCAAGGTGGCCCATCCGGAGCGCACCTTCGCCACGCTCGATCACATCATCCCCACCGACACGCGCCTGCGCCCGTTCAAGGACGACTTGGCGGAGCAGATGAGCGTGGCGCTGGCGGAGAGCTGCAAGCAGTTCGGCATCAAGTACTTCGACGAGCACAGCGGCGTGCAGGGCATCGTGCACGTGGTGGGTCCCGAGCAGGGCTTGACCCAACCGGGCATGACCATCTGCTGCGGCGACTCCCACACCTCGACCCACGGCGCGCTGGGCGCGGTGGCCTTCGGCATCGGCACGAGCCAGGTGCGCGACGTGCTCAGCACGCAGACGCTGGCCATGGCGCCGCTCAAGGTCCGGCGCATCCGCGTCACCGGCAAGCTCGGACCGGGCGTCTACGCCAAGGACGTCATCCTGCACGTGATCCGCACGCTGGGCGTGAACGGCGGCACCGGTTTCGCCTATGAGTACGCCGGCGACACCATCGAGCGCATGTCCATGGACGAGCGCATGACGCTCTGCAACATGTCCATCGAGGGCGGCGCGCGCGTTGGCTACGTGAACCCGGACGAGATCACGTTCGCCTATCTCAAGGGCCGTCCGTACGCGCCCAAGGAGAAGGACTGGGAGCGCGCCGTGGCGTACTGGAAGTCCATCGCGTCCGACGCCGACGCCGTCTACGACGACGACGTGCACTATCGCGCCGAGGAGATCGCTCCGAGCCTCACCTGGGGCGTGAACCCGGGTCAGGTCATCAGCATCGAGGAGCCCGTGCCGACGCCCGAGCATTTCCCGGAGAACGAGCGGGCGGGCATCGCGGATGCGCTCAAGTACATGCAGCTCTCCGCGGGCACGCCCATCAAGGGCACCAAGGTCGACGTCACCTTCATCGGCAGCTGCACCAACAGCCGCTTGAGCGATCTGCGCGAGGTGGCCAAGTTCGTGAAGGGCAAGCAGGTGAAGGCCGGCGTGAAAGCGCTGGTGGTACCGGGCTCGCAGGTGGTCAAGGCCGCCGCGGAGCAGGAGGGTCTGCACGAAGTATTCAAGGCGGCAGGCTTCGAGTGGCGCGAGCCTGGCTGCTCGATGTGCCTCGGCATGAACCCCGACCGCCTGGTGGGAACCCAGCTCTGCGCGAGCTCTTCGAACCGCAACTTCAAGGGGCGCATGGGCAGCCCCACCGGTCGCACGGTGTTGATGAGCCCGGTGATGGTGGCGGCAGCCGCGATCCGGGGAGAGTTGAGCGACGCCCGCGAGGTCTTCGGTATCGAGCAACAGAAGGGACAGGCCTGAGCCATGGCACTCGAACAGATCAAGCAGGTCAGCGGCACCGGCGCCTACGTGGCGGGTGACGACATCGACACCGACCAGATCATCCCCGCGCGCTTCCTGTTGTGCGTCACCTTCGACGCGCTCGGCGGCCAGCTGTTCTACGACGCACGCTTCGAGCGTGACGGAACCCCCAAGCAGCACGCGCTCAACGACGCCCGCTTCGTGGGCGCCAAGGTGCTCCTGAGTGGCAGCAACTTCGGCTGCGGCAGCTCGCGCGAGCACGCGCCCCAGTCGATCCACAAGGCCGGCTTCCGCGCCGTAGTCGCGGAGAGCTTCGCCGAGATCTTCTTCGGCAACAGCACCACGCTGGGCATCCCCTGCGTGAGCCTCAAGCGCGCGGAGATCGCCGAGTTGGCTGCCGCCATCGAGCGCGATCCCAAGCTCGAGATCAGCGTGGATCTCGAGAAGCTCGAGGTGCGTGCGGGCGGCAAGAGCTACCCGTGCAGCATCAAGCAGAGCGCGCGCGACGCCCTGGTGCGCGGCGAATGGGACCCCATCGCGCAGCTCATCGAGGGACAGCAGGCCGCCGAGACGGTGGGGCACAAGTTGCCCTACACGAGCTGGTAGCGGGTCCCCCCGGGGCGGCACGCGGCGGCGCGAGGGGCTTGCCCGCTCGCCCCAGGCCGTCGCGAGGGGCTTGCCCGCTCGCGCGTGTCATCAGACCATAGCCGCTGGCCATGCCCCACCTGATTTCGCGTAAGAAACGCATCTATGCCGCCCGGCCCGCCTTCGCCGCGTACCTGACCCAGTACGACCGCAGCGTGCGCCTCCCGGTGCGCTACGACGACCTCTTGCGCTACGAGCAGGCCATCCCCCTCTACGACAAGGCGGGCCGCGACACGCTGTGGGTCAGCGTGCTGTACTCGGCACAAGATCAACGCGAGGTCCGCGACGGCTTGATGCAGATCTACGCCCAGATGAAGACGGGCGGCGAGACCGACGCTTTCGAGCACCTGGTGGTCGATCGAGTCGACCTGTGCACCTACGGCAACACGCAGCCCTTTCGGGTCCGCATCGTCAACACGCTCAACGACAACTTCGACTACTTTTACGTCAAGCGCGCCGATGCCTCGCGCCTCTATGGTTTGGAACTCGAGCACATGTTGTCGCCGAACGTGATCACGTTCCTATACGACCGTGACACGCTGGTGGAGGAGCACATCTCGGGCATCCCGGGCAACATGTTCATCCGCAGCTACTTGAGCGACCGACACCTCGACGAAGTGCGCCTGGCGAAGGAGTTCGTGAAGTTCAACGAGCGCTGTTTCTTGCGCCTGCTCGGCGACATGCACTCGGCCAACTTCGTGATCGACATCACGCCCGACTTCGAGGAGACCACCTATCGCCTGCGGGCCATCGACTTCGACCAGCAGAGCTACGAGGGCAAGCGCCAGGTGTACTTGCCCCAGTACTTCAAGCAGAACAATCCCATCATCTTCCTCGGCATCAAGTGCATGTCGCGCGAGACGGTGCGGCAGTATCAGCTGGAGGAGCGCTCCTTGATCCGCCGCCGCGTGAAGTCCTCGGGCGGGCGGCTCGAGGATCTGCTGTCGGTGATGGCCCAGGACGACATTGCGCCGGCCGAGCATGTGAACCAGCTCGCCGAAGAGATGGCCGAGCACTATGGGCTAGCGAGCTTTCGCCGCTGCCGCAGCATGGGCGAGCTCGTGATCGAACACCTCTCGACGCTCGAGCGGCCTCATGCAGGGCTTTGATTGAAGGGGCCGTCTGACGTGGATCGTGCGAGGTCAGCCGTTCCGCGTCACGCCGATGGTTACACCGCCCTACCCGATTCACTCCGACGCCCCCCTCGCCCGCTCGCCCCCAAGGTGCGCGCGGCGTTTCTCCCTCCTATCCTTCGAGCATGGCAGTCCTTCACGGCGACAACCCCACCCACGCCATCGTGATGGTGGGCCTGCCGGCTCGCGGCAAGACCTACGTGGCGCGCAAGATCACGCGCTACCTCAACTGGCTCGGGCACCCGACCCGCCTCTTCAACGTGGGCAACTATCGGCGCGAGCACCTGGGCAGCCAGCGCAGCCACGACTTCTTCGATCCGCTCAACCCCGAGGGCGTGCGCGAGCGTACCCGCGTGGCGCTGATGGCCCTCGACGACATGGTGAGCTGGTTCCAGCGCGGCGGCGAGGTCGCCATCTACGACGCCACCAACAGCACGCGCGAGCGCCGACGCCTGATCCAGGAGCGCTGCGAGCGCGAAGGCATGAACGTCATCTTCGTGGAGTCGTTGTGCGACGAAGCCACCGTGGAAGCCAACGTGCGCGCCACCAAGCTCGACTCGCCCGACTACGCCGGCATCGATCCGGATCTGGCGGTGGCCGACTTCCGCGCCCGCATCGAGCACTACGCCAAGGTCTACCAGCCGGTGGACGAGAGCGAAGGCAGCTACATCAAACTGATCGACGTGGGCCGACAGGTGATCGTCAACCAGATCACGGGCTATCTGCCCTCGCGCCTGGTGTCGTTCCTGGTGAACCTGCACAACGTGCCGCGCCCCATCTGGCTCACCCGTCACGGTCAAGCCGAGTTCAACGTGGTGGAACGCATCGGTGGCAACACGCAGCTTTCCGAGCTCGGCCGCGAGTACGCCAAGAACCTCAAGCTCTTCTACGACGAGCGCATCGCGCCCCACGGCCGCGTGGAGGTGTGGACGAGCACGCTGGTGCGAACCCACGAGACCGCCGAGATCCTGGGCCGCCAGACCTTGCAGTGGCGAGCGCTCAACGAAATCGAAGCGGGCGTCTGCGACGGCATGACGTACCAGGAGATCAAGGAGCACTTCCCCGACGACTGGAAAGCGCGCGCGCGCGACAAGCTCGGCTATCGCTACCCACGCGGCGAGAGCTACATGGACGTGATCCAACGGGTGGAACCGGTCGTGCTCGAGCTGGAGCGCCAGCAACGCCCAGTGCTGGTGATCAGCCATCAAGCGGTGCTACGAGCCATCTACGGCTATCTTCTGGGCCGAGAACCCGAGGAGATTCCGCACGTGAGCATCCCGCTGCACACGGTGCTGGAGCTGAACCCCAAGGCCTACGGCCTCGAGGAGCGGCGCTTCTCGCTCGGCCCGAACCTGCCCGCGCACGCGGGGTCGTCGAGTTGAGCAGGCTGCCTTTCGCATGATATGAGCGCACGATGAAGGAGCGGCTGGTCCGGGGGACGAATCTGGTGGGCGTGGTGCGGCTATTGCGAGCCCACCGACGCACCCATCAATTGCCGGAGTTCGGCCCCTGGGAACAGGACCTGATGCGCAAACGGGTGTCTCCGACTACCTGGTACTCGCTGCAGGTCTTCGAGAGCCTCCTGCAAATCGTGCATCGCTATGTGTTCGACGGCAGCGAGGCGGCTGCGCAGAACATGGGACGCGCCTCGGCGCGCGCGCTGATCAACGAGCAACCCGAGCGCGTGTTCCTCCCGGGCAAGCCCCTCGAGTCCCTGCACAACATGGGCAGTCGCTGGCGCGAGCTCTTCAACTTCGGCGAGATCACCGTGACCGAGTTGCCCGCAGATGAGGCGAACCCGGAGCGCAAGGGCGCGCGGATTCACCTGGCGGGCTTCCCGGATATGTCGGCCTGCGTGGGGCACAACATCATGGGCTGGTCACTCGAGGTGGTGGAGAGCGCGGGTGGCAAGGCACCGTCCGTGCGCCTCGAAGAGCGCCCGTGGATGCACAACAACGTGCTCACCTACGTACTCGACTGGACTTAGTCACGGGGAGGTCACGCGACCTCCCCGCCGTCGCAGCTGTTGCACGGGGAGGTCACGCGACCTCCCCGCCCGTCGCAGCTGTTGCACGGGGAGGTCACGCGACCTCCCCGCCCGTCGCAGCGAAGCTGCGCCGGGTCCCACCCCACCGCGAGGTTCGCTTTCGCTCACAGCGCCGGGTCCCTGCGCGAGTTTCGCTTCGCTCACGAAGTGCACTCCGGCAGGCTCGTGGCAGCGCCTCAGTTGGCGTGCTTGGTGACGAGATCGGCCAGCCGCGGCAAGGCCTGCTCCACGTGCTTCTGGGCCGTCGGGCGCAACTTCTCATAGCCCTTCTTGAGCGCCCCGCCAGAGGCCCTGGAGGCGCGGGCGTCGGTGACCGCCAAGAGCGAGTTGGCGACGTCGGATCCCTTGGCCACCACGTGATTCTTGAAGTCGGCTTTCTTGGCCTTGGACTCGTCGAAGTAGGGCTGCAGCGCGCCGAGCAGGTCGTCGAGCATGTTGTTCAGCACCTTCTGGATGATGCCGGGCGCGACTCCCTTCGCCATCGAGTAGGCCGCCTTGATGGCCATGCCCCCGAGCCCTCCCTTGTCGGAGACCTCCGCGTCGATGACCTTGATGGCGTCGTCCACGACCTGCTGCCTCTTGCCGGGGTCGGCCACCATTTCACGTAGCGTTGCCATGTGTCGCTCTCCAATTCCAACGCGCGCTTCGCGCTGGCTTCGCACCATGTAGCGCGGCTCACGCGCGGTCGGCAACTCGCCGCTTGCTCGCTGCGCCGCGCCGACGCGAGGGGGCGGCCCAGCTGCAGACAGGACAGCGGACCGCGTCGTGGCGCAGGGCGGGGCAATAGCTGCGCCCGAAGTAGATGAACTGCAGGTGCAGCTTGTTCCAATGCTCCGCGGCGTAGAGCGCCTTGAGATCCCGCTCCGTCTTCACGACGTTGCTGCCGTCCGAGAGCCCCCAGCGCTCGGCGAGCCGATGGATGTGCGTGTCGATGGGGAAGGCAGGCACGCCGAAGGCCTGGGACATCACCACGCTCGCCGTCTTGTGTCCGACCCCGGGCAACGCCTCGAGCTCCTCGAAGGTCCTCGGCACCTCTCCCGCGTGACGCTCCAGCAAGAGTTGCGAGAGCGCCAACAGGTTCTTGGCCTTGGATGGGGCCAGCCCGCAGGTGCGGATGAACGCCAGGATCTGCGCGACGCTCAGATGGCTCATGGCCTCGGGCGTGGGAGCACGGGCAAACAGCGCAGGAGTAACCAAGTTCACACGGGCGTCGGTGGTCTGGGCCGAGAGCACCACCGCCACGAGCAGCGTGAAGGGATCGCGATGATCGAGGGGGATCGGCACCTCGGGGAACAGCTCGTCGAGCTGGAGGCGGATTCGCTCCGCTTTTTCGCTACGCCGCATACCGTTCCCAAATCTAAGTCGGTTACCCTCCGGCGCCAGGGGGCGTATGATCGGTGGGAATGGGCGATGGGGGCGGAGTGATCTGGGTCGCTTGTGGCGGGCTGGCGCTAATCCTACTGGGCATCCTGGCCAGCCTGTTCGCCCGCCGCACGGCCCGGGCGGAGCTCGCCCTCGAAGAGCATCTGCGGCATCCCCTGCAGCGCGAGGGCAGTGGACCCTGGGTGTGGGAGCTCGAGAACGACCGCCTGCGCTACACCCCCGCCAGCCAGCCGTTGCTGGCTGGCGCGCCCAACCCGTGCCCCTCCGAGGCGTGGTTCGCACGCGTTCACCAGGAGGACTTGGGGGCGCTGAGAGAGCTGCTCGATACCCATTTGGCGGGGCGCACGGAGCGGGTGGAATGCGTGCATCGCTTGAGGCACGAGGACGGCTCGTTTCGCTGGGTGTCGGTGCACGCGCGGCGGGACACGGTCGATAGCTCGCCGGCCGGCCGGGTGCTGGGGTGGTGGACCGATCTGAGCAGCCAGCCAGGACCCGTGGAGAGTGGCCTGCAGCCGGCTTTCCGCGACGCCCTGACCGGCCTCCCCAACGCCAGACTATTCCTCGACCGTGTGATCCACGCGGTGGCCCGCGCAGGCCGCAACCCGAGCCGTCGCTTCGCGGTGATGTTCGTGGATTTGGCCGACTTCACGGCCATCAATCAGCGCCTGGGCCGCAGCATCGGCGACCAGCTGCTGCTGTCGGTGGCGACGCGACTCGAGAGCTCGGTGCGCCCGGGCGACACCGTCGCGCGAGTTGGCAGTGACGAGTTCGCGCTCCTGCTGGAGGACGCCGATGCAAGTGCCGACGCGCTCGCGGTGGGTGAACGCATCCGCCGCGCTCTGCTCGCGCCCATGCCCACCAGCGGGAGCGAGCTCATGAAGGGCCCAAGCATCGGCCTGGTGCTGGGCGATGGCTCCCTGTTCGATGCGCACGAGATCCTGCGCCGAGCACGCGAAGCGGCGCGAGAAAGCAAGTCGGAGAGCCAGGGCCGGCCGGTGCTGTTCGACCCGGACATGCATGACAAGGCCGTGGAGCGCACGTCCATGGAGCGCTCCCTGCGCGGGGCCGTGGAGCGCGGCCAACTCACGGTGCACTACCAGCCGATGATCGACCTCGCGACGGGCAGCATCACCGGCTTCGAGGCCCTGGCGCGCTGGCGCCATCCCACCCTGGGCTTCGTGTCGCCGCTCAGCTTCATCCCACTCGCGGAAGACACGGGGCTGATCAGCGAGCTCGGTGCTTGGATCCTGTTCGAGTCGCTGACGCAGCTCAAGAAGTGGCAGGATCAGGTCCCCAGCGAGCGCCCCCTGCGCATCAACGTGAACCTCTCCACCCGGCAGCTACGCGAGGACAAAGAGCTCCTTCAGCGCATCGTGCAAGCGCTCGATCGCACCGGCGTAGCGCCCCAGTGTCTGGCGCTCGAAGTCACCGAGTCGTTGTTGCTCGACGAGGCCGAAGACGGAAGGCGCCTGGTGACCGAGCTGCGCGATCGCGGGGTGGGTGTTTGCCTGGACGACTTCGGCACGGGTTACTCGTCGTTGAGCTACTTGCATCGCGCGCGCGTCGACGGCCTGAAGATCGATCTCACGTTCGTGCGGCACCTTACGGACGACTCGCAGCAAGCCGAGATCGTGCGCACCATCCTCACCCTGTCGAAGGCACTCGGGCTACCCGCCATCGCCGAGGGCGTGGAAACCGAAGCGCAGCTAGCGCGCTTGCGAGAGCTCGGCTGCGAAGGCGCGCAGGGGTACCTGTTTTCCCCACCCGTAGACGCAGACAGCGCAGAGGTCCTCTTGCGCTCGGGACGACGCTGGTAGCGAACGCAGCTTGTCTCGTGTTCTACTTCTGGAAACATGGGGGCCGACGAACGCAGACGCTTTCCGCGCCTCAGTGTGCCGGTGTACTACCGCCCCGCGCGCCTGTTCGGACCACGCAGCCCCGCCCGCGACCTCAGCCTGGGCGGGGTACGCATCCTGACCGATGACTCACTCACGGTGGGCAAGCGCCTCGAGATCGAGCTCTTCCTGCCCGATGGCGGCTCGCTGACCGTCCCGGTGCGGGTGGCCTGGGTGCGTCCCCTCCAGGACGACTTCGCCCAGTTCGAGGCGGGTCTCGAGTTCCTCGCCCTCGACGAAGGGCAAGCCAAACTGCTCGAGCGCTGCGTCATGGACGTCCGCTCCGAATGACCTGCGCCGGCAGGTGGGTGAGCGAGGGTCGAGCACCGGTCGGTGCGCCCGAGCCCCTCGGGAAGGGGCGGTTCGTTTGACGAACTTGGGCAAACCCCTGTACCGTATTTCCGAGCAGGCTGATTAGGGAGGCTTGGGTTGGCGGGCATCCGCGTCAAGTTCTGGGGAGTACGGGGGAGCGTCCCTGTGCCGGGTACCTCTACCGCGGGCATCGGCGGCAACACGAGCTGTGTCGAGATCCGCTGCGGCAAGTCCCTGCTGGTGTTCGACGGCGGCACGGGTCTGCGTCTTCTGGGCAAGGCCATTGCCAAGGAGATGCCGCTCGAGCTCCACCTGTTCTTCAGCCACGTCCACTGGGACCACATCCAGGGGTTCCCCTTCTTCGGGCCCGCCTTCGTGCCAGGCAACACGATCCACATGTACGGTGGCGATCAGGTCGCCGGCCGCGTGGAGAGCGCCATGGTCGGGCAAATGGAGAGCCCAAGCTTTCCGGTGCGACTGGACCAGCTCCCGGCCAGCCTTCGGTTCCACGACCTGAGCTCCGGCGCGGTGGTCGAGCCCGGCCCTGGCATCCGGGTGCGCTGTGCCTCGGGCAACCATCCTGGCGGCGTGCTGGCCTACCGGGTCGAGCACGGAGGCCGCGCCGTCGTGTACCTGACCGACCACGAGCCCGACGGCCCGCAGCCGCCGGCCATCCTCGAGCTCACCCGCGGTGCAGATCTGCTGATCTACGACTGCATGTACACGCCCGAGGAGTACACGGGCAAAAAGGACGGAGTCCCGCGCGTCGGTTGGGGCCACTCCACCTTCGAGGTGGGCGCCGCCCTGGCGCGTGACGCTGGCGTCGGCGAGCTCTTGCTCTTCCACCACGATCCCGATCAGAACGACCAGGACGTGGCGGACAAGACCGACCGTACCCGCAAGCTGTTCCCGAGCGCCCGTGCCGCCTATGAGGGCATGGAAATCGAGCTCGAACCGCGGTGAATTCTCGGGGAGGTCACGGGACCTCCCCGCCCGTCGCGAGGTTCGCCTTCAGTCGTCGCGGCGGCCACCGCCGATGATGCCCGCGCGGATCAAGAAGTAGAGCAGCTGCATGATGGCGGCGATGGCGCCCGCCACGTAGGTCATGGCGGCGGCGTTCAACACGGCGCGCGTGCCGTCGACTTCGGAGCGCGTGATCATCCCACTGGACTCCAGCACCTGCACGGCGCGACTACTGGCGTTGAACTCCACCGGCAGCGTGATGAGCGTGAAGATCACGAAGGCGCTGAACAGGATGACGCCTGCCCAGACCATCTTGGTGGAAGCCAGCATGATGCCGAACATGCACAAGTAGCCGCCGATGTTGGAGCCGATCTGCGCAGGCTTCACGATCAGGGAGCGGAACTTGAGCGCCGCATAGTCCGTGGCGTGCTGGATGGCGTGACCGGCCTCATGAGCCGCGACACCAAGCGCAGCGAGCGAGCGACCGTGAAAGACATCCGGCGAGAGCCTCAGCACCTTGTGCCAGGGATCGTAGTGATCCGACAGAAAGCCCTGCACCTCTTCGACGGTCACGTCGTTGATGCCCTTCTGACGCAGCAGCTCGCGGGCCGCCTGGGCGCCAGAAAGCCCGCTCTGCGCCGGCACCTGGCTGTAGTGGCGGAACGCGGACTTCACCTTGAAGCTAGCCCACAGGCTCAGCAGCATGCCGGGGGCCAGGAACAGGAGATACATCGGGTCGAAGTACATGGTTGGAACTTAAGCCGTGGCCTGGGCGACGCAAGAGGGGGGGTAGCGAGGAGACACCCCAGATTCTGCTACAGATCGAGCCCCATGAGCGATGACGAACAGGCCCCCGAACGGGGTACGCAGCAGCGGCCCTTCGCGGGCCCCGGTCGCGCGGCGCCCTACGCTTTGAGCCGACTGGCTGGCCCCGTGTCACTGGTCGATGTGGCGCGCGAGATCGAACACGCAGATGCCTTCATTGCTTCCACCACGGACGCTCAGCTCCGACTGATCGCCGAGCAGATGGCCGCGCTGCGAAGTCAGGCCGAGCGCTTGCTCGAGCAGGCACGCGTCAACGCCGAGCTGCACCGTGCGGAGGCCCGCTTCGTGCGGCACCCGGGCAAGACCTACCACCTCTACGCGCGCCCTCATGTCGATGGAGACGAGGTGCGGTACTGGTCCTTGCTGGCCCCCGCGGATTGGGGCGGGCAGCCCCCGCATCGATTCCTCGGCAGCTACCGGCTGGAAAGCGACCAGAGCTGGACCCCACTCGACGCGCAGGACTCGGGGGCGCGTAGACCCAAGGTGCCCAAGATGTTGCCGGACCCGTAGGTTGCTCAGCCCGCTAGCGCACGGGTTGTTATAGTGGGACCGATGCAAGAGCTCGTGATCACCGCTGTGGGGCCCGATCGCCCCGGTCTCATCGGAAAACTGACAGCACCGCTGTTCGAGGCAGGCGTCAACGTGGCCGACTCGCGCATGGTCAACCTGCGCGGTCAATTCGCGGTCATTCTTCTGGCCGAGGTCCCGGAGCGTACCGTCGAGGTCGTGCAGGAAAAGCTGCTCAACGTGGCCGAGAGCCTGGGGCTCGCCCTCACCTTCCGCGGCAACACCGCGCAAGAGGACAAGTGGCCGACCACCGTGGGCGTGCCCTATCGCCTGCGCACCTACGCCATGGACCAACCGGGCTTGGTGCACCGCATCACGGACCTGTTGCAGCGACACGCGATCAACGTGGAGGAGCTCGAGACGCGCTCCCATCCGCGTCCCGAGACCGGTGCGCCCCTGTTCAGCATGGACCTGCTGATGACGGTGCCGGCGACCGTGCAGGTCAAGCGACTGCGCACCGAGCTCGAAGTGCTGTGCGACGAGCTCAACTGCGACGTCGAGATTCAGCCGGTGGCTTTGTCCAAGTAGGCCGCCGGGTTACAGCGTGAGCGCTGCGCTCGCCTCGGGCGTGAAAAGCAGACATTCCTCCTACATCCTGCGCGCAAGGGGGCTCGAAAGCGCTCGCTTTGGGGCCCTCCGTGAACCGGCGCCGGCCGCCAGTGGTACAAACTCACGTGGTGCGCGCCCTCAAGAGCTTGCCCGGAGGCAACCCCGGTCCAACCGACGCCGCCTTGGTGGGCGCAGCTCGGCAAGGCGAAGCGTGGGCTCAGGAAGCGCTGTTCCGGCGCTATGCCCGCATGGTCAACGGGTTGGCCTTCCGGGTGCTGGGGCGCGACTCCGAGGTCGACGATCTGGTCCAGGATAGCTTCCTCGAGGCCCTCAAGAACCTGCATCGCCTGGAGAACCCGCAAGCCTTCGCGTCCTGGCTGGGTTCCATCGTGGTGCGTACGGCGAGCAAGCGCCTGCGCCGGCGGGCCCTGCTCAATCGGCTCGGAATCCGGCGCAGCACCCCCATCGATCCCGATGTGGTGCTCTCGAGCGATGCGCCACCGGACGCGCGCGCCGAGCTCTCCCGCATCTATTCGTGTCTCGATGCGATGCACCACGAGGTGCGGCTCTCGCTCGTGCTCCACCGTGTGGAAGGCATGAGCCTGCCGGAGACGGCCGAGACCCTGGGCATCTCGCTCTCGACCGTGAAGCGGCGCCTGGCGGCCGCCGAGCGCGTGCTCGCGGTGGCGACGCCGAGCGCGCGGGAGCCGGGCCCATGAACCACGAGGTCCCCAAGAACCACGCCAGCTACGTGGTTCCCGAACAGCGCAAGGGCCGCCTGGATGCCCAGTGGGATCGCATCGCCGAGGGGCTGCACGGAGCGCGACGCGCCCAGGCCCTGCGCGCGCTGCGTTGGGGAGGCGTCGTGCTCGCCGCGTGCGCCGTGGCCGGTCTGTGGCTGTGGCCGAGCGCCCGCACCGAGACGCCGTCCGTGTGGGCCGGTGCGCTCGTCACGAGCGACGATGCGCCGGTGAACTTTAGCCTCGCCGAGGGCACGCTGATCGAGCTCGAGCCGCGCTCGGAAGTGGAGCTCTTGAGCAGCCAGCCGGGGGCGGTGAAGCTCAGCATCCGCACCGGCAGCGCGCGCTTCGACGTGGCCAAGCGACGGTCGCGTCGCTTCAGCGTGGAGCTCGGTGAGGTGGAGGTGCGGGTGACAGGCACGCAGTTCCGCGTGCGTCGCAGCCCGAGCGCCGGGGGCGAGAAGATCCGCGTCGACGTGGAAGAGGGCTCGGTCGAGGTGCATCGCAGGGGCGCCACGGCGGTGCAGCTCTCGGAGGGCGAACACTGGTCGACGTTCGTGGCGGAGCCGCAGGTGGCTGCCGAGCCGGTGCTCGAGCAACTCGACGACCACGTGGGCCAGCTCGCGGGCGATGTGGACGGCGATGTGAACGCGGACGAAGGCGACGCGGTCGACAGCGCGCGGGAGGGGAGCGGGACGGGCGCGCGCAAGCTGAGCAAGCGCGCGCGGCGGCGTGCACGCGCCGCCGAAGCGCGCGAGCGCGAGCAGGCGCGGGCTCAACAGGAGGCTGCGGCGCTGCTCCTCTTCGAGCAGGGCAACGCCGCGCGCCGACTGGGTCGACTGCGCGAAGCCGCGGAGATCTACGCCGAGCTGGTGAACGACTACCCCAAGGACCGACGCGCTGCCTTCTCCTCGTTCGAGCTCGGCCGCATCCGCATGGACTCGCTGGGCGACCTCAGGGGTGGCGCCGAGGCCCTCGAGCGCGCGCTCAGACTCGATGCGCGCCGGGCCTTCGCCGAGGACGCGCTGGCGCGCCTGGTTCTGGCTCACGAGGCGCTCGGGGATCGCCGGGCGTGCGAGAGCGCGCGCAATCGCTACCTGGCGCGCTATCCGGACGGGGTGCACGCGCAACACGTGGCGGGCCGTTGTGCGGCACTGGCCGCGACGCCTTAGAGACGTGCCTCGCCTCAGGGCCGGATCCGCTCCAGCATCTGCAGAAAGCTGAGCCCGAGGATTTGCCGCACCGCTGGCTCAGGGAGCCCGCGAGAGAGCAGCAAGTCCACCAGACGTGGCAGGTGCAAGACGGTGGAGAGCGCAGGCGGCGGCACGATGGCTCCGTCGAAGTCGCTACCGAGCGCGACGTGCTCCGCGCCCACGACGCGCACCGCGTGCAGGATGTGGTCGGCAACCCATTCGATCTTGCCCGCCCAGGTGGAAGGCCCGAGAAACTGCGCCTGGAACATGATGCCGATGACGCCTCCGTGATCCGCGATGGCCTTGAGCTGTGGATCCGTGAGGTTACGAAAATGCGGGTACACGGCATCGCAGCCGGCATGACTCACCGTGGGCGGCAGGGTCTTGTCGTGGATTTCGAGGGCGTCCCAGAAACCATCCCGGCTCAAATGTGCAAGGTCCACCAGGATGCGGCGCTGATTGAGCTTGCGAACGTAGTCACGGCCGAAGGCGGTAAGGCGCTGATCGCCCCAGGCCAGCGCACGCGGCAAGGCCGGCGCACCGATGCGGGAGCGCGTGAAGTGAAGCAGCGTGATCAGGCTCAGCTGCGCGAGCTCTGGCCGGTCGAAGTCCTCGAGCTCGAACTCGAGCGCGTTCCCGCCCTGGATACCGATGAACGCGGCGTGTTTGCCCGCCGCCCGTGCGGCCCGATATTCGGCCAGCCCCGCGACCACGGCTGCCCGTGGAGATTGGTCCAACAAGGCGCGCAGACGCGCGATGTTGGCGAGCGCAGCGTCACGCTTGCCGAGCCGCCCTCGCAGAGGATTGGTCGTGACGATCCAGAGCGCCCCGGCCAGACCAGCTTCCAATACGCGCGGCAGATCGGCCTGACCGAAGAAGCGCGCTCCGAGAGGGCCCGTGCCGTGCTGCTTGGTGAGGTCGTAGCCGAACAAGCGCTGCCAGATGAACGTGTCGATGTGCAGGTCGACGACCTGGCTGTCGAGATAGAGCTCGACGGCGGCGCGCGACACGCCAAGTCGATCGGCCAACGCTTGTGGTTCCAGGTCCATCGCAGCCTCCTGCGCCCAGCATAGCCGCCCGCACGACCGCCGTGGGTGGTGCCCCATGCAGCCGCGTTGCCCTGCGTCCGTGGGCGAGCGCTCACGAGCTGCAAGCCCAGAGGAGGCTTAAACACGAACGCCCACCGCTAGGGTGGGCGTCGCTCGTGGGCCTGGGGTGCGTCGGCTCAGTCGGTCTGATCGCGGATGTCCGCCATCAGGTCCTTGAGGTCGTCGCTGGGCTGCACGGTCTGCAGGACCATGAGCTTCGTCACGTCGCCCTCGACGCGCATCTGACCGCTCATGAAGGCCTGCATACCGGCCTGCTGATCGGCATCCACAAAGATCTTCTTCGCGATATCGGCAGGTAGAAGCACGGTTACAGGGGCCCCGGCCTTGTGGCCCTGGCCGAACTGACCGCCGCTCATGTTGACCTTCTTCTCGGTACCGTCGGCCAGCGTGACGGTGAGATTGAGGGTCAAATCCTTGAGGGGTCCGGGGATCTCGATATCGCCCATCTCTTCGGTGATCTGCTGCACTTTGGCAAACCACTCGTCCGACAGAAACTTCGCCATTGCCGTCTCCTTCTTCCGATTCAGATGGGCCCTGAGCTCTGTGCTTGCGACCCCTGCGACCTGACCCAGGGCCCTGGGCCCGAAGGTGCTGGCGCAGGGGATAGCACCTTTCCGCCGCAGGCTCGATAGCGAAAGCAGGGCTCGGCCCGCTTTGACTTCACGGGGAGGGCACGCGCCCTCCCCGCCCCGCGCGGCAAAGCCGCGCGGGGACCCACCCCACCACGAGGTTCGCTACGCTCACGAAACGCCCTCCGACCATTACTTGTGCGCGCCTTGTTCACACGCAGCCGTGCTTTCCGCCGGCGCAAGAGCTTGGATATAGTGGGCCCGAAACCTTCCGTTGCTTGTCCTTAGCCACCGGAGCGTCACGTGACCCGCTCGCGCCCCCCCTTTTCACCCGCTCTTGCCGCCCTTGTCCTCGCTGGCGGGTGCGCAGCCGTCGAATTGGAAGGGCCGGTACTACGGCCAGACGGTGGAATCGGGATTTCCGATGCCGGCCCGCACAGCGATGCGGCAACCGGCCCGCAGGACGCATTGCCGACGGTCCACATCACCACGCCGACTACCGGTGCCTCCGTGACCAGCCCGCTGCGCATCGAGGGCACCAGCAGCGACGACCTCGGCGTGGCGAGCGTGTTCGTGAAGGTGGGCCCCAACGTGGCACTCCTCGCGAACACTGACGACAACTTCCGGCACTGGTGGATCGAGAGTCAGGTCCCGGGCGGCATGTTCTTCGTGGAGGCCGAAGCACGCGACGTCGCGCAGCAGAAGAGCAACCCTGATCGCATCGCTTTGATTGGTCCCGGCAACAGCGCCGACGATGCCACGCCCGTGGTCCAAGTGTTGGCTCCGCCCGACGGCAGCGCGCCCTTGCACGCGCTGGTGCTGGTGAGCGGTACGGCGACGGACGATCGCGCCGTGATCTCGATGGACGTGCTGCGCAACGGAGAGCTGCTCAAGGAGCGCTTCGTCGAGACGGACAACTTCTTCGCCAGCTGGTCGCGTCTGGTGCCGCTGTTGCCTGGTGAGAGCAACGTCCTGACCTTCATCGCGCGCGACGCCGCCGGACACGAGGGCCAGGCCAGCATCACTCTGACCGGTCGTGCGGAGGTCGATCGCGATCCGCCCATGCTGAGCGTGAGCGCTCCGGCCGAAGCCAGCACGATCGCGACCGCGGTCGTCACGGTGACCGGCACGGCATCGGACGCGGTGGGCTTGCGCGAGGTGAAGGCGCGCGTGGGCATCCCCAAGGACGCCACGGGCGAGCTCACCTGGAGCGAGTACGTGGTCGCCGAGACGGACGACGGCTTTCAAACCTGGCACGTGGACCTACCGATCAAGCCGGGCCCACTTCAGAATCGAGGTGCGCGCCATCGACCTGAGCGGCCTCGCCACGGGCGTCGACGTGCACGTACTCAACACCTTCCAGCCGGCCTGGACGGACGAGGTCGCCATCCCGCTGCGCCTGCGCGAAGACACCGCGCCGCCCACGCTGCACTTCGACCTCGACAAGGAGGGCGTCAACGAGGTGATCGCGGCCGACGTGCAGAAGGACATCCGCGTATTGCAGCTCGACACGACGACCTTGCTTCAAACCTCGGTGAACAACATCAAGGCCAGCTGTGGCACGAAGTGGACGCAGGACAACAAGGATCCTCAACACGACTGCACCGTCACTTCTCTGGGCCAGAGCTACGGCTCGAACTGGAAGAACACGCCTGAGTACAGCTTCGTGCGTCTGTTGACCATGACCCCTGCCAACGCGATGGTGGCGGGCAGCAGCGTGGGCGAGCTCGAAGGGCTCGCGAACCTGCTGGGCCTCGGCGGCGGCTTCAACCAGATCCTGGCCGATGTGCTTGCGATCCCCAAGACGCGCGAGATCATCACCACCAACTCGGTGGTCTCGTCCCTGCAGCAGTACTGGATGCAGAGTCATCCTGCGATCCTCCCCGGCGCCAAGATCCCGATCACGCTCTACGATGCGATGAACGATCTAAAGACATTGCCAGCGCTCTTGGGCCCTTCCGGTGGGCACCCCGGCGTCCTGGACCCGAGCTTCCAGACCACCTCGGTGGTGTTCGGTCCCAACTTCAAGATGACCCTGGTAGCGACCTCCAACCTCAAGTGGTTCGACGGCATCGACCTGTCGGGCGACGGCACGCGACCGGGCAAGGACTACATCGCGCTGGTGGTGGACACCACGGGTGCGACCCGCGATGACGTGCTCGAGTTCGACTTCAAGAACGCCAGCAAGTTCGACATCCAGGGCCTCACCGCCGCGCCCACCGTCAACCTCAAGATGAAGGTCCTCGAGAACGACGCGCTCGTGCCGTCCTGCGAGGGCAACGCGTGCATGACCAACAACTCTCCGAGCCAGCCCAAGCCGCTCCCCTACGTGTGGAGCACGCCCAAGTGGCAGCTCGAGTACCTGCTGACGGGCGCCGCCCTCGTCGAGTACGCGAACCTGCGGACCTACAACAAGTACTCGTGGCTCCTTATCGACAGGGCGGCTGACATCAGCGTGGGACAAGGCACCGATCCAGCGGGCTGGACCAAGTTCTACTCCGTTGCCGGCCTGGGCAATCCGCCCGACCCTCAGTACGTCTGGGAGCTGATCCTCGGTATCGGTCAGAACGCGCTGCACCATATCGGCAACACCACCATCGCCGAAGGTGCTGCCGACGTGGCCTTCACGCTCTACAACATCCCGGTCGGCCTCACCGCCGCGCAAATCCGCGACGCCACCGCCGACGAGCTGCAGAAGCAGCGCAACGTGCTCAGCGACAAGCTGCTCGGCGACTACAAGAAGAACAACGGCGCGGTGGACTTCTACTACAAGCGCGGCGCGGACAGTAAGCCGTACTTGTTCTTCGCCGCGGCCGGTGATCCGCTGCCGAGCGGCGTCTACAACTACACGAAGCCCGGCTTCTTCGCCGACGAAACCCTGGGCACCAAGCTCAGCAACACCGCCGCCGGGACCTCCGGCGACAGCGCGCACGAGAAGCTCAGCCTGGCCACCGGCGAAACCACGGTCTACATGCGTGACGATCTCAACCAGGTGTACCGATTGCGCTTCGTAGCCGAGGCCGATCCCACCGAGATCCGCGTCTACGCGTCCAAGAAGGTGCAGTGATGGGTTCGGCTTGGTGGCGTCTGCTCCTCGGCGCGTATCTGGTGTCGGGAGTTCAAGGTTGTGCCTCGGAGTTCACACCGCGGGACTACGGTGATCCGACTTCGCTCTCTACCCCCACCGAAGAAGGTGGGCTCTATGCCTGGGTGGAGCATCCGAAGCTGTCCGAGACCTTCGAGGGCGCGGTGCCGGAGTTCGTGGTGGCGGCCTACTCCGAAGCCGAGCCGCGGTTGCCGCTGCGTGTGTTCATCGGACGCCTCGAGAAGGACGCCACCGGCGTGGATCAAGCGGTGGACATGCGGCCCGCAGCCTCGGAAGGCGAACCCGGACCCGACCAGCGTTTCCGGCTCAAGGTCCCGCTCACGCATGGCACCAACCGCCTCTTGATCCGCGTCGAGACCGAGGACCAGACCCGGGTGCGCCGGCTCGTCTACGCCCTCGAGTACCGCGGTGAGGCGCCGGGCCTGAGGATCAGCGTGCGCAGGCCCTCCCAGGCGGCGGTGGACCGCGGCAATCCCTGTAGCGAGACCAGCGAGCTGCGCGATGCGGTCACCTCGGTGAAGCAGGTCTGCGTCACGGGACAAGTCTCCACCAGCAGCGGCAAGATCGCGGGCGCCGAGGTGTTTCTGGGCCTCGCGGACGGCCCTCGCATGTCGCCCCAACTCGATGCCAACGGAGCCTTCGCGCTGCCGCTCACGCTGGCCGAGAACGTGGAGAACACCATCGAGGTGGAGGCGCGCGACCCCGACCAGCGCAGCACGATGGCGCAGTTCGTGGTAACCCAGGACAGCACCCCGCCCCTGCTCGAAGTCACCTCCAGTGCGCGCGAGACGACCGCCGCTTCTTTGGAGGTCGAGGGCACGGCCAGTGATCCGAGTGGCATCGAACAGGTCGAGATCCAGGCGGCCGATGGCGCGCTGCTCGAGCTGGGTGCGCTCTCTCCGTGGAAGGCCAACTTGCTCCTGGCCCAGGGCATCAACGCCTTCGAGGTGGTAGCGCGCGATCGAGCGGGCAACGAGAACCGTGTGGATCTCTCGCTGACTCGCCAGCGCATGCTGTGGCTGGGTGAGCCGCGCCGCAACGCCGGCGAGACCCAGATCGAGATGGATCGCTTCAACCTGGAGGACCTGCTCGACGAAGCGGACCAGAAGAGCCTGTCGGTGGTGCAGGTGGACCTCAAGCCGTCGATCAAACAGGCGCTGGAGCGCATTCGCGAGCCCGAGCGCTTCGGCGTGGACACCTCCGCTTGGGGCAGCGCCGAGAAGAACTTGCAGCGCATCCTGAACATGACGCCCGACACGGCGGACTTGAGCGGCACGTCCATCGAGGATCTCCTCAACGTGGCCAATGCGGTCGGTCTGCCCTCGCCGCGCATCCTCTCGCAGCTGCTCGGCAGGGGTATCACGGATTTCATCGTCGACCCGGACGTCGCGGCAGACGTGCTGACCGAGAAGTTGATCGGCACCCATCCGAACATCCAGCAGGACGCGAACGGCGCCTACGTCATCGACATCAGCCTGTACGACGTGCTGCAGAACCTGACCACGCTGGCCCCGCGCTTCGGCCCCGCTGGTGCGCACCCGGGCTTCTTGGACGGCCAGAGCTACTCGGAGGTGCTCGAGTCGGGCTTCTTGCTCTCGCTGCCCGTGCACTCGAACCTGGTGCAGTACGATGCGGTCGACTTGAGTCGCTCGAGCAAGGACTTCTTCTTCCTGCTCAACGGCGATCGCGTGCTGGACTTCAACGTGCTCGAGGACCAGTTCTCCGTGGTGGGCCTGAAGGACGAGCCCACGGTCAACCTGCGCATCCGCCTCAAGGAAGCGCCAGGCGCCATGCTCAAAGGCGGCACCAACCGGTACGCGAGTCCGGACGCGGCGCATCCAGGGTTCTATCGCGGCAATAGCCAGGGCTACGCCGTGAGTCCCTGGTTCTTCGAGCACGCCACGGTGGAAATCGGCTACCGCATGTTCTTCGATGCCTATGCCAACACCAGCTACAAGCACGAGCTCCACTACGACGCGGGCTCCATTAAGGACGCTGCGGTGATCGGCTGGGACCACGGTTGGGTGCACGTGGAGACTGCGGGCAACATCGGCAACGTGCCGCCCGATATCTACGCGTGGGATCTGCTGATGGAGGTCGCCCAGGTGCGCCTGCACGATAATGGTGTGGCCGAGGGCATGGCCGACATGGCCTTCACGCTCAACGACCTGTCGATCGGCCTCACGGCCGACCAGCTCGTGGAGAAGCTTCGCCCACGATTGGCCGAGCAGGAGACCAAGCTCTCCGAGCTGTTCGTGGGCGATCTCGGCTTGGCCGCGTCGAGCGCAGACTTCTTCTACGAGCCGGTGGATGGCGCAGACGGTGTGCTCCTGTTCCGCGCCGCGGGCGACAGCGAAGGCGCCTACGCCTACCCCACGCCGGGCTTCTTCGGCGATGCCGCGCTCACGCAGAAGGTCTCCACGCTCGCTCCGCTGGGCGGCGCAAACGACTCCACGCACGAGAAGGTGCCCGCCACCGTGGGGGCCAAGTACTACGCGGCGGACGAAAAGGGTGAACCGTTCCAGATTGAGATCGTGCAGCGCGACGGCAACCGCGTCGGTGTGCAGGTGAGTCCCGCGGGAGTGTTGCAGTGAGACGCGCCCTGACCGTGAGCTGGTTCGTGTTGGGTCTGAGTGCTTGCTCAGGTCCCGATCCAGTGCTGAGCCCCGAGCCTACCAAGATCGGCGTCAGCGAGACGCGCGAGGTGGAGCTGCGCTTCTTGCGCTTCGACGTGAGCAACTTCGAGAAGCGCCTGACCCGCGCCGACATCTTGGCGCTACCCAAGGACGCCCAGGAGCGCCTGTGGCTGCTCGATCTGGATCTCTCGAGCGGCGCTAGCTCACCGCAGCTGCTCGACAACTCGCTGGCTGCGATCCGCGCCCTCGATCCCAACACGCTCGGCCAAGCGGAGCGGAATATGCAGGCCTTGCTCACGATGACACCCGACACCGCGGTGCTCACGGGAACCGACATCGAACGCTTGATCGATCTGGCGCCGCTACTCGGCGTGGCCCCCGAACAGGTGTTGGCGGATCTGTTCCATATCAACGTGGAAGATCCCTTCCTGTCCGACCGCATCGTGGCTCAGACGGTGCTCGACCAAGTGATCATGACGCACCCGAACACGCGCATGCGTGCCGGCCCCATCACCGAGGAGCATCCCGACGGCATGTACCCGGTCGCCCAGGGCGCCATCCCGGTCACCTTGGGTGACGTCGCCAGCGACTTCGTGAGCCTCGGGGAGCGCTTCGGACCGTATGAAAAGAACGGCGTCACCCATCCGGGCTTCGTGGCGGGTCAGACCCGTGCCAGCGTACTCACCGACGATTTTGCGATCACGGTGCGCGCCAACGCGAACGCCTTGCCCTACAAGGGCATCGACCTGACCAACGGCTCCGACACGAGCGTCAACTCGGTGCGCAGTCAGATCAAGGCACTGTTCGACTTCGACGATCCCAACTGGTTGCGCGTGGAGGGCCTGGTGGAGGGCATCCCGAAGATCGACCAGCTCTCGTTCCGCATCGTGGAGTCGGACGGCTTCGTAGAGGGCGGTCGCACGCCCGTCCCCACCGGCATCGGCTCTTCCCCTGCCTGGGAGCTCCCGCCCTGGACCCTGGAGCGCGTACTCATCGGTGCCGCGCAGCGCGCCTTCTCGGACCTTTCTAGCGAGGTCAGCTACACGTCGCCCGGCAAGAACGATCCCATCTTCAAAGCCGTGGTCGAGAAGGGATGGCAGACCATCTCCGTGCAAGGTGGTCTCGGTTCGCCGCCGCCGTCCTCGTACGTCTGGGACATGCTGCTCGAGATCGCTCAGGTGCGTTTGCACGACGGCAACCTGCCCGAAGGCACTGCCAACGTCGAGTTCAAGCTCGAGAACATCCCGGTGGGCACCGACACCGCCACGCTCGAGCAGCTCATGCGACAAAACCTGCAGCAGAACCCGTACTCGCTGCTCGATATCGCCGAGGAGATCATCGACACCACCGAGGGCGCGGCGGACTTCTACTACTACCGTAGCAGCCCCAGCAATCTGGCGAGCCTCCAGGGGGATTGGTTGTTCTTCGTGAATCAGGACGACATCGCCGTGGACGACCAGGGGCAACCCGTGCGCCCCTACAACTACACGCAGATCGGCTTCTTCAGCGACGCCGCGCTCACCAACAAGGTGAGCTCGCTGTTGCCGCTCGACGGCGACACCGACCACGAGAAAGTGCGGCTCGACGACCATCCGGAGCTCTACATGAGCGACGATGCCGGCGCCGTGTTCAAGCTGACGGCCGGTGGCAAGCCGAGCCCCAATCGAAGGCATCTCACCATCACACGCGTGCGCTGAAGGGTGGTTCGTTTGCGTTCACTCAAGAGCATTTTGGCGGCCCTCTCCGTGGGTGCGTTCACACTCACGGGCCCGCTCCAAAAGGTCCAAGCCTCGGGCTTTGCCGCGCCGAGCGTGGGGCCGAGCAGCACCGGCGTCACGACCACCACGGATCCCTCGGTACTCGCACAGAACCCGGCGGGCATCGGCTTCGTGAAGGGCACCCGCGTGATCGGCGGTGGCAACATCCTGATCGGCAAACTGAGCTATCAGCGCGAGCGCTTCGCAACCTACCAGTACAGCGACTCCCTCGACTTCGCCCTGCCCATCGACCCGAGCCTGGTGGATCCCAAGAAGCGCGGCAAAGAGCGCGAGGTGAGCGATCGACCCGTGGGACTCGTGCCGAGCATCTTCGGATCGACCCAGCTCGGGGATCTGCCGCTGGTCGTGGGCCTGGGCATCTACGTACCCTACGCGGCAATGCTGCACTTGCCCAAGAACGGTCCGCAGCGCTTCCAGCTCACCGACGCCTTCATCGCGGCAGGCCAGTTCACGCCGACCATCGCTTATCAGCCTATCGAAGAGCTCTCCATCGGTCTCGGCGTCTCCTACGTGATGGGATATGCGGACCTGGCCAAGACCCAGGACCTGGCGACCTTGAGCGACCTGGGTGACGCGCTCGCCCGCCCGCCCATCGGCCAGAGCAACAGCTTCGGTCCCAACGCCGATCCCGGTGTACGCGAGCTCGACACCATGGCGCGGCCCTTCCACTTCAAGAACGGCGTGGCGAACGGCTTCACGTTCAGCGCGGGTATCACCGCTCAGCCACTCAAGGATTTGTGGCTGGCGGCGAGCTACGAGCACACCACCAAGATGACGTTCCGGGGCGACTTCACGCTCGACATGGACGATCCATTCTTCACCCAGGATCTGCAGAGCCAGGGCCTCAAGTATCCGGCTCTGGTGAAGGGCAAAGCGTCGCTTGCCTTCACGCTGCCGCGCACGGTGCGCTACGGCATTCGCTACGGGTTCGGCGAGCAGATGGGCGATGAGCGGCAGGTCAACGTGAGCCTCGAAGGCAGCTACACGGGCTGGTCCTCGGTGGACAACTTCGACGTTCGCATCAAGTCGCCCTCGCTGGCGCAGCCCATGCTCGGTTTGCCCTCGTCGACTGGCCTCAAGCTGGCGCGCGCCTGGCGCGACACCTACGGCGTGCGTACACGATTGCGCTACCTGGTCTCGGAGGAGCTGGCGGTCTGGGGGATGCTCGGCATCGAGACCGGAGCCAGTCCCGATAGCACCATCGACATGGCGTCGCCCGACGGCACGCGTGTGCACGCGGCGCTCGGCCTATCGCAACGTCTCACGGACAACGTGCGCATTCTGCTCGACGGACAGCTACAGACCATCCTCGAGCGGCGCGTGGCGAGCTCGGACTACGACCTCGGCAACGGTACCTACAACCTGCGCATCCTCGCGCTCGGCGGCTATCTCGACTTCGCGTTCTGAGCCGCGCTGCTCGAGACCGCCGCCGCGAGGGGCGCTCAGAACGCGTACAGCGGGCGGATGTTGCGGGCCGGCACGACCGGATCGATGGGCAGCGAGTCCTTCGCCGTCAGCTGGTCATCCTTGAGCTCGAACACGCGGATACCGGCGCTGAGATCGGGCACCAGCACGAGGCCCGTATCGGCGCGAACGGATCCAGAACCGATGTCGCCCGCGGTGGAAGCGGTGAAGAGCTCCTGGTAGCTGCCGTCCTTGAGGTCGACCACGTAGGCCTTGTCGGCGGTACGCGTGCCGTCGGGCTTCTTGGCGAAGTTGGCGGTGGTGGCGATCACGCGGGTGCCGCCGAGGGGCGTGGGCGAGCTGCTCAACGACACGCCTTCGAGGGCCACCTTGAACACGTTCTCGACCTTGGCTTCGCCATTGGTCACCGAGACCAGGGCCAGGCCGGAGTTGTCGGGGTTACCGTAGTAGGCGCCGGCGCACTGCACGATTGCGGCGTCGTCGCGACCCGGCACGCGATACACGGAGCCGCAGTTCGCGAGGCCGTCGATCGCGAACGGCTTGGTGGTCAGCGCGTCGAGATCGAGCAGCGCCACCTGGCCCACGGTGTTGGCGTTGAAGTTGGCGCTGAGGCGCGAGAGACCGACGATGGCGTGCTTGGGTCCGACCGCGACGATGCTGCCGGGGCTGGCGAAGGTGGTCTCGACGACTTCGGCGTTGGTGTCGTAGTCGGTCGCGGTGACCTGGCCCTGGTAGGCGCCGAGGTCGATGCGCGAGAGGAGCTGGCCCTTCGCGAGGTCCACCACCACGAGGTCGTCGCCGCGGTCGAGGTCGGTGGGCGCCGCGCCCTCGTTGTGTCCGAGGCGGCTGACGACGGCGCGGCCGTCGCCAAGGCACAAGAGATCCTGAGGGTTGCTGGAGTAGGCCGTGTCGCCAGTGGACGTCTGGGTACGGAACTGGTCGATCACGGAGCTGTCGTCGAGGTTCACCTGCAGCACGAAGTCGCCCATCAAGCGCGCGAGCAACGTCAGGGTGTCGCCCTCGCCGCAGGGCGTGGAGGGCAACGCGATGTCGCTCGGGATCGCGGCGTTCAAGCCAGGCAGGGCGCTGCCCGACGAGAGATACTTCGCCTCGAGCAGCTTGCCTTCGCCATCGATCAGGGCGACGCCGGCGGAGTCGTTGAAGTTCGAGAGCTGCACTGCGAACGCCGGCTTGCCGCTGAGCAGCGGGATGCCCTCTTGGGCCTCATCGTTGCAGGCCGCGAGCGAGAGCAGGGCAGCACTGGACCATAGAATGAGCGACTTGTTCATCACGACTCCTCTTTCACACTGAGTAGAAATCCAATAAAGCGCCCCGGCAACGGCAGGCGCTGATAATCCTGGCCACGTGCATCGAGCAGATCGGACACGCGCACCTGAAGTTCGACGCGGTCTTCGAGGAAGCCGAGCGCGGCCCCGAGCCCGACCTTGGTGAGCGGAGAGCGCGGCACGTCGTTGGCGATGCTGTAATAGAAAGTGGACACGTACTCCACGGTGCCGAACACAGTCAGGCGCTCGAGTGCACTCGAAAAGAAGGTGGACGCCTCGAGCCGAGCGTAAGCGCGAGCCTTGGGTTGGCGCGGCAGCTGGCGCGGCACGGCGCCGGGGCGGTCCAGCTTGTTGCTGGTGTCCATGAAGGTCGCGGCGGTCACGAGCCGCAGGTTGCGCAGGTATGACAACTCCGCTCCGAGCTCGCTGCCGATTGCTTCTGCATTGCCCGCGTTGGTAGCCATCGTCTTGAAGCTGTTGGAGACCTGGACGATCTTGTCGTCGACCCGATTCCAGAAGCCGTTGGCCTCGAGCACCATGCACATCTTGCCGAGGGTGCCGCTGTACACCAGGCCGGCGTCGGCGTAGGTCCCGCTCTCGGGCAACAGGTCCGGGTTCGGCACGATGTTCACGCCGTCACCGAACAGCTCGAGCATCGAAGGTAGGCGCCGGCCCGTGCCGACCGAGCTGCGCACGGTGAGGCCAGCCCAGGGTTCGATCAAGCCTGCCAGGCGATAGGTCTGGTTGCGCAGCGTGGACTCTTCGTGGGTACGTGTCTTGACGCGGATCAACGAGAGCGCCGTCTGACTGAACTCGGCGCGCACGGAGCCACGCAGCTCGGCGCGCAAGCCCAGCACGCGGCCGTGCAGGCGCAGCTCGCCGACCGCAGCCTGCGTGTGGCGCGTGGAGGGTCCAAGCGGTGATGCCTGGATCGCGTCGTCGTCCCGAAAGCGATCGAAGGTGTAGTTCCCGATCAGCGTGGCCTCGATGACACGCGTGAGGTCGAACGAGCCCGCCAAGCGACCGGTCAAGCGCGCCAGGTTCTGCTCGAGCGCGCGCGGACCACCTAGCGAAAGCTCGGCGAAAGGATCGTCGAGCTCGCGCTGCTCGCCCTGCGCACTCCCCAGCGCCTGCAGGCGGTAGTGACGTCGCGCGTGGCGCTTGCTCTCCTGGGTGTATGCCAGCGACAGCAGCCCTCGGCGTAGCTCACGGCGCGTCTTGGTCGCGTTGCTGTCGCGCCCGCCCGCGCCGGGAACACCGCCGGTGCGACCGAGGCCGTAGACGATCAGGTCCATGTGACCCGCTGCGAGCTTCGTGCGCAGATGCAAGAGACCGGTGCCGTCGAGCAGTTGGGCGTTCTTGAGGCGGCGCTCGACGTCGTCGTCCTTGACGAAGCGCGTGCTGTTGTCGTCGTAGTAGAGAAAGTCGTTCTTGGCGCTGGTGACCTGGATCCCACTGTAGAGTGAGATCGGCCGCCGACCGAAGCTCGACACGTAGCTGTTCGCGCGCGCCTCGTAGCGGCCGAAGGAACCCGCCCCCGCCTGAGCGCTGACACCCGTGCCTTCGGCCTCGCGGGGCACCACGCGGATCACGCCACCGATGCTGCCCTGGCCGAACCACACGGGGGCTCCGCTGCGGTACACCTCGAGCCGCGAGAACTGCGGCAGCGGCAAGAGCGACATGTCGAAGGCGCCGCTGTCAGGTCCGTTGAGCGGCACGTCACCGAGCAACCAGACGGTCTGCGCCTGATCGGTGCCACGGAGCGACACACTCTGGAACGAGCCGTAGCCGCCCGAGGCCAGCGCCATGGCCCCGGGGACCTCGGGGAAGACGTCGCGGAAGGTCTCGAGCGCCATGGGACGTTTCTCGAGATCCACGGTGGTCGCAGCGGCGGTCGCGTCTTCTTCGTTGCGGGCGGCTACCGGACGAGCGACGCGGGCGCTGGCGCCGTAGTGATCGGCACCGTCCTCGCTGGACTGCGCAAGCGAGGCACGGCTGTGCAGCAACGCGAGCGCGAACATGGCCAGCGCGAGGCGCTTGCCACCAGCCACTTCCAACGTTGTCCGACACCACGTCAAAGAACCACCCAGCATCGCTAGAGTGGCCTCGGGCAGGCGCAGAACGGACTCCACGCGGGGGCGCGCGGCGTCCTCCCTTGCCATCCCCGAGGCACAGGAGTCACGACGATGTTTGGGTAGGTTTCCGGGCTCAGGGCCCTAGCCTCCGCGCCTTCCCAGCTTTCGCCAGTGGCATCTCGCGGAGGATTCAGCCCTCTACCGTGGCGGGTCCGCGCCGGTGTTCGACCGGCTTCCCTTATCGAGCAGTGCTTGCTCGACCAGTGGCCCTAGAAACAGGCACCACTGTCCCAAAATCGCGCCGAGCATGCGAGCCAACGCAGACCGAGTCAAATCGACACCGTGGCGGGACCGGGGATCGGACGCCGTGGCGGAGAGCGTGGCGGTGGCAGTGGCAGTGGCCGGAGACGGTGTTGGTGGCAGCGGTCGTGACCGTGGCAGTGGTCGTGGCTAGGGCCGCGACCGACACCGCGACAGGATCGGGCGGGGGTTCCGGCCACGGTCTCCGGCCACCAACACCGTCTCCGCCACGGTCACGGCCACCGCCTCGGCCCCTGCCAATGCCTCGGCCACCGCCTCGGCTACGGCTTTCCCTCGTGTCGATGGCGTGGCAACACCGGCTTCGCATGCCACGGCCTTGGAAGCTCATCGAACGTGTGGACACCCCGGAGGGGCCGCTCGAGTTGCGTCAGCGCGATGCGCGCGACTTCATGATCTCGGTTTCGGGGCGGGTGTTGATGAGCAGCATCATCCATCGCTCGGAGTCGATGATCGCCGAGCTCGGTTGTGAGCGCGCGAAGCAGCTCCCTGCCCCTCGCGTATTGATCGGCGGGCTCGGTCTAGGGTTCACCTTGCGCGCCGCACTCGATGCCTTGCCCAAGCGCGCCTCCGTAACGGTGGCCGAGCTGAACCCGGTGGTGGCGACTTGGGGTCGCGGGCCCTTGCGCGAAGTCAGCGGTGCAGCGCTGGAGGACGCGCGTGTGAACGTCGTGATCGGCGACGTCACCGACGTGATCCGAAAAGCCGCGAGCGGAGTGCACGAGCGCTTCGACGCAGTGATCCTCGACCTGTATCTAGGACCGACCCAGGGGCGTCACGCGGAGCACGATCCTCTCTACGGCAAGAGCATCTTGGAAGCCACGGCGCGCTCGCTCAAGGCGCGCGGCAGCTACGTAGTATGGGGCGAGGACCCCGAGCCTTCGTTCGAGCGCCGCATGCAACAAGCTGGTTTCCGCACCGAAGTCGTGCGCAACCGCGGCGGTGGACCGCGCCACGTGATCTACGTGGGCAGGCTCGGCGACTAATCACGGCCGGCACACTCTCCTGTCGCAAAGCGTGCGCCGAGGCCGAGGCAAAAATGCGGCCGCCTCGCGCGCACGTAGCGACTTGCACCGCCCCACGGCGCTCTCGCGCGCGACCCAGTGCGTCCGTGAAAACAACGTGACTTCACTCGCTTCACGGCGGTTGCCGGTGCGCTCGCGACGGTGTCACGGTTCCTACATGGGCGACCCTCACCCCCAGATGAAGAAGCTCCGACAGCTTGGGGAAGCACTGCTTGCCCAGGCGAATGTCGAGCCTCGGACTGCGGCCGCGCCCCATGCGGAGGTGTCTGCACTCGAGCCCGACTGGAAGCGCGAAGGCTGCAAGCCCTGGAGCTGGCAGCCCTCACGCCAGGTACTGCGGGCCATGCGCGACTATCAGCGAGCTCGACACGGCGTGGGCATGCTGGCCTTCACACAGGGCAAGCTCGCGGTGCTGCGTCATCGCTTCTGGTCCGCGGTGTGCGGCTCCGACGTGCCCTTGAACAGCCAAATCGCTGGCGGACTCGTGCTGCCTCACCCGAACGGCGTGGTGCTCCACCCTGACGCTCGCCTCGGACCGAACTGCATTCTGTTCCAGCAGGTCACCATCGGTACCGGCCCCAAGCCGGGACTGCCCCAACTCGGCGGCCACGTCGACGTGGGCCCGGGCGCCAAGATCCTCGGCGGCGTGCGCATCGGTGATCACGCGGTCATCGGCGCCAATGCAGTCGTGCTCTCGGACGTCCCGGAGCGCTGCGTGGCCGTCGGCATTCCCGCCAGCGTGAAGCGCCTGGTGGATCACCGGATTGGCGAAGACAGCGAGGCCTCCTGAGCTTCCGCCGGACCACTGTGCTCAGGCGACCCTGAAGCGTCCGGAGGGCCGTCGGACGAGCAGCCCCGATAGCTTGTCGACCAAATCGCTCGGGCGCCACGGCTTCTGCACGAAGCCATCGACGCCCGACGCGCCGATGCGCTCGATGGCGTCACCCGGCAGGTAGCCGCTCGAGAGCACCACGCAGATCTCGGGCTTCAACCCGCGCAAGGCGCGCAGCGTGCTCGCGCTGTCGGTGCCGGGCATGGTGAGATCGAGCAGCACCAAGTCGATGGCAGCGTGCATCTCGGTGAACACTTCGATGGCCTCGTCGCCATTGCAGGCCACCAACACACGCACGCCCACGTCCTCGAGCGTGAGCCGCGCCAGCTCGCGTACTTCGACATCGTCGTCCACCACCAGCACCGTGCCCTTGGCGCTGCGGCTGGCCGGCGGCGGCGTGCGCGTCGCGAAGGAGCCTGCCAGGAGCGCGGGTAGCATCATGCGCACGCAGGTCCCTTCGCCTGGCGCGGAGGTCACGTCGACGGTGCCGCGGTGGCTACGCGCGATGCCGAGCACCGCCGCCAGGCTCAGGCCACGTCCCATGAATTTGGTGGAGAAGAACGGGTCGAAGATGCGCGGCAAGACATCGGCCGGGATGCCCGGACCGTCGTCCCGCACCTCGAGGAACACGTACTCACCCTCCACGCAGCGCGCGCCCAACTTGGTCCGCATCAGCTCGGTGGAAGTGAAAAAGCGCGAACCCGTGACCACCGTGATGGTGCCCCCGGGGCAGCCCTCGAAGGCCTCGGCAGAATTGGTCACCAAGCTCAACAAGACCTGCTTCAGCTCGGTGGGATCGGCCTCCACCGGTGCGAGGTTCGGCTGCGCCTGCACCAGCACCCGCGTGCCCTGGGGCGCCAGCGTCACGAGGCTGCTCTGCATCTCCTTGGCGATCGCCGATACGCTACACGGCTCCACCAGGAAGCGCCCACGTCCGGCGAACGCGAGCATCTGCTTGCAAAGTTGAGCCGCCCGCTCCGCCGCCGTCACGATGCGCTGCAGATTATCCTGCAGCGGAGAGGCCGCCTCGATGCGACGTGACAACCACTCGGCATGTCCCATCACGCCGACCAACAGATTGTTGAAGTCATGGGCGACACCGCCCGCGAGCACGCCGAGGCTCTCCATGCGCTGCGCTTCCTGCGCGCGCCGCTCGATCTCGCGCCGCTCACGCTCGCTCTGACGCTTATCCTCGATATCGAGCAGCGTCAGCACCCACTCCTGAAGCACGCCCTGTTCGTCTCGCACCGGCACCGCCCGAAACCAGCTCGTGCGGTAATGGCCGTGGGCGAGGTTCAGCATGCGAATCTCGCCGTCGAACGGGCGCCCACTCTCGACGCCGACGCCCCACTCGCTCAAGAAGCGCGGTCGATCGAGCTCGTGCACCGCGTCCACCCAGCCGAGCGGATTCACCGCCCCGGGATCGACCCCCGTGAGCCGTTTGAAAGCCAGCCCACCTTCTTTGATGGAGCCGGTGGCATCGACCACCCAAAGCAACGACGACGAGGCTTCCACCACCGCCCGATAGCGCGCATGGCTCCGCAGGCCCTGCTCGAGCAGGCCCCCGCGCCGCAAGCGCAGCTCGGACCTGTCAGCGGATTCGTCGGAAGCGACCACCCGCGGGGCTCGCACGCGCCGGCGTGCCAGCCGCAGCCCCGCGAGGCCGAGCATGGTCGCCACCAGGCCCCCCCCCAGGACTCCCACGGCGAACGCGCCCGCATTCGAAAGCCACGGCAACACCAGGGCCCCCCCAAGTACACCGGCGCGCGAACCAACGCGCGAACAAGCACGACGATACGACTCGACGCAGCAATTGCTGCGTCCTCGGAGCGTACGAAAGGCCCTCGGAAACCTTCCCTCGCGGCGATCGATTCGAGCCAAGCCTGCCACGCCCAGCCCACGACGGCGCGGAATTCAGCGTCCCTTCGCGCCTTCCTGGCACACAGATAACCCAAGGTCGGGGTTGTCTAGTAACCGCTCTGGGTCGATAGCTCACGCTCCTCCGACCGTCAGCCCGCGCTGCGGTAAGTGTGTGATCTTCGTGCTACCACCGGCCGATGCGTCCCAGCGTGGTGCTCGTCCTGCTGCTCGTGGCGAGCGCCTGCCTGTTCGTGGGGAGCTTGTTTGCGGGGGCGACCACCCTCGATGATCCAAGCCTGGTCGATACCCTCCTCCGCCTACGCCTGGCCCGTGGGGCCGTGGCCTACCTGGCCGGAGCCGCGCTCGCCGTCTCGGGCGTGATCGCTCAGGGCCTCTTTCGCAACCCGCTGGCGAGCACCGACATCCTCGGCACCTCGGCCGGTGCGACCTTCGCTGGCAAGGTCTGCCTGCTCGTCTTTCAGGCGCTCCTGATCCGCGGTGAACTGCACGGGCTCGAGCCCGAGATGATCCTCCCCTTCGGTTGCCTGCTGGGCGCCTTCGCGGCGCTCCTGATCCTACTGGCCATCGCGCGTGCCACGCCAAGCATCGTGGTCCTGTTGCTGGCAGGCTTTCTGCTCTCGAACTTGTTCCTGAGCCTGGGCTCGTTCGTGACCAGCTTGGCCCAAGAGAGCTGGGAGGTGGGCCGCGCTGTGATCGCCTTCGCGCTGGGCACGGTCTCTGGAACGGGCCTGCGCCAAGCCGCCATGATCGCGCCGATCGTAGCGATCGGCACCGCCGCCGCCATGTTCTGGGCACGGCCGCTCGATCTGCTGCTGTCGGGCGAAGACGAGGCCCAAGTACTCGGCCTCGATGTGGCGCGCACGCGTCGCTGGTGCATCGTGTGGACGGCGTTGCTCACGGCCGGCGCCGTGTCGGTGGGAGGCAACGTGGGCTTCGTGGGGCTGGTCGTACCGCACGCCCTGCGGCGCTTCGTCGGCGTGTCCCATCGCATCCTGGTGCCGGCAGCGGCCCTCGGTGGCGGCGTGTTCTTGCTCGCCTGCGACGTGCTCACCCGTGTGATTCCTTCGCGCACCGAGATCCCACTGGGCGTGGTGACCGGCTTGTTCGGGGCGCCCTTGTTCCTCTGGCTGCTCCTGCGTTCGCGCAAGGAAGGCATCTATGTCTGAGCCCGCGGCGCTCGAGGTGCGCGAGCTGAGCGTGCAACTCGGCCAGCGCGAGGTGCTCAAGCGCGTTTCGTTGCGCGCCGAGTCCGGCCAGGTCACCGCCATCCTCGGCCCCAACGGAGCCGGTAAGAGCAGCCTGCTGCGCGCCGTCGCGGGCATCCTCGACGGTCGCGGACAAGTGCTCTTGCACGGCGTTCCCGCAGCCACCATCGAGCCGCGCGAACGCGCCAAGCTCGTCAGCTTCGTGCCTCAAAATTCCTTGTTGCGCGTGGCCATGCCCGTGCGCAGCGTGGTGGCCCAGGGACGCTACGCACACCGCAGCAGCGTCGCGCGGCTCGGCCCGGCAGACGAGGCGGCCATCGACGAAGCGCTGACCGAGACCGACACTCAGGGACTGGCGGCGCGCCCATTCACGGAGCTGAGTTTCGGAGAGCAGAAGCGCGTGATGATCGCGCGCGCGCTGGCCACGGGTGCGCGCACGCTGCTGCTCGACGAACCCACGGCGTCGCTGGATGTCGAGCACGCGCTGCGCCTGTGCGTCCTGTTGCGGGCGCTGGCAGGCCAGGGTCGCTGCGTGGTGGTGGTATTGCACCACCTGGACGAAGCGCTCACCTACGCGGATGAGGTGGCCTTGATCAAGAGCGGCGAGCTCATCGCACACGGCCCCGCGCAAGACATCATTACGCCCGAACGCGTGCGGGCGCTGTATGGCGTGGACATGGTGTTCGGCGGTGGCCTCGGCTTTCGTCTGCCGGAGGCGTCCTCGTGAAGCGCGGACTCGACCTGCTCAATGGCGCTGGCTTCGCCGCCGCACTCGCGCTCGCCATCTACGGAGGGTCGATGAGCACCGGGCGCGGTATGCCCGATGCGAAGCTCACAATCGAGCTAGACCCTCACATCAAGCCCGAGACCTTGCCCGACGGCAGCCAGGTGCTGCGCGATGCCCACGGCGTCGCCGTGCCCCTCAAGCACTACGAGCGCATCGCCTCGCAGACCATGATCGCCGACCGTGTGCTCTCCGACCTGTGCGAGCCCACGCGCATCGTCGCGTTCACCAGCCACGGCGCCACGCAGTCCGTGATCGCGCACCGCCTGGCCGGCAAGGAACAGCTGGCATCGCGCGCGCCCGTCGAGACGGTGCTCAAGCTCAAGCCGGATCTGTTGCTGGTCAACAACCTGGTCGACCCGGGCTACGTGGCACACCTGCGTGAACACGGCATCCCTGTGTTCGATCTAGGCCACATGCAAGGCCTGCAGACGCTGCTGCCGAACATCCGTGCCATTGGCTATCTCATCGGCGCGCCCGAGCGGGCGGAGCAGTACGCGCGGCACCTCCGCGAGCGCCTCGAACGCGTGGCCTCCGACCGCGCCGGCAAGCCCCGTCCGCGCGCCATCTACATCAGCATCTACGGCGATCGCATGTACGGCGGCGCCGCTCGCACCAGCTACCACGAGATCCTGGAGTACGCGGGGCTGAGCGACGCGGCGGCCGAGGCCGGGCTCGATGGCTGGCCCGAGCTGATCAACGAGCGCATCCTGAGTCTCGATCCCGAAGTCATCGTGACGCAGACCAATATGGGCGCCGTGATCTGCCGACACGCGGGCCTGGCCGGCCTCAAGCCCTGCCAGGGCGCCGGCAAGATCATCGAGCTACCCATGCAGTTTCTCGAGGATCCGGGCCCTAGCATCCTCGACACCACCGAGATGCTGTACGACGCCCTGTGGCGTGAACCTTGAACGCCGCGAACCAACGCGCTTACCATAGGCCCAATTGGAGCAGACGATGAGTGAGACAGAGCCAGTACGCTCGAACCATCCCCCGTTGATCTGGATCGATCTGGAGATGAGCGGGTTGGATCCCGAGAAGTGCGTGATCCTCGAAGTCGCGTGCATCGTGACGGACGCTGAGCTCGTGGAACAGGGCGAAGGGATCGACCTGGTGGTCAGCCAGCCCGACGCGGTGCTCGACGCCATGGACGATTGGTGCACCCGCCATCACGGTCAGAGCGGACTGACAGCGGCGGTCAAGGCCTCGCCCATCACGCTGCGCGAGGCGGAGCTGCGCACGCTGGACTACCTGCGGCGCCTGACGAACAAGGGACAGTCGCCCCTGTGCGGCAGCTCGGTGAGCCACGATCGGCGCTTCATCGACAAGTACATGCCGGACCTGAGCGCGTGGCTGCACTACCGCACGATCGACGTGAGCACGGTGAAGGAGCTGGTCAAGCGCTGGTACACCGATGTGACGCTGCCCAGCAAGAAGAACTCCCACCGCGCCCTCGACGACATCCGCGAGAGTATCGAGGAGCTGCGCTACTACCGCGGCAAGGCCTTCCGCCCCCCGAACGGCTCCTGACCATTTCACGGGGAGGTCACGCGACCTCCCTGCCCAGCGCGGCAAAGCGCGCCGGGGACCCACCCCACCGCGAGGTTCGCTACGCTCACGAAGTGCCTTGTTTATCGCGTTTCGGCCACCCCTGAGCGGTTCCTGACCTGCGCCCTCCGCGAGGCTACACTTGCCCCGTGGCCTACGACGTCGAGATCGCCCCCTCCCTGGCCCACGTGGACGCACGAGCCTGGGACGCGCTCGTCGAGCCCGATAACCCCTTCACCGAACACGGCTTCCTCGCGTTGCTCGAGACGAGCCGCAGCGTTGGCCCGCGTGCCACGGGCTGGGTGCCTTGCCACGTGCTGCTCAAGCACGCGGGCGAGCTGGTGGGCGCGCTGCCGCTCTACCTCAAGCACCACTCGTATGGTGAGTTCATCTTCGACTTCGGCTGGGCCCAAGCCGCCATGGGCGCAGGGCTCTCGTACTACCCCAAGCTCGTCAGTGCGGTGCCGCTCACGCCAGCAGGCGGTCGGCGCTTGCTCAGCCATCCCGCCCACCCGCGCGCCGAGATCGTACGAGAGCTGCTGGAGGCCGCACGCGTGGCGACCCGTGAGCTGCGAGCCTCGTCGCTGCACATCCTGTTTTGCACCGAGGAAGAGCGCACGCTGGCCGCCGAGCTCGGCTTCGCGCCCCGCCTGAGCCAGCAGTACCACCTCGACCATCAGGGCGAGCTGCACACCTTCCAGGACTTCGCGAACAGCCTGCGCAATGCCTCGCGTAAGCAAGTGCGCAAAGAGCGCGCGCGGGCTCACGAGCTCGGGCTCGATCTCTCGATGCGCAAGGTGGCCGAGTTGCCCGAACGCGACATCGCGGCGCTGTGGGAGTTCTACAACTCCACCATCGACAACCACGGCTCGGAGGCATACCTCACGCAGGCCTTCTTCGATGGGCTGCCGCACAACCCGCACGCCTATGCCACGCTCGCCCACGACGGCACGGAAGCCGTCGCCGGGGCGCTCTTCTTCCACAAGGGAAAGCACCTCTATGGTCGCTACTGGGGCGCGCGCCGCGAGCACCCTATGTTGCACTTCGAGCTCTGCTACTACCTGCCGCTCGAGTGGGGTCTCGCGCGGGGCGTGACCCACTTCGAAGCCGGAGCCCAGGGCGAGCACAAGATCAAGCGCGGCTATCTTCCGCGCCCCTGCTACTCGGCACACTGGGCGGTGCACCCGGGGTTGCAGCGCGCCATCGCGGACTTCGTGCTGCGCGAAGAGCCCTACGTGCGAGCGCAGATGGACATGCTCCGCGAGAGCACGCCGTTCAAGCGCTCAGGTGAATCCGAGGACTGAGCGGGCGGGCGCGCGCCCTCCCCGCAATCACTCGAGTTCGTCTTCGGGGCTGCCGTGGCCGATCAGCGCCGGGGCGCCGGGCACGATCGGGCCCACGCCCGAGATGATGGCTGGCATGGCGGGCGCCGAGGGCAACACCACGGGCGCCAGGCTGGCCGAGCTGCTGCGCTCCGGATGATTGCCGAGCGAGATGCCGGCCGCTGCGCTGACCACGCCCGGCGGCAGGCTAAGCACGCCTGGCGGAATGCTGGGCGTGCCCACGCCAACGGAGGTCGCAGAGACAGGCCCCAACATGCGCGCCAGCCACTCGTACCCCTCGACATACGCGAGCACGATCTTGACCACCACCGTGAGCGGCACCGAGAGCACGGCGCCAACCGGTCCCCACAACCAGCCCCAGCAAACCATGGACACGAAGACCACGAGGGGCGACAGCCCGAGCGCATGTCCGAACACGCGCGGCTCGAGCAGCGCAGCGATGGCCGCGTTGATCAGGATGTATCCGGTGCCGACCACCAGCGTCGTACCGAAGCCGTACTGGAGCAGCGTCACGGCCACCACCGGCACGCCCACCATCACGCTGCCCACGGTCGGGATGTACCCCAGCATGGCCGCGAAGACGCCCCAGAGCAGCGCGAAGTCCACGCGGAAAGCCGCCAGCCACAGCCACACCAGCAAGCCGGTGAACAGGTTGGCCCCCGTCTTCACGACGATGTAGCGCTGGACGTGCGCAGCCGCGCGGCGGAACTGCTCGATGCCGATCTCCGGGTGCTTGAAGATCAGGCGCAGCTTGTCTTCGATGCCGAGCATCTCGACCAGCAGGAACGCCACGATGAACAGCACCAACACCAGCGACGACAGCGCGTGCGCGACCTCGGTCAGCGCCGACGCGAAGAGAGGCCCCGTATCCTGCTCACGGATCGCGCGCGGCAAGAGATGGCCGAGGTCGGGTAGGCCCTGCACCGTCAGCCAGTTGGAAGCCTCCACACGCAACACCGAGACGCGCTCCTGATAGCGCGGCATGGCGGAGACCAGGGCGTTGAGGCCACGGGCCGTGAAGGCCGCCATCAAACCGAAGAAGGCGATGTCCGCCGAGAGCGCGAGGCCGACGGCCACGTAGCGCTGAACGCCCTTGCGGATGAGCCAGAACATCAGCGGGCCGGTGACGATCGCCAGGAAGGCCGCGAGCAGGATCGGCACGACCAGCGGAGTGGCCAGCTTGAGGGCCCCGAGCACCACCACAAGGGCGGCCGCGTGCACCAACCAATCACGATTGCTTCGGGACTCCGAACTCATCGACTCGCCTTAAAAAATACACCGATCCCCAGCGGTTGCGATCCGAAGCGCGATTTTTGTGGGCCTGCGCCGGCAGCACCCTACCTGGGCGGCCCAAAGCGGGGTGGTCCATGCACCCACTCTTCGGCCCCTCGCACCCGGTTGCCGCCGCAAGCAGGTCACACGGGCGAGCCAGCCGACCTACTTCTGGTGGGGGCATGCTAGGAAGCGGCCGTCATGGGCGAAGCGCAGCCACTGGACGTATCTGTTGTCCTACCCACGTATAACGAAGCCGCCTCGCTCCCTCCCTTGATCCCCGAAATCGCTCGCGCCCTGGCCGAGGCCGGTCTGCGCGGCGAGGTCGTGGTGGTCGACGACGCCTCCCCGGACGGCACCGCCGACATCGCGGCACAGCTGGGACAAACGTACCCGGTGCGGGTCATCCGGCGCACCCAGGACCGGGGCCTCGCCAAGGCGGTCATCGCGGGCTTCGCCTCGTCCCAGGCCAGCGTGTGCGTGGTGATGGACGCCGATGGCAGTCACCCACCGGAGGCGCTGCCGGAGATGGTGCGCATGATCCTGGCGGATAAGGCCGAGATCGTGGTCGGCAGCCGGCACGTCACGGGCGGCGGCAGCAAAGACTGGCCGTTGTTCTCGCAGTTCAAGTCGCGTGCGGCAGCGTCGCTGGCGGTGGGGCTCACCTCCATGACCGATCCCACCACGGGTTTCATGGCGATTCGTCGCGAGCTAGTGAGCCGGCTCAAGCTCGACCCGGTGGGCTGGAAGATCGTGCTCGAGGCCGTGGTCAAGGCGCGGCCCGCGCGCCTCGCCGAGGTGCCCATCGTGTTCACCGATCGGCGCACCGGTGAGAGCAAGCAGAGCCTGCGCGTGCTCGGTCAGTATCTCGAGCACCTCTACAAGCTCTACAAGTTCCGCTTCCCGGCGCTGATCGAGCTGATCAAGTTCTGTCTGGTCGGCGTGCTCGGTGTGTTCGTGGACCTGTCGGTGGTCGCCACGCTCAAGCAGCACTTCGCGATGGATACGCGGCTCTGTCAGGTGTTCGGCTTCGCGGTCGCAGTCAGCTTCAACTTCGCCATCAACCGCCGCTACAGCTTCGAGCACGGTCGCGACGTGCCGCTGGTCGCCAGCTACGTCAACTACCTGGGCGCGAACCTGATCGGTCTCACGCTACGCATGTTGACGATCCACGTGCTGATGGCGCTGACCGCGCTCGATCGAGGCCCCGGCTACTTGCTGCTCAGCGTGATCGGCATCGCGATCGCCACCTTCGTGAACTTCTTCGGCGCCAAGTACCTGGCCTTCGCGCCCAAGGCGCCAGCGCGAGCCGAGAGTTCCACCGACTCGGCACCGCAGATCACCACGACCACGATACGTCCTTCGCTCGCGACGGGCTGGCTGGCGGTGGGCCTCGGCGCGGCGCTGGTCTGGATCGTCAATTTGGCGCCTCACAGCGCGCGCACGGCGGACGAGATCGTCAACGGCATCATGGCGGACCACATCGTGCAGGGCGTGGAGGGCTTCGTACATCCCTCGGTGACCCGCGAACGTCCGCTCGACTGGCAACGCGACGCGCTCCCCGCGGTGGGCAACACGCCCGTCTTTCCGCTGCTGCTCGCGACCTTCGCGCAGCTCGGCAGCCACGGGATGGATTTCTTGCCCGGGCTGGTGTTCGCGCTCTGCCTGGGGGCCTGTTTGATGGGCGTGCGTCCGCTCGACCGCGGCGCGGCCAGCGCCACCGTGCTGATCGCGGCGAGCGCCCCTTGGCTGGTCGCCCAGTTCGCGCTGCTCGAGTTCGAGCCCCTGGTGGCGGCCCTGGGGGCCCTGGGCTTCGCGCTACTGGTACGCTCGGAGGGTAAGCATCGTCTGCTGCTGGCCGCGCTGGCGGGACTCGCCACCGGCCTCGGCTTCGCCACGAAGATGTGGCTGATCCTGCCCGCACTCGGCGGCGGTCTGGCTTACCTGGTGGTGCGCGCCTACGAAGGCGGCCACGTGGAGCGCTCGCGTTGGGCGCGCGCGGCGGCGCTGTATGGTTTGGGCTGCGCACTCGGTGGTGCGAGCCATCTCATCTACGTGTCGCTGGTGGCCCGCGAAGATCTGAGCGCGTGGATCGAATCCGTGTACTTCGGCCTGTTCAGCGGACGCGGCGTCACCGCTGCCAAGCTCAGCCAAACGCCGACCGCCCCCGCGCCCTCCTCCTGGGACTACCTCGCGTGGCTGCTGCGCGATCACGGAGCGCTGCTCATCCCGCTGTGTCTCGGCATGCCAGCGTTGACCAGGCGCATGAACGTATCGCGACGGGCCTTCGGTGCGGCCACATTCGCGGCCGTACTCGCGCTGATCCCGCTCTCGATTCCCATCGCCAAGGAGCCCCTCTACATGGCTCCGGTGCTGCCCTTCGTGTACGCCCTCGCCGGACTCACGCTGGTGGCGCCCGATCGGCTGCCGCTCCACTACGCGCGCGTCAATCGCGGAGCGGCCCGCTTCTCGCTGGCGGTGGCGGGCCTGCTGCTCACGACGTGGCTGGTCGCGCTGTTGCTGCGACGCGCGGAGCTGCCGGAAGCGCTCGGCCACGCGGCCCACGTGGTCGTGTGGACGCTGCCGAGCTTGCGCGTGCTGCGCGACAAGCCGGTGGCCCCGATCATCACCCCATGCGCCCTCGCCTCCTTCGCGCTGGCCGCCGTTGTGACCCTGTCGGGGCCGCGCGGACTTTTGCCATAAGCTCGTTCCAACGGACATTTAGGGGATCGCTCAGGCTCCATCGTCGATATAGTGGGCACGTCATCCGTGTCGGGTGTCGCTCGAGGAGGAACCGGGTGAGAGTCATGTCGTGGCCGTGTGGCCAATTCGTACACACCGGCCGCACCTGGCTGCTTGCTGTCGTGAGCCTCTTCTTGATGCTGTCGAATGCGAGCGACGCCGCTGCGCAAAGCAAGCGCGTGGTGGTCCTGGAGTTTCGCGGGCCGCAGGCTTCGGCTGTGCGCGGCCACGTGGTAAGCGCGTTGAAAGAGCGCAGCGAGGTGGAGGTCGTCTCGAGCAAGGAGGCCGAAGCGGCGCGCCAAAAGCTCGGCGTCGAATGGGGTAGCTCGGAGAGCTACCAGCGCGTGGGGGCGGAGCTCGGCGCGAGCGCGTTCATCGAGGGCACCGTGTCGAAGGCGAAGGGCAAGGTGAAGGCCAACGTGCGCGTGCGCGACGCGAGCACGGGCCTCGCGGCAGGTGAGGAAACCTGGACCCGCAAATCGCCGAAGCAGCTCTCGAGCATTCGGGACAACTTCTGGACGGCCCTGGGCAGCGCGGTCGAAGGCACCTCAGCGCCGAGCAAGCCGGCCGAGAGTGCGCCACAGGCGACGCGCGATGCAACGACTCCCAAGAAGAGCCCGGCTGCGGGCGCAAGCCCTGTGGGCCACGACGAAGAGTCAGAAGAAGATGAAGAGCGCAGCGTCGAGGCGCGCGTCGACGCCGACGAACCCAAGGTCCCCGCGTCCGGCAAGTCTGCCAAGCACCCCGCGCTGATCGTCTGGGGCGGCCCGCGCTTGATGTGGCGCAAGCTCAGCTACGACGACTCCGCGACGGACCTGAGTGGCTACGAGAACACGGCCGGCAGTCCTGCCGTGAACCTGGCGGCCGGCGTGCGCTGGTTTCCCGGAGCCCACAAGCGCGGCGACTATTTGTCGGACTTCGGTCTCGAGGCTGACGTCGACTACTCCATGGGGCTCAAGTCGCGATGGATGGGCAAAGAGTACTCGACCACTGCCTACGAGTTCTCCGCGGGGGCGCTCTATCGCCTGCCGCTCGAGATCTTCGAACCGCGCTTTCGCGTCGGCTACGTGCGGCAAGTGTTCCAGGCCGACTTGCCTCGGGCAGCGAGGCAGCCCGGAGTCACCTACAGCGCCCTGCGCTTCGGCGTGGGCACCGGCATCGATTTCGTCGATTGGCTGAGCATCGACGTGGCCGCGGCCTATCTGTACTTGCTCAACACCGGCGAGATCGGCTCCAACGCCTACGCGCCCAATCTCTCCAGCCACGCCTTCGAGTTCGCGTTCGGCATCGGCACGTACATCAAGGAGGTCTTCGGCATCCGCCTGGGAGTCGACTTCCGACGCTACGTGTTCGACTTCGGCTCCGATCCCGCGGGCGGTATCGTGCTGCCCAAGGACGGGTCCGATCACTATCTGCGCACGGTCTTGGCCTTCGTGTATCGCATGCCCGGCGTTGCCAAAGGGCGCTGAGCGAGAGCGTTCTCGGCTGGATTTGCAGCGAACGCAAGTAGACGGGCGTCGGTCCTTTTCGCGCCTCACGCACGCCAACGCGCCACATTTGGCGGCCTGAACCTTGCAGTTGTGTCGTCTGGACGGCTTGTTAGTCGGCGCCGCCCAGATTGGGGACACGATGGCGAACGAATCCCCCGGGACGACCCACTATCGGTTCATCGATGGGCTGCGCGGCCTCGCTGCGCTGATGGTGGTCCTGTTTCACGCACGCGCGGGCCATCACGTCACGTCGCTCTCGGCTCTCTTGCCCGCAGGCGTCCGCTGGGTGTTCGAGCACGGCAATAGCGGCGTGTTCGTGTTCTTCGTGATCAGCGGCTTCGTCATCGCGAACGCGCTGATCCCGCAGCAAGTGACCCCACGCGCGGCGGGCTTCTTTCTACTGCGCCGGACCGTCCGCCTCGATCCGCCCTACTGGGCGTCCATCCTGCTCGTGGTGATGTTCGCGGCCCTGTCTGCCAAGTTCGTCGGTGGAGCCATGTTCTCGCCCCCTTCGGCCCGCGACCTCATGTTGCACGCAGCCTACTTGCCAGGGCTCATGCAGACCGACTTCATCGCCGACACCTACTGGACGCTGTGTGTGGAGATTCAGTTCTACCTGGCCTTTGCCCTGCTGATGGTGCTGGTGACTCGCCTCGCGGAGCGCATGGACAAGGAGCGCGCCCTCGACTTCGTGCTGTGGCCCAGCGTGTTGTTGGCCAACTTGTGGGCCCTCGAGGCGGCGCCCTTTCAGACGCCGGGGCTTTTCTTCGGCCACTGGCACTTGTTCTTGTCCGGCGTGTTGGTGTGGCGCGCGGTCACACGCGCCACACTGGGCGACTACGTGCCGACCGTCGCGGCCGTGTTCGACCTGGCCGTGCTCAGCGGCGCCGCGATTCACTCCGAAAGCATCCCGCTCGCCGTGGGGACGCTGACCGGTGCGGTCGTGCTGGCAGTCGGACTGCTGGGCAAGTTGCGGAGCTGGTTGAGCGCACGCCCCTTCCAGTTGCTCGGCGCCATCTCCTACAGCCTCTACCTTGTGCACAACCCGCTGTCCGGCGCGGGCTTCCGCCTCGGCTACATGTTCACGGGCCGCGGTACCCCCTGGCTCGAGGCCTTTTGGCTGATCATCGTGACGTGCGCCTGCATCGCGGGCGCCTGGGTGTTCTACAAGACCATCGAAGCGCCCAGCCTAGCCTTCGCCCAACGCATCGGCTCGCTGGAGCTGACGTCGCACGGCTCGTTCGCCGACTCCACCCGGGCCGAGCCGCGTGAGGGCACAGCGTGACCCCCCCGCCGCTCAAGCTTCGTCGAGCTCGGCTTCCTGGGCCTCGAGCTCGAGCGTCTTTTGCTCCCACTCGTCGGTCAGCTTGGCCAGCGCACCGCGACGCTCCTCGAACGACGACAGGAGCTCGTTGCGCCGCTTGGCGTCCGCGTACACGGCGGGATCCGAGAGCTTCTCCGTGGTCTCCTTCTGGGTGCGCTCGAGCTCCTCGATCTTCGCCTCGAGCACGGCCACGCGATCGCGCAACGGCTTGAGCAGCTTGCTCTTCTTCTGGCGCAGCTCGGCTTCCTTGCGCTTGCGGTCCTTGTCTTCGGCGCGACTCACGCGGTCTGCGCCGCCCGCAGGCTCGGACGCCGCCGCGGACGGCTTGCTGGAAGCGGCCACGCCGGTCACGGCCGAGGCCGCGCTGGCGGTGCGCTCGGAGAGCTCCTGGCGCGTGCGCAGCGCGAACATGAACTCGTCCAGCGTGCCCGGGTACACCTCGACCTTGCCGTTCTCCAGGTTCCAAATCTGTGTCGCCAGCCGTTTCACGAAGCTGCGGTTGTGGCTGACGAAGAGCACCGTCCCGTCGTAGGAGGCCAACGAATCCGCCAAGCTCTCGCTCGAGCCCAGGTCCAGGTGGTTCGTGGGTTCGTCCATCATCAAGAAGTTGCCGGGGTTGATCAGCAAGCGCGCCAGCGCCACGCGGGCTCGCTCGCCGCCCGAGAGCACCCGGATCTTCTTGTCGACGTCGTCCCCGCGGAACAAGAACGCCCCCAGCACCGTGCGCACGCGCGTGACCCCCGCCTGGGGGTCCATCTCCGACACCTCCTGGAACGGCGTGCTGTCGCCGTGCAGCGTGTCCGCGTGATGCTGCGCGAAATAGCCCACTTTGACGTGATGGCCGAGCGTGACGGTGCCCGAATCGAGCGCGAGCTCCGAGGCCAATAGCTTGAGCAGCGTGGTCTTGCCGGCGCCGTTGGGTCCGATGATGGCGATGCGCTCTCCACGCGTGATGCGGACGTCGACGCCGTCGAGCACCTTGCGCGGACCGAATGCCTTGTGGATGCCCTCCGCTACCAACACGTCGTTCGAGCAGCGCTCGGTGGCCGGGAAACGGAAGCGCATGACTTGCGCCTTCTCGAGCGTCTCCACCGTCTCCATCTTGTCGAGCTGCTTCACGCGGCTCTGCACCAAGCGCGCCTTGTTGGCCTGGGCCCGGAAGCGATCGATGAAGCGCTGGGCCTGCTCGCGCTCGCGCTCCAGGTTCTTGGCCTTGTTGTTGAGGATCTCCTCCTCTTCGGCACGCTGCTTGAGGTAGCGCTCGTAATTCCCCGAGTACTGCCTGACACCCTCGACCTCGAGGCTCACCACGCGATTGATCTGCTCGTTGAGGAAGTCGCGATCGTGGGAGATCAGGACGAAGGCACGCCGGTAGCGCGCCAAGAAGTTCGAGAACCAGGTGACCGTGGGAAGATCGAGGTGGTTCGTGGGCTCGTCGAGCAAGAGCAGGTCGGGCTGCTGGAAGAGAAGCGCAGCCAGCACCGCCCGCATCTTCCAACCACCGGAGAACTCCCCCATATCTCGCCCGCGGTCGTCGGTCTTGAAGCCGAGGCCCGACAGGATGCGCAACGCCTCGTGCTCGCTGAAGTGCTCCTCGAAGTGCCCGATGCGCTCGTGGAGATCGCCCAGGCGTTCTGCCAGGTCCGACAGCGCCTCGCCGTCCTTGCCGTCGCCCTGCGCGCGCTCGAGCTCTGCCTCCGCTTCGGCCAGCTGCCGATCGAGCTCAGCGCGCCCGGGCACGCTGGAGAGCACGAAGTCGATCAAGCTACGACCGCCGCTAACGCTCAGGTCCTGCGGCAGGTAGCCGAGCCGTGCGCCGCGCCGCAGCGTGATCTTGCCGGCATCAGGGGCCTGCTCACCCGCCAGCAACTTGAGCAGGGTGCTCTTGCCGGAGCCATTGGGACCGATGAGACCAATGCGGTCCCCCTCGGCCGCGCGCAGGTCGAGTTCGTCGACGATGCTGCGTTCACCGAAGTAGAGGGATACTCGTTCGAAGACGGCGAGACTCACGTGCGTTCCTTCTCGAGGGCCAGGCGCTGTGCGCCGCCCGGAAGATGAACGCCGAAGCTCAGCCGAACAACCCGTCGAGCAGATATTGGCGCATCATCCGCCGGAACTCGGCCTGCGCCACGTCGACCGAGCAGCCCAGCGACTTGAAATCGCCGTCCGCGATGCCGTCGCACACGCGTTCGAACATCATGGCGTGGATGGCGTCGCTCTCGAGGCTGCGCTCGCCGGGAGGTCCCTGACGGGCGCGCAACATGCTCATCTTCTCCAGCGTCTCGCGACGCAGGGTGTGGGTGAGCTCGCGCAGCTCCTCGTCGTAGGTGACCAGCGCCCGCAAGTTGCCTCGGAACACGCGCCAACGCCGATGGTGCTCGATGAGTGCATCCGCCGCGCGATCGATGCTTTCGCCAGGCGACTGGCCCGGAGCGACCTGTGACTCGATGCTGGCCCACTCCTCGGCGACCCATTCGCGGTAGGCGGCGATGAAGATCTCGCGCTTGTCCTTGAAGTGCCGGTAGAAAGTGCCCGTGGAGTAACCGGCCGCCTTGGCGATCTGGTTCGAGTCGGTCTCCCAGTAGGGCACTTCGTTGAAGGTCTGGGCGGCGGTTTGAATCAGGCGCGCCCGGGTCTGCTCGGGTGCTCCTCTACGTGGTCGAGGGCCCTCGGGCAGCTCGACCCTTGATGCGGGCCGGGGGCCCCCCTCCGAGGCCGCTCGCGCCCCTTCGGAGGCCGGGGGTCGACTGCTCTCGGAGCCGAGGGAACGATTTGCGCCGGCATCTGCCATGATTGTTCACTCTAGTGGGCGGCCAGGAGACGTGGCGCCGCGCTCGGGTTCAGAACCTAGTCCGTCAAAGACGCTCTCGCCAGAACACCGCCCGGCGGCCCAAGTGTTTCCAACTTCGTCGATCCGCGCCGTTCCTGTAAGGAAGCACGCATAAAACGCCCCCTATCCAGTAGCCGTCACGGCCGCTTCCGTTACAGCCGCACGCTCAGATCACCCGATAGAAGATCAACAAGTCGTCCCCAACCGCGTAAAAATCCCGCAGCTTGCCGGCCAGCTCGAAGCCCAGTCGCTCGTAAAAACCGCCGGTCGCCGCGTAAATCTCCTGGGACGACGTCTCGATGCGCACCTGGCGTCCGCCGCGCGCACGAATGGCGTCGGCGAAGCTCGCATAGAGGCGCTTTCCCAGGCCCTTGCCCTGCAGCGCGGGCGATACCGCGATCCAGTAGAGGTCCCAGGTGGCCGCGGTCATCGGCGTGGGCCCGAAGCAGACGTAGCCCACCACGCGCTCCTGGCCGGCCTGCTCGTCCAAAGCCACCAGAGTCTCGTAACCGGTCCCTCGGGGATCGCGGATCGAGGCCTCGATCAGCTCCTCGGCGACCGTGACCTCGTCGGGCTTGAACTGTTCGATCTGTCGCAGCAGCGCCGAGAGTCCAGGGGCATCCGCCGTCTCAATGGGACGCACGAACATGTTTCACCTCTTTCACCTCAAGCGCGCGTTCGAGCACCTGGGCAATCAACTGGGGATAGCTCAGCCCGATCGACTTGGCGGCGGTCACGAGGCCTGCGTCGGGATGGATGTCGTTGTTGGGATTGACGTCGATCACGCAGGGCCGGCCCTCCGTGTCGAGTCGCATGTCCACGCGCCCGTAGGCGCTGCCGCCGAGCGCCGAGAAAGCGCGCCGCGCCAACGACTCGACTTCGGTGCGCAGCGCGGGGGAGAGCTGGGCGGGCACGGACTTGGAGGCGTACTCCGGACTCTCGGGGTTCCACTTGCTGTCGTAGGTGATGAAGCGCGGCAAGTGAGCCGGCACGGGCGAGAAATCGATCTCGGTGGGCACGACATGCCCCGTGGGCCCCGGACTCGGGAAGATCGAGACGTTGATCTCCTTGCCGGGCAAGAACTCCTCCACCAGGAACGGCCCGGGCAGCTGCGCGTTCATCAACTTCTCCACGCGTGCCTTGAGCTGTGCCACGTCGCGGACCACCGATTCAGCGTCGATGCCGATGGAACCATCCACGCGGGCCGGCTTGACGAAGGCGGGGAAGCCGAGCTTCGCCGAGGTCTTGAACTGCGCGTCGCGCACCACGATGCCGCGCGCCAGGCGCACGTCGGCCGCCAACAAGACCTTGCGTGCCTGGTCCTTCGCGCGACACAGCCTGAGCGGCGTGACTCCGTTGCCCGTGTAGGCGAAACCGTGGCGTTCGAGCAGCTCGGGGACCTGCCATTCACGTCCGTAATCGTTGTCGATGGACTCGACCAAGTTGAACACGACCTCGGCTCCGAGGGCGCGCAGCTTGCCGGGTATCCCGCGCAGGCTGGTGGTGACCCGCAGCTCTTCGACCTCGATGCCGAGACCGGCGATGGCCGCGCGCACCTCGCGGGCGGTGTCGAGCACAGCGGCGTCGGCTTCGTAGCCACGTGGACCGTCTGCCTCGAGTTCGGCGCGACGAGACTCGAAGTCAGCGTTGACGAGGACCACACAGCGCCGGGGCAACATCGGGGCGCAGTGTACGGACCGCGGGGCCCCGAGCCAAGCGCGTCGTGGCTCCCTAGACGCGCGCGTCCGGCACGCGCACCGTCCGGGTCCACGCGCCGCTCACTTTCGTGCGGCGTGATGGAGCGCTCGGACCTGCTCGATGGTGTCGGCATCGCCCGCGATCTTGTCGGGGCGATAGCGCTTCACGCGGGCGAAGCGCAGGGCCACCCCACCCGGGTACTGCGGGCTGGTCTGGACGTCGTTGAAGGCGATCTCCACCACGAGCTCCGGCTTGACGTACACCGTGTAAGCGTCGCGGCTCAGCTCGCGGGCCAAGAGCTCCCGCGTCTGGCTCTCGAGCATGACGTCGGTGAGTCCCTTGAAGGTCTTGCCGAGCATCACGAAGCCGCCGCTCTCCGGGTCGCGCGCGCCGAGGTGCAGATTACTCAAGAAGCCGCGACGTCTTCCGCTCCCCCATTCGGCCGCGAGCACCACCAAGTCGAGGGTATGCACGGACTTGATCTTCAGCCAGCTCTGCCCGCGTCGCCCGGCCAGGTACGGGGCGCTCGTGGACTTGGCCATGATGCCCTCGTGTCCCGCGCTCAAGGCGCTCTCGAGAAACGCCTCGGCCTGCGCCAAGTCATCCGTGACCAGACGTGGCATGCGCGCGCTCGCCGGCACCGCCGCGACCAGCACGTCGCCGCGCTCGAGCGTGGACGCATCGAGCAAGGTCTGGCCGTCGTGTCGCAAACAATCGAAGAAAAATGGCGTCAATGGCAGGCTCGCGCGTAGCTCCGGGACATCGAGCTTGCGACCGAACCGGCGCATGGTCTCCTGAAAAGGCAGCGGGCGACCATCACCACGCAGCGCGATGACCTCGCCGTCGAGTACCAGCTCGCGGCTCGGAAGCGTCCGCATGAACTCGCCGATCTCGGGCACCGCTGCGCTCACGTCCTGACCGCTGCGCGAGTACACCCGAACTTCGCCCTCGGCCTTGTGAACCTGGATGCGCGCTCCGTCGAGCTTGAACTCGAGCACCGCGCGACCGAGCTGCGCCAGCGCTTGCCCGAGATCTTCCGCGGGTTCGGCGAGCATGGGCAGCACCGGACGAAACAGCGTGAGCCCGAAGCGTGCGAGACCCGTCTCCCCTGCGTCGAACGCCGCCTCGACCACCGGTGCGAGCTGACCGGAGAACATGTGCGCCCGCCGCAGACTGTCGATGGACACGCCGGTGGCTCGCGCGACCGCCTCCAGCACCAGTGCCTCGAGTGCCCCCTGACGCAGCTCGCCCAACAAGAGATGCCTCAAGAAGCGCTGCTCATCAGTGGTCGCAGCCTGCCACAACCTGCCCAAGAGCCCTGTGCGCCGCTCGCCCACGCCCGGACCGCGCGCTGCGGCAAGCTCGGTCAAGGATTGGTCGACCTCAGTCAGCTCGAGGCTCGGGCTCTCCGCGGGCGCACTCGCGAGGGCGAAGATTTGGGCCGGCCCCACGCCCAGCTTGGCCTGCGGGAGCTGACCCGCGAGATACAGCGCGCGCAAGCAGCGGTCCCCGGCGGGCTCGGCCCGCAAGCAAGTTGCGAGGAGGGCCACTTTTTCGCTGCGCTTTGAGGCCTGGGCTACCGCACTTGAGACCTGGGCGAGCTCGGCGAGACGCATCTCGAGAGTCTAGCCTCAGGCTATCCCGGGGAGCCGTTGCGCCCACGACGACAGCGCGGTCACCCCGGATCGCCGTCCAGCAACCACCTCGCGCGATGCTCCTGCGCTCCCACGCCGCTTCCCATGGCCCGCTTCCAAGCGCCAGCTTCCAATCGCCGGCTTCCAATCGCTGCGTTTTGCACATAAAGTGCCGGGCACCCGAGGTTTTGTGACGGCTTTCTTGGCATGGCAGTGGCGCGCGACCGGAGCGCGCGTGGTTCTCCTCGCAGCGCTCGTTCTGCTTTTAGGCGGCCTTCCACGAAAGGCCCATGCCGGCGGCCTCTACCTTTTCCCGCGCGGTGCCGAGTCGGCCGCCCAAGGCGGTGCCACGGTGGCGGGTTCACGCAACCCGCAAGCGCTCTGGTACAACCCCGCAGGACTCGTCGAGAGCAAGCGGCAGCTGCTCGTGGATTTCGTGCTCCCGATGGTGCAGACGGAGTTCACTCGCAAGCTCGACAACGGCACCTACGAGCCCACCGTGAACGGCAACTCGTTGCCCGTGCCCATCCCGACCATCGCCTTCAGCGACAACCTCGGGTTCAAGAAGCTCGGCTTCGGCGTGGGCCTCATCATTCCCCCGGCCTATGCGTCCAGCTGGCCCTCTCAGCTCCCCAACGGAGATCGCGCTCCTCAGCGCTACTCCGTGCTCAACGGTAATGGCTCCTTCATCGGCTCGCTCGCGCTCGGCGCCGCCTATCAAGCCACCGACCGGCTCTCGTTCGGCGGCGCGCTCTACCTGACAGCCGCGCAGCTCGGCGGCGAGGTGGCGGTCAGCGCCTGTGACTACGCGTTCTGCCAGCAGCCCGAAGCCAAGGAGTGGGAAGGTCGCACCAAGTTCCTGCTAGGGCCGGTGTACACGGCCACCGCCGTGCTCGGCGCCAACCTCGACCTCGATCACGTACGCCTCGGCGCGTCGGTCCAGCTGCGCACCAAGGTCTCGGGAGAAGCCCAGTTCGACATCAGGCTGCCCGACCAAGCGATCTTCGATAACGTCCAGCTACAGGGCCCGAAGGGCAGCAAAGATCTCAAGGCGGACATGTCCGTGGTGCTGCCCACCATCGTGCGCCTCGGCGCCGAGTTCAGGCCGCTCAAGGAAGCGCGCGTGGAGGTGGCTGGCACCTGGGAACACTGGGCGCAGCAACAGTCCATCCGCGTCACGCCCAAGGACGTCGTCGCCCACGATGTACCGAGCATTGGCGACGTGAAAGCCCAGAGCGTCTCGCTGGCGCGCAACATGCGCGACACCTGGGCCATCGCGGTGGGCGGCAGCTACGACGTCAAGAAGAAGTGGCGTGGACGCGGCGCCAAGGTGTTGGCCGGCTTGATGTACGAGTCGAGTGCGTTCTCCGACCGCAACCTGAGCCCGGCCGCGCTGGACACGCAGAAGTTTCTGCTGAGCCTTGGTGCGAGCGTGGAGATCTCCTCGCGCGTCTTCCTCGATGCCAGCTACGGGCACATGTTCATGCAGAACCGCAACGTGAACAACAGCGCGGTCCTCTTGCCCGCTGCCATCAAGCCGTTGCCCCAGGACAATGACCCGCATCACTACGCGCCCGGCGATCGTCCCGCCATCGGCAACGGCAAGTACGTGATGGAGGCGAACTTCATCGGTCTGGGTTTGCGTTGGAAGTTCGATGAGATGCAAGCGCGCGCGCCCGCATCCGCGCCGGCGATGAGCACGTTGCCCCAGCCCGCAGCGCAAGCTGAGCCCGCACCGGTGGTGCCCGCTGCGCCCGAAGCTGCCGCTCCAGCTGCTCCCGCCGCGCCGCCAGCGCCGGCTAGCGAGACTCCCGCAGCCGCACCCACGGACGCGGCGCCCGCGGCCGTGCCGACGCCCAGCGACCCATCGACGCCGCCCGCGACTACGCCCACGCCTGCTGAGCCCGCGCCCTCAGAGCCCGCGCCCGCAGCCCCCGCCCCGCCTGCGCCTCCGGTCACGGCAGCGCCCGAGCCTCCGTCTGCGCCTGCACCAGTGCCCCCGGTTGCCCCAGTCGCCCCCACGCCTGTGCCCCCGGTTGCTCCAGTCGCCCCCACGCCTGCTCCCAGCGCTCCTTGAGCTCCCACGCGCAGGTCGTCCGGCGGCCTGGTGCACCTTGGCCGCGCATGTGACTGCCGACCTTCAGATGGTGCGCCCTTAACCCGGACCTACAGGAATAGCTGCGCCCGAAGCCGACGTTCCCGCTCGCCGCAATGGTCGCAAGAATGTCCAGCTTCATCGAGCGACGCCTCACCAAGCTCGCCGTCAAGGTCCTCAAGCACCCCAAGGTCCAGGGCGCCATCGCCGATGTGGTTCGCAAGGCCGTGCCCTCCCCCGACGTCACGGGCGAAGTGCATCGAGTCCTTTCGTCACCCGATATGCAGCGCAAGCTCTGGCACGCAGCGAACGTGCGTCCTTACGACGACGCTCACGCCAATGACTACGCGGCGCTTCGCGTCGGAGACATCGAGCGCACCAAGTACGAGCTCGCCACCCGTGCGTCCGCGGAGTTCGCGCTACGTCACTGCCCGGACGCACCTGCCTATGCGACTCCGGTGGAACTGCTGAAGCGCTGTGTCGAAGAGGCCCGCGCGTTGGACGGCTTTTTCGCAGAGTTCGGCGTCTATCACGGCGGCACCATCAACATCATTTCCTCCCTCGTACCCGATCGCGAGGTACACGGCTTCGACTCCTTCGAAGGACTCCCCGAGAGCTGGCGCGACTGTGGCAAGGGCGCGTTCTCCACGGCGGGCGCCCTGCCTCAAGTAGGCGAGAACGTTCGGCTGCACGTCGGCTGGTTCGACCAGACTCTGCTGCCTTTTCTCGATCAGGTCGCGGCCCCCGCCGCCTTCGTCCACATCGACAGCGACCTGTACTCCTCGGCCAAGTTCGTCTTGAACGCGTTGCGACCACGTCTCGTGAAGGGCTCGGTGATTCTCTTCGACGAGTTCTTCAACTACCCGAGCTACGAGGAACACGAGTACAAGGCGTTCTTCGAGTTCGTCGAGGAAACCCGGTGCCGGTACACATTCCTCGGCTACGCCGCCCGCTCGTTCGGCGCTGCCGTGCGCATCGAGTCCATCTGACTCCCCGCGCGGCCCCCCTCCTCGCGTCGACGCCCGCACGAACCGAGCCCTGAGCTCATCGTCGCGCCCGGCATGCGGCGCCGTGCCTTCGGTGCAGCCTCGGTGAATCTCCACACCGACGATGAACTTTTTCCCTACAGGGGCTTGCGCCTGTCTCAAGCCGGTATTACATCGTAATCAGTTCGCTGACGTAGCCCTAGCCCAGGTCCCCAACGAGTCATCACTCCCTGTGTCTGCTGCGGTTGCCGTGAGCGCGTTCCTGTACCCCCCAATGACGCATTGCGTCGCGTAAAGGAGAGTCCCCATGACGTTCAACTTGGACTTCGCCCTGTTCTACGCTTACACCCTGTGCCTGTTCGCCTTCCTGGCGTTCTGGATGATTCCTCAGCTGTTCACCGCACTTAGGGATGCTACCCGCGACTGGATCGAGCGCCGGCGGAACCCGGGTGGAAGGGCCCCGCGCCCCTCTCGCCCCAGCGAGACCCGCTTCGAAGCCTTCACGCGGATTTGAGCTCGACCCAGACCGCCTTGCCCCAGGCCAGGCAGTCGCCCCGCTCGTCATATAGCGCTGAGGCGCATGTAATACGGCGCCCCTCCTGACCGAGGCTCCAACCCATCACGACGCATGCCTCCCCGACCGCGCTCGCGCCCTCTGCCCGAGGGCGCCGGGCGATGTGGACGGCCAGGCGCCCCAGCAGGATCTTGGGTACGTGCTCGAGGTACGCCGCGTGGCCGAACCACGACGGGCAATCGAGCGCGGCCCACACGAACTCGGGCTTCAGCAGGCCCTGGTCGTCCGCCAGATCGGCTGGCGGTCGAAACGGCGCGGCGACCACGGCTTGCCCCGACGGGCTGCGGACTGCCCCGGGGTACAAGCCCAGGCCGGGAGCGATACCCGCAGGACGTCGTGGGCCGCACACGAAGCAACCCGGATAGGGATGCTCGCGAAAGCCCACGTAGTGCGCGGTGGCAGCTCGCGCTTCGTCCCAACCGACGCTGGCCGGCAGCACGAGCTCCAACGTCGTGGGCTTGCCCTCCGCGATGAGACCTCCATCGGGCCCCAGCAACACCGCGCCGCCGTCGCGCGACTCGAGCGTGAGCTCCGTGTCGAGCGGCGGCGGAGCACGCAACGTGACCTCGGCGGGGCCCTGGATCAGGCGCGCCACGCAACCCGCCGTGTAGCCCCCATTGCCACTCGCGGGCGGCCCGCAGAAACGTGATCCGATGCGCATCGACAGCCCCTCCTTCATTCCCAGTAGGCAGGGCCTCCCGCGAGCGCCTGCTTCACCATGTCGTCGCCCGTGAACGCCAGGGGATGCGGCAAGGCGTCGGGCGGGAAGAACCTGGCTTCGTGAATCTCGATGGGGTTCTCGGGACCACTCAGCTCGGGGGCAACCTCCGCTTCGACCACGATGGTGACGCCGTGCATGCGGTCGTCCCGCTCCGGCGCCGTAAAGACCCCCACCAGACGACCGGTGCGGAGCACGGTGGCCCCTGCCTCCTCCCGCAGCTCGCGCGTCAGACTCGTGCGCGCCGGTTCGCCCCACTCCATGGTGCCGCCGGGCAATCCCCAGGTGCCGGTGTCACCCCGCTTCACCAACAGGATGTGTCCATCGTGCCGACGCGCGACTGCGGCGATGCCCACCACGGGGCGCCGCAACAAGTGACGCGCGACTTCCTTCAGGATGGGGAGAGCTCCCCGCGGTAAGCGATCGAAAAGTGCTCTGCGTGCCACGCCGAAGAGCAGAGCATCGCGCTCGTATCGGAGCAAGCCGCTCAAGGACTAGGGAGCGAGCACCCTGAGGCGCGCCTGCAGCTGGGGAGCTTCGGTGCTCTTCTCGTGAAAGCGCAGGAACTCTTCGATGGCGGCGCGCTCGTCATCCACGCGTCCCAGGCGCCGAAATACGGCGATACGCCCGTGGCGCGCCTCGGCCGCCAACGGTCCCCCACCCTCGCTCAAATAGCGATCGAAGGCCGAGAGCGCGTGCACCGGATCCGCGAGACGCTCGAGGAGCAGGTCGCCCAAACGCACGAGCACGATATGGGACTCCTCGCTGTGAGGCGCCTCGCGCGCGATGCGCTGATAGACGTTGGCGGCCTCCTGCCAGCGCTCCTCCTTGAGCAACTCCCAGGCGTCCTGCATGAGCTCGCGCGGCGCGCGCTCGAGCTCGGCGACCGGCTCTTGCATGGCCACGGACTCGCCGCGCGCACGGTCACCCGCGCCCGACATCATGCTCGCGACCATCGCCCCCAGGCGGCCCGTGCCCACGAGATCCCATTCGTGCTGCGCCGGCCCTGGCAACAGGTCGACCACATCGAGCACACGTCCATCGCGGCGGTACACTGCGGACTTGAGCTCGGGCACATCCAGGCTCTGGGCCGCGGCCACCATCCTCACGCGCCCGCGCAGGACCCGCGCGCGGACCAGCTGGGCTGCGGGCTCCCCGAGATCGAGGCCAAACGTGACCGGGGATTCAGCGACCACGCGAACCTCGTGCGCATCCACCGTCACACGCCGAATGCCACGCTTGCTCGGTCCATGCAGGGAGAGATGCCCGCGCTCGAGCTCGAGCGCCAAGTTGTTCTCTGCCAAGACCTTGAGCGTCACACTGGAGCCTGCGGCGAGGCAGAACTCGAGCTCACCTTCGACCACGAAGCATCCAGCCTTGTCGCCGCTGCTGACGCTGTCCGACTGGCCGAGCAGCGTTGCGGGGGCCAGCACCTCACCTGAACGCCGCAAACGCGCGCCACGTTCTGACGTGCGCACCTGCAACAGCGCCTCCACCTTGGGTGAAAGAGCCGTTGCCGGCGCGGAGCCAGTCTGCGCCGGCGTTGGCGCCTTCGCCCCAGTGTCCGCGCGTCGTACCGAACGCGGTTCGTAGAGCACGAGCGCGAGCGCCGCGGCCACGGTCATCCCGACACTCAACGCGGTGGCCAGCAGACGAATCCAACCCGGCCCTTCTGGATCGGCGGCGCGCGCGAGCTCCCGATCGTGATCGATGGCCCGCACGCGTGGGCTCGGCGCATCCAGCTGCACGGCCGAGAGCGCGCGCAGCACGAGCTGGTGATCGGGCGCGGTGGCGTGTTCACCACGCTTGCCCTCCAGATAGGTCTCGAGCTCGCGCATCTGGTGCACGTAGGTCTGCACGTCTGGATCCAGGCTCTCGATGCGTCCTGCGTCAGCGAGTTCGCTCGGGCTCAGCACGTCACCTAGCGCCTCGCGGTCCCTCAGGCTCGCCCAGCGTTCGGTCAGCGTGCTCATGACACGTCTCCCTTGCCGTGCGCGGCGTCGCGCGGGCGGGCCAGGACCATGCGGCGAAATTCCTTGCGCGCGAGCAACAAGCGGTCGCGCACGGTGTCGGGAGAGACCTGGGTCAACTCGGCGATCTCTTCGACCGATTGACCAAAGGCGTGTCGCAAGAGCAGTGCTTCGCGAGCAGCCACCGACAAGCGTCCCAGGCACTCGTCCAGGTTGCGCGGCGGACGATCCGAGCGCTCGAGCGTGGACTCATCGTCGACGCTGATGGTGGAGAAGGCCCCCGCGCGCCGCCGAACGGCCCGTGAGAACCGGATCACACTGCGCCCCACGATCCGATCGGCCCAGCGCTCGACTGTGTACTTTCCTGAATAATCGTGGGCACTCCGCAGGATCTCCACGAGCGCCAACTGGGCCGAGTCGTCGGCGTCTGCGGAGCCGCGCATCAGCGCATGGGCACCGCGCCGCACGCGCATGACCAACCGCTCGGCCAGCTCCTCTTGGGCCTCGGGCACGCCCGCAGCGACGCGCCTCATCAGGGCCACCTCGGGCCCGCGATGAAACGCCGCCAAACGTTTGGCGTCGACCGCGCCGGTTGTGGACAACACAGCTCGGTGCTCGTCGTGATCGTCAGGGGTCATCACGGCTTACGCAGACTGTAGCAGCGCTTTCTCAGTGTGCCGCAACTTCGTCCTATCGCTGGCTCATGAGCTGCAGGTTTGTCGGCGTTGGATACAATCTCGACATGCACGATTTGATCGTGATGGGAATCGGCGAGCTCGGACAACTCTACGCGACCGCGGCCCTCAAGCGCGGCATGCGTGTCATCCCCGTTACGCGCGCCGCACGTCCAGAGGTCGCACTGCAGGGGATCCCACTGGATACGCCACTGCTCGTAGCCGTCGGCGAAGCAGACCTCGAGCCTGCGCTCGAGAGCTTACCGAAGCCGCGCCTCGACTCGATCATCTTGCTGCAGAACGAGCTCTTTCCCTCGCTATGGCAGCGCTTTTCAGAGCGCGCGACGGTGATGGTGCCGTGGCTGCTGAAGAAGAAAGGTGAGCCGCTCCTGGTGGCCCGCAGCACCCCCGTTTATGGACAGTTCGCAGAACTCGCGCAGGCCCTGCACGAAAGCCTGGGCTTCGCGGTCGATCGGCTACCCGACATGGCGGCGCTGGAGCAGGCCATCGTCGACAAATATGCCTTCATCCTGAGCGTGAACGCGCTGGGCCTGATGCGGGACATCAGACTCGGCGAGTGGCTCAAAGACGGCCCGCAAGAGGTCCAGGTATTGGCCCGAGAGGCCGCCGTTCTCGGGTCGCGGCTCGTCAGCGAAGGTGCGCGATCCCCCTCGAATCAGCCCATCGATTTGAACCAAACCGTGGCTCAGGTGCATGCGGGCATGCTGCACATGGCAGGCATGCGCGCCAAGGGCCGCACGGCGCCCGATCGCGTGCGCCGCGCGCTGGAGCACGCGGGGCGCTTCCGACTCAACACGCCTGCGCTGCTGCAGGCCTCGCGTTCGTCGGGTTGAGCAAGCGCGGTGCGCGCCGAGATCACAAGCTCGGTGCGAGAGCGCGCGCCTCGATCACGTTATCTTCGATGGAACAATAGGTCCAACCACCATAGCGCCCGATGGTATGCACGCCGTGCGACGCCAGCTCTCCCTTGAGCGCTGCATGGGCGCGCATGGAAGCCTCGGTGATGTGCACGTAGGCCGGATCGAGGATCACCGAGTGGTGTGAGATCAGGCGCTGCCCATCGACTACTCCCACTCGCTCGAGATCCTGCAGCGTGCGCTCGAGCATCGCTTCCACATTCACCTCGGCATCGGCCGGATAGCCGATCTCCACGTAGAGGCTCATGCGCTCGGTGTCGAAGATGTTGTCGTAGAAGCCCACGCGATAGAACGCGAGCGAGCGATCCGGGTAGTACACCCAGTGCACGCGCTCGGGGCCCTTCTTGTCGAAGCCGAGGTTGAACACGAGCACCTTGTTCCAGGTCCACACCTGTGCGTCGTCCGCCTTGCCCGCGGCACGTGCCAGCGCGGGAAACGGGATGGAGGACACCAGGTTCTCGAAGCGAATCTCACGCCGCGTGGTGCGCGCGATCTTCCTCGAGACGTCCAGGCTCTGCAGGCTCTCGGAGAGGTGAATCTTGCGTGCGTCGACCTCGGAGGCCAGCGCCTTCACGTACTCGAAGGCTCCGCCCTCGGGATACATGAACGAGGCGTTGTAGCTGCTGTTGTCGGCACTCCGCATGTTGCGGATGATGTCGGGCAGGTCGGCGTGGGGGAAGAAGCGCCCCATCGCGTTCTTGTCCAGGGAACTGAGGCGGCAGGCGTAGAGCTTCTCGTTGTAAGGGATGAGGAACTTCTCCGCGATGCCCCGGCCGAAGCGCGCGTACAGCATCTCCTCGAAGTTGTTCTCGGGCAGCGCAGGTGCCTCGCCCGGGGTGCGTGCGAAGTACAGATCCACCAGACACTCGATGAACTCGTCCTTCGGGAGCTGGTGGATGTTCTTTTGGAAGGGGAAATCGACGTAGGCGCCCTTGTAGTGGATGAAGGATCGCTTCTCGACCTTGCGAATGCTCTGGCCGGGCATGCGGGAGTGCAAGTAGTCCGAGATGTCCTGGTGCTTGAAGTGGAAGAAGTGACCCGAGTAGTCCCAGACGAAGCCGTCCTGACGCACGGTCTTGCAGTAGCCGCCTATCTCCGCGTCGCGCTCGAGGATGGCGTAGTCCGAGTGCTTCAGGAACGCCGCGGTCGCGAGCCCGCTCATGCCGGCGCCCACGATCAATGTTCTGACTTCATCCATCTCGCCCTATCCTGCCATTGGCCCGCCCACGGCGCCCGTGGGTGAAGAGGGGTGCTCTGCACCCCGGTCCGAGGCGCATTTCATCTGCGCGAAAGTACCGATTTCAGCGTGAAAACCGCGCACGCAGTGCCTCCACCACAGCCGGGATGTCCGGTGTTTGCTTGAGGAAGTCCGCCAGCGGGTCGCCGATTTCCTGCATGCGCTCGGGCACGCTGAAGATATTGAAGCGGGCAGGCTCGAGCGCGAACGACACCTCGTCCCACGTGAGAGGCGTAGACACGCGCGCACCCGGATAGGCGCGCACCGAGTACGGTGCCACGATGGCCCGCAGCGTTCCGGTCTGGCCCGTGTCCACATAGACCCGCGGGCCGCGACGTGCCTTGTTGCGCTCCACGGTGGCGATCTCGCGGTGTTTGTTGGCGACGAGCGTGCCGAGCAACTCGCACAGGGCGCGCGCCGTGTCGAAGCCGATGGCCGGCCCGAGCGGAACCAGCACGTGCAGGCCCGTCTGACCGCTGGTCTTGGGATAGCCCCGCAGCCCCACCTGCTCGAGCAAGGCCTTCAGCTCGCGCGCCAGCGTGATGCCGTAGGACAGGGGCTGGCCTCCGAGATCGAAGTCGATGGTGAAGAAGTCCGAGGTGGAGAGTGCGCCCACGCGCGAGGCCAGGATATGCAGCGGGATACAGCCGAGGTTCGCGATGTGGGCCAGCGTCGGAAGGTCGTCGATGAGGAACAGCTCGACCTCCTTGTTGTCGCGATCCTCCCAGCGCACCTTCACCGTGCGCACCCACGACGGCGTGCCCTGCGGCGCGTTCCACTGATAGAAACTCTTGCCCTCGATGCCATCGGGATAGCGCACCAGGATCACGGGGCGCTCGCGTAGAATCGGCAACAACACGGGCGCCATCGCCTCGTAGTAGGCGCACAGGTCGCTCTTGGTGTAGCCCTCGGCAGGCCAAAACACCTTCTTGGGATTGGAGATCACGACGCGCCGCTCGGCGGTCGACACCGGTTTGGGCTTGGGGGGTGGCGGCTCCTCGCGCGCGGAGACCTCGCCCTCGAGCTGAATCTGCTCGATGGGAAGCGCTGGACCCGCCGTGCAGTCACGAGGCGCGACGTCGGCGCGCAGCCCGCGGTACACGGGATGACGCAGATGTCCATCTTCGGTGAAGCCCGTGTAGCGCACGTTGACCACCAGCTCTGGCCGCACGAAGGTGCGTCCGCGCGGCGCCTGCGTGAGCTCACCCTGCACGTCCACGCTCTTCACACGGCGCGGCGTGAGCTCTCCGAGCAGAAGTTTGAGGGTCGCGGCATCGAAGCCACTGCCGACCTTGCCACGTGAGATCAGTTGATCGCCCTGGTAGCTCGCCAGATCGAGCGCACCGAGTTCGCGCCCTACGTTGCCCTTGGTGTAGCCAATGACCACGAAATCGTCCTCGCGGTCGGCCTTGATCTTCACCCAGTCGTTCGATGCCTTGGGGCCCACGCGGTAAGGCGAGCCTGCGCGCTTGGCCACCAGCCCCTCCAGGCGCTGTACCCGGCAAAACTCGTAGAGTGCACGGCCGTCTCCCTCGATGTGATCGAGACGAGAGATCACGCCGCGTGGCGGTACGATGCGCTGCAGCAGGGCTTTGCGATCGATCAGCGGCTGTTTGGTGAGGTCGTAGGGGCCGAGGGCCAGCAAATCGAACGCGATGAAACTGACGGGCACAATGCGCATCACGCGCTCCACGTCGCGCGGGCGCGTGGCCTGGAAGCGCTGGGCCAGGCGCTGGAAGTTGGGGCGTCCCGTCTCGTCGATGGTGATGATCTCGCCGTCCAGGACTACGTGTTCGAAGGGCAACGCGCGCAGGGCCCGCACGACCTCCGGATAGCTGATGGTGCCGCTGCGACCCTTGCGGTAGAAGAGCGAGACTTCGTCGCCTTGCTTCTCCGCCAGCATGCGCACGCCGTCGAGTTTGAGCTCGTAGAGATAGGCGGGACTCTCGAGCGGAGCCCCGTCCAGCGCGCACGCCATGGGCACCAGTCCGCTCGAGTGCAAGGCACGCTGCTCGACGCCGAGCTTTGCAAGCTCTGCCTCGAGCGCCTGCGCGCGCTCGTGGGCGGCCTCGAGCTCCGTGACGCGCAGGCCCGACAGCACGCTCTGGGGAAGCTCCTCGATCAGCTCGGTATTCGGGCGCGCGTGTGGGTCGCGCTTCTTGAGCAGCAGCCATTGCTTCTGCTTCGGGTTGTCTCCGGGCTTGCGACCGCTGGTGAGCACCAGGGCAAAACGCCCGCGCAGCTTGTAGCCCTGGAGCTCGAAGTCGAGCTTGCCCTTGGCGAGCCCCTCTTCGGCGGACTGCTCGAGATAGCGCACGCGGCCCAGGTCCCAGGCGATCATGGGTCCTGCGCCGTAGTTGTGGTCGGGGATCACGCCCTCGAACTCGAGGTACTCGAACGGGTGGTCCTCGGTTTGCACGGCGAGACGTTTCTTTTCGGGGTCCAGGGTCGGCCCCTGGGGCACGGCAAAGCTCTTGAGGACGCCGCCCACCTCCAACCGTAGGTCGTAGTGCTTGCGGCTGGCATCGTGCTCATGGACAACGAACGCGCCACCCCAGCTGGCCCCGCCAGCCGCGCGTCCTGCGCGTGCGCTGGGCAAAGGTTCAGGCGCGAAGGGCTCGTTGGTACGCCCCGGGTCCCGTTTCTGGCGGTAGCCCGCGAGTTTGTCGGGCTTGTCGCCTTCGCTCACGCCATTCATTTACATGACACCGAGGCCGCGATCTATGCTTTCGGCATGGCCGCGCGCTCTACTGGATCGACCACCATCTCCTTCGGGCTCGTCTCGATCCCGGTCAAGCTCTACACCGCCACCCACTCCGAAAGTGTGAGCTTCAACATGCTCCACAAGGAGTGCAACACGCGGGTCAAGCAGCAGCTCTACTGCCCCACCCACGATCAGGTCATCGAGCGCGACGACACCGTCAAGGGCTACGAGATCTCCAAGGGCCAGTACGTGGTCTTCAGCAACGAGGAGCTACGTCAGCTGGAGGCCGAGCGCACCAACACCATCGACATCGTCCAGTTCGTGCCCGCGCAGACGGTGGACTTCATCCAGATCGAGAAGACCCACTACCTCGGACCCGACAAAGGCGGACACAAGGCGTACACCCTGCTAGGGCACGCCATGAAGGACTCGAGCGTGGTGGCCATCGGACGCTACAACGCGCGCGGCAAGAGCTATGTGGTGATGATTCGCCCGTACGACAAGGGCCTCGCGTTGCACCAGCTCTACTACGCCGACGAGGTGCATGCGTTCGACGAGGTGGACATCGGGAGCGACGTGCGGCTGAGTCAGAGCGAGCGCGACCTGGCGCTGAAGTTGATCGAGCAGCTGAGCGTGGAGAGCTTCGACCCGTCGGAGTTCCGCGACGAGACCAGCGACCGCGTCCGTCAGGTGGCCGAGCAGAAGGCGCAGGGCATGGAGATCCAGACGGCTCCCGAGCAGCCGGCCGCCCAGATTATCGATCTGTTCGAGGCGCTCAAGAAGAGCCTCGAACCCAACGCGCTCGGAAAGAAGGCGGCGCCCGCGCCGTCCGGCAAGGGACCGAAGAAGGCCGAGCCGAAGGAAGAAGAGGAAGCGGAGCAGCCCGAGACGAAGCGTAAACGCAAGGCCAAGGGAGCCTAGACGTGGCCACTCCCCGCGCTTTGCCTCCGCCGGAAGGTGAGCTCGTCGTGATCTCGCAGGAGCTCGCCGAGCGCGCGCTGGAGGCCTCGCGCGCCAGCGAGCGCAAGCGCATGATCGTTCCGTTCCACAAGCAGGGGGCGGATCCGCTGCAGCGCATGTTCAACGCGCTGCAACCGGGCACGTATGTGCGTCCGCATCGCCACACGAGTCCGCCGCGGGCCGAGGTGTTCCTGGTGCTGCGCGGAGCCATCGATCTGGTGGTCTTCGACGACGAAGGCAACGTGACCTTCAGTCGCCGACTGAAGGCCGGAGGCGCAGAGTTCGGCCTCGATCTCGCGCCCGGGCTGTTCCACAGCTTCATCGTGCGGGAGCCGGACACGCTGCTCTATGAGGTCAAAGCCGGCCCCTACGTGGAGGCGTCTGCCAAGGACTTCGCGACATGGGCCCCGGAAGAAGGCTCGTCCGAGGTCCAGGCATACCTGCAACGGTTGACGGACGCCCTGGGCTGAAACCGCGCAGGTCACCACGAATAGCGCGCTGCGCCGATGGCATAGGGAATGTGCCGCGTCGCAGAGGAGGACTTGCCGGAGGTCTGGCGCACGCGCCTGGGCGGGCGCGCAGCCCGCAGCTCCTGATCGAAGACAATGATCTCGTCGCGCTCGCCGACGGTGATCTCTCTGACGGGGTGCTGGGGCACTAGAAGCGGCGCGTCCGTGGTGTCGAGGGTCAAGCGCAGCGTGGCGTCGGGTGCGCGCTTGATCACCGCGTGAAAGGTTCCGTCTTCGGCCACATGGCCCAGCGCTTCGCCGTCGGCCAGCACGGGCATGCCGACTCCCTCGGGTGCACGCACGACCAGAAGCAACGTGCGCTGCGCGGGGCGACAGGTGAACACGAGCTCGAGCGGAGGCTGCCTGCCGCGCCGGGACAACGGAATACTGCGCGGCTCAGAAGCATGATATCCGCTCGGACACCGCACGGCGATGCGCGCGCGGTTCGCGCGTGCGTGGAAGGACACCGAGGCGCGCCCTTGAGTGTCCGTGCTGGCGACAGCTTGGCCGTCGACTTCGATGGAAACTCCTGGCTGCGCTTGCAGTTGGTCATCGCGCACGCTCACGTGAAAGCGCACCTCCTGCGATTCGTCTCCCGCCGCGCAGCCGATTGTAAACATCAGGGCCAGGCCGAAGAGGGCTCGCCTCAGCGCGTACATGCGGAACCTCCGCCCGCGCACCGGACCACCTCTCGCTCGAGAATGCGCACGGCCAGAGCGAATTCGGGCGAGCCCTTGCGGCGCGCCAGGAGCCCACGGTAGCCGTCGAGCGCCCCCCGCGTGTCACCAGACAACAGCAAGTCCACCGCGGCGCGCAGGTGTCCAGCCTCAGACTCGTTTGACCCGTCCGCGGCCACGCTGTCCATGGGCGAGCTGATCTTGTCCTGGGAGGCGGCCGCGCCGATGGGGACAGAACTGCCAGCCGACGCGGGACTTTCGATCGAGGCGACATGGTCCTTCGGCGTGACGAGCAGCGAAGGCTGAATGACCTCGGGCGGGCGCTCGTTGGACGACCCGACGTCGGCGGATTTCGCCGCTTCGGTGACTTCACGGCTTGCCACCAACGTCCCCTGAAAAACGGGCAGCAGGAGGTAGAAAGCCAGCCCGAGTGCACCTATCCGCACCAACCATGACACACCCCTCCTCGCGCTTGGCCTCCGCCTGGTCCGCGCAGGGGGGGGCCGTAGATCGGCACGCTGAAAAACCAGTGTCATGGCCGTGTCCGAGCAAGCCCTGGCCCCTGCTGCGATACCGCGTGGCGTTTGCTGCGGCACCTCCCTGGTCTCGCCAATCGGGGCCGGCTCGTTCTCCGAGCCAGGACCCTCTACGCCACCCAGAACGGGCTTTCCTACCTCGTCCATGTCGATGCTCAAGCGCGTGGAGGTACCGCCTGGATCCTCTGCGCGCTTGCGAGTTCGAGCGAGATGCTCGCTTAGCTCCGAGATCCGCAGCAGCTTGGTTTCGGGGTCGTCGCTTCTCATGGACTCCCCCGCTCGGAAAAACACGCCGAGGTCTCGTGCTCCTCGTGGAAGCGCCCTGCATCTAGCAACGAAATACCGGTCCTCCGGAGCTGTCCCTGGCGCACGAACAAGTCCCGCAGCACGTAGCGGCCTTGCATGTCGAGCGGCTCCGTTTGCGAAACATGCGTCACGACACGCTGCCCGTTCCGCAACCGCTCGAGCTGCACGACCACGTCGACGGCCGACGCGATCTGTGCTCGAAGCGCACTGAGTGGCAGCTCCACGTCGGCCATCAACGCCATGGTCTCGAGGCGCGAGAGCGCATCGCGGGGGTGGCTGGCATGCAGGGTCGCGAGGCACCCGCCGTGGCCCGAGGTCATCGCCTGCAGCAGATCGAGTGCGGCGCCGTCGCGGATTTCTCCCAGCACAATGCGGTCGGGTCGCAAGCGCAGGGTGGCCTTGAAGAGCCCGCGAATGCTCACCGCGCCCTTGCCGCGTTCGTCGGCCGGGCGAGCCTCCAGCTGTACTGTGTGCCCGCCGCGCGGTTGCAGCTCCCTGGAGTCTTCGAGCACCACGACCCGCTCGGAGGCCGGCACGAAGGCCGTGAGCACGTTCAGCAGAGACGTCTTGCCCGTGCCCGTGCCGCCAGCGACCAGGATGTTGAACTTGCGGACGACCAGGTCCCGCAGAAACTCCGCGGCGTCCTCACTCAGACTGCCCGAGGCCACGAGCTGCGCGATGTCGAGCCGGTCGCGCGCGAAGCGCCGGATGGCGACGTGCGTGCCTCCCTTGGCCAGGTGCCCCATGACCGCCTCGACTCGCGACCCGTCGGGCAAGCGCGCTTCGAGAATTGGGTGCTCGGGATCGAAGGGCCGCCCCACGTACTGCGAAAGCACGCGCAGGCCCGACATGAGCGACGCCTCGCTCTCGAATCGTTCGGGCACCCGCTCGAGCTTGCCCCGCCGCTCTACGAACACGCAGTCGTGACCATTGACCATGACCTCGCTCACGCTCGGATCGACCAGGAGCGCACCGATCGGTGCGAAGAACCTGGCCAACGCTCGCTCGAACACGCTTTCGGGTACCATCTCAATCGGCTCCTTTCTTCGCATCGAGCAGCTGCGCCTCGGCTGCGCGGTCGAGCCGCTCGAGCAGAGAGCGGTACGCTCGCCCCGCGGGTCCCGTCTGGCTCGAGAGCGCCAACAGTGTGGTGATCTCGCGCCGCATGCCCATCAGATCGCCCCGCCGACGGGCGAGCTCCAAGAGCAGCCTGGCGCGTCGAAATCGGCGCGTGAGCTCGGCCTCGAAGCTACGTCGCTTCGCCGCCAGGCGTTGAACGCCTTCCCGGTCTCCAGCGATGTCGTAGCAGACCTCGGCCTCCGAGCTGCGCAGCACGGCGTTGGGCGCCTCGGCGCAATCGAAGGGCACGCGCTCCCAGCTTGCGTCCGCGGCGGCTGCGAGCCACTGCGCACGAGTCTGTGCCTCGCGGCGAGAAACCTGGCACGCGGGCGCCTGCTCCGGCAGCGGCGAAACGTCGAGCGCGTCGGCTCGTTGCGCCAGCGGCTCCCCGCGCTCCAGCAAGCTCAGCGACAGCACGAGCAGGGCCAGGAGCACGAGCAACGCCCCCCGCATGGGCGCGATCCCCCTATTCTTCGTCGTCTCCGTGCTCACATGCCCATCCCGGTCACGATGAACGGCCCAATCACGATCAACAAGACGCAGACCACCATCAGCATCATCGGCAGCATCAGGCGTACCCCGGCCTTGGCAGCCGCCTCCTCGGCGAGCACACTGCGTCGCTGCCGTAACGTGCCCGCCTGAATGTCGAGTGCGCTCACCAGGGGCGTGCCCTTGATGTCCGACTGGCACACCGCTGCGACGAAGTCGCGAATGGCGCAGCTGTCGGTGCGCTGCGCGAGCGCCGTAAGCGACTCCACACGGGTGCGACCAAGCGCAAGCTCATCGAGCACATGGGCTAGCTCCTCTCGACAGGCCGCGTGGGCGGCGCCCATCTCGGCCACCACGAAGCGGAGCGCGGCGGGAAAGTCCGCGCCAGCTCCCATGCACAGCACGCAAAGGTCGATCGCGTTGGGCAGGCTGCGTTCGAGCTGTTTGGCTCGCTCCGTGGCGGCCTGCCGGAGCCGCATCACGGGCATCACGGCGGCCAAGCCGAGCACGCTGAGCTGCCACCAAATGTCCATCCCGGCACGCGCCACCAACCACCCGCCGCCGCACCCCAATCCCAGGAAAGAAAGCAGGGAGAGCGCCAACCACTCGTCCGCGCACAACCCCATGGGCAAGCCCGCGTGCAGCGCAAGCGAGGAGATCCGGCTGCGCAGCTGCTCGGCAGGCACGTGCGCCAGCCAGGCCCCGACGTGGCGGGTCCAGACCTCGAGGCAACGGAATGCACGGTCCGAGCGCGCCAGGAGCCGCCGCTTGCCGCGCAGGCCGAAGCGCGGGATCGGCAGCGCCGGGATGCGCACCATGGGTGCAGCCAAGAGGCCGAGGCACACAACGACGGCCAACAGAACAGCCCCACGTAGCCAGAACAGACTCGAGGGGAGCTCAAAGATCGACATCGAGGATCCTCCTGGTCAGCACGAGGGACGAGAACCAACACAGGAACGCGCAGCCCATGACCAAGTGACCGCGAGGTTCTTCTATCAATGGCAGCAGATAAGTGGGATTCACGTATCGAAACAAAGCCACCATGGGTAGCGGCAAGAGCGCCAGCACGAAGCCCTGGGCCTTGCCTTCGGCTGTCTTCACACGAACTACGCCCTCGAGACGCGCCATTTCGCGCAGGGTGCTGGCCGAGCGCTCCAGAGATCCGCGAGATATCTCCCCCGTGCGCAGACCGATGCGCAAAGTGGCGAGCGCCGTCTGTAGACTGCGACTTCCGATGCGCCGTCCCATGCGGGTCAGCCCTTCGTCCAGCGGCGTGCCGAGTTTGTGCTCCTTCACCAGGGTCTCGAGCTCGTCACGCAGGGGACTCGCGACCAACCCGAGGCTGTACTCGAGCGCGTCGCCGAGCGCCGGAGTAGCTCGCAGGGCCGCGGCCAAGCCCCGTAGCCAGGCGTCCAACTGGCTCTCGAGCTCCGCGATGCGGCGAGCTCGACGCATGCCGAGCACGGGCTGCAGGCATAGCGCAGGAAGCACCACCACCGACGCCGCCAGCGGATTACCGAGCGCCAGGGCGAGGAGCGCGAGCGCCACCAAAGCCGCCTGTCCGAACAGCAGGTGGCGCGGCGCGATGGCGAGTCGGAGAAAGGAGCATTCTCGGACAAGGGCGTCGTGGTAGGCGGCGAGCTTGCGCCGCGCCACGACCAGGTAGGCTCGCACGGTAAACAGCGCGAACGCGCAACCAGCGCCACCTACGCCGAGCACACTGGCGAGACGCAAGAGCGCGAGCACAGAGGGAGGAGTCGTCACCATAGCCCACCCAGCGACAGTCCCCGCGTGACGAAGCGATCGACGAAGTTGGGGATGACACCCGTGGCCACGAACACGCCCTCCAGCTTGCCGGAGCGCCCGCTGCGCGCGGGCTCGAAGCGAAAGACGTCCCGCAGCTCGAGCTCGCCATCATCCGAGAGCCCTGCCACCTCGGTCACGTGGGTGATGCGCCGCGATCCATCGCTAAAACGTGCCTGCTGCAGCAACAGGTTCACGCTACCCGCGATTTGTCGCCGGATCGCCGCCAACGGAAGGTCGATGCCCGACATCAGGCACAAGGTCTCGAGGCGCTGCACGGCCTCTCTCGGACTGTTGGCGTGGGTGGTCGTCATCGACCCGTCGTGCCCCGTGTTCATGGCCTGCAGCATGTCGAGTGCCTCCCCCCCTCTGCATTCCCCCACCACGATGCGGTCGGGTCGCATGCGCAGGGCGTTGCGCACGAGATCGCGGATGCTCACGGCACCCTGCCCCTCCATGTTGGGAGGTCGACTCTCGAGCGACACGACGTGCCGCTGGCGCAGCGAGAGCTCCGCAGCGTCTTCGATGGTCACGACGCGCTCCGAATCAGGAATCGCCGCGGAGAGCACGTTGAGCAGCGTGGTCTTTCCCGAACCCGTGCCGCCCGCGATCACCATGTTCACGCGCACCTGCACCGAGCGCTCGAGGAAGACGGCCATCTCCTCGCTCATCGCCCCCAAAGAAACCAGCCGCTCGATGGTGATCGGATGCCTGGAGAAGCGCCGAATCGTGATGGCAGCGCCCTTCAAGGCCAGCGGCGGAATCACGGCGTTGACGCGGGAGCCGTCCGGGAGGCGCGCATCGACCATCGGTTGGGATTCGTCGACCCGTCGCCCAAGCGGGGTGACGATGCGCTCGAGGACCGAACGCACCGCTTGATCGTCCGTAAAGCGAGACGCCGAGAGCTGGATGCGCCCGTCGCGTTCTACGTAGATGGTCTCGGGGTCCACCACCATGATCTCACTCACCGAGGGATCCGCCAACAGCGGCTCGAGCGGCCCCAAGCCGAGCACCTCATCGGCGAGTTCACGGAGCAGGGCTTGCAGGGCGGGTCCCCGCGGAAGTCCTTCTCCCATACTGGCGGCGGCTCGCTCCAGGGCCTCGTGCACGGCGGGCCCCAACGTGTTCCGATCCATCTGACTGCGGTCGAGCGTCAGGAGGTCGAGCCCTTCGAGCACCGCCGAGCGCAAGGCCCGGCGCGCCTGAATCGAAACCTCACCGACGGCAGGCGGCGCGAGCTCGGGAGCGCCCGCGGCAGGACGAACCAACTTGAGTTCGAGGCGGTACGGGCCCACTTCGAGGTCGCAGCGTTCTCCAAGGACCACGCGACCGCCTTGCACCCGCGTTCCATCGACCCAGGTGCCGTGGGAAGACAGGTCCTGCGCGGAGAGTGCGCCATGTTTCCACGCGATGGTCACGTGTCGACGAGAGACCGCCTTGGAAGGCAACACCACGTCGCAGTCCGGTCCGCGTCCAAACACGAGCTCCGTGTCCCCCAATGCGAGCATCAGCAGCTCGTCGAACCTGGCGGCCCGCACGTGCACCGCCAGCGCGTAGCCACGGCCTCTAGTTGCCGCCATGATCGCCTCCCGGCGGCGTCAGCGCCGCACTCACGTTCGCCGATGGTTTGTGGACCACCGCATCCTGCGGATTGCGCAATGTGAGTCGGATCCGCCCTACCCCTTCGCGCAGCGCTAGCAAAGCGGCTTGTTCGGGTGTCACGCTCAAGGTGACGCGCCCCGCCTCGCGCGCGGCGCCGTGTCCCTCGTCTCCCAAGTCTGCTCCTACGGTGAGCACGAGTACGTTGGTCAAGAGCGTGGTCGCCTCCTCACGGGTCTCGGCTTCGATGAACACGACATCGACGCGGTCCCCGGGGCGCAGCAGACCATCGAAGCTCGCGTCACGCTCGCTCAGGGCGTAGCCACGCATGCCGACACGAACCAGGCCGGAAAGGGTGCGACCATCCTGCATGGTGTCGAGGTCCGTCCACAGCAACGCTCCACCACCAGGAATCGCCGACGTCACCCGTGCCCCCAGCACGCGCTCCAAATCGTTGGCCAGGATATGGCGCTCTTCGACGTAGCTCTCGGGAACATCCTTCGCATCCAGCGTCGAGCGCGTGATGACTTGGCCGAGGGTCAGGTCCGAAGTGGTGATCAGGACCGGCCGCGGTTCGCCCCCTGCCATCTCGAGCTCGAACCGGCGCAGGTAGAAGTGGAAGGCCAGGGCGCCTGCCGTCGCAATCAACGCCGTCGCGGCCATCGCCTGCCGACTCATGGAATGCCTCGCTTTGTTTAACCGGGTGACGTATCGGCCAGAGGAGCCCAGGGTTGCGTCTAAAACCGTTTGCCGATGATGTGACGGCGCGGTCGGCTCTCGAGGGGCAGCACCGAGATCAACGTCCCTTCCCCGTCCGCCTGGGTATGCACGACCAATCCCTGGGAACCACGCGCGAACGCAGCGCCATGAAATGGGACCCCGCCGACCAGGCTCGATGCGTCCTGCAGGCGCCAACCGCCACGCTCGAGCTCCGCGACATACGACTCGAACACGGCATCGCGCGCTGCCGACACCGAGTACACGTAGACCCCCGACGGCCTCCCTTCTTGCCACGCGCTCAGTAGGCGTCGCGCTTGCCTGGGGCGCGGGACATCCGGCGGCTCGTCGCCCGGACTATCTCCCTGCTCTGGAAACATGTCTGCTAGCGGCAAGGGCCCCTCGTTCCAGGTCGCCACGAAGAAGCTCCCTTCGTCCACCCGCCGCACCCGTACCACCCGCAGTCCGCCGAGCTCCTGCAGATCCGCGTGCTCCCCGAAGCGCTCGAGACGTGCCAAAAGCTCGCGTGGACTGAGTTTGGCCCCCAGCGCCAGGCAAGCAACGAGCCCCTCTTTTTCTTCTTCGACTCGCAGCACGCCGTCAATCAGGGAGGGCAGGTCTTTCCTCGCTGACCGATAAACTGCGCGCGCAGCTTGATGAAGCCCGCCGCTCTCGGCGCGACAGTGTGCTTGAAAGTGGTCCAGCATGGCGGAGAGCGGCTGCTCGCTGCGTCCGGTGGCCAACACAAGCCGTGCTCCGTTGACTAGCAGGACGCGCGGTGGAACTCGCTGCCAATGAGGAGCGAGCTCGAACAAACTTCGCGTCCGCTCCAGCAGCGACGCCTCCAGCTCGGACGTTGCGTGAGCGAGCCCAAGGCCTGGCAGAACACCACCGAGCAGACTCGCGAGCAGAATCCTGCGGAGCATCAGTTGCATAGGCGTCCCTTCTTGTCGCTGCAGTCCTTGAGCTGGTCGAAGAGCTGACCCATGTTGTTCGTCCAAGTCTCCGCCCGTGTGTTGCAGAGGACGTACATGCTGGCCTCCACGGTCTCTTTGCCCGAACGCATGAATTGGGGTGTCTGCTTGGTGGCGTAGATCCGCTCACCGACGCCGAACACCGATTTGACGGCCGCTCCGAACACCGGGATCTCCGCGATCATGTCGAAGTAACTGCCGTGGAAGTCGACCCCATCGGCGCTGAACTCGACCTGACTACCCGGAAGCGAGACGCGCCAGCCCTTGGAGCTACCGAGCAGCTTCCGATCGCAGACCTTCGGCATGGGCATTTCGCAGCCCTTCAGGGCGTAGGTCCACGCGCAGGTCCGCGCGGCCAGGCTCGCTGCCTGAACCGCAAGCGCCCGCTGGTGCAAGTAGATGACGGCCCCCAACAGAGCCACGAAGACCGGCAGCATCACCACGATCTCCACGCTCACCACACCGAGCTTCCGCCTCGGGCTGCGCTTCATGGCCCGCCTCCCTGGTCGAGCAATTTCTCCAGCTGATCCGAGCCTACTTTGCCGGCGAAGTCACCGAGCCCCGGCTCGGGCATCGCAGGCTTATTGGGGTCGCGAAAGGCCGCTTGCTCGGGATCGTATGCGGGCTTCTTCGCGCGTGGTGCGTCCGCTTTCTTGTAGCTCAGTCGGAACGGGCGCAGGCGCGCGACCCAGCCCTGGTTCCACAGCCACTCGACACGATCCGCCTGCTTCTGCTGATCCGCGTACTCTCCGAACTCGCCCACGTCGAAGTAGTATTCGCCCTGACTCAAGCCCAGGCGGCCCACCTGCTCGGGGATCTCCTTCAGCGCCTGGTCGAGTGGTTCGGCGTCTTCGCCCCAGCTCGCCAGCTCCACGAGTTGCCCGGCACTGATCCCGGGGTCGTTCCCGACCACGATGGCGCGCAGCTGAAAGTCGCTACCACCCAACCACGCGTCCTTGTCGAGCTCGAAGGGCGAAGTGTTCTGCCCCTTCTTCTTCGAGCTCTGGAGTTCCTGATCGAGATCGATATCGGGCGTCTCGACCTCTTGATGCGGGCGAAGCTCGACGCAGCGCAGGATGCCCACGACGCGCCGATGGGTCTGCCAGTAGCTCTTGGTGTTGAAAGGTGAAGCGCAGGGTCCACTCGAGAGCGCCGTGCCCGAACTGTCCGAGCAGCGTCCGTCGTCCTCGCATACGTTGGTCGGGTCTGTGCCGTATGGATCACCGACCACTCCGTGAGGACCGCAGGGCTGGCTGCGGTCTTCGTCCTTGAGTCGAACGAGCTCGGTCTTGGGATGGAGTACCTGCACGGCAGGGTCGCGCACGAATGCTCGACGCGCCGGGTCCCAAACGTATTGGTACGTCACCAGCTGCTCGACCCAGGCAAACCCACCGAGCGCATAGCCGTGCGGCGACGCGGGGTCGCACTGCGCATGGGCGAGCCCCAAGCGTTGACCATAGGGACTCGCCGAGCCTCCCGGAACGATGCTGGACTGACCGCTGCGCGCGGCCTGACCGTCGACTTCGATGGCCTGGGCTTGGTCGCACAACTCCACATCGTTCGGTGGACAGGCCGAGCGTGGCCTGGTCTTGCAATCCACGGGGCACAGCCTCTCTCCGTCGCGAGATCGTCCGTCTTGGCCCGGCGAAGACGCCAAATACTCCACGGCTGCCGCGCCGCATGTCTGATCCACCTCGGCCTGCTGCTCGTCGCTCAGCTCGTCGACCGCCTGGTACTTGCCCACGGTGTCGTTGCACGCTTTCTGCCGTGGCAACACCGGCAAGTCGATGGGATCGAACGCGCCACCTGGATCCAGATCGGGCTTTTTGCCCTTGGCTTGCTTGCCGCAGAACCAGTCGGGAGCCGCTTGCGCGATCGCCCCGGCCGCATGGGCGATGCCCTCCTCGACCTTGCCGCCCACGAAGGGAGAAATGGGCAGCATGGCGACCTCTCCCGCGAGCTGCCCCGCGTGCCGACACAGATCGATGAACTGCCCGTCCTGCACCGGCAGCGTGAAGCGCCCCGGCAACGCCACGCCCAGCTTTTGATTGTGCTGTTGGATGGCCACCTCGAGCACACGGGCGTTGGCGCCGAGCGGGATGACCACGGACACGGCCTTGCCCGCCGTGTGCAGCGACGCGAGGATCTTGGGCACCACCTTTTTCACCTTCTTGGTGACCTTCTTGAGGTTGCGTGTAGCGGTCGTGAGCGACGGAACATAGGCGAGAGAATTGCCCATCGTCGGGTAAGCCAAGGCGACGCAGAGGGAGAGCCCGATCACGCACAGCGTCTGGGCCAGCCGCAGCCCGACCAGCACCGAGAGCACGGCGGCCATGGTCATGTTGATCAGCGCGATCAGGTTCATTCCGCGCGCATTCACCACGGCGGCCGCAAACGCCGACGCGTCAGCCGCATCCTGGACCGCCTGGCGATAGAGGATGACCTGGGTCAGTCCGTGGAGCTTGAATACACACGCCACCAGGAACACCGCGAAGAAGATTCCGAACACCAACGCTGCCCCTCGCCGGTCCCGCTGCAGCGCTCCGACGCGAGTCATGGCGTGCCCTTCTGGCTCTTGAGCTCGGAATGATATTTGTAGGGTGCGCCATGGTTCGGCAGCGACGCCTCCCCGGTGACGATGACGAAGCGCTCAGACAGCTGCGGCCACAGTGGGAGCTGCAGCGCCGCCCACTCGGCCCGCACGAGCTCGTTCATGCCCCTGGAAAATCTCGCCACCACCCCGGGAACGCGCAACAGGTGCCGGAATGCGCGCTCCCAGTCGTCCACCGAGTGCGCAGCGTTGACGGCGTTGATGCCTGTGATGAGATCGGGGAGGCCCGTGAGTTCCACCATGGAGTCGCAAAGGAGCTCCCGCGCCAGCGGGATGTTGCATGGCATCAGGTATGTGACTCGCACGGTCACCTGTTCACGGTCCTTGAACTCGGCGTCGTTGAAGTCGCGCAGCTTGTCCGCGCCTGGCGAGACGGGAAACGTAATGGCTGCCGCCATCCGCGCATAGACGCCGAAGCCCACCACCATGCGGAGCGCAGGCAAATCGCCGAGGTCGTCCGCGATACTGCGGTTCTCCAGCGAAGGACTGATCAGGCTCGCCGCGGGAATGAAGCGTGCGACCTGCTCGGCCGTGGGAGAAATCACCGACAACGGGAGATAGGCGGCGTTGCGGATCCGGTTCAGGCGCTCGGTGCCCCGCGCCCCCAGTCCAGTGGGCCGATGGCCGATGCCCTTGGCGATCATGTCGAGGGCCTTCTTGGTGCTATCGCGACTCTTTCCGCTGCCCTTGGTCTCGAGGTGCTTGCGCTTACCGTCCTCGTAGAAAGCTGGGGCGTCGTCGATGGTGACCACCGCAGCGCGCGCCGCTTGCAGGGCCGCGTGCTGCACCACCTGGCGAGCCGTGGCGATGGTGGCGAGTTGCACGACGCTCACGAACAAGATGAAGAAGGGCATGAAGGAGATCAGGAACTCCGCGAAGACCGCTCCGCTCACCGAAGGAGCCAGCCTGGTCACCAGCGTCGTCATGGCCACGCCCTCAGGCACAGCAGCAACACCGCCATCAGGATCGCGGCGCCCATCGGCAGCTCCACGCTCGCATGCTCAGGGCCGCCCGGGCGCGTGAAGCGAGCCGGTGCGAGCAGATGCAGCGAGGCCTGTACGGAAGCTCGCATGAGCGCCCACAACCGTCCGTGCCAGCCGCTCGTCCACACCGCGTACAGCGCCACGAGCACGAACGAGACGAGCTGCAGCTCGAGCCCCTCGCGTGGCCCAAGCAAGGCACCCAGTCCTGCGAACAGCTTGACGTCGCCGCCCCCCAGAGCCCCGCGTGCGAAGAGAAGGTACGCGGGGGCGAAGCAAAACAGACAACCCAAACAAGCGATCCACATTCCTTCGAGTCCCAGGCTGACGCTGTGCACGACGATGCCCAGCAAGGGCAACGGCAAGCTGAGCCAGTTGGGAATCGTGCGGGAACGCAGGTCGGTGAACGCGGCCACGGCGGACGCGATCACACACACTGCGAGGCTCCAGGGGACGACGAGCATGAGGGCCTCCTGAGGCTCCGGGGAGAGAGCCTCCGAGCAAGGGTGACGAGTTCAGTAGGCGAGCGGCAGAAAGAGCACCGCCACCTGGGTCCGATAGAGGCGCACCAGGGCGGGGCCCAAGGCGAGTGTCGCCGCGGCCAGCGGCAGAGAGATGCTGACGAGCAGCACCAGATACTCGGCGAACACCGAGCCCCGCTCGGTCGCCAGCCTCTTCAAGGGCCTCCGGGCAGCGGCAAGCCTCCCAGGCCACCACCACCTCCTCCGCCGGACCCCAGCCCCTGAATCGCGGTCTTCTGAGCGTCCACCTTTTGGATGAGCGCACTGCCGAACTGCTGCCACGCGCGGATGCTGCCCGCCGCGATCAAGACCAGGAGCAGCACGTACTCCACCGTGGAGAGCCCTCTCCTATCTCGAGCGAGGCGCCCGAGCTGATTGGCCATACTCATTTCCATCGCTTCCTCCCATGCGCGTCCGAGCGCACCCACGCGCGAGCCTTCGCGGCGAGCTCGCGGCGCACCACGCGCTACGCGCTCACCGGTCCGACTCGCCGTGCTTTGCGGGTGATATCGGCCGCACCACGCAACGGTTGCGTTTTTTTTTTGCGCTCCGTGTCAGAGGCCCCGCGCGCTCGCCGTGCTACGCACGAGACGTGCCTGCCATCGCTATCTTCGACTTCGACGGAACGCTCGCCGATTCTCTCGATGTGGTGATCGACGAATATAACCGCCTCGCCCCCCGCTTTCGCGTCAAGGCCATCGACCGCCGTCAGCTCCCTCGCCTGCGCACGCTGGGTGGCCGCGCTGCCCTACGCGAACACGACGTGAGCCTCTGGAAGCTGCCCTTCCTCGCCCACACCATGCGGCGCGCACTGCGCGCGCACGTGGCCAAGCTCAGCCCCGTTCATGGCATCGTCGACGCGCTGCGCGCGCTCGAGCTCACCGGCTGCCGCTTCAGCATCCTGTCCACCAACTCCGAGCCCAACATCGCGGCCTTCTTGCGCGCCCAAGACTTGCGCATGTTCCAGCACATCGCAGGCAGTGCCAGCATGTTCGGCAAGGGTGCGGCGCTCAAACAGCTCATCAAGCGAGCTCGCTACGACGGCTCACGGGTGTTCTATGTCGGCGACGAGGTGCGAGACATCAGCGCGGCCAGGGCTGCCGGCGTGCGCTCCATCGCCGTGGGCTGGGGCTATGCACAGCGCGATGCTTTGTTGGCCCAGAACCCGGATCACCTGGTCGACACGCCCCAGCAGCTAGTGGACACGCTGAGCTCTGCGCGCTGATCTCGGACGGGTCAGCCTGGGCCCGCTGGTCTCAGGGCCTCACTGCGCAGCGTTGGCGCCCGAGTCCTTCACGCGCAGCTCGGGATAGAACTGCCTGCAGTAGCGGCGGTACTGGCCGATGGGTCCGTCGTTCTTCGCGATCGCGGGCCGCAGCATGTACGCCTTGTTCTCCCAGATCGTGAAGTCCTGGCCGATGTCGTTCTCGAAGGCGTGCATGAACACCTTGCGCACCGCGGCCATGATGACGCTCTGAGGCACGTGCTCGGCGCCGGGGAAGATGCGCTCGGGGTGTTCGAGGCGGCTCACGCGCAGCGCAATGTAGAGGTCGATGTACTCGCCATCACTCGGCGTGGAGAACACCCATTGGCGCCCGCGCAGACCGTATTTCTCCACGTAGGTCTCGACCATCGAGTAGCCGAGCCCCCACACGTGCACGCGGAACTCCGGATCCAAGCGGATGCCCAGGAGCTCGAGCGGCCCGGCATAGCGACGCATGCGATAGGAGCCCGTGAGGTAGGGCCCCTCGATGCGCAGCGGATCGAGCGTGGTGACCTCGCGATAGCCGTGGACCGACATCAAGTGCGCCGTGTCCACGCCGTTCTCGGTGGTCTCCTGGGGATGTCCGCGCAGGCGGTAGCGCCTGGTCACCAGCTCGCCCCAACCCGCGTCGTCGAGCTCGGGGACGCGCCAGCTGGGCGCCCTCCCCTCGGCGTCGTAGTGAGCGAAGATAAAGCCGTTGGTCTCGTGGACCGGCCACGTGTTGAGCTTGGCGGTCTTGGGCGGCTCCCCATAAGGAGTGCTTACGCACTTGCCCTGGCTGTCGAAGCGAAAGCCGTGGAACGGACACTTGATGGCGTCGTTCTCGATGCAGCCGCCCTTGCCCATGTGGGCCCCGAGGTGGGGGCAGTGGGCGTCAGCGACGGCCACCTGACCATCCGCCCCGCGGTAGGCGACGATCTCCTTGCCCATGAAGGTCTTGGAAAACAGCTTTCCGCGGGGAAGTTCGTGCGAGTAGCAGACGAAGAACCAACCATCCGGGAACGGCGAAAACGGATAGCGAGACGGCATGTCCCCTTCTGATAACACGCGGCGGGCCCTCCGGGTGCCGGGGAACGACCTGCGTGAGCGCAGCGAACCTCGCGGTGGGTGGGCCCCCGACGCGGCTTTGCCGCGACGGGCGGGAGGGCGCGTGCCCCCCCGATGAAAAAACAAACGCGCCCGCCGGGCAGAGCCGGGGGGCGCGCCAGAGTCTCGGGACGAACCCGCGACTCGCCAAAGACCCTTACTTGGCCTTCTTGAGGTTCTCGGAGACGAAGTCCCAGTTGGCCAGGCTATCCACGATGGCTTCCACGAACTTCTGCCGCGCGTTGCGGTAGTCGATGTAGTAAGCGTGCTCCCAGACATCCACGGTGAAGAGCGCCGTCTGGTTGTGCTTCATGGGCAGATCGGCGTTGGCCGTGCTGGTGATCTTGAGCTTGTCGCCCTCCTTCACGAGCCAGGCCCAGCCGGAGCCGAACTGCTTCACCGCCGCCTGCACGAACTGCTCGCGGAACTTGTCGAAGCCGCCGAAGTCGCGGTCGATGGCCGCAGCCAGATCGCCGCTCGGCTTGCCGCCGCCCTTGGGCTTCATGGAGTTCCAGAAGAACGTGTGATTCCAGACCTGGGCGGAGTTGTTGAAGAGCGGGCCGTCGCTGCTGAGGATGATCTCCTCCAGGCTCTTCTTCTCGTTGGGCGTGCCGACGATGGCAGCGTTGAGATTGGTCACGTAGGCCTGGTGATGCTTGCCGTAGTGATACTCGAAGGTCTCCGCACTCATGAGCGGTGCGAGGGCGTCCTTCGCATACGGGAGCAGAGGAAGTTCAAAAGCCATGGCTCACCCTTGTTCTTGCTCGCGCGCAACATTTGCGCGGTCGGCTGTGGTTGGTGGTCGACCCCACGCCGCATCGGGTGGGGGGCGAAAATTATCCGCCGCTCCAACGCGGTGCGCAAGGCGTTAGGTACACCCAAGGCTCGGAAGGCAAAGCCAATTATCCGGGGGGGCACGCGCCCTCCCCGACCGCCGCAGCAAAGCTGCGCCGGGGCCACCCCACCGCGAGGTTCGCTTCGCTCACGGGCCCGTCGGTTCTTGCTATTTCGGAAACCGCGGGGGAGCGCGGCGAGGCCAGTCGAAAGCGGTTTTCAAGAAGCCCGCCCCCGACCAGCGCGACCTGGTCACATCTTCGCGACGATGCGCAAAGGCAAGTGACGCATCAGGAAGCCGATGGGCGTCCAGGGCCAGCCGGGCACGTAGGCCTCAGGCCGCTCCTTCTCGATGGCCTTCACCAGCGCGCGGCAGCCGGTCTCGGTATCGACCATGAAGGGGGTGCTCTTGACCTTCTCGTTGATCTCCGAGCGGATGTAGCCGGGGTAGATGGTGCTGACCTTGATCGGCGTGTTGATCAGGTCGGCGCGGATGCCTTCGGTGAGCGCGGCGAGGCCGGCCTTGGTGGCGGCATAGGTCGTGAGGTTGCGCGGCATCCCGCGCATGGCGCTCATCGAGGAGATGGTCACCAGGTGGCCCTGGTTCTGCTTGCGCAGGATCTCTAGGGCCGCTTCGCACTGCGCCAGCGCCGCCACGAAGTTGGTCTCCGCGGTCTGACGGTTGGCATGGAAGAAGCCAGTGCCGAGCGGCTGTCCCTTGCCTAGGCCCGCGTTCACGATGATGCGGTCCAGGGAGCCGAGGTCCTGTTGGAAGGCGCGAAAGCCCTCGAACACCTGCTCGTAGTTGTTCACGTCGATGGGCCGCAGCACCACGCGGATGCTCGGGTTGCTGCGCAGGAGCTCTGCTTTGAGCTCCTCCAGGCGCTCGGTGCGACGCGCGCAAAGCGCGAGGTCGCGGCCCAGCTTGGCATACTCACGCGCCATGCCGGCCCCGAGCCCAGAGCTCGCGCCGGTGATCAGAATCGTCTTACGCATCGTGACTCCTGCATCAACACGCGCGTGCTCCGCACGCGCTAGGTCCGACATCGCGCCCGGTTGCCTCAGACGGCTTCCGCGGCCACGGCTCGGAACTCGGTGGGAGTCTGGCCCGTCCAGCGCTTGAACGCGCGGTGAAAGGCGCTGGTCTCCGAGTAGCCCAACCGTTCGGCGATCTCTTTGATGCTTTCGTCCTGCCTGCGCAACTCTTCCTTGGCCTGCCGACAGCAAGCCTCGTCGAGAAGGTCGGAGAGAGATTGACCCTCGGCGCTCAAACGGCGACGCAGGGTACGTCGGGTCATGCCCCAGCGGGAAGCCAGGCGATCGAAGTCCACGTTGACCAGGTCTTGCTCATAGCGGAGGGCGTGGCGCACGCGCTCGGCAAAGCTGCTGGCCCCGGTGCTCTGGCGGTGCAGGTTGTCCGCGGTCTCGCGCAGCACGGCCGACAGCATGGGGTCGGCATGGGGCTGGCGACGGTCCAGAAGTGCGCGCGGGAAGACGATGGCGTAGTTCGGTTGGTCGAAGCGCACGGGACAGCCGAAAACCTTGGCGTAATCCTGGGCGTAAGTCGGCGCCGAGTGGGCCAGGTGGACCTCGTTGGGCGCGGCCTTGGGGTCGCGGGCGTACTGACGGCCGACGCGCAGCGCGAAGGCCAGCACCCAGTCTCCCCAGAAGCGTGCGGCCTCGTCGGACACGCTCGGCTTGGAGAAGCCGAACACGGCCACGGCCCCGCGCTCGGCCATGTACCACTCGACCCCGCCGAGCATCAGCGTGGCGTACTGTTGCAGGACCGCGAAGGCCTCGCGGACGGTGCTACAGGTGAGCAAGAGGTGTCCGAGCACATGCAGCATGGTCTCGGGGGTACGCTGCCCCATGGTCAACCCGAGTGACTGGTCACCGGACTGACGAATGGCACGCTCGACCAGGAGCTCCATCTCGCGGCCTCGGAGGCCGGGCGCAGTCGGAAGCTGCTCCCCCTGCAGAGGTGTGAAGTCGGGTACCAAGTTGTTAGGCTTGAGCCCCCGGGCCTGAAGCTCTGCCAACATCGCCTGAACCATGAGCCTGGAAACGAACATCTGACACCACCTCGATGAACGCAGCCAAAGTGAAGAAAGAGTTGCCGTCTTTGAGGTCGAACCCAGAAACTGACAACAGATGATGTCTACGTACAGGATGACAACGGACCATGTCAATGTTGGTCTTATCGGTTTGCGAAAGTGTCTGTGATGTCAGGCAGTAATAGCCGGACGTTCAAAGGCCAGTCCCAGGAGGAGCGCCAAGCCGAGCGCCGGCGCCGGCTCATCGATGCGGGCATCGCGGCCTTCGGGGAGCGCGGCTACCACGCCGTCACGGTTCGCGAGCTGTGCGCCGAGGCGAAGCTCACCGAGCGCTACTTCTACGAGTCCTTCGAGAACATGCCGACCATGTTCATGGCGGTGTTCGCAGAGGTGAACATGCAGCTCAAGAACGAGGTTCTGAAGGCGATCATGTTGGCGCCCAAGGACCCGATGTCGCTCGCCGAAGCCTACCTGCGCTCGTACTTCATCTTCATCCGCCAGGACCCCAAAAGAGCCAGAATTATCGGGTTTTCAGCGCTGGCGGTGAACCCGCAAGTGCGCATGTTCGTGGAGAAGGCCATCGAGGACTACGCGAACATGGTGCGCGGCTTCATGCTGCTCCTGTACCCGACGATGGCGCACGATCCGCGGCTGAGCGCAGAGTTCCTCTCGCATGGCTTGGTGGGCGCCAACCTGTACATGGCCGAGCGCTGGATCCGCGAGGACTTCAGGACGCCGCTCGAAGACGTGGTCGCGACCAACATGCTGCTCTACCGGACCCTCGCCGACCAGGTGAAGAGCACCCTCGCCACCTTGCCGATGGCCGACGACGGCTCGGGCAAGGCCGGTCAACGCGGCAAGTCACCCAAGTAGAGCCGATTGGCCGCGGGTGCCATGGCGCTGACCCAATGCGCCAGCGAATGCAGCAGTTGCCGAAGCCCAGAGAGGCGTACGCGAGCTCCCGGGATAGTCAGACGGCTTACGAAGCGTCGCCCGCGTCAGCCCCAGCGTCGCCCGCGTCAGCCCCGGCGTCGCCCGCGTCCGTGGCTGCGTCGAGGTCGCCCGCGTCCTCGGGACCTGCGTCGAGGCCACCGTCATCGAGTCCCGCATCCGGACTTCCGCCATCGCTCGGGCCCCCGTCCGGCGAGCCTGCGTCCTCGGACGGCTGCTGCTCCTCGGGCGGCACCGTGGGCGGAATGCTCACGGGCGGCTTGGTGGTCGACTGGTTGATCCGGTCGCGATCGAAGTCAGCGATGACCTCACAGCCGCTCAGCGCGAGCGGCAGGAGCAGCGCGAGGGCGGGGAGGACGGGGCGCGAAGAAAGCACGCGGAGAGCCTAGCCTGAGCGGGCGGCGAGGGAAAATGAGCGCCGGTCAGGGCGCGCAGGTGAAGTCGGCCTGGCACGTCTCGCCCGCAGCGCAGCCTGCCGCTGTGCCCATGCCGCCGCCCAGGGTGGGATCGCACTTTCGGCACTCGAAGCCCGAGCCGGAGGCGTCCGGGTCGACGCATGCCTCGCCGGCGGGATTGCCAGCGCAGTCTCCGCTCAATCCAAGTGTGGTGCAGACGGTGGAGACGCAGACGAGTTTCGCCACGTCGCAGATGGTGTTGGCCGCGGCGCACCCTCCCGAGGCGTCGCAATCCACGCACGCGGGCGTGGCCGCGCCATTGCACTGATCCTTCTCGGCGCTCTGGCTGCCAGGGCACCCCTGATCCGTCGCCGGCTCGCACACCGCGCAGGCGCCTGTGGCGCGCACGCAGATGTCATTGCTACCAGGCTTACCCGCGCAGGCCGCGTCGGCCTCGGCATCGCCGAGCGTGTCGCAGCGCACGCAGTTGTGCGTGTTATCGCAAAGAGGCTTGTTGGGATCGGCGGTGCAATCCGTATTGGCCAAGCACTGCACGGTGTCGCAGGTGAAGGTGACAGGATTGCAGACCTGGAGCCCGGTGCATCCGTTGGAGCCGGTAGCGCCCGCGGGATCACACGCCTTGCAGTCGTTGTTGCCCGCGCCCACGGTGACGCACTGCTTCCCCGTGTGAGCCACGCACTGCAGGTCGAGGGTGCAGTTGACGCACGCGTTGCTCACACACACGTCATTGCCGCACTTGGCGACCTCGGTGGCATCGGTGCACTGCACGCACATGTTATTGCTGCATACGGTCTGACCGTTCGTCGTGCAGTCCGCAGCCTGAGTGGCGACCGTGCACTCCACGCAGCGCCCCATGGCCTCGTCGCAGGTGCTGCCGTTCTTCATGCCGCACTGGGCGTCGGCGTTCGCCACTTGATCGCAGCGCTTGCACAGCCCCGAGGACGGGTCGCACAGCGGCTTGTCGGCGTCCGTGCAGTCGGCATTGGCCTGGCACTCGACGCACTTTCCGCTGCCAGCCCCGCTGGTAACGCAGGTGTCGCGCACGCCGAGGTTCTCGCAGTGCGTGTTGCTGGTGCAGGCCTGGCACTCGTACTGGTTGCCGTTCAGGCGGCAGTCCGGCTTGTTCGAGGTGCCATCGCAGCCGGCCTCCGTGTCGGGCAAGCACACGCTGCACTTCTGGTTGTTCACGCAGTAGGCCTTGCCCTGCTCCGTCACGCACGCGGAGCTGGCCACGTCGTCGCCCGTGCAAGCCGTGCACTGCGTCGAGTTCTTGTTGCAGATGGGCTCGTCGGGGTTGGTGCAATCCACCATCGAGTTGGCGCAGCCACCGCAGGCTCCGCTCAATGTGCACACCAGGGCCCCGGTGCAGTTGTCGGGCGAAGCCGTGCAAGCCTCACAGACCTTGGTGTCGGGGTTGCAGAAGGGCTTGTTGCCACCGCAGCCCGCGTTGGCCGGACCAGGCACGCAGGCCTGGCACGCGCCACTCACGCACTGGCTCTTGTCGACGGGGCAGTCATCCGAATCGCGACACTCGACGCAGCTCTGCTCGCCGACAGCGCCCGCACAAAACGCGCTGCTACCCGAGCCCGTGCACACCGCGTTCGTTCCGCACTTGCACTCGCGGCCCACGCAGCTCGAGGAGAGGTTGCTCTCACAGGCCACGCCGCAGCCCGTACAGCCCGCGAGGGACGTGTTCACACAGACGTTCCCGCAGCACAGTTGATCGCTGGCGCAACCGTCGTTGTCCGTGCAGCCCGTGTTGGCGTCGGGCTTCACCGATGCGTCGTGCCCCGCGTCCACGTGGATTTGCCCGCTGTCCATATCGCCGTCGCCATCGCCATCCCCGTCGCCAGCCCCCGAGTCGTTGCCGCCGTGGTCGATCTTGCTGCGATCGAAGTCCACGATGAACGAGCAAGCGGTCAACCAGGCACAGAGGAGCGGCAGAGCAAGGACACGCGAGCGCAACATGGGCAAAGTCCCCCTTGGGAAGCCGTTGTCGAAGCGCGCTCTCGAGCGCGCGGGAAAAAAAGAGGCGAACGACTGAGACAGAAACCGCGAGCGGCAGAGAAGTGCTGGCTTAGAAGTGCAGGCGACCCGTGAGGCCGAGATTGCTCTTGGCCAGGTTGGGCTTGATGGACCAGGACTGCTGGCTCTTGTCGGCGTCCTTGTCGCGGGTCACGTAGAGCACCACCGCGGTGATGCCGGCTGCGGCCGCGATGCCGAAGCCAACGTCGGCGAACAACGCCAGGCGCTCGCCCTTGTCGGCCTTGCCCTCGGTCGGATGGCTATCGAAGTCGCCCTTTTCCTTGAGTGCAAGGCCTCCCAGGATGGCGCCGGTAACCAGACCCGCGCCGGCCACACCGGTGGCGATCCACATTGGCAGCTTGCCTTCACTGGTGGCGCGCGCCTGGATCTGGACCTCGGGCGTCGTGGCCACGCTCTCGGCCGGGGGCGCCTGCGGGATGGGCGACAAGCTCACGCGCTGCACGGAGCCGATCAACACCGTGACCGTCTGCTCGGCGTTGTTGTAGCCCTGGGCCTCCACGCTGATCACGTGATCGCCCGCCGGCAACTCGATGTCTGCCGGCGTGATCCGCGAGCTGTTCTGCCCGTCGACCCAAATCGTGGCCCCCGCCGGCGTGCTCTCCACCGTGACGAGGCCGGGCTTGGCCTTGAGCTTCTGAATCTGCTCTTCGACCTGGGCACGGTCGGGCGCGTCCGGACGCTCGCTCACGTAGCGCGACAGCGTCACCACGGCTTCGGTGAAGTTCTCGGTGCGCACCTGACATTCGGCGATGCTCAGGAGCACGATGGGGTTCGGCACGGCTGCGTAGGCATCCACGAAGGACTTCTCGGCGCCCGCGAAGTCTCCCTGCCGAAACATCTGCTGGCCCAGGGTGTACAGCTCGCGTGCGCGGGCCTTGTCCTTGGGCGTGGGAGGCTCGGCGAGCGCACTGGAACTGCTCACCACCAACAGGACCACCGCGACCATCTGCGCGAGCGTCTGTACAAGTCTCCTCATCCAGTCCTCCACCGAGCCACCTCGCGCGATCCCGTGGGGATTGCTGCGCTCGGCGCTCAGACTTTCGTAACGGTCGCTCGGGACCGACCGACGAAGCCCGAGCATAGCCGTTTTCTCAAGGACGGTCTGCGTTTACGGCATGCCGATCCGGCGCTCACGGGCCCGAGGGCGCGCTTCGATCAGGGGCGTCGTAGGCACACCGCACACCCACATCCACAAAGCCCGTGCCAGCCGGCCGTGGCTCGCGGTGGGTCACGCGCAAGGCATAGGCTGGGCTGCGAAAGGATCCCCCGCGCACGACCCACAGACCTGGCGTCCGGGTCTCGGAGGGGTTGACCCGTTGGTTCACCACGGCGAGCGGTACATACGTGTCACGGGTCCATTCCCAGACGTTGCCCGCCATCTGGACCAACCCATGGGGACTGCGCGCCTGGAAGAACGCGTCCACGGGTGCGGCAAACGCGAATCCATCGCGGTCCGAAGGCTGGCCCTCCGCGCCGGCCCCGCTGGGCGACGCACCTCCCTGATTGGCCAGCCCCTCATTGTGAAAATTGCCCCATGGGAAGCGACGACCCGAGTCTCCGCGCGCGCCGCGCTCCCATTCGGCCTCGCTCGGCAAGCGACCCCCACGAAAACGGCACGCCTCGGCCGCCTGGACCTGGCTGATGCCTACCATCGGATGTCGCGGGTGGGTGAGCCCCGGGTGCTCCGTGGGTCGCACCGGCACGCTGCACGCCCCGACCGCCACACAGGCAGCGTACTCGCTGCGGCTGAGCTCGAAACGGTCCAGCCAGAAGCCCGAGACGTAGACGCGCCGTGCGGGCGACTCCTCGCTGAAGAGGTCCTCGTTGGCGCAGCCGCGCAGCCGTAGGGCCTCGGACATGCGCTCGGTCACGCACAGGCGCCGGGCGAACTCGACGTCGCCCTGGGTCGCGCCCATGGTGAACCAGCCGGGAGCGATGAATACCGCGGAGCCCTGCTCCACGGCGCGCGCCTGCCTGGCGTACGGGCTGAGCTGCACCAACCATGCGGCGCACAGCGCGAGGAGGCTCGAAAAGGCCCATGAAATTCGCCGCACGCACGGGTTCTACCAGAACGAAACCTGGCCCGGGGAGCGCATCGCACTACACTGAACAACTTCCATGGCTGATGTAGTTGAAGACGACGCGGAGACCGGTCCCCGGGCAGGCCGCTGTACGATCGTGGGCCGCCCGAACGTGGGCAAGTCGACCCTGTTGAATGCGCTGCTCGGGCAAAAGCTGGCCATCGCCACCTCCAAGCCCCAGACCACGCGCCACCGCATCCTCGGTGTCTACAGCAGCAGCGAGCCCCCCACCCAAATTGCGTTCCTGGACACCCCCGGGCTGCACCGCCCCAAGAACGCGCTCGGACGCGCACTGGTGGAGGAGGCCCAGGGCGCCCTCGCCGATACCGACGTGGTCCTCTGGTTGGTGGAGAGCCCCAACGACAAGTCGCCGAGCGAAGCCAATTTCGCGGCCCAAGACAGGGAAGTCCGCGAGCTGCTCAAGACCAACACGCGCACCAAGCTGGTCGTGGCGATCAACAAGATCGACAAGCTCAAGGACAAGTCGAAGCTCCTGCCCTACCTCGAGTTCTATCAGCGCGAGCTCACGCCCGAGGCCGTAGTGCCCATCTCCGGCCTCAAGGAGAAGGGCGTGAAGCAGCTCGTGTCGGAGCTGCGCAAGCACCTGCCACCCGGGGTGCTCTACGACGATCCTGACTACCTCACCGACCGCCCCGAGCGCTTCTTCGCCTCGGAGCTGGTGCGCGAGGCCGTGATCCGCAACACCCACGAGGAGATCCCGTACGCGGTGGCCGTGTTGATCGACAGCTTCGAAGAGACCGACAAGCTCACGCGCATCGAGGCCTCCATCGTGGTGGACAAGCCGAATCACAAGAAGATCGTGGTGGGCGCCGGCGGGCAGATGCTGAAGAAGATCGGCAGCGAAGCGCGCGCGGAGATTGAAAAGCTGGTGGAGCGCAAGGTGTACCTGGGGCTGTTCGTGAAGGTCATCGAGAACTGGACCGAGGATCCCGCGAGCGTGCGCCGCCTCGCCATGGAGAGCAGTCCGTGAACATCGAAGACGACGCGTTCGACCCCAACGATCCCCCAGCATCCGGCGACCCCGAAGGTGACGAGCCCGAAGGCGACGAGCCCGAAGGTGACGACGAAGAACTCGACGATGACGAGTTCGACGACGACGAAGAGCCCGAGGACGAAGAAGACGAAGAAGACGAAGCGGAAGCCGAAGAGAGCTCGGGACGCCCCCGCCGACGCAAGCGCAAGGAGCGTCCCGCAGGCGCTCGTACGCCGCGCCCCCTGGTGGCCGTGGTGGGACGCCCCAACGTGGGCAAGAGCACGCTCTTCAACCGCTTGGCCCGCGCCAACATCGCCATCGTCGAGGACCGGCCCGGCGTGACGCGCGACCGCCACTATGCGGACGCCGAGGCCCTACTCCGCGAATACGTGCTCATCGACACGGGCGGCTTCGACCCCGACAGCGACGACCCCATGCAGGAGGGCATCGCGCGTCAGGTTCGCCTGGCCCTCGAGGAAGCCGACGTGGTGTTGTGCGTGCTCGACGCCACCAGCGTGCCGCTGCCCGCCGATATCGAAGCGGTGAAGCTGCTGCGGCGAGCGAAAAAGCCGGTGCTCTTCATCGGCAACAAGTGCGACTCCCCGAAGCGCATCGAAGAGGCCACTCATCTCTACGAGCTCGGCATCGAGACCTTCTTCCCGGTCAGCGCCCTACACGGCCACGGCATCGGCGACCTCGAAGAGGCCATGGTGGCTGCGCTGCCGCCGCCGAAGGAGCACGCGGAGACCGGCTACGAGAACGCCCCGCACATCGCCATCATCGGCCGCCCCAACGCCGGCAAGTCTTCGCTCGTGAATCATTTCCTCGGCGAGGAACGCCAGTTGGTGGACGCGCGCGCCGGCACCACCGTGGACAGCATCGACACCTTGCTCGAGAAAAACGGCAAGCAGTACGTGCTCATCGACACGGCCGGCATCCGCAAGAAGGCGCGCAAGAAGGAGAACACCGAACAGCAAGGCGTGCTCTCCGCGGTACGCGCCATGGAGCGCTGCGACCTGGTGATTCTGATGATCGACGCCCGCGAGGGTGTCGGTGAACAGGACGCCAAGATCGCCGGTCTCGCCAACGATCGCGGGCGCGCCATGATCGTGGTGCTCAACAAGAGCGACCTCCTGACGCGAGACGAGCTCAACAAGGCCATCGAGCGCACGCGTGAGATCCTGAACTTCGCCGCGTATGCCCCAGTCATGGTCGCGAGCGCTCTCAACGGCCGTGGCACCACGAAGCTGCTGGATCAGGTCGATCTGGTGATGTCGTGCTTCCGGCGGCGCGTGGGCACGGGCGAGCTCAATCGCTTCTTCGAGCAGGTCCTGGCCCACCACCCGCCGCCTCCCCAGGCCGGCCACTCGGTGCGCCTCTACTACGTGACCCAGGCCCAGACCGAGCCGCCCACGTTCGTGGCCAGCACCAACTTCCCCGAGTACGTGCACTTCAGCTACCGGCGCTACGTGCAGAACCAGCTGCTGAAGCACTTCGACTTCGTGGGCACGCCCGTGCGCGTGGTCTATCGCAAGAAGAAGAACAAGCGCCCCCGTAGCTGAAGGCGACGAATCAACGAGCATCGCGTGGGCGAAGCGAAGCTCGCGGAGGGGTGGGCCCCGCGGGGACTTTGCCGCGACGGGCGGAGAGGTCGCGTGACCTCCTCGTAGAACAGCCTCCGCTTATTTGCGCGCCAGCAGGGCGTCCAGCTGGCTGGGGCTGAACCCGCCCATCAGCGTCCCGTACACGTCGATGACCGGGATGCCGGAGGTGCGCAGCCCCTGGGCCTTGGCTTTGGCTGCCATTTCACTGCGGGCACCCGGCTCCTTCTCGATGTCCTTCTCGATGAAGGGCACGTTCTTCTGGCGCAGGTAGCCCGCGGCTTGGCGACAGGCGCCACACCAGCTCGCCCCGTAGATGATCACTCCCTCGTCCTTCGCCGCAGCCAGGGCCGTGGACGCGGCGGGCGCGGGCTTCATCAGGGCCGCCTCGAAGGCCTCACGCGAGACCTGTCGCACGCCATAACGCCCGTCGGCCCCGGGCGCGCGCAGGTCGGCCACGTACATGAAGGCAGGGTCCAGGCGCGCCTCCGGCGGAACCTCGAGGGAGTCCACCCGGACCTGGGCGCGGCGGTCGTCGGGAATCTGAGCGCGGCTCTCGGCGCTGTGGGCCGCACCGTCGGCGTCGTACCACACAAGCAAGAGGCCTTGCGCCTCGCCCTCCACCGCGAAGGGCGGCTTGGCAGGCGCGCTTGCCCCCATCACTTGCTCGAGGGAAGCGGGGGCGCTCGTCCGGTTCGTTGCCTGCGCGTCCTGGGTCGGGTTCCCGCAGGCGCCCGCGAGCAGCAGCTGGCCACAGAACAGAAGGGACTTCAGGGACCTGCTCAAGCTCACAGGATCAGTCTGGGGTCGGCCCAAGGCTTGCGCCAGTCGCTTGCGGGGCGAGCTCGGACCCTTTGGTCCGTTCGGGTCAGCGCCGTCCGAAGCGGACGTCGAGGGCGCGCACGCGTGCCTCGCAGTCGGTGAGCTCGGCCTGGGCTCCGCGCAGCTGAGTTTGGGCACTCGCGAGGGTGCCCTGCAGGCGCTCGATGGTCCCGACCGCCAGCGGCCCCCCGCCATCCGTCTGCGCCAGGGCCTTGTCCAATTCCTTAGCGGTTTCGTCCTGTGATCGCTGCGCCTGCAGTAACTGTCGGTGGCCCGACAGACAAACTGTGCGCGCGGCCACAACATCGGGGCTCACGAAGACTGCCTGCTCGAGGGTTGCGAGGCGCTTTTCGCGCACATCGGGCGGGTCGTTGTATTGGATTCCGGCGCAGAGCTCCACCAGTCGACCGGCCTCCTCCCGCAAACGAGCCTCCTCGCTCTGGCAGCCCGAGGCCGCGGCGATGAATAGGGCGCTTGCGGTCAGGATTTTGGGAATGACTTTCATGGGCACTTCACGCGGTTTTGTGAGCGACAGGGAAATGTAGGCAACACTGCGACAGACACGCTCTTGACATACATAAACCGAGAGCAGATGATGGCGGCGTCGTGACGGTACAAGCCCAACGCGAAGAACTGCAGGCCACGGTCCCGGCGGGAAAGACCCGTCGGCGCCCCCGTCAGTATCAGCGTGTCGCAGTGCGCTGCGGCTGTTGGCTGGAACACCAGGACGCGACGGTATTTGGCACCACGGTGGACATCGGTCGAGGCGGGCTGTTCCTGCGCACCGCGCTACCGATGGCGCCAGGCGTCGACGTGAAGGTCACGCTCAAGCTGCCAGGTCTCGACCCCGTGATCGCCGAAGGCCAAGTGGTGCGCCGAGTGTCACCTGCGGCAGGCGACCGTCCGGGCCTTGGAGTGCGCTTCGACCAGGTCAGCGTGGGCGACGAATCTCTCCGGGATTTCCTGGGACTTTCGCTGCTCAAGGACACCGACTCAGACGACGCCGGGTAGGGGTTCCATCCGTTCGCCCCCGGCCTTCGACGCTTCACCAGGGTGCGCTTCCTTGAGTCGCTCGGGCGTGGTAACCATGTAGGCGATGTACTTTGAGGTAGAACATATCCTCGAGGCGCCCGTGGAGACCATCGAGGCCGCGATGTTCCATCCGGAATACCTCGCGTTCCTGGTGGCGCACCACGAGATCCTCACCGGCGCCCATCCGCAGGCGCTCGAGGAGAGCCCAGCGCAGATTCGGCGTCGGGTGCACTACGTTGCCCGGCCGGCCTTCGACCACGTGGGCTTCAAAGAGGTGCCCTCGAACTGGTTCGAGTTCGTCGAGTCGAGCACCTGGGACAAACGCACGCGCACGCTGGCCTTCAACAACGTGCCCGTCGCGGACAAAGTGCGTGAGCGCTTCCTCAACCAGGGCGAGATCCAGCTCACCCCCCTGCCCTCCGGCAAGACCCACCGCCGCACCAAGGCAGAGATCAAGCTGCACAGCCTGCCCCTGCTGGTGCGCCCGATGGCCGGCATGGTCGAGCAGATGATCGCGCGCGAAGCCAAGCGCCTGCTCGAGATCGAAGCCCGCGTGATGAACCAGTGGATTCGGAACGGCGGACTCGACAAGACCGTGCACGCCTGACGGACCTGACGTCAGGGTTCGAAGCGAATTCCCGGCTCTCCATCGAAGCGACGCGTCATCACGTCGAACGCGGGTCGATGCTTGTCTACCAGCACGAAGCGCCGCTGGGAGCGCAGCGCGGCCGCGCCGGTGGTTCCGCTGCCGGCGAAGAAATCGAGCACCAATCCGCCAGGCGGGCAGGAGGCGCGCACGATGCGCTCGAGGATGCCAACGGGCTTTTGCGTGGGATAGCCCAGCTTTTCTTTGCCGGTAGGGCTCACGATGGTGTGCCACCAGGTGTCGGTCGGTAGCTTGCCGCGCGCGGCTTTCTCGGGCCCGACGAGGCCAGGCGCCATGTAGGGGATGCGGTCCACCTCGGCGGTGTCGAAGTGGTACTGCTTGGGATCGCGCACGTAAACCAGGATGTTGTCGTGCTTGGCGGGCCAGCGCCGCTTGGTGCGCGCTCCGTAGTCGTAGGCCCAGATGATCTCGTTGAGGAAGGCCGCGCGCCCGAAGATGCGATCGAGCAGCACCTTGCAGTAGTGAACCTCGCGATAGTCGATGTGGAAGTAGAAGCTTCCCGTCGGTTTGAGCAGTCTGTGGGCGTGGGCGAGACGCGGCTCCAGGAACGCGAGGTAATCCTCGAAGCTGTCCTCGTAGCGCTCGCTCGCTATCCGCTCTGTGCGGTAGCGGGCGCCCTGAAATCCCGTGCGATCTCCAGTAGGGTCCCGCCTGGTGCGCAGCTGCAGACGTTCCTGTGGCCGCCCCGTGTTGAAGGGGGGATCGATGTAGATGAGATCGACGCTCGCCGCGGGTAACTCGGGCAGGACCGCCTCGTTGTCTCCCTGGATCACGAGCCCTCGCTCGCTCTCCCGCAACCAGAACTTGCTCATTGGCCGCCGATCGTTACATGAAGGGTCCCGTGCGGCTATCGAGACCCCGTTTTGCCCTGCCTCTTCTGCTCCTGGCGCTGGCCGCAGGCTGCTCGAAGGCCGAAGGTGCGAACGCGGCCGAGGGCACACCAGAGCAGACGGGCCAGGTGGGTGCCGCGAACCTGGGGCCCGATCCCTACCAAGACTTCCCGCTCTACGGGCGCGTCAGCGGCACCGCCATCACGGTGCGCAAGGAGGCGGCTCCGGAGGGCATCGCGCTGGGCTGGCTGCGTCGCGGTGAGATCATACGGCTCAAGCCGAGCACCCTGAAGAGTGCGACCTGCAAGAGCGGCTGGCACGAGATCCACCCCAAGGGGTTCGTGTGCGCGGGCGAAGGCATCGACGTGTCGCCGGGCGCTCCGCAGGTGGCCGAGGAAGACCGCTCCGAAGCCAACCGCAACGCGCCCATGCCCTACCAGTACTACCTGGTGAAGGACGCCAAGGTGCCCGAGTACCACCAGCTGCCGTCGCGCGATCAACAGCGCGCCGCGGCGGCCTACTCGGACATGTGGCAGAAGCTGGAGCTCGAGGGCAACGCACAGAAGCTCAAGAAGTTCCTCGAGGGCAGCCTGCCGGGGCAGCCCACCAAGCACGCGGTGATTCGCCGGTTTTTGGAGCGCGGTTTCTACGTGGCCTCCACGGGCACGCTGGTGCGCTCGCAGCGGACGTTCGCGCGTTCCGTGCGAGGGAGCTACATCAAGGCGCAGCAGCTCGAGCCCAAGTCAGGGCCCTCGTTTCACGGCGTGGAGCTCAAGGACGGAAAGACGTTACCCGCCGTGTGGGCAGTGCGCGGAGCCACGCCGCAGGTCCCGAAGACGCGCGCCGATGGCAGCGTGAACTGGGTCGATGCGCCCGATGCCAAGCCGTTCGAGCGGCTGTCGGTGGTGAGCAACTGGAAGGGTTGGGCGCGCGTCGACGGCAAGCTGATGCACGAGCTGAGCGACGGCACCTATCTGTACGACTGGTACCTGGCGGTGGCCGAGAAGATGGCGCGGCCCAAGGAAGTCGGCCCCAAAGAGCCCTGGGTGCACGTGGACGTGGGTGAGCAAACCCTGGTGCTCTACGTGGGGGACGAGCCCATCTACGCGACGCTGATCTCGTCGGGCCTGGTGGAGCACGCCACGCCGCTCGGCAGCTTTCGCATCCACAAGAAGTACGTGTCGGACAGCATGGCCGACATCGGAGCCGACGTGGCCGACAACCGGTACAGCATCGACGATGTGCCGTGGACCCAGTACTTCGATGGCGCGCGCGCGCTGCACGGAGCGTTCTGGCACTCGCAGTTCGGCATCAAGCGCTCCCACGGCTGCGTGAACCTGGCCCCGGCTGACGCGTTCTACATCTTCCAGCACACCTGGCCGGTGGTGGCCCCTGGCTGGCACGGCGTGTCCACGCAGAAGACCGGCTACACGGGAAGCTTGGTCGTCATCACGGAGTGAGGCAGGACATGGACGGCGAACGCGTGCGCATCTGCTTCGTGTGCCTCGGCAACATCTGTCGATCGCCGACCGCCGAGGGCATCATGTTGGCGTTGGTGAAGACCGCGGGCCTGGCCGGGCGCATCGAGATCGACAGCGCGGGCACGGCCGCCTACCACGTCGGCGAGCGCGCCGACCGCCGCAGCCGCCAAACGGCGCAGGCGCGCGGGGTCGACCTGCCGAGCATCGCGCGGGCATTCGAGCGCAGCGACTTCGAGCGCTTCCACTACGTGTTGGCCATGGACGAGCAAAATCAGCGCAATTTGCTGGCTCTGGCGAGCACGCCCGCGGCGCGCTCCAAGGTGCACTTGCTGCGCTCGTTCGAGCCCGAGCACGCGCGGGACGATCTGAGCGTGCCGGACCCGTACTACGGCGGCCCCGAGGGCTTCGAGCGCGTCTTCGATATCTGTGACTCGGCGTGCCGCGGGCTCTTGGCGCACGTGCAGCGGGAGCACGGCCTGTGAGCGAGGCCCTGCGGCGTGCCCTAGCGAGCACGCTGGGGCGCGAGATTGTGGACCTCACGCGGGTTCCGGGCGGCGACATCAACGAGGCCTTCCGGGCGCAGCTGAGCGACGGCAGCCTGCGTTTCGTGAAGACGCGGGCGGGCGCCCCACCGGAGATGTACGCGCGCGAGGCAGAAGGGCTCGCATGGCTCGCCGAGGTGGGGGCGCTGCGGGTGCCCAAAGTGGAGTTGGCCACACGCGAGTTCCTGGTGCTCGAGTGGATCGAGGCGAGGGCTCGCGCACGGGACTTCGAGGAGCAGCTCGGGCGAGGGCTGGCGCGCGTGCACCAGGCAGGGGCGCCGACCTTCGGACTGGCGCGGGAGAATTTCATCGGTTCGCTTGGGCAATCGAATCGCGAGAGCGCGAGTTGGCCGGCGTTCTATTGGAGCGAGCGGCTAAAGCCGCTGCTGGCTCGCGCGGGTGCGCGCGGTCTGCTTGCGGGATTGTTGCTCCTGCGCTTCGAGGAGCTGCGCGAGCGCTTGCCCGAGCTCGCGGGACCGGACGAGCCGCCGAGTCGACTGCATGGCGACCTCTGGAGCGGGAATGTGCACTGCGACGAACGGGGCGCCCCAGTGCTGATCGATCCCGCGGTCTACGGCGGCCATCGCGAGATGGATTTGGCCATGCTGTCGCTGTTCGGGTCACCGTCCGAGCGCCTCTTCCGCGCTTACGACGAAGTGTATCCGCGGGCCCCACGGGCCGAGCAACGCGTGGCCCTGTGCCAGCTCTATCCGCTGCTCGTGCACGTATGCCTGTTCGGGGCAAGCTACGTAGGTCAGCTGAAGAGCCGGCTCGAAGAAACCCTGTCGCGCTAGGGGGTGTCCTAGCGCTTGGTGAGCACTACGCCGTCCTCACCGACGGCACGCAACACACCATCGGGGCCAGCCATCACCGAGAACAGTGCGCGATCGGTGGGAGAGCTCTGCTGGGTCCACGCGCTGCCATCGTAGTGCACGATGGTGCCGCCGCTGCCGACCGCATAGATGTCGCTGGGACCCGTGCCCCAGATCGAATTCAATGAGTAGCCAGCGCCGCTCTGGGAGATTACCCAGGCTTGTCCATTCCAGTGCAGCACCGTACCCAGCGTGCCGGCGGCCCACACGTCGTTGGCCGCGCTGCCCCAGAGCGAGCGCAGGCCCGCCGTGGAGTTGGTGGCGATCGGCGTCCAGGACGTGCCGTCCCAGTGCACCGCCGTGCCCATGTCGCCCACCGTCCAGGCATCCTCGAGCGAAGTGCCCCAGACCGCGTAGAGGTCGACTGTCGCTCCCGCCGAGATCTTCTGCCAGGACGCACCGTTCAAGAGACCGAGCACGGTGCCCTTGTCGCCGACCAACCAGGCGCTGCTCTCGTTGGGACCCCATACGGACCGCAGCCAGTTCATGGTGCCGCTCTCCATTGGGGCGAACTTGCCGTCCTTGCGCCGCACGATGGTGCCGTTGGTGCCCACCGCCCACGCGACCGCAGCCGACGGCGCGAAGCCACCGTAGAGCGAGCGGGGCGTGCCGGTGTCGACGGTTTCATAGCCGGCTTCGGTGAGCTTCTCGGTGCCATCGCCGAGGATCCAGAGCGCGCCGTCTTTGCCGTCGAACTGCGCCAGGTGGTTGGTGCGCGGACCTTCGCTGAACGTATTACGGACCTCGCCATTCCACTCGATGGCGGTGCCGTGGTTGCCCACGGTCATGAAGCGACCGGCTTCACCGGGCACGATGCCGTGGATGATCTCGTCCACGCCGCTGGTGAGCGCGTGCCAGGTGGTACCGTCGTAGCGATAAGTTGCTCCTTCGGCGCCGACCACCAGGACCTCCGTGGCCGAGATGGCTCGCACCGCCCACAGGTCCACCTTGGGCAGCGTGAGCTCCACCGCGCTCCACTTCATGCCGTCGAAGTGCAGCACGATGCCGGCTGCGCCGACGGCCCAGACGTCCGTGGGCCCCGTGCCGTGGATGGCGAGCAGGTTCTTGCCGGTGCTCGGAAGCGCGGGACTCTTGGTCCACTTGGTGCCGTCGTAGTGCATCGACGCGCCCTTGTCGCCGACCGCAAAGATGTCGCTCGCGGAGCTGCCCCAGATGGCGTGGAAGTGATCGCCCGAAGGAGCCGTCTGCTTGGCGAGGACACCCGCCTGCGCACGCCAGAGCGCCCCCGCTCGACCCACGATCCAGACGTCGTCCGCGCTGGCGCCCCACACTGCCTGGAGCTCCTCGGGTGCGGCCGTCCCGCCGTCGGTGCCCGTGGCGAGCGGGCTCCACTTGGTGCCGTCGAAGCGCAGCACGGTGGTCGCATCGCCGACCGCCCAGGCGTCCGTGGGCGAGAACGCGAACATGCCCCGGAGCGCAGACTCGGTGCCGCTGGCTGCACCCGCGATTCCCACGCCGTCGTAGGACAGCAAGGTGCCGCGTTCGCCGCCGAACCACGCCTGCGTCGGACTCACGCGCACGCCCGTGAACAGATCGGCCACCGTGGGTAGCGGCTGCTCGAAGCACCAGCCGTCCGAGGAGCACACCTGGTAGGGGTCCTCCACCGCGGCATCGCTGCCCGCATCCACGACCGGAGCGGGCCCTGCCTCAGGCATGCCCATGTGCGAGGCGTCCATGGTCTCGCCGGCATCTTCGTCGAGCATGTGGCCGCCGTTGACGTCACCACCGCAGGCGGCGCTGGCGAGCAGCAACGCGCTGTAGAGCTTGAAACTGGAGCGTTGAATCATGTTCTGGTCACTCGTTCACTGGAGATCGAGGCACAACTCGCACTGCACGATCTCGCCGCACTCGATGAAGTTCTGCTGGTCGCCGTCCACACAGCCGACCACGGGATCGTTGCCGCCGATCTGGTTGGCAATCTCCTGGCAGGTGCGGCGCACGCAGCAGCTACCGTTGAAGCAGCTCTGGGACTGCGACGGGCAGCCGCAGTGCAAGGTGCCACCGCAACCATCGTCGATGTCTCCGCACTGACCGGCGTGAGCAGAGCAACTGTCGGGCTTGCAGCACTGGGTGCCGTTCGCAATGCACTTCTCGCCCGCCTTGCAGCCGGCACACTGCTCGTTCACGCAGCCGTTCCAGACCGTGCCGCAGGTCTTACCCTGGGCCTGGCAGCTGGTGGTGGGCGAGCACACGCCGCACACGTTGGCGACTCCATTGGCGCCACAGGTCTCGCCCGCGCCGCAGCTGTTAGGCGAGCAGGTCACGTTGTCGCAGCCGTTCCAGACCGTGCCGCAGTTCTTGCCAGCGCAGGCGTTGGGGTCGGGCACGCAAACGTCGCAGATACCAGCGGTTCCACCGGCACCGCACCTCTCATTGGAGGCCAAGCAATCGCCGCAGTTCAGGTCGCCGCAAACGCCCTTGTGAGGACCACAGGCCTGCTTGCCGCCGTTGTCCGCGGCGATTGACGCGCAGGTGGGGCACTGCACGCAGATGTTGGCTGTTCCACCATTGTCGCATCCCTCACCGGCGTCGCAGTCGCCGCAATTGACGTCCTTGCAGCCGTCGAAGAGCCGGCCGCACTGCTCGCCCGCGTCGGCGCAGGTGGTGGTGGGGATGCAAGTGCCGCAGACGTTGGGTGAGGTCTTGTAGCCGCAGAACTGGTTCTTCAGCGGGTCGCAGTCGCCGCAGTGCAGTTTGCCGCCGCAGCCGTCATCGACGTTGTCGCCGCAGTTCTTGCCGAGCTGCTCGCAGGTCTTGGGCACGCAGCAACTGCCGCGGTTGCACACCTCGTCCTTGGCATCATCGCAGTCACCGCAGTGCAGCTTGCCTCCGCAGCCATCGTCGATGTCGCCGCACACCGCGCTCTTCTCGTCGCAGCTGGTGGGCACGCAGCTCTTGCACACGTTGTTCGAGCAGATCTCGCCTTCCACGCACTTGCCGCAGTTGAGCTTGGCGCCCGTGCAGGCATGGAGGATGTCGCCGCAGTTGGCGCCTTGCGCGGTGCACTCGGCCGGAAGCGCCTTGGGCACGCACTTGCCGCTCAAGCACATCTTGTCGGCAGTGCAGGCCTTGCAATCCAGGGTCTTGCCGCAGCCGTCGCTAATGGTGCCGCACTCGACACCCTCGCCGAGACAGGTGGTGGGCTCGCAGGCGGCGCACTGATGAATGATTCGATCGCAGGCCATTCCGTCGCCGCAGCCAGGACAGTGCAGCGTGGCGCCGCAACCGTCGGACACGTCGCCGCATAGACCGTCCTTGTTGCACTCACGTGGAACGCAGGCCTGACACTCGCCGCCCTTGCAGATCTCGCCCGCCCCGCAGGAGCCGCCGCAGGCGACGGGATCGTTGCAGGCGTCGATGGCGGCGCCGCACTCGCGCATCATGCAGAGCGAAACCGGCTCCACGCACTGATGGGTATCGGGCGAACAGACCTTGTTGTCCTTGCAGGGGCCGCAGGGCAACACGCCGCCACAACCATCTTCGACCAGGCCGCACGAATAGCCCTTGGCTTCGCACGTGATGGGTGAACACGACATGGGGCCCTTGTGGCCCGAGCCTGCGTCACCGTCGCCGGTTCCGTCGCCATCGCCCTGGCCGTCTCCATCACCGTCGCCGTTGCCATCGCCGTCCCCGCCGCCATCGTTGCCGGTCAGCGCGCCTGCATCGCCGTTGCCATGCTGAGCACCTTTCTGTTCCTTGCCCGAACAGGCAGCGAGCAGACAGATGCCTAGCAATAGCGAGCGCGCCCAGCTGCGTCCGAAGGCCTGAAATGCACCGTTGGAGATGGCGCGGTTGGGCGACGTGTTCATGGCAACTCCGGGATCTCGGTCGAAGCGGGCGGGTCCGCCCGCCAGCAAAGCACGACGGGAAAAGGCAGGATAACCCTCCAAAGATTCATCCTTGAAGAGGCCATTTTGTTTGCGCTTGTTTTTGAGCCTCGGGAAGGCCGAGACGGGTCAGAGGATCGGGGGCACCGTGATGCGATCGAGATCAGCTCCGCCGGGGTACATATAACTCGTGAAGCTCCCATAGCCGTACACCGAGAGTCCGACTTCCTGGCTCGCTTCGAGCGTGTGCACCGAGGTGTCCGAGCTCAGCTCCACGTGCGCCACACCGTAGCCGCTGCTCCCGATGGGCGTGTAGGCCGAGTCTTCCACGACCACGCCGTCGATCTTGGCGTTGGCTCCCGGCTTTGCGATCACGCTCGCAAAGTTGATCGCGTAGCTGGTGGGCGCGGTGAAGATGTAGGACTGCCGGAACTGCTCGGTGGGCACCGCGATCGACATCGATGGATCGCCCACGAAATGAGCCTCCGGAAGGGCCTCCTGCCCCACCATGTAGGTCGTGACCAGGATCGGCTTGTCGCCCATCACGTGCACCGGCTGAGCGTTCGCCCCGGATTGCTCCACTTGCACGATCTCGCCGGCGTTGAGGGTCTTGGCCGGGAACAGCGGCGGATCGAAGCTCACGTTCGTGCCGTCCTGGATGGCCGCCACACGCACTACCGACGGCCACAGCGTCTGCTGGTTGGCAAAGATACCGAGCGTCACCAGGTAGTCCTTGCCGAGCGTGTCCTCGGGGAACAGCACTTCTTCGATGTGGTCGCAGGTGTCGATGCCCTTGGTAGGCACGTTCGCGCAGCTGTGACCACCGAGCACCTGGATGGGCTTGTTCGCGCGCAGTCGCGTCCCACTCAGATCTCCGTTGGCCGCAGCCACCACCTCGAGCACGTCGCCCCGCTTCATCGAGACCGTGCCCTGAGCAGTGGACCCGATGCCGGCGCCAGCCACCGTGGCGCCCTGCCCCGTGAGCGTCAGCTCGGTGCCATCTTCCGTGGCCGTGACGGCGATGAAGCCCGAGCCATTGTCCTGCGTAGGCCAGGAAAGCGCGGTGTAGCTACCTGTGAGCGCCGAGGCGGGCAACAGCAACGAGGCATCGTTCGTGTAGGAGAGACAGCGGGTCTCATTGGACTTGGTCGAGCACTCTGCGATCACAGGGCAGGCGGCCGGGCGGGGCGAGAGCTCGTAGTCGAGCGGACTGAACTGATACACCGTCACAGGCCGATCGGCGCGCACGCGATATGCGCCGTTGGCGACCAGGCGCGTGCCCCCCGCAGGAGGCGGCGTGGCGCACTGCGAATCGCCACCCTTGAGCTCCGGGATCCAGTCGAGCGGGATGCTCTTGAGCTCACCGGCTCCGACCATCTCCTCCTTCACCACAGCGTCGCCGCGCGTGATGGTCACCTTGGTGTCGGCACCCGACGCGTTGGAGACCGCGATGGCGAACGTGAAGCCGCTCCACACGGGGTTCAGCGTGACGGTGGGGTAGTAGTCGCAACCGATGTAGCTATCATGGACCTCGCCCAGGGTGCATGCGCCCTTGCAGCCATCCGGATCGCACGTCAGCCCCTGCACCGGGTCGCACTCGAATGCGAGCAGCTCGCCCTTGGGGGAACACCAAGTGGCCTGGCCGTTCTCGCACGAGGCTTGCTCGGGAATGCAGTCCGCGCAGCCCGAGTACTCGTTGCATACCTTGCCGAGGGCGCTGCAGTCCTGGGCCGCACCCGCGTCCGGACCACAGGACACGGCGCGATTTCCCTCGCAAACGTAGGGCTGACCGGCACATGCGGAGCCACCTCCGTCCGCTTTGCCACCATCGCCTACGTGGTCGCCTGCGCGCGTTCCGTCGCCCGAGCATGACCAAAGCAGTGCTGCCCCGGCAATCGCGATAGACGACCTGTTTCGAAGGAAACTCCGCATCACGCGGTTCACGCGCGCATCCTCTGACGCGCGGCTCACAAAAAACGATGCAGCCATTCACGCGAGGCTATCAGTGTTCGCCGCCGCTGTGGACAGGATATCCCCGCGCGAGCCATTCACCGAGTCCCTCGTCGAGCACCGTGACCTTGCGGAAGCCAGCGGCGACGAGCTGCTCCGCGAGCGCACCCGACTCGGCGTGCGGGCAACCGCAGTAGCAGACCAACCAGGTGTCCTTGGGGAGCGCAGCGAAGTAAGGCGCAGGATCGTAGAAGGGCACGCTGACAGCGCCCTCGATGCGGAGCTGCACGAAGTCGGAGGGTACGCGTGCGTCGATCAAGACCATGCGGGCTCCACGTGCGAGCTGCGCATGCACGACGTCCACCGAGGTCATACGTGGAAACGGCGCAAAGCCTCGAGGAGAAGGTCCACGCGGGTTCAAGGGGACCGGTCCGAGCGGCAACGGCGGTGGGCGCGCAGTCAGCGGTGGAGGCTGCGGAGTTGGCCACGCCGGCAGACTCGTCAAGTAGGCCACGAGATCCTCGATGGCTCGCTCACCCAGGTCTGCAAAGCTCGCCATCGGCGTCCCCACGCGCCCAACGCGCAAGGCATGACGCAGAAAGCCGGGCGTCGCGGTGGAGAGCCACTCACGCGACGTGATGCGCACGTAGGGACCGGCTGGGTCGTGACAGCGCGCGCACTCCTTCGCGAACAGGCGTCGGCCTGCGGCGGGCTCCCCTCGCGGCGGACTCGCATCGAGCGCCGCAGGCGCAGCCCTGGACCACGTGCGCAAGAACTCGATGAGACTCACTACATCGCGATCGGACAGCGGGCCCCCATGGGACAGGTGCCACGCCGACATGGTCGTGCCCGCGCGGCCGTCCATGATCGCGACCGCCAGCGCCTCGTCGCTGACACTGGCCAAGAACTCCGGGTGCGCCAGGCCAGGCGCGTTGTCTGCACGATACCCCTCGCCTCTGGCACCGTGACAGACCGCGCACATCCTGGCGTAGAGCACGCGCCCGTGGTCCGACGCGAGTGGCTCAGGGCGCTGCACGCTCGCTCGCGCCCCGGGGTCGCTGCGCGGCTCGACCTTGGCGGCCGCTCGCGGCTCGGAGCCCCCCGACTCCGAGCCGCACCCCCACCAAGCACTCGCGATGCCGAGCACGACTCCGATCAGCAGACTTCGCTGCCGCTTCGTCACGCCCTGCATGGCGAGCCTCACCTCGCAGCGACCCGTGCTGCTCAGGGCTGTACCTCTTCGGCGGCCCGCAGCTGGGCTCCAGCGGCGCTCTTGAGGTTGGTCGTCCAGCTGGAAAGGCTGGCCTTGAGAGCCGCGCTCGCCGTGCCGTAGGAGTTGTCGAGCTGATCCGGGTCGGCGACGTTGTCGTAAAGCTCGCGCTCGCCGGTGTCGTACTCCACGTAGGTGCGATCGGCGGTGCGCACTCCGACGAACACGGGCGTGCCACCGGTGGCCTGCGCCTGCACGTCGAAGTCATCCTGGGGCTCCAGGGTGCCGTCGGCGCTGGGCAGCGTGATGCTCGGACCCGCATGCTCGAGCAACAGGGCCTGACGCCAGGGGCTCGGCGTCAGGTTGCGGAGGAACGGCACCAACGAGCGACCGTCGAACTGTGGGAGGGAGGCGACGCCAGCGAGGTCGGCCCAGGTCGACGCGAAATCGACGTTGGCCGTGATCTTGTTGACCACGCGGCCCACCGGCACGCCGGGTCCACGCACGATCAACGGTACGCGCAGGTCCTCCTCGTAGGCCGTGTTCTTGCCCGAGGTCAAGCGGTGCTGGCCCTGGTGGAACCCGTTGTCCGAAGTGAAGAAGATGTACGTGTTGGCGAGCTGACCGGTTGCACTGAGGGTGTCGATCACGTTGCGCACGAGGTCCTCGACCGCAAGCATCGTCTGCAAGCGCTTGCGATAGAGGGCGTCGATGGCATCGATCTGATTCTGAGTCAGGAGCGCCTTGTTCTTCACCCAGTTAGGCTTGTCACCCACGTTGGCCTCGTTGAAGGAGGCCGTGCGTGGCGCCTTGGCGTTGGGGTATCGGTCCTCGTAGCGAGGCGGCGGTGTTGCCGGGCCGTGCGGAACGAAGGGCGCGATGTAGAGGAAGAAGGGCTTGTTGGGGAAGTTGTTGGTGGAGTTGCGAATGAAGGTGGTGGCCTTGTTCGCTACGACGTCCACGCCGTAGTCCGCGGCCGTGCTCCCGTAGTGAACCGTGGTGCCGTTCTCGTTGAGGTCGTAGTTGTACTCGGAGTACGGACTGCCACCGTTGGCGGCGAACCAGCGCGTCCAGCCCGGCGGGATATAGGTCTTCGAGGGGCCCTCGCCGGGATAGCCGTTCAAGTACTTGCCGAACAGAGCCGTGCGGTACCCCGCCCCCTGCAGCGCCGTAGCGATCGTGCTGCTCTCCAGGCCGTCGGCGTAGACCTTGCCGAAGCCGCCGTTCTCTCCACCGTTGGAGAACACGCCGCTGTTGTGCGCGAACTGCCCGCGCAGGACCGCCGTGCGCGAGGGGCAGCACAGCGAGAGGCTCACGAAGTGCTTGTTGAACACCGTGCCTTGTTGATCGAGCAACGACTTGAGCCCGGTTTGCCGGTCGTACACTTCGGTGTTGAGGTCGTCGGTCACGATGTACACGATGTTGGGCTTGCTCGAGAGAGACTCGTTCTTGGTCTCCGCAACCTCGAGCGAGTCCTCGCGCGTAGCCTCGGCGTCCGAGCCCTGATTCGCGCATCCCACAGCAGTCAACGCCCACACCAGTGAGAGCCTGAACCAAGCTCTCCGGCCGGCGCTCGCTCCCTTCGCAGCATCTGCGTGCATTCCTCGTTCTCCTTGTTTGGCGGCGCGTGAACCCGAGAGTCCGCCGCGCAGCGCCCGCCAATGCAGCGCATGTGCCACCAGCGTTTCTGCTGCAAAACGCGCTTACATGGCGCAGTCCGCGGAGTTCTCACGGGCGAGCGCGCGGATTTCTCACGGTTGGCTCGCCTGCCCCGTGATTCTTGAGGGGCGTTCAAGCGGGACGACCGCGCGGAGCACGGCGCCCGAGGAGGTGGTGGGAACCAAAGCGGACCAGACAGCGTCTAGCCGCGTTGGGGAGCGCATTCGGTGAGCCCGGAGGACCCAGTCGGGGGCCCTCACCGACGCGAGAGCAGGGCTCGCAGCGCTCGAAAAGCCGCGCATTTACGCGGGCACCCAAGCTTGCCTGCGACCGTGATGAGGTTTTGCGTCATCCTGAATAGGTCACGCGAGACTCCACCCCGGGTACACTGTGGACTTTTTGCCCACCCCCCGGAATAGAGGGAACCCCCCAAGGTTCACAAAAAGAATGCTCACCAAATCCCGCCCGTCCGCCGCCAAGCGGGCCCTGATCGTCGAAGACCAAACCACCTTGCGCGAATTGCTCGAAGAGCTCTTCGCCAGCGTGCACTACGAGACCGAGTCCGCCGGGACCGGCGCCGAGGCGCGCAGCGCGTTGACCAAGGGTCGCTTCGATCTGGTGCTGCTCGATCTGGTGCTGCCGGACGCCCACGGGTTCGAGCTCTTGAGTGAGATCAAGTCGACGTCGCGTGGCTCACGCGTCGTCGTGCTCACGGCGCACTCTCGTCCAGCCATCGTCAAGGAGGCCACCGCGCGCGGCGCCCACGGCGTGGTCACCAAGGGCGCTCCCCTGCGCGAGCTGCGCGAGGCCATCGACCGAGTCTCGGCAGGCGGCGTGTTCTACTGCAGCCAGACCAGCCAGCTCTTGCACGAGGCGGCCGTCACACCCGAATGCGACCAGCAGCTCACCAGTCGTCAGCGCGAAGTGGTGCGGTTGGTGGCCAGCGGGATGAGCACCAAGGAAATCGCCACTCGCTTGATCCTGAGCGAGAAGACGGTCACCAACCACCGCACGCGCATCATGGAACGGCTGGGCGTGCACGACGTGGCCGGGCTGACCCGCTATGCGATCGCCCAGGGACTGGTCGACGCGGAGAGCTGAGCCGTGAGTCGGCCCCATTCGGACGCGGGCGGCGGTGCCCCCACACCCGACCTGTTCCGCATCATCGCCGAGTACACCTACGACTGGGAGACCTGGGTCGACGCCGAAGGACGTCCGCGCTGGGTGAACGCCGCCGTGGAGCGCATCACCGGCTACGCGGTGGACGAGTGCCTGGCCATGGCGGACTACCCGGTGAGCCTGGTGCACGAGCACGATCGGGCCCTGGTCAGCGCCATCGTGCGTGACGCCGAGCGACGCGGCAGCGGCAACGACATCGAGTTTCGCATCGTGCGTAAAGACGGCGTGGAACGCTGGGTGGCGATCTCCTGGCAGAGTCTCACGGACTCGACGGGAAACCCGGCGGGCTATCGCACCAGCGTGCGCGACATCGACGAGCGAAAGCGCATGGAGCAGGAGCTCCGCAACTTGCGCAAGCGCGCCGAGAGCGCCGTGATCGCACGCTCGGAGCTGCTCGCGAACGTGAGCCACGAGCTGCGTTCACCGGCCCATTGCATCTCGGGTTTCGCCGAGCTGCTCGAGGCGGGTACGCTCGACGAAAAGCAGCGGCGCTATGTAGAGCTGATCCGCGGTCAGTGCGGAGCCATGCAGCGTCAGGTGGACGACTTGCTGCACCTGGCGGCACTCGAAGCGGGCGGCTTGAGTCTCGAGCGCGAACCGGTGGAGCTCGTGACCGCGCTGCAGACGTTGGTGGAGTCCGCGGAGCCCAGCGCGCGCGTCAAGGGGCTCGCCCTGCGCTTCGACCACGAAGCGCAGCGGGTCTGGGTCGAGGCCGACGCCGCGCGCGTGCTGCAGATCGTGCGCAACTTGCTCGACAACGCGGTGAAGTTCACCGAACGCGGCGAGGTTGCGCTGAGCCTGCGCAGCACCGCCCGCGAGCGCGGCGTGCAGCAGGTCCAGGTCGAGGTCAGCGACACCGGTATCGGCATGAACCTGGAGGAGGCTCGACGCGTACTGGCCCCGTTCCAGCAAGCCGACGGCAGCACGCGCCGACGCTACGGCGGCGTGGGCCTGGGCCTCGCCATCGCGCACCGCCTGGTGACCCACATGGGAGGCACGCTCGAGGTCGAGAGCGAGTTGGGACGGGGCACCAAGATCCGCGTGCTCCTGCCGCTCGCCGGTGTGGATGAGTTGCGTCGCGAGGCCGCCACTCGGCCCCCTTCGCCGTTGCCACAGCACGCGCTGCACGGCGGGCGCGCTCTGATCGTGGACGACAGCGCACCCGCGCGCGAGCTCCTGCGCGCCATGCTCGAGCTCTCCGGATGGCAAACGGAGTGCGCCGCAGGCGGCAACGAGGCCCAACGCTTGATGGCGAGCCAGGCATTCGATCTCGTCTTGCTGGACTACCAGATGCCCGACGCCGATGGTGCGGAGACTGCCGTGGCGCTGCGCAGGCTCAGCCAGACCAGGCGCCTCGAGCGTCCGGTGCGCATCTATCTGCTCACGGCCAACCTGTTCGCCCACGAGCAACTGAGCGAGCTCGCGGCCATCGACGGCGTACTCGCCAAGCCGCTCTCGCGCGCCGCCCTGCTCACCTTGCTGAGTGAAGCAGAGACCCAGGGACTCTCCCAAACGGCCAACGCGAGCCCAGCTCAAGAGGCGTCCGCGCCCGATCCCGACAACCCGCTCGACCCCAAAGTCATCGAGGATTCTGCGGGGTCTCACGGGCCGCGACGGACAGGCGGTGCTGCCCCGGGTGGTAGCCCAGACGCGGGCCTCCCAGCATGAGCAGTTCGAGGAGCTCCGGCGTTTGCTGCAAGCGGAGGCTTGGGCAGCTGCGGCGGAGGCTGCCCACGCGGTGGCAGGCCAAGCGGCGATGGTGGGGGCCAAAGACGTCGCACGGCGGGCGCGTGCGCTGCAAGGCACGCTCGAGAACGAGCCCGACTCGCCCGAGGAAGTCGTTGCAACGTTCGAAGGCCTCGAGGGCGCCTGGCGTCGCGCGGAGCAGGCCCTCCTGAGCGAGCTCGAACGGAGACGCTAGCCGGACGCGGCGTGCTAGGACGCGGCGCGAACCACGTCCAGCTTGGCCAACGGCGGTGGATACGCGGGCTTGGCGAAGTAGTAGCCCTGCCCGTAGTGCGCTCCCGTGTCCATCACCGCGCTCGCCTCGGCCTCGGTCTCGATGCCCTCCGCGACGACCTTGGTGCCGAGCTCCTCGCAGAGCCGCACGATGGCCCGCACTAGCAGGTGTTGACGCGTGCCCGGACGCAGATTCACCACCAACTCACGATCCAGCTTCACGATCTCGGGCGAGAGATCTGCGATGTACTTCAGGTTCGAGTAGCCCGCTCCGAGGTCGTCGACGGCGAGGAACGCGCCGCGGCTGCGCATCTCGGACAGCACGTTGTGGCACATGGCGAAATGCGTGAGGGGAACCGACTCGGTGATCTCCAGATACACGCCGTGCTCGTGGCGGAACACGGGGTCGTCGGGTTGCACCAGCCAGCCCTCGTCGAATTCGTTGGGGTGGATGTTCACGAACAGCGGGCAGGCCGGGGCGTGCTCCACCGTGAGCTCCCGGATGATGCGCCCGAGGGCACCCAGCTGGCGGCTTTTGAGGGCCTCGCTGAAGAGGGCCGGCGGCCCCTGGAAATGCGGGGAGGAGCTGCGCACCAGGGCCTCATAGGCGAACACCCGCTTGAAGCGGAGGTCCACGATAGGCTGGTACACCACCTTCAGCTCGCCCACCGCCAAGACATCTGGAACACGAGGGGTTTCGCCGCCGTGCAGGCGGCTGAACTGGGGTGCTCCCGTCGACTGCAGCCAATCCACGAAATTGCGCACGCATCGATCCTATGCCCGCCCAGCTAGCGGCGGGGAGGCGTTCTGCTATCCACCGCGAATCAGGCAATCCAAAGTGCGCGGGTCCGCGCACGAGCACGCAACGGAGAGAGAGTAAGTGCAGCGGTCCCTGACAGGCATCAAACCCACCGGCACCATCCACGTGGGCAACTATTTGGGAGCGATTCGCCCCGCGTTGCGGCTCGCCGAAACCTACGAAAGCACGCTGTACTTCATCGCCGACTACCACGCGCTCACCACGGTCAACGACCGCAGCGCGCTGCACACGATGATCTACGACGTCGCCGCAGCATGGCTTGCTGCTGGGCTCAACCCGGAGCGTACCCTGCTCTACCGGCAATCCTCCTTGCCCGAGGTTTTCGAGCTCACGTGGATCCTCGCCTGCCTCACGGCCACCGGGCAGCTCGAGCGCGGACACGCCTACAAGGACGCGCTCGCCAAGGGCCAGGCCCCGAACGCCGGCATCTTCAACTACCCGGTGCTGATGGCCGCGGACATCGTCCTGTACGACACCAACGTGGTACCCGTGGGCCGCGATCAGAAGCAGCACATCGAGATCGCGCGCGACCTCGCACTGCGGCTCAACCACGTGTTCGGCGAAGGCACGCTGGTGGTGCCCGAACCCGTGATCCAAGACGAGGTGCTGGTACCCGGGCTCGACGGTCAGAAGATGTCGAAGAGCTACGGCAACGTCATCCCGCTGTTCGGCACGCAGAAAGAGCTCAAGAAGGCCGTGATGAGTGTAGTCACGGGCTCGGAGTCGCTCGAGGAGCCCAAGCAGGCCGAGGGCACCACCGTGTTCACCATCTACAAGCAGGTGGCTGGTGAAGCCAAGGCGGCGGAGCTTTCCGCCAAGCTGGCCGCGGGTAACTACGGCTGGGGACACGCCAAGCAAGATCTGCTCGCCGCCATGGAGTCGGAGCTCGGGCCCATGCGCGAGCGCTATCAGGCCTTGCGGGCCGACGAAGCGGGCCTCGACAAGATCCTCGAGCACGGCGCAGAGCGCGCACGCAAGATCGCGCAGGCCACCTTGAGCCGCGTTCGGGATGTCATCGGCATCTCCGTGAAGAAGTGAGAGAAGGAGCAGAAGGCCGTGGAAAAGAGACCCTTTCGCGTGTTGGGACTTCAACAGATCGCCATCGGTGGGCTCGATAAGGGGCGCCTCAAGAAGCTGTGGGTCGACACGCTCGGCCTGCACCTCGAGGGCAACTACAAGTCCGAGAAGGAAAACGTCGATGAAGACATCGCGGTGCTGGGCAGTGGTCCCTTCCGCGTCGAAGTCGACCTCATGCAGCCCATCGACCCCGACAAGAAGCCCAAGGTCAACGACCCGCAGCTCAACCACATCGGTCTCTGGGTCGACGACATCCGCGCGGCCGTGAGCTGGCTCGAGTCCAAGGGCATGCGCTTCACGCCCGGTGGCATCCGCAAGGGCGCCGCTGGCTACGACGTCACCTTCATCCACCCCAAGGGCAACGAAGAGTCCCCGCTCAGCGGCGAAGGCGTGCTCATCGAGCTGGTGCAGGCACCGCCCGAGGTCATCCAAGCCTTCGACGCACTCGGCGCGTAACTCTGCGCAGCGTTACTTGGCGCTCGCGGTGGGTGCGGGAACCGCTGTGGCTGGTGCGGCGGCTGCAGGCGCGACGTCTGCAGCCGGCGCCACGAGCGCGCTGCCCCGCGACAGCGTGGCGTCGTCGAGCAGCAACAGCTCCTGCGCCATCTGGTATTCGTAGAAGCCCACCATGTGCGAGTCGATCACGGCCTTGAACAGGGCCCGCGCGCCCGTCAGATCGCCGGTGCTGGCGCGCCGTACGGCTTCGTAGAAGTCCGCTTCGGTGTGTTCGCCGCGCGTCTTCGCCAGCCCCGAGAGCTTGGCGTAGTCGATGCTGCCCAGGCCGAACGCCGCCAGGTGTCCCCACCAGGCTTCGGAGCGGGAGAGGCGGCCCAGCAAGCGATCCACATCACCGGGGCTCGCAGCGTGAGCGCGACCCGCCACGGCCTTGGCCCACAGCGAGAAATAGGTCTTCCACTCCGGATCGAGCGTCAGCTGGCGCTGGGCGCGCGCCACGATGGACTCCGCCAGCGAAGGGTCGGGCTGAGCCACCACCAGGTAGGAAAGGATCTGGGCGTAGGTCTCGCGGTTGTCCGGCGCGGCCTGCATGGCGAGCTCGAACGCATCGGCGGCCTCCTTCTTGCGGTCCAGGCGCGACAGCAGGATGCCTCGACGGATCTGGGTGAACGCGCGCTGAGGAGCCTCGTCGTTGGCGCGGGTGCCCGCGTCCCACAGAGCGAGCGCCTCCCCGTAGGAGCGCTTGGCCGCCACCTGGTCGCCGCGCGCGCGCTCGGCGTCGCCGATCTGCTCGAGAATCTGCGCCTTGAGCCGAGACTCCTCGGTGTCGCGCTGGGTGGTGCGCTCGAGGGCCCGTCGCAGGTACTTGTCGGCCTCTTCGTACCTGCCGAGGCGTGCGCTGAGCTGCCCGAGCTGGATCAGCGCGCGCGTGGACTCACGGCGTTCCAGGCTGATCTCGAAGTGCTGCCGGGCCTCGTCGACATTGCCCGCGCTCATCTCGGCCAGCCCCACCGCGAGCTCGAGTTCGTCCACGGCCACCGGAGGCGGCACGTCGGGCCAGCGCTTGACGCGCTCGTCGAGGATGTTGCGCGCCTGCTCGGCGAGCGCCCGTGTCTCGCTCGGGTCGCTGTCGAACATCTCGCCGCGCATCAGGTTGGCGAGCACCTCGAGCGCCTCGTCGTAGAGCTCGCGCTCTTCGGGGGCGAGCTGGATGGCCTCGGCGTAGTCCGTGGTGGCTTCGGCATAGTCGTCGTCGCCCGCCGCGATGCGGCCCAGACACTGCGGAAAGCGCGAGTCCTGCCGGAAGGCGCGCACGCCATAGGTGCACAGCGTGCGAGCCACGCCCGGATCGCTGCCCTCGATGTATGCCCGCGAGAGCGCGAGCAACGCATCGGGGGCTTCGGGCTTGCTCTCCGCCACGATCTCGACGACCGTGCGAATGCGTGGCTCGAGTCCGGTCACGGTCTCGAGCTGGCGCAGGCGCGCCAGCGCGCTCTGGAAATCGTCGTGCGCCAGGTACACCCCCGCGATGTCGAGCGGAGCCCGACTGAGCGCCACGGTGGCCTCGCGATAGTCCTGGAACGACAGCTCTCCGGGCGTGGGCGGCGACTGGCCGTCGGGCCCCAGCGCCTTCACGAGCTGCTGTCGGCGCTCCACGAACAGATTGGCGAGGTTGTCGAGGATGTCCGGGGCCGGCGTCAAACGCGCGTGCTCGGCCATGACCTCGATGAGTCCCGTCAGATGATCGGCCACCCCACCGAGGTTCTCGCGCGCCTCATCGCTCCAGCGCCGCAGCTGCTCGTACTGCGTCTTGGGCTCCGGGTTGTGCGGCTCCAGGGTCTTCTCGATCCACAAGGCCGACAGCACGCGCGCCTCGTCGCCCTTGGGTTCGCCCTGCTTGCGCAGGTACTTGGCCAGCGCGAGCGTCTCGGGCAGCAGACCGCTCTCGAGCTCGTTCGGGTAGTACAGCGACGAAATGCGGGCCAATTTCTCCACGGTCGCGTCGTACTCATCGGCGGCGTGGACCCGCTCGGCCTCGGTCACCAGGAACCGCACCAGGCTGGCGCGGATGTCCTTGCGCTGAGGATCGCTGGGATCGAGCCGGCGATACGCGCGCTCGACCTTGACTGCGCTCACGGCGTCGAGCGTCTCGGGCACGGCGACCTGAGGCGCCTGCGGTGGCCGGGCGCGCGCCGCACAGCCTCCCATGGCCAGGCTCAGCACGAGCGCGGCGCCGAGCGCACCCAATGCGCTGGCCCGCTGGCGAGCAAACAATCCGGCTGGGACGACCGCTAGGGGCTTCTTCATGTGGCCGCGAGCTTAGCAATTCCCGGGCAACGAAGCATACTTGGGAAGTGCCTGAGCGTTCCCAACGCAGCCTATCCCTGTTCGGCGCGCTGGCCCTATTGGTGCTCACCGTCGCGCTGATGATCGGCCTGGGGGCAGGCCTGGCCGCGCTCTCCGCGTTCAGTCGCGATACCTCGTTGGCCGAGGCCGAACGCCACGTGCGCGGCAGTTTGCTCAACCTCACGCTGATTCAGGCCGCCGCCATGGGCACATCGTTGCTGCTCGGGCTGCGCCTCATGGACCCCGAATCCGAGCTCCCGGACGCCCTCTCCCTGCGTCCCGTGGCGAGCCGCACGCTGGGCCTGTGCCTCCTGGCTGGGGCCTGCCTGCAGTTCCCGCTCACCGAGCTCTCGAACCTGCTCCACGGCTCCGTGTTCGGCCCCGATCCGCTCGAGCAGCAGCTGGCCCTGCAAAACCTGCTCGAAGCCCGCACCCTGGGACAGGGCGCCGTCGTCATCCTGTGCCTGGCCGGGGTGATCCCGCTGATGGAAGAGCTCCTGTTCCGGGGGATCTTCATGTTCGGACTCAGCCGCCGCTACGGCCCGGCCTTCGGGATCTTGTTGAGCTCGGTGTTGTTCGGCGTGGTTCACCTCGGCGCTGTGCCCGCCCTGTATGCGACCGTGGCGGGCGTCCTGTTGGGCTGGCTCGCGCTCGCGACGCGCTCCGTGTGGCCCGGCGTGGCCCTGCATGGGGCCTTCAATGCGGTACCGGTGCTGCTTCCCGAGCACCTGGTGGCGGTGCGCGGGTTCAACGTTCCATCCCTGACCACCGATCATCTACCCCACTATCTGGTTTGGCCGCCCCTCCTGCTCGGGCTCGGCCTGCTGTTCGCAATCACGCGCCTCGAGGGCGCGTCGAGCGAGGATGGCGCCCATGAGTGAGCTCGAAAAAGCGTCCTATCGCCCCACCCTCTCGCGACACGCGAGCGGCCCACGGACGGGCCTGTGCCTGTGCGGAGGCGGCGTCACCGGCGCGCTCTACGAGGTGGGCTGCCTGGCGGCGCTCGAGGATTTCTTCACGGGCTTTCACGCCTCGGACTTCGACGCCTTCGTGGGCACTGGCTCGGGTGCCACGGTGGCCATGGCGCTCGCCGGGGGCCTGCGCGCGAGCCGCCTCTATCGTGCGCTCCTCGATCCCGCCGACGACTTCTTCCCGCTGCGCCGTCAGCACATGTTTCATTTTCACGGTAGCGAGTTCAAGCGCGTGATCTCCACCGTCTTGAGCGCGGGCCGGCGCGCGATGGGTTCGGTGATCGCGAGTCCACTCGACGCCGATGTCTGGAACGAACTCGAGCGCTTCGTGGACTCCTTGCCCGCCGGCCTCTTCAGCTTGGAAGCCTACGAGCGCTTCCTTGCCGAGTTCATGGAGCGACGCTCCATCCCAAACTCGTTCGCTGAGCTCTCGCGTCCGCTCGCGTTGGTTGCGTTCGACCTCGACGCGGGCGAGCGCCGCGTGTTTGGCAGCGCGCCGAACATCGACGTGCCGCTGTCGCAGGCTGTGGCGGCCGCCTCGGCTCTGCCCATCCTGTTCGCCCCGGTGCGCGTGGCCGAGCGCGACTACATCGATGCCGGCCTGGGCGACATCGCCCATCTCGACGTCGCCATGGAGCTCGGTGCCCAGGCGGTCCTGATCGTGAACCCGATGGTGCCGATTCGCTCCCAGGTTCACCTGCGTGACATCCCCACCGGCCACGGGCCGCAAAAGCGTGTGCGCGACAAGGGGCTCCTGTGGGTCTACAACCAGTCGGTCCGCATGCGCAGCGACGCCCGCTTGCGGGCCGGCCTGGCACGCTACCGCGAGGCCAACCCTCACACCGAGGTCCACGTCCTCGAACCCGACCCGAGCGATGCCACGCTCTTCATGCACTCCCCCATGAACTTCGCGGCCCGGCGCGCCATCCTTACACACGCCTACACGACGACCTACCAGGCCCTTCGCCAACCCACCTCCACATTGCGGCGGATGATCGAACGACGCGGTTTCACGGCCAAAGAGTAGTAGAGTAGTCCCCGTGCGACCGCGGGGGGTCCGGGCACGGCCGTCAGTCCATGACGGGTGTGTGCGCCGACGATGCGATCGCAGAAAGTGATCGAGACCTTGTCGGGGCGAAGTTCCCGGACCAGCAGCGATGACGTAACGCAGGAGATCACCGTACCGATCGGTGCCCGCTCCAAGCGCAGCGCGCTCGCACTCCTGGTGGTGAAGGGTCCCCACGCCGGCGAAGTGCTCACGGTGGAGGGCTCGCACGCGGTGATCGGGCGTGGCCTCGAGGCCGATTTGCGCATCGAGGATCCCAGCCTCTCGCGCACGCACGCACGCTTCGATCGCGAGGGCGACACACTCGCGGTCACCGATCTCGAGAGCCGCAATGGCACCTTCGTGGAGGGCCAGCGACTGACCGCGCGCCATCGCCTCAAGAGCGGAGAGCTCATCACGCTCGGCAGCGTGGTGTTGCGCTTTGCTTTGCACGATGCAGAGGAGCTGGAGCTCACGCGCTCGATGTACGAAGCGGCGGTGCGAGATCGGCTGACGGGCCTCTACAATCGCGGCTATTTCGACGACCGCATGCAGGCCGAATACGCCTTCGTGAAGCGCCACGGTGGAGTGCTGGCCGTGATGCTGATCGACCTCGATCACTTCAAGAAGGTCAACGACGGCTACGGGCACGCCGCCGGCGACGCTGTGTTGGGTGCCACCGCGAAAGTGCTGGTGGAGAGCCTGCGCGCGGAGGACGTGGCGGCGCGCTATGGCGGCGAGGAGTTCGCCGTGATCGCCCGCGGCAGCGATGCGAGCGGTGCTCAGGTCCTGGCCGAGCGTCTACGCGCGCGCATCGCACAGACGTCGGTGCAGGTGGCCGGACGCAGCCTTCAAGTCACTGCCAGCATCGGCGTGGCGCTCCTGACGAAGGAACTGCAGTACCGCTCTCCCGCCGATCTCGTCGCCGGGGCCGATGCGTCCCTCTACGAGAGCAAGGGAGCGGGCCGCGACCGTGTCACTTTGCACCAGTTGAACGCGCAACCAAGCGCCCCCAAGGACCCGCAGCGCTTCGCGCGCGAGACGGTAGTCGACGCCCAGGCCAAACAGCCGGAGCAGAAGCTCAGGGAACCCGCCGTGGACGGCTCCTACTCGGTGCGCGACAGCGGCGGTGGCAACGTGGATCGCGTGCGCCCGCGGTCAAAGCGCTGAGACGTTAGAGTCAACGCGGACACCGCGCTCAAGTGAGGCGCTTTTTGGCGTAGGCCTCGGGCGTGTAGGTGTTCAGCGCCAGCGCGTGGATCGGGCCTTTCATGAGATCGCCGAGAGCGCGATACACGGCCTGGTGCTGGGCCACGCGCGTGAGGCCCTGAAATTTGCCGCTGACGATGGTGGCCTGGTAGTGATCCTTGGTCCCCGTCAGGTCCTCGATCTCGAGCACCGCGGCGTCTGGAAAAGCAGCCCTTAACAGTTGTTCGATTTCACTGGGCTCGATCATGGGAGCCAACCGTACCTTGTCCGACAGCAGATGACGAACCGGCTTTGCAGCATGGCCTGTAAGAAGGACGGGGCCTCGGGAATCTGTGCCGCGGCGAGTGGTGTTCGGGGCGAGCTTGACGCGACAAAGGTTAAATCAGTCCCCAGTGAAGCGATGGTGCAGGCCCCGCGTCGCGGCCGTGCATGTGCGCGCCATGCGCTTGAAACGCATTCCTCACACCGCTCTTTTTGGCTCTTTTCTCGACGAAAGCTGATTGCTGCGTGCTACCGTCGCGCCCGGTCGACCGGGGGCTTCGGTCTCGTTGACACCTAGAACCAAGCACACGCTGCTTCGAGTTCAGACGCGACTTAAGGAACGCCTCCAAACGTAGGCAGAAGACAAGGGGAGATACATGAAGCTAGGTACGAAACAACTTGGCGGCATTCTTAGCGCCGTCGCCCTGACCATCGGTGGTGTGACCCTCCTGGCCGCGCCCGGTTGCGAAGATTCGCCGCTCGACCAGGGCCTCAAGGCGTGCGGTCTCGACTGCAGCCAGAGCGTGGCCAAGGGCCAGTTCTCGGTGACGGGCATCTCCTCGGTGGACGCGTTCTTCAAGGCCACGGTCGACTTCAAGACCACCGCCGACACGCTCGCGGGCGGCATCGACGCCGAGCTCAAGGGCCTGCAGGCTGACTTCGGCATCACGCCTGCCGAGCTCACCACCGGTGGCGGCCTCGCCGGCGCCATCAAGGCCAAGCTCACCGCGAGCGCCAAGGCCAGCATCAAGGTCAAGGCCGAGCCCGCCAAGTGCGAGGTCGACGCCCACGCCAGCTTCGAGGCCAGCGCCCAGTGCAAGGCCGAGGCACACTGTCAGGTCGACGCCAGCTGCGATCCCGGCATGGCTTCCTTCGAGTGCAAGGGTGGCTGCGAGGTCGAGGCCAGCGCCATGGTGACCTGCGAAGCAGGCGCCACCGCCTCCTGCACCACCAAGGGCCCGTCCGTGGCCTGCACCGGTGAGTGCACCGGCACCTGCACGCTCATGGGCAACGTGAACGCCACCTGCGGCGGTACCTGCGAAGGCACCTGCTCCGGCGGCTGCGAAGGCACCCAGAACGGCGGCACCTGCCAGGGCAAGTGCACCGGCATGTGTCAGGGCACCTGCAAGATCGACAGCGATGTCGGCGCGCAGTGCAACGGCAGCTGCAGCGGCGAGTGCAAGGTCTCCGGACCCATGGTCTCCTGCACGGCCGACGCCACCGCCAAGTGCGAAGGCAACGCGATGGCTTCCGTCATGTGCAAGGGCAAGTGCGAAGGCGACTTCGAGCCGCCCAGCTGCATGGCCATGGCCGACTGCAAGGCCAGCGCGAGCTGCGACGCCCAGGCCAAGGCCGACGCCAGCCTGAAGGTCGAGTGCACGCCGCCCTCGCTCGAGGTCGACATCGCCTTCATGGCGAGCGCCGACGCCACCGCCAAGGCCCAGGGTGAGTTCTACGTGCAGTCGCTCAAGGCGCGTCTGCCCAAGCTCCTCGCGGCCCTCAAGAAGTCCGAGCTCATCATCGACGCTGGTGCCGACCTCGGCGCCACCGCCAGCGGTGCCTTCCAGGGCGCCCTCGACGCCTTCTCCTCCGGCGATGTCAGCGCTGTGGCCAAGTTCAAGCTCGGCACCTGCGCGCCCGACGCCTTCAAGGAGTCGGCCACCGAGATCCAGAACGCCACCGCCGACCTGCAGGCTCAGGTCACGGCCGCTGGCGCCTTCAGCACCGACCTCATCGGCGGCTGATCGCTCCTCGCATTCACACGGATGAACGGTCGGCGGCGCAAAGCCTCCGGCCGTTTTGCTTTTAATTCAGGGGAACTCACGCGGGCGCGCGCGAACCACCCCGACTCGGGTGAAGCTCCCACGTCCGCGCTGCGTCGCGGCCCGAGATGTGTATGATGCGGCCCCAAGCATCCCAAAGGGGCCATGATGTGCGGCGACAGGCCGTGCCCACGTCCGCGGTCGGCGCCAACACCGGCTTCGCCGCAATGAACAAGCCCACCGTACTTCCACATTCTGCAGAGGTGATTTCATGAAGCTCGATAGGACACGACTTTACGGTGCCCTCAGCGCCGCTGGCATCATGGTGGCCGGCGCGGCCCTGTTGACGACCCCCGGCTGCGATGAAAATCCGGTCTCCAAGGGCCTGGAGATCTGCGGTCTCGACTGCACCGAGAGCGTCGCCAAGGGCGGCTTCGCGGTGACCGGCATCTCGTCGGTGGACGCGTTCTTCAAGGCGACCCTCGACTTCAAGACCACCGCCGACACGCTCGCCGGTGGCATCGACGCCGAGCTGAAGGGCCTGCAGGCTGACTTCGGCATCACGCCTGCCGAGCTCACCACCGGTGGCGGCCTCGCCGGCGCCATCAAGGCCAAGCTCACCGCGAGCGCCAAGGCCAGCATCAAGGTGAAGGCCGAGCCCGCCAAGTGCGAGGTCGACGCCCACGCCAGCTTCGAAGCCAGCGCCCAGTGCAAGGCCGAGGCAAACTGTCAGGTCGACGCCAGCTGCGATCCCGGCATGGCTTCCTTCGAGTGCAAGGGTGGCTGCGAGGTCGAAGCCAGCGCCATGGTGACCTGCGAAGCGGGCGCCACCGCTTCGTGCACCACCAAGGGCCCCTCCGTGGCCTGCACTGCCGAGTGCAAAGGCACCTGCACGCTCTCCGGCAACGTGAACGCCACCTGCGGCGGTACCTGCGACGGCACCTGCTCCGGCGGCTGCGAAGGCACCCAGAAGGGCGGCACCTGCCAGGGCAAGTGCACCGGCATGTGTCAGGGCAGCTGCAAAATCGACAGCGATGTCGGAGCACAGTGCAACGGTACCTGCAGCGGTGAGTGCACGGTCTCCGGCCCCATGGTCGCTTGCTCGGCCGACGCCACCGCCAAGTGCGAAGGCAACGCGATGGCTTCCGTCATGTGCAAGGGCAAGTGCGAAGGCGACTTCGAGCCGCCCAGCTGCATGGCCATGGCCAAGTGTGACGCCAGCGCGAGCTGCGACGCCCAGGCCAAGGCCGACGCCAGCCTGAAGGTCGAGTGCACGCCGCCCTCGATCGAGGTCGACATCGCCTTCATGGCGAGCGCCGACGCCACCGCACAGGCGCAGGGGCAGTTCTACGTGCAGGCGCTCAAGGCGCGTCTGCCCAAGCTCCTCGCCTCCCTCAAGAAGTCCGAGCTCATCGTCGACGCCGGTGCCGACCTCGGCGCCACCGCCAGCGGCGCCTTCCAGGGTGCCATCGACGCGTTCGGGTCGGGAGATGTTAGCCCCGTGGCCAAGTACAAGCTCATCCACTGCGGCCCCGACGCCTTCAAGGAGTCGGCCACCGAGATTCAGAGCGCCACCGCCGACCTGAAGGCTCAGGTCACGGCCGCTGGCGCCTTCAGCACCGAACTCATCGGCAGCTGATCGCTCCTCGCATTCACATGGATGAACGGCCGGCGGCACAAGCCTCCGGCCGTTTTGCTTTTGGTTGGAGGCTGAGCGATGTTTCGACGAGTGAACTCCAGAGCTCGTGTGCTCTTCGGCGCGAACGTTTTGGCAGGTGCCTTGAGTATCTTCGCACACGCGGGATGCGGGGACTCACCCGAGGTCATCACGGATCACTGCAGCAGCGATTTCTCGTGCGAGGCCAGCGTTGCGAAGGGACAAGCTGGAATCACTGGCGTCGCTTCGGTGGACGCGTTCTTCAAGGCCGCACTCGACTTCGAGACCACCGCGGACGCGCTCACCCGCCGCATCGATACCGAACTCAAGGGCCTCGAGACGGATTTCGGCATCACGGCCGCAGACCTCACCTCGGGCGGCGGCCTCGCTGGCGCCATCAAGGCCAAGCTCACCACGAGCGCCCAGGCCAGCATCAAGGTCAAGGCCGAGCCCGCCAGGTGCGAGGTCGACGCCCACGCCAGCTTCGAAGCCAGCGCTTACTGCAAGGCCCAAGCAGGCTGTGAGGTCGACGCCAGCTGCGATCCCGGCACGGCCTCCTTCGAGTGCAAGGGTGGCTGTGAGGTCGAAGCCAGCGCCATGGTGACGTGCGAAGCAGGCGCGACCGCGTCCTGTACCACCAAGGGACCTTCCGTGGCCTGCACCGGCGAGTGCACCGGCACCTGCACACTAACCGGCAATGTGAACGCCGCGTGTGGCGGCACCTGCGATGGCACCTGCTCCGGCGGTTGCGAAGGCACCCAGAACGGAGGCACTTGCCAGGGTAAGTGCACCGGCATGTGTCAGGGCAGCTGCACGATTGAGAGTGACGTCGGCGCGGACTGCAGCGGCACCTGCAGCGGCGCGTGCACGGTCTCCGGACCCATGGTCTCCTGCACGGCCGACGCCACCGCCAAGTGCGAAGGCAACGCGATGGCTTTCGTCACGTGCAAGGGCAAGTGCGAAGGCGACTTCAAGCCGCCGGCCTGCATGACCATGGCTGGGTGCAACGCCAGCGCGAGCTGCGACGCGCAGACCAAGGCCGACGCCAGCTTGAAGGTCGAGTGCACCCCGCCGTCGCTCGAGGTCGACATCACCTTCATGGCAAGCGCCGACGCACCTGCCCAGGAGCAAGGGAAGTACTACGTGCAGGCGCTCAAGGCGCGTCTACCCAACATCCTGGCCGCCTTTCAGAAATCCAAGCTCATCATCGACGCGGGTGCCGACCTCGGCTCCGCCGCCAAAGGTGCCTTCCAGGGTGCCCTCGACGCCTTCATGAGCAGCGCCACCACACCCGTCGCCAAGTTCAAGCTCGGCACCTGTGCGCCCGATGCCTTCAACGAATCGGCGAACGTCATCCAAGCCAGCACCACCACCCTCGAGGCGCAGGTCAGGGCCGCCGCCGCACTGAACGCCGGCCTTCTCGAGTGACGCGCGGGCTGTTCAGCCCTCGCCCCGCATCACTTCTTCTCGCGCACCACGAAGCAGCCGTCGCGATCGAAGGTCACACTGCCCTCCTTGAGCAGCCCGCCCATCGCCCGCTTGAAGGCCTTCTTGCTGAGCCCGAACAGGGCGTCGATCTCCTCGGGACTGGTGCGATCGGAAAGTCCGGGCGCCTTGCCGGCCCTGAGCTTGGCCAGAATCTTCTCGCCGTCGCTCGCCCGCTCTTCATGCCCCAAGCCGCGCAGCGAGAGCTCGACCTTGCCGTCTGGCTGCACGTGGGAGACGCGAAACTGCGCCTGCTCCCCGCGCTTCAACCCGTGTCGCTCGTGGGCAGGCAACAAGCCCACGTAGCGCCGCTCGATGATCACGAACAGCCCGATCGCCGGCTCGAAGCGCCAGGCCTCGCCCGGCACCCACTCATTGCGCTCGAACGCGCCGCCGTCCTCCAGGAACTCTCGCACGCGCATCGTGCCTACCAGGCGCCCCGTGCGATCGACGTCGAGCGCGATGGGCTCCCAGTCCCCCGGTGCCAGCTCCCGGATCTGCTCCTTGAACGGTACCAAAAGTTGCTTGGGCAGGCCCCAGTCCACGAACGCCCCAAAGCGATTGACGTCGCGCACCTCGAGGAAGGCCACCTGCCCGAGCTCGAGCTTCGGCTCCGCCAGGGTCGCCACCGGACGGTCCTCGGAGTCGAGGTACACGAAGGCTTCCAGCGCGTCGCCCTCATGGACGTACTCGTCGAGCTCGTTGCGCGGCAAGAGCACCGACGGGTCACTCGGCTTGGCCTCGCGTGACAAGGAGCAAAACGCCCCTGGCGCGCCGAGACGCTGCACGTAGAGCGTCACCGTACGTCCGAGGAGCTCCGTGAGCTCGACTGCCTGGTCGCTGCCCACCCGCGAACTCAGAAGAACGTGGTCTTGATTTGGCCGGCCGGAATGCTCGCCACGATCTGCTCGTGGAAGGCCGGCAGCTCGGACCAGTGCAGGCCAGGACGCGTGTGATGGGCCGTGTGATAGCCGAGGTTCTGCGCGAGGATGTTGTAGAACCTGTTGGTGTTGTTGCGGCTCGCCAGCAGGTGATCCTTGGTCTCGAGCCCCGAGTGGTGCTCGTAGGTGGCCGCACAGGTGTGGAACAGCGTGGCCAGGGGCAACGCCAGGAACAGGATCAGCGTGTTGGCCGGGTTGAGCCAGAACAAGACCGCCAACACCGTGTACAGCGGGATGCGCATGAGCAGGTAGTTGCGATAGATGCGCGGGTGCTTCTTGCCGACCTGGTACACGTCGAAGTGGTGCTTCACGAACAGGAACGCCGAATACTCGAGGCGCCCCATCTTGTCGCCGCTCTTGCGCAGCCAGCGCGACTCGTCGACACCCTTCTCGTAGTCACGCTGCTCGAGATAGTTCAGGTGATGACCAAGGTTGTGGTGGAGCACCCAGGTGTACGGCCCGACGCCCGTCTGCATGGTGAGCGGCAGCTCGAAGACGCGGTTGAGCCAGGACTTCCGGAACACATTCACGTGCTGGTGATTGTGGTGGATGCACGCCGACATCATGGACGCGAAGTACAGCGGCAACGCGAGCACGGCGGCGAGCCACGGCGGCGCGAAATACCAGATCGTCAGCTGGACGCTGAAGAAGAGGAGTACCCAAAAGACCGTGAAGCGGTCGATGGTGTAGCGAAGGATCTTCCCGCGAGACGACTTCATGCTGATGGAGGAGCCTTGTTTTGCTCGCGCGAGGCACTCGCGCGTCACGTTTTGGAAGAGGGTTCGGCCAAAAGGCGCCGCGACTTTAGCGGCCACGGCGCGCCTGAACAAACCCCTGACAACGTTTTCTTTCTCGATTCGGGTAGTTGCGACCTCGCGGGCGCGATCTTGTGACCGAATCGTGAAAAAGCGCCCGCGATCGCGCGGCACAAGTGTGCGCACATGTGTTCCTGACAAGCATTCTGGTGTAATGTCCGCGCCGACTCTGGAGGTCCCAGCCCTTGCGCGCGTCACCCGAGAAGAAGGAAGAGAAGGAGCGGGTCCGGCACGCCCTGTTGCGAGCCACCCTGCAGGTCGCCGCCGCCCACGGTTTCTCGAGCCTGGGGCTGCGCGAAGTGGCCCGTGAGGCCGGCATCGCCCCGACCTCGTTCTACCGGCACTTCGCGGACATGGACGAGCTGGGCCGGGCCATCATCAACGAGTTCGTGGTGCCCACGCTCGCCCAGCTGGAGCAGGCCGTGAAGGAGGCTGCCGGCGGCGGGCAGGGGGTGCCGGAGGCCCTGGTGAGCGCAGCGTTCCAGGCCGTGGCCCAGGATCGCGAGCTCGTGCGCTTCGTGCTGGCCGAGCAGGCCGGGGCCTTTGCCAACTTCCGGGCTGGGCTGCGGCAAAAGCTCGACGTGCTCGCGCAGACGCTGCAGGGCGCCTGCAGCTGCGAGCCCTGGCAAGCGCACGCCGCCGTGGTGGTGCTGCTGGACGAACTCAATCGATTGCTGGAGATGGAAGGCGCCGAGGCCGAACCAGCGCGCAGCGAGCTGCGCAGCCAGGCCTTGCAACGACTGGCCGCCCAGCTCAAAGCTCGTAAGGAGAGCGCTCCATGAACGAGCTCGCAGAGACCCTGCTCGAGGCCCACGTCAAGTTCGAGCTCGCGCGCCTGCGCGGGGATGGACTCAGGCGCCTGATCGACGAGCACATCGGGGCGACCATGGCGTGGCTGGCGGACGTGCCCCTCAACGATCTGGCCACGCGCGACCAGGTCATCGGTGTGATCGAGCGCATGGTGATCGAGCTGCGGGTCAGCGGCGGTATCACGGAGTTGGCCGGAGAAATGGCTCGCGGCGTGGTGCAGTCGCCCGCCAGTGCCGACGTCACCCTGAGTCAAATCCTGGGCCGTACGACCTACGAGGAGTTCACCGAGAAGCTCCTGGCCCTCGAGTCGGTGCGCCAGGAAGTCATCTCCATGGCTGCCAACAGCAACGCCTTCGCCTCCATTGCCTCGCGCATCCTCTCCCACGGCCTGCTCGACCTACTCTTTCGCAGCGATCGCACCCGCGCCGAGCCGCGCTCTGCGCGCCTGTCCGAGCTCACCTCGGGTCTGCTCGCGGGCGTGCTGCCCGAGGTGGAGCGCCAGGTGGAGGAGTTCTTGGGGCGCTACATCGAGAAGCACCGCGCCCGCATCGTGCGCGATGCCCAGCGTCATCTCACCGACGTGGTGGACCAGGACGCCCTACGCAGCGTGGCAGACGAGGCATGGGACGCGCTCTCGACGCTGCGCCTGGCCGAGGCGTTCAACTTCGTGGGCGCGCGCGACATCGAGGACTTCGTGGTGATTTGCTACGAGTTCTGGCTGCGCTTCCGCAAGACGCCCTACTTCCACGAGATCATGGGCGAGCTGGTGGGGCTGTTCTTCGACAAGTACGGCGAGGGCAGCGTGCTCGCCTTGATCGAAGACATGGGCGTCACCGAGCAGATGGTGAAATCCGAGCTCGAGACCTTCCTGGGACCGCTCCTGGCCAAGGCCGACGACACGGGTTTCATGGAAGAGCGCGTGCGCGCCGTGCTCGCGCCCTTCTATCGCTCCAACGAGCTCACACGCCTGCTGGGCGGAGCTCAGCCCCAGAGCACCTCGGCGTGATGGCGCAGATGCTCGCCGACGAACGAGGCCACGAAGTAATAGCTGTGGTCGTACCCGTCGCGCATGCGCAGCTCGAAGTCCTGGCCACTTTGCTCGCAGGCTGAGACCAGGAGCTCGGGCTTGAGCTCCCGCTCGAGGAATTTGTCCTGGGTGCCCTGGTCCACCAGAAGCTTCCCGGCAAAGCGCGCGTGCGAGAGGAGGGCCACCGTGTCGTGGGCCGACCAGGCGGAGCGCTCGGGCCCGAGATAGTGGGTGAAGGCCTTGCGGCCCCAGGGCACGTCGCTCGGCGCCACGATGGGCGCGAAGGCAGACACGCTGCGGTAGTGCCCCGGGTTCTTGAGCGCGACCGTAAGCGCGCCGTGGCCGCCCATGGAGTGTCCAAACACGCCGCGCGCCGAGGCGCGCAGGGGAAACTGGGCCTCCACGAGGGCTGGCAGTTCGCGCGTCACGTAGCTGTACATGCGATAGGGACCGGACCAAGGCGCTTGCGTGGCATCCAGATAGAAGCCAGCGCCGAGGCCGAAGTCCCAGTCGGTATCGTCACCGGGCAAACGCACCGCGCGCGGACTGGTGTCGCAGGTCACGACGGCGAGGCCGAGCTCTGCGGCCAAGCGCTGCGCACCGGCCTTGATGGCGAAGGTTTCTTCCGTGCAGGTAAGGCCCGCCAGATAGTAGAGCACCGGCACGGGCTCGCCACGCAGAGCCTGGGGCGGCAGGTACACGCCGAAGCGCATGGCGCCCTGGCAGCAGCTGCTCTGGTGCTCGTAGAAGCCTTGCACTCCGTCGAAGGCCCGCTGTTCGCTGCGCGTCTCGAAGGGAGCGCGCGTCATGAAAACTCGATCACGGAGCGGATCGACTCCCCGCGGTGCATCAGGTCGAAGGCCTCGTTGATGCGCGAGAGCGGCAGCTTGTGGGTGATGAGGCTGTCGATGTCGATCTTCTTTTCCATGTACCAATCGACGATCTTCGGGACGTCCGTGCGCCCGCGCGCGCCCCCGAAGGCGGTGCCCTTCCAGACGCGCCCCGTGACCAGCTGGAAAGGCCGGGTGGAGATTTCCTGGCCCGCGCCCGCCACGCCGATGATGATGCTCTCGCCCCAGCCGCGGTGGCAGCACTCGAGGGCCTGGCGCATGAGCTTCACGTCGCCCACGCACTCGAAGCTGTAGTCGGCGCCTCCCTTGGTGAGCTCCACCAGGTGCGCGACCACGTCCTGGTCGATCTGCTTGGGGTTCACGAAGTGCGTCATGCCGAACTTGCGCGCAATGGCCTCGCGCGCGGGGTTGATGTCCACGCCGACGATCATGTCGGCGCCGGCCATGCGCGCGCCCTGGATCACGTTGAGGCCGATGCCCCCCAGACCGAAGACCACCACATTGGCGCCCGGCTCGACCTTGGCCGTGTAGATCACCGCGCCGATGCCGGTGGTCACGCCGCAACCGATGTAACAGATCTTGTCGAAGGGCGCGTCCTCGCGGACCTTGGCCAGCGCGATCTCGGGCAGCACGGTGTGCTGCGCAAAGGTCGAACAGCCCATGTAGTGGTGGATCTTGGTCTTGCCGATGGAGAAGCGGCTCGTGCCGTCTGGCATCAGGCCCTTGCCCTGGGTCGCGCGGATGGCCGTGCACAGGTTGGTCTTGCGGCTGAGGCAGGACTTGCAGGTCCGGCACTCGGGTGTGTAGAGCGGGATCACGTGGTCGCCGCGCTTGAGGCTGGTGACGCCTGGCCCGACGTCGACCACCACGCCCGCTCCCTCGTGCCCGAAGATGACGGGGAACAATCCTTCCGGGTCCTTGCCGGAGAGCGTGAACTCATCGGTGTGGCAAACGCCAGTGGCCTTGAGCTCGATGAGCACCTCGCCGGCCCGCGGCCCATCCAACTCGACGTCCTCGATGACCAGGGGCTTGCCGGCTTCGTACGCGACTGCAGCTTTCGTCTTCATGCCCACACTATGCCTCGGACGCCGCGGAAGTGGGCCGCGAGTCAGCCTGGGCCGCTTCTTTCCGCGGCTCATGGGGAGCAGGGTCCGGAGGCCCCGCAGGGGGCTGGGTCGTACGTACCCATCCTGGGGCCATCGAGGGCAGGAAGCGTTTCTGTGAATCCGATGAAACCAAGGGCAGTCGACGAACGAACTACCTGCATCCCACGTACAATGCGCGGGACCGAGGAGGCTCAGGAATGCGGAATGTGGTGAAGTTTGCGCTGGGTTGGCTGCTCGTGACCGCCCTGGTGGGAGTTGCTTTCGCGGAGTTCAAGCCGCTCAAGCTCGACACCGTGCACAGCCGCGTCGGTTTCACGGCCTCGACGTTGCTGTTCAGCGTGGAAGGCCGCTTCAACAAGTACGAGGTCCTGGTCGATGGCGACCCGACCAAACCCGCCCAGGCCAAAGTCACTGTGAACATCGACGCCGCCAGCATCGACACCGACAACGACAAGCGCGATGAGCACCTTTCGAGCCCCGATTTCTTCGACGTCAAGAAGTACCCGAAGATCACCTTCGTGTCCGAGAGCATCACGGAGTCGGCGAGCGGGCTCAGCGTGACAGGTACGCTCGACATGCACGGCAAGAAGAAGAAGCTCACGATCCCCTTCAAGGTAGCCAGGGGCAAGAACGGCGCGGGCATCGACACCGTGGCTTACAAGGGGAAGATCAACGTCAACCGCAACGATTTCGGCATCGGCGCAGGCAGCGTGGCTGCCAAGATCAGCCTGGAGGACGAGGTTGAGCTGGAGCTCTTGATCCTCGCACAGAAGTGAAGCCAAAGTAGGGCCGTGCGCACGCTGTCTTCCCTCGCCGGCCCCAGCTCCCCTCCCCTCTTCAATATGCTCGAGTTCGGCCTGGCGCCGACGCGCTTCGCGACGCGCCATGCCCGCACCTTCGGGCGGAGCTACAGCGTACCGGCACTGGGGGCCAGCTTCCTGTTCACCGCCGACCCGGCCCACGTGAAGCGCATCTTCAGCGCGGATTCGTCCACCTTCCTGTCGTTCTCGGCGTTTTCGCTGCGCAACATCTTCGGTCCGCGTTCGGTGCTGCTGACCTCCGGCCCGACCCACGCCCGGCAGCGCAAGCTGCTCGCGCCACCGCTTACGGGTCCGCGTCTGCGCGCGTTCGGGACCACGATGCAACAGATCGCGAACGAGCACGTGTCCGCGCTGCGCGCGGGCCAAACTTTCCGGGCCGTCGATCTCACCACCGATTTCACGCTCGATGTCATCGTGCGCACGGTGTTCGGTGTGGAGAACCCCGCTGCGGCGCATGAGCTCAAGCAGTTGCTCGGCGAGATCGTGCACAGCGTTCCGCCCATCGCCATCTTCGTGCCGCGCCTCCAACAACGCTGGTTCCCGCCCTGGGCGCGCTATCAACGCCTGCGGGCGCGCTTCAACCAGTGGGTGCATGCTCAGATCGCGCAGCGTCGGCGGGAGCCGCTGCGGCGGGACGACGTGCTCTCGCTCTTGCTCGAAGCGCGCTACGACGACGGCTCCGAGATCGGGAGCGACGAGATCTGCGACCAGCTCGTGACTTTGCTCCTGGCCGGCCACGAAACCACTGCGCTCGCGTTGGCCACGAGCCTCGGGCGCTTGCACCAGCACCCCGAGTCACTCGCCAAGCTCAAGGCAGAGCTCGGCGCACAGACCACACCCGAAGAGGCCCAACGCCTGCCGTACTTGGCCGCGGTCATCGACGAAACCCTGCGCATCGATCCCATCGTGACCGACGTGGCACGGGTGCCGACCGGCCTCTTTCATGTGGAGGACGACCTGGTGCTGACACCCAAGGATGTGGTGATCGTGCTGATCGAGGCGTTGCACCGCGATCCGTTGATCTATCCCGAGCCTGAGCGCTTTTGGCCCGAGCGCTTTCTCGAGCGCCGCTACGCACCCTTCGAGTATTTGCCCTTCGGGGGTGGCGTGCGCCGCTGCCTGGGTGCGGCCTTCAGCGACTACGAGACCAAGATCTTCCTGGCCACGCTGCTGCGCCGGACGGAGCTCGCCTGCGTCCGGCCAGGGCCGGAGCCCCGCGTGCGCCGCAACATCACCATGGGGCCCAAATTCGGAGTTCCACTCAAGGTGGTTTCGGTGAGTGGGTGACGCTGTCAGCCCTCGCTAGGCGCGCGAGAGACCCAACTTGTACGCGATTCGGTCGATCAGGTTCCACTCGCGCTCGTCCTCGACGCCGTCGCACCACAGGCAGTGCTCGGCGATCTCGAGCAGGTCTTTGCGGTCGCGGCGATCGGGGAAGTTCTGGGCGAGCGCTTCGAGGTCGAGCGGGCGTTGGCTCAGCTCTTCGAAGAAGCCCCGCTTGTCTTCGACGTTGCGGACCAATGGGCGCACCAAATCGAGCTCGTCCTGGGTCATGCCGCGGTCGGCGTGGATCACATGGGCGATCAGCGTCAGCATGAGCTGACACTGCGGGTCGGCGAGGGCGACATCGCCCTGGCCTCGGTCGAGCACCTTGAGCAGTTCCCGTGGGCGCATCCCGGGCATGTAGACGCGATTCACGCCCGAGAAACCCTCAAGCATCGCTCGAGCAAAGCGATGGTTTCCACCGCCTCCGAGCCAAACGCGAACCCCGCAATCGCGAATCCAATCCCCAACAAGGGGACCGTCAGGAGCCAGAAACCGGCCCCCGGGGCGCTCCCCCGTCCTCCGAGCGTGCCTCCCACGAGAACCGCCAAAATGCCCAGCGTCCACACCGTGAGGAAGGCCGAGCCGAAGGGGGGCGTGTGGAGAAGCAGTTCCACCCTGGTACCCGTGCCCTCCGCCACGAGATGCCCGCGCACCACAGGCAAGAACACGTTGCGGTAGGGGGTCACGCGCGAGCAACGAAAGCGCTCGCCCTCGAAGCGACCGCGGAACGCCTTCCCAGCCGGGTTCTTGTAGAACGCCACGTCGGCCAGCTGGGACTCGAGCGCGCGTCGGGCCTCGCTGGGTGCGAGCGGCGAGCGGAGAACCAGGCGCTGATAGGGCAAGCGGAAGGCGAGCTGCATCGGGACTACATCTTCATGAGCCAGCGCGAGCGGTTCACCACGATGGCGTTGTACAGAGCACGTGGCAGCAAGGTCTTGGCCTGCCAAAGCGCGCGTCCGTCCAGGTGGGGCAGGATGTAGAACTCATTGTTCTTGGCTCCCTCGTACACCTTGTCCGCCACGATCTCGGCGGTGAGCTTGCCGCGCGAGACGAGCTTCCCCACCAGCACCCCCAGCTTGGGATCGGTCGTGCGCAGGGAGTCGGCCAGGTTGGTCTTGAAGAACGACGGGCACACCACCGACACGCGGATGTTGGAGTGCCCGAGCTCGTTCTGCAGCGTCTCGGAGAGCGAGACCACCGCCGCCTTGGACACGTTGTAGCTGCTCATCTTGGGCATATCGAGCAGGCCGGCCATGGATGCGACGTTGATGAAGCGTCCGTCCCCCTGGCGCTTGAAGACGGGCGTGAAGATCTTGCACCCGCGCACCACGCCGAGCAGGTTGATGTCGAGAATCCAGCGCCAGTCGTCGAGAGAGACTTCGTCGATGCTGCCGGCCTGGGCGACGCCCGCGTTGTTGACCACGATGTCCACACCGCCCCAGCGCTCGCTGAGTGTATTGGCCACCGTTTGCAGGTCCTCTTCCTTGGTGACATCGCAGCGCAGGTAGAGCGCTTCCGCGGCGCCCGCTGCCCGCACGGCCTCCTGTGCGGACTGGCCCGCCGCGTCGTTGACGTCACCCAGACAGACCTTGTAGCCCTCGCGCGCATAGCGCTTGGCCAGCGCGAGTCCGAGTCCGCTCGCCGCGCCTGTGATGAAGATTCTCTTGCCGCCCATTCGCGTTTCCTCGCCGAGTTTGGCCAGGTATACGCAAATTCACGGGGAGGTCACGCGACCTCCGCTCACGCGTGCTCTCGCAGCGTCGAAGGTGGTCTAGCGGACGGCGAACTTCAGTGCGTGAACTCCCAGGCGAAGGTGGCCTCGCCCTTGCGCTGGTCGGGGGGCTTGATGGCAAGCCCGTCCAGGGAGGTCATCACGCAGTTCTTGACCGACTCGGGCGCCGTGGTCTCGCCGTCCACGATGGCCGGCTTGGCGATGTTGCCGGTCTTGGGCTCGACGTCGAACTTGACCACCACGCGTCCACCGGCCGCGGCATCCTTGGCGAGCTCGCCGCGGTAGCAGGACTCGATCTGGGCGCTGCGCGTGTCGAGCGTCTCGCGCACGACCTTGCGGTAGTCGTCTGGTCCCCGCGCGTAGAAGGAGCAACCCGAGAGGAGCGCGAGGGCCCCGCACATCACGACATCAATTGCCCTGCGCACTGAGTACCCCCTTGCCGTTGTCCTGCTCCGTGATCAAGAACTCCACGCGGCGATTCTGCTCCTTGCCGGCCGCCGTGCTGTTGTCCGCGATGGGCTTCGACTCGCCGAAGCCCTTGGAGGTGAGACGCGCGGCATCGACGCCATGCGACGTCAGATAGGCCACCACGGCCTTGGCGCGTCGATCGGACAGATCCATGTTGTAGTGATCGGCGCCGTCGCTGTCGGTGTGGCCGTTGACGTCCACCTTCTTGATCTGCGGGTGCGCACTCAGGACCTGCACGATCTCGTCGAGCAGTCCGTGGGACTCGGGCTTGATGTCGGCCTTGTCGAGTTCGAACTGGATCTTCTCTCCGATCTCGAGCCGGTCTGCCTTCACCTCGACCCGCTTGGGCACCTCGGCCACCACGGGAGCGGGCCCGCGGATGCCGATGGGCGTGGAGTCGGCGAACTTGATTACCCCGCCGCACCCGGACAGCGCGCCGAGCGCCATGCCGGCGCAGAGGGTGCCGCGCCATTTCTGGGCGAGGCTGGCTCCGTCGAAGCGGGCGGGTCGGCCCGCGAGCCACGTTGCGAGAGCTTTTTGCATCGATGTTTTCTCCTCGGTCCATGCGGGCGCCAAAGGCCCGCGAACATCAGGTCGAAGCGGGCAACACCGCCCGCGGTCGAGCTACTACTTGGAGCGGGACGTTTGTAGCCCCAAATCCATTTACTGCCGAGAGTGCATACGGGTGATGTCGAGTGCCTTACGTCGAAGCGCCCACGGGCGCGGAGAACGGCAGCCAGCCTAACATCGAGCCCGACCTCAAACCGAGCCCAAAGGCACGGCGACAAGGGAGCGCGCCTGCACATCCGTGCTGTCCCCCGAACTAGCCTTGGTGTATAGGTTCTGCCTGTGTCGGAAGCGGTGCGCGGCCTCCTATTCTTCCTGAGTGCGGCATTCATCCTAGTCGCCCCGGCCTACCGCGCGCTGAGCTCCGACGCGCCGCCCTACGCCGTAAAGTGGGAGATGTTCAGCGGCATCGCTCGGGACCTTTACGAGGTCTCGTTCGAAACCACCGACGCCACCGGGGCACGCGTGGCGCTCGATCGCTTCGAGGTGCTCGGCTATGCCGACCCGTGGGTCGCCCCCCGCAACGTGCGGCTCGTCAAGCAGGAGGCGGAGGCCTGGGCATTGGCGCGGGCCCTGTGCCGCGAGCTGGGTGAGCAGCGGCCCGTGTTCATGAAGCTGCGGGACGCCACCCGGCGCGGCTGGACCGTGGTGGAAGACGGCTCGAACGATGTCTGCGGGCGTCCCGGACGGCCGGCACAGTTGGCGCCGCGCCCACGGCAAGAGGCACCGACGAGTTCCGAGGAATCGCCATGAGCGAAGCGGCCAGCACGCGCGCGCCATCCCAGGAGCGCACGCCATCCCAGGAGCGCACGCCGTCTCGAGAGGGCACGACCTGGCAGCGTTTCTATGAATGGGCGCTCAAGACCGAGGGCTCCACGCGCGCCGCCAGCCTGATGCGCATCATCCTGGTGGCCACCGTCTGGACCCGCTACGCGAACGAGCTCTTGCTCTTCCGCCACCTCACCGACGGGCAGTTCGTATTCTGCGCGGTGTTCTTCGCGGTCACCACGCTGGCCTTGGTGGGCCTGTGGACGCGCGTCACGGTGGCCGGCACTGCCCTGTGCGCCCTCTATCTCGTCTACTACCTGGGACACGGCAAGGGCGTGGAGCCCTATACCCATCACCACACTACCCTGCTCGCCTGGGCCTGCGCCTGGCTCGCGTTCACGCCCTGCGGTCGCTCCTATTCTCTGGATCGCTGGCTCGCCATCGGCCGCGCGGAGCGTGCTGGCACGCCGTGGCCGGAGGAGCGCGGCAACCTGTGGGGCATGCGGCTGCTCGCGCTGCAGACGGCCTCCGTGTACTTCTGGACCGCGATCAACAAGTGCAACGCGGGCTTCTTGAGCGGCTCGCGCCTCGCCCACTACACCATGAACTTCTATACGGGCTCGTCGCCCATCGATAGCGGCGTCACCGGGGCCCTGTTCATGGCGCTGGCGTGGGCGACCCTGCTACTCGAGTTCGCGCTGGCGTTCGGCCTGTTCTTCCCGAGCACGCGCCGCTATCTGATCTTGCCAGGCCTCCTGTTGCACGGCGTCTTCTACGCCTTCCTCAGCGTGTTCACCTTCACCGTGACGATGTGGGCGCTCTACTTGTCCTTCCTCGATCCCGAGGCGGTCCATCGGGCCCTCGATCGGCTGCAGGGGCATCGCGGCGATGCACGCTGAAGACGCGCAGGGCTCCCGCCGGTTCGCCTTGGGCGTCTACGGGTTCTTGGCGCTGAGCCTCGTCTGCTTGCTGCTGTTCCGGGAGAACGACCACGAGGCCAGCCTGGCTCATCAGGGGTTCATCGGTCTCGACGACGTGCGCTTCACGCGCCAACTCAGCGACGCCCTGTACGGCGTGCTCGCTGGGCTCACGGGCCTCGGCCTGGTGGCGCATGGCCTGCTCACACGGCACGCGGTCTCGAGCGCGCGCTGGTACCGCCGCACGGCGCAGGGCGTGCTCACAGCGCTCCTGCTGCTCAGCGCCGCCAACTGGCTGTATCTGTACGGCGGCGTAACGCGCCCCGACTACGCCAAGGTCTACGACGTCTATCACTACTTCCTCGGCCCCAAGTACTACGACGAGCTCGGCTACTTCGGCCTCTACGAATGCTCGGTAGTCGCGGACGCCGAGACCCTGCACTTCATCGGCGATCAACAAATCCGCGATCTCGGGGCATATCGCTACGTCGATACCAGCAAGGTGCGCGCTCGGAGCCGCTGCAAAGAACACTTCACGCCCGAGCGCTGGGAAGAGTTCAAGCACGACTACAGCGTCATCGTCGACGCCGCCGGGCCCGCGATGATCCGCGGGATGATCCGCGACTACGGCTACAACGGCACTCCCTTTCAGGGCCTCGTCGCTGGCGCCATCGCCAACAGCTTCACGCTCGACTACGACACCATGATCCTGTCGACGCTCATCGACACGCTCGCCGTCTGCGCGATGCTGGCGGGGATCACGGCCGCGTTCGGGTGGCAACTGGGGAGCCTGGTGGCCATCGGCTTCTTCACGGCGTTCTCGGACCGCTTCTTCTACATCGGCGGCTCCTTCTTTCGCTATCACTGGATGTTCTTGAGCGGCTTCGGACTCTTGGCGCTCACGCGTCGGCGCTACGTCCTGTCGGGGGTGCTGTTCGCCCTGGCCGCCATGCTCAACATCTTCCCCGTCCTGTTCTTGCTCGGCATCGGGGGCAAGGGCGCGCTGCAGTTCGCCCGCACACGGCGCCTCGAGCGCGAGCACGTGCGCTTCACATTGGCCACCATGGCCACGGCCGCCACGGCTTTCCTGTCGACGTTCGTCCACGCGCGCGGGCTCGAAAACTGGCGCGAGTTCCTCGGAGACATGGGCAAGCACTCCCAGCTCATCACCGTGAGCCGCATCGGCTTCCGCTATCTCCTGCTGTTCCGCGGTGAGTTCACGCCCGACGCCATCCACAACGGCGCCCGCGCCGCCGAACTCAAGGCCATCGCGCCCGCAGTCTGGGGACTCACCGCGCTGGGACTCTTCGTCATCATCCTGCTCCTGCCGCGCCTGTCGGACCTGGAGGCCACGGTGATGGCAGGCTTCGGCAGCTTCTTCTTGCTGTTCGGCACGGTGGAGTACTACTTCGGCATCTACGCCTACTGGATCCTGCTATTCGCTCGCTACCAGCGCGAGCGCGCGGCCCAGCTCATCCTGGCCCTGCCCTTCTTGTGCGGCGCCGGCGTGTACTGGTACTGGGACCGCTCGGGCTTCCTGGCGTTCTGCAACAACTACCTGATGTCGCTCGCCATCATGCTCTTCGTGAGCGCCACCTGGCTCTACCTCGACCGTCAGCTGGACGGCGGCTCGCCGCGTGGTTCACGCCTGCTTCGCGCGGGGGTCGGGTTGCTTTGGATCGGCCTGCTGGCCGTCACCGCGCTGCGCTGGCCGAGCTGAGCGCCTGCGCTGAAGCACGGCGAAGACCCCGAGCAGCAGGCACGAGAGCGCGCTGATGCCCGAGATGACAGCCCCCTTGCGCAAGCTCGACGAGGCGAACTGGAAGCTCACGCGGTGCGGCCCCGGCGCGAGCCACACTCCTTTGAAGGAATCGTTGACCTGCGCGAGCTCCGCGGGCTTGCCATCCACCACGACCTGCCACCCTGGATAGTCCACATCAATGAAGGCAAGGAGTCGCGGCCCCGGCAGGTTGTCGACTCGCAGATCCACGGAATCGGCGCTGCGTCGTTCCACGTGGATCAAGGCGTCTTCATCCGCCAGGTCCTGCAAGAGCTCCATGCTCACCACGCTCAAGCCCGGATCCTGGGATTTGAGCTCGAGGTCGATGCGGGGCTCGACGACGTCGGGCATGGGAAAGATCAGTTCGAGTACCTGTCCGGCGCGGGTCCGCGGCCGGTGGCGATACCCCGGGATGGGTCGCGGCACAGCCTGGTCGCGGTACTGGGTCGCGACCTCCGGCGAGTCGTCCTGGGTCGGCATCAGCCGCACCAGGAGGACGTGGTGCACCGGGGCGAGACGGGGGGCGCGCGCGCTGTACAGGGAGCGTGACCTGCGCTGGACGACCAGGGGGATGCTTTGCACGTGCTCGGAAGACGCGCGGAACGGGATGTCATGACCAGAGACCACCGGGAAGCCCTTGGGGATTTCGCTGGTGACAAAGGCGAGCGCGGTGGGAGGGAACATGCGTTGACCGAGCGGCATCGGACCGTAGACCACGCTCGGCACGAGCCAAAAGGCGCGCTTGAGGAACAGGTGCCCACGCGGCGTCTCGGTGACCGTTTCGCGCTCGCGCAGTGTGCGTCGGTACTGGAGCTTGGTGCGTCCGCTGACAGCCTCGCGGTAGCTGCGCAGATGCAACGGATCGTAGCCGTTGCTGATGCCGCGCAGGGAGAACAGAGAGAAGTTCTCCCGGTCGGTGGTCTCCCGGCGATTGTGGGGCCAGAGCGGCTCGACGCCGGTAAAGCCGTCGCGCGCTTTCCAGTCGGCGTCGAAGCCCGGTCGCACCAACATGCGCGGACTGTAGAAGCGACTCCAGCTCAACAACTCGGAGGCCATCAGCAGCACCACCAGGGCGCTCCACAGCGCAGCGCGACTCGGCACCACCATCCAGAGTATGAGCAGCCCGACGAACGCGAGCGGGATCCACCATACGATCGCATCGGGTCGGGCCCACACGTCGTTGGCGGCCAGCTGGCGCTCGAGCACGATCACACCGCACAGGGCAATCGCGGCGGCCACGCCGGGCGCGGCAAAACGACTTCGCCGCAAGTTGGCGAGTCCGAAGCCGGCGAGGATGGCGAGCGGCAGCATGGCCACGTCGAAGGCTCGCGTGCCGGACACGAGCTGCACGGGACTGAGGGCGGCGATCAAGCTCGAGAGCGGCCAGGGCCTGCCCAGCATCAAGTCCACCAGCGCGTAGGACATGGCCACGAAGGGCGCGATGCCGCGCCACGAGCGTTGCACCAGAGCGCACAGCAGCAGCGCCAGGAACACGATGCCTGCGCCGCGCAGGGTCTCGGGCTCGAAGATGCGACCCGAGTAGACGATCAAGCTACGGGCCGCATAGAGCAGGTTCCAGGCTTCGGGCTTGTGTCCACCCACGTCCACACCCGAACCGCTGGCGCGGGGCGAGTGGGCAAGCAGCTCCGAGGCCGGCACGAGCAGTACGCTCGCGAGGCCTACCGCGAGCGCCCCCGCGAGTGCCAACCAGCCGAGGGTGCGCGACCACAGCCGGACGCGCTCCTCGCGCGCCGCCCCGGAGAGCGAGAGTTCGCTGAGCAGATAGGCCGTCATGGCGACCACCAGGTGCGGCACGACCTGCAGAAAGCCGCCCAGCACCGAGCCCGCGAACAGCACCGCGAGCCCCAAGACGGGCGCGATGGCCGCCGAGGCCTGTGCTTTCTCGGCGCGTTGAGAGAGCACCAGCTTGCGGATGCACAGCAGCATCCAGGGCAACGCGGCCAGCGTGAAGATGAAGTGGTACTCGCCGACTCGACGCACCATCAGCGCGCTGAAGCTGGCGGCGATGGCGGCCAGCAGCGCGCCGTCACGGGCCAAGCCGTGGCTGCGCGCGAGCTGGAAGACACCGAGCGCCCAGAACAGGAGGTGCAGCCCCATCAGCACGCTCAGGCCGCGCAACGTTCCCAGCGGCGTGGGGTCGGTGTGCAGGAGCGCGCGCAGCAAGTTCGGGGGATAGAACGCCCAGCTCTGTGGATTGGCCGCGTGAGGGGCCCCCGAGAACACCAGCGGGTCCCACTCTGGAAAGTCCCCGTGCTGGATGCTGTAGTCGAAGAAGTAGTTCCAAGGCCCGAACTGGCGATGCACGTCGTAACGGCCCACCACGTCGCCCTGGTCGGGGTCGAAGGCAGGCCAGAAGACCACCACGGCCAGCGCGGAAATGACGAGCAGAACGCCGCCCAAGTCCATCCAAGCGCGTCGATTCACCGGCCCAGTTCTAGCAGGAGCTGGCCCCTTTTTGGGCGGCGAGTGGCCCCATTTTGCCCCACGGCTTCCTTGCGGCGAGCCTCGGGGGTGTCCGCCCTGCTAAGAGCTCGCCATGGAGCGCATGAACTTTGCCGGCCTGACCAGCCATGTCCTCGAAGAGTCCGACAGCGACGGCCCCGTGGTGGTGTTGATGCACGGCTTCGGGGCGCTCGGCGACGATCTGGTGCCGCTCGGGGATGCCCTGCTCGAGCTCCCTAACCGCCCCCGCATCGTGTGTCCGGAGGCACCGCTCAGCGTCGAAGGCGGGCCGGCTCGCGCATGGTGGATGCTGGACATGGAAGTCTTCGAGCGCCGCGCCCGGGGCGAGCGCATCGATCGCAGCCAGGAGTTGCCCCCTAACCTGCCCACCGTGCGCGCCCAGGTAGGCGAGCTCCTGCGCGAAGTGGCCGCGTATTTCCAGGTCCAGCCGTCGCGCCTGGTTTTGGGCGGTTTTTCGCAGGGATCGATGGTGGCTTGCGACGTGGCCCTACATGCCGCCGAGAAGCCCGGAGCGCTGCTCTTGCTGTCGAGCACGCTGATCGCGGAACCGGTCTGGCGACCGCTCGCCCCGACCCTGCATGGTGTGCCCGTGTTTCAGAGCCATGGCCACCTCGATCCTTTGTTGCCATTCGAAGACGCGGAGCGACTCTCCGCACTCCTGCGCGCAGGTGGCGCCGACCTCAGCTTCGTGGAGTTCCGAGGCGGACACGAGATCCCTCGGCCCGCACTGCTCGGGCTGGCCAAGACCATCGCCCAGCTGGGCTGAGCGGTCCAACCGAAGAAGCCTCGAATCGCCGCCCCATCCCGCTGCGAAGCACGCTACTGTCGAATCCATGGGACACGTGCCGTTGCTGGATGAATTGGCCATCGTGGCGGGCCTGGCCGTCGCGGTCACGGTCATTCTCTCGCGACTACGTTTGCCCACCGTGGCGGGCTTGCTGGCGGCCGGTGCGTTGGCCGGGCCCTTCGGCCTGCAGCTCGTGAAGTCCGTGCACGCCATCGAGGTGCTCGCCGAGGTCGGCGTGGTGCTGTTGCTGTTCTCCATCGGCCTCGAGTTCTCGCTCGGAAGGCTGCGAGACATCTTTCGACAAGTCGCCCTGGGCGGCGCCCTGCAAGTGGGCCTCACCACGGCCGCCGCAGCCGGCGTGGCCGTGGCGCTCGGGGAGTCCTGGGCACGGGGCATCTTCTACGGGTTCGTGTTCTCGCTCTCGAGCACGGCCATCGTGCTGCGCGCCCTCTCGGAGCGCCGCGAGCTCGACGCACCACACGGACGCTTCATCGTCGGCACGCTGATTTTCCAGGACCTTTGCGTGGTGCCCATGGTGTTGATCGTGCCGCTGCTGGGCAGCGGCGCAGCGCAGGATGCCGGCGAGGCCATCGCGTTCGCCATGGGCAAGGCCGCCTTGGTGGTGGTGTGCCTGGTGGCCCTGGCGCGCTTCATCGTGCCGACCATCCTCGATTGGGTCGACGCTAGCCGCAGCCGCGAGGTGTTCTTGCTGGCCATCCTGGCGCTGTGCATCGGCACGGCCTGGCTCACGTCGCTGGTGGGACTCTCCCTCGCGCTGGGCGCGTTTCTCGGCGGCATGGTGGTGGCGGACACCGAGTACAGCCACCGAGCGATGGGCGACATCCTGCCGCTGCGCGATGCGTTCGTGAGCTTGTTCTTCGTGTCCCTGGGCATGTTGTTCGACGTGCAGGTGGTGCTTCAGAAGCCGCTGCTGGTGGGCCTCTTGCTGCTCGGCTTCCTGCTGGCCAAGGGCTTTCTGGCGACGCTCGCAGCGATGGCCATGCGCTTCCCTTCACGCGTGGCCTGGTTGTCGGGCGTGGGTCTGGCGCAGTTCGGTGAGTTCGGCTTCGTGCTGGCTCAGCTGGGCGAGCAGAGCGGTGTGGTGGAGAGCAGCGCGCTCGGGCCCCTGCTCGCAGCAGGCATCGCGAGCATGTTCCTCACGCCGCTGCTGGTGCGCGCGGCTCCCCACGTCACCGCAGGAGAGCGCCTGCTCGCCCCGCTCGAGCGGCTGATCGGCGTGCGCGCCATCGACGAAGCCGATCAACCCGGCACGCAGCACTCGCGTCTGCACGACCACGTGGTGATCGTGGGCTACGGGGTGGCGGGGCGCTTCGCCGCGCAGACGTTGGCGGCCTGCAACGTGCCGTTCGTGGTGCTCGAGCTCAACGCGGACAACGTGCGCTCGGGCAAGCAAGAGGGGCTCCCCATCTACTACGGTGACGCCACCAGCTCCGAGGCGCTGGGGCACGCGCACCTCGAAGGCGCCAAGCTGCTCGTGCTGTTGATGAACGATCCGCAGGCCGCCCTGCGCGTGGTGGACACGGCGCGTCGCGTGGCACCGCAGGTTCCCGTGCTCATGCGCACACACTACCTGCGCGAACGCCAGCTCCTGATGAAGGTGGGTGCCCACGACATCGTGGCCGAGGAGGTCGAGGGCGCGGTCGAGGTCATCGCGCGCATGCTTCGTCGCATCGAGGTACCTCGCAACGTCATCGAAGAGCGTATCCGGAACGTGCGCTCCGAGACCCAGACCACCGAGCGCAAGCAGACGGTTCCCCGCACGCCGCTGCGCGATCTGCGCGGCCTGGACGAGCTCAAGATCGAGAGCGCCCTGGTGCGCGAACAGAGCGCCGCCGTGGGCAAGTCCGCGGTGACGCTCCACCTGCGAGGAAAGACGGGCGCACTGGTGGTGGGCGTGAAGCGTGGTGCGCGCCTGCTCAAGGATCCGGATCCCCACGTGCCCTTCCAGGCCGGAGATGTGGTGTATCTGGTGGGCAATTCCGAGGCGATCCGCCAGGCGTTCGCCCTGTTCGACCAGGACAGCACCGGTCCGGGAACGACGCTGCCCTTCTCGAGCGACGAGGCCGGTTAGCGCGCGGCCAAGAAGCGCACCACCAGCTCGGCCAACTTCTCGGGCTGATCGTGGTGCAGCATGTGCCCGGCGTCGTCGAGCGCTTCACGTTGCACGGGAGTCGTCACGACGTCGAGGCGGCGATGGAAATCGGCCAGGCTGTAGCGCCCGCCCCAGAAGCGCTCGGCCTCGGTCTGCTTGCCCTCCACCCACAACACCGGCGCCTGGATGCGCGCCCAGCACGTTTGGGCCTCGAGCATGCGGTACAAGATGGGGTTCACTCGTTTGTGGGCCGGGTCGCCCAACACCTTGAGCTGCCCGTCATCACCTGCAGCCCACTGCCGTGCGAGCCAGGCCGCCTTGTTCGGCGGGAGTCGCGGGTTGTTGCGGCACAGGCGACGCGCGACCGCTTCGTAGTCGCCAAAGGTCGGCATGGTCTGCTCGGTCGCGAGTTGCTCGAGCCAGAGGGCGTAGCGGTCGGGAGCATCGGCGGGATCGGACTCCGGCAGCCCGAAACCCTCGAGGTTCACCAGGCGTCGAACGCGCGTGGGCCGGACGCCCGCGTACACCATGCAGATGTTGCCGCCCATGCTGTGTCCAAGCAGATCGAGCGGCCGATCATCAAAGAGCGCACGAAAGACCGCGTCGAGATCGCCGAGGTAGTCGGGAAACCAGTAGGCGTCCACGGCAGCAGGCGACTGAGTGCGCCCGTAGCCTCGCAGATCCAGCGCCAGCACGTACCGGCTGGCCCCCTCGAGCTGCTCCATGGCATCCACCAAGAACTGAAACGACGCACCCACATCCATGTAGCCGTGGACCAAGACGAGCGGCGGTCGCTCGGCAGACACCAGGGCGGGTGAGCCCCAGCTCGTCAGGTGGTGACGGATGCCGCGGGCCTCCACGAACTGACTGGTCGCCGGGCGACGCACGAGATAGCTGGATTGCACATCATGCATGGGGTACCCGCAGTTTGAAGCCAGTCGAGGGCGGCGTCGATCGGCGCGGGCGGGAGCGTCGATCGCCGCGTATGCTTGGGACGAGTCGCACGTGGGATCCGCGAACACAGGCAGCATCACGGCCGAGGACGGCACATGCATCGAGTTCACCGTGCAAGGCACGGGACCCGGGCTCCTGCTGACCAACGGACTGACCACCACCGACCTGTTCTGGAAGTACCTGATTCCGCGCTGGCAGTCTCACTACACCATCGTGACGTGGGACCTGCCGGGCCACGGCATCTCGAGCCCAGCGCGCAGCGAGTACACAGCCACCATCGAGGCCCAACCGGCGTTGATGGCCAAGGTGATGGACGCGGTGGGTCTGACGACGGCGATCCAGGGTGCGTTCTCGGTGGGCTGCCAAATCGCCCTCGAGATGGCACGCCAGTTTCCCGAGCGCTGCGATGCGTTGCTGCTCCTGCTTGGCGCCGCTCAACACGTGCTGAGTACCACCCGGCTACCGATCCCGGGCCCGCTCTTGCTGCGGCTTCTGCGCGACACTCCAGACGAGTACTTCGTGCCCTTCGCGCGCGGCTTCGCGAGCCTGGCGAAGACCGCGCTCAGCTTTCACGGGGCGCGCGCCATCGGTCTGGTGGGCAAGCAGGCAAGCCGCAGAGACATCGACGACATGACCGAACATCTATCGGTCTTGGATCCGGGCACCATCCGGCGCATGGCGGCCTCCGCGGAGGCCCACTCGGCCTTCAACGTGCTCGGATCGCTGACCATGCCCCTGCTCATCATGGCAGGCGACCGCGATCCATTCGCACCCGCGCAGACGGTGGGCTGGCCCATGCACCGCGCCGCACCGACCAGCGAGTTCGTGCGCCTCAAGCACGGAACCCACACGGCCTTGTTGGACGATCCCGAGCCGATCGCCGAAATCGTGGAGCAGTTTCTGGCGCGACGTCTGAATCAGCCGGCGCTCACGGACGATCGCCCAGCCTAGAGGTGTCGTCGTTGCGGGCCCCCGACTCCTCCGCCAGCATCGCCTCGGCGTCTGCCACGGGCTGAGGGTCGTGACTGGTCCGCTTGCCAGGGCGCGAGAACGCGCGCACCGACACCAGACGTTGCGCCGCCAGTCTGAGCAGATTCTCCAGGCGTTGGCGCGGACCGAGCGGGGGTTCCGGCTCGCCCGTGTCCGGCGCGGGAAGCTCGAGCTCGAGCTCCTCCACGTTGGCCTCGCTGCGCACCACATGGGCGTTCGGAGCTAGCTCGAGCAACACCTTGTGAATGGCCTCGTTGGTGGCGAGTACGCTGCAGTGAAACTTGCGCACGCCGTGGGAGTAAGCCACGTCACTCAACCCGTGCAGGAGGAGCTTGCCCAGCCCCTTGCCTTGCATGGCGTCGATGACCGCCACGGCCGCCTCGGCCACCTCGGGATGCTCCGCGGAGCGCACGTAGCGCGCGATGCCGAGGGGCACCTCTTGTCCACGGTCGTCGAGGGTTACCGCCCCGAGCGCGTGGTGCTGGACGCCGTCCACCTCGGTCAGATAGCGCAGGTCCTCGTCGCTGAGCTCACTCTTGTGGACGAAGAAGCGTCGGTAGCGGGACTCATCGCTGAATTGCTCGAATCCCTGGGCCAAGAGCGCGCGATCAGTGGGCCGCACCGCGCGCAGGAGGACGCGCGTGCCGTCGCGGAGTTGCTTGCGGATGATGGGATCGGGAAACATGGCTAACTCGCAAGGCTTTTCAGGCTAGCATGCACCGGTAGGCCGTCCCCGGTTCAGCATGCTAGGGATGCGAGCAGCGATCACGGTGTGAGCACCAGGTTCGAAAAAAAGCACGAGATTGCGCAGAAATGGGAGCGCGCGAGCGCGTGCGAGAACAACACTAGGCGCGACGTTTATGGGCTCAGCGGACCAACCGGAACAGGATCCGAATCTCGGACGCGTGCTGGCCAACCAGTACGGTATCGATGCGCTGTTGGGACACGGCGGCATGGGCAGCGTCTATCGCGGTCGTCAGCTGTCCATCCAACGGCCGGTGGCCATCAAGCTCATCGCCGGCGCCATTGCGAGCAACGAGGAGTGCATCCAGCGCTTCCGCCGTGAGGCCGAGGCAATGGCCCTGCTGCATCACCCGAACACGGTGCGCCTGTTCGACTTCGGTGTGGAGCGGGGCGAGCTCTTCATGGTGATGGAGCTGCTCGCTGGCGAAGACCTTTCCGAGTACCTCACGCAGAAGGGCGCGCTTCCACTGCAAGAGGCGCTGGGCATCTTGCGCGAAGTCCTGCAGGCCCTGAGCGAGGCCCACGCGCGCGGCATCGTGCACCGCGATCTCAAGCCGGCGAACGTGTTCATGACCAAGGTGCACGGCGGGCAGACCTTCGCCAAGGTGATGGACTTCGGCATCGCAGGCATCGAGGCCGATTCGAAGACCAAGCTCACCTTGGCCGGCGCGGTGCTCGGCACGCCCACGTACATGTCCCCGGAGCAGGCGCAGGGCCAGCCCGTGGATGCACGCTCGGATCTGTACTCGCTGGGCGTGATGTTGTTCGAGATGGTCACGGGCAGCGTGCCCTTCGCGGCTGATTCCGTGGTCTCGCTGCTGCTCGCGCAAGTCTCCAAGGTCCCGCCGCGATTGGTCCAGGTGAGGCCCGAACTGGCCCGCAACGTCAGCCTGCAAGGTCTGCTGGATCGACTGCTGGCCAAGTCGCCGGACGAACGTCCACGCGACGCTGCCGAGGTCCTCGCGCTGGTCGACGACGTGCTGCGCGAGATGACTCTGGGCGGCGCTCCCGGGAGCTACAGCGCCACGCGCGTGGCCAAGGAACAGGCCCCCACGGCCTTTGCTGCGAGCGCAGCGAGCGCGGACAAGCGCGCGGTGCCGGCGGCCAACTCGTTCCCCAACACCTTCACGGCGCTCTTCAAGCAACAGGGCGACAAGGGCCCGAAGATCTTGGTGGTGGGCGCGCTGCTGCTGCTCGCCGCGCTGGGCGCGGTGGCTGCGTTGTGGCCAGACGGGAAAGATCCCACGGCCCCTGCTCCGGCGCTGGCCGCGAGCGCCGTTGAGCCCGAAGAGCAAGAGGCCAAGCCGCTGCCCGAAGCCGCCCCCGAGGCCGGCCGCCGAGCCCGGCGCGAGACACAGGCCGCGGAGGTTGGTGCCGGCCGCGAGGCACGCAACGACGAAGCGACGGGCGGCCGCGAGGCGCGTAGCGACGAAGCGACGGGTGCACCCGCCGACAGTACGGGTGTCGACGAGAGCGGCGGCGGAAGCGCGAGCACGCGGACAGGCAGCGACAATCGCCCCTTCCCTCACTTGCGAAACACGTTCAATCGCATTTTCGGGAGCGGCGGAGGCGGAGGCGGAACGGCCGGTTCGGGCGCGTCCCAGAGTGAGCGCCGTCAGGCCCTCCTCGCGCGCGGCCCTGCCTACAACAACGTAGCCGCCGCCAAGCGCGCCTACCGCGCGGGGAATCTCAGCGAGCAGGCCTACGAGGACACCATCTGGGTACTCAAGACCCGGCGCGCGCGCCGCATCGAGGCCGAGAAAGAAAATCTGCGCGCCGGGGTGATCTCCAAAGCGGAATACAAGCGTCGCGTGACGAGTATCGACCGCGAATACGAGGGCAGCTGAAGTTGGTAAGAGAACGTGGGTGCGATCATCCAACGTGCACACCTCGAACTCCGCATCAGGGTTACCTTCCATAGCGCAGAGCAGCGAAACGCCGTAGGGTGTTGTCCGGGCTGCCATTCAGGGGGATGGGCGGTCCTCAGCTCGAGCCACGAGACATGACCCAAACCTTGCCCGAACCAAGTCACGTCATCGCCGACAAGTACGTCGTCGAACGCAGCTTGGGCCAGGGCGGCATGGGCGCGGTCTATCTGGTGAGCCACCGCGTTACCGGCAAGAAGCTCGCGCTCAAGTGTTTGCTCCCGCAGTACCTCGAGTATCCGGAGCTAGTCGAACGCTTCCTGCGTGAAGCTCAGGCCGCCGGCCGCATCCAGCATCGCCACGTGGTCGACGTGTTCGACGTGGGCCGAGACGGGCAGGTCCTGTACATCGTCATGCCCTACCTCGAGGGCAAGCCGCTCTCGGCGCTGCTGCGCGAGAAGGCCGTGGAGCTCGACGAGATCTTGGCGCTCGTGCTGCGCGCCATGGAGGGCGTGGCCGCCGCACATGCCCAGGGCATCGTCCATCGCGATCTCAAGCCCGACAACATCTTCGTGTGCAAGGGCCCCTCGGGCCGCCTCGACGATCCGCGCGTGCTCGACTTCGGCATCTCCAAGCTCGATGACGAAGAGGAGAAGCGCTCGCTCACCAAGAGCGGCGTGTTGATGGGCACGCCCCACTACATGTCCTTCGAGCAGCTCAACAGCCAGCGCGATATCGACGCCCGCGCGGACGTCTACGCCATGGGCTGCATCTTGTACGAGTCAATGGCGGGGCAGTTGCCTTACGTCGCCGACAGCGCACCCGCGCTGGCCATCCGCATGATGAGCGGGCCTCCCAAGCATTTGAGCGCGTTGCGCCCCGATCTCCCGGAGGGATTGGTCAACGCCGTCATGAAGTCCATCGAGAAGGACCGCGCAGACCGTTTCCCCACGCTGGAGGCGATGATCGCCGCACTGCAGGAGTTCGTGCCCAATCACGTGAGCACGCACGCCAGCGACGAGGCGCGCATGTCACGCAGGCTGACGCGCCCCGACTTCATCGGTCGCTCGAGTGGCGAAGACAAGACCCTGCCCGCGCCGACGCCCGCTCCGAAGTCGTCGATCGACGCCAAGACCGTGGTCACGCCGACCGGCACCGCGCAGCCCCAGCCGCCAGCGCAGTCAGCCCAGCCGATCACGTTGCGCACTCAGCCCCAGCTGCGCCTCGGCAACGAGCCTGAGCGCGCACCGAATCGCGCCACGCAAAATCAGCCTCCGCTCTTCCGCTTGGGCGCCATCACGACCTTCGTGCTGCTCGGCCTCGGCGCTGGTGCCTGGCTGTGGAGTCACAAGGGAAGTTCCGGCTCTCCCGCCGAAGCGAGCGCCCAGCAGCCGATTGCCCCCGCCGCAGCGCCGGCGACGGCGCCGGAGGAGAACACGGCGGAGCCTGCCCCGGACTCGGAGGGGCCCAAGAAGACGGTGGTCCGCAAGATCCGCCGCAAGAAGGTCAAGCCCGGCACCGCAGCGCCCGTCGGCGCAGCCTACACGCCGGCCGGGACTCCCAGCGCAGCGGCCAAGCCCACGAGCGATATTTCCCCCGAGGCCGACGCCGTCATGGACGAGTGGGAAGAGGTCGAAGAGACCGTGGTGGTCAACGAAGGGGAGCACGTCGAGGGCGAGATCATCAGCGAAACGCCGCTGCCACCCGCCCCCAAGCCGAGTCAGGTGAGCGCGCCCGAAGCCAAGGACCCTAGCGCCCCCGCAGGCGAAGCCCCCAAGGCAGATGCTCCAAAGGCCGAAGCGCCCGCGGGCGAGCCGACGCCTGCACCGGCCGAGCCCGCCGCCGAAGCCCCCGCACCGCCCGCCGCCGCGACGCCCTAGGCGGTTTCCCTAACCGGCGCGTGGGTGCAAGCGCCCCGTTTCGCGTCATGATCGCGCCCGATGAGCGCGCCAGGCACGTCCTTCTCCCCAGCATCGGCCTGGTCCGATCGCGAGCGTCCGTGGGCCGACCCCACCACGCGCAAGCTCTTGCTCTTCAACTTCGCGGTCACGCTGCTCACGGCGTTCCGTAGCGAGACTTTCTTCCACCCCGACGAGCACTATCAGATCATCGAGTTCGTTGGGCTCAAGCTCGGCTTCACCCGGCCCGAGGAGCTGACCTGGGAATTCGTCGAGCGCGCCCGCCCGTTCATGCAGCCGGCTCTCTACTACGCGCTGCTGAAGCCCCTGGTGGCACTCGGACTCGACGACCGTTTCGTGATGATCTTCCTGATGCGCCTGGCCTCGTGCCTGGTGTCGTTCGCGGCGCTCGTCTCGTTGATGCAGACGTCGGCCCCGTGGGTCAGCCACGAAGACGCCAATCGCTCGCGCATTCGCTGGCTGACGCTCGCCGGCTTCATCCCGTACATCGCCGTGCGCGCGACCTCGGAGAATCTGTCCACCGCTTGCCTACTGCTCGCGCTCAGCGTCATCGTGCGCGGACGCCCCGCGGAGGCCGCCTGGAGCGAGGGTGCCCGCCTATCCGCAGGGCGCGCCTTCGGAGCGGGGCTCTTGCTCGGCATGTGCTTCGAGTTCCGCTTTCAAATGGCCTTCGCGATCGTGGGTCTGCTGGCCTGGATGTGGCTCGTCGCACGCGACGTGCGCGCCACCCTGGTGGTGTGCGCGGGCGGCCTCGTGCCGATGGCGCTCGCCCTGGCCGTCGACAGCTGGGGCTACGGCGAGTTCGCGTTCCCGCCCTGGAATTACCTGCGCACCAACATGATCGAGGGAGTGGCCGCGCAGTACGGGACCAAGTGGTTCTTCGGCTACCTGCACATCACCTTGGCCAACATCTTCGCGCCGGTGGTGATCCTGGCCATCGTGGGGCTCACGGTGTGCTGGGTGCGGCGGCCCAAGCACGTGCTCAGCTGGACCACCATCCCGTTCATCTTCGCGCACAGCGCTATCGGGCACAAAGAGGAGCGCTACATGTTCCCAGTGTTCCTACTGGCGCTCGTGGGTGCCGCGATGGGCTTCGAGGAGAGCGACACGAAGAGCTCCCACTGGCTGCAGAGCAAGGCGGAGTCGGTGGCCGCGCTGTTCCGCCGCTTCCAGCGCAGCTGGCTCTATGGCGCGCTGGTGGTGTGGAACTTGATGGGCATGGCCTTGCTCGCTTTCTATCCGCTCGGTTGGCGCCCGCATTACCAGTTCGCACACTGGGCCCAGGATCTCCCCGCTCCCATCCACTTCGCCGTGGACGACGAGACGCTGGTACCGAGCTATCCGTTCTTCCGCAAGCATCCCTGGAATGTGCACGTGCTCGAGCCTGGCGAGCGCGCCGACGCGATCGACTCGGACGGTGCCCCGGTGTACTGGCTGCGGCGCGAACCGTTCACCTCCTTCGACCATGCGGCGCTCGGCGTGTCCGACGAGCTCGTCTACACGGAGTTTCCCGGTGCAAGCTTCGAGTTCTTGCGCAAGCATCTGTGGCCGAGCTTGGGCGCGTGGCGGACGGGCATGGTGGCCAAGGGTTTTCAGTCCAAGCGGGCGACCTGGATCAGCGTCTATCCCGTGGAGCGCGCCCCCCCGAAGCCAGACTCGCCCGCTACTCCGTGAAGCCTTCGCCCTGCAGCAGCGGCGTCAGGTCCTGTTGGCCACCGCGCAGGTTGGAGCCGTCCAGCGAGTTGGCGTCGGTCTGCGATAGATCGACGTTGGGCTCGAAGATGTTCTCGTGGGCATCGCGCACGAGCCTCGTCACCACCGAGTCTGCGGGCTCGTTGGCCTTGGCTTGCACCTGACCACAGGCGAGCTGGGCTCCGGATGCGCCCACCAGACACGCCTCGCCGCCGGCGCGCGTCGCATGCACGCGCAGGAGAAGTCCGCTCGCGCCCACGTCGAAACGAGGCGAGCGCCCGAGCGCATCGGCCGCATCACTGGCGACCTCGTCGCCCTGAGTCTCCACGCGCACAGGCAACGCGATGCCCAAACGCCGCAGCACGCCGGGGTCGATCTGCATCGCGCGCTCGTAGTCCTGCAGCGCCGCCGAGAGGGCTCCGCGCTCCTCACGCACCTGCCCCAAGATCGCGAAGACGCGGGCGCGCAACAGCGCCTCGGCGGTGGGCAGCGTCTCACTCGCGCTGCTCAGGAGCTTCTCGGCCTTGCCGCCATCGCGCGCGATCCATGCGGCCTCGCCCTCGAAGGCGTCGTAGTAGGCGCGGGCCTGCGCGCGTTTGTCGATGCGGCGTCCCACCTGGATGGCCGCCTCGGACGCGCCGGCCCCCACCACGTGGACCAGATCACCAGCCAACCACGGGGGCATGATCGCGCCCCGCGCCGTGCCGATCTGGAAGCTGCCCGCCAGACGATCACCATCGCCTACCGCGCGCACCGCGCGGCGACCGCTGAGCCAGGCCTGCGCGCGTGAGACCTCGGCGTCGCTCCAGGCGTAGATTCGCTTGTACCAGGGCAGCGTCACCGCGTTCTCCTCGGCGCGCTCTGCCTTCATCAGGTGCGCGCCGCGGTCGAGCAGTGCGGCAATCGAGCGATCTTGCGCGGGATCACGGCTGTTGTGTCCCCGGCGATCGGGCGCCACCAAGGCCTTCTCGGTGATGCGCAAGGCCTCGTCGGGGCGCCCCAGCAGAAGAAAGAAGGCGCTCAGCGCGCGGCGGTTCTCGTTGCGATCGGCCTCGCGCACGTGGGGTGGACGCTGCACGCGATACTTGGGGATCTCCTTGAGCGCCGAGAGCGCCTCGGGCAGCCGCGCCTCGCGCAGGTACAGTTCGCCGAGCTCCGACCAGGGATTGCCGTACCAGGCCGTGCTGGCCTCCGTGGCCTCGCGGTCGATGCGCTCGGCCTCATCGAACTTGAATACCGAGCGCGACGCCTCGGCGAAGTTCATCAAGTCCGCCGGGTCGAGCCCGTTGCCCAGCGCGCGTGCGTTGTCCATGGCGCGCTTGCAGGCCTCGTAGCTCGCCTCGTCGTTGCCTGCCTCGAACTCCACCGCGCACAGGGAATTCAGGGCGATTTCTCGCTGCTGGGGATCGTCGGTGCGCAGGCCTTCCTCGGCGGCCTTGCGGGCCGCGTCGAACTCGCGCAGCTTCATCAGCGGCCACGCGCGCTCGGCCAGGCGATCCGGATCGTAGAGCTCGTTGTACTTGCCGATGAGCGCGAGCTTCTCCTCGTGCTTCTCGATCTCTCCGTAGGCGAACGCCAGCGAGAGCATGATGCGGGTGTGCCAACGCCAGGGCTGCGTCTCGCCGGGATGGTCGCCGTACCGCGCCCGAAAAAGCTGGGCCGCGCGCTCGAAGTGATAGACGGCACGCGGGAAGTTCGCCTCGGCGTCGTGCTCCACTTCGCCCATCACGTAGTTGCCCACGTAGGAGTCGGGATGCTTCGCGAGCAGCTTGGTGGCCAGCTCGCGAGCGCGGATCAAGCGACCCGACATCGCGGTGTAGAACGCCTCGAGCTCCTCCGGCGACGCCTCCATTCCGGGCGGGGCCTCGAGCAGCTGCTCCATGCCCTGCGCACGGGCCGCGCTGGCCGCCAGGCCATTCGCCGAGCCCGCCAGGCCCAGCCACAGCAGGGACACACGCAGGGTGCGGTGAAGCTTCATGCCGACCGTGCGAGGCTCAGGCGGGCAAGCCGCTCGATCTGGGGCTTGAGTGCGTCTTTCACCACGCGCTCGACGTCGTCGATGCCGGGCGCGGGCTCCACGCGGTGGTGGAACACGTGGGGCGCGAGCGCCTCGAGATCCTCCGGGCTCACGTAGTCACGACCGGCGATCAAGGCACGCGCCTGGAGCGCGGGCAGCAGCAACACCAGCGAGCGCGTGGACACCCCGTTGACCAGACGTGCATCCGCCCTGAGCGCACCCGCCAGGTCCACCAGGGCCTCGCGCATGCTCGCGTGAATCGAGACGCCTTCGCGCAGCGCCTCGCGCGCCCGCAACACCTCGCTGCGCTTCACGCCCGGAAGCTGCGCGGCGCGCTCGAGGCGCGGTGCCGGGTAGTCGGCGAGCACCGCGAGCTCGTCGTTGCGCGCGATGTGGGTCATGCGGATCTTGAACAGGAAGCGGTCGAGCTGCGGACGCGGCAGCGGATACGTTCCCGCCAGGTCCAGCGGGTTCTGCGTGGCGATCACGAAGAACAGCGCATCGAGCGGGTACGTACGGTCGTCGATGGTGACCTGCTTCTCGGCCATGCCTTCGAGCATCGCCGCCTGCACCTTGGGCGACGTGCGGTTGATCTCATCGGCCAGCACCACGTGCGCGAAGATGGGCCCGCGTCGGAACACGAAACCACCCGTGGCGGGCTCGAACACGTTGGTACCCGTGACGTCGCTCGGCAGCAGGTCGGGCGTGAACTGGATGCGCCGGAAGGAGCTGATCTCCTCGGGCCCCTGATCGCCCTCCACCGCCTCGCCGAGCGCGCGCGCCAGGGTGGTCTTGCCGGAGCCGGGGAAGTCCTCGAGCAACACGTGGCCGTCGGCCAGGAGTGCGATGAGCAAGAGCTCGATGACATCGTCGCGCCCGCGCACCGCCGCGGCGAGCCGCGCGCGCAGACGTGAGACGAGTTCATGGGCTTGATTCAGATCTTGTGCTTGAGAGGACATGACATCTCCAGGCGCGGTCAGCGCGCCTTCAACCAGCTCCAGGGGGTGAGGACGCCGAGCGTTCGACGCCACCAACTGAAGGCTCGTCGACGTTGCTCTTGAATCACGCGGGTCAGGGGCTTCAGCTCTCCCGCCCGTGCCAGCGCGGAACGTGAACCGAAGCGTGCGCCCACGTGCAAATTGGTCAGCTCGCGGAAGCCCGGGGCCACCGCGCTCACGCGGAGTGCGAAGGCCTCACGGGACTCGCCGCGCCGACGCGACAGGCCGAGCTCGGCGAGCCGGTCCAGCTCCGCTCGATAGGCCACGCGCGGCAAGCTCTTGCTGCTGGCAAACCACGGGGCGAAGCGGCGCCAGAGCTTGGCCAGGTAGAGCAGCCCCAGGGCTGCCACCAAGCCGTGCCCCAGCGCATCGCGCGCCCAGCGGGCGAGGTCCTTGAGCCAAATCTCCCAGGGCGTGGGCGGAGGACTGCCGTCGGGGGGAAGCGGTCGAATGCCGCGGGCGAGCTGCCCCAGGAGTCGCTGTAGATCCGCGTCGGGAGGCTCGGGCGCCGGATCGAGCGTGCGCTCGGGTTGCACGTCGACCACCACCCAACCCACGCCATCCAGGTAAATCTCGGGCCATGCGTGGGCCGCGCCGCTCGCGATCAACAGTGCCGACCCGCCCTGACGCGCCGACTCCTCCACGGCGTAGCCCGTCGCCACGCGCGCAGGCACGCCGAGTGAACGCAGCAAGAAAGCGGCCGCATGCGCGAAGTGGACGCAGTAGCCGGTCTTGTCACCGAACAAGAAATGCCCGGTGGGATCCTCGGCCGTGGCGTGCTTGCTCGCCAGGCTGTAGGTGCCCTCTTTGCTGAGCCACTCGCGGACGGCCCAGGCTTCGATCATCGGGTCCTCCTGGACCTCGGGAGGCAGGCTGCTGACGATCTTGTGCGCCAACTCGGCGTAGCGAGGGTCCGCGGGCAGCGCCAGATACTGCTGCTTGTCCTCCGCGCTCCACTTGGGGTTCGCGGCGCGATGCCCGGTGAGCGTCATGAAGTCCGCGGTCAACGCGGAGGAAACCACCTTGTATACGCGCCGAAAGCGCTCGGGGCTCGGGTTCTCCTGCGCGACGAATTCCACGGGAGCTTCGAGCCCGAACGGCCGCGTGTGGTCCGCGAGCAGGGCCACCGTGCTCTCGAGCGTGGCGCGGTCGAGCCCGGCGTCGGGCGCCTCGGGCACCTTGAGCTTGTCGACCGGAAAGTTGGGCACGATGTCGCGATCGAGCGCGTCGCGCGTGGTCGCCACGAGGCGCCGACCATTGAACTGACTGAACGCTCCCTGACGGAAGTAGTAGACGCCCGTGGGGGGCGAGTAGTCGTCGTGTAGCAGCACCACGGCCACCGGCGTTTGCTGATCGCGGTTGCGTTCCTGATCGCGGAACTCGAGGGTATCGTTGTCGGGGCGCCCGCGGCCGTTCTTGCCGTTCTTGTTGTCCTTGTCCTGCTCGTCCGGTTTGCCCGTGAGTCCCAGGGCATCTTTGGGTTCCGGGTGCGGCACGAAGCCAGATTCGGCGGCCAAGCCGGCGGCCCCCAAGAGCAGCAGGAGGAGCGCGACGTGGGCGCTCAGTCGCCACAGCGAACGCTCGAAGATCAGAATCATCGCCAGGCCGATCACCGCTAGCCCGCCGAGCGCGTAGAACACCACCACCGGGTCGCCGCCAGAAGAGAGAATCGGATCGGCGATGTCGAAGGGCCGATTGATGGCTCCGTGACGGTGCTCGGCCACCAGCTGCGAGGCGATCATGCCGCCGAGGGCCACCTCCACGAACGCCACGAAGCGATAGCGCAACGAGAGGGCCGAGAGCGCGACCGACAAGGCCAGCGCCACCAGTGCGAACGACAGCGCGTCCACCACAGCGAGGAACTGCTCGTCGCCCAGCGCCTGCGCGATGCTGCCCGAGCGGGCGAACAAGCGCACTAAACCGAAGCCGAGTGCCGCAAGCAGCGGCCCGCCAAGCACGAGCCAGGTGGTGCGCAGGCGCGAGCGCGCGAGGCGCGGAGACAGCAAGGCACCCGCGAGCGCCCCAAATGCCGTGGCGAACACCGTCGGCACGTGCGCGAGCGGCCAGGCGAAGGCAGCACCGCACAGCGCATAGACCAGCGCCCGCAACGTGGTCACGAGCCAAGGCGCCTCGGCGATGGCCGCCTCGGGCTTGGTCGGCTGGATGGGCTTCTTGCGCGTCACGCTGCCACTCCCTGCGCATGCCTCGCCGCGTGCTGGAGGTGAGCATCGCCGAGCGCGCGGCCGCTCTCTCGGTCCAGCACGACGACATCGCAGTTCATGCGCTTGTAGGCCGACATCGAATCGCGCAGGGCCTCGAGCTGCACCCGAGAGCTCGCGCTCTCCCGGAGCGTGAGGCGCGACCACCAGGGCGCGCGGCCCAGGTTCTCGAGTCCGTCGATGCCGATCACGATGCGCACCGGGTGACCTTGCGCACTGACCATGCGGCGGACGGCTTCGACTCCCTCGCCGGCCACGGACGGCACGAACAGCACGTAGCTGGCGGGCCCTTGCTTCTCGACGTTGGCCACGAACGCCTCCAGATCGCGCCCCGATCTCTCACGCGCCCCGCTCGAGCGCCGAATGGAGGACAAAGCCGGCTCGAGGCTGCGCGCGGGCTCGGGTGAACCGTCGGCACCGAAACAGAAGTCCGTCCCGAAGGCGGCTTCCTCGAGCGCCACGCGCGCCGCCGCGGCACTGGCCGCGTCTTGTTCGCCCGCCAGCAGGAACGCGGCCACACGGTGGGCCCGCGAGAGCGCTCGCTCGGGCATCCGCACCACCAGCTTCTGGGTTCGGGCGTAGACCTTCCAGTGGATGAAGCGCGCCGGGTCCCCGGGCGCGTATCGCCGCAGCTCCAGACGATCGCCCTGCGCGATGCCGAGTGGATGCGGCATGTCGTCGCCGCCGGCCAGGGAGCGCAGCAAGGGCAGGCTTCGCAAGGACCCCGCATGGGGCAACACCGCCAGGTCCACGTTCGCGCGCTTGCGCAGAGCCACACTAGAGAGCCCGAACACGTCGCGCAGCACGATGCGCCGCGTCACGCGCCGGATCTCACCATGGTCCCAGAGCCGAACTTGCTCGGTCAAAAGGCTGCCTTCGCGGGCCTCCTCGATCTCCGCGAACGCGGGATCGAGCCACTCGACGCGCGGCTCCACGAAGGGCCAGAAACGCAAGCGCGGCACCAAAAACCCCGTCTGCAGCGGCTGTCGCGTCTCGGCGAAAACGCGCTCCGACTCGGCGCGTCCCGGCTCACGCGAGAGCCAGAGTCCCATTCGCAGGGTGGCCGACAAGACACTCACCACCGCCGCGGCACACAGTCCGATGAGGCCCACCCCCGCGACGTACCAGACGCGGTCTAGTGCCTGGAAACCATAGAGCCAAAGCGCAAAACCACAGGACGCAAGCACGCCCGCGCCGCGCAGCGTGAGGGGACACCATTCCTGGAGTCTCGCCAGCGGCGGCCGCAAACGGTCCGCGGCCCGTGTCGCAAGTCCGCGCAGGTGCCCGTCCTTTCTCAACCCGCCCCCCATCTCAGTTCGCACAGCGTTACACCCCGCGTGGCAGCACGCCACAGCCGAACGCGGCTCCGCAGCCGGTTCGCGCACAGCCCCGCCACACCCGACTTGGAGGACTCTTGAGCTGGGCTACCGGGCTGGCCTAGAGTGCGGACCATGCATCACTCCACTCACAAAATTATCGGGTTGGTTGTGTTGTTGTCAGCCGCGTGCGGCGGAACGTCTAACAAGGCCCCTCCCCAAACCGCGAAGGCAGCCGCACCGGCCCCCGTGGAACGCTCCTATCCTGTGCACAAGCGCGGCGGTGACAAGCTCACCGTGGAGGTCGGCAGCGCTGGAGGAACCCTCGAGCTAGACAACGGAGCGCGCCTCGAGATTCCAGCCGGCGCCCTCGCCGAGCCGGTGACCATCACCTTCTCCGCGGGCGCACGTACCACCGCATTCTCGAACAAGGAGCACGAGCGCCCCCTGGGGCCGACCCTCGCCATCGCCCCCGAGTTCGAGTTGTCCAGCCCCGCCACCATCTCGGTGCCCGCACGCGACATCCCCGATGGCTTCGCCGAAAAGGACTTCGCCCTGGGACTCGAGCAGCTCGGCTCTCAACGGGCCGTCGAAATGCAGGGCACCCAGACGCGCTGGGACTACTTCCCCGCCGCGGCGCAGTCCGGACGCGCGGTGGCCCAACTCGCGCAGGTTCCCGGCTTTCGCCTGCAGTTCCTGGTCAGCAAGAGCGAATGATGGAATTCGCGTGTGCAGCCCATCGTGCGGGAGTCGCACGCGGTGAACTTCGTCAGACCGATGTTCGCGTGTTGGAAGACGGCGCCATCCTGGCCTTGGCGAGCGCGCTCGGTCCCCCTCGGCTCTGGGGCTACGGACTCGACGCCGCGTTCCAGGGCTTCGAGGAAGGTCTCGCCCGTCCGCACGATGGCCGTGTGGTGACGCGACTGCACCAGGGACTCGACGCGGCCGGTACGCGACTAAAGGTGCGCGTGGAGGCGCTGGTCGAGCGCCGGCGCTGTGACGTGGGCCTGGTGGCCGTAGCCGTCGAGGCTGGCTACGTGCACGTGTTGAGCGTGGGGCCGGTGCGCGCGTACTTGCGTCGGCGCGACCAGGTGAAGCGGCTCACCCCGCGCGAAGATCGAGCGGAAGGTCTACTCAAGGCCCGCCCGAGCTTCTGCAGCGAGCGCGCCGAGCCGGGCGATCTGGTGGTGGCCGGCTCCCTGCCAGCGTTCTGCGACGAGAGCCTGCAGAGCGTGGGCGCCGCGCTGGCGAGCGATCCGGGCCTGCCCACGCGGCAGATCACCGAGCTGCTGAACAAATCCGCAGCAGCGGGGCGCGTCGGCGTGTCCTCCATAGCGCTGCGAATTCCCTAATTTTGACCCGGTGCGGGCCCAGCGGGTCTGATGTAGGACATGGTCCGCTCTATGTTCGGGGAGGGCACGCGCCCTTCCGGCCCGTCGCGACTTTTTTCGGGGAGGTCACCCGACCTCCCCGCCCGTCGCGGCGAAGCCGCGCCGGGGCCCACCTCACCGCGAGGTTCGCTGCGCTCACGACACCCCGGGGTCCACCCCTCCGCGAGGTTCGCTGCGCTCACGAAGGTCCGCGCGCTAACTCAGGGAGCGTCGCGCTTCCATCTCTTGCTCGGGCTGCTCGTGAGCCTGTGCGCCTGCTGCCCCTACGCGGGCTCTCGCTACGGCGCGCGCAGCTTGCCCAAGGCGCGAGCCAGCGACGTCCAGATCGCCTCCTCCGATCGACGAGACGCCCCGTCCCCCATGCGCGTGCGCGTGGCCAGTACGAACCTCCCGAGCGGCCGCGACATCGCCTCACTGCATCCTGGTGAATGCCGGCGCCTGCTCGACCGTGCGGGTGTGCGCTTCGAGTCGGTGCCCGACGACGCGGCGCCCCACGTGGCCGAGCCCGTGTATCTGCTGTCCCCGCTGGAAGGCGTGAGTTTTGGGCCGAAAAATGGGGCCTCCGAGCACGGCATGGTGGACTGCCGCCTGGCCGTTGCGCTGCTCGCCTGGGCGCCCTCTCTGCAGGAGGCCGGCGTGGTGAAGGTGGAGCACTATTCCACCTACAGGCCGGGTGCGCGGGTGCGCGCGAGCCGCCGCTCGAGTGGACACGCGCGGGCCCTGGCCATCGACGCCGCACGTTTTCACATGCGAGACGGCACCGTGCTGGACGTGGATCTCGACTGGGATGAGCGTGAGCGGGGCGGCGATCCCTGCCCCGTGCGGCGCAGCGAAGAGGAGAAGGGCAAACTGCTGCGCAAGATCGTGTGCGATGCCGTCGAGCGCGACCTCTTCCAGGTGGTGATCACCCCACACCACGATCGCGCCCACCAGAACCACGTTCACCTGGAGCTCGTACCCGAGGTCGACTGGTCCTACGTGCACTAAGGGGCGCTCTCGAAAAAATCCGCTGCGACCGCTGGAATAAGCCCGAACCATCGGCGTTTGTGCGCACGACCCGGTGGGTCTTGATGCCCTACCCCGGTTGTTGACAGCCCAGCGACGCCAAGTATCGTCGCGCGGCCGAGTTGGCGAGGCGCACCCCGATGGGCGTGCCTCATGTCTGACAACAGTGGATTGCTCGCGCGCAAACGCGCGCTTCGACAGGGGTGGGGTCAGCGATGAGCGACCTTGTGATTGAAGCCAAAGATCTGACCAAGCACTACGGTGACTTCGTCGCCGTGGACAAGCTGAACTTCCAGGTCAAGCGCGGAGAGATCGTCGGACTCTTGGGGCCCAACGGCGCCGGCAAGAGCACCACCATGAAGATCCTCACTTGCTACACCGCGCCCACCGAGGGCAGCGCGCGAGTGAACGGACACGACGTGTTCGACAACCCCGTGCAGGCCCGCGAGGCCATCGGCTATTTGCCGGAGAGCACGCCTCTCTACACCGAGATGCTCGTCTACGAATACCTCGAGTTCGCCGCCGACATGCGCGGCCTCAAGGGCGAGCAAGCCAGGAAGCAGATCAAGCGGGCGGTCGAAGAGACCAGCCTGGGCGACGTGATCGGCAAGGAGATCCGCGCGCTCTCCAAGGGCTATCGTCAGCGCGTGGGTCTGGCGCAGGCGCTGGTGCACGAGCCTTCGCTGCTGATCCTCGACGAGCCCATGAGCGGTCTCGATCCGAACCAGGCCGACGAAGTGCGCGACGTGATCCGCGAGATCGGCAAGGAGCGCACCGTCATCCTCTCCACCCACAATCTCGCCGAAGTGCAGGTCACCTGCGATCGCGTGCTGATCATCGCACGCGGCAAGATGGTGGCGGACGACACCCCGAAGGCCCTCAGCGAGCGCGCCGGGCGTGCCCGCTTCCTGGTCAACCTGCTCGATCAGGGCGACAAGAGTGCGGCAGCCTTCAAGCAGCTCGAGACCATCGCCGGCGTCGATGTGGTGCGCAAGCTCGAAGCGCCGCGCGGAGAGCTCGGCTTCGAGGTCATCCCCAAGTCCGACAGCGATCTGCGCAAGGACATCTTCCAGGCCGCCGTCGCCGGAGGCCACACCCTGATTGGCCTCGCCCGCGAAGGTCAAAACCTCGAAGAGATCTTCCGCCAGCTCACGGTTTCGAAGGCCTGAACATGCAGAACACCCTGACCATCGCGCGCCGCGAGTTTCGCAGCTACTTCAACAGCCCGGCGGCCTACATCGTGGGCTGCTTGTTCCTGGTGCTGACCGGCATCCTGTTCTGGAACAGCTTCTTCCTCGAACAGCGCGCATCGCTCCGCCAGTTCTTCTTCTGGGCCTTCACCTTGAGCGCCATCGCGGCGCCCGCGCTCACCATGGGCCTGATCGCCGAGGAGAAGCGCACCGGCACCCTCGAGCTCTTGATCACCTACCCCGTGCGCGATGCGGAGGTCATCGTGGGCAAGTACCTGGGTGCAGTCGGGATGTTCGCCATCCTGCTCGCGCTCACCTTGCCCCAGGCCTTTTCCGTGGCGAGCCTCGGACCGCTCGACTGGGGCGCGGCAGCTGCCGGTTACCTCGGGCTGTTCCTGTCGGGCGCCGCCTTCCTGGCTATCGGCGTGATGAGCTCGAGCTGGACCAACAACCAGCTCGTGGCGCTGGTGGTGGGCCTGGGCATCTGCGGCTTCTTCGGCCTGATCGGTAAGTTCCTCTACTTCTTGCCCGAGGGCAGTGCCTCCGTGTTCGAGTGGCTCTCCTTCGGCTACCACGCCAACAGCATGGAGCGCGGCGTCGTCGACACGCGCGACTTGTTGTTCTTCCTGACCGTGATCGCGCTGAGCCTCGGGCTTGCGTTCCGATCCCTCGAAAGCCGTCGTTGGAAGTGAGATAGCCATGGCGATGAACAAACGCACCCGTGCCGCCACCGAATCGATCGCCTTCCTCGGCGCCGTCGCTGGCATCCTGGTTCTGCTCAACGTGCTCGGCGTGTTCTTCTTCGGTCGCATCGATGTGACCAAGAACAAGCTCTTCTCGCTGTCGGACGGCAGCAAGCGCGCCGTGGCCGGCCTCGAGGACAACCTCGAGGTCACCGCCTACTTCACCAAGGACCTGCCGCCGCCCTTCAACGCGACCGAGCGCTACGTGCGCGACTTGCTCGAGGAGTACGCGGCGGCTTCCAAGGGCAAGCTCAAGCTCCGCTTCGTGAACCCCGCGGAATCCGAGGAGCTGGCGAAGCAGGCCGAGGCCGAGGGTGTGCAGCGCGTGGCGCACCAGAAGATCGAGAACGACGCAGTGCAGGTGGTGGAAGGCTACCGCGGCATCGTCTTCAACTACCTCGGTGAGCGGCGCGCCATCGCCGCCGTCTCCGGTACCGAAGGCCTCGAGTACGACATCACTCAGACGCTGCGCGAGCTTGCCGGCGAGAAGACCAAGATCGGCGTGCTTACCGGCCACGAGGGCGCCACCCTGGCCCAGGGCCTGACGGCACTGAAGCAGCTCTTGCCCACCTACGACATGGTCGAGGTCAGTGCGGCCAACTCCATCGACAAGGCGCTCCAGGCGCTGCTCGTGGTGGCCCCCGAGACGCCCCTCACCGACGACGAGTTGCGCAACATCGACGCCTACGTGATGAACGGAGGCAGCCTCGGCGTGTTCGGCGGTTCGCTCAAGGTCAAGCAGGAGCAGGCCGAGCTCACGGCCACGCCCGTGGAGAGCGGCCTCAATCGTCTGCTCGAGAAGTGGGGCGTGAAGCTCGGCAACCACGTGGTGGCCGACGCACAGTGCGGCCAGGCGCCCCTGCGCACCCAGTTCGGCATCCAGCTGCCCGTGGCGTTCCCGCCCGTGCCCGTCATCGCGTTCGACGACGAGCAGTCGAAGCACCCTGCGAGCTACAAGCTCGACCAGGTGTATCTACCCTTCGGCGCCGAGCTCAAGGAGACCGGCGAGCTCAAGGCGGACAAGGACGCCAAGGTCACGGTGCTCGCCCGCACCACCAAGAACTCCTGGCTGCTCGGCGGCGAGTCCATCGACCTCAAGCCGCGCCATCCGCGCGAGTGGGTCCTGGGACAAGACCGCGGTCCGTTCCCGGTGGCCATCGCCGTGGAGGGCAAGTTGCCTTCGGCCTTCCGCGCCGAAGCGGTGAGCAGCGCCGAGGGCGCCGCGCCCCAGGGACCGCGTGGACCCGAGCGGGCCGCCGTTCCCGTGCACGTCCTGGTGGTGGGCTCGAGCGGCTTTCTGCGCGACGAGTTCTTGCCGCCGCCCGGCCGCAGCGGCGAGCGCGAGATCAACAGCACCATCGCCTTCGGCCTCAACGCCATCGATTGGTTGGCCCAGGAAGACGCGCTCATCGCCGTGCGCGCCAAGAGCGTGGAGGACCCGCTCATCGAAGTGCCGGCCACCGTGAAAGAGGCCGAAGCCGAGATCAAGGACGCCGCCAAGCAGGGCGACGAGAGCGGTGCCCAAGCCGCGCTCGACAAGCGCAAGAGCGCCCTCGACAACTGGGATCAGGCCAAGGGTCGCTACAAGCTCCTCAACGTGGCTCTGATGCCCCTCTTGCTGCTGGGCTTCGGCCTCTTGCGCTGGCAGTCGCGCAAGAAGAAGCGCAAGAACATCGCCCTTTGACGCCTGTCCGCGACGCGCCGAGAGGACTACCGTGAACAAGAACCGCCTGTTGATCGCCGTGATCGTTTTCCTTGGCCTGGGTGGGGCCGCCGCTGCTGCGGTGCGCTCGCGCGAGGCCGAGACCACCATCGAGAAGCCCCAGGTCAGCCTGCCGACCATCAAGAAGGACGAGATCACCAGCGTCGAGATCGACAACCCCAAGAAGGGCAACGTGACGCTGAGCAAGGCCGAAGGCGGCTGGAGCATCAGCGCGCCGCTCGCGGCCAAGGCCGATCAGAGCGCCGTGGACGCGTTGCTCGAGAAGCTCGCCGAGCTCGAGGTCACTGGTGTCACCGCCACCCGCAAGGAGAACCACGCGCGGCTCGAGGTCGACGCCGCCCAGGCCCTGCACGTGAAGGTGAAGCAGGGCGATAAGCAAATCGCCGACCTCTACTTGGGCGCCACCAAGAGCGGAAGCACGATGGTGCGCAGCGAGGGCCAAGACGCGGTGGTGAGCGTCAAGGGCGCCATTCGCTATGCGTTCGACAAGGACCTCAAGAGCTTCCGCGATCGCGTGATCCTCGATATCGACTCGAAGGACCTCACGGGCCTGAGCATCAACTCGCCCAAGGGCACCTTCAAGTTCGAGAAGGCTGCTGGACCCGAGGGCAAATGGACCCAGGTGCTGGCCAAGAAGGAGAAGCCCATCGAGCGCTACTCCGACGCCAAAGTGCAGAGCTTGAGCTCCACCTTCGCCCGGCTGCGCGCCAGCGATTTCGCGGCTCCGGACGCGACGCCGGAGTCGGCCGGGCTCAGCACCCCCAGCGCCACGGTCGAGCTCACCAAGGCCGACGGCAGCAAGGCCACGCTCGAGCTCGGCAAGGCCGACGGCGCAGCCGGCGAGACCGCCCTGCGACTCGTGGGCAATCCCGTCATCTTCAAGATCTCCAAGTTCACCGCCGATCGCTTCAGCAGCGACGCCAGCGCCTTCCAGGAACCCGAAAAGAAGGAAGGAGCAGCCCCGGCCGCGCCCGAGATGCCGGACATGGCGGGTGGCGGCGGGCAGCAAATCCCGCCCGAGCTGCTGCGCCAGCTCCAGCAGCAGCTGGGGGCGCAGGGCATGGGCTCGCCGCACTGAGCGCCTCGGCGCTGAGGCCGCGCCCCACACGAATTCCGCGCCCGCTGGGGCCTGTGTTAGCCTGAGCACTCGACGCGGCTGCCGCTGCGTCGAGGGTCGCTATTTCGGGAGCCCTCGGCTCCCCCGCTAGCGAGGTAGCCATGCCGGGCAGCACCCTCTACCTGAGCTTCCCCGACCGCGCGGCACTCCTGCGCGAGCTAGGTGCGAACCTCGCGCACGGACGGGCCTTCGTGGGCGGCGCCAAAGGCTTCGAGCTGTTCAGCCCGTGCACGCTCGTGCTGCAGCACCCAGAACTGCCGGACCAGCTCCACATCGCCTGTGAAGTCGTGATGGTGCAGGCCGAGGGACCGATGGCCGGCGTGGCCGTGCAGTTCACCGATCGCGGCGAGCAAGCGCGGGCCTCGCTGCAGGCATTCGTCGCCGCCGAGCCCTCGTGTCCCGACCTCGAGTCCCACGAACTCGAGGGGGAATCCCCACTCGACGAGCTCGCCGAGTTCGATGAGCCCGATGCCGAGGGCACGCCGCGCCCGCGTCTGAACCTGAGCCAAGAACGCCGCGACCGGCTGCGCAATCTGCCCGCCGCGGCCCGCATGAAGGTGGCCCAGGGCCCGGTACTCGAAGATCGCGTCCTGCTGGAGCGCATCTACGGCAACGTGGTGTGGGAGATGCTCCTGCATAATCCGCGTATCAGCGTGCCCGAGGTGGCCGCCATGGCGCGCAAAGGCACCCTGCCGCGCCCCCTGCTCGAGCTCATCGCCAACAACGAGCAATGGATCCGCCTGCCCGTCGTACGCCGCGCCTTGCTGGCCAACCCGCGCCTTCCCACCGACAGCGCCCTCAAGGTGCTGCGTTGCCTCAGCGCGCGTGAGCTCAAGCTGGTGCCCCAGCAGACCGCCTACCCGACCACGGTACGCCAAGCCGCCCAGCGCCTTCTGCGCGGCGGCTGACCCGGTCAGGCGCGCTCGACCGGCCGCGCTGGGCTCCCAGACTCAAGGTCGGTACGCGGCCACCGCCATCGCGAGCCAGCCCACCATCAGCGAGAGTCCCCCGAACGGCGTCACGGCGCCGAGCACGCGAACGCCGGTCAGGGTCATCGTGTACAGGCTGCCGGAAAAGAGCAGGATGCCGATGCTGAAGGCGAAGCAGGCTACGCGCCCCGCCCGCGCCTCACCGAGCAGGCCTGCGGCGAGTGCCAACGCTAGTGCGTGCATCAGGTGGTACAGCGCGGCCGTCTTCCACCACTCGAGCCGCTGCGCCCCGTCGGGCAGGGCGGCCATGCGCCCCGCAAGACCGTGAGCGCCGAACGCTCCCAAACCCACGGCCAGGCAACCGAATACCGCCGCCAGCGTCAAGAACGTTCGATGCATGAAAACTCCTCCGAAAGCACGTGCGTGAGCCAAACGGAGACATGCCGCACTGCGGCATTCCACGTCAGGGCATATACGCGGAAATATTCGAAAAAGACTAGAAATATTGGGTGTACTCTCGCCTGCATGTAGGGTCGGTTCTCGCGCTAGCAAGGAGGGCCCTTCCGGGGTAAGGTCCGGCCGTTTAGAGCCGGGTTTTTGCTCGCGCGCGAGACCGCGCGCTTTCGACCTGCGGCCAGTCGTCGCAGCGCCTGCGAACGAACGTAAAACATCCGGCAAGCGAGTGGGGTTATGGAGCTCGATTTCGGCGTCAACCAGGGCTTTGTGGAAGAGCAGTACCTTCGCTATCGGGATAACCCGGGCGCTGTAGATCCAAGCTGGAGGCGCTTTTTCGAAGCGCTCGAGAAAGAGAACAAGACCGTAGCCCTGGTGGAGCCCGCCAAGGCGCCTGCCAAGCTCGCCGCGCCCGCCGAGGCACCGCGCAGCTTGCCCAGCGCCCAGGTCACCGACCTTCCGCGCTCCGTTCGCAATGGCGCCCCCAAGGTCAACGGCAACGGGCATACCGTGCCGGCGCTGCCGCCCACGGCCGAGTTCGTGCCGGGCGCCGTCTCGAACACGAACGCCGCCTCGCCCACCGCCGACGCCCTCTTCGTCAGCGAGCTCCAGGGACGCGTGTCCGCCCTCGTCAATGCCTACCGCGTACGCGGCCACATCTACGCGGATCTCGATCCGCTCAGCCGCAATCCGCCGGTGCCCAGCGAGCTCAGCCTGGAGGCCTTCGGCCTCGATCAGGTCGACCCCAGCACAGTGTTCTTCACCAGCGACATGGCGGGCCCCAGCACGCTGCCGCTCAAGGACATCGTGGCGCGCCTGAAGGAGACCTACTGCCGCACCATCGGCGTGGAGTTCACCTTCATGGAGGATCCCGAAGAGCGCCAGTGGCTACAGCGCCGCATGGAGACCACGCTCAACCGCACCGACCTCACGCACGAAGATCAGCTGATGCTCCTGACCAAGCTGATCGACGCGGAGCTGTTCGAGCAGTTCCTGCACACCAAGTACGTGGGCGCCAAGCGCTTCTCCTTGGAGGGCGCCGAGAGCGTCATCCCGTTGATCGAGCAGCTGATCCAGGGCGCGGCCAAGCACAAGGTCGAGGAGCTCGTCATCGGCATGGCCCACCGCGGCCGCCTCAACGTGTTGGCCAACGTGATGGAGAAGAGCATGCGCGAGCTGTTCTTCGCTTTCAACGACAGCCGGCCGGAGCTCCACATCGGGCGTGGCGACGTGAAGTACCACATGGGCTTCTCGAGCGACCGCCGCGTGGAAGGTCAGAAGCTGCACCTCACGCTGTGCTTCAACCCGAGCCATCTCGAGTGGGTCAACCCAGTGGTGGAAGGCCGCGTGCGCGCCAAGGGTGACCGCAAGGAAGACTTCACGCGTCGCAGCGTGCTCCCGCTGTTGATCCACGGTGACGCGGCGTTCGCGGGTCAGGGCGTCGTTGCGGAGACGCTCAACCTGAGCCGACTCCAGGGCTACACCACGGGCGGCACCGTCCACGTAGTGATCAACAACCAGATCGGCTTCACCACCGCCCCCGAGGACACGCGCTCCACCCCGTACTGCACCGACATCACGCGCATGCTGCGCTGCCCGGTGTTCCACGTGAACGGCGAAGACCCGGAGGCGGTCACGCAGGTCGTGCGCCTGGCGGTGGACTATCGTCAGCAGTTCGGCCAGGACGTCGTCATCGACATGTACTGCTACCGCCGCTACGGCCACAACGAGGCCGACGAGCCGCGCTACACGCAGCCGGTGATGTACACCGCGATCGACCGTCAGCCCTCGGTGCGCGAGACCTACGTGCGCCGCCTCAAGGAGCGCGGCTTCATCACGGACGCGCAGGCCGACGAGATCGCCACGCGCCGCCAGGCCCAGATGGAAGAAGAGCTCGTGGAGGCCAAGCGTGGCAGCTACATGCCGCCCGACTACGCCATGGGCGGCCTGTGGCAGGGCTACAGCGGCGGCCCGGACGCCGAGTGCTCCGAGGCAGACACGTCGGTGACTGCCGATCGCCTGAGCGCGCTGGCGGACAAGATCATCGACACGCCCTCGGACTTCAACGTCAACGCCAAGGCCAAACGCTTCCTCAAGGAGCGCCGCGAGCGCGCGGTCGGCGAGAAGGCCCTCGACTGGGGCACCGCCGAGATCCTGGCCTACGCCACCCTGCTCGAAGAGGGCACTCGGGTGCGCTTGAGCGGCCAGGACGTGCGTCGCGGCACCTTCAGCCATCGCCACGCCGTGCTGTTCGATGCCATCACCGGCCGTCGCTACATGCCCCTGATGCACCTGGGCGAGAAGCTCAGCAAGATCGAGGTCTGGGACAGCCCGCTCTCGGAGGCCGGCGTGCTCGGCTTCGAGTACGGCTACAGCCTGGATAGCCCCGACGCGCTGGTCGTGTGGGAAGCCCAGTTCGGCGACTTCGCGAATACCGCCCAGGTCATCATCGACCAGTTCATGAGCTCCTCCGAGGATAAGTGGCACCGCCTGAGCGGCCTCACGCTGCTCTTGCCCCACGGCTTCGAGGGTCAGGGCCCCGAGCACTCGAGCGCGCGCCTGGAGCGCTTCCTCGCGCTGTGCGCCGAGGACAACATGCAGGTGGCGAACCTCACCACGCCGGCCCAGGTGTTCCACTGCCTGCGTCGCCAGGTGCTGCGCCCCTACCGCAAGCCCCTCGTGATCATGTCCCCCAAGAGCTTGCTGCGGCACCCCGATGCCACCAGCACGCTCGCGGACCTCACCCACGGCGGCTTCAAGCGCATCATCCCGGACCTCTCCGTGGATCCCAGCAACGTGCGCCGCGTGATTCTGTGCAGCGGCAAGGTCTACTACGACCTGCTCGCCGCGCGCACGCACCAGAAGCGCAACGACATCGCCCTGATCCGCCTCGAGCAGTTGTACCCGCTGCGCCCGAGCCACATCCAGGAGGTCCTCGCGCCCTTCAAGTCCGGCACCGATCTCGTGTGGGTCCAGGAAGAGCCCTGGAATAGCGGCGCCTGGTACCACATCAACGCCCGCCTTCCGCCGATGCTCGAGGGGCGCTTCGGCATCCGCTGTGTGTCACGTGTGGAGAGCGCCAGCCCGGCCACCGGCTCCAACGCGGCCCACAAGCTCGAGCAGGAGCGCCTGATCCAGGAAGCCCTGAGCTGACCCCAGAGACCCGCGCTGGAGTGGGTCGCGGTCTCGACCTGCGGCAGCCCCCGGACGGCGCCGCAGCCAAATTAGGAGGACCGCTGGGCGTCACCATCGACGCCCAGCGGTTTTTTCGTCACAGATGCGTTCGCAGAGTAAACCGCGAGCTCAAGATTTTACTTCAATTTTGCGTGCCTTGAGTTCGGCTTTTTTCGGCAGGCGTAGCGTCAGCACCCCGTCGGTCAGTTTGGCGTCCACCGTAGTGGCGTCGACGTTGGTGGGCAGCTGGAACTGGCGTACGAAGGAGCCATAGCTGCGCTCGATGCGGTGATATTTGCGGCCGCTCTCTTCCTTCTCGAGCTTCCGCTCGCCCTTGAGGGTGAGCACGTTACCGTCGATTCCGATCTCGACGTCCTCGCGCTTCACTCCCGGCAACTCAGCGCGCAGGACGAGCGACTCGGCGTCCTCGTGTACGTCCACTGCCGGCGCGAAGTCGGCGCCTCGCGTGCGTGGACCGAAGAAGTTGCGCTCGATGTCGCGGTGCATGCGGTTGAGGTCGGCAAAAGGATCCCATACGGTCAACATGTTCATTCTCCTGTGGTGCGTGGTTGATTCGGGGCGCCCGGCTGGCGCGAACGGAGGACGAATTTCTCCCCAGTCGGTTCGCTCGTAGAGCAGTCCCGAACGCAGCAGCGCCCTGGTGGGGAACGCAGCGCGAGCAGAGTGTTTGCACCCTGTCTGGGGGAGCTCAGGACGCGGAAGCAAGTCCCGCCCAAGCCCAATACAAACCCGGTATTTCCGGCCGCGCACGACGCCGTGCGCGAACTAAAACAAAGTTTGTTTTCGCTGACTTGGCGGGGCCTTTCCGGCCTCACCCCGTCTCGCTCTACGGCAAGCTAAGCATGTCGTTTTCGGCGTCAACCCCTGCGCGCCATCATCTTGCTAGGATGGAAGCCATGAGCGGTTTCTCCTCGCGGCTCCGGCTGGCCCTGGTCTTCTTTGCTTGGGCGAGCCTCGCCGCCGTCGGCTGCAGCAGCACCGATGACTACGCAGTGGTCGTGAGTTGGGCGGTCAACGGCTTCGCTCCCTCGGCCGACGACTGCGACTTCTACGGCATCCAATCGGTGCGCCTCACCGTCCAGGACGGCGCACGCAAGCGCACCATCGAGGGCGATTGCGGGCGTACGCTGACGCTCAGCGACGGCTATCCGTACGGCGGCTACGTGAGCACCGAGTGGTTCGTCTACGGATCGGTCTACAGCTACCAGCTGGACATGATCGGCACCCACGGGGAGTCCCTGATCAACGCCGAGGGGACCTTCGTCGCGGACTATGGCGACGTGACGCCGGTGGAGCTGCCCACCCTCGACTTCTTCGCCCCCCGCGCGCCGGGCGGCGAGATCGCCACCGTCACCGGATCGTTCAGCGTGGGCACCGGCGAGCTCGCCCAGGACTGTGCGGCGGCCGGGATCAACCGCGTGGAATTGTGGGTCTACTCGGTGCTCGACTTCGATTTCGAGTACCCCGATCGCGCGCTCTTCACGACCTGCGACACGGGCGCGCTCGACTCGGGTACGCCGCTGCTCAACGCCGGGGACTATCAGGTTACGTACGTCGCACTCAACTACACATCCGAGACGAACTACACGGTGGTGCAAGAGTCCGACCCGATCCCGGTGCTGGTCGAGCAAGCTGGCGCAGTCCAATTGCCTGCCGTGTCGTTTACGGCCCCGTGACGGGCTTGCGGTTCATCAGAACGCTCTCTAGGCTGAAAGGGTGCTGCGCTTCCCACCTCTCACTCCGGCGGTCCGTGCGCTTCTGATCGCGCTGGGGTGCCTGTTCGTCCTCGAGGCCGTTCTCCAGAACTTCCTCGGCGTGCCCGTGTTCCAGCTCCTATCGCTGACCACCACGCGGATCTCGCCGGCCACGGCCTGGCAGCTGCTGACCCACGTGTTCGTGGTGCCGCCGGTGCCAGGGATTGTGTTCTCGCTCGCCATTAGCCTGGCGTTCATCTGGTTGATCCTGGCGCCCTTCGAAGCGCGCTACGGGCAAACCAAGGTGGTGCAGCTGGCGGCGGTGGCCGCCGTATCGGCAGGCGTGCCGGCGCTCCTCGTGGGTCAGCTCCTGCCTTCCATGGCCGGCAATCTGTCGGGCCCCGAGACCATCACGCTGGCCGCCATCGCGGGCTACGCGGTGATGCTGCCTCCGCAGGCCGAGGTCAGCTTTTTCGGATTGTTTCCGATGCGTGCTCAGCACCTGATCCTGGTGGTCATCGGCCTGAGTGTATTGGGCTTTCTGACCTCCCGTGACGCCGCCCAGCTGGCGGCGGACTGCGGCGCCATCGCCGGCGGCATCTCCTTCTGCAAGTGGATGCAGCGAGCGCCCCGCAAGGCCAAGCGCGCGCCTGGTGTGCGCGGTGGTGGCCGTTTGCACGCTGTTAAAGGCGGCGCTGGCGGCGACAAGGACCCCAAGCGCTGGCTCAACTGAGCTCCCGGGGACCCGACCCGGACGAGAATGGGGCGCACAGCTCCCAACCCTGTCTCTCCACAGGCGCGGGAAGATTGCGTCACCGACTGGTACCTCGAGGGAAGAGCGTGGTAAGAGCTGGGGCGCCGGCGGCGAAGCACCCCAGTGCCCGTGTCGACTGGCTCCCCTGGTCCCGCGACTTCACGCGCCAGGGTGCTTGCCAGGAGCCCCATGCTGCCTCGGAATTCTGCTGACTACCGCACCCTGGTCTGGGTGCTCCTCGCCCCCGCCCTCGTCGCCGCGCAGTTCGCCAATCCCGCCCTGGTTCCGTACCTGTGCTGGCTGAGCTGTTACTTTGCGCTGGCCTGCGGCGTGATCGCTCACAACCACAATCACTGCCCGACGTTTTCGGACAAGCGAGCGAACAACGCGTTCGGGCTCTGGCTGAGCGTCTTCTACGGCTATCCCACCTTCGCGTGGGTCCCGACCCACAACCTGAACCACCATCGCTACGTCAACACCGAGGGCGACGCGACCATCACCTGGCGCTTCACCAACCGTCACACCCTGTGGGTCGCGCTGAGCTACTTCTTCGTTTCGGCGTACTACCAAAGCGAGCCCATCAACGCCTACATCCGGCAGGCCAAGGCCAAGAACCCCGCCCTTTACCGGCGCATTCTGAGCCAGTACGCCGTCTGGATCGGGGCCTACGTGCTCCTGTTCGGCCTCGCCGTTGCCCTGCACGGCCTCTCCACGGGCGCCTACGTGTGGGCCATGTCCATCGGCGTTCCGGCCTTGTTCTCGCTGTATACGATCATGCTGTTCAACTACGATCAGCACGCCCACACGGATCCGTTCTCGGAGCACAACCACTCGCGCTCGTTCGTGAGCCCGGTGCTCAACTACCTGCTGTTCAACAACGGCTACCACGGCGCACACCACGAACATCCCGGCGTCCATTGGACCCGCCTGCCGCAGCTTCACGCCTCGGTCTCGGACAAGATCCACCCGGAGCTCGTACAGCAGAGTTTGTGGTGGTACTGGTGCAAGCAGTACTTCCTGTCGCCGCTCGTGCCCTCGCTCGGCACCGAGCAGATCGGACCGGGGCCCATGAACCCGCCCGGTAAGCCCAAGAAGGCCGTGGCGTCGGATAGCCACCTGAGCGACACGGGCACCAACTCCGAGCGCCTCGAGTTCGAAGCCACCGCTTGAACAGGGGCGAGCAATCGTGAGCACCCCCGGACGCGATCTCACCGGCCGCTGCGGCACCTGCATCTTCTACATGCGTCTGCGCGTGGATGAGAGCGGTACCGGCTTCGGGGAGTGTCGGCTCGGCTGCTGGCCCGCTCCATTGAAGGACACGGCCACCTGCGCCAGTCATCAGGCTCCGGGACAGGCTCCCAAGCCGCGCGCCCGTGAGCGCGCGGCGCGTGGGCCCGACCGCTCCGAGCCCAACCCGCTGGCACTGCGTCCCGCCATCCCATCGGAGGTAGGCATCGATATGGACCAAGAAGAGTTTCGCAACGTGCTGCGCGAGATCCTGCTCGACGAGCTGGGCCTGCGCGATATCGAGCTGGGTGAACGCTGGCTGGGCGGCGAGGTGGTACTCGTACCGGGCAAGCAGGGCACGCAGGAGAAGCGCATCCCCATCGACAGCCTGTTCCGCAAGATCGTGCTGATCCGCGAGAAGCTGCGCGTGCTCGAGCAGAAGATCAACAACAACGACAAGCTGAGCGATGAAGACCGGCTGCAGATGCAGCAGTACGTCACCCAGTGCTACGGCTCGTTGACCACCTTCAACGTGCTCTTCAAGAACAAGGGCGACTACTTCACCGGTCAGTCCGGCAAGGACGAGTGAAGTAGCGACCCGCGTTGACGCTGCTGCTCAGGGCGTCAGAAGCAGGCCGCCCATGTCGCCGTCGCCGTTCAAAGTTCACGCCGACGGCGGGCACACGCACGCCCAGACGAGCGGGAGAGGTCGCGTGACCTCCCCCGACTACTCCACGATCACGTCTTCGCAGCAGAGCTGCGGGATGTCGAAGGGCACGCAGTTGGGCACCTGGACCTCGTGTCCATCGACCTTGCGGGTCGTGAGCGAGGTCGGGCTCTTGCGCACGTTCAAGCCGCGCTCCTGGTAGACCTCGCACAGGGGCAGGTTGCACAGGTGCTTGACGTTGTCGCAGCAGGCCTGCTGAAGGCACTCGCTGCCGTCGATGCCCTTGAGCGTGCCGTACAGGCCCGCCGACTCGTTGCCAGAGGCCTGGCCGGGCTGACAGACCTGCTTGTACTTGACGTCACGGGTCTGCAGCAGGACCGGATCGAGCGCCTGCTTGCAGTCGTTCTGCACACCCGGGTTCGGATCGTGAACCACGAAGAGAGCATCCGTTCCCTGGTGCGCGAGGACGTTCTCCTCGCCCACCTGGGTCTCATCGGCGAGCTGGTTCGGAAGCGTCCAGGCCTGACCCGAGGAGCCTCCGCCCACGATCGTGAGGCCGTTGTCGCTCACGCTGGGATCGGCTGCCTGTGGCTGACCACCGGCGATGCCGTGCAGCACGTTCACGCCGAACACACCGGTGGGTAGGTCGTGGCAGTAGGAGACACGAGCCTCGTACGTGGCCGTGCTGTTGCCGGCAGGCGCGTAGGGCACGCGGCATGCGGGGTTGGTCGGATCGAGCTCCACCACCGCGATCGGCGGGATGGCGATGTTCATCTTGCCCGCGAAGACCTTCTTGGTCCCGGTCTCGGAGGGCAGCGTCGCGCCGAGCATGGTCACCGGCGGGATCTTGGCGGCGGTCTCGATCTTGCCCTGCTCGGGCGTCTCGGGCCGCCGCTGCAGGATCACGAAGGGAAGCTCGAAGGGCACGGGCAAGGTAGCGCCCAGCAACGGATGCGGATCCACCACGCCGTCGGGCTTGTTCAAGTCAGGCCCGCCGTCCACCACGGTCTTGATGTCCACCGGGGTCACGTTGAACGCGTAGCGCTGTGGGCTGAAGTCGACGTTCACGCCCGAGGCCGCGAGCTTCGGCCCATCGGCGGCCGCATCGAGGCTCAGGAGCGAGAAGCCGCAGCCCGGGGCGTCCTTGGTGCCGCAGGTGAGCTTCCAGGTGTTGATCAGGGTCTCCGGGGTCTTGGGTGCCAAGATGGAGTAGTCGACTTCGAGGGGCAGCGGGGTCTCGGCGCCCATCTGACGATCGGTGTCCACCAGCTTGAACAGCGGGCGCTCGGTCCACACGGGGTTGGCCAGGGCCACCGTCACGCCGGTCTTGATGTAGCCGTCGCGCGCCTTGTCCAACGACGGCATCGAGATGCGCAGGAAGCTCGGGACGGTGTCTTTCAGGTTCACGACCGCGGCGCCCGCGATGTCACCAGCCGTCGGCAGGTTCGTCACCGAGAAGAACGGGTTCATGTCGGCGTCGTAGTCGTAGAAGCCGCGGATCTGGAAATCGCGGGCGTCGTGCTTGAGCTCGATCTGCGGCCAGCGGAAGGGCACCGAGCGCATGATCGGGTGGGCGAAGTCGGGTCCTGCCCCCTGGGGCGCGCAGTCCTGCAGCGAGAAGATCTTGTCGCCGGAGATCGCCAACAGGTTCTCGGCCGTGGTGGCACGCCCCTCGGGAGGCGGCGGGTTGTCGTAGATGAACATCGTGAGGATCACGCGGCCGATCACGCTCTCGGCCCGGTCGCCCTTGTACTCGCAGGCGGGACGCGGACCGATGTAGAGCACGCTGCCCTCGATGATCCCGGTGGGATCCGGAGAGATACCGCCCTCACTCTTGAAGTCGTCTTGGACCGGCTTGTCACAGCCGGATAGCAACGAGAGCCCGAAGGCGGTCATCGGCACGAGGCGCGCGAGACGAGAATTTCGCATTTGGCGTTTCATACTCATGCCTTCCAATCAGAAGCGGAACTTGGCGGTGCCGAGCACGCGGGTGTCGATGATCTGGCCGAAGGGGTGCTGGCGCTTGTCCTGGAAGCCCAGGTTGGTGCCCACCACGCCGAGCTCGAGCCTGTCGGAGAGCAGTCGGTAGCCGAGGCGCCCGTTGACCATCACGAACGAGGGCTGGTTGAAGGTCTGGAAGCGCACGCCGGTTTCGAGATCCGTGACCTGCTCGACCCACACCTGCGGACTGAACCACGAGAGATCGCCCGAGACGTCGAGGCCGAAGTCGGCGCGGTACTGCAAGCCCACGTTGACCTTGTGAAGGCTGGTCTGTTGCTCCTTGGCGCGCACCGGGTCGATCTTGGCCTTCTCCTTGTCGTTCAAGGGGCGCGTGTCGTTGATCGAGTAGTTGGCGTACACGTCGAGGCCCTTGATCGGGTAGAAACGTGCGCCGAGTTCACCACCGAGCTGGCGGAAGGTCGCGCGCTCGTTCGTGAACGCGAGCGAGCTGACGGGGAACGCGTCGATGGTGGGATCGAACTGAGCCACGCCGTCGGTCTTGTTGGCGAAGTCGCCGAGCGTGTAGCGCCGGATGTCGGTGAAGAGGATCGCGTTCTTCACCATGTTCATGTAGGCGTTGGCTTCCAACTGGAAGTAGTCCGAGGCCTGGTTCTGGTAGCCGATTTCGTAGGAGATGATGCTCTCGGGATCGAGCTTGTCGTTGCCTAGACCCAGCGCGCTCACGCCGCGCAGGGGTGCGGGGTTCGGCAGGTCCAGGTAGGACTCCATGAAGGACGGGCCACGGAACGCGCGACCCGCGCTGACGCGCAGCGACTGGTCGTCGACGAAGCGATACACGATGGAGCCGCGCGGCGAGAACTGCAGCGAACTCAACAGCGGGTGGTGGTCGACGCGGGCGCCGAGCTGCACGCGCACCCGCTTGGCCACCTGCATCACGTCCTGCAGATAGGCACCGAAGTGATTCTGGGTGTGGTTGTCATCGAGCCAGGGCCACTGAATGGCCTTGTAGCGATAGTTGGCGCCCACCGTGACGGCGTGCGGGAACAGCAGCTTGAAGTTGCCGCTCCAGGAGAGATCGACGTCGGCGATGTCCTGCTTGATGCCGTAACCGATCAGCTCGATGGCGCCCGGCGTCACCGCCGAAGAGGCCGCGTTGCCGTCGGTGTGATCCCACCAGGTGGCCAGGCGGATACCCACGGGCGTCACGACGTTCGCGTAGACGTTGCTGCGGGTGCTGTTGGGCGCGCTCACTTGACCGAGGCGCGAGAAGCCCTGCAGCGTGAGGTCACCGGTGAAGACGTTGGCACCCACGGTAGCCACGGCCTTCTTCTCGAACTCGTAGCGCATTTCGCCATTGGCCCAGGTGTTCTTGATGCTCCTGGCGAAGTCTTCGTCCACCGGCTCCACGTCGACGCGGTTCTTGCCCACGTCGAGCACGGAGTTGTAGGCCTGCTTGTAGCCGGCGCCGAAGTGGTAGGAGAGGTTGCCGTTCTTGCCGCGGAACGACGCGACCGCGCGCCCCTGACCGTGGTTGCCACCCTGGGCGGCCACGAAGTTGTCTCCCTCGCCGGGCGCCTTGGTGATGATGTTGATCACGCCGGAGAACGCGTCTGCACCGTACACGGCGGACGCAGGACCGCGGATGATTTCGACGCGTTCCACGTCTTCGAGCGAGACGGGCAGCATGTCGTACCAGCTGGCGCCGAGGAAATCGAGACGCTGAGGGCGGCCGTCGATGAGGAGCAGCACCTTGTTGGACTGACGGCGATTCAAGCCGCGGATCGAGACTTCGGTGTGGTTCGGCGTTACCGAGGCCACTTCGACGCCCGCGACGCGGCGCAGCAGGTCACCCAGGTTGGTGAGACCCGTCATGCGGATGTCCTGGGCAGTGATGATGCTGGTGGCGTTGGGAGCATCGAGGGGCGACTGCGCGAAGCGCGACGCGGACACGACCTCTTCTTCGTACATGCCCTCGGCAGCGGCCTTGGTGGGCACGGCGGGCTTGACCGGAGCGGCCTGGGCCGGAGCCGTGGCCACGGGAGCGGTGTCCGTCGTGGGCGCCGTGGTGGCCGGCTGGGTGCTCTGCTGCTCGCGCAGGCGCTGAGCGGCGCGCTGGAGCTCTTCGGCATAGCCGCGCAGGGCGTCGCTGCTGGAGGCATCGGCCAGCTTGCGGAGCTCTTCGGCCGACTTCTCGATCGAGGCGATCGTGTCGGAGTTATTGACGGCAGGCTTGGTGGCGTCGGTGGTGCCCGCAGCGGAGGTCGTCGCCGGCTTGCTGGCGTCGGGCTTGGCCGTGGCCACCGCGGTCGACTGCTTCAGCGTGCTCATCAGGGTGTCGACTTCTTGGGCGTCGCCGGCCGGGGCGGTCTCCTTGTAGCGCTCGAAGTAGTAGAGGGCGGCGTCCGCGCGGCCCGCGTACATATGCGCGAGCGCGATGTTGTAGAGGACGTTCGGGTGGGGAAGGATGTCGTAGGCCTGCTCGAGGTGCGAAATGCCCTCGTCGTACTGGCCGTTCGCCACCAAGGCCATACCGGCTCGAAACTCGCGGCGCGCATCCGTTCGCACGTCTGCCAAACCGGTACTCGCTTCAAACCAAACCACGGCCGCGGTCACCACCGCAGCAAGCCGACCAATCCGTCGCCGCATGAGCTGTCCTTTTGGACTCCCCCCCACCCCATCACGGAGGCAGGCGCCGGGGAGATCGAGTTACGACGAAACCAAAATCACCTACGTACAGACCTGGGAGAGCCCAAAACAGGCTGCTTCTACGTGCAAGCGCAGGTCACAATCCGCTGCAATCGCAGCGACTTGCATCCCCCATACACACCCACCTGAGAAGGGTCTCAAAGGCGGGTCGGGCTGTCAAAGGTCGAGCAAGCGTAAGCCTGCCCTCCATCCATTTTCAGGACGGCAACGTGGTCGGTCGGCTCACCTCACCCGAGTGGGGAATGTCACTGACTTGCCACCCAGGCGCATCGGGATCGTCGCCTGCTCACGGCAGGGTGGCCGCACGTGACGATAGGTCGGTCGCCCCGCGCAACCCACAGGTCGGACACCCCCACCCCCTAGTTTCCGAGGAGTGCCGTCCCATGAATGGGGATTTGTCACCGGAACGTTACCCAAGCGTCGCCCCACCGCCAGCGAGAGGCAGCAGCCTTGCGACTCGACAGCCGGGCGTCATGGAAGCAAAGCCGTTGATTCTGATCGTGGATGATGAAGCGGAGCTGGCGAACATCATCGCCTACAGCTTCGAGCAAGAGGGCTTTGCAACGCGCCACGTCGACACCGGTCGCGGGGCGATCGATGCCATCTCGGGCGGACCCGATCCCGATCTGATCGTGCTGGACTTGATGCTGCCTGACCTGGCAGGCACCGAGGTCTGTCGCGAGCTGCGCCGCACGGAGACCACCCGCTCCACGCCGATCATCTTCCTGACCGCCAAGGACAGCGAGATCGACCGCGTGGTGGCCTTCGAGCTGGGGGCAGACGACTACGTCTCCAAGCCCTTCAGCGTCCGCGAGCTGATCCTGCGGGTCAGGGCCCTGCTCCGGCGCACCAAGGTCACGAAGGTCGCTTCGCCCGTGGGCGAACAGCAGTTCGAGCGCCTGCGCGTGGATCCCGAGGCCCATCAGGTGTGGGTCGACGGCTCCGAGACCGCGCTGACCGCCCTCGAGTTCCGCCTGCTTCACACGTTGCTCAGCCGGCGCGGCCGCGTGCAGACGCGCTCGCAGCTGCTCGAGGACGTCTGGGGCGTGCACGCGGACGTGACCACGCGCACCGTGGATACCCACGTGAAGCGTCTGCGCGAGAAGCTCGGCGACGCGGGTTCCTACGTGGAAACCATCCGCGGCGTGGGTTACCGCTTCCGCGGCAAGAACGGGACCTGATTAAGAGGGAGGTCACGCCGCCCATGGACGGGGAGGTCACGAGACCTCCCCGCCCGTCGCTGCAACGCCGCGACGGGGCCCACCCCACCGCGAGGTTCGCTTCGCTCACGGGGATGTCCGACCTCGCAGATCGTGCACGTGCATGCGCCCGAGGGCACGCGCCTTTTCCCATTACCAGCCGCAATGACGGCCCTCGTTCTGCTTGTTCAGCCAGTCGAGCAAGGGCTGGTAGTAGTCGAGGATGGCCGAGGCATCCATCTCGCGCTGGCCCGTGAGGACCTCGAGCGCGTCGGGCCAGGGCTTCTGAGCGCCCAGCGCGAGCATCTGCTTGAGTTTCTCGCCCGCTGCCTTGTTCCCGTAGATGGAGCAGGTGTAGAGCGGCCCTTCGTGTCCGGCCAAACGGCACATCGCGCGGTGAAACTGGTACTGCAGCACGGTGGCCAGGAAGTAACGCGTGTAGGGCACGTTGGCAGGGATGTGATACTTGGCGCCCGGATCGAAGTACTCCTCGCCGCGCGGCTGCGCGGGTCCGACGCCCTGATACTTGGCGCGCAGCTCCCACCAGGCTCGGTTGTATCTCTCGGGCGGGATCTCGCCGGAGAACACCTTCCAGCGCCACTCGTCGATGAGCTTGCCGAACGGCAAGAACGCCACCTTTTCGAGGGCGTCCTGCATGAGCTGGTTGAGCATGCCCTGTTCGTTGTTGGACACGCTCTTGAGCAAGCCCACCTGCTTCAGATAGGCGGGCGTGATGGAGAGCGCGATAGCATCGCCGATCGCCTCGTGAAAGCCATCGTGGGCGCCGTCCTGGAACAGCATCGGCAGCGTGTAGTACTGCGAGAAGTAGTAGTCGTGGCCGAGCTCGTGATGGATGGTGATGAGATCGTCCTGGTTGATCTTGATGCACATCTTGATGCGCAGATCGTCGTTGTAGTTCACGTCCCAAGCGCTGGCGTGACAGACCACCTCGCGGCCCTTGGGCTTCTTGAACATGGAGCGCTGCCAGAAGGTCTCGGGCAAGAGCGGCAGGCCGACCGAGACGAAGAAGGCTTCGCCGAGCTTGACCATGCGTACTTCGTCGTACTTCTGTTTGACCAGCGCCGGCGTGACGTCGAGCTCTCCTTGGCCCGCGAACGGCTCGAGGTTCCAGTACAGGTTGCCCCACTCCTGCGCCCACATATTGCCGAGCAAATGGGCCGGAATCAGGCCGTCCTCGGGCACCTTCTCCTTGCCGTAGATCTTCACCAGCCGCGCACGGACATGGCAGTGCAACGCCTTGTAAAGCGGACTCACCTGGTCGTAGAGACGCGCGGCCACGTCGCTGAACTCTTGGGCGCTCATGTCGTAGCGCGAGCGCCAGAGATCGCCGAGGTCGCGATAGCCGATGGTGCGGGCGCCCTCGTTGGCGAGCTCCACGTAGCGCGTGTAGAGCGGCCGGATCTCCTTGCCGATCTGGTGCCAGCCTTGCCAGGCGTCGTAGAGCGCGTCGTAGTCGTGGCTCTTGGCGAACAGGTCGGTGAGCTCCTCGAGGTCGCGGCAGTCCTCGGGCTTGTCGCCCTTGCAGTACTTGCCCTTGCCGTAGAGGCTCTCCATCTTGGCCGCGATGTTGGCGAGTTCCTCGCGCTTCGCGGGGTCATCCGGAGCAGGCAACGAGGCGCCGCGGCGCAGCAGCTCGAGCTGGCGAGCATCGCGAGGGTCGATGTCGGGCACGTCGCGGAAGCGCACGGAGTCACGGATGGCTTTGCTCATGAAGGCCATCACTGCCTCGTTGGCCTTGGCCGCCGCTTGCTCCGTGCCCTCGGTGATGTTGGTGCTCTTTTCCCAGTCGGCCTCGGAGGCGGCGACCACGAGCCGGCGCAGCTCGCGATCGGTGGACTCCACGAAGGCATGCGCTTCGCTGGCCTTGGGGATGTTGGCAGTGCTGGCCTGCGCGTCGAGCTTGGCCCCCGCGTCGCGCGTCGCCACGCCGCGGGCCGCCTTGTCCCCACCGCAGCCGCAGCCCATCGAAGTCAGCGTCAGCAGACCGAGCAGTCCCCAGTGAACGCGCATCCCGAAAAGCTACGCAACCGGGCCGGCTTCGTCAGCTGCTTTTCACGGTGCTCACGTTGATCTCGGCGCCACGCCCCGCTCCCAACTGCTGGGCGGCGCTGCCCTCGCGCACCGACAGCTCGAGGAAGCCGCCCGACCCGACCAGGGCCACCAACGCGCCAGGCGCAACCTCCGCGTAGTGATCGCGGAGCACACGAATCTGCTGCCCCAAGATCTGAAATTGGAGCTCCCCGACGCCGGCCAGCTCGCGCAGCGCAGAGCCCGCCAGATTGGTGATCAGGTTACCGTAGCGATCCACGTGCAGAACCTGTCCCCGAAGGCCGGTCGGGGTCTGCGTGGCCTCCGGGCGCTGCAACGTCTGATACAGGTCGATGCGTCGGCCGAGCTCCTCGCAGCGCGCGCCCCCCGCAAGACGCGCGGCCACCGGCGCGAACAGATCGCGCCCATGGAAGGTGCTGCTGAGGGTACGAGGACCAAGGCGCGTATCGAGCATCGCGGGGTCGATCGCGAACACGATTCTCGCCTCCGTCGAAAAGCGCGCCGAACACGCCGTTGTCCGGACCCACCACGAGCTGGTCACCGACGCGCGCCATGATGGGCGTGCGCGCGCTGCCCACGCCGGGGTCCACCACCACCAGGTGAACCGAGCCCGCCGGAAAACGCGGCAGCGCTTCGGCCACGAACCACGCCGCCGCCTGCACGTCGAAGGGCGCGAGCTCGTGCGACAGATCGGTCACACGCAGATCGCCGGGCCCCTCCGCGAACAACACGGCCTTGAGCTGCGCCACGTAGCTGTCGCGCGTGCCGAAGTCCGTGGTCAAGGTGATCAGTGGGGCCACGCACCAAGCCTAGCGGACGATCCTTGTGGGTCGCACCACTTCTGGTACACCGGGGCAGCCCTGATGCGCGAGACCCTACGACGCTCGATTTTTGGGTTGGCTCTGCTCACCGCGTTCGGCGCGGGCGAGGGTTGTGAGCGCTGCAACCCGGGCGATGGCCCCAAGGTGCCGTTCAAGCTCTCCCCCAGTGACGCCGGGGCCGATGGCGCGGACGGCTCCCAGGCTACGCTCGGTGTCGCCGCGAGCTATGGACGCGATGCCGCGGTGCCGGAGCTCGAGGGCGCCAAGCTGCCCTGGTCGGGCGTGCGCAGCAGTCTCGCCGTCGACCTCGATCAAGATGGCGATCGCGATGTCTTGGCACTGCTCGAGGATGCCCAGGGCGGAGCCCATCTGGTGGTGGCTCTGCGCGAGGGCGCGCGCTTCGAGAACCCCAAGGAGATCTTGCTGCTACCGGCGCGTGCCGAGCTTTCGCCCTGCACGGTCGAGCGTGCGGAGCTGGCGGCGCTCTCACCGAGCAAGGCACTCGCGACCTTCGAGCGCGCCTGCGACTCCAACAAAGTCGCCGAACCCACGAGCTACGTCCTGCTCTCGCTGGAGCCGACGCCGCGCATCTTCGACCGCGTCACCCAGCGCGTGCCCGCGGGCGCGAGCCCCACGTTTACGATCACGGTGAGCAGCCAGGACAGCGACGGCGACGGCCACGAGGACATCGCGCTGACGCTCAAGCCCGTGGGCTTCGCGGAGACCGACAGCCTTCTGCAGCTCGTCTGGTTCGACCGCGCGAGCGGCTTGGTGCGCGACTTGCGCGAGCCGGAGAACACCCTCGCGGCGTGGGCAGCCGCAGCCAAAGCACTGGCGGCCAAGGCTCCCGATCAGGCCGCCGAGCGGGCGGCGATGGTACTGAAGACACGGCGTGCCCTGTGTCGCGAAGCGGGCGCGCCGGAGTTGTGGTTTTCGGACAGCCCGGGCGTGGTCTGCGGACGCGGCAAGAGCGAACTCGACGCGTTGTTGGCGTTCACGGAGGCACAGGCCCGCCAGGGGCAGGTTGCCCAAGCACTCGACGCGTATCGCGAGCTCAAGGGCGTGGCCGGAAGCATCGACGAGCGCACCCTGCAGAAGCTCGACGCGGTGCTCGCCACCTTGCCTGCCACGCCAGGCATCACGCTTCACCGCGGGACGCGCGTGGAACCGCTCCAAAGCCCGCCCGTACACCTGCCCGCTGCGCGCTTCTTGAGTGAGAACAGCCTGCTGCTGCAGCGGCGAGAGCCCGCGCTCTACGACCTAGCCAGCGGCCAGGAAAGTCCTGCTCACGTCCCCGCAGACGCACTCGTGCGCGACCCCGGCGGACAGCTAGCGATCACGCAAATCGACCATGCCTGCACGGGTTACTCGCTGCGGGTCGAGCGAGCTCCGGCCTTGGGCGAGCCCTACGTGCGGCTGCCAGGGGCCCAGTCGGTGCCGCTGCTGGCCGAGTCCAACCCACCCGATTGTGGCCTCAAGAGCGCTCAGCGCGCCCAGGCGGGCGGCTTCGTGGTCCTCGGCTGGGCCCCGCAGGGGGCCGTCGTCGCGCGCGGCAGCCAGCTGCGCATCGTGCCCCTCGATCTGGCCGGCAAGCCTGCTGGTGAGCCCCGCGAGCTGGAGCCCCAAACCCCGCCACCCGCTCCGCTGCCCTCAGGCGCGGCGACCCCCGATGGCGCCCGCTACGTGGAGGCCACACCGTTCGGCGTGCTGGTCCACGGCGTGCGCAATGGGGAGGTCGAGCTTTGGCGGCCCGAGGGATACCTGAGCCTCGGCAAGGCGGCCCGTGAGGCAGCCGTGAGCCCTTCCGGGCGGCGGGTCGCGGTGGTGCTGGGGGACGACACGTTCTACTGGCTGGAGCGGGCTCCCTAGCGGGGGCGGGGCAATTTTCGGCCAATCTGCTACCTTCCGGCCCACGTGCGTCCGTTTTCGTTTGTTGTCCTCGCGCTGTCCGCGACCCTGCTCGGCCCGCTGGGTCTGTCTGCTTGTCACCCCACAGCCTCCAGCGGTCCCTGCATGTCGGATCGCGAGTGCCACGCGGATCGCATCTGCCACGAGGGGCGTTGTCGTTTCCTCGACGACGTGAAGCGCGAGTTCGCGCAGCACGACGCCGCGGTCACCGATGCCATCAATGGCGAGCCCACGACCGGCGGCGAACCGACCGCCACAGGCACGAACACGACGGTGGGCGCGGCGCCCGAAGCCAATAGCTCGAACCTGGGCGGGACCACCATGTTCATGGGCGACTCCCGACGCACGGGACGCCTTCCGTTCGAAGGCCCCCGAGGCCCGGTGCAGCCCGCCTGGACCTACCATACCGGCTCGCGCATCTACGCCTCCGCGGTGATCACGCAAAGTGGCGACATCGTGGTCGGCTCGCTCGATCAGTCGCTCACCGCGGTCACCGCCGACGGCGCGCTACGCTTCCGCTACAGCGGCACCGGTAAGTACTACGCGAGCGCCCTGATCACCGAAAAGGGCGACGTGATCGCCGGCTCCCTCGACGGCACGCTGGTGGCCCTCACGCCGCACGGTCAGGTGCGCTGGCAACACAAGCTCAGTGACGGCATCGACGCCAGCCCCGTGCTGGCCGCCGACGGCAAGATCTACGTCGCGGCCGATGGCCTCTACGCGTTCGACCCGGCCGGCAACCTGCACTGGCACTACGCCGTGGGCAGCCACGTGAGAAGCGCCCCCGCCCTGCATCCGGCCGGGCTCGTGGTGTTCGGCACCGCCCAAGGCAAGCTGATCGCACTCAAGACCGACGGCACCTTGGCATTCGAGGTCGACGCCGGAGCGAACATGGACGCTGGGGCCACCGTCACCGAGGACGGGCGAATCGTGATCGGCAACGATCTCGGTCAAGTGCTCTGCTTCGATGCCAAGGGCCAACAGCTCTGGCGCTACGACACCGGCGACGACGTGCGTGCGACGCCTGCGCTGGCCTTTGACGGCAGCATCATCGTGGGCTCCTACGACCGCAACCTCTACGCGCTCCGTCCCGACGGCTCGCTCAAGTGGCGCTTCGCCACCGCGGGGCGCATCCGATCGAGCGCGCGCATCGACCGCGCCGGGCGCATCTACTTTGGTTCCCAGGACGACTTCGTCTACGGGCTGACCCCGGATGGGCAGCTCATTTTCCGACACAACATCGGCCGAGACGTGGACTCGAGCCCCGTGATCGACTCGCGGGGCACCCTTTTCGTCGGGGCCGACGACGGCAGCCTGTACGCGCTGCGCTGAAAGACACGACACTTGAAATCCAACCAAAACATCGACCTCCATGAGGTCCTTTCCCTGCTCAGAGAAGCCAAGAACCGCGCGCTCCATGTGATGGAAGTGTGCGCCCGCCTCGACTTACCCGGACAACGCCGCGACGACGTGCGCGCCGCCCTCGAGGCCCTGTGTGAAGAAGGGGTAGCGCAAGAGCTCCCGGGGCTGCGCTTTCGCGCGCTCAAGGCCCACGAGATCAAGCGCAAGGCGCCCGAACCCAAGGAGACTACCCGCCTCTACGCCGACACCCCGCGCAAGGTGGCGCCCACCGCCAAACTGGGCGTGCTGCGCATCCAGCCGCGTGGACACGGCTTCGTCACCTGCGAAGACGGCACCGACGACGTGTTCGTGGCCCAGTCCGAACTGCTCGGCGCGCTGCACGGCGACCGTGTGGCCGTCAGCGTGCGACGCGGCGAGCGCGGCTTCGAGGGCACCGTCGTAGCGGTGCTGCAGCGCGGCCTCAAGTACGTGGCAGGCCTGTTGTCCCAGGCCGAACGCGGCTTGGTCATCACGCCCAACGACGCGCGGCTTCCGTCGCGCGTGAACGTGGTGGGGCGCGTACCCGGCGACGCGGTTCCCGGCATCGCCGTGGTAGCCGAGATCGAGCGCTACTTCGAGGACGGTCGTCCCCCCGAAGCCCACGTGGTGCGCGTGCTCGGCGTCGAAGGCAGCGCCGAGGTCGAGGTCGCCAAGATCAAGCTGCGCGAGAGCATCCGCGAAGAGTTCCCGGACGAGGTGCTCGCGGAGGCGCGCGCCTATGGCGATCGCATCAACCCCAGGGACCGACGCGAGCGCGAGGATCTGCGCGATCTCGACCTCGTCACCATCGACCCCATCACCGCGCGCGATCACGACGACGCCATCTTCATCGAGCGGCGCCCCCACGGCGGCTTCCGCGTGGTGGTCGCCATCGCCGACGTGTCCCACTACGTGCGCGAAGGCACCGCGCTCGACGCCGAGGCCATCGAGCGCAGCACGTCCATCTACCTGCCCGATCGCGCGATCCCCATGTTGCCGCACGAACTGAGCAGCAACCTGGCGTCGCTGGTGGCCGGCAAGGATCGGCTCACCTTGGCGGTCGACATGGATCTGGCCTCGAACGGCCAGGTGCGCTCGTTCCGTTACGTCGAGGGCGTGATGCGCTGCAAGGCGGGGCTCACCTACGAGGGTGTCGCCCAGGCGCTCGGACTCACCAAGGAAGGTCGGAACGAACGCGCCGCGGTGAAGCTCCTGCCCATGCTCGAGGTGCTCCACGAGTGCGCCATGGTGCTGCGCAATCGGCGCATGAAGCGCGGCTCCATGGACTTCGATCTGCCCGAGCCCATCGTGCAGCTCGACGAGCAGACCGGCGAGCCCACCGACGTGCTCCGGTCGCGCAAGGATCCGGGCGTCCGCAAGGCGTATCAGCTCGTCGAAGAGATGATGCTGCTGGCCAACGAGACCGTGGCGGCCGACCTCGCACGCCGCAAGGTGCCGGCCATCTACCGCGTGCACGGCCTGCCAGACGCCGACCGGCTCGAGCAGTTCGCCGGCTTGGCCCAGGCGCTCGGCTACCAACTCGAGACCGAGGAATCCACGAGCCCCAAGGAGCTCAGCCACTTCCTCCAGAAGCTCGAAGACTCACCGCACAAGAGCTCGCTCTCGTATCTGCTCCTGCGCGCCATGCAGCAGGCCAGCTACGACACGGTGAACGTGGGGCACTTCGGACTCGCCGCCGAGCACTACCTGCACTTCACAAGCCCCATCCGGCGCTATCCGGATCTGGCCGTGCACCGCGTGGTGCGCATGTTGGCGCGCAAGGAGCCCATCGACATGAAGGGTCTCGAGTCGCGCCTGCGCGACCAGGCCACCAATGCGAGCAAGCTCGAGCGTCGCGCCATGCTGGTGGAGCGCGAGGTCAAGGACGTCTACCGCTGCATCCTGGTGAAGGATCGCGTGGGTGAAGAGTTCGAGGCCACCGTCACGGGCGTGGCGCCGCACGGCATCTACTGCTCCTTCGACGAGCCCTTCGTAGAAGGCCTCTGCCACGTCACCGCGCTGGGCAACGACTTCTACGAGCTCGATCGCCACGGCCTGCGACTGGTGGGGCGGCGCTCCGGGGCGAGCTACGGCCTCGGAGACCGGCTCACGGTGCGGCTCGAGAGCGTGAACGTGTCCGAGCGCTCCATCCTGGCAGCGCCGGTGGTGTACCTGCGCCCCGATGACTTCGACGACCAGAGCTTCGTCCCCGCAGAGGCACGCGGCAATGGACGGCGGCCCCCGAAGCGCAAGCAGCAGAATCAGCGGCAAGACGAGCGTCGCCAGGACGACGATCGCCGCCCGGGCAAGAAGGGCAGCTGGGGGGCTCACCACCCGCACGGCAAGCGCCAGGACCAGCGCAAGGAAGAGGTCAAGCGCGAGAAGCGTCGCGAGCGCCGTCAAAAGGACGAGCGCAAGAGCAAGCGCAGGCGCTGAACGCGAGAAGGCCGCGCGGGCTCACGAGGAGCAAGCGCGGCCTTCGACGTGCCGACATCGGGACACCACCGAGGAGCGGGGCCGCCAGCGCCCCTGCCTACCCGGGTCAGACCTCCATGATGTCCTTTTCCTTCTTGGCGACGATTCTCGTCGACGGTGTGGGTCCCCGCCTGCACCAGCTCGTCCACCTTCTTCAGCGCGCGATCCACTTCGTCTTCGCCCGCCTCGCCCTCGTCCTTGAGGTTTTCGAGCATCGCGCGCGCATCCTGGCGGTGCTTGCGAATGCCGACCTTGGATTCTTCGCCGGTCTTGCGCACGACCTTGGTGAGATCGCGACGGCGCTCCTCGTTGAGCGGCGGCATGGGCAAGCGCAGAAGGTCGCCGTCCACCTGCGGGTTCAGGCCGAGATCGCCCTGGATGATGGCCTTCTCCACGGCTTTCACGTTCTGCTTGTCCCAGACCTTGATCAGGATCATGCGCGCCTCGGGCACGCTGACCGTGGCCATCTGGCCGATGGGCGTGGGCGTCCCCCAGTAATCCACTCGCACGCCGTCGAGCAGGCTCGCATTGGCTCGGCCCGTGCGTACCCGCGATAGCGAATTCTTCAGCACGTCGTGCGACTTGGCGATGTCCGCCTTCAACTCTCCCAGAATGTCGTCGATCATGCTGGCCTCCCATTCCGTTCGCGCGCGTCTGGCGCGCGTCGAAGCGATCCCCTCAACCTATCGTAATCACGCGCGCTCTGCCAATGACTCGCCGTGCTCGGCCACCAGTGTCCCGATGTCCTCGCCCTGGACCACGCGCTGGATGTTGCCGCGCTCACCCAGGGCAAACACGCGAATTGGCAGCTTGTTATCGCGGCACAGGGTCACCGCCGTGGAGTCCATCACACCGATACGCTCCTGCAGGAAGCGATCGTAGCTGAGCCGACGAAACATGGTCGCGTCGGGGAACTTGATGGGGTCCTTGGTGAACACGCCGTCGACCTTGGTGGCCTTGCACAGAACCTCGGCCTGGATCTCCATGGCGCGCAGGGCAGCCGCAGTGTCCGTGGAGAAGTACGGGTTGCCCGTGCCGGCCGCGAAGATCACCACGCGGCCCTTCTCCAGATGACGCACCGCACGGCGCCGGATGTAGGGCTCGGCGACCTGGTTGATCTGCAGCGGGGTCATCACGCGCGTAGGGACGCCTTGCTTCTCGAGCGCGTCTTGCACCGCGAGGCCGTTGATCACCGTGGCCAGCATGCCCATGTAGTCCGCCGAAGTGCGGTCCATGCCCTGGGCGCTGCCCTTGAGCCCGCGGAAGATGTTGCCACCTCCGATGACCAGGCCGAGCTGTGCTCCGAGCGCGTGAACCTCCGCGAGCTCGCTGCAGATCTCGCGCAGCGTGTCCGGGTCGATTCCGAAGCCGCCAATGCTGCCACAGAGAGCCTCGCCGGAGAGCTTGAGCAGAATCCGAGTGTGTTTGAGCGTCGAACTCGTTTCCATGTCGTTCTCCTCGTGGGCTTACGCCCTGGGCCCGCTCGCCGCGACCGCGAGCAACACTAACAAACAAAAACCCCGGCCGCATGCAGCGCCCGGGGTTTCCGATTCTCAGGGCGCGATGTACGCACCCCAGACGCCTGACGAACGAACTGACGTCAGGCGCCCTTGAGGGTCTCGGCGATCTCGGCCGCGAAATCGGTCTTCTTCTTCTCGATGCCCTCGCCGAGCTCGTAGCGCACGAAACGGCGCACCGCGATCTTCTCGCCGATCTTGGCCGACAGCTCCTCGGCGAGTTGGGCGATGGTCTTGCCCTCCTCGCTGATCACCGCGGGCTGCTCGTCGAGGCAGATCTCGGACTGCCACTTGTCGAGCTTGCCGAGCACGATCTTTTCCTTCACCTCGGCCGGACGCTTCTTGCCAGTGTTGGCCTCCTCCTCGTCCATCTGGCCGAGGAAGATCTCCTTCTGCTTCTGAAGCGCGTCCGCCGTGATGTCCGAGCGACGCACGAACTGCGGGGTCATGGAGGCGATCTGCAGGCCGACGCCGTTCACCAGCTCGAGGAACTCGGGGCTGCGCGCGACGAAATCGGTCTGACAGTTAACCTCCACCAACACGCCGATGCGGCTACCCGCATGGATGTAGGCGTGGATGACGCCCTCGGCCGCGATGGCTCCCGCCTTCTTCGCGACCTTGGCGAGACCCTTCTTCTGGATCAGGTCCACGGCCTTTTCTTCGTCGCCGCCGACCTCTTCCAGAGCGTTCTTGCAATCCATCATGCCTGCGCCAGTGCGGTCGCGCAGGGCCTTAACCTGTTGGGCCGTAATCGCCATGGAGATACCCTCTCGTGCTCACGCGCGGGCGCGCGGTTTGAATCAAAACTGTGGAGTTATTCCTGCTCGGCCTCGGGGGTCTCGCCGGCGGGTGCCTCGGACTCCGTGGACTCGGTGGGGGCATTGGAGCCACCGCGACGTCCACCGCGACCACCCTGGCCGCCGCCCTGGCCACCACGACGACCACGCGAGAACTCCACGGCCACCGCGCCGCCTTCGGGACGCTGGCTCTGGCCCTGGCCTTCGCTGCGGAACTCGCGACGACGCTGCGTGCCTTCGATGGCCGCGTCAGCGATGCGCGAGGTGATGAGCTTGACGGAGCGAATCGCGTCGTCGTTGGCCGGGATCACGAAGTCGATCTGATCGGGATCGCAGTTGGTGTCCGTGATGGCGACGATCGGGATGTTCAGCCGGCGGCCCTCGCGCACGGCGATGTGCTCGTGGTGCGGATCGACCACGAAGATGGCGGCGGGCAGGCCGTTCATGGCCTTGATGCCGCCCAGGAACTTCTCCAGCTTCTCACGCTCGCGGTTGAGCATGAGGGCTTCCTTCTTGGGCAGGCCGTCCATCGTGCCGTCTTCGATCATGCGCTCGAGGCCACGGAGACGCTCGATGCCGGTCTTGATGGTGCGGAAGTTGGTGAGCGTGCCGCCCAGCCAGCGGTCGTTCACGAAGAACTGACCCGCGCGCGCGGCCTCTTCCTGGATGATGTCCTGGGCCTGGCGCTTGGTGCCCACGAAGAGCACGTGACCACCGCGACCGACGGCCTCGAGCACGAAGTTGTAGGCGCGGCGGAAGAGCTGCGCGGTCTGGTCGAGGTCGATGATGTGGATGCCGTTGCGCGCGCCGTAGATGAACGGGCGCATGCGGGGGTTCCAACGCTTGGTCTGGTGCCCGAAGTGACAGCCGGCCTTGATGAAGTGCTGCACGCCGATGGGCAGGTTGCCCAACGCGACCTCGTTGCCGAGGGCCATTCCAGTTTCATTCATGATTTCGCTCTCCTTGTGGTTTGAACCCCCGCTGCTCCGCGCCGCCACCCTCGGTGAAGAGGGAACCAGGCATGCGCGCTTGAGCCGAGCAACGGTTGTGATTTCGGCCGCTCTCCTGAGCGACCGGCCCCCAGCGGGGCGCGAATGAGTAGCATGACCGGGCAGTCCGGCAACGCATCCTGGTTTTCCACGTCTCGGGTGGCCCGCGCTCACCCACTGTGTCCACGTTCAGTCCAGAGCTGGCGAGCCTTTCGTGACTCGTCGCCGGGGCGACTTACGAGAAGTGCTGGAGTCCGCAGAAATCGGTCACGCCATCGACAAGGTCACGTACAAGGACGCGCTGCCCGAGCTGAGAGCAGCGCTCCTGGATCGCCAAGCCGAGCTGAAGGAGCGCGCCGAGGTTCCCCTCATCGTGTTGGTCTCGGGCCTCGACGGCGCCGGCAAGGGCGAGACCGTCAACGTGCTGCACCAGTGGCTCGACACGCGCCTGATGGCCACCCATGCCTTCGGCAAGCCCACCGACGAGGAGCGCGCCCGACCCTTTCTGTGGCGCTACTGGCGCGTGCTGCCGCCCAAGGGGTCCGCCGCGCTGATCTTCAACAGCTGGTACAGCACCCCGCTGTTCAATCGCGTGTACGACCTGAGCGGTCCCGAGCCCTTCGATAACGCGCTCGAGGCCATCACACGCTTCGAGCGCATGTTGGTGCGCGAAGGCGCCGTGCTGCTCAAGTTCTGGTTCCACCTGTCGAAGAAGGCACAAAAGAAGCGCCTTCAGAAGCTCGAGCGGGATCCGAATACGCGCTGGCGAGTCACCAACGAAGATTGGGACCACTTCGCCCGCTACGACGGGTTGCGCCGCTGCGCCGAGCAGATGCTGCGTCAGACCAGTACCGCGGAGGCGCCCTGGATCATCGTGGAGGGCGAGGACGAACGCTACCGCAACCTGGCCACGGGCAAGGCGTTGCTCGCCGCCTTCGAAAAGGGTCTCGCGCCCAAGCCGCCGCCTGAGCCGCACCACGAGTCGCCGCCGCTGTTCGAGCCGATCGACCACCTGCGCATCATCGACAAGCTCGACCTCAGCCAGCACCTGCCGAAGCCGGAATACGAGGTCGAATTGGCCCAGCTGCAGGCGCGCCTCAACAAGCTGGTGCGCGCGCCCAAGTTTTTCAAAAAGCGGGCCCTGGTGGCGGTCTTCGAGGGCAACGACGCCGCCGGCAAGGGGGGCAGCATTCGCCGCGTCACGCAGGCGCTCGACGCGCGCCAATACAAGGTGATGCAGACCGCGGCTCCGACCGAAGAAGAGCGCGCTCAGCCCTATTTGTGGCGCTTCGTGCGACAGATCCCAGGCTACGGGCAGATCACCTTGTTCGACCGCTCATGGTACGGCCGCGTGCTGGTGGAGCGCGTGGAGGCACTGGCCGCGGAGCCGGACTGGCTGCGTGCGTATGCGGAGATCAACGACTTCGAGACCGAGCTCGTGGAGCACGGCACGGTGGTGGTGAAGTTCTGGCTCTCCATCAGCAAGGACGAGCAGCTCGCGCGCTTCCAGGCCCGCGAGCAAGAGGACTTCAAGCGCTACAAGATCACCCCCGACGACTACCGCAATCGTGCCAAGTGGGACGCCTACCGCGACGCGGCCAGTGACATGGTCGAGCGCACCAGTACCGAGCTCGCCCCCTGGACCCTGATCGAGGCCAACGACAAGTACTTCGCCCGCGTGAAGGTGCTGCGCACCTTGGTCGAGGCCCTGGAGGCCGCGAAGTGAGGGCGACCGGCGGGAGGCCTGCCGCTTTCTTGCCGTCCCGGGGACAAGTTTCGTAGGCATGTAGGCCTATGCGCACATCAGGCATCCTCGCGCTTTGCTTGCTCCTCGTGGGCCCCGCCAGCGCGCTCGCCAAGCCGAGCACGACGGGCACCACCGGCTCGACCGGAACCTCCAGCAAGCAGGGCAAGAAAGGGCGCACGGCCAAGGAGAAGGAGAAGGCCCCCTGCTACGCGCCCGAGGTGCACGTGCAACGCCGGCGCGGAACCGAGCTCGAGGACCGGGCGCTGACGCTGACCTTCTGCGATGGCGCACCGAACCCGGCGGCACTGGATTCCGTGAGCGTCCTGGCGCGTCCGCGCGACGTGGAGCGCCCCGAGCTGGCGGAGATTCGCGCCTACCAGCGCCTGCCCGTGGACAAGGGGCCCAAGTCCAAGCGACGCGACGCGGCCTACGTGAGCAAGCAAGTGATGCGGCTACACCCGGGCTTGATTTCGCGCCTGCAGCGGGTGGCGAGCCGATTTCCAGGCAAGGCCATCGAGATCATCTCGGGCCACCGCCCCGACGCGCGCGACACCAGCCGACACCACCACGGGCGCGCCCTGGACATGCGCGTGGGGGGCGTCTCGCGCGAGGTGTTGCGAGACTTCTTGCGCACGTTCCCCGAAACCGGGGTCGGCTACTACCCGAATAGCTTCTTCGTGCACATGGACGTGCGCGACGACAAGGGCTACTGGGTCGATCGCAGCGGCCCCGGCGAGGCGCCCGACTACGGTCCCTGGCCGCCGAAGAAGTCCCACATCGACCACGACAGCGAGCAGCTGGTGGAGAGTGCCCTGAAGGACCTGGCGCAGCTGGAGAGCGCGAACCTCTTCGGCGACCCCAAGCCCGCGCGCGAGCACCAGGCCGGCCCCCGGACCGGTCGGGCCCTGTCCGCCGCCCAGCGCTTGCTGCACGCCGCCGAGGAGGCCGCGCGCGACGAAGATGACGACATGGGGCCCGACGAGATCGAGCGGATTCGCAAGGAAGCGCGCGCGGCCATCGAGGCGCTTTGAGCGCGCTCAGCGCTGGGTGCGCGCGAGGCTCATCGGGAGCGAGCTGAGGCGTACGCGGACGGCGCCCATTTGATTTTCGAACTGGCCATCGACACCGAGCGTGTACTCGCCGGGTCCGATGGTGGCCGTGAACGGCTGTGGGGTGACCTCGGCCTCCGCTGACAGATCGGCGCGAGGCGCCCGCACGCAGCTGATCTCCGAGCGCTCGTCGCCACACTCCACGCGCAGGTAGATCACCGCGTCGAACTCGGCGTCGAGCAGCTCCACCTGGATCGTGGTCTCTTCCTTGAGGCTCAAATGGAACAATCGCTCGGGCGCCTTGCTGCCACCGCAGCTCCCCTCCAGCACCGAGGGCGCGTGCAGCGTGTCGATTTCGATCTCGCCTGGTGTGAGCACGAGCCCCTGGGCCGCCGCGCACGACGCGAGGACCGAGGGTTCCTTCGGCAAGGCAGCCTGCTCCATCGAGAGCACGTAGTCGCCGCTCTGGGAACGTCCGAATGAATCGGTGAACAGGTAGTAGCGGCCCGCGGCGAGCTCGGCGGTGAGGATCGAGGGGCCGGCACCGCCCGGGTAGGTTCGACAGACGATCTCGGTGCTCGGGTCTTCACAACGCGAGCGCAGGTAGAGGGTGCTCTCGTACTCGCTCTGCTGCCAGATGCGCACGCGCGCGGGCTCGGCGAGCTCGAAGCTGTGCACACGGTCGGGCCCCTCTGCCCCGCCGCCGCAGCTGGCGCCGAACTGATTGGGCGCGCCCCGCGTGGAGCCGCGCACGCTGGCCGCGGGCGTGAGCAGGCCGGCTTGGGCACAGGCTTGGGCAGGAGCAGGCAGCGGGTCCACCTCGGCGAACAGCGCGAATTGCCCCGCTTCGCCGTTGGCCCCCTCGACCATCACCGCGTACTGACCGGCTCCCAACGTGGTCTCGAAGCGCGTGTGATGCGTGTCCCCGGTAGGGCTGTCGTCCACGCACAGGAATTCGGTGGTGCGCTCCGGGTCGGCCAGCACCAGGGCGCCGTCGAAGTCGGCGCTCTCGAGGGACACACGCACGTCCGAGCGCGTCGGTACGTCGAGGATGAACACACACTCGGGCGCGGTGCCGCGGACGCAGCTGCCGCGCACCAGGTCATCTCCGACCAAGGTGCTCGACAACAGCGGCGTCCCGAGCTTGAGCGGGACCTTGGTGCCACAGGCCACGATGCTCTCGGGCACGGGCACTTCGCTGGCCACCTGCGGTCGCGGCGTCGTCCCCGAGCGATGTGAACACGCAGTCTCGAGCAAACAGCCGAGCCAGCAGGCCACGGGCAGCCACGCGCGGCGCGCCTGCGCACGTCCAGGCCATGCTCCTTTTGCGTGCTTCGAGTCCTCCAAGGCGCTCCTCGGCGCTATCCTAGCCGCATGTCCGCCGTCGATCGGTGCCCAACCTGCAAGGGCCCACGCAAACATCACCCGGAGAACGCCTCTTTCCCGTTCTGCTCTGGCCGCTGCAAGCTCGCCGACCTCTCCAATTGGCTCGAGGGACGCTACAGCCTCGAAGCGGAGCCGGCTGGCACCGAAGACGGCGAGGAGCCCCCTCCCCGCCTGCACTGAGCGGGATCCGCGCTCAAAACAGCGGCGTACCCTCGCGCTCGGCGAGCGCCCGATGGGCCGACGCCAGCTGAGCCGTCACCGGTCCACGCTTGCCGGCGCCGATGATTCTGCCGTCGAGGCTGCGCACGGCGACCACGCCGGCCCCCGACCCCGTGAGGAACACCTCATCGGCCGCGAAAAGGTCGGCGCGCCCGATGGAGCGCTCCAGCACCGTGAAGCCGTCCGCCGCCGCGAGCTCCATCACGGCTTCGCGATTGATGCCCTCGAGACAGCCGTCGGTCGGCGGCGGCGTGAGCAGCGTGCGACCGCGCACTGCGAACAGGTTGGCCACCGCGGCCTCTGCGATGTGGCCGCGCGGGTTGAGCAAGAGCGCCTCGTCCGCGCCCTGCTGACGGGCCTCGAGCTTGGACAGCACGGAGCCGAGGTAGTTGAGGCTCTTGACGCGCACGTCGAGCACGTCGGCGGTGGGGCGCCGGTAGCTCGAGGTGATCATGTTGAGCCCCTTCTCGCGCTGCTCTTCGGTGAACAGCTTGATGGTGTTGACGATGCACACGAGGTTCGCGCGCGGACAAGTGGTGGGATCGACGCCGAGCGGCCCCACGCCGCGCGTAACCAGCAAGCGCACATAGGCCTCGCGCTCCCCGAAGGCCCGCACCGTGCTCTCGACGATGCCCCGCACTTCGTCGAGTCCGTAAGGAAGCTCCAGAGCCAACACGCGCGCGCCCACCGAGAGCCGCTTCAGGTGCTTCTCGATCCGGAAGACGCTGCCCGCAATCACGCGCATGCCCTCGAACACGCCGTCACCGTACAAGAGGCCGTGATCGGTCACGGGCACCCGGGCCTCGCCCTCACTGACAATCTTGCCGTCGATCCAAACCTTCATGACGCTTCCTCGTTGAGCTCGCGCGCCACCTGACGCGCTTCGAAAGAGTCGGCCTTACGGCCGTCGAGCGCGCGAGAGACACGCTCTGCCACCGCGCACGTGCGCCGCACGGCCTCGCTCAGGCGCGCGTCGTCGAGCTGGGCATCCACGGCGGCGCAGGCGATGGTCCCGTGCAGACGACCGCCCGCCAACACCGGCGCCGCGACCACCGACAGGCCAGCGATCCACTCGCCCCGATTGAGGTCGTAGCCGCGTGCCACAGCCGCCTTCAGGGTCGCGTCCAGCGCACGCTTCGAGGCCTTCGGCGCACGCTGAGCGCCCTCACGCAGCGACTCGGGTTGCAGGCCCAGATAGAGTCGGCCGCTGGCGGTCACCTCCACCGGTACTTCGGTGCCCACGCTCGGCGCGGCCCGCAACAACCCGGTGCCCTCGACCTTATCGAGCACCACCAGCTTGCCTGCGCGAGCGCCGACCAGGAAGAAGGTCTCCCCGAAGCTGCGCGCCGCGCGCTCGAGCTCCGGCCGTGCCACGCGTACGAAGGGGTCCACCGACAGGGCTCCCAGACCGAGCCGTACCAAGCCGACGCCCAGGGCGTAGCGGCCCTCCGAATCCTGCTCCACCAGGTCGTGGGCCAGCAGCGAGGCCAGCAGCCGGTGCAGTGTGGGCTTGGGCATCCGGACCCTTCCCGAGAGCTCGGCGAGCGCGATCGGACCCGCGGCGCGATACAGCGCCTCGAGCACACGCACGGCTTTGTCGACGGTTCCTGATCGTTCCATTATTCGGAATGGCGTTTCAAAAAACTACCGCGCGCGCGCCCGCGCGTCAACGCCTGGGTCGCGTGACCTCCCCGCGCAGAACCCCCTTAGAAGGATTCGCAGGCGAAAGCGAAGGTGCCCTCGAGGCAGCCCCCGTTGCAGTCCGAGTCGTCCCAGCGACCGTCGCTCGAAATGCGCACACAGTCCTGCTGGCCGAACAGTCCGCCGCAGTTATCGGGTACCGCAGGGGCCCAGCTCGTAAAGGTCACGGCCGCACCGTCCTGGCCAGCACCCGCAGTGACCCATTCGAAACTGCCCTCGGTAGTTTGATCGTGGGCACCGATCCAGCTGGTGGCCTGGATGTGCTGGGCCACGAACTCGTTCTCGGCAGCGCTCTCGATGATCGCGAGGTCGAGGCCGAGATCCAGACAGCTCGCGCGAGCCGCGCCCCAGGTCTCCACCGAGGGGCAAAACACGTAGGCATGCTGCTCGAAGCGAGCGCTGACACAGCCCGCTGGCAGCTCGCCACAAAACCCGCTGTCGCTCGCACAAGCGTCGGAGCCCGCATCCACGCCACCGTCCTCGTCGTCGGGCGGTGTGGAGGCGTCGTCGCTCATCGCTTGATCGTCCGATGCATCCCGCGAGGCACCGAGCGCGGGGGACTCCGACATGGAGATCGCGTCGTCGTCGTCCGCTTCGCTCTCCTCGGGCGCAATCGCGTTCGCCCCACCGATACGGCATCCCGCCAGGGCGAGCAGGCAGGCAGCGAGCGTGGCACGCTGTGTACGAAGGCGCGGCGGCTGCACGATGGACCAGGATTTAGGGCAAAACGTTTCCTACTACGAGCCCAAAGTGTACTGGCCGCTCACTAGTGAACTGCACATCACCAACATCGTGATGATGAAGTTCTCATCACTGTGACATATCGCGGGGCTCACCGGACGTTTGAACACTGGACGAACCAGGTTCTTGCCCCCTAGCTTCTGCGCGCAAGCGTCGAAAGGTGTTGTTGTCCATGCGCATCGTTTATCCCCTTTTGAGCGGTCTCTTGGCGCTCACTGCCCTTGAAGCCTGCGGCTCCGACGACAAGGTGCTCGATCCCGACGAGGAGACCGACGCGGGCGGGGACGGCGATGGCGACGGTGATGGCGACGGTGATGGTGACGGTGACGGTGATGGAGACGGTGACGGAGACGGTGGTGCCGCCGTGGTGGGGGACGGTGACGCCCCGAGCACGATGGCCAAGGACACCGACTGCGATCTCAATGGCGTATGGGCAGGCCGACAGGTCACGCGCAGCGAGGCGCTCAGCGCCGGTCAGTTCGCCAGCAACTGGTACTACCTCGAGCTCGCCCAGGACGGTGAGAACGTGGTGGTCAAGAAGCACTACGACTGCGGCGTCGAGGTCAAGGGCACCGTCAACGTCAAGCTGACTCCCGCCACCGTCGAAGCGCTCATGAAGCACAACGTCCAGACCGGACGCAAAGGCACGATGAAGAAGCAGAACGGCGCCTGCGTGTTCACCATGGAGCGCTTCTGGAGCGTGCGCGGCGCGAACGAGAGCAAGTATCGCCCCACGGGCGCTGCGGCGAGCATGGACATCGCCGCGATCGCTGCCAGCAATCCGCTGCCCGACAAGGACCACACCGACGGCGCCGAGGATTGGGACAACGACGGCGACCTTGGCACCGCCTGGCAGGTCACCGGCATCGTGAGCGGCACACGCAACACCGTGCAACGCGACTGGACGGAGTGGTTCAGCGACGACACGCACGCCATCACGCCGAGCGCCGATTGGAAGAGCGATCTCGTCGTGCGCGCGCGCTTCAACAACGAAGAAAACGTGATCACGCCCACCGTGGGACTGATCACGCAACTCAGCACCGCCGATGCCGCCGCCAAGCACACCTTGACCTTGCAGTTCCTGGGTCGCACCACAACGGACTCGCGCGCCAAGGCCATCATCAAGGCCAAAGACTTCGACACCTGCATGGCCATCCAAAAAGCGCTGCCCGCGCCCGACAAACTCTGACTCTCTTCGCCGCGCCCCCCAGCGCGCTTCTCTGAGGCCACTTGTCCCACGGCACCCTCCCTCGCATCGTCCTGCTGGTCGCTGCCCTCGCCACGAGCCTGGCGCCATCACGGGTCGAGGCATCGCCGCTGTTCGAGCTCGTCGGGTCCACGTTCGGCTCTGGCGGCTTCAACGGACGCTCCTACGGCCCGTCATCGGCGTCGACGTACTTCAACCCGGCCTTCTTGCCGCGCGCCAAGGCCGGACTCGAGGTGGGCTTCTTCCTGCTCAACGACGCCATCAGCATCACGCTCGATGGTCGCAGTCACGCCAACGACGTCCCCATCTCCGCCGTCGACCGCTTCGGCACCGACAATCCCTCCGTGCCTACCGACTGGCTCAATCACGGCTGCAGTCCGGAGACGGGCAGCTGCGCCACCAACCTGGCGCCCCACCCGCGCCAGTCCGAAGGTTCGAGCGGCAACATCAAGCTTTACCAGACCATCGGGCTCGTCTCGCACATCTGGCCCAAGTACCTGAGCCTCGGGCTCTACGCGATGGTGCCCTACGGTCCCTTCACGCAGGCCCACTCCTATTTCGTCGACGAGCGCGAGCAGTTCTACACCAACAGCTTGCACCCGGAGTTCTACGGGGACCGCCTCACGCCCGTGTCGCTGGCCTTCGGCGCCGGCAGTCAGGTGCTCGATTGGATGAGCGTCGGCCTGAGCTTCACGCTGAGCTTGAGCAACACCGCCGACGCGACCGCCTACGTGGGCAACAGCGCCAAGATCGACGAGACCCTGCAGCTCTCCACGAAGGTGGACGTCTCCGCCAGCGTGTCTCCTCACCTGGCCGTTCTGCTCGAGCCGATCGAGCCCCTCGACATCAGCCTCACCCTGCACTCACCGCAGAAGATGGTGATCGATACGGCCTTCAGCACTTACCTGCCCAACGGTGACTTGCAGCGCGCGGAGCGCCCCGCGACGCACGCCTGGTTGCCCTGGATCTTCGGCGTAGGTGCTGCTGTCGATCTGTTCCAGAACGGGCGCAACCTGTTGGCAGCCACCGGCACCCTCACCTTCGAGCGCTGGTCGCAGTATCTGAATCGGCAGACCGAGCGGCCGCTGAAGAACTACGAGTTCAGCGACATCGTCACAGGTGCCCTCGGCGTGCGCTACACGCGCGACGAAGTGCTCACCGCGTTCTTCGACACCAACTACCGCCCGAGCCCCGTGCCCTTGCAGACGGGCCGCACCAACTACGTGGACAACGACCGCGTGGGCTTCAATGTCGGCACGAACTACGACTTCCGCTTCGAGCCGCGCAAGGTCGTGGTGCGCGTGGGCGGCGCCTTCCAGGCTCACTTCCTGCTGGAGCGGCACCAATCCAAGTTCGACCCCACGAGCCCCCGCTTCGCCGGCAAGAAGTACTCGCAACTGGTGGCGGACGAGTGGCCGGACAACACGGTGGACATCAGCACCGGACAGATCATCCAGGAAGCGCAGGGCCTGCAGACCAACAACCCTGGTTGGCCGGGCTTCTCGTCCAAGGGCACCATCGTCGGCGGCACCGTCAGCGTGTCGCTGCTCTACTGAGCCTCCGTCCCCTCGACGTCCTCAACGCTTGCGATAGTCGTTACTGGGCCGGCTGCTCGGGTACTCACCGAGCCCCATGGTTTGGCGCCCGGTGCGCACGTCGCGCGCGAGATAGGCGTCGTCGAGACGCAAGCTCAGGGTCTGCGCGAACTTCCAGAGGAACTTGGTGGCGATGGCGGGCTCGTGGGCCATCAGGTTCTGGAAGTCGTTGCGGTCGAGGCTCAACAGCTTGGTGCGCTGGAGCGCCGTGACCGTGGCCGAACGAGCACGCTGGTTGAGCAGCGCCATCTCGCCGAAGTGGGTGCCTGGCCCGAGGGCCGCGATCTTGCTGCCCTCGCGCTCGACCTCGACCACGCCGTCCACCACCACATAAAGGTGCTCGCTCTTGTCGCCCTCCTGGATGATGCGCGCACCCGGGGCCACCTCGCTTGTGTTGAGCACGTTGTAGACCTTGACCAACTCCGCCATCGTCAGGTCACGGAACAGCTCGATGTCGCCGAGAGCGTCGAGTCCACGCGTGATGGAGGTCTTGCGCTCGCGCTGGCGCTCCTCGCGGCCCACCGCGCGCACGATGATGGCCGAGATGTTGTCGTGACCGCCACCCTCGAGAGCCTTCTTCACGAGCGCGTCCGGAATGGCCTGTAGCTTGTCCCCCGAGAGCACCGTGCAGAGCTCCAGCGGGTCCTTGGTGTACTCATGCAGACCGTCGCTGCAGAGCAGGAACGTATCGCCGGCCAGGATGTCGAACACCAGCATGTCCGCGCACACCGAGGGCTGGGCCCCGACGGCCCGCGTGAGCACGTTGGCGTGGGGGCTCTGGGCCGCCTGATCGAGGCTCATCAGCCCCTGGGCCACCGCCTCGTTCATGAAGTTGTGGTCGGTGCTGAGCTGGTAGAGGTTCTTGTCCCGCGCCAGGTACAGGCGGCTGTCCCCCACGTTGGCCATCCAGCCCTTGTCGCCCAGCGTGAGCAACACCACGCAGGTGGTGCCCATGCCGTGCTTGCCCTTGTCGGAGGCCGCCACGTCGAACACGGTCTTGGAGGCGAACATCACCGCCTGATTCAGGAGATTGGCGACCTCTTGCCCCTTCTTCTCGCTGCCGTCGAACTCGAGCAGCACGCTCTTCCGCTCGAGCAGAAAGCGCTGGATGCTGTTGGCCGCGGTGTCGGAGGCGACCTCGCCCGCAGCGTGGCCGCCCATGCCGTCGCAGACGATGTGCAGACCGATGCTGGGGTCGATCTTTAGATAGTCCTCATTGTGCTCACGAACCTTGCCGACATCCGTCAACCCGAAGGCTTCAACCTGCATGGGCGGCATCGTAACTTGAGGACGTGAGCGGGAGCTACAGCTGGGAGCACCCGACCGAGGGCCGGAGGATGTCGGCCCCCGTGGGCGACTGTCGGGCGGGTTCCTTCAGGCCCAGGCTGCGGGAACATGGCTCGCTTTGGGGCAATTTTCCTCCGTTCTTGGGTCTGAATACGGCCCCAAGCTGCGTTCAGAAAGCCCATTGACCAGGCCAAGAAATCGCAAAGAAACAAACGAAGAAAAGCGCATTGAACGGTCGAAAAAGCTCTTCTCAGCTCGGGAACTGGAGCTACATTCCCCCCGATTTCGCAAGGGGAGAAGTCCCCAAGGAGTCGCGTCCGACACCGTCGGCGAAGGCTCGCGGGCGACCCCGCCCGTTCGACGGTCACCACGCGGCTTTGGCGTGTTCAACTGAGGAGAAGGAACCATGGGTTTGATCAAGGCTGAGTACATCTGGATCGACGGCACCGAGCCCACCCCGACGCTCCGTAGCAAGACCAAGATTCTGCCCGAGGGCAGCAAGCTCCCTGACTGGGGCTTCGATGGTTCCTCGACTGGCCAGGCCGAAGGTCACGCGTCTGACTGCGTGCTCAAGCCCGTCTTCTCGGTTCCGGACCCGATCCGCGGCGGCAAGAACCTGCTCGTCCTCTCCGAGGTCTACAACGCCGACGGCTCGCCCAACAAGACCAACACCCGCGCTGCTGCGGTGGCTGCTCTCGCCAAGTACAAGGACCTCGATGCTTGGTTCGGCCTCGAGCAGGAATACACGATGATGAAGGACGGCCGTCCCTACGGCTTCCCCGAGAAGGGCAACCCCCTTCCCCAGGGTCCGTACTACTGTGCCGTCGGCGCCACCGAGATCGTGGGCCGCAGCATCGCCGAGAAGCACATGGATGCCTGCATCACTGCCGGCCTCAAGATCTCCGGCATCAACTCCGAGGTGATGCCCGGACAGTGGGAGTTCCAGATCGGCCCGGCCGGTCTCGTGGAATCTGGCGACCACCTGTGGATGGGCCGCTACCTGCTGAAGCTCATCGCCGAGACCGAGGGCGTGGACATCTCCTTCGACGCCAAGCCCTGGCCGGGCGACTGGAACGGCGCCGGCTGCCACACGAACTACAGCACCAAGGCCATGCGCGAAGAGGGCGGCTACAAGGTCATCGAGGAAGCTTGCAAGAAGCTCGGTGAGAAGGCCGAACTCCACATCGCCAACTACGGTTACGGCATCGAGAAGCGCCTCACCGGCAAGCACGAAACCTGCTCCTACAAGCAGTTCAAGTACGGCGTGTCCGACCGCGGCGCCTCCATCCGCATCCCGCTCGCCACGAAGCAGGAGGGCAAGGGTTACTTCGAGGATCGTCGCCCCAACGCGAACATGGATCCCTACACGGTCTGCCGCCTGATCGTCGAGACGACCAACGGCTGAACCCAACCGGTTCACGGTTGGCTAGAGCGCCGCGCTCCTCACGGAGGCGGCGCTTTTGCTTTTGGGGCGACAACGACGGGCACGCACCGGGCGCGTGAGGCGACTACTTGAGGCAGTCGAGCAGCGGCGTGAGATCGAGCTGCTCGAGCTCGGGCAGGTAGCGCGTGACGGCCTCGCGCGAGAGGCGCGCGCAGATGTCGGGCACGAAGAAGTGTTCGCCGGTGCGCAGCACGTAGTTGAGGATGAAGAAGCGGTAAGCCTCCTTGAGGAAGCGCACCTCGTTCTCCGCCAGCGGATAGACCTCGTGATAGGCGCGCACGAAGCGCTGGAAGCGCGGCTCGAGCAGCGGTGACGACGTGTAGCTGAAGACCGTCTGATCGCCCTCTTCGCGCACCACGCGGCAGAAGAAGTAGAAATCCATCATGCGGGGCTCGATGCGAAACCAGTCGTAGTCCCAGCGGCTGTAGAGCTGGAAACCCTCTTCGTCGTAGGCCACCGAGAAATTGCCGCGATTCCAGTCGATGAGCACGGGCAGCTTGAGGAACGAGTGGTACCCGAGGCGCTCGGACTGGCTGAAGAATTGGTCGCAGTGATGGCGGATGAGCTTGGCGTGCTCTGCGCTCAGGCCGCGCGCCGTCTGGGCCGCTTTGCTCAGCATTTGGTCGTAGAGCGCTGCCACGTCGGAGCCAAGTGACTGCCAGGTTGGGGCGAGCTGGGAGGCGACGGACGCCGAAGTCTGGTGGAAGCGCGCCATCTCGGCGCCGAGATTGTCCACGTCGCGGTCGCTCAACTTACGGGGCAACAGGCCACGCCGCGGCGCCTCGCCGTAGAACACCACCCACTCGCCCGACTGCTCGTAGGTAAAGACCTCGCCGTTCTTGAGCAGCACCGGAGCCATGAACGAGGCGTAGCTGGTGTGTTGGAGCAGCGTGATCCACTGGCGGATGCGCGCGTGGTCCTGGCGGAAGTGCACGTACGAGCCGTACGAGGACACCTTGGCGAAGGCGCTGCGACCGCTCTCGAGCAGCAGGCGATACACGCGGTTCGTGGAGACGCCGGCGCTGGTCTCGATCGAACTGACGATCGGATCCTCACGCCCTAGCTCGTGCCACGCCGCGTGCAGGATGTCCGGGTCGTCCTGGTCAGTCACCACCTGAAGGTGAACGATTTCGGGCGTCTCGCCAAGCCCCTCCCGAAGCCCGCCTCAGACGTCGAAGCCCATGGCCGCAAAGGGCTCGGCCAGGTCGGGCGGCAATGGGGCGGTCACGCTCACCAACTCGCCTGTCACGGGGTGCGGAAAGGCGAGCGAGCTCGCGTGCAGTGCGAGGCGGTGCAGGTGGAAGCGTTCCCGGAAGAGGCGGTTCTCTTTGCCGTCGCCGTAGGTGGTGTCGCCGATGATCGGACGAAAGATGTGCTTCAGATGACGTCGAATCTGGTGCAGCCGCCCGGTGGTCGGGTGGGCCTCCACGAGCGAATAGCGACCCGCATGGAGTCCCAGCAGACGAAACTCGGTGCGCGCCTCGACGCGGTCTTCTTTGTCGTCCTCGCCGCGCGGGATGGCGTAGTCGACGACACAGTGTTCGGGCATGGGCCCGCGAGCCAGGGCGAGATAGCGCTTGTCGACGCGGCCTTCCTGAAAGGCCCGCTGAAGCGGCTCCACATGCTCGCTCTGCAGCGCGAGCACGATGACTCCGCTGGTGGCGCGGTCGAGCCGGTGCACGAGGTACACGTGCTGCCCGACGAAGTCGCGGACCCGCGTGAGCACATAGTCACCGCCCTCGTCGGACCAGCCACGGTGCGCCGACAAAGCGCTCGGCTTGTTGACGACGATCAGCGCGTCATCTCGATACAGCACCGGCAGCGGACCGGGGGCGGCTTTGCTTTGCGGACGCATGGTTTAGGGCGCGCACGACCGGCGACGGCTGGGCCCCGCGTCGGGCGGGAAGGCTCGTGCCCTCCCCCTCGACCGACGCTCTCAACTCACTTCTTGTAGCAGAAGCCGAACCACTTGGCCGCGTCGGCCGAGTAGAGGTCGAAGCTGAACGAGTGACCGGCCTTGCACTGGTAGCCCGTCGGGCAGTCGGCATCCTTGTGGCACACGGTCGTCGTGGGATCCGTGCACGGGTCGGAGGCGCAGAAGAGGGAGTTGTTCTTCATCGTGAAGTTGGCGATGCAGCAGTAGCCCTTGCCGTTGATGCCCGAGGTGCAGTCTTCGGGACCGTCGCAGGTGGCCTCCACCTCGTCGGTATCGCAGCCGGCCGTGCGGCAGGTGCTGGAGGGGCGGGGATTGCCGATGCAGCAGTGATGGCTGGGCACGTCGGGATCGCCGAGCTCGCAGGAGACCACGAACTTGCCGCTCTGCGCAGAGCTCGGATCCTGACAGGTGACCACGCCCTCGCAGCTGTTGCCGAGGTAGTTGCTGGCGCCCGAAGCGACCTGGCCGCAGGGGCCCGCGTCGTGACCGGCATCGGGCTGGTGCGTTCCACCATCGTGACCCGCATCATGGTGCGAGCCGCCGTCTCCGGCGTCGCTCCCCGCGTCGCCTGCATCGGCCGTGTCGGCGTCCCGATCGGTGCTGGCGTCCATGTCTCCATCGCCGTCACCATCTCCGTCGCCGTCGCCATCTCCGTCGCCGTCACCATCTCCGTCGCCGTCACCATCTCCGTCGCCGTCGCCATCCCCATCGCCATCACCGTCGCCGGTGTCGTTCGGGGTTGGAAACATGAAGGGCTTGGGCGCCGGGCTATCTCCGCAACCCGCGAACACGAGTCCGATCACCAACGACGCGCGGATGATGTCGATTTTTTTCATAAGCGAAGAACTCCCGATTCGGCCTGGATCGACGGATCCGAGGCTGAGGGCTTACCCTGAAAGAGTTCGGGCAATCAAGGATTTCGGCGCGATTCGGTGACACCACTTACGGCTGCTGCGTCAGCCGTCCCGCAGCGGCGAGCAAGGCCGCTGCGAGCCACGCGCGGTTCGCGCTGGGCTCAAATTTTCTGTCTAAGCTTTTCTCTGTGCGCGTCGCATACCTCGTCAATCAGTACCCCTCGATCAGCCACACCTTCGTAAGGCGAGAAATCGAAGGGCTCGAGGAACTTGGAGTCGGAGTCGCCCGCTACTCGATGCGCCCGACACCTCTGGAAGCATTGCCGGACCCCGCCGATCGACGTGAGCGAGAGCTCACAGCGGCCCTGCTGGCCCCGGGCGGCAACGCGCTGATGTTGAGCGTGGCGCGGGTGGCGGCCAGCCGTCCTGCAGCGTTCGCGCGCGCCCAGGCGCTTTCGATGGCCGTGGGGAAGCGCTCAGACCGAGGGTTGCTTCGAAATTTGGCCTACTTGGCGGAGGCGTGCGCCCTGCTGGAGGCGTTCGAGCGGGACCCGGTAGATCACTTGCATGCCCATTTCGGGACGAACCCCGCTGCCGTCGCCATGCTGACACGCGTCCTCGGGGGTCCCAGCTACTCGTTTACGGCGCACGGCCCCGAAGAGTTCGACAAGCCCGATCTCCTGAGCCTGCGCGAGAAGATCAATCATGCATCGTTCGTCGTGGGTGTGAGCAGCTTCGGGCGCAGCCAGCTGTACCGATATTGCGACGCCCATCAGTGGGACAAGATCCATGTGGTGCGCTGCGGTGTGGACGCAAGCTACGTGGCGCGCCGGCCTACCGCGCTGCCCGAGCGACCGCGCTTCGTGAGCGTCGGTCGACTGTGCGAACAGAAGGGCCAGCTGCTGTTGGTGGAAGCCGCGGCTCGGCTGCTGCAGCGCGGACGAAAGCTCGAGCTGGTGTTGGTGGGGGACGGCCCGATGCGCAAGGAAGTCGAGGCGTTGATCGCCCGCGAGGGCATCGAAGCCCACGTGCGCATCACCGGCTGGGCTTCGGGCGAGACGGTGCAACGCGAGATCGAGGAAGCGCGTGTATTCGTGCTGCCGAGCTTCGCCGAGGGCTTACCGGTAGTGCTGATGGAAGCGCTCGGACGTGGGCGCCCGGTGATCAGCACGTACGTAGCGGGGATCCCGGAGCTGGTGCGGGACAACGAGTGCGGCTTCCTGGTGCCCGCAGGCTCGGTGGAGCATGTGGCGGGCGCGATGGAGCGAGCACTCGACACGGACACCAAGACCTTGAGCGCCATGGGACAAGTGGGCTACCGGCGCGTGCGCGAGATGCACGACGCCCAGGACAACGCCCGGGCCCTGCTGGCCCTCTTCGACCGCTTCCGCGACGCGCGTCGCGCGGCTTGAGCGCGCGCTGGCGATGCGCGGCTTGAGCGCGCGCTGGCGATGCGCGGCTTGAGCGCGCGCTGGCGATGCGCGGCTTGAGCGCGCGCTGGCGATGCGCGGCTTGAGCGCGCGCTGGCGATGCGCGGCTTGAGCGCGCGCTGGCGATGCGCGGCTTGAGCGCGATCACCAGGAGAACTTGTGCATCAGCTTGAGCTCGCCACGCGTGAACGGCGAGACCTCCATCTTGCGCACCGCGTGAATGATGCACGCCGCGCGTCCGGGAGGGATCAGCGAGGAACGCACGTCCACGTCGCGCACGCGTCCCGTGAGCCCCGCGAGGTAGATGTCGACGTCGACGCCCGCATTGGGGTCTTCGACGCAACGCCTCACGTCGGGCGCGACCTTGCGCACTTCGCGGCGCAGATCCTCGACGGTTGGCAACTCCCGCAGTGTGGGCGCGGGAGCCGCCAGCGCACTGCCCACCGCCGGCTGCGCGGTGGCGACCGGCATCAGCGCCGACTCCACGAGCTCCGGCTGTACAGGTGCGGAAGGAGCCTGGGCAACCACCACCGGTGCGGCGGGCGCTTGCGCGATGGCAGGGGTCTCGCTGGGCACAGGCCGACCGAGCACCATGGCCGTGACCAGCACGCCCGCCGCGAACGAGCTCAGCGCGACGAGATAGTGGCTGTTGAGATGACGCTCGTAGAAGTCATTGAAGCGCTCGAGCCAGTGGGCCGGAAGCAAGTCGATGATGCCGGACGGCCGCTGTTCCGCGCGATCGGCCTGATGCTCCTCGAGCAGGCGCGTGGCGCTGGCGAACGCATCAGCCAACGTGGGACCAGGCGGGTTACTGTTCGCCGCCTGCTCGACCGGCGCTTGTGCGGGGGGCTCGACGGCAGAGGCCTCCTGCGAGGACGACGAATCGGTGGGTAGCCCGAGGGCCTCGCGGAAAGCCGTGTTCTCCGGGCTGTGCCACGCCTGCGGGCGCGCGCTCGGCCGCAGATCCGGCAGGGCCTCGCCCTTGGCGGCCTGTCGAAGCGCGCCTTCGGGTGCGCGAGCCTGTCGAAGCGCGCCCTCGGGTGCGCGAGCCTGTCGAAGCGCGCCCTCGGCCGCGTGAGCCGGTCGAAGCGCGCCCTCGGCCGCGTGAGCCGGTCGAAGCGCGCCCTCGGCCGCGTGAGCCGAAGGATCTCGCAGCTCGAGCACGTGCTTCTCGGTGGCATCGGTGCTGTCGTTGCGAGCGCTCCGAATGCTGCGGGCGCGGCCCTTGGCGTGGCCTGGCCGAGGCTCGACGACCGTGTCCTCGCTGGCCAAGAAGGAGCGCGCTGCGTCGAGGCGCGTGGTGTCGTTGACGGGACCTCGAGCGCCCGCCACGGATGTCACGAGCAAGGCATCGCGCCGAGCGGGCCGCCAGCCCTTGAGCCCTTCGCGCCAAACCTCAGTGCCCCAGTCCAGGCTCCCGGCCTCGAACATGGTCGCCATGTCGTGCACGCTAAGGGGTCCGCGCTGGGTGCCATCCACAGAGATGAACCACTCCTCGGCACCGGGCACCGGTGTGGCCTTGGCCCGCTGCTCGTGGCGAGCCGCAAAGGCGGCCAAGAACGAGGGCTTGGGCAGCGCCGAGCCGGGCAAGCGCACGCGATGGGTCGCTCCCAATGTCGAACCCACCGTCACCTGCCGAGCGCTCTTGACGAAGATGGGCTTCCCGCAGCTCTTGCAGGACACGCGGAAGTCACGCGTACCCACCAGGCCATCTTCGATGGTGTACAGAGCACTGCAACTGTCGCAGACGAGGCGCATAGGGAGCTGATTGCCCCACGTTATGCCTGCGCAGCGGGTTCATCGCAAGGCCGACTGGCGCGTCTCGGTCAATCCATGGCCATCAAATGTCTGCTGGGTCGCAAAGCGGCTGCGCCGCTGGATCGGAGCACACCATCTCCGAACCGGGAGCCGGAGCGCTGCAGGTGACGCTCTCGCATTGACCCGAGCGACCACACGGCTCGGCGACGCCGAGGGTGCCATCGAAGAACGCTCCGAGCGGGAGCACCTGACACCGGGCCAAGGCGTCGCGCAGCTCTCCGCGCACGCGATTCGCGCGCTCTCCGTCGTAGGAGAGGTCTGCCTCCACCGTGAGTTGGTCGGACTGCGCGCGGCACGCGGTGCGCACCATGCTCTCGCAGACGTCGCGGTCGAAGCCCTCGCAGCAGGCCTGCCGCCCGTCACAGACCTCCTGGGCGTAGACGTCGCACAGGTCGGCCAGCGGCAGGAAGACCGGATCGTCGTCGTGACAGGCGGCCGTCGCCAGACCTAAGAAAACGACAGAAATCCGAGCAATTTTCGCGTTGGAGAGCATGCGGGTCGGACCATGCCACAGGCGAGCCTCTGGATCATGCTGCGCCTTCCCGAAAGAAGGACGCTGCCCGCCGCCCCTCACTCCTCCGCGGGCTCCCCTTCGAAGGGCGGCGGCACGCTGGTGATGCAGCGGCTGGTGCTCTCGTGGATCTCGCCCTCGCCGTTGGCGCAGTCGATCAGCGCGTCGTCGAGTGAGCGGTTCAGGCGCGCGGGTCGCTGTAGGGCCTCGCGGACCACGCGGAATTGGCCCTCGGAGAGCCGCAACATCGCACCGAGCGCCGACAGGCCAGTGAGGACGTCGACCCGCGCGTCGAGTACCGTCATTCCGTCGAGATACACCTCGCCGAACACCTGGCTGGCGTCGAACAACTCGATCTTGAGCCGTTCCCGCTTGCCCACGGCCAGCTGCAGGACCTCCACGAAGGCGTGCCCGGACAAATCTCCTTGGATCACCACGTCGCTCATGCTCCCCCCGGAACGTGTCGCTCAGTCTGACTCTTCCGGCCCGGCCCTGCCATTTGTCCCCCGTGAGATCGCCAACGATTTTCGCGTGATCTACGCGCGCTCCTTGGCCCACCTACCCTCACATTGGCTGCTCCGGTCCCTCGGCGATGCTTGAACCTGGGTGGTGCAAGCGGACCCGTGCTTCACCGTTCCCGATTCGGCGCACCAGGTGCTCACGCGTCCAGCTGTCTCCACTAGACTCCGGGTCGTGACGTTCTGTCTGTACCGCTCGAACCGGGTCGAGAAGCTGGCCGCAGCGCTGTCCCACGTGGTGCGCGAGCCGCTGCGCGATGCCTTCGCGCGCGAGTGCGTGGTGGTGCAGGGGCCCGGCATGGAACGCTGGCTGTCTGCGCAGCTCTGCGCGGAGCTCGGGGTATGGGCCAACCCGTGGTTCCCGTTTCCGCGGGCGATGGTGGAGCTGGCCCTGGACGCGGCACTCGGTGAGGTCCCGCTCGAGCAGCGCATCTTTCGTCCCGAGACACTGGCGCTTTCGATCGCACGCGTGCTCGGCGGCGAGGTGATCGAGGAGCCCGCCTTCGAAGAGGTCGCCCGCTACGTTCGCCGCGACGCCTCGAGCGTGGGCACGCTCGCCTTGGCTTCCGTGCTCGCGACGACGTTCGATCAGTACCTGGTGTATCGACCCGACCTGGTGCTCGGCTGGGAGCATGGCGAGGGGCTGCACTTTCAGGCCAAGTTGTGGCGCAAGCTCACCGTGGGCGCCCCGCCCACCCATATCGCGCGCCGCATGGCCCAATTTCATGAGCGCCTCGCGCGAGGCGGGGCACTCGACCAGGCCGAGCTCCCGCTCCCCGAACGCATCAGTCTGTTCGGCATCTCCACGCTACCCCCCGCCTTTCTGCAGGTGCTCGCGCGTCTGTCGGAGCGGATCGACGTGCATCTCTTTCTGCTCACGCCGTCACCTCACTACTGGGGCGACTTCGATCGGAAGCTCGCGCGCGGCCAGGGCGTGAGGTCGCTGCTCTCGAACCTCGGAAGAGTGAGCCGCGAGTTCGTGGACCTGCTGCTCGAGGATCTCCCGCTCGAAGAGCCCTATCCGGACCTGTTCGAGCTGCGCACGCCATCCACTCTGCTCGGCCAGCTACAAAACGACCTGGCGAACCTGACCGAGCGCGATCCCGCCGTCCGCGGGGAGCTCGCGCCGCTGACGATCGCGGAGGACGACCGCTCGATCAGCGTGCACGCTTGCCATAGTCCGGTGCGCGAGCTCGAGGTACTGCGGGACGTGCTGCGCGCGCGCTTCGAGGCCGACAAGACGCTCGAACCCCACGACGTCGTGGTGCTAGCGCCAGACATCGAGCGCTACGCCCCCGCCATCGAGGCCGTGTTTGCCCAGCGCGACGGCGAGGCCCGTGAGCACATCCCCTATCGCATCGCCGATCGCAGCGCCGCGCGCTCGTCCACCGTGCTCGATGCCTTCTGTGCGCTGCTCGATCTGGCGGGCTCACGCTTGTCGCTGAGTGAGGTGCTCGATTTCCTGCATCGAGCGCCGGTGCGCGAGCGCTTCGATCTCGAAGAGTCGGAGCTCGAGGTGCTCGCCGAGTGGTTGATCGATGCCGGCGCACGCTGGGGCATCGACGCTGCCCACCGCACGCGCTTCGGGCAGCCGGAGTACGCGCAAAACAGCCTGCGCTTCGCGCTCGAGCGGCTCCTGGTGGGCTACGCGTCGGGGGCTCACGAGCAGCGCAGCGTGCTGGGCGTGCTCCCTTACTCCGACGTGGAGGGGGAGCACGCGGTGTTGCTCGGGCGCTTCGCGCGCTTTGCGGAGACGCTGTTCGCCACGGTGGACGCGTGCGCCACGCGGCGTTCAGTCGCGGCTTGGGCGGCTTTTTGGCTCGATACCTTGCCTCGCCTGTTGAGCGATCACGCCGAGCTCGGCCACGAGCACCACGGCCTGCGGACGCTCTTGGCCTCCCTGGCCGCCGACGCGGGTGCTTCCGGCTACGACACCGAGGTGCCGCTCGAAGCTCTGCGCCTCTTGCTGGAGGCGCGCTTCGAGCGCGGACGTGCCAACCTCGGCTTCCTCACGTCGGGCGTGACCTTCTGCGAGCACGTGCCCATGCGCGCCATCCCGTTCCGGGTGGTGGCCATGGTCGGCATGGACGACGAAGCGTTTCCGCGGCGCGCACAGCGTCCGAGCTTCGATCTGATGGCCGAAAAGCGCCGCGTCGGCGACCACGATGTGCGCGACGACGACCGACAGCTGTTCCTGGAGGCCCTCTTGTCGGCGCGCGACGCGGTGGTGATCACTTACCTGGGGCGCAGCGCCAAGGACGACAGTGAGCGTCCGGCGTCCGTGGTGGTGGACCAGCTACTGCGTGTACTCGACCGGCACTTCGACATCGGTGACGGCAAGAAATCGCTCCTGCTGGCCTTCGAGAGCAAGCGCACCTCGGAACACGTCAGCAAGGTGCATGCGCTGCATCGCTTCGATGCACGCTACTTCGGCCAGACCAGCAATCTACCCTCCTACGACGAGACGGCCGCCACGGCTGCACGGGCTCTGCTGTCGAGCCGGGCCGTGACGCGCCCCTTCGTGCGCGCTCCGTTCGCCGCGGCGCCTCAGGAGCGTATCGAGCTCGAGCGCCTGGTCAGCTTCTTCCGCGCTCCACAGCGTGCCTTCGTGCGCGAGCGCCTGCGCGTGCGACTGCCAGAGGAGTCCGAGCAGATTCCGGATCGAGAACCCACGGCCCTCGACGCACTGGCGCGCTTCCAGCTGCACGACCGACTGCTCACCGGCCTGGCCAGCAAGGATCGCGACGAACAACAGCGCATGCTGACACAGGAAGGCCGCCTGCCTCCGGGGACCATCGGCCAAGTCCTGTTCGAGGAGCTCGACCGGACCGTGCAGAACATGCGCGCCCAGCTCGATGTCGGCGCGCCCCTTCCGCACCTCAACCTCGAGCTGCGCATCGGCGGACGCCTGCTCTACGGTCGCCTCACGGGCATGCACGAAGCTGCCCGGGTCGAGCTCACGGCGGCCGCGGCCAGCGACAAGCACCGGCTCAGCATGTGGATCAGGCACCTCGCCCTGTGCGCCAGCGAGCATCCCATCAAGCACAGCCTGCTGGTGGCGCGCGCCGATGCCAGTGGCAAGCGCAAGGTCGCGAGCTTCCGCTTTGGCCCCGTGCCCGATGCGGAGCGCTTGCTGACGGAGCTCATCGAGCTCTACCTGCTCGGGCTACACATGCCGCTACCCTTTCTGCGCAGTGAATCGAGCGTCTACGCGCACGCGCTACTCGATGGTCACGACCACGAGCGCGCCCTCGCCCTCGCGCGCATCGAGGGCGCCAAGCCGAATCGCTTCGTGGAGAGCGCGGAGCGCTACGTCCAGCAGGTGTGGAGCGAACCGGAGCTCGAAGCCTTGGAGCGCCTGGTGGCCTCGGACGGAGCGCAAAGTCTGGATTTCGCCGGTGTCTCACGGCGCGTGTTGTTGCCCATGCTGGAGCACCTCAAGGAGCAGGAGCGCCCATGACGCCCCTGGATCCCGCCAACGTCGAGCTGCGCGACGTCACGGTCATCGAAGCCAGCGCCGGCACCGGCAAGACCTACACCATCACGAGCCTGGTGCTGCGCCTCCTGCTCGAGCGCAACCTGCCCATCGGCCAAATTCTGGTGGTGACCTATACGCGTGCGGCCACCGCGGAGCTCAAGCAGCGCATCCGGGCGCGCCTGGTGACGGCACAGCGCGTGGCGCGCGGGGAACAGCTCGACGACCCCTTGGTGCGCGACCTGTGCGCGCGGGTCCGCGTGCGGGCAGGCCAGCATGTGCTCGAGGATTTGCTCGAGCGCGCCCTCTCCGATGTGGACGAGGCGCCGGTGCTCACCATCCACGGCTTCTGTCAGCGCACGCTCACCGAACACGCCTTCGAGAGCGGCGCTGGGATGCGGCTCGAGGTCACCACGTGTGCGGCGCCCCTGCTGGCCGAGATCGCCGACGACTACTTCACCAAGAACCTGTACGCAGCCGAGGCGAACGTCGCGCGCGCGCTGCTGGCCGAGCCGGAGAAGCTACGGATCTTGGCGGCGCGCACGGGAGCCTCGGATGACTTGCGGCTGCTGCCCGAGCGAATCGAGGTAGAGAGCTTCGACCGCGAAGCTTGGGGCAGCGCACTCGCGCGCTGCGTGAAGTACTGGAGCGAAGACAGGCGCACGATCTTGGCCCTGGTGGGAGACCTGAATCGCGCGGCCCAGTATGCAGAGGCCTGGGCGAGCCAGTGGGATCAAGCCCTCAAGGGGGCGAGCCCGGGCTGCACCAGCGTGTGTTCGGACGCGGCCAAGAGCAGCTTCACGCGCAGCGGCGCGCGCGAGCGCACCAAGAAGGGTCGCCTGCCACCCGAACATCCCTTCTTCGACGCGGCGGAGGAATTGGTCACGCTGGACGCACGTCACGAGGCCCAGCAAGCCCATACCAAGGTCAAGTTCAGGCGCGATTTCGTCGAGTATTTGAAGCGCGAACTCGAGGCCCGCAGCCGCGAGCAGAACGTGCACACCTTCGACGCTCTGCTCACCGAGCTGCATGGCGCCCTGACAGGCGCGCGCGGCACGTCGCTCACGGAGGCGCTGCGCCGCCGCTATCGCGCGGCCCTGGTCGACGAGTTCCAGGACACCGACCCGGTGCAGTACGAGATTTTCAGGCGCATCTTCGGTGAGCCTGGCTCGTGCCTGTTCTTGATCGGCGACCCCAAGCAAGCCATCTACGGGTTCCGCGGCGCCGACGTGCACGCGTACCTCAGCGCACGCGAGCACGCCCACGGCAGGGTCTACACCCTCGACACCAACCGACGCTCGGATCCCGCGCTGATCCAGGCCTTGAACGCGTTCTACGCCAACGTGCACAACCCGTTCGCGCTCGAGCAGATCGAATATCAGCAGGTGCGCGCACCCGCCGGCCTGGCCGACGCGTTCCGGCCGCGCGATGGACATGCCGCGCTCGACTTGCTGTTGTTGCCCGGCGCCCCCTCCATCGAAGCACTGCGCAACGAAATCTGCCGTAGCGTGGCCGCGGAGATCGCACGCCTCCTGGGCAGCGACAGCGAGATCGCCGCTTCCCATCAGAGTCCACGGCGTCTGCGCGCCTCGGACGTGGCGGTGCTGTGCCGCACCAACAAGCAAGCCTTGGCCATGCAGGGAGCGCTCAGCGAGCTCGGGATCGCCAGCGTGTTCCAGGGCGACGAGACCGTATTTCGCAGCGATGACGCAGCCGAGCTCGAGCGCGTCCTCGAGGTGCTAGTGCATCCGAGCGACGCCACCGCCGTGCGCACCTTCCTGTGCTCCTGGTACGGCGGCATGGACGCCCACGAGCTCGCAGCTCTCGAGGAGGATGATGAGGCGTGGGAGGGTCATCGCGCAGTCTTGCAGCAGCAGCACGAGGTGTTTCGGCAGCACGGCTTCATGCAGGCCCTGCGCGGACTCGTGTCGCACTACAAGATCGAGGAGCGCCTCTTGCTGCGTCAGGACGGCACGCGTCGCATCACGAACCTGTGGCACCTGGTGGAGCTGCTCGCCGCGGCTTCGATCTCCCAGCGCCTGGGCCCGCTGGGACTGCTGCGTTGGTTCCGTATCGTGCGCGTGGACGAGACCAAGCGCGCGGAGTTGGTGGGTGAAGATCACGAGCTGCGCCTCGAAAGCAGCGACAACGCGGTGCGCCTCACCACCGTACACAAGAGCAAAGGCCTCGAATATCCGATCGTGTTCTGCCCGTTCTTGTGGGCGGGCGACGAGCCGCGCGGAGCCGACAGTGAATTCGTGCGCTTCCACGACCCTGACGCGGGCCACGCCTTGAGCCTCGATCTGGGAAGCGACGACATCGGGGCCCACCGCGAGCTGTCGGCGCAGGAAGCCCTGGCGGAAGGTCTGCGCCTCCTCTACGTAGCCCTGACACGAGCCAAGCACCGCGTGTGTGTGACCATCCCGGATCACAAGGGCATCGCCAAGTCGGGCCTCGGCTATTGCTTATTCGGCGCCGCCGAGCGCACCAAGGGCATGTCCGGAGACGAGCGCGCTGCCGCGTTGTTCGCTCTGCGAAGCAAGCTCGGCGGCCACGTGAGCGTGCGGCACGTCGTGCCCGAGACTCCCAAGCCGCTCTCGACCTTCGAGCCGCGCCTGCGCGAGCTCAAGGCGCGCGCGGTACGCAGGACGCTCGATCTCAGCCGACGCGTCTCGAGCTTTTCGGGCCTGACGGTGTCCAAGGGTGGCGCTCACGCGGAGCTCGGAGTCGACCATGACGCCGCCGACGCGAGCCCCCGCAGCGACGAGCTCTTGCCCTCTACGCTGTTGCTCGACGCCTTCCCCCGCGGGGCCGCGCCGGGCCAGCTGATCCACGAGATCCTCGAGCACACCGATTTTCAAGGATCCCCGGAGGAGCTCGCGCGCACCGTGAGCGAGACCTTGCTGCTGCGCGGCTACCCAGAGGCACTCGGCGCCATGCTCACGAGTGGCCTCGAGCAGGTCATGCACACTCCGCTCGCTCCAGGCTTGACGCTGGCCCAAATCTCGCGTCGCTCGCGCCTCGACGAGATGGAGTTCGTGCTGCCGGTGACGGCGGCACTCACGCCTCAGACGCTCGAGCGCGCCTTCCGCGAGCAGCGGGCGCCCAAGGCCATGCCCAGCTACGCGGGCGATCTGAAGGAGCTTGGTTTCGACAAGCTCAACGGCTTCTTGCGCGGCTTCATCGACATGGTGTTCGAATATCAGGGGCGCTTCTACGTCGTCGACTACAAGTCCAACCGCCTCGGGCCCAGGGCTTCGGACTACGGCCAGGAGTCCATGCTGCACGCGATGGCCCAGCACCACTACTTCTTGCAGTACCACCTGTATTGCCTGGCACTGCACCGTCATCTCGCGCTGCGCGTCGCCGACTACCGCTACGAAACGCACTTCGGCGGCGTCTACTACTTGTTCCTGCGTGGGATGTCGCCGACCCACGAGCTAGGCACCGGCATCTTCCACGATCGCCCGTCGCCAGAGTTGATCGCGGGCCTGGAGCGTGCCCTCGGTGAACACCACAGCAAGCCGGCGGAGGTTTCGCCATGAAGCCCTGGAGCCAACTCGAGCAGGCAGGACAGTTGGCCGCCGCCGACGTGGAGATCGCCGAGGGACTAGGCCGGGTGTGCCAGGAAAGCGATCCAGAGGTGCTGCTGACCCTGGCGCTGGTTAGCCGCGAGGTGCAGGCCGGCAATGTATGTCTGGACCTGGAGCGTTGGGCCGATCGGGAACTGACCGACCCAGCCCAGGCGCCGCTCTGGCGTTTGCCGCGCGCGGCGGACTGGCGCGCCAAGCTCGCGCGCTCGCCGCTCGTGAATGTGGGTGGGCCCGAGGGCGAACCGAAGCCGCTCGTGCTCGACGCCGATGGGCGCCTGTACTTCACCCGCTATTACGAGCACGAGTTGGCCCTCGCGCGCCGCGTCCGGGCGCTCGGCACAGGGAGCCCGGCCAGCTCGGCGCCCCCCGCGGGCACCGAGCCAGCCTCGGAGCTCCTCGAACGCCTCTTCCCGCCGCTTCCGGCTGGCCAGCCCGACCAGCAGCGCGCCGCCGTGGTGGCCGCGCGCCAACGCCAACTCAGCCTCATCGTGGGTGGCCCTGGTACTGGCAAGACGTCGACCGTGGTGAAGTTGCTGGCCGTGCTGGTCGCCGACCGTTTGGCGCAACAGCGCACGCTCCCGCGCATCCTGCTCACCGCCCCCACCGGCAAGGCCGCGCAGCGCCTGGCCGAGTCCATCGAGCGCGCTCGCGACCAGCTCCCCGTGGAGCCTCGGATCAAGGCCGCCATCCCGAGCACGGCCTCCACCATCCATCGCGCGCTCGGACCCGTGGCGAGCTCGAGTACGCGCTTCCGGCATCACCGGGACAACCCGCTCGCCTGCGACATCTTCCTGCTCGACGAGGCCTCCATGGTGGACCTGGCGTTGATGCGGCGCCTGCTCGACGCCATCCCCGAGCACGCCCGGATCATCATGCTGGGCGATCCGGATCAGCTCGTCTCCGTGGAAGCCGGTGGCGTGCTCGGCGACCTGTGCACCAGCGCCAGCGATCCTGCGAGCCCCCTCGCGAGCGCCCTCAGTCGTCTGACCCACAGCTACCGCTATCCCAAGGACAGCGGCATCGCCGCCCTGGCCAACGCCGTGCACGCGCAGGACGCGCGGACCGTGCTGGACGTCTTGCGCAGCAGCCTCCCCGACGTGAGCTACGGACCGGCTGTGACGCGCGCGACCCTCACGCGCAGCCTGGAGGCGGAGGCCAAGCGAAACTATCGCCCACTGCACGAGCCCGAGCTCGAGCGAAAGCTGTCGGCGCTCGACGCCTACCGGGTGCTGTGCGCCCATCGCCGAGGACACGGTGGCGTGGAGGAGCTCAACCTCGCGCTGGCTCGGCTGGTGAGTGGCCGGCTGCGGCGACCCGAGGACAACTACGCCGGACGGCCCATCATGATCACGCACAACGAGTACACGACGCGCCTGTTCAACGGCGACGTCGGGGTGCTGCACAAGCTGGAGCGGGCCGGCCTCTCGGCGCATTTTCGGGTCGGCCCACAGAACGTGCGCAACCTGAGCCTGGCGCGCCTGCCGCGCCACGAGAGTGTGTACGCCATGACCGTGCACAAGAGCCAGGGCTCGGAGTTCGACGCAGTCGCCATCGTGCTCCCCGAGCGGCCCTCCCCGATTCTCTCCCGCGAGCTGCTCTACACGGCCATCACGCGTGCCAAGCAGACCGTGAGCATTCACGCCAGCGAAGCTGCACTGAAGGCCGCAGTGGGCCAGCGCAGCGAGCGCGCCTCGGGGCTAGTGGAGCGCCTTCGCGACTGAGGCACGCTCCAGGATGCGCTTGTGGAGCATCACGTGGACTCGGTCGCGCTCCCGGTCGAGCTCCTCGGGTGATGCGCCCAGCTCGGTGAGTAACTCGCTCGCCATCGCCAGGGCCACCTCACCTTCGGCGGTCACCACGGAGTCCGCGCCCGCCTCGGTCAGGTTCCCCACGTCGCCTAGAAACTCCGAGCGGGCGTAGACCTGGATCTCGGGGTTCACTTCCTTCGCAGCGCGAATGATCTCCGCCAGGCCGTCGAAGCTCGGTGTGGTCAGGAACAGGGCGCGCGCGTCTGCCAGGCCCGCCTGCTCCAGCACGTCCGGGCGCGCGGCATCCCCATAGACCGTGTGCAGCCCCCGTGTCGCGAGCTCGCGCGTCGTCTCGAGGTTGAGATCCACGACGGTCACCTCGATCCCGTTACCTCGCAGGATCTCGGTGACGACTTGCCCCGTGGGACCGTGGCCTATCACGACTGCCAGGTCCCCCTCGCGCTGCTTCGAGGGTTTGGCCGTCAGATCCAACGCCCTCCCCTTGGCGCGGCGGGCACCGAGCTGGACGGCCAAGCGATACAGCCCCGGGTTCACGGTGGTCGCCAGGATGGAGGTGACCACCAGGATGCTCGCGGCCTCGCGCGGGAGCACGCCCAGCGCCGTACTCGCACTCGCCAAGACGAAGGAGAACTCACCGATCTGCGCGAGCACGGCGGAGACCGGCAGACTCATGTCGTCGCTGTTGCGCAGCGCGCGCATGATGCCGTAGGCCACCAGCGGCTTCACCAGCATCACCACGCCGAGCGCGCCCAGCACGTGGCCCGGGTGGTTCAGGAGCGCACTCGGGTCGAACAGCATCCCGACCGACACGAAGAAAAGCACGGCGAACGCGTCGCGCATCGGCAACGCGTCGGAAGCGGCTCGCGCGCTGAACTCGGACTGCCCCACGATGACTCCGGCCAAGAAGGCCCCGAGCGCCATGGACGCACCGAACAGCGTGGCCGACGCCACCGCGATCCCGAGCGCGGTCACCAGCACGGTCAGCGTGAACAGCTCACGCGAGCGAGTCGCCGCCACGTAGCCGAACAAGCTCGGAATCGCTCGTCGCCCGATCAGCGCCACGACCGCCACCAAGGCCACCAACTTGAGCCCAGACAGCAGCAGCGACAAACCGATGTCGTGCTTCGCGGCCTCCGGCCCGAACAAGAGCGGCAAGGCCACCAGAGCGAAGACCGTGAAGATGTCCTCGACCACCAGCCAGCCGAGCGCGACCTTTCCGACCACCGAGTGCAGGTGGCGCTGCTCCGACAACACCCGCACCAACACCACGGTGCTCGCGATGGACAGCGAGAGCCCGAAGATCACCGCCGCCGAGATCTCGTAGCCCCACATGCGAGCGAGCAGCGTCCCCACGCCGGTCGCCACCGCGATCTGCCCGAGGCCTCCCCACAGCGCCACGCGCTTGACCGCGAGCAGCTCTCGAAAGTGGAACTGCAATCCCACGCCGAACATCAGGAGGATGACGCCCACCTCGGCGAGCTCGCTCGCGACCTTCTCGTTGGCCACGAAGCCCGGCGTTCGCGGGCCCACCAGGATGCCGGCCAGCAAGTAGCCCACGATGGGCGACAGCCCCAGACGATACATCACGAAGCCGAACACCAGGGCCGTGGCGAGGCCGGCGGTGATGGTGACGATTAGCTCGAAGTGCGGCATGTCGCTGCCTCCGGGCGCTAGAGCACCTCGGTGCTCCAGCTACAGGCTCGAGGCCCCAAAGGTGTCACAGGCTTCCAGGCTGCCAGATTCATAGCCACGGCGAAACCAGCGCTGGCGCTCCTCGGAGGACCCGTGGGTCCAACTCTCCGGAGACACCGTGCCCGTGGATTCCCGCTGCAGTCGGTCGTCGCCGATGGCCGCGGCTGCGCCCATGGCTTCGTCGATGTCGCCAGGCTCCAGCAGCGAGCGCTGCTTGGTGGCGTTGCTCCACACGCCCGCGAGGCAATCTGCCTGCAGCTCGAGGCGCACCGCGCCACTGCCCGCGCCCACGCGCTGGGCTCCCGACACGTTGCGGTCGAGGCCGAGCTGGTGCTGGACGTGGTGGCCAATCTCGTGCGCGATCACGTAGGCCTGCGCGAAGTCACCGGGAGCACCGAAGCGCTGCTTGAGCTCGCGATAGAAACTCAAGTCGATGTACACCTTTTGATCGCGCGGACAGTAGAAGGGCCCCATGGCCGCCTGCCCCAGGCCGCAACCCGAAGGCGTGCTGCCGCGAAAAAGCACCATCCGCGCCGGCTCGTAGCGCTTGCCGGCGCGCGCAAAGGTTTGCGCCCAGGTCTCCTGGTTGTCGTCCAGCACGAACGAGACGAACTGCACCATCTCGGCCTCCGGATCGCGTCCGTCCGCCGTCTGCATGGGCACATTGCTATCGCTGCCGGCGAGCGACGAGGAGTCGCCGCTGAACAGGCCACCGCCGAAGTAGAGCAACGCGCCGCCGATCAACAGACCGGCCAGCCCGAAGCGTGAAAACAGCCACATCAGGAGGCCGATGCCGCCGCCTCCGAGCCCGGCGCGAGCGGGGCCCTCCGCGCGCCTGTCGTCGACATACGAACTGGAATGACCGCGTGTCCAGCGCATCACTTCGACATAGCACGCGGAGCCGTGACTCCGCCCCCCAAAGAGGGCCGTCTCGGCTGCCACTAGCGGCCTGCGCGTTCGTGCCTAGGCGCGCCTAAGCGAACGGCTTTACTTGTATTCGATAAGCGTTCCGCCGCCGCCACGCACGCGATCGAACCAGTACTTCAGCTGCCCCTGCGAGTGAGGCAACTTGCCGAGCACGATGAAGGCCGCGTGCGTGGGGTCCTTGCTGCGCTGATACACGCGCATGAAGAGCACGGGCCAGGCCGGCCACGCCACGGGCAACGACCACATCACGTTGCTCACGAGGTCCTTCAAGAGCTGGCGCTCCGCCCAGCTGCCGCGCCGGGCCCAGGCCTCGGCCGAAGCGTGCCCGCTACGCAGATTGCGCAACCACCACTGCGCGAACTCGGTCATCGCCGCGTCGTGCAGGGTCATCTCCGCGTCCACGCGCCAGATCTCGTGACCGGCCTGGCGCATACGAAAGCACAGGTCGGGCTCCTCCCCCGCGATCAAGTCGGACGCGAACCCCTGCACCTGCTCGAAGGCGCCAAGCCGCACCATGAAGTCGCCCCCACAGGCAGCTGCCAGACCGACCGGCGTGTTCCACTCGTTGTCACATAGACGGTTGTACACGCTGGCCTCGGGAAAGCGCTCGCGCCTTCGCCCGCAGATCACTGCGGCACCCGGCCGCGCCGCGAACTCCGCGAGCCCCCGGGCGATCCAGCTCGAATCCAGCTCGCAGTCGCCGTCCACGAATTGCACGAACTCGGCCTCGCGCATCACCTCGCGCAGCTTTCGCGCTCCCTCGTTGCGGGCTCGCCCCGCCGTGAACGGGCGCCTCGTGTCGAGCTCCACCACGTGCACCCCGAGGCTACGCGCAAAGTCCACGCTGCCGTCGCTGGAGCCCGAATCCACGTAGACCAAGGTCTTCACTTGCGCGCGCGCCGACAGGAGACAGCGCTTCAGCCGCTCCCCCTCGTTGCGCCCGATGGCCACCAAGCCGACGTTCATACCCGCACCCCCGCGCTCGGCGCATAGCAGCGCTCCGGCGCGAACTCGGCGCGGTTCTTCGGCCACACCACGCTCTGAGCCACCAAGTCCCTGAGCCAATAGGGCGTGTGCGGCTGCCGCTTGAGCATACGCTTGGCGTGTCCGACGCAACCCGCACCCAACGCCACGAGATCCGCCAGGGCGGCGTAGCGCAGCCCGTGATTCTTGCGGTAGTAGCGCCGACGCGACTCGAACCAGTAGCTCGGCAGGCGCTTGGGTTTCTCGTTGAGCACCGTCACGCCCGTGCTCTGCCCGCGGATGTGCATCACGCGGCTCTGCGGCACGTGCCACGTCTCGAAGCCTGCTGCGCGCGCCCGCCGGCACAGGTCGGTCTCCTCGAAATACAGGAAGTACGACTCGTCGAAGCCGCCGATGCGCTCGAGCAAGCTGCGCCGGAGCAACATGGCGGCACCGGGCAGCCAGTCCACCTGCTCGGGTTCGGGGCCCATCTCGCGCGCCACCGCGTGGCCCGAAAGCAGGCGCGACACCAGCCCCAGCACGCAGCCGCCCTCGATCTCCGAAAGCACCCCGGGGAAACGAAACGCGATGGGCCACTCCGAACCGTCCGCGTGCTCGAAGCGACTGCCCGCCACCCCGGCCCGTGGGTGCTGCTCCATGAAGCGCACCAGCTCGAGCACCCCGTTGGGACGCACCTCGGTGTCCGGGTTCAGGCACAGCACGTAGTCCGGCGGCCGGCCTTGCTCGAAGGCATGGCGGATCGCCAGGTTGTTGCCGGCGCCGAAGCCGCCGTTCTCGGGCGAGAGCACGAGGCTCGCGAAGGCCCCGAAGCGGCGCGGGACCTCCCGAGCGAGCACCTCCTCGTCACCCGAGGCGTTCTCGACCACCACGGCCCGCAGGGCCAGCGCAGGCTGCGCCAACTCTCCGCGCAGGGACTCGAGGGCACGCAGCGTCAGCTGCGCGCTCCGATAGTTCACGATCGCCACGACCACTGAAATCGGCGCACGGTTTTCCATGACGCGAGATCAGCGTACACAGCGCTTCCCGCTGCGCCAAGGGCGCGAAACCGCGCGCTCCGTGCAGCTTGGCCGCCATGCTCCCAAGCGGGAGCTCAAGCTTTCGCGATCGGCAGGCGCCCTTCAGCGCTTGCCGACTTGCTTCTCCACACGCTCGCGCAAGGCCTCGAGCGTCTTGTAGGGAAGCTTCTTTGCGTAGCGGCGGGCCATGAAGTCGGGGACGTTCCCCGCGATGTCCACCTCAACTTGGTAGAGCACGTTCGTGACGCCGGGCTTGTCCGTCCACAAGCGATAAAAACCTTCGAGGCGAGGCAAGCGCACGATGCCGTCCTGCGGCGGCTCCCCCTGCTCTTCCACGTTGCGGAAGCGGAAGGTCAAGGCTTCCTTGTTGGGCGTGTAGCGCCAGGCCACGTCCACGACCACGTCGCGATCCCAGACCGGCCAGGGGGCGTTGATGCGGTTGTAGAGCAGGCCGCGGTTGTCCGCCGTGTAGCGGATGGGGCGCGACTCGTCGCACTGCCACATCCAGTCCACGTGATGCTCCACATCGAGCATCACCTTGACGATGTCCTCGATGCCCGCGTTGATGGTCGTGATGCCGCGGAAACCAGGCAGATCTTGCCCGGGGATCTGCAGGGTCCAGACCCGGATGCCGTCGTCATCGTCGACCAGCTCCCAGTGCTGGGTGTTGGCCGCCGCCACCGCGACCGTGAAGAAACTGATCAAACAAGCAAGTGCGAACGAGATTCGACGCATGAGAGGCCACCTGTCGATGCACGCCGCGCGATTCCCACGCGCGCGCCAGCCCTAAGAACGCACGGTGGGTTGCCGCGCGGAACAGCTCTCATGGCCCGTTTGTGATGCGGGTCATCAAAGATGTTCCTACGCTCGCAGTAGTCGCACGCGGAAGCAAGAGTTGCCGCTCAAAAATGGGCAGGTAGTGCAACGGTTACGGGCACGTTGACGTCTTCGCGCCCACCTTCTCGCACCTCGCCGCGACGCTTCGTTCGACAGGGCGCGCCGCGCGCGCGCGAACGAAAATCGCGGATGAGAGCCGCGTTGGCGCGGCCCTCAGGCATCGCTCAAGCGACCATCGGGATGCGTTGACGCAGGGAGCGAAAGGCACTGCGCAGTGCGGCGTAGGGGTCTTCGCAATCGGCGCGGCTGGCGATCGGCGCACCGCGTCCGAGCTCGACTTCGACCTCGGCATTGAAGCGACCGCCCTGGGGCTCATGGGCGCCCTGCGCGATCACGATGTTGCACTGAAGCCGGTCGGGCCATGTGTCGTGCAACGAAGAGATCTCGGCGAGCGCCAAATTGAGCAAGCCCTCTTCCGGCACCATTTCGCGAAAGCGGATGAAGAACCCATCGGACATGCAGCACCTCGTCGGCAGAGTCTTGGGGACGCGAACTTGGAGAGTCCGGACGTCCGGTCGCTGCCGAGTCAAAGCAAGCTACGTGCCGAAAGCTTCTAGCCTCCCCTGGCGCCCCAAATAGCGGACAATTTGGTCAACTTTGGCCCTCGATCGCGCTTTGTTAGGCACCCGTTTGAGTAAACATCCTGGGCAGAACGCCTCAGGGGGCCCGGAATGGCACGCTCGCTTGGGGACAAGATGGCAGCGCGAGAGCGGCGATTGCGCCACCGTGCCCGGTCCTGGGTCGCCCACGACGGCTCCGGGGTACGGGCCAACATGGGCCACCAGCCCGTGGCCCGTGGTCAGCCGCGTCAACATCGATCCCTCGGCTGGGCCGCCTACTCGGCGGAGCGGGGCGTGTTGGTGATGGAGTGGCGCCCGCCACGCTCCATGCGATCCAGCCGGCGCGCCACCTCTTCGTAGAAGCGGTCGACCTTCTCGTGGAGCTGGGCCACCTCGAGCTCGGCCTTGAGGTTAACCTCGTACTCGATGTCGTTGCGCACGCGATCGCGCGCCACCTGGCGGTTCTGACTCAAGAGTACGAACACCGAGAGGATGATCGCCTCCAGGGACACGCACATCGTGAGCAGGCCGAATGGGAACGGATCGAAACCACCCGCGAGAGAGTGATCGAGCGGCGCCACGTTGAGCACGATCCAGACCGCGAATAGGGCGATGTGCAGGAACAGGAACTCGAGACTGCCACTGAAGTCGCTGATCCAATCGGCGGCTCGCTGCACCCGCGTGCGCTTGTCCTCGGTCTCCACGTTGACGTTGCGCGAGGCCGAGCCGCGCAGGAGGCCGGTGCTCTCCCGCAGGCGGCGGCCCATGGCGGTCATCAGACTCATGGTGGCGCGCGGACAACTGGCGAGGAAGCTCTCGAGGTCCTCGCGATCGATCAACAACGCGCGCATGCGCTCTTTGACTAGAGCCGAGGCCGTGCGGGGCCCCTCGTCGAGCAACGAAAGCTCGCCGAAGAAGTCACCGCACTTGGCTCGTTCCAGCAAAATGCGCTCACCCGTGGTGTTCTTGAAGTAGATCTCGACTTCGCCATCGAGCACCACGTACATGGCGTCCCCGGGGTCGCCCGCGTGAAACAGGGTGGTGCCCGCCTCGGCCGTGACCTCGTCGATGCGCGCCGCGAGGGCGCCGCGCTCCGCGTCGTCGAGCAACGAGAAGAGCGGGATGTTGGACAACAGCTCGCTCAGGATCGCCATGCCTAGTCCTCCAACGCCGCCAGCAGGGCCTCGGCCGCGGCAGGCTTGAGCAAACACCGATCGAAGCCCGCCGCCAAGAGCTGAGCCTGGTCACCCCCGTAACCCGTGAGCGCCACCAGGCGCCCCGGCGGGGTGGGCAGGGCCCGTAGGCGTGGGCAGAGGTCCACCCCGTCCATGTCGGGCAGGCCGAGATCGAGGAACACCACCTCGGGCTCGAAGCGGCTCGCCAGCTCGAGCCCGTCGGCGCCGCTATGGGCGACGGCTACACGATGGCCTCGGACTTGGAGCGTCTCGGCCAACAGCTCGGCCGAGTCCTCGTCGTCTTCCACCACCAGGATCCGCTTTACCAACTGCTGCGTCGACACCATGTCCCCGTTGGCCTTGCGAGCTGCGGGAGCCATCTTGGCTCAGCTCGCGCCGGGACGCACGCATCGCAGTCGGAGTCCGAGTCCAGGGGCCCGGGGAGGGGCCGCTAGGACGCTAGGGAGCATCGTGAGCGAAGCGAACCTCGCGGAGGGGTGGGTCCCATCGCGGCTTTGCCGCGATGGGCGGGGAGGTCGCGTGACCTCCCCGTAGGAAACGACTCACTGCACGATGAAGCCGCAGTAACCACCGACGCAGATGTAGGGGTCGCCCTTGTCGTCCGCGCAGCAGTCGTCGTCCTTCGTGCACTTGCCATTGAGGTCTGCGCACATGACCTCATCCACGCAAAGGCCCTCGGTCTCGCCGTCCTTCACGTTGCAGTAGCCGGAGCAGCAATCGATACCGCTGGTGCACTTGCTGTCGTCGCCCGTGCCGGTCTTCTTGCAGGGATTGAGGGCCGCGAACGCACGCACGTTGCCGGTGGCGCTCTGACCGTCGAGGTAGAAGGGCGGGTAGCTCGGGTCCTCGAGCTTGTCCGTGTTGAACTCGCCACCCTCGTTGATGCGGGGCTTGATGGCCGCGACCCAGAGGCGCTTCTTGAAGGCTTCGCGGGCCGTCGGACCGAAGAAGAGCTCGTAAGCCGCCGTGTCCTCGGGCTTGGCCTCCGTCGTGCGGGTACCCCACTTGCGGGTCGAGGTCCACACGAGCCAGTAGTAACCGCCCACCTGGATGGGGAGCACGGTCGGGTAGTAGTTGATGTCGGTGGCGTCGCCGGCGCCGCCCTTGTTGGCGTTGGCCAGCTTGACCTGTTCGCCCGTGTTCAGGTCGACGTACCAGAGCTCGCTCTTGGAGGCCGTGTCGCGACCCGGGAAGGCCACGGCGAAGTCGGGCTCGCTGATCTTCGAGTAGATGACGCCGTTGCCGTCAGGCGTGAAGAAGGGCCATGCCGGGTAGCAAGGACCGCTGCAGGAACCGCCGGGGATGTGAGCAAGGGCGTCGTCGCCGCTGAGGCCGGGCGAGCAACCAACACCGAGCGGATCGATGGGACCGGCGATGCCACCCACGGGAGCGGCCGGCACATAATCGTGGAACGTGATGCCCGCGACGTCCTTCTTCACGATCACCTTGAGGTTGCCAAAGGTGTTCGTCTTGTCGTCGAACGTCATGGTTGCAAGCTCGAAGCGGTCGGTCTTTCCGTCGGTGCCCGGCTTGGCGTAATTGAAGACCACCTTCTTCCCGTCCGGGGAGAACTGCGGCATCCACATATAGTTGTTCTTGTCGAGGCCCTGGGCCGTGATGGCCTTCCCCGTCGCCGTATCGATGAGGGACGCAACGGACGGGCCGATGTTGAGCATGAAGTTGTTCGGGGCGCGCGGAAAGGTGTTGGCGCCCGACGTGCACTGGGGATTACCCATCTGCAACAGCTTCTTGCCATTGGGGGTCAAGGCCGCGAAGGTGGCGTCCTTCAACGCGACCGGATTCGCGGGCTGCAAGGCCTGGGTGATCTTGAAGCTGTTGACCGCGAAGCTTCCGCCTCCGGGAGAATAGGCGTGGTCGGAGGCGACCATCGTAGAGCCGTCGACCGACACGGAGTGACACGAGCGACACGGGCCGATGGGGGCTGCGCCAGCGATGGTCGAATACACATCAGCCTTCGCCTTGCCCATCGTGAGGCGCATGATGGCGCCGATGCCAGCCGTCTCCTTGGCGTTGTACGTGTTGTAGTAAATCGAGCCCACCATGTTGCCGGGGGCGACGCGCCAGGTGAGCTGGCAGGTGCTCACTGCGGAGCCCTTCTTCACGTTCAGGGTCACACCGAGCACCGTGTTCTGGCTGCGGCGCGTGATCTCGTACCAGTCGGCGACCGGGATCGTGAGTTCGCCCGTCGACTTGGCGGCGTACTCATACTTCACCGTGTCGACGCCGTTGTAGGCCACCTTCACGTAGGCCGCGTCCGCGCCGCCCGTCCACATGATCGGGGGAGCCAGCAGGCCGCCGGGGAACACCGTGTTCTCGTAGGGGTAGACGACCCCGGACGTACAGGACTTGCCGCCCGCCTTCAGGGCATCGATCGTCGCCTTGTCTAGCCCGGACTCGCCGGTGCGGTCGGCCTCGAACGGGGTCGAGGTGGGCGGAAGGATCGGGGGCGCATCGCCATCTCCGTCGCCGTCGCCTGTGTCGCCATCCCCATCACCGTCGCCGTCCCCATCGCCGTCACCGTCCCCGGTGTCGCCGTCCCCGACCCCAGGGGTGGGAGCGGGGTCCTTGCCACACGCGCTGACACTCAGTGCGGCGGCCAACATACAAGCTTGAACAAGGTAAAGACGCATGGGGTGCATGCTGCTGGTTTCCCCTCTTGTAAGGAGTGACCGGAACGCGAAAGCTTTTGACTCGAGAAGCCAAGATTGTGCCTTTGTTGCAGCACTGCAAACCTGCAGCTCAGGCTGTAAGCGACGCAGCGCATTTTGGTGGCGAGAACGGCCAATCGAGCGGCCTGGAGGAACCTCCCGGGACGTTGATTCGCAGCCCCCCATTCGCCCGTGCTCATCCACGCGATCGCCGGCTTTCGGAGCCTGAACTTTTTCGTGGGATCGGTCGCCGGGGAGCTCGTGCGTCCTCGGCAGCGGCGGCGGGTGCCGTACGCGTCATCGGCTCGCTCGGCACGCTCAAGCGCAGCTGGCCTCGAGGCCCGCCGCCGCACGATTCAAAGCGTCCAACGTCTACGCGGGTGCCGGGCTCTCGCGGGTCTGCTGCGCAGCAGCGACGCGACGCGCGCCGAACAGACCGTCAGGTGAGAACTACGCGTGCTGCCACGCCCGCGATTGATGTCCGATCGAGCCTGCGACGATCAGACCAACAGAACGGCTCCTCTGTTGACGCCATAAGACACGCCCGCGCATCAGTCGTAGGAAGCCGTACAAATTCACCCCGATTGTTCGAGCGCGAAACCTCACGCTTTCCCGCACGGATCTCCACCTCGAGCTCACGCATCTGCTTCACCCTCTGGCCACACCGTTTCGGGTGACCGGTGTCGAAACGGTCACGGTTTCTGAACAGCAGGTCATTGTTGAAGAGCCTTGCGCCGACCTACCTTGCATACCAGGTGACCTGCACGGCGCGGCCCGCATGCCCGCCAACCAAGCAGCCAAGCAAGCAACCAAGCAAGTGAGCACCCTGTGTGTGTGTGAGCTGCGCCGTGTGGTCCCTCCTTCTAGCTCCGGCTTTCGATATCGCGCCCAACTGGTGAGCAAACTCGCTCTATGCGCGGAGACGAAAACTCGGATAGCCTTACCAGGTGCGCTCTTCGTACCTACGCCCTGTCCTCCTGACCTTGCTCGCAGCTCTCGCGAGCTGTGCGCGGCACGAGCTGCCCGACATCGGTCTCGGTGAGGGCAACAAGGGGTCGGCCCTGCACGGCCATGGCCACGACGCAGGCTCGAAGCACGACGATCCCGACATGGAGGATCCGGACAAGAATCCGCCTGACCCCACGGGCGACGGCGATGGCGACGGCGATGCCCCGGTCGGTGATGGCGATGCGCCAACCGGCGGCGACGGTGACGTATCGACGCCCACCAACGATGGCGGCACCACGACCGATCCGGTCGATCCCAACAACCGCGATCCTTCCCCGAGCAATGCACCCGGCTGCCCCGCCGTGGCGCCCAACAAGATCGAGATCACGCCCTGCATCAAGGATCAGGCGGTGACCTGCCTCTACGGGACCAACGGGAGCTATCGCTGCAACTGCTACGTCGCAACCTGGGTCTGTAACTAGTTCGCGACGCCTACCGCGCGCTCTCCAGCATTAGCCACACACGGAGCGCTTCGGTGGCGCTCCAGGCTTGCGCGTCGCAGCCGCGCTGCGTGTGGGGTGCGTCGCCGTCGAGGATCTCGGGGAGCTGACCGAGGCAGCCCTCGCTCAACAGGCGCGCGGTGGAACCGAGCACGGCGCGCGCTGCGTCGACCGCGCGTGGTTCCATGTCGTAGGCAAGCGCGAGCGCCTCGCAGTAGGTGGGCAGCCACCAGCCCCAGGCGGTACCGTTGTGGTAGGCGGGCTTGCGTCGCGTGTCTTCGTCGCCTTCGTAGTGGCCCCAGTAGGGATTGGCGGCGTCGTTGAGGGAGCGTCCTTCGTGGCTGCGTACGGGCAAGGCGAAGCTGACTGGAAGCGGAGCCAGGCTGCGCAGCGCGCCGGGTACGAGCAGATAGCGTTCGACCGCTTGCACGATGCTGCGTGCCTGCGCGCCCTTGAGCACGCCGAGGCTGACCGCGATCAACTGGTTGGGTCGCAGGTGATCGTCCGGGCGCGCAGCGCGTGCGGGAGTGCCCGAGGCAGCATGCAGCGTGTCCGAACAGAAGCCGAGCTCAGGGCGATAAAAGCTGGCCAGGGATGCTTCGGTGCGCACCGCCATCAGCTCGAAGGGCGCACGCTTTTCGGCGTCGATGCGCCCCACCTGCCGCAACAGACGCGCGAACATCACGCTGAGCTCGATGGGATAGCCCTCACGCGGGGTCGCCGCGGGATAGTTGGTGTCCATCCAGGTGAAGTGCGGTGGACTCCAGACCAGGCCGGACTCGAGGTCGACGTGCACGCCATTGGAGGTGCCGCGCAGGTAACCCTCCGCCATGGAGCTCAGGACGGCGCCGAGCGTACGACCACTGTCCGTCTTGGCCTGGTACACGTCTTGGCCCACGATGCTGGCGAGCTCTTCACACGCCAGTCCGAACCACATCGGCGCGTCCGAAGTCTCGCGGCTGCCTTCGCCCGCGCCGGCCAGGTAATTGGGTAGCGTGCCCGCGCGCTCGAACTCGGCGAACGTGAGCAGAATCTCGCGCACGTCGTCGATGTAGCCGGCGCGCAACAGCCCACGCGCTGCGATCAGCGTGTCGCGGCCCCAGTCCAGAAACCACGGATAGCCGGCGATCACGGTCTTGCCCGTGCCGCGCCGCACCACGAAGGCGCGCGCAGCTTCACGCAAAGCCTCTTCGAACGGATGGGTCACGCGACGGTCGTCGTCGGACACAGTCGGAGCAGGAAGCCGCTCCGAGTCGACCTCCACGCCCCCTGGCTCGGCATCCACGCGCAGCGTCACGGCGCTGCCGCTAGTGAGGGGGATCTCGAACCAACCGGGGCTGTAGGCGTCTCCACGCGCGGCCATGCCGCGGTTCTCTTCCACCGCGTGCACGATGCCGTAGGTCCACTCGATGCCCGCGTGATAGCTGCCTGCCGTGGCGGACACGCGCACCTCTCGCTCGGGCGCCGGCTTGAATGCAAAGCCCTGCCCGGACGCGAGCAGCGACGTGCTGCGCGCGAAGTGCGCCTCGAGCTCCGGGTTGGCCACGGTCTCTCCGTGCATGGAGCGATCTTCGAGATCGAAGCGCAAAGTCACGTGCACGCGCGCCTCGCGAGGCAGCTCACCTGCCGCGGACGTGAAGCGCTCGAGCCGCAGGAGCACGCAGTTGGTCTCGCCCGCGAATTCGGCGGTCACGCGGATGCCCACGCGACGTCCAGCCCCCGCGTTGGCCAAGAAGGTCCACGTGGCTGGGGTGCCGGCCTCGAGACTGCTGAGGTTTTGTGCGTCGAGCGCGGTGATGAAGCCGTCCGCGTTCACCCAGGCGCGCGCGCGCTTGACCAGCACCCAGCGCTCGGTGGGCACCTGCGGGTCGAGGTTGGCGCCGAGCAAGCAGTCGTACTTGCTCAAGCTGGCGCCGAAGTCGGCGTGCATGCGCGCCATGGCGCCGCGCCCGTTGGTCAGGAGCACCAGGCCCTCCCGCGCACTGCGGCGGTAGGCGGGGTCGTGCGCGAGCCTGCGCAGGCGCGTCTCGATCGACGGTCCGAGCTCACCGAAGCGATCGATGCGCAGCGACACGTCACGCTCCGAGGCGCCATCGCGGGGCGGCACCGCCACCACGTGCCCTTCGTCCATCGCCACCGAGCGCAGATGCAGCATGCCGGAAGGCTCGGCGAGCTCGATCTCGAAGGGCTGCGCGTCGCGCACCAGGAGCCAATGTTCGGGCGGCACCAGGGTGATGCGGCGTGCGTCCTCGACGCGCACCTGGATCACCGGACGATAGGCCACGGCACGACGCGCCTGCTCGAGGGCCGCGAGCAAGTCTTTGCCGGCCGCTGACGCGTCCAGCGCGAACGTGGCGGCCAGGAATGCCTCTGGATCCTCGGCGGCCAGGCCACCGAGCGCGATGAAGTCGGCCGGGCCGAGGGCCTCGTGGGGCCAGCGTGTACCAAGCTGCGTGTATGCCCAGGCCGCCTGCGCGCGACGCGTGCGGTAGTGATCGCCGGACAGCCCGCGCGGCGACGCATGAGAAGACAGACAGAACGACTGACCGGCCTGCAGCGAGAGCCGCACCCGCCCCTCCGCAAGCCACTCCGGAGCCGGAGGCGTCTGCCCCAATAGGTCGCAGTGCTTCTCGCCGCCCTGCTTCCAGACATTGCCCTCGAGCACCAGCGCCTGATCACGTTCGGCGTCCAGATTCACCAGCACCAGGCAGGCATCGCTGCCCTCACTCGAGGTGCGCTGCAACGCCAGCACAGGCGATTCTTCGGCGCTCACCCGCCGCACGCTGGCGCCATCGAAGAAGCAAGGATGCTCCCGCAACAGCGCGTTCAAGCGCCTCAGCTCCTGCACCAAATTGGGTGTCTGGCCCCATGAAAGCGAGTGTCCCTCGTGGACGTCGATCTTCTGCGTGCTCAACCACTCGACGCCGCACGTGAAGCCGAAGGAACCACAGTGGCTGGCCAGCGCGCTCAAGCGGTTGCGCATCAAGGACCAGACCGGGCCCTTTTTGGCGAGGCGATCGTTGTCGTGGGTCTCGCTGTAGTGGGTCAGCACGCCGATGCGCTCACTCTGAGCGAGCGCATGATCCAGGTAGTGCGCGACGTGCACGGGCTCATAGCACTGGAACAATTCGGAGTAGGCCCATTGCATTCCGCCGCGCGTCAAGAGCGCCTCGGTGGCCGCCCAGGCCCCACCGAGTCCCTCGAGCAAGAACACGCATTCGGGGAACTCGTCGCGCACGCGCGCCACGATGTATTGCCAGGCCGGCAGCGGCACCATGTAGCCGGCGTCGCAGCGGAAGCCGTCCACCCCGCGTCGACACCACACCAACAGGGCATCCGCCAGCACGTCCCACAGCTCGGGGTGCTTTTGGTCGAGCTCGACCAGATCGGCCCAGGTGTTGCCCCAAGCACCGGGACTGTGGAACTCCCCGGAGGCGTCGCGCTGGAACCACTGGGAGTGATTGTCGAGCAAGGTGGAGCCCCAGCCCGTGTGGTTGAGCACGATGTCGAGGATCACGAGCCCATCACGCAGATGCACCGCGTCGGTCAGCTCGCGAAACTGGTCCACCGCGGTGGTCTTCTTGTCGAACTCCACGAGCGCGGGATCGATGCCCGTGAGATCCAGCTGGGCATAGGGGCTGCCGAAGCGTCCCATGCGCGCGTAGGTGGTGGGCACCGGCCCAACGGGCAACAAATGCAGGATGCGACAGCCCAGGGTATCGAAAATGTGCGGCAGTTCGCGGGTCAGGTTGCGCAGAGTTCCGGAGGGCGGAATCACGGTGAAGCCGCGCTGATCGAGCTGCTCGATGGCGGACTGGAGGCTGGCCGGCGTGCTCGCGCCATCGCCTCGCGCAAAGGCGCGCGGGAAGGCGCAGTAGATCAGGTTGCCCGTGCGGAGATGGTCCGGGTGCACGGTAATGCCCACATCGCCACCCTCGGGCCAAAACTGCCGCAGCGCCTCGTCCACCCAGTACGCCTTGCAGCGAAACTGCCCGACCTCCAGCAGCGGCAGGTCGATGACGAAGCGCGTCTCGCCTTGCTGCCGGAGCGGAATGTCGCGCCACGATGCGCCCGCAAAGGTGAGCGAGTCTTCCGAGCGCAGGCCGGACTCGGCGATCACTTCACGCCGCGCTTCATGGGCGCGCGTGAGGTTCGTGCGCAAGAACGCGCGCGCCTTGGGTGGGATGCCCTGGTGCACGTCGAGTGTGACCCGCAGGCGGTCTCCCACGAAACGCAGAAGATGCTCGCCAGGTGCGGGAAACATGCGGGAAATCAGCGCCATGGGCCCTAGGAGTATTCTACGTGGAGGCCCTCGAAGCGAATGATTGTCGAGGCTGCCAAAGCGCCTCAGCTGCCCATCAAGCGCAGGCACTCCTGGTGCAGGTTCGTGACCCGCTGGCCAAAGTCCGCAAAGGCCGGGTTGTCGGTCTGCTTGTGGAAGTAACGGAAGTAGATCTGCTGCAGGATCGCCGCGAGCCTAAAATGGCCAAAAACCTCGTAAAAACCGAAATTCTCCACCGCGAATCCGGTGCGCGAGGCGTAGTAGTCCATGACCTCGCTGCGCTTGAGCATCCCCGGCAAGTGGGTGGGCTGGAGGCGCGCGTCCAGGCGCCACGCGGGGTCGTCGGCCTGAACCCAGTAGGCCAGCGTGCCGCCCAGGTCCATCAGCGGATCCCCGAGCGTGGCCATCTCCCAGTCGAGCACGCCGATCACACGCAGCGCGCCGGCCTGCGCCTCGGGCACGGACAACACCGTGTTGTCGAAGCGGTAGTCGTTGTGAATCAGGCAGGTGGCCACGTCCCGCGGCGGCATGTGTTCGCGCAGCCAGTCCATCACGCGCACGAAATCGGGCACGTCCGCCGTGCGGGCGCGGGCGAAGCGGTCGGTCCAGCCCGCGACCTGACGGCCCACGTAGCCCTCGCCCTTCCCCAGCCCGGCGAGCCCGGCCGCTCGATAGTCCACTCGATGCAGCTCGATCAGCCGATCGAGCATCTCCAGGCACAGCGCCCGCGTGCGCGCCTCATCGAGCGCGAGCTCGGCGGGCATGTCACGGCGTGGGATCACGCCGACCAAGCGCTCCATCACGTAGAACTCCGAACCGAGCAGCTCGCTGTCGGCGCAGATGGCCAGCACGTGCGGCACGTAGGGGTACACGGGGCGCAGCTGGGCCATCAAGCGGGCCTCGCGCAGCATGTCGTGGGCTCCCTTGGCCTTGTGTCCGAAGGGCGGTCGCCGCAGCACCAGATGTCGGCCCGGATAGCGCAGTAGGTAGGTCAGGTTGGAGGCGCCACCCGGGTACTGAGCAACTTCCAGCGCTCCCTCGAGGCCCAGGCTGAGCCCCTTGAGATAAGCGTCCAACTTGAGCTCATCGAGCTCTTCTCCCTCGCGGATCTGCCGTGGCTCGTCGAGTAGCGTCATGGTCAAGCAACCAGGTAGCCGCCGTCGACGGTGAGACAGGCGCCCGTGGTGTAGCTGGCGGCGGGCGATACCAGGTACAGCACCGCACCGGCCATCTCGTCGGGCTCGGCCACGCGGTTCATCGGGACGTGCTCCAGCATCTTGTTGCGGATGGCGTCGTTCTTCACCAGCGCCGAGGCGAACTTGGTGTCGGTGGCACCGGGGGCCAACGCGTTCACGCGGATTCCGAGCGGGGCGCACTCGCGAGCGAAGGCTTTGGTCATCGAGAGGATGGCGGCCTTGGTGATCGAGTAGATGCCCTGCAGCGGGCCCGGGATGAAGCCGTTGATGGAGGCCACGTTGACGATCACGCCGGACTTCTGCTTGGCCATGCGCTTGACCGCGCCCTGCGAGATGAAGAAGTAGCCCCGGATGTTCACGTCGATCGTCTTCTGGAACGCGCCGACATCAGTCTCCCAGATGGGGCCGAAATGCGGGTTGGCCGCGGCGTTGTTGACCAGAATGTCGATCTTCCCGTGCCTGGTCTCCACCGTCTGCAGCAGGTTCTCGATGGCCTCGAGATCGCCGATGTGACAGGCGACGACCTCGGCCGAGCCACCCGCCGCCCGGATCTCCGCAGCCACGGCGTCGCAGCCCTCGGGCTTGCGGCTGGAGAGCACCACGTGGGCGTTGTGAGCGGCCAGTGCCTTGGCGATGGAGGCGCCGATGCCTCGGCTCGCGCCAGTCACGATGGCCACTTTGCCGGCCAGATCAAACGAAGGAATGCCACTCATGAAAACCTGCCTCCGGGCCCCGCTGGGGCGCGCTCCGGGCGCGAACATGCTGGATGGTCGGGCCCCTGAAAAGGAGAGAACGCGTGTCTGGTCCAGCCAACAACCTTGACACCAAACACTGTTACAGTTATTACTGCACCATCAAGACGTAGGAGTCCCTTTGTGAGAGACATGGCTATCGCGCTACCCTCCCCTGTGTCCATGGCAGCAGGCGAACCGAGCGACCCCAAGGCCCCCGAATACACCATCGACGAACTTGCCGCGGCGGCGCGGGTCCCCAGCCGGACCATCCGCTTCTATCAGTCGCGCGGAGCTTTGATGGCCCCCGAGCTGCGCGGTCGCGTGGCCTATTACGGGGCGGCTCACATCGAGCGCCTCAAGTTGATCGCGCGGCTCCAGGACCGGGGCCTGCGCATGGACGCGATCCGCGACGTGGTCACCAGCATCGACCGCGGCGAGCTCGACCTGCCGGAGCTGCTCGGGATCGAGCAACAGGTCCAGACCCCCTGGGTCAACGACCACGCCCGCACCATGAGCGAAGCAGAACTGGTGGAGTTCCTGGGCAGTGAGCGGCCAGGGCTGATCGCGGACCTGGTGCGCGCGGAGGTCGTGGAGCGGCGCGGTGAGGTCTACCTGGTGGCGAGCCCAGCTCTGCTGCAGGTCATCATGAAGCTCGACGGCGTGGGCATCGACCTGGAGACCGCCGTGCTCGCTGGTGAGCTGGTTCGCAAGCACATCGGGCGCGCCGTGGCGGATCTCGTGAGCCTGTTCGTGAAGCGCGCCGGGGATGGCCACATCGAAATCCGCGAGCCGGTCAAGCTGCTCCAGGCCCTGCGGCCCACCGGCATCGAGGCCGTACGCCTCATCTTCGGGCGGGAGATGGAGCGCGGCATGCGCAAGCTGGTGGAGTCCGGCGAGCTGGCCAAGATCGGCAGCCGCAGCCGCAAGGCCAAGCGTCGCTAACGGATTCGAGCCGGGCGCTTTCGAGGCCGCGCGCAGAGCCTACCTTCCGACCCGGCGAAGTCCGAGCACAACGGGAGGAAAGCGATGCGCCCAACGCAAGAGATGCGAGACACCTGGCAGAAGGACCTCGAATTGCTGGAGAAAGCGCGCGACGAGCTGAAACTCCAGGTACACCTGGCCAAGGCCGACGCCAAGAGCGAATGGGCCAAGCTGGAATCCACCTGGCAGCGCGTGCAAGAGCAGGTGCAACAGACCCGAAACGGCGCCGAGCAACCCTTGAAGGACATTTCGAGCGCCGCCAAGGTCCTGGTGGAAGAGCTTCGCAACGGCTACGCGCGAGTGCGGGAGCAGCTCAAGGAGCGCGAGAACTGAGCTCCCTCGGCGCGTTGCCGGGCGGAGGCAGGACAGGGCAACGTGCTCCGTGCATGTTTCGCACGACGCGGCACGTCCCGCCTGCGGGCCGCACGTTTGCGCTGGTGAAGAGCGGCGGGTGAAGACCGTGCTCGCCCTACCTACTTGGGACGAAGCGCGCTCGGGGCCTCGACTTCGGGGGCCTCGTCTGTCAGTCTCCCGCACTTTTTATGGTCGCCGACGCCTTTTCCGCCCTTCCCCAGGGCCTCGCCAGCGCGCTCACGCAGCGCGGTTTCACGAGCCTGACCCCGATTCAGGAGGCCGTGTTGTCGCCTGATCTCGCTGGGCGTGACCTCCGCATCTCCTCGCGCACCGGCTCCGGTAAGACGGTGGCGCTCGGGCTGGTGCTCGGGCAGAAGCTCGCCGACCACGTGCCCGCCGGCAACGGCGCAGCCGCCTCGTTGTGCGCCAAGCCACGCATGCTGCTGGTGGCGCCCACCCGCGAACTTGCTGCCCAGATCGGCAAGGAGCTCGAATGGCTCTACGCTGGCCTGCGGGTGCGCGTGTGCGTCGTTACGGGAGGCACCAGCGTGGGGCTCGAGCGCCGTGCGCTCGCCCAGAGCCCGACCGTTGTCGTGGGCACCCCCGGACGTTTGTGCGATCACATGTCGCGCGGCGCACTCGACCTCGGGGCCGCCGAGGCCATCGTGCTCGACGAGGCCGACCAGATGCTGGACCTTGGCTTCCGGGAAGCACTCGAAACCCTGCTGAGCGCGCTGTCCGAGGATTGTCGGCGCCACCTGGTGAGCGCCACCTTCCCGCGCTCCGTGCAGAGCCTGGCCTCTCGCTTCCAGAAGAGGGACGCGGTGTTGGTCACCGGCAGCGCGCCCGACGAAGCGCACTCCGACATCACGCACGTGGCCTACGCGGTGCTCCCGCGCGAGCGCTACTTCGCGCTCGTGAACGTGCTCCTGCTCAACCCGGATGACCGCACGCTGATCTTCGTGCGCACGCGCGCCGACGTCACCGAGGTGGCCTCGCGCCTGTGCGACGATGGCTTCCGGGCCGGTGGCTTGAGCGGCGAAATGGCCCAGGCCGAGCGCACGCGCACCCTGGAAGCTTTCCGCCGCGGCGCGATCACCACGCTGGTTTGCACCGACGTGGCCTCGCGCGGCATCGACGTGCCGGAGGTGGTGCGGGTCATCCACGCCGAGCTCCCCGAGTCCCCGGAGACGTTGACCCACCGCAGCGGTCGCACCGGACGCGCGGGTCGCAAGGGCTTGAGCATCATGCTGGTCCCCACCACGGCCCACCGCTACGCGGAGTCGTTGCTGCGCGGTGCCGGCATCTTTGCGGAGCTATTGCCTGCGCCGACCCCGGCCCAAGTGGCCCGTGCGCGCGAAGAGCGTCTGTTTGAAGAACTTGGCGGCGAAGTAGAAACCAGCCGCGAAACCCAGGATCTAGCCGCTCGTTTGCTCGAGCGGTTCGGTGCTGATGCGCTCGTTCCGGCCTTGTTGGCTCGGCTCCTCGAGCGCGAAATCCGCGCGCCCTACGCGCTATCGCCGCTGAGCCCTGCCCGAGTCCACGCAGTGCCCAACGGCCCTCGACGAGACAGCAAGGCGAGATCATCTCATGGAGTCAATGCAGTTTTCCGACCTCGGGCTAAGCACGCCCATTCTGCGCGCAATCGCTGACACGGGCTACGACACCCCCACTCCCATCCAGCAGAAGGCGATCCCCCACGTGCTCAAGGGGCGCGACCTGCTCGGTTGCGCCCAGACCGGCACCGGCAAGACGGCGGCCTTCGCGCTGCCCATCATCGACAACCTCGCGCGCGACCTGAGCGGACGCGAGCGCGGGGGTCGACGCAAGGTGCGCGTGCTGGTGCTCTCGCCTACGCGCGAGCTGGCCTCGCAGATCGGCGAGAGCTTCGTGACCTATGGCCGGCACTCGGGGCTCAGCTGCTCCGTGATCTTCGGCGGCGTGAACCAGAACCGTCAGGTCGACGCGATGGCTCGCGGGGTCGACGTCCTGGTGGCCACACCGGGTCGCCTGCTGGACCTGATGGGTCAGGGCGCCGTGTCGCTCTCCGACGTGAACGTGTTCGTGCTCGACGAGGCCGATCGCATGCTCGACATGGGCTTCGTCCATGACGTGAAGCGCATCGCGGCCCAGGTGCCCAAGCAGCGCCAGACATTGCTCTTCTCGGCCACCATGCCGGACAGCATCCGTGCGCTCGCGAACTCCCTCCTCGATCAGCCGGTCGAGGTGGCGGTCGCGCCGGTGTCCTCCACGGCGGAGACCGTGGACCAGGTGATCTACTTCGTGGAGAAGGCCGACAAGCGCCAGCTGCTGAGCTGGATCCTCGAAGACTCGCGCATCGATCGCGCCCTGGTGTTCACGCGCACCAAACACGGCGCCAACCGGGTGGTGGAATTTCTCGAGAAGCGAGGCATCCACGCCGCGGCGATCCACGGCAACAAGTCCCAGAACGCGCGCGAACGTGCGCTCGAAGGCTTCAAGCAAGGTCGTCTGCGCGCCCTGGTGGCCACGGACATCGCGGCCCGCGGCATCGACATCGACCAGCTCGGATTCGTGATCAACTTCGATCTCCCGAACATCCCGGAAGCTTACGTACACCGCATCGGTCGCACGGGACGCGCCGGCGCGGGCGGACGCGCGATGTCCTTCTGCGAGCAGGAGGAGCGCCCGTACCTGGCGGACATCGAGCGCTTGATCCGCATGCCTATCGCGGCGGTCACCAAGCATCCCTATCCATCGCCGCTCGGCATTCCGCCGGCCACCGATCTCACGCCCAAGCGGCATTCGCCTGCGCGGAATGCACCCGTGCAGAAAAAGCCACAGGGAGATCGGATGCCCCAGCAGCACAATGGTCAGCGTGCCCACGGACAGGGCAGGCCCGGCGGAGCGCACCAGCGCGGACGCGGTCGGCACGACAAGGGCGCAGCGCGGTCAGTCGAGTTGAACCGCGAACAGACTTGAGCCTCGACCGTTACCAGCGTGTACACTTTCTGAGCGATGTCACTCGACCCGACAGAAACCTCCCCAAACGCAGCGGAAGCAGCGCAGGAGGGTGCCGAGCGTGACACACCGAAGCGCCGGCTCGCGAGCGTGCTCCTGGTCGACGACACTCCGGTCATCCGCCACCTGGCCCAGCACGTCTTGGAAGAGGCGGGCTACGATGCCCACTCCGCCGAAGACGGGCGCGCCGCGCTGGGCTTCGTGCGCTCGCGCGTGGTGCCCATCGACGTGGTGGTGACCGACCTGGCAATGCCCGAGATGGATGGCTTCGCGCTGATCCGTGAACTGCGCAAGCTCTCGCCCGAGACGCGCATCGTGTTGATGACCGGGTACGTGAACGCGGTCGAGCTAGCGGAGCGCTCCGAAGAGCGGCCCGATTCTGGTGTTGCCCAAGCCGTTTCGCCCGCCGGATCTACTCGAAGCGGTCAGCGCCGTGCTGCAGCCGAATCGCTCCTAGAGAGTGGAAGGCTCTCGAGCTCCGCGCGGAGCACCTCCACGAAGGCCCGCGCGGCGTGCGAGAGCGGCCCGACCGTGGGCGTCGCGAGGCCGATTTGGCGCGCGGGCAAGCCCTTGAGGCGGATGGCGCGCAGGCTGCCTTGCGCCGTCTCGCGGCGCGCGGCGAAGGCCGGCACCACCGAGAGCCCAAAGCCCAGCTCCACTAGACGCTTGAGCACCTCGACGCTGCTCATCTCCATCACGACCTGGGGGCGCGCCGCCAGCGCGCTCATGCCCGCGTCGAACACGGCGCGGCTGGCGGTGCTGCGATCCAGCATCACCATCGGTTCGCCCGCCAGGGACGCCAGGCTCACGGTGCGGCGCCCCGCGAGTGGATGGTTGGGCGGACAGATCAGGACGTCTTCCTGCGAGGCCAGCACCTCGAGCCGCACCAGCTCGTGCGCCGGTTGCCCCGCGAGCTTGAGATCGTCGGGCAGGGGCAGCGAGAGTACGCCAAGGTCCACCGAGCGTTCGGCGACCTGAGCAGCCACCGCTGGCGAGGTGCGGTTGTGGAGGCGCAGCTCCACCGCCGGGTAGCGCGCGCGAAAGGCCGCGAACACCGCCGGCAACACGTAGGTCGCCAGCGTGTCACTGGTGCCGACGCGCAAGGTGCCTCGGGTGAGCTTGCGCAGCGACAACAAGGCGTCCCGCGCGCGTGCGATTCTCCTGAAAGGCGCGCTCGGCGTGCTCGCGCAGAATTTGGCCGGCCTCGGTGAGCTCGATGTCGCGGGCGTCGCGCACGAACAGGGTCTCACCGAGCTCGAGCTCCAGCGCCCGCACGGCCTGACTCAAGGAGGATTGGGTGCGCCCGAGCGCGCGCGCGGCACGCGAGAAGCCGCCCTCGCGAGCGACGGCGAGAAAGGCGCGTAAACGATCGGCGTGGAGCTCCGGGATATCCATTAGCGTTTCCGATGGATGATATCACTCATCATGGGGTTTGCCGATGGCACGTTCCGGTCCAGGATGGACGCATGTTGGTCCTTCAAGGCAGCCCCGCGTTCTCCCCGGCCCGTCTCCAAAAGCGCCTCACGCGCATTCAGGCTCAGAACCCCGGCATCAGCGGGTTGAGCGCTCACTTCGTTCATCTGGTCGAGGTGGCCGGTGAGCTCGACGCGCGCGAGCGCGACGTGTTGGGGCAACTCTTGCGCTATGGACCCCGGCAGGAGGCTGCAGCGCTCGGGGGACCGACCCAGGGCGTGTTCGTGGTGCCGCGCCTGGGCACCATTAGCCCGTGGTCATCGAAGGCGACCGACATCGCTCACCTGTGCGGGCTGCAGAACGTGCGGCGTATCGAGCGCGGCATCCGCTACGCCTGGACTGGAACGCCGGCCGATCCCACGGCGCTGCGCGCATGCTTGCATGACCGCATGACCGAGGCGGTGCTCGAGAGCGAGGCGCAGCTCGATGCGCTGTTCAAGCACGAGGCACCCAGGCCACTGCGCTCGGTGCCCCTGTTGTCCGAGGGTCGCTCCGCGCTCGTGGCGGCGAACCGGAGCATGGGCCTCGCGCTGTCGGAGGACGAGATCGACTACTTGGCCTCGGCTTTTCAAGAGCTCGGGCGTGATCCCAATGACGTCGAGTTGATGATGTTCGCCCAGGCCAACAGCGAGCACTGCCGGCACAAGATCTTCAACGCGGACTACGTGATCGACGGCGAGTCCAAGGCGGACTCCCTGTTCCGCATGATCCGGCGCAGCACGGAGGCCAGCCCAGGCGGCGTGCTCTCTGCGTACAAGGACAATGCCGCCGTGATCGAGGGCCCGAAAGCGGGCCGCTTCTTCCCCGATCTGAACGACCACGTGTACCGCGCCCATCAGGAGCCGGTGCACATGTTGATGAAGGTCGAGACCCACAACCATCCGACCGCGATCTCGCCCTACCCCGGCGCGGCCACGGGCTCGGGCGGCGAGATTCGCGACGAAGGTGCGGTGGGTCGCGGCAGCAAGCCCAAGGCGGGCCTGGTCGGCTTCAGCGTGTCGAACCTACGCATCCCCGGTGCCGAGCGCTCATGGGAGGTGGACTATGGCAAGCCTGGACGCACCGCGAGCGCGCTCGAGATCATGCTCGACGGCCCGCTCGGCGGCGCCGCCTTCAACAACGAGTTCGGGCGCCCTGCCCTCAACGGCTACTTCCGCACCTTCGAGCTCGAAGTGGAGGGCCACGCGGGGCGCGAGGTTCGCGGCTACCACAAGCCGATCATGATCGCAGGCGGCTTCGGCAACGTGCGCGCGGAGCACGTGCAGAAGCAGGAGATCCCCGCTGGCGCGGCCATCGTGGTACTCGGCGGGCCTGCCATGTTGATTGGTCTCGGCGGCGGCGCGGCCTCCTCCGTGGCGGCCGGCTCTTCGGCCGAGGACCTGGACTTTGCGTCGGTGCAGCGTGACAACGCCGAGATGCAGCGACGCTGCCAGGAGGTCATCGACCGCTGCTGTTCGCTCGGAGACGACAGTCCCATCGTGTCCATCCACGACGTGGGCGCGGGAGGACTCTCCAACGCCTTGCCCGAGCTGGTCAACGAGTCCAAGCGCGGCGCGCAGTTCGCGTTGCGTAAGGTTCCCAACGACGAACCGGGCATGTCGCCGCTCGAGATCTGGTGCAACGAAGCCCAGGAGCGCTATGTGCTCGCAGTGTCCGCCGAGGGCCTGGCGCGCTTCGAGGAGCTGTGTCAGCGCGAGCGTGCACCCTACGCCGTGCTCGGCCGCGCCACGGAGGCCGGACAGCTGGTGGTGGAAGATGCGCATTTCCGCAATCGCCCCATCGATATGCCGCTCTCGGTGCTACTGGGAAAGCCCCCCAAGATGCGCCGCGACGTGAAGAGCATCGCGGTACCGACGCGCGCGTTCGACACCAGCAAGCTCGACCTGCCGAGCAGCCTGCAGAAGGTCCTCACGTTACCCACCGTGGCCGACAAGACCTTCTTGATCACGATCGGGGATCGCAGCGTCACCGGGATGGTCACGCGCGATCAAATGGTAGGGCGCTATCAAGTTCCCGTGGCGGACGTGGCGGTGACCACCACCAGCTACGACGTCACCACGGGCGAGGCGATGGCGATGGGAGAACGAACGCCGCTCGCGCTGCTGAGCGCGGGAGCGTCGGCGCGCATGGCGGTGGCGGAGGTGGTGACCAACATCGCGGCCGCCCCCATCGCGGACCTCGGGCGGATCAAGCTGTCGGCCAACTGGATGGCCGCGGCCTCCTACCCCGGCGAAGACGCGCGCCTCTACGAGGCAGTGCAGGCTGTGGGCAAGGAACTGTGTCCCGCCCTGGGGATCGCGATCCCGGTGGGCAAGGACTCCATGTCGATGCGCACCGTATGGCAGGCCGACGGTGTGTCCAAGAGCGTGACCGCCCCGCTGTCCCTGATTGTCACGGGCTTCGCGCCGGTTAGCGATGTGCGCGGCGTGCTGACTCCGGAGCTGCACCCGGAGCGCGACCAGGTGTTGGTGTTCGTGGATCTAGCCGCTGGCAAACAGCGACTCGGCGGCAGCGCCCTGTGCCAGGTGCATAGCGTCCTTGGTGAGGCTGCCCCGGACGTGGACGAGCCGGCTCGCTTGCGCAGCTTCTTCGAGGTCATGCAGACCTTCCACCGCGAAGGACTCATCACCGCCTATCACGATCGTTCGGACGGCGGCCTCGTGGTGACCTTGTTGGAGATGGCGTTTGCGGGAGGCGCCGGGCTCGAGCTCGACCTGACGAGCCTCTCCGGTGACTCTGCCACCGTGCTGTTCAACGAAGAACTCGGCGCGGTGCTCGAAGTGCCGCGCGACAAGCTCCAGCGGGTGCGCGAGATCGCCCGGGCCGCGAGCCTCGAGAGCCTGCTGCACGAAATCGGTCGCGCTACCTCCGGTCACGAAGTGCACATCGTGCGCGCCGGTCAAACCCTGCTGCGGCAGAGCCGACACGAGTTGCGCAAGGCCTGGTCCGACACGTCGTTCCAGATGCAGGCCATCCGCGACGACGCCGGCTGCGCTGCCGAAGAGCACCAGGCTCGCACTGACCCCACCGATCCCGGACAGTTCGCCGCGCCGAGCTTCGACGTGGAGCAAGACGTCGCGGCCCCCTACATCGCGCGCGGAGTTCGCCCCGCCGTGGGCATCCTGCGGGAGCAAGGCGTAAACGGACAGGTGGAGATGGCCGCCGCCTTCGATCGCGCCGGCTTCACCGCCGTCGACGTGCACATGAGCGACGTGCTGTCCGGCCGCGTCGACCTCGGCGCCTTCAAGGGCATCGCCGCGTGCGGCGGTTTCTCCTATGGCGACGTGCTCGGCGCGGGCGAAGGTTGGGCCAAGTCGATCTTGTTCAATGCGCGCGCGCGCGACGCCTTCGCCGCCTTCTTCGCGCGCGGCGACACCTTCGCGCTCGGGGTCTGCAACGGCTGCCAGATGATGTCGAACCTCAAGGACTTGATCCAGGGCGCCGAGAACTGGCCCCGCTTCGTGCGCAATCGTTCCGAGCAATTCGAGGCGCGCTTGTCGCTAGTGCGCGTGGAGAAGTCGCCCTCACTGTTCTTCCAGGGCATGGAAGGCTCGGTGCTCCCCATCACGGTGGCCCACGGCGAAGGCCGCGCAGAGTTCGCTTCGGAGGCCTCACGCGAAGCGCTCGAGCGTTCCGGCGTCGTCGCCGCCCGCTTCGTGGACAACCACGGCGCGCCCACCCAGCGCTATCCCTTCAACCCCAACGGATCCCCGGGCGCGCTCACTGCGCTCACTACGCCCGACGGTCGGGTCACCATCATGATGCCCCACCCGGAGCGCGTGTTCCGCGCCGTTCAGTACTCCTGGCGCCCTGCAGCTTGGCGCGAGGACGGCCCCTGGCTGCGCCTGTTCCGCAATGCGCGCGTGGCCGTGGGCTGACCGCAGGCCCGAACAAAATGGACGTAGGCTGACCGCGGACGAAGCAAACGGCCGTGCGCAGAAGCACGGCCGTCAAAAACGCGCAGTGGGCTCACGCTCGGCCCGGTCACGGGCCGCAGGCGTCGCCCTCACCATTCGAGGATCGCCGAACCCCAGGTGAAGCCCGAGCCGAACGCGACCATGGCCACCTTCATGCCACGCTTCAGCTTGCCCGCTTCTTCCGCTTCGTAGAGCAGGCTCGGGAGCGTCGCGGCGGTTGTGTTGCCGTAGCGCATGATGTTGTTGAAGAACTTGTCCTCGGGCGCGCCGATGGCCTGCTGGATGTACTGGTTGATGCGCAGATTGGCCTGGTGGAAAAGGAAAAGGTCGATGTCCTTGAGCGTGAGCTGCTCGGCGGCCATCACCTGCATCAGGGATCCCACCATGCGCTCCACGGCGTGGCGGAAGACCTGTTTCCCGTCCATGTGAGCGAACATGGACTCCGGCGACACCTGCCCGATGCCCTCCGCATTCTGCGGAATGAAGGGGCGCTTCGTGATGTCCCAGACCTTCTGACACAGCACCTCGGCGAAGCGACCGTCGGCTCCCAGGTACACGCTGCGAACGCCGCGCTGTTCCTCCGTGGCGCTTACCACCACGGCGCCAGCTCCATCCCCGAATAGCGACGCGACCTGGCGGCCGCGCGTGGTGAGATCGAGCGCTGCCGAGTGGGTCTCGGCGCCCACGACCAGGACGTGCTTGTAGGTCCCGGAGCGCACCATCGCGTTGGCGACGGAGAGACCGTACAAGAAGCCAGAACACTGGTTGCGGACGTCGAGCGCCGGAACGAAGTGCCCCATGTCGCAGAAGCCGAGCTTGCGCTGCAGAAACACGCCGGACCCCGGGAAACAGTGCTCGGGAGAGAGCGTGCAGAAGATCAGCATGCCGATGTCACGCTTCTCCAAGCCGGCGCGCTTGAGCGCGGCCTCGACAGCGGGCACCGCGAGGTCGGCGCTGCCGACACCCTCTTCGGCGAAACGGCGTTCCTCGATGCCGGTGCGCTGAACAATCCAGTCGTGCGTCGTGTCCAGACCGTACTGAGTCCGCAGGTCGTCGTTCGTGACAACACGTGGCGGTGCATAGAAACCAGTGCCCGAAATAAATGCGTTCGGCATCTTCCCTCGTGAGCGAGCAATATAGTTCAGCACCATCGCGGGCACCCGACAAAGCGCATGCCTGCACACGCAACCGAGCGGCCTTTGCAAGCTACCTGCCCACGCTAGCTTGGGCCCGCATCCAAGCCAGCAGGCAACGGCTAAAGAGCGATGCTTCTCACGGTTTCGCCCCGCCGCCAGCCAGCTGCACGCAAGCCTGCATACGGTCCCGAGACAGGGGCTCGGAGGGCCGTATTTTGCTCCAATCTTGGAACTATTGCCGGGTCAGACTCCGTGTGCTCCGGCGGAACTCGCAGCGTGAACTTCAGCCGTTCCCAACCCGGCGTGTGCGAGAAAGCATGGCCCATTCGAAGCGTAGACGGCGTTTGACACGCCGGAGGCGCACGGTTAGCTTCGCTTAGATGACCCGTTTGAGCCACTTTTGGGCCCATTGAGCGCGGTCACGGGGACGACAGGGCAGCCCTTCAGCGCCCCCGCAGAGCCCAGGGCAGCTTCGCCCAGGCAGAAGAAGAGGATCTTCATGGCCGTCGGTGCACGTCAGCACGTGGTCGTACTCGTTCCCGGGTTCCTCGATTTCGCTCCGGGCGCTGGGAGCGTCCTCACGCGAGCGGGCGAGCGTGGTGAAGCGAACGCGCGCGTGGCTGGCATCCTGCGCGCCGCCCTCGAGGCCCACTGCGGACTGCCGATCCCGGTGGTTTCGCTGCCCGCTAGCAACGCCTGCAACTTTGCGACGCGACAGCGGCAGCTGCTGCGACACCTCGAGGCCCTCGATGGCGCACTGCGTGGCGTGCGTCAGTTCCACCTCGTGGGACACGGCCCTGGCGGGGTCGACGCGGAGCTGCTGACGGCGACCTTGCCGTTGAAGACGGGAGCCACCTGGCACGATCTCGATCCGTCCCATCTGCGAGAGCGAGTGACGTCCGTGTTGACCATCGGGGCTCCTCACTACGGCACCCACTTGGCCGAGCAGCCGCTGCTCGCGGGACGCCAACGGCCACAGAGCCTCGACATGCAAGGCCTGCGTCAAGTCGCAGGCGTAGCCAGTTCGCTGATCCGAGAGCTGCTGACGCGGTTGCGGCGGCCCAGGCGCGACAACGCGCTCGGCGCTCTGCCCCTGATGTTCAAGCTGCTGCGCGAAGGCACCTTGATGTCGGAGCTGATGCCGCATTCGATGCAGGCACTCCGCGCCCACAATCCTCCGGACCCAGCGCTCGAGGCCAGCGTGCAGAGCATCGTCGTCAGCGCGCCTGAGCTCACCACGGAAGAGGGCGGCGTTCTACGCCAACCCGACCGCTTGTTCGCGGCGCTGCATTCACTCACTGGTTCGCGAAGCTTGGTGGACGCGCCGCTCGCCTTGGTTCAAGCCCAGAAGCTGCTGCGAGGCGTGTCCGCAGACCGCGTGGTGCGGCATCCGAGTGCCCGCGTTCCGGCCTTCGATCTATCGGCCAACGACGGAATCGTGAACGCGGTACGCCAGCTGCTGACCACGCGCACGAACCAGGAGCATGCCCTCGCTGCTCTGGTCATCGCCGACCACGCCGACGTCCTGGGCTACTACGACCGGCGCTCTCCGCTCGCACCAGAGCTCTGTCAACGTGGCGGACTTTTCCGCTCGGGTGCGCACTTCGGCGACGACGAGTTCTTCCATTTGTGGGGTCTCGTCGCTGCGCATATCGCGTCGGTCGCCATCGGCGAAGTCGCGCCCAGCAGCACCGAGATCGCCGCTCAGTAGAGCGAACCCAATCGCAGGAAGTCAGCCGTGCGGCGAGGTCCACCAGGGGTCGATCACATCGACCACCTCGGCTCGACAACGCTTGAGGCTAACCCAGGGATAGGCGAGGTCCGGCGAGCGCATGACGCGCCCACCATTGGGCTCCACACGCACGCAGCCAGCCGTAGGCTTGTTGGCCTCGCGACTGAGCACGCGCGAGGCGCGGGCCAAGAACAGCACCTCACGCCCCGCGGCGTCGACCGCTGATACACGCGTGAAGGCGCGCGGACTGCCGTCCTTCAGCCACACCACGGTCCACGCGACGTCGCCCTGCACGATGTGGATGGACTCACCGCGACGCACGTTGCTGCCATCGTCGACCAACACGGTATGGCGGCCGAGCTGCTGGCCCAAGCCCAGACAAAGCTGCTCGGAGCGCTCGGTACTCCCCGTGCCGACCACCGCGCACGCCAGGGGCTTGTTGCTCTTGCTTTGGCTGTCCTGCGCATGCAGCTCGCCCGCAGCGCCGGCCCATAGCGCAGCGGCCATGGCCCCGAGCAGTGCGCCCAAGTGACGACGAATGGAGGTCATAGGAAGAATCTACCCCAAGAAGGGCTCGTGATCCCGATCCTGCACGTGACGGTTGGGGGTGACGTGCTCAGCCCTGCGGCGAGGGCGGACGGTAGCGCAGCAAACCTTCCTGCGCCGTGGAAGCCACCAAGCGCCCGTCTTGCGTAAACACACGCCCGTGAACGAGACCTCGGGCTCCGCGCGCCGAAGGACTCTCGATGTCGTAGAGCAGCCACTCGTCCACGCGGAACGGTCTGTGAAACCACATGATGTGGTCGAGACTCGCGATGTGCATCCCGGGCGTCGCCATCCAGGTCACTCCGTGCGGCAGGAGGGCAGTGCTCACGAACGAAAAGTCGGACACGTAGGCCAGCAGATAGGCGTGCAGCGCGTCGTCATCGGGCAAACGTGCGGCGGCGCGGATCCAGATCGAGCGCTTGGGCGGCCGCGGTGTAATCACGAATGGATCGTCGTCGGGGTCGGTGGGGCGCAGCTCGAAGGGCCGTGGTGCGAGCACCTTCGAGCGCATGGACTCGGACCAGTGCTTGGTGCGCTCGTCCATCCGCTCGTGCTCGCTCTTGAGCCCGTCGGGGGGCGGCGCCTCCGGCATGATGTCCTGGTGATCGAAGCCGGGCTCGGGAACGTGGAAGGAGGCCTGCATGTTGAAGATCGGCTTGCCCCCCTGAACCGCGACGACGCGCCGGGTGGTGAACGAACCGCCATCACGAATGCGATCCACTTCGTAAACGATGGGCTTGTTCACGTTGCCGGGTCGCAGGAAATACGAGTGCAGCGAGTGCACCTTGCGTTCCTGAGGCACGGTCTGGACGGCCGCCGAGAGCGCTTGCCCCAGCACTTGTCCACCGAACACGCGCCCCCAGCCCAAGTCTTGGCTCTGGCCGCGAAACAGATTTTCTTCGATGCGCTCGAGTGCCAGTTGCTGGACCAGCTCTTCGAGTACTTTGCTCATGAGGCCTCCGACTACCAGGACCGGGATCCTGCAGGGAGAACGCCCCGTGTGCAACGCGCTCAGAAGGAAGCAGCGCGCGCCGCCATCGGCTCGATCAGGTCAGCCGTGAGCTCGCGGCTGAACAGGAGCGCGTCGCGCATCATGTTCTTCGCGAGGCGATCGGTGTTGCGCACGCGGCACTTCTTCACGAGCCTGCGGAGTGAGCGCTGCAGCGCGGCCTCGTCGAGTCCCAAGCGTGCGCACGTCGCGTCGGGCGTCTCCTCCTCGAGCACCAGCGGCATCAGGTCGACGTCGCGACGCGTGAGCCGGCACTCTCCCGCCATCTCTTCGATCCAGGCGCGCATGCTGCGGTCCGACAAGCGACCGGCAGACAGGGCGCGATCGATGAACGGCACCAACGCACTCTGCGGCAGAGGCCGCGCGAAGAGCTCCACGCGCATCGGCTGGATCTCGTTGAGCAGGTGCGTCTGCGCCGGCGTGGCGATGAACATCATGTGAGCGAGCGGGAAGCTGTTGCGCAGGCGAGTGAGCTCGCGCACCGCGTTCTGCTTGAAGAGCGCCCCATCCACGAATACGGCGCGCACGCGAGCGCGGTCGTCGCGGCTCATCTCGTCGGCTGCTTTTCCATCGACGAGCTCCGCGCGATCCGCCGTGAGCTGAGTCAGCGTGCGCACGAGCAGGGCGTCGTCACTCACGAGCAGGAACAGATCACGATTTCGGACGGTCATGGTAGCCTCTGGAACGTAGTTCGGGTTGGGAGGTTGTCGCCGAGGTCATCGGCTTCGTGATTGGACTCCTTCGCAACGACCGTGCCGAACAAAATGCCCCCAAATGAGCCCGTTCTGAGCAAGCTTCGCGAACTCGCGCAAAACTTGCTCGACGTACCTTGCGTACCCCGCTGTGCGCAGGTCCCAAAGCGCGGTGTCGAGCGGGTTCTTGCCGAGCGCAAAAGAGAAGAGCCGCATCCAACGTGTGCATGCGGCCTTTCGTGTGAAATGCGAGCTCAAAAGAAAAGGCCGCGTGCAGCGTGTGCATGCGGCCTTCCTGGAGCGTAAGACGCCCGCTCGAAGCGACGACTCGCTCAGGCGCTGACAACGAGATCAGGCGCCGGGGTCTCCTCGAAAATCTCCTCTTCCTCGTTGGACTCGTCGGGCAAGGTCTCGAACACCAGGGCGTCGCGCAGGACCACCTTGGCCAGGCTGTCCATGGAGCGTGCGTTGCACTTGCGGAGCAGCGCGCGGACCTGCGTCTTCAGCGTGTTCTCGCTGATGCCGAGACGACGGATGACCTTCTGGCGCGACTCGTTGCCGAGGGCGTAGGCCACCAGCTGAACTTCGCGAGGCGTCAGGCTGCGACGACGGGCCAGCTCATCCACCCACGCCGCGACGCGCTCGTCGGGCAACCAGCCACTCACCAGCGCGCGCTGGACGAAGCTGATGATGTTGGTCTCACCGAGCGGCTTGAGCACCAACTCGGCGCGGTAGGCGTGCAGGCCGTTGATCAACTCGGGCACCGCCGTGGACGCGAGCGCCAGCACGGGGACCAGCGGGTGAGCTTCGCGCATGCACTTCATGGTCTCGAGCGGGTTGGCGTCGAACCCGTCCAGGTCGACCACCAGGCCGGACCAACGGGCGCGCGGCACCAGCATGGTGAGCGCCTCGCGATAGGAGCGAGCACGTCGAACCACGCTGTAGCGCTGGATCGGCTCGCTCAGGGATTGAGCAAGACCGTCATCGCGAATGACCAACAAGAAAAAGCCGCGCTGGAACATGGGAGCACCGGGGGTTAGTGGGAGTTGCCGTCTGAGGGCGGTAACTCACGGCGCTGCAACCGTTATGCCAGCGAAAATAGGCCCGTTTTGCGTGTGTTGGCAGCCTTTTCTGGGCAACTCCTGCCCAGCTAAGCAAGAGTTGCCTAACCCCGGAAGCGCAACATTTGCCTAACCCCTTCTCAGGGTGACCTGCTTTGTGGGCCCGTCTACAGCCCGAGGGGGCGCCCCCAGCGCGGCCTCGAGAGCGTCGGTGCCAAGCGGGCTTTCCCATGGTTATCATGAGGAAACCAGGCCGGAGCACGCAACCCTGGACGGTCCTGGGCCCCCGTATGGCACGAGCTGCCCACTACCCCCCCCTCGACGAGGCCCGGCGTCTGCTCGACGCCGGGGCGGGTCGAGCCTGTTCTCGCAAGGAGCGCGCCGAGTTGGCCGAACGGCTGGCCGCGACGCTGCTGGCGGCGAGCCGGTGGTTCCAGGGCGAGAGCGACCGGGCGCGGGCCCGCAGCCTGGGCAGGCTGATGCGGGACCCCGCCGGGCTGACCTTCACCACCCAGCTCACGGACAGGGCCTACCGGAGTGACAAGTCCGCGCGAGTGGCACAGGAGCTGCGCCAGCTGGTCGGTCGCTACGGTGTCCCGAGGTACCTGGATGCCTGGGAGCGCGTGCAGCTCTTCGCGGCGAGCCAGCTGGCGGGGGTACTCCCCGGGGTGGTGGTGGCGGGGACTCGCGGACGCATCCGGGAAGAGACCCGGGATTTGTTGTTGTCGGCTCACCCCGAGGCGGTCCGGGCACTGTTGGGGGTGCGTCACCGCGAACACACCCGGGTGAACCTGAATCAACTCGGGGAGGCCCTGCTGGGGGAGCGAGCCGCGGAGGAGCGGGTCGAGAAGTACTGCGCCATCGCGCGCGAGCTCCCGGTCGACGCATTGAGCGTCAAGGTGTCCTCGATCGGCAGCCAGCTTCAACCGCTCGCCTTCGACGACTGCGTCAGCACGCTCAGCGCCCGGTTGGCCCGCATCTACCGGGCGAGCCTGGAGCGCGCGGGTGGTCCTCCAGTGGTGATGCTCGACATGGAAGCGTACCGACATGCCGAGCTCACGCTGGCCGTCCTGGAGCGCGCGCTCGAGTCGCGCGAGCTCGATGCGGTGCGCGCGGGGGTGGTGCTGCAAGCCTATCTGCCGGACTCGGGTGCGTGGCAGCGCGCGCTCACACAATGGGCCGCGCGCAGATGCAGACAGGGCGGAGCAGCACTGCGCCTGCGGATCGTGAAGGGAGCGAACCTCGCGGCGGAACGCGTGGAGAGCGCGAAGGGGGGCGTCGCGGTGCCCATCTTCGAACGCAAGGTCGAAGTCGACGCGAACTACAAGCAGTTGCTCGAGCAAGCCGTCTCCGAAGGCGCCCTGGCCGCCGTGACGCTCGGCGTCGCGAGCCACAACTTGTTCGACGTGGCCTACGCATTGTTGCTGGCGCGCGAGCACGACGCTGGCGCGAGCGTGGGGATCGAGATGCTCGAAGGCATGGCCGACCCGTTGCGACGAACTCTGACGGCGCTCGGGGTGGACGTGCTCGTGTATGCTCCCGTCTGCGACGACGACGACCTGAACACGGGCATTGCCTATCTGGTTCGACGGCTCGAGGAGAACACCTCGGGCGACAATTTCCTGAGCGCCAGCTTCGGCATGCAACCCCACGACGAGGGCTTCGAGCGCGAGCGGCGCCGCTTTCGCGCTTCCATCGAAGCCATGGACCAGGTCGAGGAACGGCCGCGACGCAAAGGCGAGCCGAGCTTCGACCGCACCTGCGAACGGTTCAGCGCGCGGGCGCAGGGAGAGCCCGACTTCCGCAACGAGCCCGATACCGACTTCTCACGCGCCGCGAACCGAGCCTGGGTCGCCAGCGCGCTCACCCGCACGCGCGAGCTCTCCGGCAAGCGCATCGGTTCGCTGATCGATGGGCAACGCCACGATCGCGGGGTGCTGCGTGCGGGAGTCGATCCGTCGCGCCCGGGGGTTACGCTCTACGAGGTGGCGCTCGCCGACGCCGCCTCGGTCGAAGCTGCGCTGCACTGTGCCGCCGAGGATCGCCTCGGGTTTTCGGCGAGCTCCGCGAGGAGTCGGAGCGCTCTCTTGCGGAACGTGGCCCAAGCCCTGCGGTCGGCGCGCGGCGAGTTGATCGGCCTGATGGTGGCTGACGCGGGCAAGCGCGTTGGCGAGGCCGACGTGGAGGTCTCGGAGGCCGTCGACTTTGCCGAGTACTACCGACTGAGCTTCCTGCGCCTGCTGCGGGAGGTCCCAGAACAGGTCGTGCCGCGCGGCGTTGTGGTCGTCACGCCACCCTGGAATTTCCCGCTCGCCATCCCCGCAGGTGGCGTCCTGGCCGCGCTGATGGCGGGCAATCGCGTCATCCTCAAGCCCGCGCTCGAAACCGCCTTGATCGCGACGAGGTTGGTCGAACTGATGCATGCCGCAGGCGTCCCCCGGGAGGCCCTGCAGCTCGTGCTGTGCGACGACGACGCGGGCAGTGCGCTGATCCGCGATGCGCGCGTGGACGCGGTGATCCTCACGGGCGCGACCGACACGGCGCGCCTATTTCAGCGGCTCAAGCCGGGACTCCACCTGCTGGCCGAGACCGGCGGCAAAAACGCGTACATCGTGAGCGCCATGTCGGACCGCGATCAGGCCATCGCCGACGCGGTGTACTCGGCCTTTGGACACGCGGGGCAGAAATGTAGCGCCGCGAGCTTGCTCATCCTGGAGGCCGAGGTGCACGACGATCCGCGCTTCTTGGCCACGCTCAAGGATGCGGTGCAGAGCTTGCCCGTGGATGCCGCCTGGGAACCTCGCAGCTTCGTGACGCCGTTGATCCATCCACCTGCTGGCCCGCTGCTGCGTGCCATAGAACAGCTCGAGCCGGGCGAGAGCTGGCTCGTGGAGCCGCGCATCACGCCCGAAAATCCGCGCCTCGTGACGCCCGGTGTGAAGCTCGGAGTGCAAGCGGGGAGCTTCACCCATCGCACCGAGTTGTTCGGTCCCGTGTTGGCCGTGATGCGCGCGCGGGACCTGCCCGATGCCATCTCGCTCGCCAACGCCACGGGGTACGGTCTCACTGCGGGGCTTGCGAGCCTCGACGAACGGGAGCAGGCCCTGTTCGTGCGGACTATCGCGGCGGGGAACATCTACGTCAACCGCACCACCACGGGGGCCGTCGTGCAGCGCCAGCCCTTCGGCGGACTCGGGAAGTCCGGGTTCGGACCGGGTGCCAAGGCCGGCGGCCCGAACTACGTGATGCAGTTGTGCAGGGTGCAGGCGAGCCCCGGCGAATCCGCCCGGGCGATCCCGCTGGCAAACGAGTTTCTTCCCTGGCTCCTCCCCTATCGACCCCTCCTCGCGGCCGCGCAATTCGCGCGTCTGCGCGACCGGCTCGCGGACTACGCCCAAGCCTGGCAGCAGCACTTCACGCTGCTGCACGATCCCTCGCGCGTGCTGGGCCAGGACAACTACTTCCGTTATCTGCCCGAGCTCAACATGTACCTGCGCGTGGAGGCCACGGCGTCCCTGGTCGATGTGGCGGCGAGTGCGCTGGCCGCGCGCCTGGCAGGAGCGCAGCTCACGCTGTCCATGAGCCCCTCCTTCGCGGGCCCGCTCGACAGCTCCCTGTTCGGCTTCCCGGTGCAGCTCGGAGAGACGCCGTCCTTGCGACGTCTGCTACACGAAGGATCGCGCGTGCGCCTGGTGGGCGCGCGCACGCCCGAGCATGACGCACTGGCGGCCGAGTTCGGAGTCCACATCGCCGACGCGCCGGTGCTCGACAGCGGACGTCTCGAGCTTTTGCACTACGTGCGCGAGCAGAGCGTGAGCGTGGAGTACCACCGCTACGGGCAGATTCCTCGCGCGCGCTGTGCCGTGGTTCAGCCCTGGAAGTAGGGGTTGGTGCCGGCAGCGTGATCCGTGACGTCGAGCACCGTGTGGATCTCGGGCACTGACTCGCAGATCATGGTCTGGATGCCGTCCTTCACCGTGGTGTCTGCGTGCCCGCACCCCTGGCAGCCACCGCCGAGACGCACGTAGGCCGTACCATCCTGCACGTCGAGCAACGTGACGTGACCGCCATGGGAGGCCACACCCGGGTTGACGCGCTCCTGGATCACGCGGTGGACGCGCTCGGCGATGGGATCCTGCAGTAGCTTGGGCTTGTTCGGGTTGTCGAACTTGAAGCCCGCGCTGAAGCCGGTGTCGACGTAGTCCAGCGTGGTGCCGCGCAGGTCCTCCACGCTCTCGCCGTCGACGTAGAACACGACGCCGTCTTGCTCCATGAGCACATCGCTCTCGACGCGCTCCGAGCGGTCGCAGAACTCGAGCTGATACTGAAACCCCGTGGGACTCTTCTCCGCGATGCCCACGCGCACCGCCTGCTCCGCTAGCTCCTCCTGCTCGAGGATCTTCTTGATCTGAGCGGTGGCGTCGGCTGTCACTTGAAGGATCGGGGATTCCATGACTCAAACTCCGTAACTGAAAGCGCTGTTACTTGCGCGCCGATTCTGCGGCCTTGGTCACGCGATCCATCAGGTCTTTGGTGAACAGGTGACCGGTGAGCTTGGTGCGCAGGTCGGTATAGGCTTTTTGCCATTCGGCGGCGTGAGGTGTCGTGTCGACCTCCTTGATACCGCGAGTCTTGAGCTCGTTGTAGGCGGCGATTTCCTCACCTTCCACCAGCTCGAGCGCCTTCTGATGGGCCAGCTTGCCGCTCTGAATCAGTGCTTCCTGGCAGTCCGGCGGCATGCTGCGGAACAGATGATTCCCGATGAGCGTGGCGCCCACCAGCGCGATATCAGCCTGTTTTGTCATGTACTGCACGTTGTTGAACCACTGCAGGCCCAGGGCCGCGACCGGCGAGGCGATGACGGTGTCGACCATCTTCGTCTGCAGGGCCGGGAACACCTCGGGCAAACCGAGCGGAACGCCGTTGGCGCCGACGATCTTCATGAGCTCCGGAAACACCGGGTCGTCACGCCAGACCCACGGGCGGGCCTTCTTGAGGTCGCTGGGCTTGGCGATGGAGTGTGCCGAGAAGATGCGGCCGAAGCCGATGTCGAACCAACCGAGCAGCTGGTAGCCAGCTTCATCGAAGGACTTGCGCCATTCGCCGTCCATGGTTGCGCGGACGGCGGCGAGCTCCTTGTAGCTCTTGAAAAGGCCGGGCATCTGCAGCACCGACGCACTGCGGACGATCTGCCCGAGGCCCACCGAGGTGAGCGAGGTGGCGTCGATCTGATTGACCTTCATCTTGCGCAACACGTCGCGCTCGTCCCCCGCGATGCCGCCCGCGTAGAAGCGGAAGCCGACCCGGTTGCCCGTCTTCTCGCGCAGGGTGGTGTCCCAGGCGCGCAGGATGCGCATGGGCTTGCTGGACTTGGGGGCGATGGTCGCCATTTTGATTTCCCAGAAATCCGTTGCCCCCACCACCGGCAACGCCCCGGGCCACAGAAGGAGCGCCGCGAGGCACAGGAGGCTTACTAGAAAGGCTTGTTTCTTCATGGCTTTATCTCACGGTGCCGGACCACGGGCGCACTTGGAGCGGTACCCTAGCCGGCGATTCTCTTGCGGACGCAATGGCCCCCGCGACTGTTCAGTCGGGGGTAGTCCGGGGTTCATGACGGGCGGTTAAACCCGCCTGCTTCGACGATGGCCTGCACGAGCTGCTTGGCGTCGGCCGACTCGAGCTTCTGGATTTTCCAGTCGATTCCCAGGCCGCGGCCGTCCGTGAACTTGGGAATGATGTGGAAATGTACGTGGAAGACGGCCTGGTGGGCACCGGGGCCGTTGTTTTGCAGGATGTTGTACTCGCTGGCACCCGTGGCGCGCAGCACGGCGCGGCAGAGTCGGGGCAGCACCCGTCCGATGGCCGCGCTGGACTCGTCGCTGAGTTGATCGAGGGTAGCGACTGCCTCCTTGGGGATCACCAGCGTGTGCCCATGGCTCAGAGGATTGATGTCGAGGAACGCGAACACCAAGTCGTCCTCGTAGATCTTGTGGCTCGGAATCTCGCCGCGAAGGATTTTGGAGAAGATCGTCTCGGCCATGGCGAAGAGGCTAACCCGGCTCTCGATGCCATGCCACGAAGGCGCACAGGGGAGTGGTTTTGGGAAGTGGGTTCGTGCGAGAGTCCCGTGTCGCATGGAGCCAACGAGAACGCTCCTGGCTTTCGTGCTCGCTCTCGAAACCAGCCTTTTTGCCGCACCTTTGAGCAGTGCAAGCGCCGAAGTGCCCAGCGCCCCGCCGCCGCCCCGCGCAAGCCTGCACTGGGTCCGCGCGCCGAGCGCCCAGGACTGCATCGATGGCCGCGAACTCGCACGCCGCGTGGAGAGCAAGCTCCACCGGCCGGTGTTCGAGGCGCCCCGCGACGCGCAGCTCATCGTGGAGGGTAGTGCGGTCCGCGAAGGCAAGACCTTGCGGGCTGAGCTCAGGACCTTCGACGCGCAAGGCAAGGCCCTCGGTTCGCGCGAGGTGGTCTCCGAGCGGGCTTCCTGCGAGGAGCTGTCGGAGACGGTGGCCGTGGTGCTGGCGGTGATGATCGATCCCGCAGGGGCACTCGCTCCTCCTCCTTCCGGTGGGGTGACCGAACCCGCTCCCACCGAGCCCGCGCCACCTAAGCCGAGCGAGGCCAGCGAGCCCACCCCGGCCGCGGTGTGTCCTGCGCCGCCGCCGGCGCCGCCGCCTTGGGAGCCCACGCCCAATCCCAAGCCCGCGGCGCACGTCCCCACGCGGGCCGACGTCAGCGCGTTCATTCGGGCAGATTGGGGACACCTCCCCAAGCCGCTGTTGGGTGGCGGTGTGGCGCTCGAGCTACGCGTCGGGCGCTGGGGCGGCATGCGCTTCGAGGGCAGCGTCTTCGCGGAACGCACGGTGGATGCTGACGAGCCGCCGGATACCGGAGCCGACGTGCGGGTGCTTTACGCGGGGGCGGCCTACTGCCCGCTGTGGGGAGAGCGAGGTCGCGTGCGAACCTCCGGCTGCGCAGGGTTGGCCGCGGGCGCGATGCAGAGCCAGGGCTTCGGCTTCAACAAGGAGAACCAGTCGGTGAGCCCGCTGGTGGACGCGACGCTCGATCTGCGAGGCGCCGTGCGTCTGTGGAAGGCGCTGGGATTCTACTGGGGCGCGGGCCTCATGGTGCCGCTGGTGCGCACGACCCTTCAGGCCACCTTGCCGGACCGCACGCACGTGACGGTGCTCGAACAGCCACCGCTGGCCGGGCGCATCGATCTGGGCCTGGGAGCTCGTTTCTAGGGCTTGCTCACGCTCGACTATTGCCCGCGCGCGCGACGCGCGGAACGCTGTCCGACGTCCAGGATGCGCGGCTCGGAGGCCGAGTCCTCGGAGGCCTCGCGGACGATGTAGAGCGGTCGCCCCTGGCTGTGCTCGAAGATGCGCCCCACGTAGGCTCCTACGAGGGCGATCGCGGACAACTGCAGCCCCGCCAGCAAGCACAAGAGGCCCGGCAGGAAGCTCAACTGGGTGCTCAGCGCAGACCACGTGAGCAGCGCAGCGCCCACCAGAAACGTGGCGCTGCCTAAGACGCCGACGGCCAGGAGCGGCGCGGACGAGAATGCGAAGATGGCGTCGGCAGCGAGCCGCAGCATGCGGCCGAGCGTGTACTTGGACTGGCCCGCAAGACGCGCCGGGGGCACGTACGGGACGTGGGTCCGGGGTAAGCCGATCCAGGCCACCATCGCGCGCAGAAAGCGTCGCTGATCACCCATGCGGCCGAGGGCCTCGCGGGCGCGCCTCGAGAGCAGGAAGAAGTCCGGCGCCCCGGAGGCGATGGACACCTGCGAAACGCGGTTGAACAGCGCATAGAAGGCTCGCGACAGGCTGCGCCGCCACCAGCCCACGACACGCCCAGTCTCGCGCACGCCCATCACCACGTCGTGGCCGCGCTCGAGCTGCTCGATGAGCCGGGGAATCAAGCTGGGTGGATTCTCGAGATCGGCGTCCATCACGAGCACGGCATCGGCGCGCCGATCGGCGTGATCCAGGCCGGCGGTGATCGCGATCTGGTGGCCGAAATTACGCGACAGCGAAAGCACGCGCGTGCACTCGTCGCGGCGCTCGAGGGCGCGCAGGCGCAGCAGCGTGGCGTCGCGGCTACCGTCGTCGACGAAGTAGATGAGGTGACGCCAGCGCGGCAAGGCGTCGAGCACGCGCTTGAGCTCGGCGTGGGTGGCCTCCACTACCTGCTCCTCGTCGAAGCAGGGCACGATGATGCAGAGGAGGCGCGCGCCGGTAGCGTCCATGTGGTGCCGGCTTATACGCTACCTCGTGCGCATAAGCATCAGGGGGACCGAGATCGGGGAGATATCCCCGTAGGTCGAACGCCACCAGAAGGTGAGCGTATCCCCGTCGAGTACGAGCTGCTCGAGGTCGCTGCGCAGGTTTTGCTTGCCCATGTCGTCCAGCGGGCGCTCGAAGTAGCCGTAGTACTTGCCCTCCACGAGGTCCGTGATGGCGTAGCGACCGTCGACCTGGGTGCGGGGTCCCGACAAGAAGAGCAGCCCGAAGGCGCGTTGATCGCCGCCGCGATTGGTCACACGGTAGCTACCGTCGAGCGCGAACTCGAAAGCGCAGGGCACCTTGGAGTCAGCCACCATGGCCTCTCCGACCCAGACACCGTCCACGAGCTCATCTACCAGGGCGCGCACGCAGGTGGCCCGCTGCTCCGGGGTTTGCGCAAGTTCGGGTTCGGGGCACGGCGGATTCGGGCGGATCTTCGCCGACGTTCTCCACGTTGAGGCAGGCGCTCAAGAAACACCAGACCGGCAGCCAGCGCACGCCGGTCACGGAGAACCACCACCGGCATCCGCCACCGGTACGTCGGCGCCGGCATCGGGAAAGGGACCGCGCAGCATCCTGAATTGGAAGCTGCCGATCACGGGGATATCGATGACGAAAGACAGCACCTGGTCCGATTGCTGCAGCAGGAGGTTGCTGAACGCGAGGGAGCGCTGGACGTCGTCCTCCCAGGTGAACTCGCCCCTACCGGTCCGCGCCTTGTCCACGTAAGTCAGGTCGTACTGGCCCGAGGATCGACTGTCTGGATTGAAGTTCCCGAACGGAACGCACACCGTGAGCTCCAGACAGCGGACCGAGAAGTTGCCCCCCGTGGTGCCCTCGAGCGGATCGAAGTGCATGTCGAAGGGAGAGCTGATGGACTCCAGGCCCGTGGCAAATCCGTGCCAGTCGCCCGCGAGATCCGCGCTCATGCGCTGGTTGGCGGCGCGGTCGTAGTCGGCGTACTGGGGATCGCCGATGGGCGAGGCGGCGTCGCTTAGCCCGCCGTCCAGATCGCAGACCACGCCTTCGTCGTCGCACGTGTTCATGCCGCCCACGTTCCGCACGGAGTCGCAGCCCGCGGCGAGCGCGGTGGTCGCGAGCAGGGCCGTACGAACAAGCGAGCCACCTCTCATGGCGCGCAGGCTACTCGTGGTCCGCCTGGTCGAGCAAGGCGCGGATCCGCGGCAGGTGTGCGGAGTTCGGATACTCCGCCTCGAGCCGGCCGGCGCGTCGCTTGGCTTCCTTGAGCTGGCCCGCGGAGACGAGAGCCTCCACTGCGAGCACCTCTCGCTCCTGCGCCAACATGCCTTGCGGATAGAGGGTGGCGTGCTGCTTGAGCACGCGCAGGACGGCCTGGGGCTCGGCGCGCAGGCTCTGCGCCTGGGCGATCAGGGAGAGCTCGTCGGGACGGGGAGCGCTGGCACCGACGCGCTTGGCGGCGCTGGGGGCGGCCTCAGGCGCCGGCAGGGCTTGCTCGGCAACACCACCCGACGTGGGCAGGTTCGTCTCGGGCGCAACGGGGACGGGGGCAACGCGGGACGCGACGCTGACGCTCGGGGCCTGCGCCGGCTCGTGCACCGGAGCCGGAGCGGGACGATTCGCCCACCACAGCCCGAGGCCCAGCGAGAGCGTGCCTGCCACCACTGCTTTCAGAGCCAGGGAGCTGCCCCACTTGGCCAACCCCGTCTTGGCGGCGGCTCCGCCCCAGGACGCACCGCTGACATCGGCTGGGGCCGTGCCGTGAGGCAGACTCGGCGTGAGGTCGGCCAGGGGCAAGCCCACCAGCGGAGCCATGCGCGCCGCGAACTTTGCGAGGTCGGCTTCGCTGGGACCGTCCAGCTCGCTGGCCCGCAAGAGCTGCCGCACCTCGGGCGAGGTGTCGGCGTCTTCGGAAAGGCGTTGAATCGATTGCGGGACGCTCACGGCGACCTCCGTTGCGCGCGCATGCGTTGGGCAAGCGCGTCGACCTTTTTGCGCGCCGCATAGAGGCGCGAGTAAGCGGTTTGCAGGGGGCAGCCGACGATCTCGGCGACTTCTTCCATGGGAATGCCCTCCACCTCGAAAAGCACGAACACCGAACGCTTCTCTTCGTCCAGGCTCTCCAGCAACTCGCCCAGTTTGGCGCGGGCCAAACCGAGATCGAGCCCTTCGTCTTGCTCGGCTTCGACGCCCTGCTCGGGAGGTTCGTCGGTGGCCAGCTCGGGGCGCGTCATGGCGCGCCGCCGATAGTCGATCGCGCGCCGGTGACAGATGCCGTAGATCCAGGTGCGCAGCGCGCAGCGCCCCTCGAAGCTCGCGAGGTTGCGGTGCACGCCCAGGAAGACCTCTTGGGCCACGTCGTCCACGTCGGACTCGGCCACGCCGAGGCGCAGCAAGACGCGCCATACGAAGCCCGAGTACGTGCGGAAGACCTCCGCGAAGCTCGGGACCACCTGCGAGCTCTCCAGGGAGGACGCGCCCGGACCCGCGGGTGCTTCTGCCTTTGCACGCACCTCGGGGCTCGGCTTGGGTGTGCCTAGCGTAAGCAAGCGGGCGTCGTGCTCCAGGAGGTACACAGGGCTCTAACTCGGGGTCGGATGGCCGCGTCATTGCGTGCCACTGACCCTGAGTCGCGGGGGAGCTCAGCCCTTCTGAACGAATCGGAAAAGGTCACAGCCGTTCAGCATAACCGAGCCCCCAAATAGGAAGTTCAGTTTGCTTGAAAGTCTGCCCAAGAACCTGCGACAAATGGGCGCGCGTCGCACTGGGTAGGTCCAATGCTGGCCGCACGACGCCCGCAACTACCCGTTTTCATGAAGGTATAAGGAGTCTCGAATGCGCCGTTCCGCGCTCTCCCGGGGGCCTGCCAAGCTCTCGGTACTGCTCTCTGTCGCGTTCTGTTTGGCGGTTCCAGGTGTTCTTTCGGCCCAGTCGGCCCAAATCGGTGGTGGCGTTTCAGGCTCCACGACAGGTCAGACCAGCGCTGGCGGCGAAGCGGCGGCGGCGCCCGCGGCCCCGACGGCGGCCACCGTGGGCGAGCCCCCCGAGACCGACGAAGAGCGCCAGCGGCGCTGGGATATGCGTGCTTCGAACACGTACTTCGGCCCGGTCGGTGGTGTGTTCGTGGTGGACGCGGGTTCGGGTGCACCCAAGTCGTTCCGTCTGCAGGTCATCGGCGACCTCGGCGTCAAGAAGGACTTCCTCTACAACAACGACAAGGATCGCTACGGTGCAGGTGCCGTCTCGCTCGGCGTGACGCCCATCCGCAACCTGGAATTGACGGCTGCCATCGGGGCCCGCTCCAACCGCAACAGCCTGACCACGCCGCAGGTGCTCCAGGCCATCGGCGACATGACCTTCGGCGTCAAAGCCTACGGCGAAGTCATCCCGGGCCTCACGCTGGGCGGCGACCTGTCGCTGCTCCTGCTGAGCGCGATCGGTAACGTGGGCACGGATTCGGCGGCCACCTCGGTCGGCATGCGCGGCAACCTTTCGCTCGACCTGCGCAAGATGACGGCCTCGCACTTCCCGCTGCAGCTGCGCTTCAACGCCGGCTACATGTTCAACAACTCGGGCAAGCTCATCGACGACACCGAGCGCTCGCGCCTGGCGAACCTGCAGGCGATGGCCGGCGGTCAGATCGACGAGTTCAACGAGTACCGTCACCGCGTGCGCCGCGACGAGCGCTTCGCCCTGAACATCGACCGCGTGGACCACGTGCTGCTCGCGCTGGGCGCCGAGTTCCCCATCGAGACCAGCAAGCGCTTCGCCATCCATCCCATCGCAGAGTGGGGCCTCGAGATCCCGGTCAATCGCCAGGGCTACGACTGCGCCTACCCCACCCTCGCCAACGGCAACAAGGTGCCGGGGGCCGACAGCTGCCTGGGCAAGGAAGGCCCGGACGTGTACCGCCAGCGGCTGACCTTCGCCGCGCGCATCTTCCCGGTGATCCCCGGGCTCAACCTGCTCGCGGGTGTCGACATCGGCATCGGTGGGTCCACCAACTTCGTCCAGGAGCTGGCCCCCAACGCGCCTTACCGCATCATGTTCGCCGCCAGCTACGCCGCCGACCTGATGCCGAAGCCGCCGGTGGTCAAGGTCGTCGAGAAGCGCGTGGAGGTCCCGGTCCAGGTGGCCGCTCCCAAGGGTCATGTTCGCGGTCTCGTCATCGAGCAGGGAACGCCCGGCGTGGGTGTCCCGGGCGCGGTGGTCACGTTCCCGGGCCGCACGCTCAACTCCATCGTGGCCAGCCCCGACGGCAGCTTCATGACCTACGAGATCGACCCCGGTGAGCTCCAGCTCGAGGTTGCGGCCGAGGGCTATCGCATGGGTACCTGCGGCGCGCTGATCGGTCCGGAGGGCGGCGAGGTGCCGGTCACCTGCGAGCTCGTGGCGCTGCCCAAGGTGGGCACCGCGCTCGGCCAGGTCGTGCTGGCCACCGACGGCTCTCCCCTGCCCGGCGTGGCCGTGCAGCTGGTTGGCCCCGCCATGCGCAGCATCGTCACCGACGCTTCGGGCCGCTTCCGTGAGGAGAACCTGGCGCCCGGTGAGTACACGGCGCGGGTGGAACAGGATGGCTACCTGATCTCGGTGACGTCGGTGGTCGTGAAGGCCCGCACCGAGAGCGACGTGCGCATCTCGCTGTTGCCCACCCCCAAAACCTCCTCGGTCAAGGTGCAGAAGGATCGCATCCAGATCCGCGGCAGCATCTTCTTCACCACCGGCACGGCCGACATCGAGGCGCGCAGCGAGCCGCTGCTCACCGAGATCGCCGACGTGATCATGCGCAACCACGAGCTGCTCGAGGTCGAGGTGCGCGGCCACACGGACGACGTGGGCGGCGCCGACGCCAACCACGACCTCTCCCAGCGACGCGCCGAGGCCGTGAAGAACTGGCTGGTGAAGGCTGGCGTGGAGCGTGAGCGTCTGACCGCCAAGGGCTTCGGGATGGACCAGCCCATCGTGCCCAACGTCACGCCGCAGAACCGCGCCAAGAACCGCCGCGTGGAGTTCCTGATCGTGCGTCGCGCAGGGCAGTGACGGAACCGAGTCGCTACAAGGCCTACTGCACGATGGTCTTGTAGCGATAGAAGGCAGCGCGCACGCCGAACAGGACGCCCGCCAGCAGCATCAGCGCCGCAAAGGTCCAGAAGGCCTGCGCGCGGGTGAGCCCACCGAACTCGAACAGCCTGGCCACCAGGATGTTGCCGAACGAGGTGGCCAACAACCAGAAGCCCATCAGCAGCGCCTTCATGCGCCGCGGCGCCTGGGTGTACGCGAACTCGAGCCCCGTGACGGACACCATCACCTCGCTGGCCGTCAACACCAGGTAGGCTGGAAGCTGGACCCAGACGTGCACCTTCACGCCCGCGTCGAGCTGCTCCTGGGCGAGCGCGACGATCACGAACGAGAGCGACGTGAGGACCATGCCCACGGTCATGCGCTGCAGCAGCGTGAACGCGCGGCCCGTGATGCGCGCGATGCCAGGGTAAACGACGCCACCCATCAGGGGCACGAGCAACATCACGAGCAGCGGGTTGGCCGAGGAGACCTGCGAAGGCAGCACTTCGAAGCTGAAGCCGAAGAGGTGAAACGAGCGATCCATCTCGGCGGCCTGCGCAATCCAGGTCGACTGATGCTGGTGGAAGAGCGCCCAGAACACGCTGACCATGGCGAACACGCTGACGATGCGCAGCACCGCGGGAGGTCCCTCGGCCGCCTCGCGCCCAAAACGCCGTACCGCGCTGGCCCAGAACGGACTCAGGTCGACCGCGGACGCGTCCTGCTCCGCACGCCCTGGCAGCGGCGGGAGCTCGCTGCCTTTCCACTTCGTTCGCAACGCATAGAAGAGCACGGCCAAGAAGCCGTCGTCCGGTGTGCGCGTCTGACGCCAGGCAAAAACCAGGATCCCGAGCATGAAGCAGAGCAGCGACACGAGGAGCTTCGAGGGCACCGACAGGACCTTGTAGACCGGCAAGAGCCCCGCGCCGAACATGGGTAACGCGATGGTGAAGAACAACAGCACGCTGCTCAGGACGTCGATGAGCCCGAGGAGCCCGCCGGGCCGCGCGGGCACGTGGACGAACACCTTGCGTCCCATCCAGAACCAAGCGCTCGCGATGCCCATCAAGATGCCGGGCACCGCAAAGGCCACGCCGAAGCCCGCCTCGCGCTGGATCCAGGGGATCAACAAGGTCGCGAACAAGGAGCCGACGTTCACGATGAAGTAGAAGGCCTGATAGACCCGCTCGACCTTGTCGAAGTTGCCCTTGCCGAACTGGTCACCCACGTGTGCGGACACACAGGGTTTGATGCCGCCCGAACCGAGCGCGATCAGCACCAGCCCCGCCACCGACCCTGTGAGATTTCCGTCGAAGATGGCCAGGCACGCGTGGCCGGCGCAGTACACGAGCGAGAGCCAAACGATGGTCGAATACTTTCCCCACCAGCGGTCGGCGATGACCGCCCCGACCATGGGCAGGGCATAGACCCCGGCGACGAACGTGTGCACGACTGCGGTGGCGCGCGTCTCCGCGAGCTGCTTCGTCACCCCGCTGCCGAGCAGCAGATGGCTGAGGTAGACGAACAGAATCGCGTTCATGCCGTAGAAGCTGAAGCGCTCGCACCCCTCGTTTCCAATGATGTAGGGAATCCCCTTGGGCCAGCCCGTCTCTGCGGGGTCGGGCGCCGTGCGGTAGGCCACCATACTCTTGACCTTACTACACCCGGAGGTGACCCGCGCGAACGTCATCGCTTGTCATCAGCGAGTGACCGCGCGTGCCAGATCACTTACTGAACAACCGGAGTGAGCTGTTTTCCGTCGCGAAATCGGGGGAGCGCCTGCGGTCAAAGGTTTGAGCGAAAGGGTGACTGTATTCGCGAACAGGAAGGGTTACGCCTACACCCCCATGACCGCCAATCGCACACGCTCCGCCATCATCGGTCTCGGCCTACTAAGCGCCGGTACGGCCCTCGCTGCTAACTCTCTCGACGCCACTGTCGCGGGCTGGACCCCGATGGTCGTGCTCTGGAGCCAGGGCTCCGGTGACACCGGGACCGCGCTGAAAGCCCTTCATCGACTAACGGGCGCCTACGAGGCGTTCCTGCACAAGACCGAGGTCGATCCGCCGACCCAGAAGTTCATCGACAAGGCCATCAAGGAGTTCGAGGACTTCGATCTCGAGGGTTTCTACAAGTTGTTGCCCGATGAGCGGAACAACCGCCGCGAGCTTCACGTCAAGGGCGCCCTCTCTGGCGGCAAGTACCTGGTCAGTCGCGCCGAGCCCGGCTCCGGTTACGAGGTCGGTCTCGACAGCCGCAACGGCTTGGCGGACATGTCCTTGCTGATCTACGGCAAGCACTACGAGGGCAAGGAACACGACAGCTTGGCGGCCGGCACGCGCTTCGGCCTCGGCCTCGGTCAGCTCTCCTACAGCGGTCTGATGGAAGCCGGCCGCTCGCTTTCGCGCCTGGCCACCATGGGCGACCCCCGCGGCAGCGAGGCCACCGGCGACAAGCCCCAGCCTGCAGCGGCGTCGATCGCCAAGATCAAGCAGAGCAACCCCGGTCTCGGCAGCGAAGACGTCGAGAGCCTCGCCATCCTCTACGAGGCGTACCCCACGCTCGGCGATCTTCTGCAGACGGTCGGCCGTCTCGAGGACGTGCGCGCCGTGGAGACCAACGGCTACTTCCACATCACCACGCGCATGCGCGCGGAGCCCAGCCGCCTCAAGGCCAAGTACCCGAACTTCGCCAAGCACATCGACAAGCTCAACGACGTGCTGAGCGCCAAGGTGCGCGTGCTGGATGACGCCGGCCGCGACCTGGTCCGCCTCACGGTGGACAGCGACAAGCTGCTGTTCGGCGTCGAATGTTACGTGAAGGACGGTCAGGTCCTGCCGTTCGACGACAATCAGGTGTACGAGAATGAACCCCTCGACACCTTGGCCAAGTCGATCAAGGCGCCGGTGGTGAACATCCAGGCGCGCCTGAACATGCTCGGCATCATCGTGAACCTGAAGAACCTGCGCATCGACTCCGAGTACGACGTGCACGACTCGTACACGGTGATCGACTCGCACATCAAGACGATGCCCAAGGTCAAGGTGGAGGGCCGCGCGCTGGGCCTGTTCTCGCCCGGCTTCCTGGACGTCTTCATCTCGAGCAACATCCAGGACATCACCGAGGAGTTCTTCCGCACGGCGGTCAAGGGCAACGACGGCAAGGGCGTCGAGTCCCACATCGAGCTCGGAAGCCGCACGGCTGGTGGACCGGGCGTGTTCGCGCTCACGGCTTCTCTGGAAGCCATGGAGAGCTGGGTCATCAAGTTCGGTGGCAGCGTGGCCACGGACCGCTTGATCATGAACAAGTCGGCCGAAGAAGAGGCCAAGCAGCTCGCGGCTGACCTGCACGACGCGTTCGTGAAGGATCTCGAGCCGCTTCGAGAAGAAGGTCGGAGGGGCGGGCTGATCGCCAGTTAGAAGGTCGTCCCTTATCCACGAAGTGTTGCGACCTGGATGCGGCCCTACGGGCTTTGCTACCAGGTCGCTTGTTTACGAGAGCAACAGCAAGGTTTTGGTCGGAGGTCGCCGATGGCGAGTCCCTGGATGCTTAAACGAGCTCTTATTTTGACGTTGGGTCTGAGTGCTGGCGCAGCAGGCTGCGCAAAGGATGTTTGGGTCTACGGAGCCAAGCGCGAAAAGTTGAGTGTCGGTGGCGAGGTCTACCGCGTCTTCTGCAAGCGTCAGGCAAAGGCAGAGTACCCGAAGGAGATCACGGGCCTCCCGTTCGAGGATGCCTGTGAGAACGGCGACGTCGACTCGCTGCCTGAGCAGTACCAGGATAGCGATCGCTTCAAGGCCATCCTGTCGCGCCGCGACACCATCGTGAAGGCGGTGAATCGCGTCCTTGGCGACGACGAGGTGAAGTCCGAGAAGGTCATCGTCCAGCTCCAGGGCGACGAGATCACGGACTTCCTCAAGGAGCTCTTGCCGCTCTACGACGGCGACGACCCCATCCTGCCCGGCAACACGCGCGCGATCGCGGCGGTGCTGGCGCGCCTCATCGACGACGGCGATACCACCGGCAAGAAGGCGCTCCAGGCCTTCTCGGAGATCACGGGCCGCACGGGCTACCGCAAGCTCGATCTGGCGCTCGGTCTGATCAAGGTGGTCCTCACCTACCCCGACCTCGACAAGCTCTCCGAGACGGGCATGCACTTCCTGGCTCGCGGTGGCAAGGGCGAGCTCGAGCTCGACGAGATCGCCCAGGGCCTCGCGCTCGAGATGGCGAGCTACGACGACTCTCCGCTCGCCGAGGACTCCACCCTGCGCATCGCGCGGGACCTGATGCTGTCCTCCGTGTACGACCCGGTCCTCGACAAGGACGAGCTCCCGACCGCCGCACCGATCTGGGTGACCAAGCGCGACTCGCGTGGCGTCGCCGTTCCGCTGATGGAGAACGGTGCCCTGCCCTCCGTGTTCGAGGACTCGGACGGCGACGGCCTGCCCGACACGGACACCTCGGGCAAGTTCAAGGGCGGCGCCCCGACCCCCTACAAGCTCCTCGGCGAGAAGGGTGTGGACCGCGACGACGACGACCGCGCGCTGAACGGCGGCCAGACGCTCTACGACTACTTCGACGCGAACCTCACGATGACGGCAGCGTTCCTCCAGGAGGACGCGCGGCTCTCGACGCCCTACCCCACCGACAAGGACCGCACGCCTTTCGAGAAAATCGGCCGCGGCCTGCCCGCCTTGTTCGGCCTCTCCAAGAAGCACACGGTCACCTACGGCAAGTCCAAGGTGGAGTTCGACGGACCTGACCCGGACACGGGCGCGATCCACGACCTCGTCCATGGCGTGGGCGCCCTGCTCAAGCACCCGGACGAGACCCGCCGGCTGCTCGAGGCGCTGCGCATCGGCATGCGCGAGCACGAGCACGAGATGACGCAGCTGGTGGACACCATGCTGCAGATGAACGAGCTCGGGAAGGACTTCCCCGACGCGCAGACGCTCGGTGAGACCGACGGCATGCCCGGCGGCGCCCACCGCTTCTGGGACGACCTGATCGCCGTCGCAGAACGCATGAGTCGCCGCAAGGGCATGATCGAGCGCGTGATCAAGATGATCATCGACGACAAGAGCGTGCAGCAGGACGCCATCTTCCAGACCTGGATGTCCTTCAAGGACGTGGCCAAGTACAAGAACGCCGACTTCACGCCGGCGGGCGCGGACGGCCTCTTCAGCGACGAGCAGGAAGCCGACCTCAACGCCGAGGCCACGGTCACCTACAAGACGCCGGTCGACTACACCATGCCCGACGTCGGCGAGAACCGCAGCGTTTGGCAGCGCACGATGTCGCTGATTCACAACCTGCGTAACCAGAAGCAGTGCAACAAGGACGGCGCCACGCTGCACCTGATCAAGAACCTCGGCGGCATCACGCTGCCGCTCAGCGGCGGCTACAAGCCCTGCGAGCTGTTCGAGGTGCCCGACATGGTGCGTATCTACAGCCAGGCCTGCATGGGCAAGGCTGCCATCTCGCTGAAGCCCGACATCTCCATCCTGGGTTCGGCCAACGGTCTGATCCAGGAGGACGAGAGCCAGATCACCGGCTTCACCGACAAGCCGACCGGCCCGTCCCTGGCGCGCTTCCTGTTCGCGCCGCCGAATCAGTTCGTGAAGGGACTGACCGACGGCGTCAACGGCATCGACGGCGTGCCGATCACCTGGGTGGAGCCCTATGCGCTCTTCGCCATGGAAGTGAAGCACAAGAATGCCGGTGGCCTGAGCTTCCAGGAGGCGGGTCTACCGCTGATGGCGGCTTTCGAGGACACCGAGCTCTCCACCGAGATCGACGGTCAGTGCTTCCTGGGCTGCAAGAGCTACAAGCTGCCCGACGGCTACATGTTCGCCGACCTGCTGAACGTGTTCCACATGCACTGGGGCGCGCGCAGCGACGCTGAGTGCCAGGCTCCCACGGCGAAGAACTGGACCACCTGCACGCAGCACACCGATCCGATGGGGAAGTTCTTCTCCTATCAGACCAACCTGCGCAGCTACGAGCCGCTGCTCGCCAAGATCTTCGGTGAGCTCAAGTTCATCCACTCGCTGAACGTCGCTTCCAAGGCGCTCGAGAGCGTGAAGGTGGACGGCAAGTCCGGCCTCACCATCCTCGCCGAGTTCGTCGAAGTGATGGTCAAGCCCGACGCCGAGCTGACCTATCGCGACGGCAGCGCCAGCGCGAAGAACAACGTGGGCGTCGACGTGGGCTACGTGTCGCCGCTGTACCTCATCCTCGACGGCCTCAAGCGCATCGACCAGAATTTCGCTGCGCTCGATGGCGGTACCGAGGCCCAGCAGGACTGGCACCAGGCCCGCAGCGACGTGGTCGACCTGTTCCTCACCATCGACAAGACCGATCCCAACGCCAATCGGCTGAAGGACCGCGTCGGTCACAAGGTCTTCCTGCGAACGCTCACGTTCCTGCAGGAGCGCATCAAGGCGCACCAGGACGCGGGGGACGTCCCGGAGTGGGCAGCCGGCCTCAGCGAGCGCTCGGTCACCTTCTTCGACACGCCGCTCATCGCGGGCCTCGTGCACTTGGTCGACAAGTCGTGGCAGGAGCCTGCGGCCGGCAAGGAGCTGATGCGGCTCATCGTCCACCTCGTGGACCAGGAGCAGAACCCGGACGGCTTCCGCAACACGATCGTGGCCGCCACGGACCTATTCCAGCTGCTCGAGGACACCGGTCGCATCGCGCCCATCCTCAAGCTCTCGGGTGAGGCTGTCGCCCCTGGCGTCAGCAAAGCCGTGGAGAAGGGCGATGGCAAGGCCGACGCCAACGCGAGCATCCTGCGCAAGGGAGTGGAGCTCTTGAACCAGGTGATGATCCTGCACACGCAGCGTCCCACCACCCTGTCCAAGGTGCTGAAGAACCTGGTAGCCGATACGCCCGAGGGCAAGACGCCGCTCGAGCAGCTGCTGGACATGTCGACCGAGATCGAGCGTGAGAATCCCGCACTGAAGAGCACCGAACCGCTCAAGCGCGACGACTTCAAGCAGATCGCCACGACGGCTCACAACTTCCTGTCGAGCGACTTCAACGGTCTCGAGCGCCTGTTCGCCGTGATCAAGAACCGCAACGTGAAGCTCGCCGATAGCCCTGTCCCTCCCCCCGCGTCTGACGACGAAATGAAGCAGGAAAAGCCCTGATGCGATCGAAACTCTTTCTTGCCCTCGCGCTGCTGTTTTGCGCGGTCACGAATCTGTTACCTCAGCGTGCCCAAGCCAGCGGTTTCTTCCTCACCGAACGCGGTGTTCGTACACTCGGTCGCGGCGGCGCCTTCGTCGCCGGTGCCGAGGGCGCGGAGTCGCTTTGGATCAACCCGGCAGGTCTCAAGGGCGCGGGTGCCAGCTTCCGCATGGAAGGCAACCTAGCCTTCCTGCGTGCTTCATTCGCGCGCGTGGACGACGGCGGCAACCAGTACAAGCCGGTGGACCTCAGCGTCGCCAAGCTGCCCATCCCGCTGTTCGGCATCACCAATAACTTCGGTCTCGAGGATTGGGATTTCGGCCTGGCCGTCTACGTGCAGCAGTTCGCTCTCTACACGTGGCCCGACCACGTGGGCAGCGCGCCCGCACCCAACCGCTACTCGCTCTACTCCCTCAAGGGCAGCATCTTCGCGAACACCGCTCTCGGTGCAGCGTGGCATCCCATCGAGGGCCTCTCGCTGGGTGTCTCGGCCGCGTTGGTCGCCGGTCGCTTCAAAGCATCTACCGCGTTGAGCGCCTGCGATGGCTTCGTATGCGTGCACCCGGAGGACCCGTCCTTCGACGTGGCGACCACCATCACGTTGCCCATCTTCGCCACCGTGATGATCGGCGCGGGTATCACCTACGAGGCTGGGCCCGTGAAGATCGGTGCCTCGCTCCAGACGCCCTGGAACATCAAGGGCGAAGCCGAGATCAAGGCGCACCTGCCCACGAACGCGGTCTTCGACAACGCCCGCATCGACGGCAACAAGGCCGACGTCAACGTGCCCTTCCCCTGGATCGGTCGCGCCGGCGTCGAGATCAACCCCAATGAGAACCTCAGCCTCGAAGTGGCGGGCGTGTACGAGGGTTGGTCGCGTCAGGACTACATCACGGCCGACACCAAGGGCATGTACCTGCGCAACATCGTGGGTATCGGCGACTACGAGGTCGGCAGCATCAAGATCCCGCGCTTGATGAGCAACTCCTACAGTATCCGCGGCGGCTTCGAGTACTTCCTCGAGGACATGGAGATCACGATCCGCGGTGGTCTCTCCTACGACACCACGGCGCTCAAGGACAACGCGCTCTCCCCGCTGACCCTGGACGCCAACAAGGTCGTGCTGGGCATGGGCGTGACGCTCCACGTCGGCTCCGTGATGGACCTGGACCTGGTGTACGGCCACGTGTTCATGCCCAACCGCACCATCACCAACAGCGACATCACGCAGCCGGCGGCGATTCGTCCGCCCCAGGAGCGTGACAAGGCTGACCACATCGGCAACGGTGTCTACACCATGGAAGCGGACTTCGCGGGCATCGGATCCACGATGCATTTCTGAGGGTGGGCTCGCGGACCGGGTGGTCTGCTTGGAGTTTGCTCACGACACGGGGCCTCACGGGGCCCCGTGCCGCTTTAAGCGCCGAACTTGCACGACATTCAGGCGGCCATGGCGCGCCCGCTCGGGGCGGGTGCTGAACAAACATGACGGCGAATTTCGTTGTGCTGCGGAATCGGTTGCTACGAGAATTGATCTCAACAGCAGCTCGGGGATCCGGCCGACAAAGGCAACCGCGTGCGAAAGGCGCGGACGCAAAGCCACTGACCTAAAGGCGCTTAGCCCACGGTTTGAATGGTTACCGAAGCCGGTTCGGTTCCTCTCCCTGCCCGTCAGGAGGAACCACCTTATGAAGCATTCGGGTATTGCGTGCGCCGCCCCCAGCGCACTTCGAAGGCGCGTGTTGTTCGTAGCGTTCTCGGCGATCCTCGGTTGCAGCGCGTCTCAGGCCACGACGCCAAGCGCCGGCAATAGCCAGCGCCCAGACGTCGAAGCCACCTATGCCGCCGGTCTCGAAGAAGCGTTCGAGATCTACTCGGACGAGATCTACACCGCAGCGCTCTTCGACTACGCCTCGAGCGCCGAGGCGGACGCCGTGGTGCGCACGCTGTCCACGCGCCACTTCGACCAGCTCCTCGCTCGCTCGCTCGCCAAGCGTGGCCTTTCGGTGAACGGCCTGGCGCACTTCGCCGAAGAGCACGCCACCTTCTTCCACGAGCAGCAGCGTCGTCACTGGGGCAAGATGCAGGACCTGGAGGCCGTGTTGGCCAGCATTCCCCTGCGCGTACGCCCCGCGCCGGTCGACGACTCCATGATCGCCTTCGACTGAGGAGACCAGGCCTACAACGTTGACCTGAACCTGGTCGGCGATGTGGACTTGAGCGGCGACGGCGACAGTGTGCGTGAGCGGTAAGCCGTTCAGAGCATCGACCCGGCGCGGCCACGCACACCGTCGCCGTCGCGATCAAAGTCCACGACCACCGCCACGATCACGACGAGCCGATGTTGGTGCTGGCTAGCGCTTGCTCGGCGGGGTACCCGCCCCTCGCCGACCCACACGCCCCTGGGGCCTTCCGGCCTGCTGGCGACGCCGCTGATGGATCGACAACGCTCCCTGTCCGCGCTCCGGCGGCACCAGCTGGTGCGCCTTGCTGCCGATCAGGTCGCTGCGCCCCGCCGCGGTCAGCGCTTCGCGCGCCAGGTGATGCTGCTCCGGATCCCAGTACTGCAACAGCGCCTTTTGCAGGCGCTTCTCGTGCAGCGTCTTGGCCGTGTACACCGGCTCGCGCGAGAAAGGGTCCTGGCCGGTGTAGTACATGCTGGTGGCCATGGACATCGGGGTGGGGATGAAGTCCTGGACCTGCCGCGGCCTGAGCCCGCGTTGCTTGAGGTAGAGCGCCAGGTCGATCATCGAGTTCAGCGAAGAACCTGGGTGACCCGAGATGTAATAGGGAATGAGGTGCTGCTCTTTGCCGCTCTTCTCACTCGAGCAGGCAAACATATCGGCGAAGCGCTCGTAGGTCTCTGCCCCGGGCTTCTTCATCTTGTCGAGCACCGCGGTGTCCACGTGCTCGGGAGCCACCGAGAGCTGCCCGCCGGTGTGATGCATGGCGAGCTCGTCCACGAACTCCGGGCTGAGCTCGGCGAGGTCGTAGCGAACACCCGAGGCGATGAACACCTTGCGCACGCCGGGCTCCTTGCGGACCTTGCGCAGTAGATCGACCAGCGGAGCGTGGTCTGTGACCAGGTTCTCGCACACGCCTGGGTACACGCACGAGAGCCGGCGGCAGGCTTTCTCGATGCGCTCCTCGCGGCAGCGCATCTGGTACATGTTGGCGGTGGGGCCGCCCACGTCGCTGATCACCCCGCGGAAGTCGTCGAGTCGACGCAATGCGCGCACCTCGCGCAACACGCTCTCGGCGGAGCGTGACTGAATCACGCGCCCCTCGTGCTCGGTGATCGAACAGAAGCTGCAGCCGCCGAAGCACCCGCGCATGGTGACGATGGAGTGCTTGACCGTCTCGAAGGCTGGAATCGGATCGGCGTAGCTGTGGTGGGCCGCACGCTGGAACGGCAGGTCGTAGAGCTCGTCCATGGTCGCGGTGTCGAGCGGTTGCGCAGGAGGATTGAGGTAGATGGCCTCCACGCCGTGCGGCTGCACGATCGGTCTGCCATTGCCCGGGTTGGTCTCGAGCTGAAAGGCGCGGCTTGCCTCGCTGAACGCTCGGCGCGCCTCGGGCGTGTCCGCGGACACCTCTTCGTAGCTCGGCAGGATCACGGGCTTGCCATCGCGCACGAAGCGACTGCCCTCGAGGTTCTCCCACTCGCCCTTGCGCAGCACGAAGCCCGTGCCGCGGAGGTCTCGAACCTGCTCGATGCGCGCTCCGGCCTTGAGCCGCTCGGCCAGCTCCCAAACCGGTCGCTCGCCCATGCCGAAGATCACCATGTCGGCCTTGGAGTCGAGCAAGATGGAGCGCCTCACCTGCTCGCTCCAGTAGTCGAAGTGCGCGATGCGACGCAGCGAAGCCTCGATGCCTCCGAGCACCAGCGGTACGCCCGGGAATGCGCGACGCGCCAGGTTGGCGTACACGATGCTGGCGCGGTTGGGGCGCGCACCGGTGCGACCGCCGGGGGAGTACTGGTCCTCCGAGCGCACCTTCTTCTGCGCGGTGAGCTTGTTGAGCATGCTGTCGAGGTTGCCAGCCGTGATGCCCACGAACAGCTTGGGCGCTCCCATCACCAGCAGGTCCTCGGGTGCATCCCAGCGCGGCTGAGCGATCATGCCCACCCGAAAGCCACGCCCCTCGAGGAAGCGCCCGATCAGGGCACCGCCGAAGGCCGGATGGTCCACGTAGGCGTCGCCATTGATGATGAGGACGTCGAGCTGGTCCCAGCCGCGGGCCGCCATTTCCTCGCGCGTGGTCGGAAGAAACGCCGTGAGATCGCGACGCGCGCGCCCATCTTTGCGGCGAAGCTCGACCAGGGAACTCATGGGGCCGCAGGGTAGCAGGTCCGGCCTGGGGTAGCCCCAGACTTGAACATCTGGGCATCTGTGATCAGGCTTCGACGGTGAAGAATGGCGACCAAGCGCACGTAACCGCCCACGGAATCACACTGGAAGGCGTGGGCGTGGCGGAGCTCGAGGGGCGCTCCGTGATGTGCGCAGGGCTGTTCCCCGGCGAGTCCGCTCAGGTCCGGATCGAGGCGGTGTCCCGGCAGCACCCGCGTGCGTTCGCGCGCCTGCAGCAGCTCGAGATGGTCCATCCGGATCGGCGCGAGGCCCCGTGCCCGAACCATGTGGGGCGCGGCGGACGCTGCGCTGGCTGCGCGCTGATGGAGCTCAGCGAGGAGGCCCAGCGAAGGGCCAAACGGGACATGCTGGCAGCGCAGTTCGGCCTCGAGGTGGCCGAGCTGGAGAGCGCCGGTCCGGTGCTCGGCTATCGCTGGTCCAGCAAGCGTGTGGCGCTGGGTCGTGCGGGCTCCTTGCTGCTAGGCAGCTACGTGCGGGAGAGCCACGTGCCCGCGCGGATGACGGGCTGTCTCGTCGAGCATCCGTTGCTGCGGGACACGTTCGACCGACTCGAGGCGCGGGCGCAAACGCTGCAGGTGGAGCCCTTCGACGAGCGTTCGGGGCGCGGTGATCTGCGCTACGTGTGGGGCAAGACCAATGGCCGACAGGTGCTCATCACGCTGGTCACGGCGGCGGCCGAGAGCCGCGCCGCCGAGTTGTTGAGCGCATCCCTGGACGACGTGCTGGTGGGCGTCAGCCAGAGCGTCCAGGCCGGGCCCAGCAACAACATGCGAGGCAGCTCACCACGCGCGCTCACCGGCCGCGCCGATTTGCCTGCCGAACTGCTCGGTCACTCGGTACCGCTGGCGGCGCTGGGCTTTCTGCAGCCCAACCCCGAGGTGGCGACGCTCGCCTATGCGGCGCTGACGGACCACAAGGCTGGCGCTCAGCCGGGCAGGCTGGCCTTGGACCTGTACGCGGGGGCAGGGGTGACGACGGCCAAGCTGCGGACCCACTTCGAGGACGTGGTCCCCTGCGAGTCCTACCCGGAGAGCGCGGAAAAGCTGGGGGTACCGGCCCAGGACGTGGCGGAGTTCGTGGAGCAGGCCGTCGAGCGGGGGACGCGGCCGGACCTGGTGGTGGCCAACCCTCCGCGCAAGGGGATGGGTGAGCGCGTCTGCGCCGGGCTCGTGGCACTCGCTGCGCCCGAGCTGCGCATCATGAGCTGCGGACCGGAGGGTCTGGCCCGTGACCTCAGTCGACTCGCCGCATGTTACCAACTCGTGTCGTTGCGAGCCTTCGATACGCTGCCGCAGACGCCGCACGTGGAGCTGGTGGCGAAGCTGACGCTCCGCGGGGAGGTCGCGTGACCATCCCGTAAACGAGCACACGGGCGTTCCGACTTGCGCGCGAATCACATTCTGCCAAGTGTGCACGGTAGGCCTACGCGCGGGACTGCGCGGGGCAAAACCAAGAGAGTGATCCATGTCGGACGGCACGCTGACGGTGTATTTGGCGCAGCACCCCATCTTCAAGGGTCTCAAGCAGGAGCAGATCGCGCTGATCGGTGGCCTGGCGACCCTGGTCCAATTCGACGCGAACCAGCGCGTGTTCGAGCAGGACAAGCCGGCTACCCATTTCTTCATCGTCCGCAGCGGCAGCGTGCAGGTGGAGATCCCCTCCATCGACGGGGAGCCTCTGGCAATTCAGAAGTTGGGCAGCGGCAGCATGTTGGGGTGGTCATGGTTGATCTCACCTTACCGCTGGGCCTTCGACGCGCGGGCGACCTCGCCGAGCAGCGTGATCGCGGTGGACGGTGAGCGTCTGCGCGCCGCCTGCGAAGCCGACCCACAGCTGGGTTACGAGCTGCTCAAGCGCTTCGCGGTGCTGATGGCCGAGCGACTGAACGCGGCACGCAAGGCTGCCATTCGTCACTACGCTGGCGCCTGAACGGGGCGGCTCGCCGTCCCTCGAGGCAAGCGAGCGCCCGGCGCGCGGAGTGACTTCCCGAAGCGAACGGACTGCGTCTTGCGCGGCGCCGAGCGCACGGGGGTTACGGTCAGCGAAAAACGTGTACCCAACACGGCGAGCGTGCAACGCGTGATGCTCGCCGTCCCAAGCGTGGCGTCGTGAGCCTGCACGAAGCGCGAAATAGCGCGAGGAAAAGCCGGTTTTGAGCGCACGCAGGCCGCGCGTCGTGGGACCGACACCGATGCGTTCACGCGGATTCGCGCGCCGGCGAGCCTGTTGCCTTGCTCGCGAAGGCGAGCCTATCCTGCACCGGTTCACGTGGAAGAAGATGACATCGTCGTCGAGATCCGCGGCGGGACGCGGACGCCCTTTTGGCTGCTGCACCCCAACGGCGGCAACGTCCTGTACGCGCACGTGTTCGCGAGCGCACTGTCGAGCGAGCAGCCGTTGCTCGGCATCCAGGCGCGCGGGCTAAACGGACGCAGCGCGCCCTTCCTGTCGGTCGTCGAGGCCGCCAGGTTCTACCTGGAGCAACTTCGACGGCGTCAACCGCGCGGCCCCTACTTCCTCGGGGGCCCCTCGTTCGGCGGCAACATCGCCTACGAGATGGCCTGCAGCTTGGTCAGCGAGGGTGAGACGGTCGCGCTGCTCGCCCTGTTCGACACCTTCGGGCCCGACTATCCGCGGCGTGCTCCGCTCTGGGCGCGTACCAAGACGCAGGTCACGCGCGTGGTCAAGCAGGCGCTGGGCGTCTCCACCGAGCGCCACGTGATCAGGCCGGACCGCAGCAAGGACGCCATCTGGGCCATGGCGCGCATTCCGGCGGGACACAGCGACTCACTCAAGGCCTTGCAGCGCGTCAGCTTGGCCCACGAACACGCACTGCGAACCTATCGACCATCGCGCTACCCGGGTCGCGTCGACTTGTTCCGCGCAGCCACTCCGCCAGAGTGGAAGGGCGTCTCGTTCGAAGATCAAACCAATGGCTGGGGCGCGGTGGTGGACGGCGGCGTGCGGGTCACGACGGTCCCGGGCACGCACCAATTCATCCTCGATCCGCCCTGGGTCGAACACCTGGTGTCGGCTTTCTCGACGTTGCTCCAGGAGGCCACGGCCGATACGCCGGCGCGCTCTCTCCCCGCCCATTTCCACCCCTCGAGCCAGGGCCGATGACCCTCCACAACCTGCCCCGAACTCTGCCGGCTCTGCTGGCTGTGCGCGCTGCGGCCACGCCGGACCGTCTGGTGTACCGCTTCCTGCGCGACGCCGACATGCAGCCCCTCGAGCTGTCCTTCGCGGACCTGTATCAGCGTGCGAGCGACGTCGCGCACGCGTTGCGGGCCCGCACGGCGAAGGGCGCGCGCGTGCTCCTGCTGTGTCCCCCGGGCCTCGACTACCTGGTGAGCTTGTGGGGTTGCTTGATCTCGGAGCGCGTGGCCGTACCGTCGCTGCCGCCGCATCTGCATCGCTCGTCGGCGCGCTTCGAGTTGCTCCTGGCGGACACCCTGGCCGGCGCGGCGCTGGTCACACGCTCGCTCGTGGAACCGCTCGAGCGCGATCTCCGCACGTACACCAGCTCGAGCCTGGACTTGATCGCGGTCGACGCGCTCGAGGCTGCGGGGTTCGCCTCCCGCGAGCTCCTGTTCGCCGATGCGCAGGCACGACACGTCGCGCTGCTGCAGTACACGTCGGGTTCCAGCGCAGCGCCGCGCGGCGTGATGCTCAGCCACGACAACCTGCTCGAAAACTGCATGCGCGGCGTGGAAGCCACGGGAATGTCGCCCGAGAGCCAGGTCGTCTCCTGGCTGCCGCCCTACCACGACATGGGCCTCGTCGCGACGGTGCTGATGCCCGTGGTGGCCGGCTGTCCTTCCACCATGATGTCACCGCAAGCCTTCCTCGCCGAGCCCTCGCGCTGGCTCGATGCCTTCACGCGCTACCGCGGGACCCACGGCGGCGCCCCGGACTTCGCCTACGCACTGTGCAGTAAGCGCATCGACGAACGGCACAAGCGCGGCCTCGACCTGTCGTGCTGGAGCGTCGCCTGGAACGGCGCCGAGCGCGTGCGCGCCGAGACCCTCGACGCGTTCTGCACGGCCTTCGAGCCGGTCGGCTTTCGACGCTCGGCGCTACGCCCCTGCTACGGACTGGCCGAGGCCACCTTGCTGGTGTCCTTCACTGACGCGAGCGGGCCCACCAGCTTCCCCGCCTCGGAGCGCGAGCTCGGGCGTCACCATGTCGCGCGCGCCACCACGCAAGAGGATACGACCTTGGTCGTGGGCTGCGGCAGCGTGATCCCGGGCCATCATGTGATGATCGTGGATCCCAGCAGCGGGCGCGAGATCGAGCCAGCCGCGTCGGCGCACGATCGCAGCCTGGTCGGTGAGATCTGGCTGCACGGCCCATCCGTGCCCAATGGCTACTTTCAGCGCGGCGAAGAGACCGAGCAGGTGTTTCGGGCGCGCCCCAGCCCCGACGACGGCCAGGATTGGCTGCGCACGGGAGATCTCGGGTTCGTGCTGGCCGGCCAGCTGTACGTCACCGGCAGGCTGAAGGACTTGCTGATCGTGCGCGGCCGCAACCTGTACCCAGAGGACATCGAGCACACCGTGCAGGGGGCGCACCCTGCCGCGCGTGCCAACTGTGCTGCGGCGTTCTCGGTTGATTTCGAGGGCGAGGAGCGAGTGTGTCTGATCCAGGAGGTGGAGCTCACGCAAGAGCTCGACTGGGAGCAAGTGGGGAGGATGCTGCGCGCCGCCGTATTCGCAGAGCACGAGCTCATCTTGCACGACCTGTGGCTGGTACGCCCCGGCACGCTCCCGAAGACCTCGAGCGGCAAGGTCCAGCGCTCCCTGGCGAAACGCCGTTACCTGGACGGCGAGTTCGAGACCGTCTTGCGGCAAGCCTGCGCGCTGGTCGCCCCGGCGCGCCGTTCCGAGCACGAAGCTCTGGTGACCGCGGAGTGCGCCGCTCTCCTGGGGCTCACGGCCGTCGATCCAGACGAGGACCTGTTCCGTCTGGGCATGGAGTCCGTCCTGGCAATGCAGCTCTTGGCCAGGCTCGAGCGCGCGCTGTCGGTGCACGTCCCGCTCGCGTGGCTGTTCGAAGCGCGCAGCGCGGCGCGCCTGTCCGTCATGCTGGAAGCCGCGCCAGCTCAGCTGCCAGCGCCGCCCATCGAGCCCCAGCACGCCGATCTATTCCCGCTTGCGCTGCCCCAGGAGCGCATCTGGCGCGAACATACCCTCGATGCAGCCGCGAGCGCTTGCCACGTGGCGGGCGCGCTCGTGCTGCGCGGACCGTGTCAAGAGACGGCACTGCGCGCCGCGCTGCAGGCGCTGATCGCACGCCACGCCGCCTTGCGCACACGCTATCGCAGCTCTCCGGGCCTCCTCCAACGGGTGCTGTCTGCCCAGGAGCTGCCGCTCGAGGTGAGCGAGGTGGCGTCGCTGGAGCTGGCCGAGAAACAGGCTGCCAAGCTGGCCCGAGAGCCCTTCGACCTGACCCGGGGCGCGGTGGCCAAGTGCCGGCTCTATCGCGTCGACTCCCAGCTGCGCTTGCTCGCCCTCGTGATTCACCCAATCGCCTGTGATGGCGGCTCGCTCGACCTGCTGTTCGCCGAGCTGTGCGCGCTGTATCGGAGCGAGCTCCGTCGCGACGAGGCGCAGCTGCCAGCGAACGAGGTGTCCTTCCCGGACTACGCGCACTGGCAACGCACTCAGCCCGATGGTGCGCCGTCGTCGGAGGCGGCACTCCGCTACTGGTGCACCCAGCTGGCCGGCGCTCCGCTGCTGTCGACCTTCCCGAGCGATGGACCGCGCCCGGCCCAACGCAGTCTCGAAGGCGGGTTGGTCACGCGCACGCTGCCATCGACGGTGGTGACGGCACTCGACGCGTTTTGCCTCGAGTTCGGCGTCACGCGCTTCATGGCCCTGCTGAGCGCCTTCGACGTGCTCTTGATGCGCAGTTCCGGTGAGACCGACTTGTGCGTGGGCACGAAGGTCTCAGGACGTGAGCACGTGCAGACCGAACGGATGGTGGGCCCGTTCGCGAACACGCTGGTGATGCGGAGCCAGGTAGCTCCGGAGGCGAGCTTCGCCGAGCTGGTGCAGTCGGTGAAGGCCAACGTTCTCGAGGCGCTGGAGCATCGGTCGGTGCCCTTCGAGCACGTCGTGGAAGCGCTGGCCCCAGCGCTCAGCCACGCTCACGCACCGCTCTTCCAAACGCACTTCGACTATCAGGTCATGCGGAGATTGAAGCCTCACGTCGATGCCCTCGAGGTCGAGCCGCTGCTGTTGGACCGTGCAGCCTCGCCCCATGAGGTCTCCCTCTCCTTGCTCGACACGGGTACCCAGACCCAGGTGCGCCTCGAGTACCAGAGCGACTCGATGAGCCTTACGAGCGCCGAACGCCTGGCCGAGCGCTTCATCGTGTTGCTGGAGAGCGCGCTGCTCGAGCCCCACGCGCGCTGCGGCAAGCTGCCGTGGCTGCTGCCGCTCGAGCAGGAAGAGCTCCTCTCGCAGGGCCGCGGACCGGCGCGAGCGCAGGGCGGAAGCGAGCTCTTTCTCGACGTATTCGAGTCCCGCGTGGGCGCACATCCGGACCGGACGGCCGTCCTCGCGGGACAGGAGACAGTCAGCTATCGCATGCTCGACGTGCGCGCGAATCAACTGGCCCACCGGCTGCGCACGCTGGGCGTGGCGCCCGAGGTCCAGGTCGCGGTGTTCCTCGAGCGCGGCGTGGAGCTGGTGGTCGCGCTCTTGGCCGTGATGAAAGCCGGCGGCGCCTACGTGCCGCTCGATCCGAGTTACCCGCCCGCGCGCATCGGCCTCATGTTGGAGGACGCGAGCCCCCGGGTGGTGATCACCGAACAAGCGCTGCGCGGCAGCTTGCCTGCCTGCGAGGCCGCCGTGCTGGTGCTCGAGTCGGCTCTTCCCCACACCACTGCGATGCCGACCGACCCACCCCCTCGCGGCGGTCTCCAGCCCCATCACCTCGCGTATCTGATATTCACGTCGGGCTCCACGGGTCGGCCCAAGGGAGTCGAGAATCCTGCAGTCGGCGTTGTTCAACCTGCTGAGCGCCATGGCCCGCCGTCCGGGACTCGCCGAACACGATCGCCTGCTCGCCTTGACCACGGTGTCTTTCGACATCGCCGCGCTCGAGCTCTTCTTGCCGCTGTTCGTGGGCGCCCAGCTCGAGATCGCCCCGCGCCTGCTCTCCGCTGACGGCGCCGAGCTCGCGCGACGCTTGGCCCGCGGCGACATCACCTGTCTGCAGGCCACGCCATCCACTTATCGCATGCTGCTCGAGGTGGGTCTGCCGCGCCTGGAGAACCTCAAGCTCCTGTGCGGCGGCGAGGCGCTGCCGCTGGAGATGGCGCGCGCACTCGCGGCTCGCGCGGGCGGCGGCTTGTTCAACCTGTACGGCCCCACCGAGACCACCATTTGGAGCGCCTGCGCGCGTGTGCTGCCTGACGCCACCAGCGTGGTCCTGGGGCGCGCTATCGACAACACCTCGATCTACGTGCTGGACGAGGGCGGCATCCCGGTGCCCCCTGGCGTCGCGGGCGAGCTCTATATCGGAGGCGCAGGCGTCGCGCGTGGCTACCACAGGCGCCCCGATCTGAGCGCCGAGCGCTTCGTCTCCGATCCGTTCTCGGTATCCTACGCGCGCCGAGACGGGCGCACCTCGCTGGTGGAGGTCCGCGGGCGCATGTACCGCACGGGCGACGCCGCGCGCTTTCGCCCGGACGGTGAGATCGAGTTCTTGGGACGCCTCGACGAGCAGGTCAAGCTCCGCGGCCATCGCGTGGAGCTAGGTGGAGATCGAGAATCAATTGCTGCGCCTGCCTGGCATCGAAGCATGTGCGGTGAAGCCCTGCGAGATCGCGCCCCACGACGTGCGTCTGGTGGCCTACGTGGTCAAGCAGCACGCGAAAAACCTCGTGGTGCAAGAGCTGCAGGCCGCGCTCAAGACGCAGCTCCCCGACTACATGATCCCGAGCGCCTTCGTCGAGCTGCCCGCGTTGCCGCTGACGCGCAACGGCAAGCTCGACCGCAAGGCCCTGCTGCCGCCGAGCTTCGGAGACGAGGCTGCGCGCAACTACGAGCCCCCGCGCGACGAGCTCGAGACCATGATTTGCCGCCTTTTCGAGGAGTTCCTCGGCCGCGCGCCGGTGGGACTGACCGACAGCTTTTTCGACCTGGGTGGCCATTCGATCTTGGCCGTGCGGCTGTTCGAGAAGATGTTGGTACAAACGAACAAGCGCTTGCCGCTCGCCACGCTGTTCGAGGCACCGACTCCGCTCGAGTTGAGCCTCCTCGTGCGCGCCAGCGAGATCCCACGTCGCGATCCCCGCGCGTCCTATCTCGTGCCGCTGGCGGACAACGGGCAAAGTCCGCAGCTCTTCTGCGTGCACCCGGACGGCTGCGGCACCGAGCGCGCCCTCGCCTGGTACCGCCCGCTCGTGGACGGCTTGAGCATCGCCTCGCTCGCCGTCACCTGTGACGAAGACGTGTACCTGGAGCTCGAAGAGCTCGCGGCGCGCCACGTGGCCGCCATGCGTCGTCAGGCCCTGCCGAAGACCTTGTGCCTGCTGGGCGTGGGACTCGGCGGCAACGTGGCGCAGGAGATGGCCGTACAGCTCGAGTCCGAGGGCGTCGAGGTAAGCCGGGTCATCGCGATCCAGAGCCTGGCGCCCGGCGCACATTATGCCCCTTCGCTCGCGTACCTGAGGGCGTTGGCTCCCAACGTTCGCAGGGCCATGCTCGGCTACTCCCGGCTCCTCCCCCACCAGGCGGAGAACCGCAAGCTGCTCTGGGCGCGCAGCCTGCAGCAACTCCTCCGCCGCGTCCCAGACGGACCACCGGCGCTCGAAGACCCGGCCGACCTGCCGGCCGTGCCGGCTTGCTATCAAAGCCTGAGCGCGCCTCAATGGAACGCCCTGCTGCGCCATCGTGCGCGTCCGTGCGGGGCACCCATCACATTGATTCGAGGCCATCGCAGCGGCCTCACGCCACTCGACGAGGCTCACGGCTTCGGCGCACTCTCCCACAGCAGCGTCGAGGCGCGCATCCTCGACTGCAGCGCCACGAGTCTGTTGGATCATCGCTGCGACACCATGCTCGGCATCGTCCTGCGCGAAGTGCTAACGGGGACCGAGCCGGAGTTGATTTGGCATGCCTTGGCCCTGGCAGAGCGCTGACCAAGTCAGCGCTCTACCCCGTGCCAGCCTTGCCCCAGCAAGGCGCGCCCGTGCCCGCGCCTTCCCACCGCCCGTCGTGACCCGAGGCGCGCCGACTCAGGGCGCCGCCGCCACGGTGAACTTGATCGTGTTCGCGAGCTGCGGCCCGTACGAAAGGTGCGCTCCGTCGGCGAACTGCAGCGTCAGCGTGTGCGGCCCCGGCGTGAGCGGCACGTCGGCTTCGGTCTGCCCCTTGCCAAAGTGCAAATGCGTCTCGTCCTTGGGCACCGCGTCACCGACGGGAATCCCCGCGCCATCGACCACGATGTGGTGGTGTCCCGTGCCGTCGATCTGTTCGCCGGCGGGCTTCACTTCGATGCCCTCGGTACCCATCTTGACGTGCACCACGACCTTGCCGTCCACGAGCGGTCCCGTCACCGTGGCGCCATCCTCGGGTGCCAGGCAGACCACCTTGGCCCCCGCGGGCGCGCTCACCGGCTTGAGTGCGGCCGCGCCAGGCGCTGCGGTCGCGGCGTGGTCCGTGTGCTCCACGCTCGGTGCAGCGGGCTTGCTGGACTGCGTAGGCTCGGTGCTGCAGGCCCCGAGTGCGCTGCACAAGCCAACCATGATCAGAGTTCGTACGCGACGTGCCATGCTGGTCCCCTCGTTGGTAAGCGCAAGCCAACCCCATTTCACGCGTGAATGCAAACGCTCGCAGGGTGCTCAGGGCGAGTCGAACGGCGGCTTACCGGCCCGGCTTCGAATCCAGCCCAGTGCCTTCCAAATGTGCGGACGGACCACGATGCCACGCAACAGCTGACGCTTGCGGGGGATGTCGAGCAGGCACAGGGCGGCCACCATGGTGAGCAGGCCCTGGCCAGGCAACACGAGCATGAGGATGCCCGCCAACAGCAAGATCACGCCCAGGGTATTGCGCAAGACCCACAACAGAAAGCCCGGAACGGAGCCCATCCCATCGTTGGGCGCGTCCCTCACGAACACGTCGTGGGGAGCCCGCAAAACCAACCAGGGCACCAGCAATACGGAGCCCACCAGCATCAGCAGCGACAGCAACGAGAACCACGCGAGGAGGTCCGCATGGTCCTCCCACAGATGTCGGAGGGCCTCCTCGATCACATCGAGATCGAGCCCTTGCGGAACTCGCTCTTGCCGAGGTGCAGGTTCACGAGCACCGGGTGCCCCGCCCTGGCCTCCGCCTTGGCCGCGCGCAGTACGTCGGCGAGCTCGCCGGGCGCCTTCACGACGAAGCCCTTGCCCCCGAAGCCCTCGGCCACCTTGTGATAGTCCGTGCGCGCCAGGGTGGTCCCTACGTCGTCGCCCAGGAGCGTCACCTGGTCGCGCGCGATCTGCGTCCAGCCCGCGTCGTTACCCACGACCGCGATCACCGGGATGCCATGGCGCGCGAAGGTGTCGAACTCCATCAGCGTGTAGGCCGCCGAGCCGTCCCCGTAGACGATCCACACCTCGCTCGAAGGACGCGCCAACTTGGCGCCGAGCGCGAAGCCGGCCCCCACGCCGAGGGTGCCAAAGACGCCCGGGTCGAGCCACGACAGCGGTGAGCGCGGCGCCGTGATGTACGAGGCCGTGGCCACGAAGTCCCCGCCGTCCGCGACGATGACGCTGTCCTCGTCGAGCGCTTCTTCGATGGCGCGGCAAGCGAACACAGGGTTGATCAGCTCGCTGGGTGCAGCCGCGTCGTCGCGAATCTTGGCTTCGCGCGCGTCGTCCCGCATGCGCAGCTCCTTGCACTGCGCGGCGAAGCGGCCCTCCGTGGGCTGTGCCTGCGCGTCGGCCATGGCCCACAGAAAGCTCGCGGGATCGCCCGTCACACCGAGCGTGGGCCAGCGATTCTTGCGCACCTCACTACCGTCCAGGTTCACCGCGACGAGCTTGGCGCGCCCTCCGATGTGCCGGCCGTAGTTCAACCGAAAATCACAGGGCACCCCCAGGAGCACCACCAGGTCCGCCGTCTTCAGTGCTTCGCCGCGGTTGTGACGGAACCAGAGCGGGTGTCGTTTGCCGAGTAACCCCCGCGCCATGCCGGACAGGTAGACCGGCACGCCCAGGCGCTCCACGCTGCGCACGGTGCGCGCGACCTGATCGGCACGCAGCATGACCTGAGAGCCCAGCAAGAACACCGGACGCTTGGCGTTGGCGAGCAACTCCAGGGCCTTGCTCACGTCGGCAGACTTGGGCGTCGGTACCGAAGCTTCGAGGCGATCCGAAACGGTGTAGTGCGAGGCACCCGCGAACACGCGCGCCAAATGCACCCGCAGGTAGGCCTGGAGCGCCATGTCGGTGACGCCCTTGATGTCACCAGCGGACTTGGCGCCATAAAACTCGCGCACCGTGGGCTCGGCGTAGAGCAGATCCACCGGCACTTCCACGAACACCGGGCCGGGGATGCCGTCCAGCGCGACCTTGAAGGCCTTCTCGAGCGTGGGAACCACGTCTTTGAGACGCGTAATGGAGACCGCCCATTTCACGTGCGGCCGGAACAGCGAGAGCTGATCGATGTCCTGAAGGGCGCCGCGATTGCGCAGCACCGTGGCCGTGGCACCGCCGAGCAGGATGAGCGGACTCTGAGCCAGCTGTGCATTCTTGATGGCCGTGATCGTGTTGGTGACTCCAGGACCCGCGGTGACCGCGGCCACCCCGGGAATGCCCGTGAGCCTCGCCGTGGCGTCGGCGGCGAACACCGCATTCTTCTCGTCGCGCACATCCACGACGCGGATGCCACGCCGCTTGGCACTCACGAGAATGGGAGAGATGTGCCCGCCACACAGCGTGAACAGGCTCTGCACACCCTGGCGTTCTAGGACCTCTGCGATGCGATCTCCACCATTCATGGCTGGCCTCGCTGCGCCAGCACGTGCTGGGCCGGCACGAAACACACGAAGGTGCCCTTGAGCACCTGGTCTGGTACGGCGCCACTGCGTTCCCGGGTCACGTCCACCTCCACGAAATGCTTTTTGCCTTCGACCATCGTCACCGTCGCGGTAGCAAGCAACGTTTCCCCCAACACCACGGGCGCGAGAAAGCGTGTCTCTGCGCTGCCCAGCACGACGTTCGGCTCGTTGATCGCCAACATCGCCGCGGCGTCCGCCAAGCCGAACACGAATCCGCCGTGCACCAACCCCTGGCTATCGGCCGCCATCTCCGGGCGGGTGGTGAGCTCCAGCACGGCGCGGTCCTTGGCGAGTTCTCGCGGGCTGCCGCACAGCCGCGGATTCAGGGCCAGATGGGTCTTCGCTTGCATGGGCCGCAGTCTAGCGAGACACGCACGAAACGCCCACAAGACCCGCCCTTGCTCACCGCGCCTTGCAAAGCCGACGCAGCCACGGCCAAGCCGATTGATTCGCGCGCGCGGCGGCACGTAGGATCGTGGGTTCGAGCGTCATGGCGAAGGCCCAAGCAAGCAACCGAGAACGCAGCATCCTGCGCGGCTTCGAAGGTCGTTGCCTGGGCAATTTTCGCATGCTGCGAGAAATCGCCTGCGGTGGCATGGCCACCATCTACCTGGCGCGTCGCGTGGGCTTCTCGGGCTTTGGGCAAGCCGCCGCCGTGAAGGTCATCCACCCGCACCTGGCCAAGGACCGGGACTTCGTCGACATGTTCCTGGACGAGGCGCGCATCGTCTCGTGCATCAACCATCCCAACGTCTGCCGCGTGCTCGACTTCGGCAAGGCCGAGGGCACCTACTACCTCGCCATGGAATACGTGATGGGCGAGACCTGGAGCGAGGTACTCAACTCCCTCAAACAGACGCCCGAGACCAAGGCGATGATCCCGGCTCTCGCCACCTACGTCCTGACCCAGGCCTGCGAGGGGATGCACGCCGCCCACGAGGCGCGCGACCCCGACGACAGGCCCCTCGCCATCGTGCATCGCGACGTCTCGCCGCAGAACCTCATGGTGGGCTACGACGGCAGCGTCCGCGTGCTCGACTTCGGCATCGCGAGCGCCGCCGAGCGCCTTCACACCACGCGCAACGGCACCATCAAGGGACGCTTCGCATACATGGCGCCCGAGCAGATGCGCGGCGTGGGTGTCGACCGTCGCGCCGACGTGTGGTCCCTCGGCGTGGTGCTTTGGGAGGCGCTGGCGCAACGTCGCTTGTTCAAGCGCGACACGGAGGCCGAGACCGTGCTGGCGGTCACTCACGATGCCTTGCCCAGCGTCGAGAACCCCAGCTGCGTGGTGCCCGACGACCTGATGCGTGTGGTGCGCTGTGCCCTCGAGCGTGATCGCGACGCGCGCTACGCGACTGCACGGGAGCTCGGCGTGGAGCTCTCGCGCCTCAACGGCAGCGTGTTGCCGGCCGCGACGATGGCAGACATGTCGGCCCGGATGCAGCGCGCATTCGGCGAGCGCATCGCGATCAAGCGCGAGATCCTGCGCGACGCCGCGCGCGACTCCGAGGCCGAGCTGCCCATGAGCTCCTCCTACCCGCCGCCCTCCGAAAGCGAGCTCCAGGTGTTCGCCACGGTGGCCCACGTGGCGAACCATCAGGAGGATCCGTCGTTCAGCACGGTGCGCGAAGTCGCGCACGACGAAGACGACGAGTCCTTCTCCCGCGGCGCAGCCAGCGAAGCCACCGACGTACCGCCCACGACGGCGGCCACAGGCTCCCCCATGCTGTCCCTGGCGGTCTTCGCGGCGCTGACCTTGGGCACCTATCTGGCGCTGCGGCCGAGCTCGAACTCGCCCTCCCAGGCCGCTCCTTCGAAGCCGACTAGCGTGCAAGAGACGCCCCGCGCGGCCGCCAAAGACGTCGCGCCCGCGCAGCTCACGCCGGTTGCTTCCGCCTCCGCTCCCGAGGCTGCCACTGCCTCCCCAGCCGAGGGGGCAGTATCCATCGCCACGCCTGGCGGCTCGGCCACCGTGTTCTACGGCGACACCGAGCTGGGTGTCACCCCCGGCCGCTTCTACATGCCCGTCGGCTCGTACCTGTTGCGCTTCGTGCCCGTGCGCGATCCGTCTCGAAGCTTCGAGCGCACGGTGGAGTTCACGCCCACGCCGAGCAAGCTGCGCATCCCGCTCTGACGACGCGGTTCCGCCTGCTACCGTTGCGCGCGCATGGCTGGCCCGGGCGAGGAGACGCGACTCATTGGCTACGGGTTGGCCGTGGGCGCCGCGCTGTTCTGGGCGATCTCGGTCGTGCTCTTCAAGCGCAGCAGCGAGCGCATCGACGCCCTCTCGCTGAACGTACTCAAGACCAGCCTCGGCTTCGGTCTCCTGCTCCTCACGGGCGCCTGCTTCGGCTTCACCGACGTCGCCCGCGATCCTCGCGTGTGGCTCGCCCTGGCGGCGAGCGGAGCCCTGGGCATCGGCCTCGCCGACACCTTGATGTTCAAGGGGCTGGCGCAGATTGGAGCCTCGCGTCAGGCGATCGTGGACGCGCTCTACAGCCCGAGCGTGGTGCTCTTCTCGTGGTGGCTGCTGGACGAGCGCCTGTCCGGGCGCAGCTTGCTCGGAGGGACGCTGATCCTGGGCGCCGTGGGCCTGGCCAGCGTGTTCCCGGGTGCGGATCTGCCCATCGAGCGCGCGCGCCTCGTGCGCGGCACGTTGTTGAGCGCGAGCGCCGTGGTCTTGATGGCGGTGGCCATCATCCTCGTCAAACCGATGATCGAGCGCTACGGCCTCCTCTGGTGCACCGCCGTGCGCATCGCTGGAGGTCTGGTGGCGATGGGAGGACGAGCCCTGGCACAGCCGTCTGCACGTGCGCGCGTGGCAGCCGTATTTCGCCCTCAACCAAGCCACAAGCTCACGATTCCTGCCGCGATTTGTGGGGGCTATCTGTCGTTCGTGATGTGGGTCGGAGCATTCAAGTTCGCGCCCGCGGGCAACGCGGCCTTGCTGAACCAGACGAGCTCGGTGTTCACGGTGCTGCTGGCCGTCTTCGTGCTCGGCGAACCCATGACTTGGCGTCTCGCGCTGGCGCTGCTCCTCGCCTGCGTGGGCAGCCTCATCGTGTTGCTCTAGAGAACACCACCCACTAGGGCGTCAGCTACTAGTGCTGCTCGCTGGCGTGGGCGACCGCGCTGTGGATCAGCGCTGCCACGTGGGCATCGGCCAGCGAGTAGTACACGTGCTTGCCGACCCGACGCCGCCGCAGCAAGCGCTCGCTGCGCAAGGTTCTCAGGCGCTGCGAGATGGTGCTCAGACCTTCCCCCGTGGCCTCGGCGAGCTCGGTCACGCAGTACTCCCCGGTGGCCAAGCGCTCGAGCAGCGACAAGCGGGCGCTGTCGCCGAGGGCCCGGAAGAGCGCGGCGGCACGCTCGATGACGAGCGTGGAGGTGACCAGCGGAGGCACGCGTCTCGCGTGGTGCTCGTGATGACAGTCGTCGGCTGCCGCGGACTCGGCGGTCGGCGCTTCTTTCGCGGCCTCGCGCGTGTCTTTCGCTGGCTGCGCAGCTTTCATGGGCTCGCGCGTGCCTTTCGCGGACTCGCGCGCGGGCCCGCGCGCTTCGACCTTGGTCAGCGCCTTCGAGTCCGCCTTCGCCACCGCGTGCCTCACTTGGAAGGAATGGGTTGCTCGATGCGCTGCTGCTCGTGGGTCTCGAACAGATTGGCGCGCTCTTCCACACCCTTGGTCCAGCCCGACAGCTCCTGGCCGTAGCGCTCCACACGGGACTCGGCGATGGCCTTCAGCGCGATGAGCTGCTCACGTTCCGAGCCGTGAGCGCTGGCCAGGGCCTGCTCCGCCTCCCGCACCGCGAGCTGGGCACGGGCCACCGCCTCGAGCGGCGCATCCCGGGAAAAACCTTGTGCTTGGGCCAACATGCGCTGCAGCTTCTGGGTCACTTCGCTCATGGGTATCCTTCAGTCGCTCCCGAGGACTCGCCCCCCAACCGGGACACGTCGACGCCTACGGGGCAGGAGAGTACACCTGTCCTGGCTGGAAAGCAGGCCCCGCCAAGCGAAAAACCACCGATTGAGTTGCGCGGTGGGGGGGGCCGCATTAAGGTTCGCGCCCCTAATAGGAGAGTTATGGCTACGAAGGCGAAGATTGCGACCAACGAGAAGAAGCGGAAGCTCGTGGCTAAGCACGCAGCAAAGCGTGCGGCCCTCAAGGCCGTAATCTCCAATCCCAAGGCCCCCGAGGCCGAGAAGGTGCTCGCCGTCGCCCAGCTGAACGCGCTCCCGCGCAACTCCAGCCGTGGCCGCGTCCGCAACCGCTGCGCACTCACCGGTCGCCCCCGCGCCGTGTACCGCAAGTTCGGCCTGTCGCGTATCGCGATTCGTGAGAAGGGCCTGGCGGGCGAGATCCCCGGCCTCACCAAGTCCAGCTGGTGAGCTGAGCGAGCGGCTGACCGCTCGTGTTCTGGAGGCGCGTCTGACGACGCGCCTTTTTGCGTTTGAGCCGTCGCTTCGGTGCGCGCGCTCAGCGCAGCAGCGAAACGCGCTCCACCTCACCGACCAGGTGACCTGCTAGCTGCCAGTCCTGGTGGTTACGCACCTGTCCGTCCCGTCGGACCTCGTTCAAGCGCTCCAGGTCGAGATCGGCGAACACCCAGCCAGGCTCGCCGATCGCCCCCAGCGCCAGCACGCCGTCGCTCGGAAATCCCCGGTCCACCGGACCGAACACGCCCGCAGCGCCCGTGTTCTCGTCGATCGCCACGGACCAAGGCGCGCTGCCCACCGTGACGGACTGCACCACGAAGCACTGGTTCTCCAGCGCGCGCGCCCGACACGAGATCTGAACCCGGTGATAGCCAGCCAAGGTGTCCGTGCAGCTAGGCACCAGCATCACGCGGGCCCCAGCCTCCACCTGGCGCCGCACCAGCAAAGGGAACTCGCTGTCGTAACACACGCTCAGTCCGAGCCAGCCCCAGGCATTCTCGAACACCGTCTGCTGCGAGCCTGCCTGGATGCCCCAGTGCTCGTTCTCGAAGCGCGTCATCATGACTTTTTCGCTGAGCCCCTCGACCCCGCTCGGTCCGAACACGCGAACCCGGTTTCGAAAGCTGTTCGCGCGGCCCTCGTCGACCCGCTCGGGAAAGCTCGGCGCGCTGATCACGACCCCGAAGCGCTCGGCCAGCGAGCGGTAGGTTTCGCGATAGGCCTCCAGCCAGCCCTGCATATCCTCCAGCTCCCCGGCCAACGCGCGCGGGCCGGCCGAAGAGGCCGTGCCGCCTCGCAGAGAGCCGAGCTCCATGCTGGCGTACTCGGGGAACACCAAGAGCTGGGCCCCTCGAGCGCACGCCTCGCTGACCAAACGCTCCTGCTTCTTCTGGAACGCTTCGAAGCTCGCATGGGCCTCGATGGGATACGCGAGGGTCGCGACGCGCACCGTCACGTGGCGAGCTCGCGCGTCCAGAACACCATGTCTTTGGCGCTCTCCTCGTTCTCACCGAGATCGCGCCAACTGAAGCGGGCGCTCAGCTCGGGGCGCCGCACGAACCCCCGCTTCCCCCAGAACGCATCGTGCGGCACGTAGCCCTTGGGCTTCCGCGGATGGTCGTGGCCACGCACTACCGCGCAGAACGTCGCCCAGCGAAAGCCCGCCTCGCGCGCAGCCTCCTCACGCTGGTTGAAGAAGGCGTGCCCGAGCCCGCGACCGCGATACTCCGGGAGCAACACCGACTCTCCGAAGTAGCAGACGGTCGAAAGGTCGTAGCCAGCCTGGCGGAACGGCTGCAGTACGTCGGCGCTCTGGCCGACGAGCGGTGTGCAGGTCGAGGCCCCCACCACACGTTCGGCATCGCGGGCAATCACCAGGTGACTCCCGGTGGTCTCGGCATAGCGCGCCAAATAGCGCATCTCGTAGTCGAGGCTGCCCTCGTAGAGATACGGATACTCCCGAAATACCGCGATGCGCAAGACCGCCAGCTCACGCAGGTGGCCGACCAGCGCGTCTCCTCGCACTCGCTCTATGCACAGCTCGCTCACGTCGCGGTCGAACCAATCTGCAACAACCACTCACGCACGTTGTAGTAGGTGGATACGCGCATGATCTTGCCCAGCTCGACCTCGAAAAACGACCCGGCCGGCAAGCGGTACGTCTGTCCGCTCGCTTCGGGAAAACCGGCATCGGTCTTGAGGTACGTCCCGATCACCGTGTACTCCGCGGCAAAACGCAGTCCGGTCACGTCGCTCATCACCACCAGGTCCACGATCTGTTCCTGGTAGCACTCGTTCATGTGACCCAGGAAATCCTGGAAGCGATCGCGCCCCACCTCGCGCGCCCCCTGGTTGATGTCGTGGATGATCTCGTCGCTCAGCATGTCGAGGAGCGCGCCCTCGTTGCGGCCGTTGAAGGCGTCGAAGTAAGCGTGAATCAGCTGGGCACTCATGCTCCTCAACCTAGCAGGCGGCGGAGCACCCGGCCCTACCCCGGTGGCCCACGTCGGCCGCGAGCGAGCTAGCCCGCCCAGGCCAAGTGAGCGCGCGGACCCGCAGTGAGCCGCGCTGGGCTAGACTTGCGCGATGGGTCACGGACACGGCTCTCATGGGCATGGACATGGGCACGGCCATGGGCATGGACATGGGCACGGCCATGGGCATGGCGGCCCCAGAGCGGCCTCGGGAGACGCCCACGGGCACGGCCAGCCCGACGCCCACGACCCGCACGGAGTGACCCGCTCGGCCTCACGCCGCCTCGCCTGGGCCCTCGTGCTCACGGCGGGCTTCATGGTGGTGGAGGTGGTGTCGGGCCTGATGACCCACAGCCTCGCGCTGCTCTCGGACGCGGGCCACATGCTCACCGATAGCGGGGCGCTCTTGTTGGCGCTGTTCGCGCAGCGCATCGCGATGAAGCCACGCACGCGGCTCTACACCTTCGGCTTTCGGCGCGCGGAGATCCTGGCGGCGTTGATCAATGGCGTGGTGCTGGTGGTGACGGCGCTGCTGATCGTGGTCGAGGCCATCGAACGCTTGAAGGATCCGCCCCAGGTGCAGGCGGGCACCATGCTGTGGGTGGCTTGCGCCGGCCTCCTGGTGAACCTGTGCGCGGCGCTGGTGCTGGGCCTGAACCACGAACACGGCAATGCCAACCTACGCGCCGCCCTCGCCCACGTGCTGTCCGACGCGCTGGGTTCGGTCGCGTCCATCGGCGCCGCGCTGAGCGTGCTCTACTTCGACCAACCGTTGGCCGATCCCCTGGCTTCGTTGTTCATCTCGCTGTTGATCGGCTTCGGTGCGCTGCGCCTGGTGCGCTCCACCGCGAACGTCCTGATGGAGAGCGTGCCCCTGGGCGTCGACCTCGGTGAGCTCGAGCGCGTGATCCGCGAGACCCCCGGCGTGGCCGATCTGCACGACCTGCACGCCTGGGGCATCTCGGACGGCTTCGCGGCGGTCACCGTGCACGTGGTGCTCGATGGGGCCGCGCATGGCACCGATGTGGCGCAGGCGGTCGTCCAGCGCATCAAGGATCGCTTCGGCATCACCCACGTGACCGTGCAGCCCGAATCGCCGCCCACGTCGGCTCAGCTGCTGCCCGTGGAGCGCTTGATCCGGCGCTAGAAAACGCTCACGCGCGGCGCCGCACCCCGAAGCGACGCCAGGCGGCGGGTCTCCGATTGACGGTCCAGTCGAGCTGCCCGTGCAGCAGCGTCTCCACCCCCTGGGCGGGCAGATCGGTGTCACCCTCGGGCGCAGTCGGCGCGTGATCCACCGTGAGCACCCAACCGAGTTCGGCGTCGCGCTGGAGCCGATTCGAGAGTCGCACGCGGCGCCAGAGCAACAGAGCGGCAAACATGAAAGCCAGCAACATGAACGGGATCGTCAAGGGGCGCGGCGGCAGCGCAAAGTCCTGCAAGCGCCACGAGTAGCCAGCCAAACAGGCGAACCCCAGCAGCACCCAGAAGACCCGTCCCGGCACGCGCAGTGCCTGAACGTGGCGGCCGAGCTCCTCGATCTCCGCAGCCGTGAGGCGTCGCCGCGCGACGGCCAGGGCCTCCGCCGCTTGCGCCTCGACGTCCTCGGGCAACGCCACACGCAATGGACTCTCCGGCGGCATGGCCACCCGCTCCGCGCTCAACACCAGCCCGAGCGGGGCCCACTTGCCGTTGGCGTACAGCAGCTCGCGCGACTCGGGGAGCACCACCAGCTCCTGCTCCACGCCCGGCTCGGCCACCATCAGACCGCGCCGCGTGAGATGCGCGAGATCGGGGTCGAGGCCGAGGCTATCGAAGCTCGAAAGCATGCCCGCGAAGCGCATCACGCGCCCCTGACGCAGGTCGCGTCCATAGGCCCGCACGCGTGAGAACCACGACAGCATCGCCAGCAACGCGAACGGCGTCAGCACGAACGCGAAGAGCCCCGCCAGCACCACGAACGAGAGCGCGCGGTCACGGGCGAGCTCTTGATACGCCACCAGCACCACGAAGCCCGCCGGCAACAGCGCGGTGCAAGCCGCGTACGACAGCACGCGCAGCCAGGCCCGCCGCCGGAAGCCCTGCACACGCGTGCGCTCCGCGACGACCATCTCGGGCTCCTCGATGCACGGCAAGCCAGCGCACCACACGTGGCTCTGCGCCGAATCGGGAACCACGGGCAGGGACCCCTCGGCCTCTACCTCGCGCAAGCTCCCGTACCAGGGCTCTTCCCCCAGCTGCACCGGGTGCACTCCCTCGCTGACCTCGGGCAGCTGACCCAGCGCTCGGCTGAGCGCCTCCCACTGCGGCTCGGGGATGCGCTCGGTGGCGCGCCGCGCGCGCTCGAGGTCCCCGACCGCGAAGTCTGCGCTCAGCGGCTTGAGGCGCGGCGGCTGCCCCGCGATTACGACGGCGGCGCGCTCCCCGCCCCATGGTGGCGACAGCTTGCCCCAACGCCGTGGGATGCGGCTGATCACCACCGCGTCCTGAACACCGCGCTCCCCTTCGAGTCGGACCAACGTGGCGATCAGCCCGGACGCTGCCCCACTGAGCACGCGCGCGGGATGCAACATGCCCTCACGCCAGAGCTCCCGCAGGCTCGCCTCGGCCGCGGCGTGGCGGAACCAGGCAAACACCGCGAGCGACCAAAAGATGGGATGCAGCCCCACCGCGAGCGCGAACGAGAGCAGGAGCGCTGCCCCCGTGGACGCCGCCTGCAGCGGAAAAGCCCGCACGAAGGCCCAGCGGTCCGGTTCGATCCAGGCCTTTACCGGTCCGGCGCGACTGTGGCGCTGAGCGTCCGCGGAATCGCGGGCTTCGACGACGTCGCCCATGGCAGGGTCTTAGCGCGAAACGCGGTCAAAAAGCGCCCGCAAAAGTCACGCGCTTCTCGGGGGAGCTTGCCCCACCTCTGGCTACTCGAACGAGCAGACGTACTCGGCGATCCCCGCGTCCACTGCGATGTCGAAGCCAGACTTGCCGGGCACCTTGAAGGCCGTCCCTGCGGGATAACTCCGGAACTCCGCTTCACCGTCGAGCTTGGCGCGACAGCTGCCGGCCACGATCTGCATCACCTCCGGGGCATCGGTCCCGAAATGGTAGGTACCCTGGTAGATCAAGCCGAGCGTCTTCTTGGAGCCGTCTTTGAACCGGACGGTGTGACTGACCACTTTTCCATCGAAGTACACGTTGGCCTTGGTCACGACCTCCACGTCCGCGAAGGTTTCCGGTGCTTTCTGCTGCATTTCTTGGGGCTCCTCTGGCAGGGCCCCAGGTCTGCCACAAGGAAGGTCGCTCGACCACGGGGTCAACGTGTACAATGTTTGGCTAGAGTTTGCCTGAGCTGGTTCGTCGTGGGGCCACGGGGCGGGGAGAAGCCTTGAAGAGCCAGGGGCGCTATCGGATCCATGCGGTCGCAGAGCTGACGGGAGTTCCCGAGGCCACGCTGCGCGCCTGGGAGCGCCGTTACTCGGTCCCCACCCCCGTACGCACGGCGTCGGGCTATCGGCTCTACAGCATGGACGACGTGGAATGCGTGCGGCGCATGCGCGACCTCTGCGCCAAGGGCATCGCTCCGGTGGACGCCTCCAAGATGGTGCGCGAGCCGTACGCTTCGCCGAGCGTGGAAGAACCCGCGCACGAGAGCCCGTTCGAAGCCGCCACGGCGCGCCTGATCGACGCAGCGCGCCGCATGCGCCCTGAGCAGCTGGAGCACGAAGTGCAGCGCTCGCTCATGCTCGGCGATGCCTCGAGTGTCGTGGAGCAGGTGTTCTCCACGGCGCTCGTGCAGATCGGCAACGACTGGGAAAATGGACTGATCGGCGTCGCCCAGGAGCACTTGGCCTCCGAGGTCATCTTCACGTCGATGCGACAGCTGGTGCGACTCGCAGGCCCTTCGCGGCCCGTCGGCGAAGTGGTGTTGGCATGCTTTGCCGACGAGGAGCACGTGCTGCCGCTGTACATGGCCGCCTTTCGCTTCGTGGAGTGGCGCTATCGTCCGCATATCCTCGGCGCGCGCACACCGCCCGAAGCGATCGCCACGGCGATCCACCGACTGCAACCGAGCTTGGTGGGTCTTTCCAGCACGATGTTGCCCGATACCGAACGCGCCACGGAGTTGATCCACGACTACGCAGCGGCCGTGGCCGGCGTGCCCTGGATCGTGGGCGGCAGCGCGGCGCAACTGCTGCGTAAGGAGCTCGAGGGCGCGGGCGCGGTGGTGGCCTCGGCGGACCGCGAGGCCAGCCGCCAGCAGATTGGCCTGCTGCTCGACGTGCCCACGAACTGAGCACGTCGAAGCGCTCGACATCCCCGCAAACCCGGCGACTCACTAGGTCAAGTCATGAGAATCACTGGGCTTTGATGCGCCTCCACGCGCTCAAACAAAGCTTAGACAAACTCGCGCCTTTAACATTGGACAAACATTGAACGAACTACTACCTATTGCCTCGACCGGTTCCGCACAGCGCGGCCCGGCTCGAGGAGGACCCGATGAAGACGACGCGATGGAGCTTTCGCCTGCTGCTGACCCTGGGAGCGCTGGCCGGATCCGCGGCTTGTGGCGACGACAATGACGGCGGCCAAGCGCAGGCGGACGCGGGCGGCGACGGTGATGGCGACGCCGGAAATCCCGCGGGCGACAAGAACATCGTGGAGACCGCGGCCGCGGCGGGAACGTTCAAGACGCTCGCTCAGGCCCTGACCACGACGGGCCTCGACCAAGCCCTGGCCGGCCCAGGTCCCTTCACGGTGTTCGCACCGACCGACGCGGCGTTCGATGCGTTGGGTGAGAGCACCCTGTCTTCGCTAGGCAACGACGAGCTCGCGGCAATCCTCAAGTACCACGTGGTCGCGGGCGAGGTGGAGTCCAGCGATCTGAAGGCAGGCCCTGTGAAGACGCTCGGAGGCCTGAGCGCCTTCGTCAAGCTCGGCAGCGACGTGACGATCAACGACGCGAAGGTCACGAGCGCGGACGTCCAGGCATCGAACGGCGTGATCCACGTGATCGACAAGGTGCTGCTGCCGCCCAACCTGGTGCAGGCCGCCAGCTACGCCGGAGATTTCGGCACGCTCCTGAGTGCGGCCACCAAGGCCGGACTCGCCGACGCTCTGAGCAACCCGGAGGCCAAGCTTACCGTGTTCGCGCCCACCGATGCCGCGTTCGCCAAACTGCCCGCGGGGACGCTCGACTCACTGAGCAAAGACCAGCTGACCTCGATCCTCACGTACCACGTCGTGAACGGCGAAGTGCTCTCGACTCAGCTGAAAGCCGGCGCTGTGAAGACGCTCAACGGCGCCGACGTGACCGTCGACCTCAGCAACGGCGTGAAGGTCAACGACGCCAAGGTCGTGCTGCCCGACATCGTCACCAGCAACGGCGTGATCCACGTGATCGACGGCGTGCTGATGCCGCCCGGCTGATCAGCGGAAGATGAGCTCGGTGCCCGCCGCTTTCATGAGCACCTGCTCTTCTTCCAGATCACCGCGGGTCATCGGGCTGGTGTCGAGGAAGCCCGCGGGGAAGTCGAGTTCGAGCCGCTGATCGGTGGCGCGCACCAGCGGCGTAGGCACGGTCTCGCGTCCGCGGTTGATGCGCACGGCGATGCGCAGAATGGACGCCACGCGCACGGCGCGCTCGCCATCGACGAGGCGCAGGGCCTGCAGCTTGTCTGGGTCGAAGGCGCGACGGTGGCCCCCGACCAGCGCCGAGAGATAGGCCTGGCCCTGCTCGCTGAATCCGGGCATGTCCGAGTTGGCGATGATGTACGCACCGTGGCGGTGATAGCCCGCAAAGCTCAGCGCTTGACCGATCTCGTGGAGGCGCGAAGCCCAGTTGAGCATGCGCAGCTCGCGACCCGTGAGCTGCCACTGGATCTCGAGCTGCCGCGCGAGCGCCTGCGCCGTCTCCTCCACGCGCCGCGCTTGCTCGATGTCCACGGCGTAGCGATCGCGCAGGCGCGTGACGGTGCGCTCACGCACGTCTTCGTCCCCGAGACCGCCCACCAGCTCGAGCAGCAGCCCCTCGCGCAGGGCCGACTTCGACACGCGCATCCCGCGCTCGATGCCGAAGCTCTTGAACACCGCGTGCAAGATGGCCACGCCGCCCGCGATCACGTTGCGGCGATCGGGCGAGAGCCCCGGCAAGTCCAGCTTGTCGAAGTGCCCCTTCTCGATCATCGAGTCGCGCAGCAGCTTGATGCCGGTCATGGTGATGCCCGACACGCTCTGCATGGCCGGGATGGCGCGCAAGAGGCCCTCGATAGCGGTGACCGTGCCCGAAGAACCCACGGCCTCCTCGAAGCCCACGCGACGATAGAGCCGTTCGATGGGCTCCAGCTCCAGGCGCGCCGTCATGCTCGCGCGCTTGAAGCGCTCGCGGGTGATCTTGCCGTCAGGAAAGAAGCGCTCGGAGTAGGACACGCAACCCATCTGCAGGCTATCCATGCGCTGGGCTTCCTCGCCCACACCGAGGATGCACTCGGTGCTGCCGCCGCCGATATCGACCACCAGGCGACGCCCCTCCATCGCGGGCAGGTCGTGCGCGACGCCGCGAAACAAGATGCGGGCCTCTTCGCGCCCGGGTAACACGTCGATTTCGTGTCCGAGCATCGCCTCGCACTTGCGCAGGAACGTGCGCCGGTTCTTGGCCTGACGAAAGGTGTTGGTCCCCACGGCGCTCACGCGGTCGGCCGGCATGCCAGCCAAGCGCTGACCAAAGCGCTCCAAACACGCCAAGGCGCGCGTCTCCGCTTCGGGAGACACGTTGCCATCGTCGCCGAGACCCGAAGCAAGTTGGACACGCTCACGCATGCGATCGACGACGTGCAAATGGCCGTCCACCACACGCGCGATGACCATGTGAAAGCTGTTGGAGCCGAGGTCGACGGCGGCGACGGGGCCCGGCAGAGCTTGCTTTGTCACGGATTCTCCACGCAGTTGCAACAGAGTGAGTCACTCTTGAGCCGAGGATGTGCCCCGATCGGGCCCACGGTCGGCACACGTTAGCATCCATGCTTTCTCGCAAAACGCCACCCCTCCTCTCCTCCTCCGTCCTTCCTTCCTGTGGCGCTCGGTTGTGGCCGGCGCTTCGTAGGCGCGGGGCCGCTGGAACGACGAGAGGGCCCCTTGTCGCTCGGTGCGGATGCTTCGATGGGAGTCGGTTGCGGTTGAGCGGCCGGCGCACCTGTGAGGACGCTGGTTCGACAAGGCGCGCGCTCTCGCCGCTCCAACGCCCGCGCCTACGAAGCGCCGGCCAAGACCGGAGACAACACGAGAAAAGGGGACCTTTTTAGAAGGAGGCCACCGCGCCGCTGCCCGTGCCGCCGCAGTTGATGCAGCGCTCTTCGGTGGAGCCCTCGGCGCAGTCCGCCGGACACAGGTCACACACCGCGCAACGCGGAGTGCCAGCCGGCTCGAGATCACAGCCCGGCGGACAGGCCGGCCGGCGATTGATCAGCGTTGGGTTCTTTGCGCCGCAGCTGAACGCGTCGCTAGTCAGGTTGAACTCGTAGAAGCCAGCGCCCTGATCGTAGCTGTTCGCGCAGTTGGCGTCGGCCACCGACCAGGCCGCGAGGGGCGGGAGCTCGAGCGGTTCGTTGGGCGTTGTGTAGTCGATCTCGGAGCAGTGCTCGAGGAGCGTGCACGAGGAGCTGACGCCGCCGTCCGCATCCATCATCCCCTGCTTGAGCGCGATGCACAGCGTGCCGGTGCCTGCGCAGGCCGACTTGACGCGGTTGGCGCTCCAGGCGTCGGCGGGCACCGGCTGAGGTGCGGTGCGAGCCGGATCGCAGTGCTGGATGCCGTTCGTGTCCAGGTGCGACGAGTAGACGGATGCCTGCGTGAACCCGGTCTGCCGAACCACGCACACGGCGAGGTTGTCGATCTGCCAGTCGAGCCCGCACTCGCAGCCGGTGAGTGGAGCCTCCTCGCCGGGAGGGGCACCATCGACACCGCTGCCGCTGCAGGCGGCCAGGAGAGCTGACATCGCCACGAGGAGCTTCGGGAAAGCTTTCATCGAGCTCGATACTGCCGGAGCTGGCGCGCTCAGTCCAATCGACAGGCCCGATTGGTAGGACAGCCCACGGCTGGAGATGCTGGCGTCGGGACACCGAGGTAACTCGGCCTCCATCCGACGCTCACTTCGAACGAGAGGCCTTTTCGTCGTGGCCGCTCACACCAAAGCGCTTGGCCAGCTCCGCCTGGACGTCCCGAAGGCTGCGTTGACGCAACAAGAGCCCGACCAGCAGATGGTAGATCACGTCGCCACTCTCGCTGACCACGCGCTCGTCGCTCTCGGACTCCACCGCGCGGGCGAGTTCGTCGCCTTCCTCGCGCAGCTTGGCTGCAATTTTGGAGGCGCCTTTGTCGAGCAGGGAGCGCGTGTAGCTGCGCTCCGCCGGCGCATCGCGGCGCGCCTCGAGCTCGCGCCACAACCGCGGAAAGACGGGTGCGGCCAGATCGCCCGTATCGGGCTGCAACGTACCGTCGCTCGCTACCCGTGAGTAGAAGCAAGTCTCTCTGCCGGTGTGGCAGCTCGGGCCTTCCGGGTCGACCAGGTACACCAGGCAGTCCGCGTCGCAGTCGGCCCAGATCTCGTGCACGTGCAGCACGTGGCCGCTCTCTTCGCCCTTCTTCCAGAGTCGCTTGCGCGAACGGCTGTAGAAGTGTCCCAGGCGCGTGCTCAAAGTGGCCGCCACCGCCTCTTCGTTCGCGTGCGCCACCATGCGGACCAGGCCGCTCATGCGGTCCTGAACCACCACGGTCACGAGTCCGTGTTCGTCGCGCTTGAGCCAGCTCAAATCCATGAAATCACTCTCGCCTCACGCCTTGGCGCGCCTCGCGCCTTGCGCCTCAGGCCTTTGCAACGGCGCCCTCGAGGGCGCTTTCCACAGCCGTCTGCTCGAGGCTCTGGGCCAACGCCAATTCGGCCACCAGCAGCGTCTTGCTCTGCTCGAGCAACCGGCGCTCGCCATACGAGAGCTCGCGATCGGGGCGGATGCGCCAGAGGTCGCGGAAGACCTTGGCCACTTCCATCAGGCTGCCGCTGTTGACCAGCTCGGTGTACTCGCGAAAACGGCGGTTCCAGGGCCCGGGCTTGACCGCGACCTCGGTCGACCTCAGCACGTCGAAGACCTGCTCGGCAGTCTCGGCCGTCACGATGCGACGCAGACCTGCGCGGTCGGCGCCGTCGACGGGGACCATGAGCTTCATCTCGGAGTGCAAAACCTTGAGGACGTAAAAGTCCTTCTGGGCACCGGACAGATCCCGACTTTCGATGGCGACGACTTCCGCGACTCCATGGGCGGGGTACACCGCGCGGTCGCCGACTTGGAAGAGGCTGCCGTTCCGCTTCGACATGGCCGCCAGGGTGTAGCAGAGGACTCCCGGCCACGCGACCGATTGTGGGGACACTTTGTAGGGCATCCCCTAGTCGAACAACTCGCGCATTTCCTGGGCAAACATCAGCTTGAGTGTGCTCTCGATGGCGGTGCTCTCCAGGTTCGCCGTAAGCAGCACTCCCTGCTCGTCGGAGCGCACGCCCATGCCCTCGGCCACCTGTGTGAGGCCGAGCGAGGCACCGAACGGCTCTCGCCCCATGCTGTGGACCAGCGTACGAAAGTTGTGCTCGGCGCCCGGTGGGAACTCGCCCCGCAGGTCGACTGCCACGGCGAGCATGGTTCCCGCAGGCCTCACCGCCAACGCCAGGGAGCGCTGGCGCGAGAAAAGCAGCGCGATGGGCGTGCCTGGCTGAAAGCCGATGGGAGCCAGATGGAATACCACCAGCGGCGCGCTCACGTGGGCCGCCTCGAGGGACTCGGCGTCCGGCGCATCGAACGCGCTGGGCGTCTTGGCGTCCTGGGTGCGGCGCAACATGGCGCCGACCAGGTCCGGGGGCGCGTCTTTGGCGGCCAGGATGGCGTGGGAATCCAGGCTCGCATAGGCGTAGCGGCCGTCCCCACGCAACCCCTCGCGGCGCACCATGGGTTCGTCGCTGGTGACGTCGAGGACGGCGATGCGCTGCCCGGCCCGCTTCACCACGTCGTCGGCATCGAACGGACCACGCGCCATCACGATGTAGCCGTGGGGCGGCACCTCGAGCGCCACGAACTCGGAGACCTGCAAAGGATCGACCCCGGTGCGCTGCGCGAAGGCACGCTCATGGTCCTCGGCCACCATGGCACGCCAGAGCGAGCGCACGGAGGGGGACTCGAGCAGCACCTTGGGCTGAGCCACCAGCATGGTGGGAACCCCCGGGACCACCAAGTGGTGGAGCGGCCCCACGTGGCGCTCCGCCCGGCCGACCACCGGCGCGGGCGGCGCCTTGGAGCCGCAGGCCAGCGACAGCAGTAGGGGCAAGAACCAGAGAATCCGAATCATTCCCTCAAACCAAGCACGCGAGCCGAGCCCGCGCGAGCAGCCTAGCCGGAATGATCTCGCGCCTGGCTCGGGCTCCTTCTAGCCGCCTTGGCGGCGGGACTCGGCGCTGCCGTCTTGGCGGCGCCTCGAAGGGGCGGTCACGCCTGCGGACGCGGCTTTTCCTTCTTGGAAGCGCCGTTGGGCTTCTCCTCAGTGGGTGTAGGGGCGGGCGCGGGCTTACCGTGCGTGAGTCCCTTGGCCTCGAACACCTTGCGCTCGATCTCGTCCAGCATCTGCGGATGCTCCTCGAGATAGACCTTGGCGTTGTCGCGACCCTGGCCGATGCGCTCGCCCGAGTAGCTGTACCAAGCGCCCGACTTGTCGATGAGCTTGAGTTCGGTGGCGAGGTCGATCACGTCGCCGGAACGACTGATGCCCTTGCCGAACATGATGTCGAACTCGCAGGCCATGAAGGGCGGCGCCATCTTGTTCTTCACGACCTTCACGCGCGTGCGGTTGCCGATCACGTCTTCGCCCACCTTGATGGAGCCCACGCGGCGGATATCGAGGCGGATGGAGGAGTAGAACTTGAGCGCGTTACCACCGGTGGTGGTCTCGGGAGAGCCGAACATCACGCCGATCTTCATGCGGATCTGGTTGATGAAGACCAGCGTGGTGTTGGACTTGTGCACCGTGGCGGTGAGCTTGCGCAGGGCCTGGCTCATCAAGCGCGCCTGCAGGCCCACGTGGCTGTCGCCCATCTCGCCTTCGATTTCGGCCTTGGGCACCAGGGCGGCCACCGAGTCCACGATCACCAGGTCCACGGCTCCCGAACGCACCAACATGTCGGCGATCTCGAGGGCCTGCTCACCGTGATCGGGCTGCGAAACCAGGAGCTCCTCGGCGTTCACGCCGAGCTTCTTGGCGTAGCTGATGTCGAGCGCGTGCTCTGCGTCGATGAATGCCGCGATGCCGCCGGCACGCTGACACTCGGCGATGGCGTGCAGCGTGAGGGTCGTCTTACCGCTCGACTCGGGACCGAAGATCTCGATGATGCGGCCACGGGGATAGCCGCCGACGCCCAAGCAGATGTCGAGGGACGTGGAGCCCGTGGAAATCACGGGTACGTCGGCCTTTTGATCGCTGGTGCCGAGTCGCATGATGGCACCCTTGCCGTACTGCTTCTCGATCGTGCCGAGCGCGAGCTCGAGCGCCTTCTCGCGATTCGCGTCTTTTTGCATCCCCAGTTCCTCGTGTTGTGCTCACGCGCTCTACCGCGCGCCGGACGTCGTGGTGAGGACAGAGTGTGGAAGACACGTGCTCGTTTGTACAGTACTTGCGTTCACATTTTGGCAGCGAGCCCCCTCGATCCGGTCGGGAGCACTCAAAACTAACCAAGTAATTTCGGAAACATACAAAGACGACCTGCGGAGCTATCTGCGTCCCTCGCGACACCTGAACAAAACGATCGCTGCGATCTGAACGCGCTGTGGATAGCGATCTCGAGGGGCTCGCGAGGCGCTCGGCGTCCCCCGACGGGGATGGTGCAAGGGTGCCAGGCCCGGGCAGTTGATATGCTGGCCCGGTGTTTGGGCGGATGTTGCTGATCGCCATGTGCTGCCTCTGCTTCGCGTGTCGGCGGGGCCCCAGGGAACTCACGGTCAGCGCCGACGATCCCAGCCTGCGCTACACGGGTTGGTTCGATCACCGCGATCCCAAGGCCGTTCGCTTCGCCTGGCCCGGCACGCAGGTGGAGCTCGCCTTCGTGGGCAGCGGGCTGCGCGTGCAGCTCACGGACACCCCCATCGAAGACGAGACCCGCGAGACCGACTGGTTGACGCTGATCGTCGACGGCGGTCCTCCTCGGACGTTGGCCCTCTCGGAGGGGAGGCGCGTTTACGAACTCGCCAAAGGACTCCCGCCGGGACCGCACCGCGCGCTCCTGTGGAAACGCAGTGAGGCCGAGGTGGGCGTCGTGACGCTACACGCGTTCGTGGTCGAAGGCGCTCCGGAGGCATCCACGCGACCGCCCGTCGCGCGCACGCGACGCCTGGTCTTCCTCGGCGACTCCATCACGGCGGGCTACGGCAACGAAGGCGAGAGCGAGAGCTGCCACTGGAGTGCTGGCACGGAGAACAACTACGAGAGCTACGGCGCGCACGCCGCCCGCGAACTGTTGGCCGACTACTTGGCGGCGGCCTGGAGCGGAAAGGGCCTGACCCGCAACTACGACACACGAGAGGCGCTTACTCTGCCCAAGCTCTGGACGCGCGCGATCCCCACCGAAGGAGGAGCCTCCCATGTGGACGATGGCAAGGCAGACGTGGTGGTCGTGAACCTCGGCACCAACGACTTCATCCAAGGCTTGCCTGAGGAGAGGGAGTTCGTCTCGACCTATCGTTCGCTGCTCGCCGCGCTGCACGCGCGCTACGCCCACGCAGCGCTCGTGTTGGCGCTAGGCCCGATGCTAGCCGACGACCATCCACAGCCGATGGCGCGCACCCTGGCCCGCAACTGGATCGCCAAGGTGCTCGCTGGCGCGCGCGAGAGCGGTGTCACGCACGTGAGTTCCATCGAGTTTTGGAGCGACCCGAACGAAGGACTCGGCTGCGATTACCACCCCAACAAGAAGACCCACGCGCGCATGGGACGCGAGCTCGCGACACACATTCGACTGCAACTCGGCTGGTGATCGGTAAAGCTTGGCACTCATGGGATTGCCCCTGCTCATCGCCCTCCTCCTCTCGCTCGGCCTGACCAAAGTCCATGCGCAAGCAGTGCCCGCCAACGATGGCGTACCGGCCAGCAATCGCGCCGACCTCGCGCAGGTTCCGCCGCGCCCGCCGGTAGAGTCCGCCCAGGCCCACGCCAAGCTCTTGTTCGACGCCATCGTCCACGACGAGCCCGCACGCGCCGCCGAGTTCTTCTTCCCGCGCGACGCCTTCCTGCTCGTGAAAGCCATGCAGAAGCCCGAACGCTACTGGGACAAACTACGCGCGCGCTTCGACCAAGATATCCACGCGCTACACCACAACACGCCAGACCTCGACAAGGCCGAATTCGAGCGCCTCGAGCTCACGCGGCGCGGCGGTTGGGTCAAGCCGGGTGAAGAAGGCAATCACCTTCCCTACTGGGCGGCCCGTCACGCATGGCTGCACTACCGAGTGGGCAAGCAGAAGCGCAAACTCGAGGTCCGGGTGCTGATCACGTGGGACGACCGCTGGTACGTCATCCATCTCTCTGAGTTCTCCCACTAGCTCTCTCTCAAGAGAACGTCGGGAAAGTGGAGTAGGAGGATTCAGGGAGAGGGAGAGACAGCAGGCAGATTGGGCGCCGTAGGAGCCTCAAAGATCTTCGACTTTAGCTCGACGAACTTGTCGCTGATGCTGCTGAGCTTTTGATCCCACTCGAGGTTGATCGGCTGGTTGCGCACGGAGACGTGGAACTTGACCATCACCATGATCAGGAAGAGCGGCTTGAGGAACGCCGAACGCAGGTTGGCGGCGGCCAGCGCAGCCAGCAGCAGCACGCCGAACTGGCCGAATCCGCCGGGCGGCAGGAGCCAAGCGAGCACGCCTGCGGGCACCAAACACACCGCCCAGGCCACGAAGGTGAGAGCCCAGTCGAGCACCACGATCCAGACGCCGGTCTTGAGGATCTCCTGGCTGTTCTGCGCGTAGTAGATGAGTCCGTCCTTCGCGCTGCGCCACTTGTTCTCGTCGCCGCGGGCGAGGCTGTAGGAGAACAATGTCTCGTCGATATACGTGGTGGCGGCTCGCACGACCGCCGTGACCAAGTTCGTGAGGCTGCTCAAGCCGGGGATCGGCAGCAGGTTGGAGATCCAGTTGAGGGTGCGGTTGAAGGCGCCCACCACGCCGGCAACCAAAGCGTCGAGGGCGAACATCGCGTTCACCTCGCCGAAGCGTTCCTTCACCACGCGGGTGCCGTACTGAAACATGCCCTCCTGACCGTTGTTGACGCGACCGTGGGTCATCAACTCGGTGAGCACGGCGATGTGTCCGGCCTTGAGCAGATAGAGGAAGTAGCGAACGATGAACCAGTACAGGTAACCCCAGACGCCGAGGCCGCCGAAGATCCAGGCGTAACCGAGCAGCGGCACGCGCTGTCCGATGAACGCGCCGCCGCCGAAGGTCACGCCATACCAAATCAAGGTGGCTACGCTGACACCGAACAGAATGCCGAAGCGCACCAGCGCGTAAGGCAGCGTGGAGAGTAAGAGGCTCAGCGAGGAGCTGAAGCCTGCATCGGATACTGCGAGTGGGTAGCTATGCCTGACTGGCTGATCCGGATGACTGGTTGGTTGCATGAATCGCGTGCCTCCTGGCCGCCTGCTCGGCACGCACTCGGGTGCGCGCGAATTAGGGGTGATGTTCGACCCGGGAACCAACTGCGTCAAGGGTGACGCTCCTGGGTTGAATCATACGCGCGACGCACTTTGGTGAGCTTCGATTCAGAGGATCCCTACGGTGGCGCATCCGGTCACCTGTGCAGGCGAGAGCGTTCCACTGATCTGAGCATTGCCATCGGCCGTATTGATACGGATGCGACCTGCCCCTCCACCGCCGCCAAGCGCCTGATTTTGCGTCATGAACATGCCGTCGCCGCCGTTGGCTTGCTGGGCCGCACTGCCCTGACCGCCCAGGGAAGCGATCTCGCCCGCCGCCGCCACGGCGTCTGGTCGGCCGTCCTGTCCACCGCTGCCTCCTTGCGCCGCACCGCCACCTCCGCCGTTGGCCGCCAGGATACCGTCGACGATCACGCCCTTCGCCTCGAGCAGGATCGCCCCGCCCGCGCCGGCACCCGAGGAGGTATTGCCGCCTCCGCCGCCGCCGGCATCCACGACACCGAAGGGGCCGACTCGAAGCTCATTGCCGGCCACCAGCTGAAGGGCACCGCCGCCCGCGCCACCGTTCGGTCCACCGCCGCTGGACCCGCCCACGAGGGGCGAGAGTGCTGGACTTCCGTAGGCCGCGCCGCTGGCGATGCCGGGGCTGTTGTCCGGCGTGGCGCCGCGTCCTCCGCTGCCGCAAGAGCTGCCGCCGCTCGAGGGGCGGAACTGCCCGACCAAACCGCGCTGTCCTGCGCCGGGTCCGTTGCCTAGGTCGCCTGTGGCATTGGGCGCGAAACCACCCGCGTAGGCGGTGCTGCCGTCGGAGGCCACCGAGATGCGTCCAAACACCTTGAGGGTGTCCTGCGCGACGATGACCAGCGGAAGATCGCCGCGCACCGAGACCACGCCTTCCATCTCGATCTGGAAGGAGCGCACGCTGATCACGCCGTAGCGCGAGCCATCGCCCGGCTCCACCACGGAGAACGCGAACTCGCCGTCGTGATCGTCGATGCCTGGACAGTCGAAGCGGCCGCCTTCGCTGTCGAAGCTGCATTGCTGGGAGATGCGCAGATCGAAGGCGGGCGGCGGCGGGACCTGAGCGGGATCCACGTTGGACAGCCTGGTGACGGCGGATAGCTCGGGTGGGCGTGCGTCGGCTGCTGCGTCGTCGTTGTGCGAGGCGTCGGCGCTGCCACCGTCGACGGCAGCGTCGACGTCACGCGGGCCGGTTAGCTCGGATTCGAGCTCGTCCGTATCGCTGCCGCTGCAGCCGGCGAGCGCGAGGGACAAGAGTGCGCCGACGACAACGCCATGTCGATTCGTCACGTTCGTTACTCCGCTATGTCTGTCGAAGCGCGGGGGGGTTCGCGCTACTTGGGGATCAGGTCGCCGATGGCAGTTGGACGCACCCTCGAGGTCGCGTTCCCGAACGGCTGCACATCGCAGACCCAACTACGCGGAGACCGCTTCGATACTTCCTCACCCCGACGCAGAGCGTTGCTTCGGCTCAAATCGGTCAAACGTGCTGCGAGCGATCGCCGAGGCTGTTCGGGCGCGGGCATGGGCACGGGCTCGCCTCGCTGCGCGAGGCTGGCACGGGAGCAGGCCGCTGACTGGGTCAGCTGCCTGCTAGGGCTCGCGACCCACCGCCAGTCGCTGCACCATCTTCAACGCGGTGTACGCGCTCAAGGTTCGGATACGCTCGCGATCGCCCCACATGCGGAAATGCCGCGCGAACACTGCGCCGCCCTTCCCGGCGGCGGCGATCCAGACGGTACCCACCGGCTTCTCGTCGGTGCCACCACCGGGCCCTGCGATGCCCGTCACCGCGACGGCGAGATCGGCGCCCGACACGCGCAGTACGCCGCGCGCCATGGCCGTGGCGCACTCCTCGCTCACCGCGCCGTACGCACGCAAGATCTCCTCGCTCACGCCGAGCACACTGCTTTTGGCCGCGTTCGAATACGTCACTGCGTCGAGCAACAAGTAGTCGCTCGAACCGGGCACGCTCGTGAGCATGGAGCCCACCATGCCGCCGGTGCACGACTCGGCCACGCCGAGCGTGAGGCCGCGATCACGCAGCGTCCTTCCCACTGCGCCGGCGAAGGTGTCCTCGCGATCGCCGAACACCACCTCGCCGACCCGTCGCATGACCTCCTCGCGCGCGCGCTCCGCCAACGCTTCCGCAGCGTGGGCACTCTCGGCACGCGTGAGTAGCTTGATCTCGATCTCCGGAAAGCCCGCTCGGTAGCCGATGGTGAGTCCCGGGAACTGGGATTCCACGCCTGTGAGCGCGTCGCCGAGCTGCGACTCGGGCAAGCCGAAGGTCCTCAGATGAATCTGGTGGCTGCGGCGCTCCGCGAGTCCGGCGATGCGCGGCACGATGCGCTCGAGGAAGATGTGCTTCATCTCGCGCGGCACGCCGGGCATCACGAACAACTGAGCCTTGCCGATGGCGATCGAAAACCCCGGTGCGGTGCCCTGGTCGTTGAGCAGCACGCTGGCGCCCTCGGGGAAGTCCGCTTGCTTCGCGTTGCTCGCGGCCATGGTGCGACCAACCGAAGCGAAGAATTTCGCGATGCGTTCGAAGGAGGCATTGTCGCGCACGAGCTGCACGCCGAGCGCCTTGGCCACGGCTTCCGTGGTGAGGTCGTCCGTGGTGGGTCCCAGTCCCCCGGTGGAGACGATCACACTGTGCTCTCGGCTCAAACGCGCGAGTGCTTCGACGATGCGGTCGATGTCGTCGTCGACGGTGAGATGATCGCGAACCTCGAAGCCGAGCCCGGTAAGCTGCTCAGCGAGCCACGCCGCGTTGCTGTTGACGAGTTCGCCGCGCGTGAGCTCGGTGCCGATCGAAAGGACTGCCGCAGTCATCTGAGCTACCTATGGTCATCTGTTCAGTGCGCGAAGATTGCGCTGCGAGACGCCGCGGAGGCGGAATCACCCACCAGTTCGATGCGTTTTGGTGCCCGAGCCGGAAGAGCATGGTATTCGCGCTCGGCCTCTCTCACAACGTTCTGAGGTCAATGCATGATGAACAAACGCTTCTTCACCACGCTTGGCGTCACGCTTTCGCTCTGCGCCGCGCAGCCCGCGGCTTCAGGCAGTGTTTCGCAAGCCCAGGCTGAAGAGCCGAAGCCCGTTCAACCCGCCGTACCTCCGCCCCAACCTCGCACCGCGCCAGCGACGCCCAAGGCCCCCGAGCCGCCCGTCGCGCAACCGGCGGCCCCTGCAGCGCCGCCTGCAGCCCAACCCGCGACGGTTGCTGCGGCACCAGCCGCGCCGACCGTGCCACCCAGCACCCTGGCCTCGCTGCCGATCATCCGGCACACGCTGGAAAATGGGCTCCGCGTGGTGTTGAGCCCGGACCGCACCATCCCCACGGTCGGCATCGCGGTCTACTACGACGTGGGCTCGCGCAACGAGGTCCGCGGACGCTCCGGCTTCGCGCACTTGTTCGAGCACATGATGTTCCAGGGCTCGGCCAACGTGGGCAAGGGAGAGCACTTCCAGCTCATCCTCAACCGCGGTGGCGAGATGAACGGCACCACCAGCGAAGACCGCACGAACTATTACGAGACGTTGCCCTCCAACGAGCTCGAGCTCGGGCTCTGGCTCGAGGCCGACCGCATGAAGTCCCTGGCCATCACCCAGGACAACTTCGAAAACCAGCGGCAGACCGTGATGGAGGAGCGCCGGCAGAGCTACGACAACCAGCCCTACGCCAAGAGCTGGCTGCGCATCAACGAGCTCGCGTACCAGGACTACTGGCCGTATGCGCACTCCACCATTGGAGACATGAAGGACCTGGAGAACGCGCCGCTGTCGGCCGTGCAGGAGTTCTTCAACGCATACTACGCGCCCAACAACGCGGTGTTGACCCTGGTGGGCGACTTCGATCCCGACGAGGCGCTCGCACTGGTGAAGAAGCACTTCGGCAACATCCCGGCTCGCGGGCGCCCGGCCTACGAGCCCGGTCCGCTCAATCCGCAGACCGAGGAGCGCAGCGAGGCCATGGTCGATGATCTGGCGCAGCTGCCGGGCTTCCACATCGCTTACCACATCCCGCCTGCGCGCGATCCCGACCACTACGCCCTCGACATCCTGGCGATGGCGCTCGGCGATGGCGAGTCCTCGCGCCTGTATCAGGAGCTGATCAAGCGGCGTGAGCTGCTCTCGAGCTTGAATGTGGGCACGGACTCGCGCCGCGGTCCCGACCTGTTCTCGTTCTGGGCAGTGGTGGCCGAGGGTAAAGACCCCAAGCTTGCCCGTCAGGTCATCTTCAGCGAGTTCGAGAAGGTCGCCAAGAGCGGCCTCAGCCCGCGCGAGCTCGAGAAGGCCAAGAACCGCATGCGCAGCATGTTCGTGTTCGGCCTGGCGTCCTCGCTCGAGCGCGCCCTGGTGCTCGGACAGTACGAGCTCTACTTCGGCAACGCGGAGATCCTGCGCACCGAGCTCGACCGCTACCTGGCGGTCACCAATGAAGACATCAAGCGCGTCGCCAGCCGCTACTTCGCCCCGCAGAGCCGCACCGTACTCGACGTGGTCACGAACCAGCCCGAGAAGACGCAAGGAGCCGCCAAGTGAAAGCCCCCATGATCCAAGGCAGCTTGAGCCTCGGCGCCCTGTTGTTCGTCGCGAGCTGTGCGAGCGCTCCCAAGCCCGCCCCGGCGACGCCCAGCGCGCCTGCCCCCGACGCCACCGCTGCGGTCGAACCGGCCATGCCCGCACGGCAGCCGCCGCCCAAGTCGGCCGTGGCGCGCGACATCTCGTTCCCCGAGGTGCACCACGTCGCGCTCGAGAACGGCCTCACGCTCGAGGTGGTGCGGCAGACGCAGCTGCCCATCGTGAGCATGGAGCTGGTGATTCAGAGCGGCAGCGCGAGCGATCCCGCCGAGCTTCCGGGCACGGCCAGCTTGCTCGCAGACATGCTCAAGGAAGGCACCAAGAAGAAGAGCTCGGCGCAGTTCGCCGAGGCCGTAGAGTTCCTGGGCGCACACCTCAACACGGGCGCGGGCCAGGAGACCCTGCGCATCAGCATGAACTCCATGAGCGAGCACTTCGACGCCGCGCTCGCCCTGGTGGCCGAGGCAGCGCTGACGCCCCTGCTGGATCAGAAGGAGCTCGACAAGCTCAAGAAGCGCACGCTCGATGACCTCACGCTGAAGATGGACAAGCCGGTGTGGCTGGCCCGTCGTGAGCTCAGCAAGGCGCTCTACGGACAGCACCCCTACTCGCGAATCGACACCAACGAAAAGGCGGTGAAGAAGCTCAAGCGCACCGACCTCGTGGCGTTCCACGGCGCGCACTTCGCGCCCAACAACGCGTTCCTGGTAGTGGTGGGCGACGTGACGCCGGAGCAGGTCAAGGCCTCGGCGGAGAAGCTGTTCGGAAAGTGGGCCAAGAAGACCGTCGTGGAGCCGGTGTACGCCGCGCCGCCCTCACGCACGAGCCGCGAGATCATCGTGGTGGACAGGCCCGCGTCGGTGCAGTCGCAGATCGTGATCGCCAACCTGGCGCTCAAGCGCAACGATCCGAACTTCATCCCCTTGATGGTGGCCAACCAGGTGCTCGGCGGCTCGGCGGCCTCGCGCCTGTTCATGGACCTGCGCGAGAAGCGCAGCCTCACCTATGGCGCCTACTCGCGTCTGGACGAGACCGTGGACGTCGGCTCCATCCGTGCCTCCGCCGCGGTGCGCACCCAGGTCACGGGCGATGCCATGGACGGCTTCTACGAGCACCTCAATCGCATTACACGCGAGGCGCCGCCCCAGGCCGAACTCGAGGACGCCCATCGCTTCTTGGCCGACTCGTTCCCGCTGCAGATCGAGACCGCCGATCGCATCGCCGAGCTGGTGTCGGACCTGCGCGTGTACGGCTTGCCCGATGGCTACTGGGACAGCTTCCGCTCGAACATCCGCAAGGTCGACTCCCGTGCCACCCTGGCCGCCGCCCAGGCCTACATCCATCCGAGCCAAGACCTGGTGGTGGTGGTCGGCAAGGCAGCGGACGTGGTCCCGGCCCTGGAGAAGTTCGGACCTGTCTCGGTGGTCGACGTGAACGGCAACCCGCTGCGCTCGCCCGCGGCCGTGGCCGCCCCTGCGGTCGCCCCTGCCGCACCACCCGCGCCTCCCGCACCGGGTCCGGCCGTGGCGCCCGCTCCGCCCTCCCCGCCAGCGACGCCGCCGGCCCTCGCGCCTGCTCCGACCGCCGCGCCGACACCGGCTGCACCCGCCGCGCCAGCTCCGGCCGCGCCGGCCCAGGTCGCGCCCGCTCCGGCCGCGTCCACACCCGCCAAGCCGTAAGCACGAAACACCGAGCGCGCGGCCCGTGTTGGCCGCGTGCCGGGCGCGTGTCGGTTCGACGACTGCGCCGAGGACCTGGGCTATAGTCGCGGTCCCCTCGGAGGCATTATGTGTGGAATCGTAGGCTACGTTGGCCCGGAAGCGTGTGCGCCCTTGTTGTTGGATGGGCTGCGGCGCCTTGAGTATCGCGGCTACGACTCCGCCGGCCTGGCGGTCCACAACGGCAAGAACATCGAGGTAGTGCGCGCAGTGGGCAAGCTGCGCAACCTCGAGAAGGCGCTCGAGCAGAAGCCGCTCAAGGGTGCTACGGGCGTGGGTCACACCCGCTGGGCCACGCACGGCCGCCCGTCCGAGGTGAATGCCCATCCGCACATGGCAGGCGGCGTGGTGGTCGTGCACAACGGCATCATCGAGAACCACCTGGCTCTGCGCGCCCGGCTCAAGGAGCAGGGGCAGAAGATTGTGAGCGACACGGACACCGAGCTGGTCGCTCATCTGGTGCACCTCGAGGTGCTGGCGGGCCACGGAGTCGAGGCCGCCACGCGCCGGGCGCTCGCCCAGGTCCACGGTGCCTACGCCATCGCCGTGATGAGCGAGGCCGAGCCTGGTCGCGTGGTGGTGGCCAAGGATGCCTCACCGCTCGTGCTGGGCGTGTGTGAAGACGGATCGGTGATGTGCGGCAGTGACATCCCCGCGCTGCTCCCGTTCACGCGCGACGTGGTGATCATGGAGGACCGTGAGCTGGCGGTGCTCGAGCAGGGCACGCTGCGTCTCACGACGCTCGACGGAAAGCCCATCGAGCGCGCCACACGCCGCATCGACTGGTCGCCGACGGCCGCCGAAAAGGGCGGCTTCAAGCACTTCATGTTGAAGGAGATCCACGAGCAGCCGCGCGCCATGGAGGACACCCTGCGCGGGCGCCTCGATCTCGAGAACGCCGACATCCACAGCGCCGAGGTGGGCCTGGGCGACGAGTTCGCGCGCAACGTCAAGCGCGTGTACCTCCTGGCCTGCGGGACCAGCCACCACGCCGCCATGGCGGGCCGCTACTTCCTCGAGAGCATCGCCAAGATTCCCGCCACGGTAGAGCTCGCGAGCGAGTTCCGCAGCCGCGACGCGATCGTGGGCGAAGGCGACCTGATCGTGGCCGTGAGCCAATCCGGCGAGACCACGGACACGCTGTCCGCCGTGCGCGAGGCCAAGAAGAAGGGCGCGCGCGTGTTGGCCATCGCCAACGTGATCGGCAGCGCCATCCCGCGCGAGTCGGACGCCAGCTTCTACACTCACGCGGGTCCCGAGATCGGCGTCGCCTCCACCAAGTGTTTCACCACCCAGCTCTGCGCGCTGATCATGCTTAGCGTGTACCTCGGGCGCCGGCGCGGCACCCTGAGCAAGGAGCGCGCGGCCAGGTTGCTCGAGGGTCTGGTGAAGATTCCGCACCAGATGAACGAGGTGGTACTCGGCACCAAGCAGCTGGTGGCCAACATCGCCAAGCACTACGTCGAAGCGCGCGACGTGCTGTTCCTGGGGCGCGGGCTGTCGTTCCCCATCGCGCTCGAAGGTGCGCTCAAGCTCAAAGAGATCTCCTACGTGCATGCCGAGGGCTACGCCGCCGGCGAGATGAAGCACGGGCCCATCGCGTTGCTCGACGCGCAAGTTCCCGTGCTGGTGATCCTGCCCAAGGATCGCCACTACGAAAAGAGCATGAGCAACCTGCAGGAGGCGCGGGCCCGCGAGGCCAAGATCATCGCCATCGCCAGCGAGGGCGACGAGATGGCGCGCCACGAGAGCCACGAGCTCGTGCAGGTCCCGCTGGTGGACGAGGAACTCACGCCGTTCTTGACGGTGCTGCCCCTGCAGCTGTTTTCGTACTACGTGGCGGACCTCAAGGGCACCGACGTCGACCAGCCGCGCAACCTGGCCAAGACTGTTACCGTCGAATGAATCAGCTGGTCGTCTCCGAGCGCTCCGATCAGGCCGCGGAGGCCGCGATCGCCGTGGTCGTCCCTGCCTACAACGAAGCCCGCTTGATCGGACGCACGCTCGCGCGCGTGCCGGCCTTCGTGCGTCACATCGTGGTGGTCGACGACGGCAGCGTCGACGGCACGCACGAGGCCGCTCTGGCGGCGGGTGACGCACGAGTAGAGATCGTGCGGCTGCCCGAGAACCGCGGCGTGGGTGCCGCCATCGTCGCTGGCTACGAGCTGGCCTTCGCGCGCGGCGCCCAGGTGTGCGCGGTGATGGCCGGGGACGCGCAGATGGATCCCTCGGACTTGCCACGTGTGCTCGAGCCCGTGCTGCGTGGGGAGGCGGATTACGTGAAGGGGGATCGCCTTTCGTTCCCCGAGGTGCGCAGGCACATGCCGTGGACGCGCTGGCTCGGCAATCAGGCCCTGAGCTGGCTGACGCGTCTGGTCACCGGCATCGACGTGCGCGACTCGCAGTGCGGCTACACGGCCATCTCGCAGAAGGCCGCATCGGCGCTTCCGCTCGACAGCTTGTGGCCACGCTACGGGTATCCCAACGACCTGCTCGGGATGCTCGCCGAGCGAGGCCTCAGGGTGCACGAGGTGGTGGTGCGACCGGTGTACGCGGACGAGATCAGCGGCGTGGGCCTCCGCCATGCGCTCGGTGTGGTGCCCTTCGTGCTGGCGCGCGTGCTGCTGCGGCGGGCGCTGCGGGCTGCGATGTGGCCGCGCTTCTCGGCGGCCGAGCGCGAGTGACGTGCCGTGCGCGTCGGGCTCCTGACCACGAGCTTTCCCCGCTTCGAGGGTGACATCGCGGGAAACTTCGTGCTCGGCTTCGCGCGTGCGCTGAGCGAGCAGGGACACCAGGTTCGTGTGCTCGCGCCCGAGCCAGCGCGGGTCGACGCGGGACGCCCCGACTTCTCGCCCGTCACGCTGCGCTGGGTGCCGTACTTGAGGCCGCGTTCCCTGGAGCGCACCTTCTACGGCGCGGGCGTGCTCGACAACCTGCGGCGCGATCCGCGAGCCTTCCTGGGACTCGGCCCCTTCACGCTCGGACTCGGCGTGGCGGCCGCGCGCGAAGTACACGGCTGGGACGCGCTGGTGAGCCACTGGGCCTTGCCGTGCGCACTGGTCGCAGGAGCGCTGCGCGGAGGGCGCCCGCACCTGGCCGTGTTGCACTCGGCGGACGTGGCGCTTCTGGAACGCCTTCCGCTGCGTCGAGAGCTCGCCCGCCGCATCGCGCGAGGCGCCAGCGCGCTGTTGTTCAGCTCGCGCAACCTGCGCTCTCGTTTCGGCGCGCTGCTCGAGCCGGTGGAGCGCAGCGAACACTCCGGGCGCATGCACGTCTGCGCCATGGGCATCGAACCCGCCGCGGAGCCCCCGAGCACGGCCGCGCGCCAGGAGCTGCGTCGCGCGCTCGGCCTCCAGCGCTTCACGGTCCTGAGCCTGAGCCGTCTGGTGCCCATCAAGGGGCTCGAGCACGCCATCGAAGCCGTGCGCGCCCTGCCCGGAGCGGAGCTCGTGATCGCCGGGGACGGCCCCGAGCGTGCAGCCCTCGAGCGCAAGGCACGCGCCCTGTCGGCCCCGGTGCGCTTCGTGGGGCACGTGCTCGGGCCCCAGAAAGAGGTCTGGCTCGCGGCCGCGGACGCCTTCGTGCTCCCCTCCATCGAGCTCGCGAGCGGGCGCACCGAGGGGATGCCCACGAGCCTGCTCGAGGCCATGCAGGCGGGGCTGCCCGTGATCGCCAGCAAGAGCGGCGGCACGCCCGATCTGATCGAGCCGGGGATCAACGGCTTTTTGGTCCCACCGGGCCAGAGCGCGGAGCTCGCGCGCGTGCTCGGGACCCTGCAGGGCGATGCCCAGCTACGCGCCCGGATGAGCCGCGAGGCGCGCGAAACCGCGGCCGTCTACGAGTGGCCCCAGCTGGCTCCCTACCTGAGCCAGCTACTCACCGGAGCCGACCCGGCGTGACGAGGCATGAGTTCGCAGCACCACGAGAGCGCAGCGAACCTCGCGGTGGGGTGGGCCCCGGCCCGGCTTTCATTTTGGTGCGACTCGGGATAAGAGCGCATTCGTGAGGAAGGGAACGCATGCACGGACGCTAGGCGTCCTGGTTGCGACGGCGGTGTGCTTCGGCTCGGTATCTGGCTGCAGCCTCGATGAGCGCGATCTGCAGGCGTTTCAAACCACGGCCACGGGTCCAGAGAAGCTGCGCGCGATCTTGCTCGACGGCACGCGGCCGGCTCGATTGCGCGCGGACGCTGCGCTGAATCTGCTCGACCTCGAGCGGCCCGACCTCAACGGACGTGAAGTCCTGTTCGACGACCTCAAGCGCCTGTCGTCCCACGCCCGCAACCAGATCGTGCCGACCTTCCAGGCCGGCCTCGCGACACGCATGCTGACCAGCCGCTATCGCGAGCCCTCGGACCGAGCGCTGCGCGCCAAGGACGCCGGCGTGGAGCTCTTGCCGCTGCTCGGCGAGAGCGAGCGCAATCAACTCGGGGCCGAGCTGCTGGGTTGGATGGTCGAGGACCTCGACGCCCGCGCAGACCGCGGCGTGTACTCGCTCGAGGCCGTGGCGGCACGGATGGGGCTCCACGCGGCGCCCGTGCTGGTGAAGGCGCTGAGCGCCGAGCAGACGCCACGCAATCTCGAGCGGCTCGTACAGATCATCGATGCGCGCGCCGACGGGCCCACGCGAGCGGCCGCGGCCGTGCGCCTGGTGCAAGTGGAAGGCGACTACCGCAGCCTACGCCAGCGCCGAGTGATCGAGGAGCAGCTGCGGCGCGAGGGCGCCTTCGCGTCCAACACGGAGTCCACACTGGTGGAGGCGCAGATCGATGCCCGCCGCAAGGACGCCCTGCAGAAGCGCCTCTTGCCGGCCCTGGGACGCTTTGCCGACCAGCCCGCCGCCAGCGCGCGCCTGCTGGCCATCGCGGAGCAGCCCAGTTACGACCTGGAAGAGCGCACATTGGCGTTCGCGTTGCTCGAAGGACACGTGGACGAGCGGCAGATCCCGGCCCTGCTCAAGCTCGCCCTCGACGACAAGACCCCGGTGAGCGTGCGCGAGCTCGCCATCGCGCGCGCGGGCGAGAGCCGTTCGCGCGACCTGTTGCCGTCGTTGCTGATCCTCACCAGCGACCATTTGCACGCTGGGCTGCGACAGAAGGCGGCCGAGTTGTTGCTCGAGATCGGCGGCCCACAGTCGCTGCAGGCCTTCTTTCGAGCGCTGCCACGGCAGTGGAACATGAACTTCGCCAAGTCGGAGATCGACGCCTATAGCGAGCGCGTGAACCGCTACCCCTCGGATCTCTCGCTGCTGCTCCTGTTGGGCGAGAAGGTGCACTCGGTGTTCTGGTGGAACCGGGTCATCGCGCTGCGCTACTTCGCCGCGCGTGGCACGGCCGAGGATGCCTGGCGGATTCGGCAGCACCTGGGCGACTTGATTCCGGTCACGGGAGAGGGCTGGCCCACCGAATATACGGTCGGCAACGAAGCCGAGGCGGCCCTGGCCATTGCCCTCGAGCGCTTCCGCCGGCCTGGCAGCACGCCCGCGCCCACGCCTCCTGCAGCGCCCGCCAAGGTTGCGCCCGCGCCGAGTTTGCCCTTGCCGCGCCCCGCCGCGCCGGCACCTGGACGTATGCCCGCCAACAACCCGCCCGACGCAGTCGCTCCCAAGACTGCTCCTGTGCCTGCTCCTGCTCGGCACCCCGCGTCCGCACCAATCGCACCTGCCCCGACTTCCCCCGGCCTCCAAGCACCGCAGCAAGCACCCGCCGGGGACACCACGGTCGCGCCCGAGCCCTAAAAAGTTCCTAAAGCCCCCGGGGCCGCGGCGATTGCCTGGTTCAGACTCCGTAGGATCGGGCACCCCTACGGAAGACCCCATGGCTCGCATCCTCATCGCAACGGTCCCCATCATCGGTCACATCGCGCCCATGCTGCCCCTGGCGCGCGCGCTCGTCGCACGCGGCCATCAGGTCGCCTGGTACACGGGTGAGAAGCATCGCGCTCGCGTGGAGCGCACGGGCGCTCGTTTCTTCGGCTACACGCGCGCCCGTGACATCGACGAGTCGGAGCTGGATGCGGCGTTTCCAGAGCGCTCCAAGTTGAGCGGCATCAACCAGCTCAAGTTCGACATGAAGCACGTCTTCATCGACGCGGCCCCGGACCAGCTAGCGGATCTCACAGCTGTGATCGAGGAGTTCCCGGCGGACCTCGTGCTGGGCAATCCCGGGATGATTGGCGGGCTCTTCCTGTTCGAGCGTGGCGGTCCCCCCATCGGCACCTTCGGCGTGATGCCGCTCGGCCTCAGCGCAGACGAAGTCGCACCGTTCGGCTTCGGCATCCAACCGAGCGCCTCGTTCCTCGGCCGCCAGCGCAACAAGATGCTGCACGCGTTCGTGCAGAACGTCGCTCTGCGCGATACTCAAACACACTGGAACCGCACGCGTGCAGGCGTGGGTCTGGCTCCGACGGGCTGGTGGCTCGACATGGGCACGCGCGCTTCCTTCTACCTGCAGCCGACGGTGCCGAGCTTCGAGTACCCACGCAGCAACCTGCCGAGTCACGTGCACTTCGTGGGCATGATGCCGGCCGAGCGGCCGCAAGACGTGCCGCAGCCTTCGTTCTGGTCCGAGCTCGATGGAACCCGCCCCGTGGTCCACATCACGCAAGGCACGGTGGCGAACACCAACCCCGACCTGTTCGCACCGGCCCTCGCAGGACTCGCAGACCAGAACGTGCTCGTGGTGATCTCCACCGGCAATCGCCCGCTGGAGAGCCTCAAGCTCGGAACGCTGCCCAAGAACGCGCGCGTGGCTCCCTTCATCTCCTACCCCGAGCTCCTACCCAAGACCTCCGTGATGCTCACCAACGGCGGCTACGGCGGCGTGCAGATGGCGCTCTCCTACGGCGTGCCGCTGGTGGTCGCCGGTGCTTCGGAGGACAAGCCCGAGGTCGCGGCACGCGTGGCCTGGTCGGGCGTGGGCATCAACCTCAAGACCGGCAAGCCGACTCCCGAGGCGGTGCGCAAGGCGGTCATGCAGGTGCTGGACGACCCGCGCTATCGCACGCAGGCGCGCGCACTGGCGGATGAGTACAAGCTCTACGATGCGCTGAGTCGCTCCGTGACCATCATCGAGAACCAGCTCAAACAGGCTCACTCACGGGCCTCGCGCCCCACACTCGATCCGGGCCGCGTGTCCCTGGTCTGAGCGCGTTCAGCTCTCTCGAGTCTCTGCAGGCGTCTCGGCGGGCAACAGCAGTGGGCCCGTCTCGGACACCTCTTCGCAAGCGACGTCGAGAATCTGACTCGACAAGAAGCGCCGCACGAGCTGGTAGATTTCGGGATGGTTGAGCATCGCGATGTGATGCACGCCGAACACCACCTCCCCGAGGTCGAAGCGCACGTGGCGTCCCTCGGGGCAGTGACCGAGCGCACTCGGCACGCTCACCAACATGTCGCCGAGCAAGCGTCCCAGGGGATGCTCCGGATCGCGCGTGAAGGTGGCCGCGATGAAGCCATAGGTCACCCCCGACACCAACGGCACGTCGTTGCGCTCGTCGCGCAGCAAGGCGTCGGGATCCCGATCGGTCCAGTCCTCATCCAGCACGTAGCCGAAGCGCAGATCCTTGATGCCGGCGCTGCGCGTGTTGAGCAGCTTGGCGGGGACCTGGGTGCCGGGCGTGTCGAAGCGCATCAACACATGGGTAAACACGTTGGTGGCGCGCTCGAGCGACGCCCCGACGTGCGGCGAACCGATGCACAAGAGGTGGCGCAGTCGCTGAACCCAGGGCCGCTGTTCGAGCTGCGCGTAGTGAGCAGCCCCGCGTGCCACCAAGCCACCCATGGAGTGGCCCACGATTGCGAGTTCTTCCACGGGCAGCGGGTACGCCGCGAGCAGCGCATCGATAGCGCCCGCCAACGCGCGCGCGTTCTGCGAGATGTGCAGGCCCGTGTTGTAGCGGACGTAGATCGCGCTGTAGCCGAGCTCCGACCCCAAGAAGCTGCCGTAGTTGGCGTCGGGATCACCGTATTGCTCGCGCGCGCGGAAGCTCCAGGTGGCGTCGGTGCAGCCGAGGCCGTGCACGAAGATGCACAGCTTGCCCGTGGCGTTGGGGAGCGCCGCGCGCAGTGCCTCGGGTGTGCAGGCCACGGACTTGCCCGCCACGAAGAACTCGAGCGGGATCGAGAGCGCGTTTTCACGGCGCGCCAGGAAATCTCCCGCCCACGCGTTGAGGGCGCTCTGCGCCGTGTCGCTCCACCAGGTGAGCTCGCGGGCCACCTGCGGATCGAGCGCGAAAGAGGCCTGCTCCGCCACCAGTTGCCCCACGCCGCTGCGATCGGCCGCGTCCACGGCGAGGCCTCCCACCGCCTCCACGCCGCGATTGACCAGCCGAATGCTGTCGTAGACCAGGCTCGCGATCCCGCCGTGCAGCGCACCGACCACCGCAGCGCCCTCGCCCAGACCGGGCACATCACCGAGCAGCCGCTCGGGCTTTTTCGCAACCGATTCGTGGGTTTCCTGCACGAGGTCGACGATCGCTTCGACGCCGTCGTGGAGCAACGCGTGGAGACCTCGGAGGCGCTTCATTGTCATCATGTGTATTACGACAAGGAAGGCCGGTCAACTGCGGTGTTTGGCCGAGGTTGCGGGCAGCCCCGCGCTGATCGCGGGCCTTTCTCAGCGCCAGGACTTGGGCGCCTCGGTGCTCCGACCGAAGAACCCATAGGTCTCGGGCTTGAGCAGCAGCGTGACGCCGAGGCGCAGGAACGAGGCCGGTGACTCGGGGATGCGCACGCCCACCGCCGCCAGGTCGCCCAGCAATACCGTGTCAGCCACGGCGAGCCCCAGCAGCTGGCCCTGGTAGTTGTCGAAGCCGTGGTGCACGCCGAGGTACAGGCGGCTCGCGCCGTTCTCGAGCTGGAGCTGGCTGAAGGAAGAGACCTGGCGCGTGGTGACCTTGCCCGTCCCGCTGTTGCCACCGCTGAGCCAGGGCAGTGTGCCCAAGGTCACGGCGCGTCCCGAAGGCAGGATCTTGTCGCCGAAGTAGGCACGCAGGATCTCCGCTCCCGCGGCTCCCGTGGCGCTGTGACCGGCCGTGTTGGAGGGATGGGAGGGAGTCGCGGCCAGCGGGTGCCAGGCCTGGTAGCCGTTGCGTACGGCGCCATCGGCGTCGGCGTTGAGCGCGGTGATGGGGCGCCAGAAGCGCTGCTCGTACTTGGAAGCGAAGGCCGCGATGCGCGCGTCGGCCACGGCGCTGGCCAACACGGCGAACAGGGCGGCGTTCTCATCCAGCGTGAGGCCGCGCGCGAGGGCCGCCACGCGGGCTGCTTCGAACACGAAGATCTCGGCGTCCTGCTTGTAGTAGAGCGCCTGCGCGGTCTGATCGGCGCTGCGCACGCTGGAGGAGTCACGCCCTACCGACTTCACGAAGGCCAGCTCACGCTCGTACTCGGCGCTGCCAACCTCGGGCGAGAGCGGCACGCGCGAGACGAGGGACGCTCGCTCACGGACGCTCAAGCTGAACGGCAGCACGTCGCGGAAGTTCAAATCGACGCCAGCGCGGCCCTGGATGACGCCGGCCGCGTCGAAGCCCGTGGGCGCTCCGGTGGCGGGATCGACGAACACCGCAGCGGCATTGCTCTGACGCCAGACGCCAATGCCTGGATTGGACACGGGCGTGAGGTTCGCCCCATAGCTGGTCACGGGCGCCGCGTTGTCGAACTTGCGCGCGCCGTTGGCCGCCAGGGCCGCCGCCTTGCCGGCCGCGACGCCGCCGTCGTCGGGTGCCACGTTCAAGGCCGCGAGATAGTCACTCAGGGCGACATCGAGCCACTTCCGCACGGGCGCCCAGCGCGCGTCCGCGCTGGCGTCGACGCTCGGATCGGGCAACTGACCGAGCAGCACGTCGTGGGCAGCTTGGGCAGCGGCGGCGCTCGCAGAATCCCGTATTTTGCGCGGAATAGTAGTAGCCCTCGGGCAAGAAGTGATCGATGGAGTTCACGGCGTCGAAGGCGGCGCGCGCCACGATGGCGTCCACGCGAGCGCCGAAGTTGGAGTCGAGCGCCACCCCCGTTCCGGCGCTGCCATCGAAGCCCTTGCTTGCTCTGACGGCATTTTCGTTCCAGTCCGTGATGGCGTCGGCACGCGCTCCAGCGGCCGAGCCGAGGGCCACGCACGAAGCCGCCTGTAGCACTGCGTTAACGAATCTGCGCTTGTTGCCTGTCCGCATGAAAACCTCGAGCTAAGAGAACTGCGGCGCCTCTCAGCAACCCGAGTGCCAGGAGATTTGCGCGCCCGCCCGGGCCGTCACGGACCGCCCGCAAGAGCGCACGGGAACGCGCAACGCGCGCTCTCGCCCCCTGCATTCGGCGCGCTAGGTGATACTTTGTTCTGTGGTTAGGGGGAAACCCGTGGACCGAGCGCGCTTACGCGACGAAGACGAGCCAATCAAAGGCCCATGTGGGCCACGCGTCGACGCGGCCGACTTCGATCGCTTCGCGCACTTCGCCCTCGAATGCATTGCCGACGCCACGTACTTGGTGGCGGAGAGCGGGCACATCGTATTCGCCAACCCGGCAGCCAGCCGAATGCTCGGCTACAGCGTCGAAGAGCTGTGCTCGCTGCGCATGTTCGATCTGAACGTGGACCTGGACCTCGGAAACTGGGCGGCGATCTGGACGCTCTTGCGCACCGCAGGACGGCGCACGTTCGAGGCGCGCCATCGCCGCAAGGACGGCAGCGTCGTGCCCGTGGAGGTGAGCGCGACCCTGCTGATGCTGAGCGGGGCCCAGTACAGCTGCGCGTTCATCCGGGACATCCGCGAGCGCAAGAACCTGGAAGGACGTCTGGCCCAGGCGGAGAAGCTCGAGGCCATCGGTCGCCTGGCGGGCGGCGTGGCCCACGACTTCAACAACCAGCTCGCAGGCATCCTGGGCTACGCCGAGCTCGCACAGCTGGCGGCCGCCGAGAACCCCGCTGTGCTCGGCAAGCTCGAACAGCTCACCAGCGTGGTGAAGGTCGCGTCCGACCTCACGGCGCAACTGCTCGCCTTCTCGCGGCGCGGCAAGTTCCTCTCCGAGCCGGTGGATCTGCACCGACTGGTCCGTGAGGTGGTCTCGCTGGCGACGCGCAGCTTTGCCAAGAACATCCAGGTGGAGACCGAGCTCGGGGCCGCGCAGCCACGCACCGTGGGCGACCCGTCGCAGCTGCAGAGCGCGGTGTTGAATCTGTTGCTGAACGCGCGCGACGCCATGCCCGAAGGCGGAACGATCAGCCTGCACACCTTCAACAGGAACTTTCTGCCGTCCAACGAAGTGCCGCCCCCGTACGGACTCGAGCCCGGCGACTACGTGTGTCTACAAGTGCGCGACACGGGCGTGGGCATGGAGCCCGAGGTCTGCGCGCGCATCTTCGAGCCATTCTTCACCACCAAGGAAATCGGCGCCGGCACTGGCCTGGGCCTGGCCGCCGTGTACGGCACGCTCAAGAACCACCACGGGGCCGTCGGCGTGGAGAGCTATGTCGGCAAGGGCAGCATCTTCACGATCTACTTACCCGTGTCGAATCGCAGGGTCTCCTTCTTCCCCGAGAACAACGAGCCCCAGAGCTTGCGCCTACGGGGCCGCGTGATGGTGGTGGACGACGAAGAGAGCGTGCGCGAGGTGGCGCGCGGCATGCTCGAGGCGCTCGGCTGTCACGTCACCACATTCGCCGATGGCGAAAGCGCGATCGCCTATTTCCGAACCCACCCCTACCAAGTCGACCTGGTGCTCCTGGACTTGATCATGCCGGGACTGTCGGGCGCTGAGACCTTCGAGCGGCTCACCGAGATCGATTCCGAAGTGCAGGTGGTGGTGGCCTCCGGCTACAGCATCGACGGCCAGGCCCAAGCGTTGATCGACCGCGGCGCCAAGAGCTTCCTTCAGAAGCCCTTCAGCATGAGCGCGCTGGCGCAGCGCGTGGGGCCCATCCTCGGTCCTGCGGAGATCCGACGCTAGGTTTGTGAAACGAAGATGTGCTGATCGTCAATGCGGAGGCGCTCACGCACACCGTCGCCGTCAAAGTCGTCGTCTATGTCCACCACTGCGACCGCGATCGCCCAGGGTTGGTCGGCGATCCGGCGGAGAAAGACTTTGGCCGTTGACCTCGACATGGTCGGCGACGCGGGCTTTGACCTGAACGGCAACGGCGTGCGTGAGCGACCCAGCAAACGCAAGTCCGCGGAACCTAGGCCCCTGACCCCTAGCTCACCAGGCGCGCGAAGCGAGTCAGGATGCGCCCGCCGTGGTCGCTGTCTTCGACGGCGGCGATCAACGCGTCGGGATCGCGCCCCTCGTTCAGGAAGATCTCGCGGCGCGCTTCGATGTAGGCGCGAGCCGTCCAGCCATCGAACTCGGGGTGAAACTGCACGCCCCAGGCAAACTCGCCGATGCGATAGGCGTGGTGCGGGTCGCCTGCGCAGGACGCCAGCAAGGTGGCCGTGGGCGGCAGCTCGATCACGCTCTGCTTGTGGCTCACCTGGACCCGCATGTGCTCGGGCATCCCGGCGAACAGCGGATCGAGCGCGGCGGCTGGCTCGAGATCGACCGTGATGGTGCCCGCCTGACGTCCGCGCGGGTTGTCGGCCACCTGCCCGCCGAACGCGTCGGCCAAGAGCTGGTGTCCGTAGCACACCCCCAGGGTGGGCACGGCCCGCTGCACGGCCTCGCGCAGGTAGGCTGCGGTCGCCACGCTCCAGGCCTCGCGATCGGTCACCATGGCGAAACTCCCCGTGACCACGATGCCCGCGTAGTCGAAGGCCTCGGGCAGGGCCTCGCCGCGGTCGACATGCACCACCTGGAGCTCGCTGTTGCTCATCCCCAGGCGGTCGCGAAACCAGACGTCGTAGTCACCACGTTGGGCGGCGATCGTCTCGAACGTGCGACCGACCTTGAGGAGGAGGAGCGGCTTCATGGGTACGAAGGACAAGCTTAGCCGTCCGCGCCGCCGCATCCAGGTGGTAGGATCTGCCGGCCTATGGTCGGGCCCTCAGCCATCTGCAGCCGACACCCCCAGCGTGACGCGGTGGGAGTCTGTGTACGCTGCTCGAACGCCTTCTGCAGCGATTGCCTGACCAAGCTCGACGGCATCAACCACTGCCAGACCTGCCTGACGAATCTGAGTCGCCAGCTGGCCAACGAACCCACCACGACGCGTCGCGGGCTGCCCCCGAGCCTGGCGTTGAGCTTGGGCTTTTTGACGCTGGCCTTACTCGCCTGGACCATGTTGGAAGTCATGCTGCCGGGGGCGGGTTCGCTGTGAGCAGCCCGACCAAGCCACGGGGTGCCCTGGAGACGCTCGACCGCGCCCTGGAGATCGCGCGCACCCAGCCGCTCTCGGAGTTGGGTCTGGCTTGGCTCCCCGGCGCGCTCCTGGCCTGGCTGTCGGTGTCTCTTTACTACCTCGAGCGGGTGGAGGGCGTGCGCTCGCTGAGGCCCCTGTTCGCACTGCTGCTGGTGGCCACGTTCGCGCTGCGCGCCCTGGTGCTCGGGCGCTGGGCCGGCCGCCGGGCCCAACACGAGCTCGATCAGAGCGGCGTGCGTCCTGTGTTGGCTCCCGCGTCGCTCGTGGTACGCGCCAGCCTTTGGGTGGGCGTCGAGCTCTGGCTCTGGCTGTGGCCCGTGGTGATCGTGCTGCATGTAGATCCCTGGCTTTTGCCGCTCTTGCTGCCGCTCTGGTGCCTGCGCGGGTCCATCGCACCGAGTTGGCTCGCGGTGGTGAACGTGAGCGGCGAGCGCACAGGCTTTCGGGCCATGCGGGCCGCGCTGGTGCACTGTGAAGGACAGCGGGGCCAGGCCCTCGCGTGCGAGCTACTTTTGCTGCTGGGTGGACTCGCCTTGATGATCAACGTCGGCGCGGGTCTCGTGCTGCTGGTCACGCTGGGGCAAACCTCGCTCGGGCTCGACCTCGCGTCCGTGCGGGCCTTCGTGTCACCTCAGAATCACTTCGTGCTCCTGTGCGTAACGGCCTTCGCGCTTTCGCTGCTGGATCCGGTGCGCGCCGCGCTCTCCTCCGTGTTCTACGTGGACGCGGAGCTCGTGCGTGAGGGCGCCGGGGTGCGGACCCTGGTGGCGCGAGCGCTGCGCTCGGCCGATAAGCAGGGACGCGCGGCGCTGAAGGAAGAGACGAAGCTACGCGCGGGTCTCGGGGTGCTGTTGTGCTGTTCGCTTGCTGGCTCCGCCGCACCGGCCCTGGCTCAGGAGCCCACGTCGCCAGGCGTCGATGAGGTGGCACTGGAGGAACCCGCACCCGAGGACGCCTGCGACGAGTCGTGTCTGCGCGCCCAGGAGCGCGACGCCGCCCTCGAGGCGCGCGTGCTCGCCATCCTGGCGGAGCCTGCGTTCGCGGAGTTTCCCGACGAGAGCTGGAGGATCGACGGCAAGGGCGCGCTGCGGCGCTGGCTCGAGCGCTTGTTCGACGATTGGTTCAAGGAAGCTTCGGAGGTGAAGCCGGAGCGGCTCCCACCCGGCTGGTCCTGGGGCAATCTTCCGGGCAGCAAGCTCTTCCTCACGCTGGCCGTGGTGCTGCTGATGCTCGCGCTCGCCAAGCTCGCCTTCAGCGGCGGCCCGCGTCGCACCACGCGCGCATCACGCAGCGCCGCCCAGCCCGAACCCGATCCGTTCGCGCGGTCCTCGGAGGATCACTTCGCCGACGCGGCGCGGTTGTTCGCCCGCGATCCACGCGAAGCCCTGCGCGCGCTGTACCTCGGGGCGCTGGTCGGGCTCGCGCGCAAAGACCTGCTCCAGCTCGCGCCTGAGCGCACCAACGGTCACTACCTGCGGCAACTCGCAGGACGCGATCAGCGTGCACCCTTCGCCGAGTTGACCCGCACCTTCGACGCCGTTCGCTACGGCGACCTGTCGCTCGATCGGGCAGCGTTCGAGCGCTGCCTGAGCCTGGCAAACGCGTTGGTGGCATTCGAGCCGCCGGGCGGCGAAATGGGGGCCGGTTGATGCGGCCCGGCAAGTTCGCGCTCGCCGTGCTCTGCATCGTCGCGCTGGCGAGCCTCGGCGTGTTCGCTGCGCGCGTGGGAAACCGGGGCCGCTTCTCGGCGCCCTACTCCACCTACGGCGCGGGAGCCGAGGGTACGCGCGCGCTGTACCGCTTGGTGGAGGAATTGGGGCTAAAACCGGCGCGCCTCAGCCACGAGATCAGTCACCTCGACGCCGGCACGTTGTTCGCCATCGCAGGCTGCGAGGGCGAGCAAGTGCGACCGCTGTTGCGACCGGAACGCGAGGAGGTGACGCGCTTCGTCGAAGCAGGCGGGCTCCTGATCGTGGCCGGCGTGGAAGGCTACCTGCCCGAGCGCAGCGGCCTGTCATTCGATCAGCCCGCGGACTGCAGCGACCCCGCCAAGCAGAGCTGGCTCGAGGAGCTCATCAACGAACATGGATCCAAGGCAGCGACGTTGCCCAAGCATCTCGAGGCCGTCCCCTCCGGCGCGCCACTCGCCCACATGCTGCCCTTCGACGCGGTGAGTGCTCGCAACCTGCGCGTGGCCATGGACAGCGAAGCCACGGTGCTGCTCGAGAGCGAGTACGGGCCCCTCGGGCTCACCGCTCCCTTTGGACGGGGCCGAGTGGTGCTGCTGGGGGTGCCGGAGGCGCTCACCAACCGCGGGCTGGCCCAGGGCGGCGGCGTCATCGTGTCGCGCCTGCTCTCCGCGTTCGCACCGGCAGGGCCCGTCTGGTTCGACGAGTACCACCTGGGCATGGGCGAGCGTCGCTCCTTGATCGGCTACCTGCGCGAGCGCGGCTACGGCGTGATCGCGCTGCAAGTGCTGCTCGTGGGTCTGGCGTTGTTGGCGGCCCACAGTGCGCGCCTGGGGCGAGCGCGCCCAGCTCCGACGACGCTGCCTCGCCAGCGTCAGAGCTACCTGGGCGCGCTCTCGCGCATGTACGAGCAATGCGCCGACGAGGCCGGTGCCTTGCAGGTGCTCTCACGCAGCGCACTCGCACGCCTGGGCCGACGCTACCGCGCAGTCGGGGTGGAGCCGGAGCGCATCGCGGCATGGCTCGAGAGCTCGGGCTTCCACGCCGTGGCCACCTGCGCGCGAAAGATCGAAGCTCACGCGACCGATCCTCTGCAGCGGGGAGAATCGCTGCTCGGGCGGGCCCGCAAGATAGAACAGGACCTCACGTTTGCGATTGCGCTGGCCGAGGCGGGCAACGCGCCGGGCGGACAACATGGAGATGCGGCATGAGTGAAGAAGTCTCGGCACTACACGCCTTGCGCGACGCGGTGATGGCGGAGCTCAAGAAGGTGATCGTGGGGCAAGAAGAGGCCCTCGAGGCCATGTTGATCGCCCTGCTCGCCGAGGGCCACGCGCTGCTCGAGGGTGTGCCGGGCACCGCCAAGACCATGATGGTGCGCAGCCTCGCAGCATGTCTCGGGCTCGGCTTCGGGCGCATCCAGTTCACGCCAGATCTGATGCCGAGTGACGTGGTGGGCACCCATGTCTTCGACCTGGCCCAGAGCCGCTTCAATCTGCGCAAGGGGCCTATCTTCACGGAGCTCTTGCTGGCCGACGAGATCAACCGCGCGCCCGCCAAGACGCAGAGCGCTCTGCTCGAGGCGATGCAGGAACGCCAGGTCTCCATCGAAGGCCAGGCCCACCAGCTCGACGCCTGCTTCACCGTGTTCGCCACGCAAAACCCCATCGAACACGAGGGCACCTACCCCCTGCCCGAAGCGCAGCTCGATCGCTTCCTGGTAAAAGTGGACGTGGGCTACCCGAGCGAGAGCGAAGAAGACGAGATCCTGGCGCGCGCTCAGCTGGGCGTGGCGGCCCACGATCCGAGCTCACTCGGCATCGCACGCGTGGTCTCGCGCGAACAGCTGCTCGGTCTGCGCCCGCTGGCCGGGAACGTGCGCGTGGAGGACGGCGTGCGGCGCTACGTGCGCGACCTCATCCGCGCCACCCGCAGCTCCTCCATGATCGTGCTCGGCGCAGGTCCCCGTGCGGGCATTCACTTGCTCGTGGCCTCGCGCTGGGCGGCTGCCCTCGAGGGGCGTCTCTTCGTCACGCCCGACGACGTGCAGCGGATGTTGCCCCTGGTGGTGGCGCATCGACTGCGCCTGGCGCCCGAAGCGGAGCTCGATGGCCTCGACGCGCGCCGCGTCCTCTCGATGGTGCAGTCGCGCGTGGTGGTGCCGCGCTGATGAGCAGCGAGGTCCGCCAGATCCGTGTGGGAAAGCGCGCCTTCGCCTGGCTGGCCGCGGGCCTGTTGCCTGCCGTGTTCGCCGCGCCCCAGGACGCTGCACTCGGCACCCTGGCGGTCGACCTCTTGCTCTTGAGCCTGTTCTTGTACGACGCCCTGCGGCTGCGTGCGGCTCAGCTGAGCGTGGAGCGCGAGCTCGCCTCTCGCTTGCGCGTGGGAGCGCCGGCCCAGGTACGCCTGCACGTGCAGAACCGCAGCGGGATCTTCTTGCGCGCCAGCGTGCGCGATCAACTGCCGGAGACCTTGCATACGAGCTGCGAGATCCACCAGGCCGCGCTGCCTCCGGGCAAACGTAGGGAGCTCAACGCCGAGCTCACGCCCACCGCGCGCGGCAGCTTGAGTCTGGGGCGGGTTGCGCTGCGCCTGGAGACACGTCTCGGGCTCGCGGCCGTGCACCTCATGGCAGGCGACGCTCAGGAGGTGCGCGCCCTACCCGCCCTGCCCCTCGACGAAGAAGCACAGCGCGCGCGCCGCGAAGAGCTCGGCGGCATGGCCCAGAAGCTGCGACGCGCCACCCAGGGCAGCGAGCTCGAATCCCTGCGCGAGTACGTGAGCCAGGATCCACTGCGCTCCATCGACTGGAAAGCCACCGCGCGCCGGCATCGTCCGGTCACGCGCCTGTATCAGCCCGAGCGCAGCCAGACGCTGTGGTTGGTGCTCGACGCGAGCCGCACGATGGGCCAACCCGTGGGCGAGAAGCCCGTGCTCTCCTCATCGCACCGCGCGGGGCCGGCGACGGACAGCACGCTCAAGGTACTCAAGTCGCGCTTCGACGTGGCCGTGGAGGCGGCCCTGGCGTTGGCCGACGCCGCGCTTCACGCCGGTGACCAGGTGGGCCTGATGGTGTACGCCGATAGCTGCCTGAGCCTGGTGCCGCCCGCGCACGGGCGTCGTCACTTGATGCGCCTGGTGGACGCCCTGAGCGAGGCGCAGGCTCGGCCCGTGCACTTCGCCGTGCGGAGCTTGTTGACCGACCTGGAGCGCCACGCACGCAAGCGCTCGCTCATCACGCTATTCACCGACCTCGAGAACGAGACCCACGGCAGCGCCGTGTGCGAGCACGCCCCCATGCTCACCCGACGCCACCTCGCGGTGTGCGTCAGCTTGCAGGACATGCACGTCCAAAAGCGCGCCAATGTGCTCCCGAGCACCACCGCCGAGGTGTTCCACAAGGCCGCCGCCATCGACCTCCTGAGCGAGCGCGAGCGCCTGGAAAGAAGCCTCGAAAAACGCGGCGTGAGCGTGCTCGAGGCCGACGTGCGCGGGCTCGCGCCCAAGCTGCTCGACCACTACCTCAAGGTCAAGCTTACGGCTCGCTTGTGAGCTCTTTAGGGCCTACCATGGGGAATATGCGGGCCTTGTTGAGCTCGACGTCCCTGTGTCTCCTCCTCTGTCTCGGAGCGCGCGCGGACGCCCCCAAGAAGGCCACCCAGAGCCCGGCCCAACGGCTCGCCATCGCCGAAAACGCCGTCGCGCGCGGCGAGTACGACAAGGCCCAGAAGACGCTCGAGCCCCTGCTCCAGAGCAAGCTCCCGCGCGCGCTCGCGCTGGATGGGCAGATGCTCGCGCTGCGCGGAGAGCGCGAACAGGCCGCCGCCCGCTTCCACCGCATCATCGACCTCTACAACGCCGGCAACATCCAGGACGACGACGCCGAGGGCATGTGGGCGGTGGCCGAGGCAGCCCATGGCCTTGGCTCCTACCGCGACGCCAACCAGGCCTTTGCCAGCGCCGTGCATGCCGCTCCCCAGAACGTCGGCATCGAGCTCGCATGGGTCGAGCTCTTCCTGGAGAAGAACGACTTCGCCAACGCTCAGACTGGCGTGGCCAAGGTGCTCGCCCTGGACCCCAAGCAGCCGCGCGCCCTCGAGCGCATGGCGCGCCTGCGCATCGAGCAGAACGCCCCCGTGCCCGAGGTGGAGGCCTTGCTCGATCAGGCCCAGGCCAGCGATCCCAACCTGTCCGCGGTGCACGTCACGCGCGCCGCCATCGCCCTGCGCGACGAGGATCTGCCGCTCGCCGACAGCGAGCTCGACGCCGCCCTCAAGATCAACCCGCGCGACCTCGAGGCGCTCAGCGTGCGCGCCGCCGTGCGCTTCTTGGCCGAGGACGGGCCGGGCTTCGAGCGGGCCGTGAAGCAGGTGCTCAGCGAGCACCCACGCTTCTCGCGCATGTACTCCATCATCGCCACCTACGCCGAGTGGGAGCACCGCTACGAGGACCTGGTGCGGCTCTCCGACGAAGCGCTCAAGCTCGACCCCGAAGACGCCTACGCCCACGCCACGCGCGGCATGAACCTGCTGCGGGTGGGGCGTGAGACGGAGGGCCTCGACGCCCTGCACCGTGCCTGGGCCAGGGATCACTACAACGTCCTCGTCTACAACACGCTCAATCTCTACGACGACATCATCAACAAGCAGTACGTGAACTTCGAGGCCGCCCCCTTCCAGCTGCGCATGCACAAGGACGAGCGCGGGCTCTTGAGCCGCTACGCCGTGCCTCTGCTCAAGAAGGCCTACGCAGACATGCAGGCCCGCTACGGGTTTTCGCCGCTCGCGCCCACCTTCATCGAGCTGTACGCCAGCCCGGAGCACTTCTCGGTGCGCACGTCGGGCCTACCGCGCCTCGGACTGCAGGGGGTGTGCTTCGGTCGCGTGCTGACCGCCCTCTCGCCCGCCGGCGGAGAGTTCAACTGGGGCCAAATCCTGTGGCACGAGCTGTCCCACGTGTTCCACGTGCAGCTCTCGAAGAGCCGCGTGCCGCGCTGGTTCACCGAGGGCCTGGCGGAGTACGAGACCAAGCGTGCCCGACCGGAGTGGAAGCGCGAAGACGACCGACCACTCTACGACGCCCTGATCGCCAATCGGCTGCCCTCACTCGTCCAGATGAATCACGCCTTCACGCACGCGCGCAATCCCCAGGACTTGATGGTGGCCTACTACGCGAGCTCGGTGGCCATGGAGTACATCGTCACGCGCTTCGGCTTCGAGAAGATCCCCCAGCTCTTGCGCATGTTCGGCCAGGGCAAGAGCCTCGAGCAGGCATGTCCGGAGGCCCTCGGCATCAGCCTCACGGACCTCGACCGTGATTTCTCGGCCGCACTGCGCGCACAGCTCGGCAAGCGCTACGCGAGCGACCTGCGCGTGGACGCGCTGCAATACCGGGATCTGTCCGCCATCAGCAAAGCCGCCGAAGGTCCTGAAGCCAGCCCCGAGCAGCGCGCCGCCCACGCCATGGCCCTCGCGCTCGCCAATCAGGACGCGCAGGCTCAGGCACTGGCCACGGCGGTGCTCGCCAGCGATCCCAAACAACCGCTGGCCCTCTTCACGCGCGCCCACCTCGCGCTCAAGCACGGCGACCTCCAGACCTCCAAGCGCGCGCTCGACGCCATGCTCGCCGAGGGCCTCGACGGCTACCAGATCCGCATGCTGCTGGCGCGCACCGAGCACAAGCTCAATGACGACGTACGCGCCCTCGTACACTTGAGTCGCGCCGAGGCGCTCGACCCCGATCGCACGGAGGCCTACGAACTCGACGCCGAGCTCTCGACCAAGCTCAATGACCGCGCACGCCTCCAGGCCGCCCTACTCAAGGTCTCCTTCCTCGACCAGCACGCCCGCGCCCCCCTGCTCAAGCTGCTCACGTTGTTGGCGGAGAACCGCGAGTACGCCCTGCTGCTCGAGCGCTCCGAGGCCGGCCTCTACCTCGACCCGGCCAACCCGGACCTGCACCGCCTGCGCGCGGAGGCGCTCTCCGCCCTGAATTCCCCCAAAGCCGCCATCGAAGAGGCCGAGCTCGCGCTCGAACTCGCACGTTCACCCGAGGACCAAAAGCGCGCCCGGACCACGCTCGCGCAGGTCAAAAACCGGGCCCAAAGCCAGGCCGCCGAGGCGCCCCCGCTCAAGTCTCAGGCAAAATCCCCCGTTTCGCGGTAGCGTTGCCTCCGCACATGGGTGAACGCACAGCCGGGGCCGTCCAGCCCACCCGCAGTATTCCGGCGCGCATCTTCGCTGGCTTCGCCGTGGTGCTGCTGCTGTTCGCGGTCGTGTCGGGCATCAGCCTGTGGCAGCACCAGCGCACCGCCGCCACCCTGCGTTTGCTCCACGAGGGTTACCTGCCGCTCTCGCTCTCCATCAGCGAAGCCCGCGCCACCCAGGGCGCCTTCGCCACCATGGTCGAGCGCACCCTGGAAGGCGGCGACACCTCGGCCACCGAGGGCTGGCTCGAGATCGCGCGCCGCGTACGCCCCTTCCCCCTACGTCGCGCCCTCGACGCCGCCAATCAGGCCCAGCGCCTGGTCCACGACGAGCGCGATCGCGCCACCCTCAACACGCTGCACGCCGAACTCGAAGCGGTGTTGTTCGAGTACGAGCTCTCCGAAGACGACTTCGACGCGCTCTCTTCCGCCCTCGCCAACCGTGATCGCAGCGCCGCCGCAGCCGCACTGGCCAGCGTGCGCGTGCGCGAGCGCCAGGGTCAGAGCCACCTCTCCACAGCCTGGCAGTTGATCAACGAGCGCATCGCATCCACCAGCCGCAAGGCCCGCGACGACGAGGGCCGCGCGCTCGGCCTCCTGGTGGGACTCGGACTGGTGGCCTTGGCGTTGGGACTCGCCATCAGCTTTTGGTCACAACAAATGCTGCGCCCGCTCACCAAGCTCACCGAACGCGTGGGCGCCGTGGCACGCGGTGACCTCGCCACGCGCGTCGAGCCCCACGCCAACGACGAGATCGGTCACGTGGCCAGCGAGTTCGAGCGCATGGTGGACGCCCTCTCGCAGCGCGATGCCCAGCTGCGCCGCACCGAGCGCCTGGCCGCCGTGGGACGCCTGGCCGCGCACGTGACACACGAGGTGCGAAACCCGCTCAACAGCATCCGGCTCAACGTCGAGATGCTCGAGGAGGACGTGGGTCAAGCGGCGCCCGAGTCGCTGCCGATGCTCACCTCCGTCAAGCGTGAGGTCGACCGCCTCACCGACATCACCGAACAATACCTGCGCCTCGTGCGCCTGCCCGAGCCCAAGCCCGAGAGCACCGACCTCGGCGAGTTCACCCAGGACCTCGCCACCTTCCTCAAGCCCGAGATGGTCCAAGCCCAGGTGCAGCTCGCGCTCGCGCTCGAGCCCGGCCTCGCCCACGCCTCGGTAGACCGGGGCCAGCTGCGCCAGGCCCTACTCAACCTGTGCCGCAACGCACGGGAGGCGATGCCCGACGGCGGCAAAATCGAGCTGCACCTGCGGAACAAGGACGACGGTGTGGAGCTCTCCGTGAGCGACACCGGTAGCGGCATCCCAGAGAGCGAGCGCGAAAAGATCTTCGAGCTCTTCTACACCACCAAGCAGCATGGCACGGGCATCGGCTTGCCTCTGTGTCAGCAAATCGTCACCGCCCATGGCGGACGTATCCGTTGCACCAGTGCAGAAGGTGGCGGCACACGCTTCGAGATTTGGTTGCCCGCCACGCGCGAGGGAACTACATCGATACTCCATGCCACCGAAGCGACCTGACGGCCGTCCCGACCACGCCCTGCGCCCCACGTCTTTCGAGCTCGGAGCCCAGCGGAACCCCGAAGGTTCCCTGCTCTATCGCAGCGGCAATACCAGCGTGCTCATCGCCTGTTCGCTGGAAGAGAAGGTGCCGCCGTTTCTGGAGGGCAAGGGCACGGGTTGGGTCACCGCGGAGTACGCCATGCACCCGCGCGCCAACCCGGACCGTCGCCAGAAGCGCACCGGAGGCGACAAGATCGACGGACGCAGCCAGGAGATTCAGCGCTTGATCGGGCGCTCCCTGCGTGCCTCGGTGCACATGGACAAGCTCGGCGAGCGCACGCTCACCCTCGACTGCGACGTGCTCGACGCTGACGGCGGAACACGCACTGCGAGCATCACGGGCGGCACGGTGGCGGTGGCCATCGCGCTCGACAAGCTGCTGGTAAAGGGCCTGATCAAGCCCGGCGTGCTGCGCTCACCGGTGGCGGCCGTGAGCGTGGGGCTCATCGATGGACGCGCCGTGCTCGACTTGCCTTACGTGGAAGACAGTCGAGCGCAGGTGGACCTGAACGTGGTGGGCAACGCCGAAGGCGAGCTCATCGAAGTGCAAGGCACGGCCGAGGGCGCGCCCATGCGCCGCGCGGAGCTCGACGCGCTGGTGGACCTCGGCCTCGAGGGCATCCGCGAGCTGACGCGGCTGCAGCAAAAGGCGCTCGAGGCGGCGCAGGTCGATCTCGATCGACTCGTGGGACGCTGAACCGGGCAGCACACGCGGCCTCCTTTCAGGGGTGGGAGCAACGGCGTCGAGGCGCGCACCGCGCACACGTCTCCTCTCCTGAGATCACTGAAAGACTCCCTGAAACTCAGGCTTCCGGCATGCTTCCAAGGTTACTTCGCATGGGCTGACCTGACTCACTCTTGACTGCCCCGGATCGGATACCGTTCGATCATCGGTGATGGTCTGTCACGCGCCGACGCCCGGCATTTTGAAGGGCTTTTCACAACCTGAGTGTTCTGGGCGAGTCGCCCTGGCGCGCAGTCTGCTCGTAGGTAGCCTCACCTTACTCGTGCCCAGTCAAGGCTACGCCGAGGAACTCGCCTCTCGCAGCGCCGCGGACTCGGTGTGGGTGTTGTGCGCAGCGGGCCTGGTGTTCTTCATGCAGTGCGGCTTCCTGTGCCTGGAAGTGGGTTCGGTGCAACCGCGCGCCGCCACCATCACAGCGCTCAAGAACGTGGTCGACTGGGTGATCTCGGTAGGCGCCTTCTTCCTGCTCGGCTGGGGGGTGATGTTCGGCCACTCCTACCTCGGCCTATTCGGCACGGACTTCGCGATGCTGGAGGGCACCCTGCCGCGAGACTACGGCGGCCTCGATCTGCACGTGCACTTCCTCTTTCAGCTCGCATTCGCCGGGACCGCGGCGACCATCGTGTCGGGCGCCCTCGCCGAGCGCACCTCGTTCGCTGCCTACGCCGTGGTGTCCGCAGCGGTCACCATCCTGATCTACCCGGTGCTCGGTCACTGGGTTTGGGGCAAGAGCTTCTTCCATGACAACGCCGCGCTGCTCGCGGATCGTGGATTCTACGACTTTGCTGGCTCCACCGTCGTGCACTCCGTGGGTGGCTGGGTCTCGCTGGTGGGCGTGATCATGGTGGGCCCTCGCCTCGGACGCTTCAAGCCCGACGGCACCGCGCGCGAGCTACCGAACATGGGCTTGCACTGGAACGCTTTCGCCACCTTGCTGCTTTGGCTGTGTTGGTGGGGCTTCAATGGAGGCTCCACCCTGGCGGTCAACGACAAGGTAGGCCCGATCATCATCACCACCAACCTGGGCGGTGCGTTCGGCGCCGCAGGGGCCATCGTGCACTGCGTGGTTTGGCAACAGCGACGGGCGCTGAGCGTGAAGTTCCTGAATGGCATCCTGGCGGGCCTGGTGAGCGTGACCGCGAGTTGCTCGATCATCTCGCCCGCATCGGCGATGGTGATCGGCTTCGTCGCAGGCATCGTCGCCAACTTGGTTGCAGAGCTCCTCCTGCGCTTTCGTCTGGATGACCCAGCGGGAGCCATTCCCGTCCACCTCGGGGGCGGCCTCTGGGGCACGCTGGCCACGGGCCTGTTCGCGAGCAGCAAGTCGCTCGCGGAGATGCACACCGATCGCCTGCATCAGATCGGCGCCCAGGCCCTGGGTCTAACCGTGTGCGCGATTTGGGTGCTCGGCACCTCCATCCCGCTCTTCATCCTGATTCGCCACTACGTGGGCCTGCGGGTCTCACCGCTCGAAGAGACCGAGGGCTTCGACCTCAGCGGAGTCATCAGCAAGCCGAGCGACGCGGACCTCAGCGAAGGCGAGCTGCTGCAGCTCCTGAGGGGCGATACGTGACTGGGCGCTACGACCAAGTGGGCCTCAAGCGCGCCGGCGGCGGCTACAACCTCATCTCGCGCAGCGCATTCGAAGCGATCGGCCTGCGCGAGCGCGTGCGCATGATCATGGCCGACGAAGTGCAGTTCCTGCGCGATGGCAAGGTGATCCCAACCCGCGAGGCGCTCGGCAAATAGCTCAGAAGATCATCAGCGGTTCGCACCCAAAGCCTAAATCAATGGAGCCGCCCGCCTGCACGGCCGCGCAAGCCGAAGGACACAGGCTGATCACCGCCGGTGCATCGGGGTTGTCGTAGTACCAGCCTTCTTTGTCGGCGCAGGCGTCGCGGGTCTTGGCGCGCGGGAACTCGCTGTCCTTGCCGTTGTTGGAGTAGACGATCTGCACCTTCTGCGGGTCGATGGGATCGTCGCCCTTGGCGTCGGCGAGCGGGTAGTCGCAGGGCAAGGGCACCGCGTCGATCACAGCGTTCTTGAGGTCAGCGAACACCGGCTGCCAGTCTGCCTTGCAGATGGACATGGTCTTGCCGCCAGTCATCATGGCCAGCGAGTAGTAGCGCTTGCCGATCGCCGCGGCGCCGCACACCGCCGGGATGGGCGGCACGCCGGGGATCACCGGGCAGCCGATGGCCTCGCTGTAGCAAGCCGTGCCCATGAAGTCCTCGGAAGCGATGGCGTGCTGGGTGAACTTGTGTCCCAGCAGCTTCTCCATCTGCGAGCGGAACATGGCCGGGTCGATCGCGTCCTCGTCGTCCGTGATCATCACGAATTGCGTGGCCGCGTTGGGACGCATGAAGTCCTTGTAGTTCGGGAACTGGTTGAGCGCGACGGTGAAGAGCTGCTTGCTGTCCACGGTGGACTTGAGGAAGCGATAGCGGCTCTTGTCGCCTGCTACGGGCGTGCCGTTGGCGGGGTCGGAGCCCGTGATCATCACCACGTGCAGGTCGGCCTTGCTGCCCTCGAAGTCCTGGATGAACTTGCTCAGGTTCTGCACCACCTGCGTGGTCGCGTGCAGCATGCTGCCCGAGGTATCGAGCAACATGATCACGTCCACGCCGCCCTTGCCTGGGGCTTCTTTGCGGATGGCCGCGCACTCGCCAGGATCGAGTGGAACACCGGGGCCGTCGCCGTCACCCGTGTCACCGTCACCGCCAGTGCCGTCGCCGTCGCCTTCACCGGATCCATCGCCGTCGCCATCGCCCTCGCCAGACCCGTCGCCATCGCCTTCACCGGTGATGTTGCCCGTGCTGTGAGTCGCCGGAGGCTCCGCTGCGCAGGCGCTCAAGAGCAGTGCGAAGCAGCCTGCCAAGGCGAAGCGCGAGCGTGCGACGCGTGAGCGCTCAAGATAGTCAGCTGAAGAGTCGCGAGAAACCACGCAGGACATCGGGCACCTCCACGCATAAGCCGCGGCCAAGCGGGTGCGACACTAGATATCGAGTGGGACTGCGGTCTATGACTGGATTGACGTGCACGCAGCTTGAGCTCAGAGAGAAATCAAGCGCGGGCTGCGTTGAGCTCGACGAGCAAGTGCAATCGTTGCTGCATGCGGCTGCAAGCGTGCGCCCACGTGCGGGCATCGTTCTTGCTGCTCTTGGCGCATCGAACGAAACCTCGGTTCGCTCGAACAAGGTGCGCCCACTTGAGGCGCAAAGGAGCACCGCACATGCGTCGTACCTGCATCACTCTCTCGCTCGTGGCGTTAGGCGCTTGTCAGCACGGCGGCGGCGGCCAGGGCACGCTCGAATCGGCCGCGACGGCAGATGGAACCAAGGCCGAAGGGCCCGTGACCTTCCTCTGGCACAGCGGCGTGGATCCGACCCAGGGCAACATCGAAGCCACGTTGCCGAATGGCACCGAGTTCAACGGGACGTTCCTGCAAGCCACGGCCACCGTGAACGCGGACGCGTACGGGCCCTACTACAACGCCTGGGGCGATCCGGCGTGGGGCAATCCTTGGTACTCGGGGCCCGCGGATGGATTCGTGACGGAGTACTCGGGGCAGGTGCTCGCGCATCTGACGGCGGCGAGTGGGACGCGCATGCGGTGTAAGTTCTCGCTGCGTGATCCGGTTTCGGGGATGACGGGAGGCGGCGCGGGGGATTGTCAGCTGTCGGATAATCAGACGATCTTTGATGCGCAGCTGACGAAGGGGAAGTGAGGCGGAGCGAGTCGCGAGCGGCCACCCTCAGAGCCGCCATCTGCAAAGCCGCAATCTGTAGGACTGCTGATTGCGGGCCGCAAGGCAAGTCTCGACGCCGAGGGCTGCCGCGACGTCGACACGCTCTGCACGCGAGCCGAGCAGCAGGGCACCGCCGGGCTGCTCTTCGCCGAAGAGGTGTTCGGAGCCCGCGCTCTGGCCCGGTTGCATGCGGGCGCGCAGATCCTTTCCTCAGTCAGACGGAAGCCGTGTGGCGCACACCCGCGGCGCCGTTACCGGGGCTTGTGGGTTGGGACTTTCCCGCACGCACGGCGCGCTCGAGCGGCGGCGAAAGCTCGGCGCGCCCTGGATTCAACAGCTCTCCATCTAACCACGCCACGAGCTCGCTTTGCGCATACAGCGAGAAGCTGGCGATGACGTAGCGATCGGGCCGCAGCAAGAAGCATGACGCCTCGCGGTCCCGCAGCCACGCACCGATGGCGTTATGACGATCCTCAACGAGCGTCGCATCGGGCAAGCGCTTGAATCGCTGATCCACGTGCAACCCCTGCGGCGCAATCTGTAGCGCACGACAACCAAGCCTAGTGAGCCGTTCCTGGAGTGCTGCAAGGAGCGGGCGTTCGGCGGCGCCATAGCAGACCAATGAGAAGCCAGCGCCGAGGTGGAGGTCTAGCAGACCGTCGACGCCGGCCGTATCGCGCACCAGCGGTTGCGGGAACATGCTTCCAGCGAACGTGTCGCTCGGCTGGCGTGAGAACAGCCCCGCCCGGTAAATTGGGTCGGGCCGCATGCGCGCTTCCTCGACGGCGCTCGCTACTCCCGGGATACGATGCAGGGCGCGCACGACGAAATCCTTGGTCAATGAGCGCAAGCGGCTCTGCGGCATCATGAAGGCGCCCGCGCGCTCGGACAGCTTGCCCATCGCCAACAAGTGAGGTCGCCGCTCAGTCTCGTAAGAATCCAGCACCTGCTCACGCAGCCTGCCCTTGATCACACCGGCGAGCTTCCAAGCCAGGTTCTCCGCATCGCGCACGCCCGCGGCCATGCCCTGCGCCATGAAGGGCGGAATGACGTGGGCAGCATCGCCTGCCAAGAACACGCGTCCGCGACGATAGCTGTCCGCCACGCGCGAGTGAAACGTGTAGACGTTGAAGCGCTCAATCTCGATGCGATCGACAGGCACGCGCTGTTCGAGGAGCGGTCGAATCTTGTCCAGCGTGTCGAAGTCCGCAGCATCCTCGCCCGGCTTCAGCATGAACTCCCAACGCCGAAAGCCTTGCCGGCGCGGGATGGTCACGGTCGGCCGCGCGCTCGAGCACCAGACCTCGGCGTAGCGCTCCGGCCACACGTCGTTGGCCGTGTCCACCACCAACCAACGCTGCTCGAAAGTCGTCCCCTTGAAGCCGATCCGCAGATTTTTGCGAACGAAGCTTCGAGATCCATCGCAACCCACGACATAGCTCGCAACTTGGTGACGAACTCCCGTCTCGCCTTGCAGCATCAGCAGCGCATGGTCGCCGTTGAGCTCGAGCCCGACTACGCGCGCTCCGAACTGCACCTTGGCCCCCAGCGCGCACGCTCGCTGGAGCAGCAAATTCTCGAGAAATGGCTGGTAGAAGCTCGCGCCCTTGAAGTGCCCGTAGGGCCGCTCCTTGGGGTGGATCATGGTCAGGAACTGCCCATGTTCGCCATAGTACTTGATGCCCGCACAATTCATCAGGCACGGGTCGAGCTCCCGCTCGCCGATGCCCAGTCCATGAAAGGCGCGCAGTGACTCGTCGTCGAGGCCGACTGCTCTCGGGAAGGCGTAGAGCGCCTGATTCTCCTCGTAACACACGACCTTGAGGCCCATTTGAGCGAGCTTGGCCGACAGCGTGAGGCCCACGGGCCCCGCGCCAACAATCGCTACGTCGATCGTCTCCTGAGACCTCATACGGAAGCTCCTAGAGCCAAGCCTTGGCGGGTTCGGACATTTGCTTCTTCATGCGCAGCACGCGCCCGAGCTTCAGGTCGCCTGCGAAAGCGGCTTTGAACAGGTGCTGCAGCTTCTGGGCGTCGAGCTTGGGCAGACCGAATCCGGCCGGCACGTTCGGCCCCCATTGGTAGAGTCCACTGCTCGACAAGCGGTGATACTCGACGGGTCGCGATGCGTCGTAGCGGTCGCTATCGAAGTAGTGCTCGACGACTTCACCCGCCGGATCACGCCAATAGTCGAAGAGCTGACTGCCGAGCAAGTGGCGACCAATGCCCCAGACATGCCGACGACGACGCGCCTGCAGAACCTGCTGGCCCATCGCCATGTCGTCCAGGCTGGAAACCTCGTAGGCGCTGTGGTTGCAGCCGACCTGAATGTTCGAGCTGATGACCAGGCTGTGATGCTCGGTGAGGGCGCTGCCGCGGTCGAAGCGCATGAACGCCACGACTGGCTCGCCGCTGTCCAGGCACAACACATCGGTCGGCAACATCCCGAACAGCTCCCGATACCAGGCCACGGATTCCTGAAACCGGAAGACGTCGAGCACCAAGTGACCTAGCTTGTGGATCCGTGCCGGGCGCGACACCAAGCGAATCTCCTCACCACGGCCGCGCGGACTCGCGGCTGGGCGGGCGTCCCGACTGGGGTCAACGTCACCCGCCATCCAAAGCACCTCGATGGCCAACCCGTTGGGGTCGCGTAGCACGATCTTCTCATGCGGAAGTGGCCATGCATGGAACTCGCTCGCAACCCCGAAGCGCTGCGCGAGACGCTCGAGCTCGGCGCGCTCCGAGACGGCGAGGCCGAAGCCGAGCAAGCCATCCCGCGCCCCCTCCTCACAGCGGTAGCAGTAGAACGACTCGGCTTGGGCTCCCATGTAGAGGGTACGTCCCTGCTGCGACAGGGTCGTGAGTCCAAACTCCTCCATGAAGGTCTGTTGCGCTCCGAGGTTTCGACGCTCGAACACCAGGTAGACCAGGCGCGTGGCGTGCGCGAGCGCTGCCTCTTTGGGCTCGCTCAACGGGATGACTTTCTGCAGCATGCGATCTCCTTCCCGGATCAGGCCATCACCTGATGAATCTGCTCGCCGAGGTCGATGCGGCGGTCCTTGCTCACGATGCTCGCGCGCACGACGTCCCCATGGCGCAAGTACTCTTCAATGGCGAGCTGCTTCTTCACGAAGACGCGCCACTTCATGGCCTCCGGCATGAGCTTCGCCGCCAACAGAAGCGCCTTGTTGGTCGGCGCCTTCACCGCGCAACCGCCTGGCGTCCCCGTGAGCACCACGTCGCCGACGTGCAGATCGGCGAACTGAGTCAGCTCGGTGAGCGTCTCGGCGGGCTTGAAGATCATGTTGGCGGTCGTGTCACTCTGACGCGTCGCGCCGTTGACCCGCAGATGCAGATCGAGCTTGTCGATGTAGTGATACTCGTCCGCATCGAGCAGGCAGAGATACGGGCCGAGCGGGCAGAACGAGCGATAGCTCTTACCCTTGAAGAACTGCACCTGCGTGAGCTGAACACAGCGAGCCGACACATCGTTGCCGATGACCAACCCAGCGACGACGTCACTCAACCCTTGCTCCGAGACCGTCTGCTCGGAGCGAACTTCCCGACCGATGACGAGGCCGAGCTCGAGCTCGTAGTCGAGTAGCTGGACGTGCGCCGGGCGCACGATGGACCCGCGTGGCCCCGTGACGGATGCCGAGGACTTGGTGAAGAACGTGTTGAATCCGCGGTCCTTGGTCGAGACGTTTGCGCTCTCGAGGTGCGATCGGTAGTTCATGCCCTGGCAGTAGATGCGGCAGGGCGTCGTGATCGGGCTTAGTAGGTTCACGCTCTCGAGCGCGATGCTTTCGCCCCACGCCTTCCCGGGCGACGCAGCGAGCGCACGGATTTCAGCCTTGTGGGCGATGATTTCGGCCGTGGTGGAGCCCCACGATTCGGGAAAGGGCTGGATGAATTCCTCCGAGACCAAGCCCCAACCGAGTTTTCCGTTGTATTCGAAATGTGCGACGTTTTGCGCCATGACTAGACCCTTCTCAGCACGAGACCGGTGGCCGTGAGACCCGGGCCAAACGCCATGCTGACTACGTGTGTTCCCACCTCCGTGCTCTCCAGCATGCGACTCCAAATGTGAGGAATCGTGGAGGACGACATATTCCCGAGCTCGTTGAGCACCTCGCGACTCCAGTGCATCTGCTGCTCGGTGATGCCCAGCTCTTGCTTGATGTGATCGAGGATCTTGGGACCTCCCGGATGGATGGCGAACACCAAGTCTTCCTTGTCGCGCTCGAGCTCCAGTCCCGCACGTCGGCAGAGCTCCGCCACGAAAGGACGGATGTGCTGCTTGATACGCAGTGGCACTGTGCGGGCAAGGTACATCTCGAAGAGCCGCCCGGTGGGCGCCCACGTCATCTCGGCGCTGGTATCCGGGATGATCGTCTCGAACTGCGCCACCACCTCGAGGCCAGGACGCCCAGCCAGGCGACTCTTGCGGACCACGGAGTACTTGGCGAAGCCGTCGGCGAACAGCGTCATGTTCACGAGCGAGCCGGGATCGACGGTCGAGTAGTCCCCGTGCAAGGAGAGGAACTCCGTGTGCACGATGTCGACTTGCTCGTCATTGAACCCGAGCCCATCCGTGGCACCGCGTGCCAGATAGCCCGTCGCCATCTTGACCGGAGGAAACGCGCCGTAGCACCCCATGTGGTAGGAGTGGGTCACGCCGGTATCGTTCCAGCCGCGCTCTGAAACGAACTCCTGTGCCGCGCTGGGGGACACGTATCCAGCGCACGTGACGTGGATCAAACTGCTTGGCCGGGTCGCATCCCGGTCATACGCCTTCTCGAAGGCTGCACGCGCCACGTCTTTGTAGCGCTTCATCTTGTGCCTCAAGTCGCCCCCCTGGGGGCCATCCTCGAAGCTCATCAGGTCGGGGAGCCCCGGCGTATTGCTGGCCTCTCCAGATAGACTAGGCAGTGCGTTGAGCTGGCGCGCGCGGATATGCTCCGGCGTTACGCCATAGGCCCACACCTTCTCTTTGACATCGGCCATGATGGCCTGCGCTTCGGTCGCCTCCTTGACCTTCAGGTCGCGACAGCGGTGCGCCGCGATCACCCAGGCGAAGTAGTTCAACACGTCCTCTTGTTTTTTCGGCTCCGTCAGCTGAACGGTTCTGAAATCAGTCAGTACGCTTCCGTCTACGTCCGATATCATAGCAACACCCTTTCCATCCTCAGGATGGCCTTCGTTCTCTTTGTGGGCTCCTCGTCAGAGCCTCGGCACCACGAACTCCACAGTCGCGCCATCGCTGGGCGCCGGAGCCGGCTCAACCGGGCTCCGACCCGCGCGCGCCGCATCGGTCTCGAGGAAGGCCAGCAGTTGGGCCACCGTCCGGCATTGCGACGCTGCGCCGTCGGCGATCTCTGAAGCCCACCACCTCTTCGACCTCGCAGATCAGCTCCACCACCGCCACGGAATCGATGCCGAACTCCGCGAAGTCCGTGTCGCGACCCACCGCCTGGAGCTCGAGGTCGGCGTGCTCGGCAATCCAGGCCACCATCTTGCGCTCGACCTTGCGGAGGCGCTTCTCTCGCTCGGCGCTCTCCGTTTCGCGGCTCCCCCGCGAGCTCGCGAGGATGGTCATCGACCCGTCCAGGTACTTCTCACGGGCCTTGAAGCGCCGGATCTTCCCGCTGGATGTCTTGGGCAAACCGTTGTGGGCGATCAAGACGATGTCGTGGGGAGTCACGCCATGGTTCTCGACGATGGCCCGCTCGGCCGCCCGCAAGATGTCCGGCCAAGACTCTGGCGGCACGTTGGCTCGAACCTCTTGCACCAGGACCAGGGCTTCGCCATCGGCGCCTTGCACCGAGAATGCCGCGCCGCCACCGCCGCGTAGGCTGGCGTGCCCGTGCTGCGCGCTCGCTTCGATGTCCTGCGGGTAGTGGTTCTTGCCGCGCAGGATGATGAGATCCTTGAGCCGGCCACTGATGAAGAAGGTCCCATCCTCCGTGAGAAAGCCCAGGTCTCCCGTGCGGAAGAAGGGTCCTTCGAGCTGAGCACCGTCGGCGTCGCGCGTGAACGCCGAGAACACCGCCGCGTTCAGCTCGGGCTTGCCCCAGTAACCATGAGCCAAGCTCGAGCCCGAGATCCATGCCTCGCCGATCTCGCGCGGCGCGCAAGGCCGCATCGTCTCGGGGTTCACCACGCGCAGCTTGGTGTCCCCGCGAGCGTGTCCCAGGGAGACCAGGGCATAGTCGGTCTTGTTGCTCGGGCCGCGCACCACGACGGCCTCGCTCTGCTTGTCTCGATCGAGCGCGACCCAGTAGTTGTTGCCGAACTTGCAGTCACCGGTCACCATCAGCGACGCCTCGGCCAGTCCGTAGACGGGCGTGAACGCGTGACGCTGATAGCCGCAGCGCTCGAACTTCGCCGTGAACCGCTCGACGACCTCACGCCGAATCGGCTCGGCCGCGTTGTAGGAGCAGTACCAGGAGCTCAGGTCGAGCTCCGCAAGGTCTGCCTCGGAGACCTTGCGCTCGCACAGGTCGTAGCCGAAGCAGGGGCCGCCCGACGTGGTCCCACGATACTTGGTGATGGCCTTCAGCCAGCGCGCGGGCTTTTCGAGGAACGCCAGCGGCGACATCAACACGGCGTGCTTGCCCGCAAGGGCCGGCTGCAGAACGCCGTCGATCAGCCCGAGGTCGTGATAGGGGGGCAGCCAGCTCACCGAAACCTTGCCCAGCGGCTGCTTGGCGGTCTCGAAGACCTGCTCGTAGGCCTCGTAAATCACCTTGGAATTGTAGGTCAGCGCGCGGTGGCTCAGCATGACCCCCTTGGGCTCGCCGGTGGAGCCCGAGGTGTACTGCAGGAAGGCGATCGACTCTGGCTCGAGCGCTGGGCGCGTCCAAGCGGCGAACTCGTCGCGCGCGATTCCATCAATGCTCAGCCACTGATACTGCGTGGGGTCGGTGCCCTGGGCCGACAGCCAGCTCCCCATGATGCCAGCGAAGGCGCCGAGCGTGATGACGCCCGCCGCGTCGCAGTCTCGCATCACCGAGATCATGCGACCCACATGCTTGGGGTTCATGGGTGGATAGAGCGGAACGGCGCAAACCCCCGCGTACAGGCAGGACCAGAACGAGACCACGTAGTCGAGTCCTGGCGGCAAGGCCAACACCAGCCGCGAGCCTGGGGCAAAGCGCGCTTGCAACGCGGCCGCCACGGATCGGGCGTGCCTGTCGAGCTCAGCCGAAGTCAGACTTCGCGCGTTCGACTCTCCGTCCTCGAGGAACGTGTACATCGGACGACCTTCGCACTCCATCCCGCGTGCGCGTGCGGCATCAACTAGATTTTCGAAGCTTGGGGTCACCTCAGAACTCCTTGTGAATGGACAGTCAGGAAGCGGACGGCCAGACCGCCCTAGCGAGACATGCGCAATGCGCCCTCCGCGATTCCCTTCACCACGCGGTCATAGAGAGCCAATCTGCTCCAGGTGCTGGGGCTCGCATCTTCGAAGGTAGCCCGCGGCGTCCGCGCGAGCGTCGGTCCAAGTTCCGGGCCCGAATCCTGGAGAATCGGCAGCGCGGGCTTGCCAGGCCGCGGGGATGCGTCCCCCGCACCGAGGACGGGCATGCCGTCGGCGCCGTAGGCGTGGAACCAGACAGGATCGAGCTCACGTTCGCGGTGCCAGTCGATGAACTGATCCGACGTTGGCGCGCCATAGCGGCCGCGAATGCCCCACTTGGAAGCGCCTTGGCGAATGCGCTCCGCTTGCTTCACGATCAAGTAGTAGTCTTCGTAGACCACTTGATAGAGCAACTCCGCGATGCGGAATGTGCGGAAGATGCCGCAACTCAATGGACCCGGGAGGATGTCGGAGGTCGGGAAGAGAGTCAGGAACTGCTTGTGTCTGCCTTCTTCCTCCGGACTGAAAGTCAGATAGGCGAGCACTCCCATGGTGCGATCGTGACGACCGCGGACCACCATGGCAGCCGGACTCAGCGCGGGGTCGAACATGAAGGTGAGCGTGTCGCGCTGCGATTCCATGAACGTCTTGGGGTGGGCGTACTCGTGGTGAGTACCGTCGACGAAGCTCGCTGCCCAGAGCTCCCAGGGTTGGTCGAACTCGAACTTTCGTGGCTTGAATGCGCGGATTTTCGCGCCGACGCGCCGTGCGTGCTCGAGCACCGGATTCACGAACTCGACCGGCTCGTCGGTGGAGGGGAACACCCAAATCAAGAGCCCGTCGTCCAGCGCCGGATACGCGTAGCGCGCCGTCTTACGTCGGTCTCTCAGCTCCTCGGGATAGGAACATGCGCCTCCTGGGTCAAAGCGCCAGCCATGGTAACGACATGCGAGCTCTCCGTTTTCGACGAAGCCTGCGGAGAGCGCGGCCGACTTGTGCGGACATACATCCGCAACACAGCCAACCCGGTCCTTGCCTCGAAACAGCGCGAGCGGCTCGCCGAATAGCTTGATGGCCAGGGGCTTGTCGGAACCGAGCTCCGAGCTGTAGGCCACGGGCCACCAGTGATGACGTTGGCTTTTGTTGCGCTCTCCATTTGCATCCGAGAACGCGCGCACGACCGGGTTATTGAGGTTATCCACGGAACTCCTGGGGGGGGCGGTAAGAAGGCAATGGAAGCCACGCCGAGTGCGCCACGCAGGCTCACCCGTTGAAACTTTTCAGCGCCAGTGCTCGTGCACTGTCGTTCTACAGACGCGAAGCATCATGACGACAGAACGTCGTCAAGACACGAAACGAACGATGCGGGGGAACGGGTCTTCGACCCTTACGAACGGGTCTTCGACCCTTACTTAGACAACCTGACTCGGCAGAGATTCCGGCGAAACGAAGCTCTGAGCCGCGTCCTGAACACCTTCGCCCGCGTGCAACTCAACGCGGGGCGCAAGCAACCGGTAGAGCACCGGCGTAACGATGCGCGTAAGAATCGTGGAACTGATGAGGCCACCCAGGATGACCCACGCCAGTGGCGAGTAGAGCGCGGATTTCGACAGGATGAGCGGAATGAGGCCGCCGATGGCCGTCAGCGTGGTGAGCAAGACCGGCACGAAGCGGGTCTCGCCGGCACGCATGATGGCGTCGTCGATACTCGCGCCTTGAGCGCGAAGGTGGTTCGTGAAGTCCACCAGCAAGATGGAGTTCTTCACTTCGATGCCCATCAGCGCGATGAACCCTACCGTGGCGATGAACGACAGTGCGTTACCACTGAACCACAGCGCGAGCACGCCGCCGATGACCCCCAACGGGATCACGGACGCGACGATGGCCGTTCCCTTGAAGTTGCCGAACTCCAGGACCAGTACGCCCAGAATGCCGAAGGCCGCCACAATCAGCGCGACCCCGAGGCCACCAAAGCTCTCGTTTCGCGTTTCGAGTTCGCCCGCTGGCACCAGGCGCACCCCAGCCAGAGCTCGTTGAGCGATGCGCGACAGCACGTCGTTGGTCACATGGCCCACGTTGAAGCCAGGCTCCACGAAGGCGCTCACGGTGGTACCGCGCTCGCGGTTGTGGTGACGAATGGTCGTCGCCGACGGCTCGAAGACGTCGCGGGAGAACTGCGTGAGCGGCACTGGATCGCCCTTGTGGTTCGGCACGTGCAGCGCCTCGAGCACCTCCAGTCCAGGTCGCGCCCCACCCATCGTGGGCGTCTGCTCGCGTGGTAGCGTCAAGCGCACCGCGTAGGCTTCGTCTGCTCCGCTCTCACGAAACGACCCGGCACGCACGCCGCCGACCGCCAGGCGAATCATCTGCTCCGCGGCCGGCAGGCTCACGCCGACGAGACCGGCCCGCTCACGGTCGAGTTCGATGCGAAGGTCGGTACGCCGAGCCCGCATGGGGTTCTTGACGTCTCGCGTTCCCCGGGTCTCCTTCAGCTGCTTTTCCACGTAGCCCGCGGCGACGCGCAGGGCTGCTTCGTCATCGCTGATGAGGCGCAACGCGATGGGCGCCTCGACCGGAGGGCCATTCTCGAACTCGAAGAGCTCGATGCGCGCACCCGCAAAGGTCGCGAGCTCTTGCCTCAGCGCTTGAAAGAGCTTCGCACGTCGTTCGGGGCTCTTGCTGTCGGCCTGCGCAAACACCTCGGCGGTGTTGGTCTTCTCCGCGGCCGGCTGCACGTTGTAGTAGATTTGCGGTTGGCCTTTGCCGATGGTGCTGGCGACCCGACTTACCTCCGGATGGCGCGCAAGCACCGCCTCGACGTAGCGCGTGGCGCGGTCAGTCTCCGCCAAGCTCGCGCCCTCGCCCGCCTCGACTTTGACCAGAAACTGGGGAATTTCGGCCTTTGGAAAGAGGCTGAACCCGACGCGCGGGATCAGCGCGATGCTGCCTGCGAAGAGCAGCGCCGTCGCGACCAGCGTGAGGTACGGATGTGCAAGCGCGCGACCGAGGATGGGTCGATAGGCCCCCTCGACGAGCCAGATCATCCCGCGAAAGAAAGCGTTACCGTGCTCGGCCTCGGGTTTGATCAGGATGCTCGCCAGGAAAGGCACGACCGTGAGCGACACGAGTAGCGAGGCTCCCACGGTAAGCACCAGGGCCAGGGGCATCGAGCGAATGAACTGTCCGGAGGCGCCCGGCAGGGCCAGCAGGGGAACGAACGCCAAGATCAAGGTGGCCGTGCAGCCGAGCACGCTCGCCGAAATTTCCTGGGTAGCACGTACGGCCGCCTCGCGTGGCGAACGCCCTTCGCGCACGTGACGCGTAATGTTCTCCACCACGACCACGGAGTCGTCGACCAGCAATCCGAGCGCGAGCACGAAGCCCACCAGGCTCAGTTGGTTGACGCTAAAGCCGCACTGCTTCAGAAGGAAGACGCCGATCGACAAGCTGAGCGGGATCGAGACCATCACGACGGTCGCGGCACGCAGGCCGAGCGGGAGCAAGGTGGCCAGGACGATCACGATGGCCAGCAGAAAGTCTCGCGCGAACATGCCGAGACGGCGCTCGACATTCACCGCCTGTTCGAAGCCACGCTGTAGCCGCACGTTCGACGGCAAGGTGGGTTCGAACGCCGCGAGTTCTGTGTCCACCGCCTTCATCACCTGCAGAACGCTCTGGCCCTCGCGGGCCGCAACCGCGATCAGCACCGCGCGCTGTCCGTCGAAGCGCGCGATGTGCGAGGCCTCGGCGTCGGTCAGGACCACGTCCGCGACCTGCCCTACCGTGAGCGGCACACCATCGACCGTGCGGATCACAGTGGAGCGGATCTCGTCCAGCGACTCGTACTCGCCGCCGGCGACCACGTTCATGCGTCGGGCACCGACCTCGATGCTGCCCGCTGGCACGCTCGCGCTATCCTCCGAGATCGCACGGTAGATCTCGAGCGGCGAGATGTGGTTTGCGACCATGTGGGCCGCATGGAGCGTCACCGTGACTTCACGCTTGGGCAAACCAGAAATTTGGACATCGCCCACGCCCGTCACGCTCTCGAGGCGGCGCTTCAGACGGCGCGCGACAGAGTCGAGAGCGCGGTAGGCCGCCCCATCGCTGGTCAGCGCCAGTTCCAACACATGGACATTGGCGGCGTTGTACATGGTGACGTCGAGACGCGAGAGCTGGGCCGGCAACAGCCCACGCAGCGCATTGACCTCACGCTGGACCTCGTCGTGCTTGCGGTCGCTGTCGATCTCCGGGTGGAACTCGGCGAAGATCACCGCTACGCCGTCGCGAGCTTCGCTGCGGATTCGCTTCAGGTCTTCGAGGGTAGAAAGCTTGGTCTCGATGGGATCGATGACCGACCGCTCGAGCTCCTGAGGCTGTGCGCCAGGCAGCACGGCAACCACGCGAAAGTTGGGAATCGGAAAGGTCGGATCCTCGGCCTTTGGGATGCTCACCAGCGCGTAGACGCCCAGCGCCAAGAGGGCGCCAAACACCACGAGGGTAAACTGCCACCGCTGAACCGAGAACCTCGCCAACACCGAAACCTCCTATCAGGGAACGACGACGACCGCAGAACCGTCTACCAATTGATCCGCGCCGCGATCGACGACCCACTGCGCGAGCCCCTCAGCGCTCGACAACCCGACCTGACCGTTGGCCACGAAGCTCACCGAGACAGGCAGACGCTTCGCTTTGCCGTCGTTGACCACAAAGACAGCCCCTGCGCGACCGTCGCCCTCGATGAGCGATTCGAGCGGCACCACGGCGCTCGGAGTCTCGCTGCGGTCGAGCTCCACCTTGGCACTGAGCCCCGCCGGCAGCGAAGTCGCGACCGGCGTGTCGAAGCTGATGTCGACGGCAAACGCCCCCGTGCTCGGCGTACTTACGCGGGCGATCGAGCTAATGTGCCCTTCGAAGACCTGGTCCGGCGACACATCGAGCACAACGCGCGCTTTCTGCCCCAAACGGAGCCCCAGGATCTCACTCTCGGGGATCTGCGTCTTCACGATTAGCCCGCGCGAGGCGCCCACCAGCTGCAGCACACGCTGACCAGGAGCCACGACCTCGCCCAGGTCCAGCGCACGGAATTCGATGATCCCGTCGTCAGGGGCGACGAGCTCCGAGTGCTTGACGTTGTAGCTCGCCAGCGTACGAGCCGCAGTGGCGAGCTCGAAGGTCGTCTGCGCATTCTGGACGTCAAGCCACGGCGCAGAGCGCAGCGCGTGCAAGTCCCGCAGACGCGCGAGGTCTCGCTCGGCCTTCTTGATGGCTTCGCTGGCCCGCGCTTCCTCGACCAACACTTCCGTGCGATCGATGCTGGCGAGGACGGCGCCCTTCTTGACGCGGGTTCCGACATCGACGTTGACGCGTTGAACGATACCGCCGACCTTGAATGCCAGATCGATGCGCGACTTGGCCTCGACTACGCCGAACGTCTTGATCGGGCGTGCAACCTCACCACGAAGAACCGGAGCGAGGCGCACAGGGGTCGCATCGTTCTTGCGCGCGACCTCGGCGCGAGCCGACTCGGCGGCACAACCCGACAGAACTTCCAACGCACAGCCTGCGACGAAAGCGAGGCGAACGTGCAGCGCATCCATGCGCATCAGGGACACGGCACGTGCCCTGCTCGGCGGCTTATGCATTGGACAGATCTCCACATCGGAAGGTAAGAGAGCCAAAGAACTCCCTCACCAAGAGGTGACAACACTCACATCAACCGTGACTCGGCGCAATGCAAATTGGGGGTGATTCCAAGTGTATTTTGCCCAGTTGACGCTAGCCACGGCGAAGCTGCGAGCGCACGCAGGACAAAACAAGACCGTCGCCAGCAGGTCAGCAGACTTCTGGCCATCCGATCTCCATTTACTCATACGACTAAGAAGTCTGATGTTCTCCCACGGAAATCGCTTCGCGCTCCTTACGCAGGTGCTCTCCGAAGAAGCCGAGCATTCTCGACCACGAGTCTTCTGCGGCCGCTTCGTTGTAAGCCACCGTGAGGACGGGGCGAATGAGTGCGGCCATCAACGGCGAAACGCCACGATTCATGTAGGAATGAACGGCGTCCGGGTAGATCGCGATGTCGTTTGGAATGCCGTACTGCGTGAGGCGCTGCTTGAGCTTCTCGCCCTTGCTCCGGTAGGCCTTGTCCTTGCCGCCGTAACCACCGACGATGGGGCATGCGTTCTTGAGCTCTTCGCTGGGGCGGATGTCACCGTAAAAAACAGCTGCTGCTCCAAGCTTCTGTCGCGTGGCGAGCAACGTCGCAAAGCCGCCACCCATGCAGAATCCCGCGACTCCCACGTCGCTCGTGTCGCGACGCGCCCGCAGCATCTCGATGCCGGTGGTGAGCTGGTCGACCGTGGGCCCAGCGCCCTTGCGCAGCGACTCGAGCGCGGACCGCACGCACTTGATGCGCCCGCCATCAGCCATCAAGTCGGGACAACCCGCCAAATAGCCGTTGTCGGCGAAGCGCCGCGCGATACCGCGAATATCGTCATTGAGCCCGATGAGCTCGTGGATGATCAAGACGGCCGGCCAGGGACCCGCTCCGCGCGGCTTGAAGACCTCGAACGGAAGCGTGCCTCGGACTCCTTTGATCGTGAGAATCTCATCGGGCTTCATCGCGGATTTCCTTTACTTAAGTTGGTGACGTAGCCGCGCAGGAGGTCGGCCATGGCGAGCTCCGTTCGACGCCGCGTCATTTTCATATCGAGGCGAAACACGGCCCACAGGTGGACGTCGGTGAGCGCGAAGATTTTGGCTAGAGCGTCCTCACCGCGCTGCGCATCAGGCAGCCGCTCGGCGAGCAACTTCTCGAGCCACGCGCGGCGCTCCCGGCGACCGATTCTCGAGCTCCCGATGCAGCACCGGGCGGTCGTTCTCCTGGGTCCGAAGATAAAGGAGCGCCTTGCCCCAGCGCTCGTAGATGTCGAGCTGACTTTTCACGATGAAGTCGAATGTGTCGGAGCCCTTGGGCTGTTGCTCTCGCGAAGGACGGTACTGGCTGCGCGCGCGAGCAAACGCGGCGGCGTACAGGCCATCCTTGGTGCGGAACCGACGGACCAGCGATTGAACGCCCACGTCAGCGGCCTTCGCGGCGGCCTCGAGCGTGACATCGGGCGCGTCGAGGCCCTCGATCACTTTCAAGACGACGTCGAGAATGTGCCCGGTAAGATCCTCTGCTCGGGCCCGCCGGGTAGTCCCATCGTAAGCACGTGTTGGAGCAGACGGCGGCATTTCGCAGTCATGCGATTACCACGAAAGTCTGTCAAGGAGGCCCCTACCTCGAAAGGGGTGAGATCAGTCATCCCAATTGGGGGAGCAAGTGCCGTTGCGCGCGCACCAATCTCCGCCAACTTGATAGAGCAAGAGAGCCTAGTTGTAGATGTACGGCGGCAGCATCCTCGCCGTGTAACAAACGACGTCGACGAGCTCGACATCGCCATTGCGCTCATCGAAGAGGCGCTTCAGTAAGGTGGAGAAGGAGTGCGCTTGGGGCCAAGGCCGAGTGCCCTCGGGACACGCCCCGTGATGAACACTCAGCAGGCCCGTGTGTCCGCCCGCATCGAGCTGAACGACGGAGATCGACCAGTCAGCCAAGCGAGCCTCGAGCACCGTGGCCCTCGACATCGACGAACGCTTGGGCGAGCACGCAAGCAATCGGAAGCAGCGATTCCGGACGGCACTTGGTTCGGCGCCGGAGGTCAGGACATGCCTGGACGTGGCGGGGCCGGAGCAGCGGAATTGCGGACCGCGTGCAGCGTCGGGTCGCGATGCTGTGAGGGGGCGGGGACAGCGCCCGGGTTGGGCCTGAAAGGAGGCCCTTTTCCGAGCGTTTCGCTCGTTTGGGCGTGCCCTTGAGTTTTGCCTTGAGTTGCGCTAGCTTGCGCGGCCTCGGGGTGTAGCACAGCCTGGTAGTGCGCTAGCTTTGGGAGCTAGATGTCGCTGGTTCGAATCCGGCCACCCCGACTAAAAGACAGAGTGTTTCCGAAGGGTTGGGCGGGCACCGTTCAGCCCTTCGGTGCGTTAAAGGGTCTGCTGCTACATTTGCTGCTACCACTTGCGCCGTCCCGCGCCGTGGTGCCGCAACCGGTCGAAGCGACAGCGATCGCACCCGCGCGCGGCCAGGACGGCCCCCTTCCCGAAAACCGGCTATGCAAACGCGGTCAACCTCTACGCGGAGGGGGTCGTTCGTTTGCTTTACCTTCATTGCGCCAGCCTCCCTCGTTGCACCCAACCAGGGCGTCAGGCCGTTTCCAACGCGCTCCAACGCAGCACGAACTCGGTCTCCCGAGCTCCCGAGGCGACTTGAACAGGCGCTCCTTGGCGCCTCAGCAGTTCCGCAACCGCGTCGCAGACGCGCGCGGGAACAGCGAACACCAACAGTCGGCGCGCGCGAGTAGCTGCAACATAGAGAACCGCGCGCCCCTCGTGGGCCGGGTCGCGTGCGCGCCATGCGTCAACGAGCTCATCCAAATAACTTGTGTCGCCAACCACCACGAGGACTGCGTCGTATTCTCGCCCCTTAACGGCATGCACAGTTGAGTACCGCATCAGGGGACCCGGTGAGTTGCTAGATGGAGTGACAGCGCCACGGCCTTTCGCGGTGAAGCACTTCGCAGGCTCCTTGATAAACGACTGACCCGGCGGCGCACTGATCCCTGCCAGGATCTTCCTCGTACTCTTACACACCCCAGACAAGGAAATGTGTTGGCCCGCAAGCTCTCCCATCACCTGTCGGGCTGTGTGATGAATCCACCCTTTCAGATTCGGATCTTGCCGAGCTGCCGGATCAAACGCGCTCGCCAGGGTTTCCTGCAGTCGTTGGACAGCCGCTGTTCGGTCTGCCGAGCTGGCACTCGAAGAACTACCCCGCGCCAGCACAGCTGCAAACGATTCTGATGCTCTTATGTCGTCGCGTATTCCAAGTACGCGGCCAGCATGCGCCTCGCGATGAGCAACAATCGCAGCACTCTTGGTATCTATGCCGGCTCGCTCGAGTGCCTGAGTAAACTCAGCCAAAACCTTACCCGAATCGAGATCATCCGTGCTGAAGGGCACCACAATGACTGGATTCTGAACCATGGCAGCAGGTCCCAGGGCGGTATCTGGTTCACTCTCGACGCTTCGCAGTGTGGCAGCGGCTCGGCAAATCGTGTCGCTCGACCGGAAGTTGCCAGTCAGTCTCATCTCTGGAAAGCCTAGGAGCGAGAGGCGCGCTGGATCCGCATCACGCCACCGAAAGATTGCCTGCTCGGGGTCGGCAACCACGACGCAACGGCAGCCAGCCGTTTTGAGCGCGTCCAAGATTTCCAGGTCAACTGCGTCACAGTCCTGGGCCTCGTCAACTATTACCGTGTGAAAGCGCGCGGCCAAATGCGCATTGGCACGATCGCGACCGAGCCGCTTCCTTGCCTCCGAGCGCAGAAACGGAGAGGTCAGGATACCAGCCTTGAGGCGCCGCCGTACTTCCTGATTCCCAATCTCGCACAGGCGCTCGCGTTCCTGCTGATCAAGCCGCTCTAAGAACGCGCGTAGCGCATAGGCTCCGTGAGGAGCTCGGTTCTTGTCGAGCCGTACTGTGCGACCGTTTGGAAGAAAGACATCGAGCGGAACGCTCATTGTCGTCTTTCCTGCCTTGAAACGGATAGGGTGCCCTCCCCAGTGGTCTCGAAACTGCACCCGAATACCTGGCGCATGCGAGTGCCCATCAGGTCCAAGCACATACTTGATCAGGAACGCGTCGAACGTCCCCGTGTAGTGCGGTGCGCGCGTCATCCCCCTATTCGTTGCAGTGTCACAAAGACGCTGGTTCAGTTCGTCAACTGCAGCATTCGTAAACGACAGAAACGCTACTCCGGAGCGAGCTCCTCCCGTTGCAGCAGCCCGCTCCCCCAAGGCGACCATGGTCCTGGTTTTTCCAGCCCCGGGGCAAGCACGCACCAGGAGATGCCCACCAGCCCCGACAACTGAAAGCTGCTCGTTCGTTGGCTTGCTCGATTTCGTCATCCGACCAGCACCCGCAAAGCGCGAACGAGGTGCTCTGGAACTGGAAAGCGCGAGTTCGCTTCGGTTGCTCGCTTCTGCTCGATGACCTGCGCCAGGGCCTGGGCGAAGTCTCCCTTTCGCGTGCCGGTTGACTTTAGCCACTCGACGAATCGCTTACCCCGCTCCTCGATCGGAAACGCGTCTATCCGCGTGGCCCACGCCTTGTCACGCTGCTCCCCTCCATCGCAAGATGCGAATGCTAGTTTCACGAACTCGCCAGCGGCGGCGGCCGTCGGGGTGCTGGATAATAAGGAGGCCTCAAACGTTAGCGGGGTAAGCTCAACGTGTAGACGCTCAGTCGCTCCGTGCTCCGCAGCAAGTTTCTCGAGCCCTTGCTTCCGTGTGTGTCCTGCTGCTCGCGCGCCTTTGGTTTTCTTTGCAACGGGTGGCCCAGCCGCTGCATTGGCCCCCTCATCTGGCTCCGCCTCAGTTTGCTGCGCGGATTTGCTCGCCTGCGTGGAGGCGGAAGGATCCTCGTCCGTAACAACCACCACGCGGTCCGCGATCGAGTTCGCTGTACCTTTTGGTGCCGTCAGGAGCAGCCGCACGTACGGTTCAAAGTCCACCCCGTCGATGGCGACCACGGAGACTGCACGAAAGCTCGCCATCTCCGCGGGTGTGAGAACCAACTCGGCCAGCACCGGGATCAGCAGAGCCTCTGCGATGCCTTCCACCAGCAGCACTTTGCGCCCGAACAACAAAGTCGACTTAGTAACATCAAGATAGCGATCGATCTTGCGCAAATCCTGCTTTGGCAGCTCGAGGTCTCGGATCGCCACTGCGAAAGATTCAGTCGGGGCCGAGATGCTGTGCTGTGCCTCGGAACCTGTGCCAGGTGCGACGGAGTTTTGGTCACCAGGAATAGACTCGGCGATGTTACCCTCCACGGGCGCGCGGCCCACCGGGGGTAGTTCCCTAACCTCGCCAGGTCGTGCCGGGACCGAAGGCCGTGTCCGAGTTGCTCGCATTATGACCAGCCGCTCGATCGAAGTGGCGGCCGTTAGATTTGGTGAGTGGGTCGAAACGACAACCTGAATGCGGCCGGCATGCTCTCCTGGCACAGACTTTCTGTTCGCAGACTCCTTCGCCTTTCCCTCTAGAAAGGCCAGCGTCGCGCGTTGCAGCTGCGGATGCAGGTGTGCCTCCGGCTCCTCAACCAGTAGCAAGGTCAGCTCGGCGTCGCGTGCGGCATCCAGCTCTACGAGAACAGTCGCCAAATACAACAAGTTTGAATAGCCGAGCCCCGTCTGAAGAACACGATCGGGGTCCAACCCCTCATGCGACAGAGAGAACCGCAGGTCGCGAGCAAGGCCTACGAGCGAGGCGTCGGCAAATCGTAGATGAGCGTCGTGCGCGTGAAACCCTGCGGACAGAGGACGAAACACCTCGCTTACGCGCTCTCGCGCAGCATGAAGTGGGCGCTCCTTAAGCAGTGTCGTCGATGCTGAGCGCACGCTTCGAAGTAGCTTTTCCTTTTCTTCGTCGTTGCCGGCAAGCAGTTGACGCAACAGGAACTCGAATCCGACCTGGGCTACTCGAGGCCAAGTCTCGATCGGCATCGCGAAGCGCGGGGAGATGGACGTGCCGAATAAGATCCCGAACATCGGGCTCCTGTTCCGGAGCGCCTGAAGCGCCCGTCGTCCACGACGCCCACCGACGCCTTGAACGGCCGAGAGGTGGCTCCCACGATAGGTGATAGAGCGCCTCGTCCGAGTTGTTGCTCTTTAATGCGGTAAAAAACAGGCCACGTTGGGCCGCGTCGAGCTCGGCAAACTCGGCGCTTAGCTGAAGTCTTCCAGCGCCCATTCGCAGGTCGTCGACGTCAAAACTGCGCCCTCGGCGGGTATCGGACGGCGCCGACACCAGCCTAAGCGCATCGAGGATATTGCTCTTACCGGCGTTGTTTTCGCCTGCCAACACAGTAAGCACGCTATCGAGCTTGACGGTTGTTTCTGCGCAGGAACGAAAGTTCTTCAGTGTGAGAGTTCTTAGATACATAAGTCCGATGCGCCACAGCGCTCTACGGAGAGTAGGCGCGGCCGAGTGTCCCGATTCTACCGCAACATAGTGGAGCTCGAAAGCCTCTGTACCGCCCGGGGGGCGTTCCCGGGCCCTTGTCAAGCTTCCTGGCAGGTGCCGGCGCGCCGGCCGCTGAACTGCGGTAGCCCGCCGTGGCCGGCCGAAACCGGATCGGCGAGCGTGCGCGCCCATGCTGACGGAACCTTTGCGAGCCCCAAGAGGAAGGACTGGTACCGCTGTCGGGCTCATGAGAGCCTACTCGTCATGGCTTTCCGCAACGCTCAGCAGCGTCTAGAAATCATAGAGGCATTTCCGAGCGAGCTCCAAAGGGCGAAAGCGGAGCAACTGCACTCGACGCCCCCCAAATACCTCTACCACTATACCGACGTACGCGGACTTATCGGGATACTCGAGCACGGTTGCCTCTGGGCAACTAACTCACTGTACCTCAACGACTCGTCCGAATCGCTTTATCCGCTCCTTGTCCTCGACCAGGCAATCGATGATTGCTTGAAAGGAACTCACAACGCAGCCGCGCGCCGACTGTTGGAGCCATTCAAGGGACAATGGGTGACGACCCAGTTTGCATTCTACGTGGCGTGTTTTTGTGAGGACGGAAATCTGCTCAATCAGTGGCGAGTGTATGCGCCCAACGATGGCTACTCCCTTCGCTTCAACACCGGAGAACTTCTCCAAGGGCAAGAGGAAGCACGGCCACGTCACCACTTCTCTCTAATCCGGGTCGTATACGAGGAAGATGAGCAACGGGCACTGCTTGATGAACTACTAGGGATCGTCGTCAAGTATGCGGAGACCCACTTCCCCGATGATGGCGATGTCGACAAATCGGATAAGGCGCTGCGCGTATACATTCATCAACCTCTTCTGCGACTACTCCTCGCTTTCAAGCATCCCGCCTTTAAGGCCGAGCAAGAGTGGCGGTTGGTTTGCGGAGAGAGCGGGCCCTGGAATGGCGCGAAGTATAGGGTTGGAAGGTACGGCTTGACGCCGTACATCGAATACGGCCGCCCGCTACCGAGCGGGACCCCGCGTGCAACGCTCCCGATCTCTGGCGTCCTTCACGGTCCAACCGCGAATCGGGACGTCGCCGGCCACGCTCTGCATGGACTGCTCCAATCATTCGGGTATGACGGTGTTGAGGTCGGTGGGAGCCTGCTGCCGATTCGGGGTTAGCATCCCCGCACCGGCCACCCGGGGGCCAACTAACGGCCCATGAGATCTCAACACAAACGGAGCAAGTTTCTGCTCTACACAGGCAATCCCTCACGAACCTGGGACTCCATTCGCCTCCGGCGCAGGAACGATTGGAAGTCGAGTCCGCTCGCAGTGATTGTCCACTTGGTATTCCCGACGCCATTTGGCTTCGCACTCACTAGTCCGTACGCCATGAAGTCGGTAAACGCCTGCACGAAAATGGTGTGCGAGTCTCCTGTGGCGCGGATCTCTCGATGGGCTGATTCGCGTAAGGCGGAGGAGGCGACAATCCGAGACGCCCACTCAGTCGTCATCGGATCAACGAGGTTCGGAGCCAACCAACCAAAGACATCCAGGAGAGTTGCCTGAACCTGCCGCTCGGGAATATCGTCCCAACCTACCAGAAACGCAACTCTGTTGCTGGCAAGGATTTCACAAAGACGCGCATGCTTTCGATCTGTCTCCTGTTCTGCGCGCGCCACTTCAAGTTCCTTGCGAAGCGCCTCGTTCTCCCTACTCAACCTGGCGAACTCCGCAACCATGTTCGGGTCGGTTGTCCCGGGTCCCCGCACCAACCTGGACGACGTTGGGCGTTGAACGCTTTCATTAGCGCGACAGCCACCTTGCCATGAAGCTCGTCCTGGCTCTTCCAGTACCCCACGGGTTTTCGCTCAACCTTCTTTTTGAACGATTTGAGCGCCTCCACCTTTGCTGACTCGGGATCGCGATGATTGTGCGGCCACGGCGCGTCATCCCGGAGAATAAACCCTAAGCACGGGATGCCTCGCTCCGCCGCGTAGTCGTACTCCTTCTCCGTGTAGCTAATCTCGCCGGTGAGCGAACCATAGCGATGCGCGAGGACAACTACGTAATAGTCGCTATCGTCGATCGCACGCTGGATGATTTTCCATTGCTCTTCGTCTGCAGCGCTGAACATCTCCATTCCTACCGGAATGTGACCCATCTCAAGAATGGCCTTCGCTACAAGATCGCGCTGCTCCTTCAAGTCCTCGTAGGTGCTGCTGATGAAAATCGTGTACTTGCGATGCCCTTGCTCAGTCTCGACTTGCTCGGCTCCAAGTTGAAGCAAACCTTCCGCGTGATGCTGATATACGCCGAGCGCCTTCTCTGCGAGTTCGGCAGCGGTTGAGACCAGATCCACGTCATACGGGCCAGTGAACAGTTGCTCGAAGACGTCCACATCATCATGGATTAGCCCCGAACGCCCCCGTGGCGGCCTGACGGTGATCAGGCACGATAGGCCTGCAGCTTGTGTAGCCTCCTTTGTGGCCACCACCATGCGATTGAGCGCAGACCTAGCGGCAGCGCTTTCGTTCGCCATGGACGCCAAATCGTCGATGGTGCCACCCGAAGAGGCGTGCCCATATCTTGAGTATCTCTCGGCTTCCGCGATGAATGATTTCAAGAGTGCCATTCGGCGCTGGGCTAGACCTGAATCCATGCACGGGATTCTACGCCCTCGCCTGCGCTTTGCCGCGTCGAACCGCCTGCCCCTACAAGCGCCCACATCGATCACGTATGGGCCTGCAACTCCGTAGCTCGCGCCTCCGAGCTCCTGATGCCAACGGACGCTTCGCAGTCCTGTCACCTTGCCGCGCCGGCTCTACGACAGGACGCCGTGGCTAGTTGGCGCCCCGCGATGGCTTCCCTTGCATGGCTTTGAAACCCGGCTGAGATCGCCTAACGTTTTCACATGGACGGCATTTATCTGCGGAGCAACCAGTCACCGGAGGACACCCGCCAGATCGCGAGCTCCGCACTCAAGACAAATCGAGGACGCATCGCTCGGTTCATCGTCAAAGCCGCCTACGTGAACCTTCAAGGAATCGCACGGAATGTTCTGACCACAGTTATCGGACAGTCCGTGGATGAGCAAACCGTCCTCCGTGGCCGACTCGAGTACCAGAACGGCCTCGTCCTTGAGGAGTCAGAGATGGATGTGGACGTGCTCGAGGCAGCCATTGCGCGCGGCCTGACGAGTTTTCCAGTCGCGGGATTCGAGCCGAAGCCCGATCCAACGTTCACGACGCTCCGGTGCCCTTCAGAAAATGGCCTCTCTCGTTGGCCGGGAGTCGCGATCTGGTGCGAGGGACGCGCAGCTCATGACATTCCCAACGTCCACGAGCACGTCACGGGCCGCGGCGAGATGCACGACTATTTTCCAAACATCTATGTGGCCGCAAAGTCGTGGTGCCGGTTCCCATCCTACGGCGGAGCAAACGATTCCAGAACCGGCGGCTTCGTTCTCTTCATTCCCGACCTTCGCGGGCAGATTGGTGCAATCCAGTGGGGCCGGCGTTCGGCCGAGATCGAAACCATTATCAGCGCCGAGGAAGGCCAGGGTTGGAGGGTGAAGGGCGGCTCCTACGTTGGAGACCAGTGGCGGGCGTTCAGCGAGCCGGCAATCCCGTGGACGCGGATCCCTTTGGAGGGTCGGAATCATGAGATCGCGCTGGTCGACGAGGCAGGCACCACCGTGGATCATTGGTATGCAGCTAAAGGCCGAGACTCGAATCGGGTCGTGACGATCAAGCGAGCGGTGATTCCGGAACTTCAACAACTCGTAGAACAGTGCCTCGAGTCGGGCGAGAATCGAATGGTCGAGTTCAAGCCCGCGGTTGCGCCGGGCCACTCCGAAAAGCTTCGGGAGATCGTGGAAGCCGTGGTGGCGTTCGCGAACACGGACGGCGGAACAATCCTCCTGGGCGTAAGCGACTACATTCAATGCCGGGACATCGTGTCCGAGGGATGGTTTCGCAAGTGGGCTAAAGAGAAGTCCATTGACGCGGAGAATGGGGCCTGACGATCTACTGCGCCGCGATTCGTGACGCCATCAGACTTCGTCTATCGGCGAAAGCTCCAGACTTCAGCACAACTCCGATCCTGTACAAAGGCACTCATCTCGTCGTGATCAAGGTAGCCCCGGGAACCGAGCCTCCCTACTTCGATGCAGACAACAGAGTTCTTGTGAGAAGGGGAGCGAGCAATCGTCTGGCTCACCCGCAGCACGACATTCACGTGTTCTTCGGAAAAAATGGCCCTCAGGACAAGTGATCGCCCCTGCCTTATCGACGAACAGAGGCAACTTTGGCGGTTGCCTTGAGTCCGGTTTCTATTTTCTTAATCCGTTGCTGACCTTCACACCGACGGGCGCATTTCACCCGCAAACCACGCCCCGCCCGAGAAGTACCTTTCCGCCGGGGGGTGGGCACCGAGCAGCCGGATATCGCCCGAAAAGCGTTCGGCCCGCGTCTCGCAGCCCCGCCAGCCAGACGGCTCCGACTAACGGGACGGCCTCGCGTTACCGAAACGCGCTGTCGGCGATGACCTCGCGAAGGTGAAGCCCATACTCGAGCAGCACTGCGCCAACGGTAAGCCGCAAGCGTTCGCCTCGAATCCGCCCCCCTAGCGCCTCGAGTTCCGTAACCCGGAACCACGAGTGCACTCGCTTGCGATCCAGCCAGCGGTCCGCGTCCCGCGGACTCGCGCGACCGTACTCAGCCGCGCTAACCATGGCGCTCCACTCCTCGGCGTCGAAGGACAGCTCCCTAGGTTCATCGCGGAAGTCCACGAATACGTCGTTGGAGTCTTCCCGATGCACAAGTACGAGGACAGCGGGAATGGGCAGGCCAGCAAGCCACCTCGCCGGAAAGCCAAGCACCTCCCGGACAGCTGGCTCCTGCACGAGGGCACGAGGGGCACTGCCAAAACTGACAGAAGGTGACTCGCGCTCCGTGAGCCCGAGCGTGTGGACTTTTGGCAGTTCTGACAGTGGCCCCCCAGCGCGCTTGGGCCGTGCGCCTTGATCGAGTGTCGAGAGGAAGCCCTCTTCCAGGTAGGCAGACATCAGCGGCCCCCGAGCAGCGAGGGGTGAATGTGAATCTCCTCCCGCGGCCTACCTCCCGTGGGCACGGACAACGTGCGCAACCAGCCGTGTTGCTCGAGTACGTGTAGGCCGGCCTCGACGACGGCTGAGTCGCTCAGCCCGGCCCATTCGGGACGACAGATGTCGCGCTTCGTGAAAGGGTTTGGCAGCTTGCGCGCGCGAAGCTTCGTGAGGATGACGCGCGCCGCAGCGACGGGCCCCGCCGACGTCGATCCGTACACGCGGCGAGCATGCGCCTCAAGAAGTGCGCACCACGACGCCGCGCGCTGAGCGGCCACGAGCCCCACTGGGCCACGCCCGTGGTCAGCAAGTTGGAAAAGCAGCGCGAGACTGGGATGCAGCGAACGATACTTGGCGAGGTGCCCCTCCATTGCATCCGACTCCTCGCCGGCGCGAAGGCGCTTCTCAAGCGTGTACCGCCAATGATCGAAGAACTCTTGGCCTTCATCGTCGAACCGCACGAACGGGATGTCCGCGTCCTGATCTGCGCCCATTTCCTGGGCAGTGGCGTGGGCAAGGCGCTTGTACAGGGCATGCGCTCGATCGCGGGCCACCGAGTTTGGCCAGCGGTCCACGTTCCGCCAATCGCGCGACTGATCCGGATAGACGAGGAGCTGGAAGCGCTGCATTAGGCCATCAGCCCCAACACCGCCGGACTCCGCCGCGCGAAGATGCCGGCCAAGCGGCCCCGGCTGGATACCCCCCAAGACGGACACACAGGCGGCCTCGATGCGCACCGTTCCCCTACCCACGCGGTCATAGGTGAAGCCATCATTGCCGTTCCACGCTTCAAGAAAGAACGCTCGATCGCTCTCGTGCCCCGGACGATCCAAGGAGGCGAACCAGCCGGCAAGCTCGTCGCGGAACTGCAGGACGCCACGCGGGCAGGCCTGCAGCAACTCCCCCAGCTTTTCGATCGTCGCATCGTGAACGATGTAGCGGCGTTCGCCCTTCAGCTGGGCTTCACGCTGATTCAGCATCTCGTATTCCGGCCGCAGCTCTGCCAAGTCATGGCCGGCCTTTGCAAGTTTGTCCATCTGCGCCTTCAGAGCAGCTCGCTGCGAGGCGATCTGCTCGCGGTCGAAAGCATGTTCCGCATAAGCCTCCGAAGACGCGGCGGCCAGCGCATTCAACGGGCGCAGCGCCTCCCGAAGCGCCGGCGTTTTCATCGCACTCGGAGGCCCTACCAACGCGCCCCAAAGGTTCGGCACGACAGTCCAATCGTCCTGGCACTTGGGCCTGATCGCACACCCGCGTCCTACGGTCGAAGAAAGAGCAACCATTGCTCCGACTGCTGGGTACTCCGGGGGACACTGAGTGCGCTCGACAACGTCACACAGCCACGGGCGCAGCACCTCGGGCAGCAGACGCTCGTCCCACTTCGGCACGGGCAGCAGCCCCGGAAGTTCAGCGGCCTCGCTCCACTCGGACGAGACATGAAAGCGATTCTCCGACACGCGCGCGCTCGCGTCCGGGATGATGCGCGGTTGCGTTTTTCCGCTTTCAAGGCCGCTGTCGATCGTGCGGCGTGCCTCGCCTGCGGGGAGTCCGCATGCGGAGGCGGCAACGGTCAGTTCGGCGCGCGCCTCGTTTTCGTCGAGAGCGCCCGCACCAATCAGCTGCCCGAGTGCGAACGCTGCCTGGTTAAGGCGCCCATTCCGATTCCCCTTGGGAGTGTTGGCTACTGCGCTGCATTCATCTTCCAGCGCCTTATGCGCGTACGGGGTGGTCGTGCTCGCCGCGACACTTAAGGACGACACTTGCAAAATACTCGTCGAGCGCAGGAGATCGATGATCCACTGCGGCATAGGAGCCGGGCGCACCTGATCAGGTCGACGCCCTTCAACCCACTCGTAGCGCGCCCCGCTGGGATGAATGCTCGGGGGAGCGACCACGTGCCCGCCCTCAGAACGGATGTCGAGACCAGGCCCGAGCTTCCGTTGGCTATTCCGCAAGCCGTCCACGGCCTTGAAGTAGAAGTGGCGCCCCTTCCCTGTGCGGACAGTCGGGGTTACCGGCAGAGGCCCGTGCTCCGCTTCGAGAGCGGCAAGCGCTGCTTCGCCAGACTCGCCGTCCACATCGAGCACGTCCACCTGGGAGCGGCTCCCCGTGGCGATGCCGATGTTGAACGCTGGATTCTCATTCCAGATGGATTCGAGGAAGGCCGGATCATTGCTCGCATCGCGACTACCACGCCCGCCTTTGATCGCCGGAACCTTCTGCTTCGGCGCGCACGGCAACACGAAGAGCTGCTGGTGGGCGTACCATTTCGCCGCCTCGGCCAAGGACGACTCGCTGTAGAGAACTTCACTCGTACCCATCACACACCCCCCAGAACTTGATCGATTGATTCGCGAGAAATCAGCAGCTTTGAGCCCTCCCCGAGCCCCAACTTGGCCTTCTTGAGCAGACCGCGATCCACCATGCGGCGCACGGTCTTGTCGCTGCAGCGCAGGAGTACGCGGGCCTCTTTGACATCGACGTGCGAAGACAAGGCAGCCGCCGGCGGCGGAGCAAACGCGATGCGAGCTGACTCGAGTTCTTCGCGCACGCTGGCGCGAATCAGTTCTGAGAGAAGCGCGACTGCTCCCAGGTTCATAGCCTCGCTGGTTACGCTCGAAGCGCTGTCGAGGCAGGTGTGTCCGCAGGTTTTATTCGGATTGAGAGCGTGCTTGCCGGTTGCGGCAACGGCGAGCAGCTCGTTCGTTTGGACTCTCATGGGAAGGCACCTTCGTCGAACGTGCCCCCTGGGGTCTTGGGGACACCACCTCCCCAGTTGCTCGCCTGATCGTAATCAGTGGTTACGAGAGCTGGGACCCGAGCTCCGGGTCCTCCCTGACCAGCATCTTGAAAGCCTCGTAAGCAGTCTCCTCCTCCTTGCCCCGATACGCGCGCATTCCATAACCAAGAGCGCCGCACATGGCCGCGAGGCGCGCGGCGAATCGAAGCACGCCGACAGACGCGGCCAAGCGAGCATCCGGGCTCGCTTCCTTTTGGTCGTTGCGCTTTGTCTGACGCTTGTCTTGGAGCGCCTCTGCGATGGCGTCGACGGCAAGAGACCGCGCGTGATCATCGACGTCTGCGAGCAGGTCAACGAGGCCCTGCTCGCCCATGCTCATCATTCCGACTGCGTGCAATCTCCGAATGGCCGCACACCGTATGAGCCACTCCCGCTTCCGTCGCGAGTCCAAGCGCTCCGCAAGCACGAAAACGTCGTCGCTGCGCTGCGTGACCAAGGCCTTCGAAATGACTCCGACGAGCGCGCGCGCTGCCTTTGTGAACTCAGGTTTACTCGCTGCCTTGTCGCTCTGGGCAATGCGCTCCCAAACCTGCTTTTCCTCGGACCCGGGTTCGGCCCTGGCGATCTCGGCAGCCAAAGCGCCGCATGCGTCAGAAAGCACCGCGCAGTGTTCGACGATCTCGACCAGTCTGACCGCAAGCGTGTCGGATTCGCGTTTAAGCTCGCGATGTCTTTGCTTTGCCAACCCGAGCGTCTCGGCGGACATCGGAGGTCGGCTCTGCTCTCGACTCTGAGCTGCAGCCAGCTTCGGTTGCGTCTTGTTTGCTGACACGCTTTCCCTGCTTGCCATAGCTGTTCGCCGCTGCACGCGAATCCTCACTCTGCTGCCACAGCTCGCAGAGGCGGCGCGGGCACGCGGTAGCCGCTCGCGGATTCGATGACTCGAGCCATGATGGCCTCGATCCCCATGGCCTGCTCCAACGTCCTTGCAGCATGCGATACCGAGAACTGATTCGCGTATAGCTTCTCGCTCACGGTGATTGAGTGCCCCAAGCGTTTAGCGCTTCTAAACGCAGCCGCGTCTCCAAAGATGGAGGGCGCATTGCACTGGTAGGTGGCACAAGTCGAGCGAAGCGCCTGCCATGTGAAGTTGCGCGGTGCGCCAAAATCGACCGCTGGCGTTTGCTTGCGATTTTTCTTTGGTTCGATCTTGCGTGCCTTCTTGGGCACTTCACCGACGAGGCGCCGCCGCGCAGCCTCCGCGGACGAACGGGGCATCGGCCCATCGCCGCCGAACACAAACTGCGCATCCCCGGCCCTCAGCTTCATCGTGGCGAGGAGAATACGCAGCGATGGCGACACACCCAGTTCGACGGTGCGTGCGCGTTTCGTCTTGGTCTCGCTCGCCTTCAAGCGGATCTCGCCTTTGGGCTTACCCTCGCTGTCGAGTACAGCGAGATCCACGGCGCTCCATCGCACAGCCAGCGCTTCGCCGATGCGAAAGCCCCCCAAGAGCACGGTGGCCACGAGTGGCGCAATCGGATCGTATTTTGGCGTCGTTCCCGCTGTGCCGATACCTCGGTGCTCCGATCGAGTCTCGGCGAACGTCTCAGCATCGTGCCGCAGGGCGGCTTCGAGCAGAGCTACGCACTCCTGCGGACGCAAGAACTCCGGATCGTCCTGTGGGACCTCCACCGGTTTTAGGCGATCGGCGATGTCGTCGCTCGTGAGCGGCACCATCCCTCGTGAGCGAAGATGGTTGAGCGCGGTCTTGACGGCGCGCAGCTGCCAGTTGATCGTCTGCGGCGAGAGCTTCTCGTTCCCCGCCTTACGCTGTCCACGCTTGCCGCCTCGCACGTACGCCTTTTTTCGCTGCGCGAGCAAGTAGTCCCGGAACCCGGGCAGTCGGGCGGCCTTGAGATCCCTCGTCGATTTGATGCCGTGGGCCCTAGCCCACTCCAGGAACATGTCCGTCGCGCGCTTGTACAACGCGACGGTCTTGTCCCGTAGCTCAACCTCCGCGGCCTTATGGTACGCCGCAATGGCCTGAACCAAATCACTGCCGTGCAGTGGGTCGGCGCCCCGATCGATTTCAAGAGCGCGCGCTCCAATCTCGCGCGAGCGCTGCACAGCTGCGTCGACTCGTCGATCCTCCGTGGTGACGTCCGAGTCGAGACTTTCGTACCGCATTTTGCCTGAGTCAGGGTCCTTGTAGCGGAGGCGCCAGCCAATCCGTCGCGCTGGATTGGGCTTCATGATCGTCACGCCCGGATGCTTTCGACCACGACGCTTCTTGCTCGCTGCCACTTACCTACCCTCAGCCGTCCGCGACCCGCGGCAACAAAGCGCTGCCACCTTGCTGCTACATTTGCTGCCACAAATCGTCGACCAAGGATGCCAAAGCCAGCCTGGACACGCTAGGCCCCAAAGAGGCCAAAACGTTCAAAACGCCGGTGTTTTTGGCGCAAAAACCAAGACAGAGCAAGACAGGCCATGACAGCCGAGCTGTTCTTTGGGAGCTAGATGTCGCTGGTTCGAATCCGGCAACCCCGACCAGATTTCATTCAGGTTTTCGCCTAAACGGCAGCACGACAGCACCTGAGTTCCCAACGGGCTTGCCCGTGAGCGCTTCGACCATGGCCTCAAGGTGCGCCTTGCTTTGGAAGACCACGCGCCCTGGAACGAGCGCGATGGTGTTCTCGGGCAGGTGGGCGTCGACCTCGAGCGAGTCCCCGCGGAGGAGAGCCTGGGCTTCCCTCGAATCCGTTGACACTTGCTTAGGCGGCCTGAGCCGCAGTGTAATCGTTCTCGAACTCGGCTGGGGTCCGATACCCCAGTGACGAATGTAGCCTCCGCCGATTGTAGAAGACCTCGATGTACTCGAAGACTGCGGACCGGAGCTCAAGGCGTCCGGCCCAACGTCGGCCGTGAATTAGCTCGGCCTTGATGGTCGAAAAGAAGCTCTCCGCGACCGCGTTATCCCAGCAGTTGCCCTTGCGGCTCATGCTGACCGAGAGCCCGTGCTGGGCGAGCGATGAGCGGTATTCCTGACTCGTGTACTGGCAGCCCCGGTCAGAGTGGTGGAGCAGGCCTGCTGCGTCGGGACGACGGCGCCGAAGCGCCATGTCCAGCGCTGCGAGGGGCAGCTGGGTCGAGAGCATGGCGTCCAGAGCCCAGCCCACGACGGTCCTGGAAAACAGGTCGATGATGACAGCGAGGTAGCACCAGCCCTCGTCGGTCCAGACGTACGAGATGTCCGTCACCCAGCGCTGATTGGGACGTTCGGCGCGGAACTCGCGGTTGAGCACGTTAGGCTCGACTGGATGCCGCGGATTTGCAGCGGTGGTCACACGGAACCGGCGACGAGGCCGGGCGCAGAGCCCCAAGCTCCGCATGGCGCGCTCCACCCGGCGTTTGCCGACCCGAATGCCACGACGTCGGAGTTCCTTTCGAACTCGCGGACTTCCGTAGGCGTTGCGGCTCTCCGCGTGCACCTGGCCGACCCGTTCCAAGAGGGCCCGGTCCTGGTCCGCACGGGGACTCGGCGGGCGACTCGCGAACGCGTAGTACCCCTGCCGGGTCACCTGCAGGTTCCGGCACAGCGCTGACACCGGGAAGTTCGCCTTCTCCGCGTGGATGAAGGCGAACCTCATTCGCTTTCCTTCGCGAAGAAGGCTGCCGCTTTTTTTAGGATTTCGCGGTCCATTTCGAGCGACTCCACCTTCTTGCGTAACCGCTCGTTCTCCCGCTCCAGCCGGGCCGCCTTCTCCTCTGCCGTTTCAGCAGCAGGTACCGGAGCGACCGGTACCCCCGGCTTCCGCTTGCTCTTCTTGGCCATCTCGTCTCTGTTGTACCACTCCCGCAAGGTCCAGCTGCTGATGCCTAAATCCACGGACAACTGGGCAAAACTGCGGTCGTCCCGCTTCATCAGCGCGATCGTCTCTGCCTTGAACTCATCGGTGTACTTGTTGTGCTTCCGAACACGCATCAGTTTCTCCTGCGTGTCAACGGAACTGGGGGAGCTTCAAGCCTCGGCCAGTGCCCGCGTGTCCTCTTCGCCGGCAGTTCCCACCACTCGCAATTACTTGCGGCGGAACTCGGCCAGCAGGTTCGAATCTGCTCTACCAAGTCACTGCTTGCCCAGCTCGAGGCCTCGCTCGCCACCGAGCGCGAGGTCGGCAAGGAGTCGGGCGTGGTGGACAGGGCCCAGCTTCACGAGGACGGTCAGGGCATCGTGCAGCTCGAGCGCGAGCTCGCCGAGCTGCAGCAGACGCTCACGAAGCACAAGATCAAGCCGGCGGCGTGCTCCAACGCCTAGGTGGCGGCCATCTTGAGCTGCGAGGGCCAGGGGTGCGCGGCGCTGCAAAGCGACGAGGCCGCGGTCAGCAGCCTGCCCAAGTCCCCGTGAGCAGCTCTCGACTCAGGTAGCGCAGTCGCGCGCCATCGTGGCCGAGAAGTACCCTGACGTGCTCGCCGAGCTCGACCAGCGCGTGGCCGCCGTGCTTGCGCCCCTTGGAATCGGAAAAGTAGATTTGGCTAAAGGATAGTCGACCAAATGGCAGACCCGAATCGTTTCGGACTTAGGCGGTCCGATCTTAGAGAGACTGTGATGCGGGAGGTACGCCGTCAGTGCGGCTTCGGCTGTGTTCGGTGCGGGAGGCTTCCCGTTCACTACGAGCACTTCGACCCGCCCTTTGAGGACGCAGAGGAGCACCGCGCAGAGGGCATAGCCCTGCTGTGCCCCACCGATCATCAAGAAAAAACCTCCGGACGAATTTCGGCTAGAGCCGTTGCAGGGTGGAGATCGAATCCATTTTGCAAAGCCAACCCGCCTGTTTGGCCGACATTCGACGTGTCTCAAACGTCTGTCATCCGAATGGGTGGCCTGCTTGTGAGAGCCCGAGCTCCAGGAGCTAGGCTCGCCGTCTGCGTAAATCGCAAAGTACTCGTCGGGATTCAGATGCCTGAAGACCCCGGCGCGCCATGGGAATTGTGGGGAACGCTTTCTGACCTCGAAGGTCGTGAGACCCTCCGCATGGAAGGCAACGCGGTCGTGTTCTCGCGGGGAAGCTGGGACATCACGCTCGAAGGTCAGAAGCTGCAAATCAACAACGGACCTAGAGATGTTGTCGCGACTATGACGTTTCGACCCGAACACAACATGGTCGAGGTTGAGAGACTGAAAATGGGCCTCGGCAATGGCTACGAAATCGATGGTACCAATTACGGGTTTCGAATTCATGGCCACGGGTGGGATTTCCAAATCGGCGATCCGCTGGGAACTCCCGTCGCAAGGAGAAGGTCCGACACGACGTTCTACGGCTCCTGCAACCCTCTCGAGATCTTCCACGCTGGGCGAACTTACTTGAGCGGGTGCACCTTCAATGGTCTTGGAGACGACGCCATTCTCAATCTTGGAAGCCCCCGGTTTCCCGGCTACTGACCGCCCCGCCGCTTCGGCTGCGCCCCCCGGCTTCGGGTCCCACGCACAGACCTGCGGCTCGAGCGCTGCCACCTCGGGCGGCACTGTACTTGCGGCTCACCGTGGCCGTCGGCTCGGGCTCCTCGGCCGGCATGCCCTGGGCCACGCGCGACGCGGGCATGCTCGTGGGCAGCCTCGATAGCGGCCTGGTCCCGGTGGGAGCGCTTGGTGCCGCGGTGCTTTACCACAGGGGCCTGGATGGGTGTCTTGCGTTCTTGATCGCATCAGCTGGGAGCAATGAATGGAACCACCCGTTGATCTGCCTTCCGAAGAGCGTCGGGAACGACACGCCCAAACCTCCCTCTCTCAGGCATCCATTGAGATGCAACCGTTCAATGATTCCCTTATGGCGGGCGTCGTAGCCGGTTATGGTGTCGTTGGTGGGGCGCTCTATTACTTCGCGCGATTGCGAACAGACAGCCGCGAGAAACGCGAAGTCCTCCATCCGAAGTTGCTGGACGGTGTGCACAAGATCGCGACGCGAGTCGACAGGTATGTCCCCGTGCACGATAAGGAGCACAGCCATGGCGTACACGTCGGCCTTCTCGAGCTCGACGTCAGCCCCCATCGCATCTACGAGTTCGGGAAACTCGGGTAGAGCCCCGAGCCCTCCCATGAAGGTCTGTTGCTCCTCCTCGGAGCTCAGGCCATGCATTAGGCGCAAACAGAAGCCGCGGCTCTTTGCGGCCTGGCGCTCCTCACGCACCTCCTGGACGTGCTGAATCAGTCGACCTACCAAGGCACCACCAGGCACAACTAGTCCGACGCCGGTAGCGACTGCAGCGAGCGCAGACTTTCCGGCACGCTTCAAACTGTTTGTCTCCTCGTCTTCCATTCTTGCCTCCCGAGTGTCCTTGGTACCTCTGCGCTTTACCGGAGCTTGTCATATCGGACGTGAGCCCCGTGCGCGTGATCGGTCGAGCTCGGGTGGTCCCTGGTGTCTAACGGCTTAGGGTCAGCTCGTACCAAGAGAACATTTCGAGCGACGCCGTGGACCCGGGTCCCACACGGAAGGACTGCCCGTCGTCGATGAGATAGATCCGCCAGATAGCGAGCTCCTTGGGGCCACCTTCGACCATGAGAACCGCGTGGGGGATGTTGTCCATCGAGGAACAGTGGCGCGCACAGCTCATCCAACAGTACGGGCGCGGAGCCAATGAGGAGCTGTTCTGTATCCCGAGCAAGGGTGGCGATGCGCTCTTCCAACGGGGCTGGTTCACTATCGTGGAGGCTGCCCCCTCACCAGTCGTCCAGACTGCACGAGCCTGGGACATTGCCTCCACTGAGCTGAAGCCGCTCAAGAAGAACAACCCCGATTGGGCCGTAGGCCAGGCCCTTCGCCGCATTCCGGCAGCCGACAGCTACGAGGAAGCCAAGGCCATCCTGGAAAGGTGCTGCTGATGAAGATGGTATACTTCGGCTGTGACATATTCTTGCGCCAGTGTGCTCAGGCGCTCTTCGCTAGATTGCGAAGAGTGCGTCCCCATCGAGGAGCGCACCGACGATGCGTGTGGCCTTGATGGTACCGATGCTGCTCTCCATCTTGCTCTTGAGGTTCCCACTCACGTCGGCAGCCGTGCTTGCAAGGCCAGCGGCAGCTCCGATGAGCGTCGTATCGGCAACTGGATGCTCTTTTTCTCCGCTTTTCACGATCGTACAGAGGCCATTGTCTTTCCGGAGCAGCACGTAGAGCGCCGTGCGCTGTAGGGGGGACACTGAAGAATCAAGTTCGAATGAAACTATCCAAGTCATCGAAGCACCTTCCTGACTGCGGATGGAGCAATCCTACAGGCCCGTCCCCATTACCAACTAGACCCAACTAGGCCTGCACTCCTGTTCGTCACCCCGCTACCCGATCGAGTGGTCTGACACCGAATGAATTACCTACGAACGAGCCCTAGCCGCTCAACCCGGTCGGTCAGCCGCTTCCGCAACTCCTCCGAGTCCTTGTAAAGGATGTGAGAAAGTTGCCGGGTATCGAACGGCATCTTCTCAACCTCGTCCTCTCGACAACACCAGATGACGGGCAGGCCGAGTGCCTCCGCGTAGCCAGCTTCGTAGTAGACGTTCATCCGCGCCCCAGTTGCGTCTGCGACTACGAAGCGAGCGCGCCGTATCTCAGCGATGATTCGATCGTCGATCCTGGGCCTGTGGTCCGGCTGCCCGTGAGCAGCATCGTGCTCTCGGTCATCGACCCGGAACGGAGGTGAATAGCCGGCAGCTTCAAGGACCGGACGAATTCCAGATTCATAGGTCTCCGTCATCGAGTCCGAGAACCACATCGCGACGAAAGCCCTATCTCCCCTTGAGACACCTCTTCGAAGCAACTCGGCCCGGCGCCATCCCTCGGGCAAGAGACTGAAGGACATGCGCTCATGGTCGCCGTCCTTGCAGACAATAGCCTTGTCCGTGATGAGGAGCTCGACCGCCTGTAAGAATGCAGCCGACGGCAGATATACGCGGGCTGCATAGGCCCGCACGCTCCCAGGTTGAGTGCTCGCCCCGGGATACGGGCACTGCTCTGCGAGCAGCTCCAACAGCCTATCAAGGTATTGCAACGCCGACCTCGGCTGGGCTGAGCTACGAAGAAGATCGTCACTGTTCTCAGCGGTGATCACTAGCTGCTTGCGTGCGTCAGTCGCGGCCCTTGCGAGGCCCGAAAACCTGATTGCGATTTCAGCCTTCAACCTCCGGCGCAGATCCCGCGTTTCATCGGCTAGAAAGTTGTGCTCGAACTCGAAGTCGCCGCACCGATCGCACCGAAAGAGGAACGAGCGGTCCTCTCGGTTCTGGTCACACTCGAACTGAGAGCGCTGAAGGCGCGGCTCCATCGTCTCTATCGCGTCGCAGAGGGGACAGGTTGTTGGTTTCTGCATGGCAGGAACGATACCACGCCGTCCGGCCACACCGGTCATCGCTCCCAGGACTCCACCTATCGGGATCTCCTTAGGAGGTCGCTTGCCCTATCTTCACTAACGTCCCTTCGGCCACGAACCTCGGCACGGTCATCCGCACTCTCGCCGAGTCCGGCCTAAGTCTCCCGCGAGCGCATCGCCATAGTGCTCGACACTCCAGAGCAAGTTCGTCTCACTGGTGCTCGGCAGCCGCCTCTTACCCAGCGCCAAGCCCGACTGGGCGCGTGAAGCAAATCCGTGGTCGACGCAAAGGCTCCAGGAACGAACGCTCGGGAATCCCGCCGTGCTCACGCAACTTCGAGGGAGCGGACACCAAGCCCGAATCAAGTAGCGCAAATACCGGTGAACGGGAGAACTTGGCTGACCAAGGCGAGCGTGCCCCTCGCTCGACGAGCCGAGGCCCGGCATCTGAATGCCTGGTCGGCCTTCGATGGGATTGATTCCCGGCCGCGTGCCGACTATGCCATCGTGTTCGGTCACCTCTTTCAAGATGAGGCGCATGGTTCCACCGTAGCTCCAGGATCCAATAGTGCCCCCGGGCCGTGCTCACGCCGCGACAACGTGCGCCCACCTCAGTCGTAGTCGCCTTCGCATAGGTCTGGGAACGCGAAGGAGAGATCGCTACAGGTACCGTCGCTGCAATACATCTTGGCGCCACACTCGGCGTAGTCCTGGCAGGCCTCGCCCTTGGCCTTCTGCGTTATGCAGCGGCCTTCGTCGGAGCAGTAGTTGCCGGAGACGCAGGCCTCGGAGTCTTCGCAGGCTCCGCCGCGCGCGACCAGATGCTGACACTTGCGTTGCCATTGATCGCAGAACAGTCCAACCGCCAAGAAGCACACGCCCTGGGTTCTTGCCCGTGCTGTCTCCCCAAGTTGAGCCGCAGTACTCGGTGTGGCAAGTGCTGTCGCAAGGCTCGCCGAGCTTGCGCTTGGGCGGCGCCCAGCACACACCGTCCTCGGTGCTCTCTCCGGCCGCGTCCACGCCGAGCACGTAATACGACGCACCGTCTGGTGCCTCGCATTCCTGGGCGCCCTTGAACGGCTCGAAGCAGTCCTCCCAGTGCCACGAACCCATGCGACTCGCGCGCCCGCTTCAGCGCGGTGAGGCAGCCGGCCAACGCCCGCTCATCGAAGCTCACGTGGCCTGCCTCGACCTGACTTTGCAGCTCGTCCAGCTTAGCTTCCACCCTAAATCCAAGGCCCTGGCAGACCCAAGCCCCAATCAAGTAGTCCTAGTACCCGGTGAACGGGAGAACTTGGCTGACTAAGGCGAGCGTGCCTTCGCTGGACGAGCCGAGGCCCGGCATTTGGATGCCTGGTCCGCCTTCGATGGGAATGATTCCCGGTCGCGTGCCGACGAAGCCATCGTGATCGGTCAGCTCTTTCAAGCTGAGGCGCATGGTTCCACCGTAGCTCCAGGATCCGATGGTGGCTCCCGGGTCCTGATACAACGATGCCTTGGAGTTGAACGAGTGAAGCTGCACGGGCCGCGCGGTAACGAAGCGGCTGGGCGGTCCGGCCTTGGTCATCGACCCCGGACCGGGGATCTTTGGGATGGAAATACCCATCCCCACACCGGTGTAGAAAAAGAAGGCTGTTTTGCGGCCTTTGAGGTCGACGATCTGAAAGAAGAAGTTGTCGGCTTGCACGCCAATCGAGGCTGAACCTCCACCGACTACACGAATCTCGAACTCCATGGATCCGAGCGCGGGAATGGGGGCGGGGGGCGGTCGAACTGGTACCGGAGGTTTCTTTCCCCAAACGTACACATCGACTGAGCGCCAATACCCATCGTTGTTTGACTCGTTGCCCATGCTCTCGGACTCGCCCTTGTGAAGCTCCACATTGAAGGTTGCGCGGTTGCTGTGGGCTCGAATGTTCCTTTTGACCGACTCACAGCGGTGGCCGGAGAGCGTCATGTTGAAGTTCGCGTCGCCGAGCTTGCTGGCGTATCCAACCACGTCGATCCAGGGCGCCACCGAATGGCGAACCGCTCTCAGCAGGTCTTTCTGGAGCCAGGTGTGATGCTTGGCCAAGAGAAACGCCTGACCAGTCGAAAAGTTGCAGAGCCGAGCAGCCGTCAAAAACTCGCCGCCAGACATGGGCATCACGTCGGGTACTTGGGCCATGAGGATTCCCTTTCTCTCGTTTCACTTCTTCGCGGGCGCGGCGGCGACCACAAGTCTCCGAAGGGGGCCACGGGAAGTGTGTGACGCACTCTACAGTCGGTCGTTCTCACCGCATAGTTCGAACAGAAACCAGCAATTTCAATAGAGCACCTTATCCGTGCACAAGGAGCGCCGTGGGCGCCAGCAAAGACCGACCCGGTCAGGGTGATTGCAAGCGATTGCGGCATCACCCTGACCGCCCCTTGGGAGCCAGATGTCGTTGGTTCGAATTCAGCCACCCCGACCAAGAAAGCCCGTGTATCGGGGATTTTTACTTTTGGGGTAGCGAGTTCTACGGGCCATCGTGCCCCACCTACCCGGAGCTCGCCCAGCCGCAGGTAAGCCACCGCGATGCGTCGCGCACCTCGAAGGTCCGACCGATGAAGTGCGTCGGGCTGCCACCGCGCTCGTCGATCACGCGGTCGACGCTGCCGGGCTTACAGATAGCTCGGCGTGTGGGGACCCGCTTTTGGCGGCTGTCAGGCGACCTCACGACGAGGACGGTTCACCAGGCGGCTATTCTGCGTGCGAGAGCAATCGGCTCAGCTGCCTGACGTAGCCGGTCGCATCGACACGATCGCGAGGCAACCTTTGCTCATGCCTACCAATCATGCGTGCGAAGATCGCGATTCCACGCGCGGCGTCAGTTTCGGGCTCGTACTCATCCACGTTCTGCAGATCAGCGACGTCGTTCGCCATGATCCCTGATCCAAGCAGGTTACGAAATATTTTGGTCTGCTCCGGACTGCTGATGATCCTGAACACGGTATGCCATCGCCTGTTGAGGGTATAGCTAACGGCGCCCGTCTTGCGAACGTGGAAAGTTGTCGATTCATCGACCACATCCTCCGTTTCTCCACCTGCACTGCTGGCAAGCTCGAAAGCGCGCTGCAGGGCCCCATCAAGCACGACTGGACCCCTTACCCCAAACCACTCGCGATTCATTTCATCCCAACCAGCTCGAGTCCCCTCGTAGTCGCCCTCCCCGCCCTGCACCACCTCCTCTTCCTCGTACTCAAAAACGAAGGTCACTTCTTCGCCCGTGCGGACGAAGTACACGGCCTCTCCCGTTGGATCGAAGCCGTCGATGGGATTGTTGGTAACGTACGAGTATCCATTCCGACACTCGAACGGCCGAGCAAGGCACAGCTCTCCATCCCGGAGAAACCGCGGATCCGCGCTATTCCAGCGCCCTGCGCGTGAATCCAGTTCGCGATAGGGAAAGTGTTCGAACCGCGTGGTGGGATCGTGCCGCTGGCCGGTCAAGCCGTAAGAGTCGACGAAGCCATGGCACTCCTTGGCTTCCCTAACCACGTGGAAGGCACATTGCCCGCGCAGCTCGGCCGCGGCTCCTGTCGCCAAGCTCAAGCTGCCGAGATGATCATGATGCAGATACGCCGTTCCTGGACTGCTCTCGAGCAGCAGTCGGCGCACGCTGGCGTAGAGCTGGCGAAGGGACTCCTTCCCCAGTGTACTCGCTAGCCAGGCATCTCCGACATCGATTCGCGGGTTCGGTGCTGCCGCGGGGTCCTCGATCAGCCCTGTCTGCAACGTGCTCGTGCGCGTGCGCGCGACGCGACGTGCGCCCGAGCGGACATACGTGACCGCAACGCCATCGTGCACTTCGAAGTTCGGTCCCACGAAGTAGCTCAGGCTCCCATCATGCACTTCGATCGCTCGGTCCACGCCTGCCGCATAGAAATAGCTCGCCGCGTGGGCGCCCGCGCTCGCCGCCGCGAGGCGGCCCTGGTAGTCCCAACCTAGCTCGGTGGTTGGCAGCGCACGCGGGTCGGCGACTCCCGTCTCGGCTCGCGTTGGCGACGCCCAAGTCAGCGCGGCCAAGGCGATCGCGCGGACCGTTGCGGAGTGTCTTGCGCCTAGGGGCGCACCAACATCAAGCACTTTGCGACTGGGCACACGGACAGCTTAGTGGGCCATCTGGATCTCTGGGAATCCGGACGAGAGACCTAGGCCGAAGGCCCGAGCACAACGTCAGCGCGCTCCGCTACGGACACGCCTCCACAGGCACCAAATTGTCCACAACGATGCGGCCGTACTCGCTGTTCGTGACCACGTCGAGCACCAGATGGGACAGCTCCTGGCTCGGGGTGAACTCGAAGCAGGACGTCTTCCAGCTCGTCGTGGTCGGCGCGGAGTGCCAGAGGGGCTGAGTCTTTCCGCAGGACGCCGTACCGCCGTACACGGCCAGCTCCGGCGCCCCCTGAAACGCAAGGAGGTCGATCTCCATGCTGTAGGTCTTGCCCTCGCGTAGCGGAGCGCAGAGTTGCTGTGAGACGGCTTCGCTCGGGCCGTTCGACAGGTGGAGTGCTGTGGGGCCGTCGGTAGGGGGCGTCGTGAGCATCGAGCTGTCGTAGATGTCCGGCGTCGACGCGCAGGCGGACCAGGATTTGGCGTCGAATTGGGTGCCGAAGACGTTGATTTGAGGGGTTCCTGCGAACGTACCGTTGTCCAGGCAGATGTCTCCGGGGTTGCCGTGGGGCGCTCCTCCATCGCCAGCGCAGTTCAGCAGCTCCGCCCTTACCTGGGCGACGGCGGTCTGTGTAGACCCGGCAAACTCGAGGGCCTCCGCGGAACTATCGGTTACCGTGACTTCGTAGTGTGTATTGGCGGACGGGCACACGTGGCGCGCTGGATTCCTGCTCCCGTCTTCCCAGGCGAAGGCGTAGGGCGGAGAGCCGCCCTCGGCGACCGCAACGACGTCCGCGCAGGCACCATCGCAGGCGAGCGTCACCACCGTCACGGTGACGCGGTCGCGCTCGATGTGAGCCTTCAGCGAAGACGAGGCTTCGCCTTCATCACCGTCTCCATGATCTCCCTGCGAGTCCGCCCCGCTGCCTCCATCCCGCGACGACGAGTTGGACGCGCCAGCGTCGCCGTCTCCAACGACCGTGGGGTGCGGACCAGCCCCGGAGCAGGCACAGAGAGTGAGCAGGGCAACGAAACGGAGGAAGGTAGAATGGAGCTGCACGCGGGTTGATGCCGCGAGGCCGCTTCTCCTTGGCAACATTGTTCAGCCCGCGGCGCTTAAACGACCTGTGGCCTCGCCGCGTCGGACCGGACCTAGTGCTTGGACAGCGTGTTCAGCCACGCGTCCACCGTGAGCGGCGGCTCGATGATCTCGGAGCACACCTCGGCCTGTACATGCACGTTGCCGCCGGAGGCGAGGTCCTGATTCGGTACCTGGACCCCGGCACCAAACGAGATCCACACCCGTCCGAGCACGCGGTCCTGCGCGTCCGTGAGCAGGACCCCGAGGTCTCCACGTCCCTTGATCTGCGTGGCATTCTCGACCGGTCCACCCGTGTCCGAACTGCCTCCGAGCCGCTCCGCGAGTTCGTTCAGGGCAGCATCGACGGCCTCATGGATGGCCAGCTCCTCGTCATCGCTCATTGGGCGAGCGTAGCGCAAAGCGCTGCCCCGCGGGGCGGCTCCCAGCCAGCTCGGTCGCGTCGCATCTCGATCGGCTAGGCTCCAGGCTCCGCCACGCGCCCGCTCCGTTCGAAGCGAACCTCGGTCAGCGCGTAGTGCCGCATTTCTTCGATCGCCTTCACGAAGGGTTGGACGGCCGCGAAGAACGCCGCGAACTCGGGCCCTTTGCGAAAGCCCGTCATATGTCCCTCGGCGGAATCCCAGGTGATGCGCAGGACGAACTGCTCGGGCTCTTCCACGCAGCGCGAGAGCTCGAACCCGAGGCAATGGGCAGAGCGACGCAGGCTCTCGGCAGCTCTCTCGTAGGCCTGAATGAGGCGCTCGCCCTCCCCCGGCTGCACGCGATAGCGGACGTACTCGACGATCATGGGCCCTCCTGGGTCGCTGCGTGAATGACTTGTGCCGTGTCCTCGAAGCGCGTCATAGCTTGGACCTTGCAAGTCTGCCGAACGAAAAGCGTTCTTCGCTGACAAGCCGACGTTTTCGAGAGAAAGTTCGCTCCGAATCCGCACTGGTCATGGCTTTGCTATCGAATCCTCGATGAAGCAGAGCACGTGACGTTGAGATCTGCGCGTCAAAAAGACGACTGGAGGAGTTCCTTGAAGAGCCTACGAGAGACCTTTTCACCCTTACTGTTCGCTTCTCGCACCGGGATGATGTCCTTGGTCTTGTTGCTCGCAGGCTGTGGAAGCCCCGAGGATGAGGGGCTGATTGAAGACAGCGTCAACGGAGAACAGCAGGCGGTGCTGAGCCCCTGTCCGGGCGGTTCTTCGTACACCTGTCACGAGGCAGGCAATCAGTGGAACTACATCACGGGGTTCGGGAACCAAGTGAAGTGCTTGGACGGGACGGGCTACGATTCGACCGACCCTACAAACAATCTCGGCCTGGGATTTCGTCCCTCGACCAGCTCACCGAACCTCGTCGTCTACATGGACGGTGGTGGTGTTTGCTTCAACCGGCCGTCGTGCGAAAAACTGGCCAATCAAAACTTCTCTCTGGCTAAGTTCACGAGCGCTGACCCGGCGCAGTACGAATCCCATCTGGGCATCTTCGACAACGCCCGGACGATGGACAATCCGGTCGCCGGCTGGAGCCAAGTGTTCATTCCTTACTGCACCGGTGACTTCCACGCTGGTCAGAATGAAGTCGTAGGGTTGGAGCCCAAGGACGCCAGCGGCAACACGATTTGGGATACGGCCAACGACGCGGCTCACACCAAGCCGTTGCATTTCGTCGGCTACAAGAATGCCACCACCTTCTTCACGTACATCGTGAACAGCATCTTGCCGACTCTGCCAACCCCACCGGCGGGACAGAACCGGCGCATCATCCTGCATGGCGCCAGCGCGGGCGGCTACGGCGTGATGTTCAACGCGAAGCGCTTCAAAGCCATGCTGCCCTCGAACGTCACGCTCACCGTCGTCGACGACTCGGGCCCTCTAATCAGCAGCAACTACGGTGGCGGGGTCGTGCAGCAAACCATCCGCACCAAGTTCAACTACGACGCGACCGTCTTGAGCTGTGGTTCGGCATGCGCAGGCACGAACGCTCAGAACTGGTTTCCGGTTTACCGCAACTATCTAATGAACAACCAGAAGTCGATTCGCTACGCGTTCATCAGCTCGATGAGCGACTACGTCATCCGCTGGCATTTGGGCCTAATGAACGCGAATTGCGCGCAGAACCAGTCTGCATCAAGCGCGTTTTCGGACATCAACAACTGTTGGATCGACCAAACGAGCTACTACAACGCCATGCTGAATATTCGGTCCGACATGACTGCCGCCTCCGGTCAGACTGGCGGCCCCAAGACGGCAACCTTCTTCATCAACACCGCGGTGACCGACGCCTCGGACCCGCCCTGGAACTTCTCGGCAGAGCACGTCTTTACGACCGTAGACCGCTTTTACAACGCCTTCTGCGCTAACCTCTTCACCAAACCGTGCGACTGGTACGGCGACCTTTCGACCGACGCCGCCACGTTCCGCAACCTCGGCCCGTAGCGGATCAGGTCCCTACCGCACCACACTCGACGCCCGCCGCGCCCCCGCGACCGCAGCATGGTGGGCACGCTCATTGGCGATGCCCAGCTGGGAGAGTGCGGACTCGATCTCCTCGATGTGCTCGAAGCCGCGCGACTCGAGCAGGATCTCGACTTCGGTCTGTCCAAGCTCCAGGCCATCACCGATGCGTTCGTGCTCGATCTCGAGCACGTTGCCCTGTTTGCTCGCGATGATGCCGAGCAGGGCCGAGAGCGCTCCCGGTACGTCGTTGATGGTGCAGCGGAGGCACACGCGGCGGCCGCTGCGCCAGAGGCCGCGGTCGATGATGCGGGTCATCAGGTTGACGTCGATGTTGCCGCCACTGACGATCACGCCGACGTTCTGTCCTCGCATGTCGGGTAGCTTGCCCGAGATGAGCCCCGCCAAGGCCGCAGCGCCGGCTCCTTCGGCCACGACCTTCTCGCGCTCGAGTAGCAAGAGGACGGCTTCGGCGATGGTCTCTTCGTCCACCGTGATCACGTCATCCACGTACTGCTGACAGATCTCGAGACACTGCCCGCCCACGCGCTTCACGGCGATGCCGTCGGCAAACGTGCGGCTCGACTCGACCTCCACGCACGTGCCCGCCGATAGCGCAGCGGACATCGAGGGCACGGCGGCACTCTGGATGCCGTACAAGCGAACATGGGGAGCGCGCTCCTTGAGCGCCACCGCGATCCCCGAGATCAGGCCTCCGCCGCCGACCGGTACCAGCACGGCATGGAGCCTGGGCGCCTGCTCCAGCAGCTCGAGCCCGATGGTGCCTTGCCCCGCGATCACGTCGGGGTCGTCGAAGCCATGCACGAAGGTGCCGCCGCGCTCCGCGTGCAACCTCCGGGCTTCGCCGGAGGCTTCATCGTAGTTCGCTCCGAACAGCACGACGTCCGCACCGAGCTCGCGTGTCGAACTGCTCTTCACGAGCGGCGTGGCGAGCGGCATCACGATGGTCGCCGGAATGCCGAGACGGCGCGCGTGAAAGGCGACTCCCTGGGCATGGTTGCCGGCGCTCGCACAGACGACACCCGCCTCACGCTGCTCGGCAGAGAGCTGCATGAGTTTGTTGCAGGCGCCACGCTCCTTGAAGGAGCCGGTCATCTGCAGGTTCTCGAGCTTGAGATACAGCTCACAGTCGAGGCGCCTGCTGAGCACGCGGCTATGTGCGCACGGCGAGAGGTAGATGACGTCGCGAATCCGGCTTCGTGCAGCCTCGATGTCCGAGATGCGAACCATGCTCCGATCATACCGGATCGACAGAAACAACATCGATCGTCGATATAAGCAGTGGCGCGCGCGTGCCCATCGCACCTGACGGCGGGAAGCTCTTCGCGCCGGCCTTACAAGTCCCCGCCCGACTGCGCCCGCGCCTGGGCCTCCGGTGAGGTGGCCCTCCCGACAATGTCGAAACCAGGCGCACCGACGACTTGGATGACAGCCGCTCGAGTCCTGATGGATTGAGGACAAGGTTTGGAGGAGTCGCCGGGCAAGTTCACAGGGGGAGCGGCGGGGCTAGGAAACTTCAAGGGAGAATCCATGATTCCTGATGGGGGTAAGCGAGGTTGGCCGCTGGGACTCGCCAAAGCGACGAATCAATCCGCGGTTCGCGTTCTGCACATGCCGAAATGGAGGACAGTGTGCAGGAGACATGCCTGATTCTTTGTTGCGCAGGATCGTGCTCGACCAAACGCTTGTCATGAAAATGTTGGACACCAAACTCCAAGCCTGGCGGCCTGAGCGGCGAGCCGACTATTAGTCCCATGGAGGGTTCATTTCCACCACTAATTGGGCAATTCTTCCCATTCCATCCCACGCAGAGCGCACGACACTGGCGCCAGCCATGGCGACTCTGCACATCGAACTCGCACACTACCCCTTGGTCCTGTGTCGGCTGGAGGGTGAAGCAGACTCGTTGGATACGCTGGAGTCCGACCTCGCTCGGTACACCCGGGAGCTGCTCGAACGGCGCGACGATTTCACGGTCGTGCACGATTGGACCGCAGCGGAAGAGCTCAGTGAAGAGGCGCGGGACGCCGTGTTCGATCAGGTCATCCGCAACCCTGCGCTGGCCCAGCGCTGCCTCGGGCACTTCGTGATCAGCAGCTCGCGCCGCATCCGGACCACGCTCACCGCGCTCTCCTGGATGCGACCGGTGTCCTATCCGGTCGGGGTCACCGGCATGCCCGAGGTCGCGCTGAGCAGCGCGCGGCGGCAGCTTTACGTGCGCACCCTGGACTTCACGAGTCGCCTCGAGCGCAAGCAGGCCGGGCTCAACGAGATTGGGTTCTGACGCACGCTCGAGGTTGAGCTCCATGCTCCGAGAGCGCCTCTCGGCCGCGCTAATTCCCCCGTACGCAGAGGATCCCCTCAACCGTTGACGTCTTCGTGTAGGCTGCGAAGTGGCCATGGTCGAAGTCCGCCACGAAGGCCCTCGTGGGGATACTGACCAGGGTCGTCGAGGACCAGTAGGGCATGATCTCGATGCCTGGAAAGTCGGTCGAGGGATTGATGTTTTCGTCGAGGTTCATCAGCGAGAAGGCCTGCTGATGATTCGGCAGATGCCAGTCCGTATGTCCTGCGTAGTCGAGTCCCTCGCATAGGGAAAGCGCCTGGCTCCAGGTTCCGTACTCGCCGCGTCGGGTCCATTCGAGGCCTGTTGCGCGGTCGTAGGTCGTGGGTTGCATTGTGCCCAGTTGAGTGAATCTGTTGGCGCCGTTGCGAGGTCCGCTCGGTCCACTACGCACGCATCGAATCGGCGTGTCGTTGTCGAGGGTGCTCATGATCGGCGACGGGTAAGCCGGCGTCATGACGTAGGCCTCCGTGCCTGTCACTGGCGACATCGTGGAGCTCCACAGGGTCTTCGTAAGGTCTCCTGGATAGTCCGAACCGGGCAGCGCGGGCAGATTGTAGTGCGTGATCGAGAGCAGCTCGAAGAGATCCGGCATCCGCCAATCACTGTAGCCGCCGTAGGTCACGTCGTTGCAGTAGCTCGTGGCCTTGCTGAACGTGCAGTACTGGGTTGCGCCGCCGCATGCGGCCGCATAATCGCTGGGTCCCTCGCGTTGCCACCACAGCTGAGAGCGCGAATCGACGACCATGTCGGTAGCGGCGGCCGCGCCCGCGCAGCTCTTGTCCGTGCCACCCGATGCCTTGCACGTGAATGTGCGCGCGGGATCGGTCACTTGCGCGTCCTGTCCGCAGAAGCTGGTGGTCGCGCAGGCTGACCCGCCCGCGCTGCCTGGGCACGTGATCTCGACGGTTTCGTTGTAGCAGTGCGTCTGTCCCGTCGGAGGCACGGCCCAGCAGCGATTGGTGGTGCAATAGTCGGCGCCCATGACGCAGCTGGCGTCGCTGCCGCTGCAGTGATCCACGGTGCGCGGATTGCCGTCGGCATCACAGGCCACGTCGCTGGAGCGAAAGCTCACCGCTCCGCACGCACCGCTGCCATCGCAGTTACTGGCATTGCGACAGGCGGTCGCGGCCACGCCGCAGGTCACCGATGTCGCGCGATGGTTGGGGGCGCATACGCCATTGCCGTCACAGGTGTCTTGCGCGGAGCACTCCTCTGGACCCGTGCCGCAATTGGTTCCATTCGCCACGTGATTGGACCGGCAGCCCCCCCCGAGGCACGAGTCGGGCTGGGTGCACTGCGTGTCATCCGCGTTGCCGCAGCTCACGCCGTCGTTGTGGCTCCACCCGTTGCGGTCGCGGTCAGGGTCGCAGACAAGGCAAGGATTGCCCAGCTTCGTCGCGTTCGCAGCGACACAGGTGCGGTCGATGGTGCAGTCCGGACAACCAGACACGCAACCGTCGGTCTTGGTGTCGCAAAGCAGCGGGTCGACGCACGTGACCTGGCCTTCGGCGCAGCGGTCCGCGAGTTCGTCACAGGTCTCGACTCCGTTGCAGTCGACTTGGTCTTCGCAGCGGCGTGCAGTCATCCCGTGGCACGCGCCGCCTACGCACTTGTCATCGACTGTGCAGAACTGTCCGTCGTCGCACGGATCTCCATCGCGAGCGCACGCGATGACAACCTGACCGGCGTCAACGGACGAGTCCGGTCCTGAGGCATCTCCATCCAAGGAACTAGTGTTTGCATCTGCAGCCGCATCGCCATCACCGCTCGGCTGATCGGAGGGAAGCACGGCACCGTCGCTGGCCCCCGCCCGTGACCAGCATCGGTGGTCATCGCGGCAAGCCCAGCCGTCCGGGCACTCGTCGCTGCCTTGGCAGCTCAACACACCCTCCGGGATTTTCGGTGCTACGCAGGCCGACAGCCAGAGCGAGAGCACCAGTGCGAGCCTGCCTTGCGGCGCCCGGTTCATCGCCGCTCTCACAGTCGACCTCGCAGCACCAGACCGTTCGGCCCCAGCCCCAGTTGCGCACGCGTGGAGTCCACGCTCTTCCTGCGACCCACCGCGAGCCAAACAGAGCTGAGCACGATCCCTACGCCACCCACTCCGAGCGCGACGATACCCGCTGTTTGCAGGGGCCCAGCCCGATCGTGCGCGCCTTCGATCTCTTCCCAACGCGTCCCGTTCGATGCGTCGGTCACGCTCGCCGCGTCCTTCAAACCCAGGCCCAAGAGCACGCCACCGGTGATGGCGATCACACCCGAGCTGGCGAGAGCAGCCCAAGCCAGGGTCCTGCGACCACCTTGGTCATCGCGCCTCGAGGGCGTTGGGCCGGGGGCCACTGCGACGGAGGTCGCTGGCCGCTGCGCTGGCGGAGTTGCTACCGCCATCGGCAATTCGACGGCCACGTTCGATTCGAGCGAAACCTGGAGCTTACCGTGATCACGCGGTTGGGCCTCGATACGTCGCCTGTGGTCGCGGTAGCCCTCGGCGCTCACCGCCAGTTCGTGCACACCTGGGTCGAGCAGCAACTTGCTGTCGAGCATCACTGCTGCGCGCTCGTCGACACTCACCTTTGCGTGTGCAGGCGAGAGGACCAGCTCGTAGGAAGCCACGAACGAGCGCGCACGCGCGATGACCTCGGTGAGCTTGTGCCGCTCATCGTCGGTCAGGGGCTTGCGCTGATCATCGAGGGCGCTGGTGAGGTATCTCAGTGCCTCGACGTAGTGCTTTTCTTCGAACGAACACAGGCCGATGGCTCGCAGCGTGCGCGCGCTCGGCGACACCTCGTGTACCTGCTCGAACAGCGCCCGCGCCTCGGTCCAGTTGCCCAGCTCGAATTCGGCCACTGCCTGACGTAGGACTTTCTGGGAGTGGGCTTGTTCCGCCGCGGTCTGTGACTTGTGGCCAGCGGGCCTATCGTCGGCGCGTGCCACCGAGCCTTGCATCGCAGTGAGGCAGGCCATGGCGATGGCTGCAAAGAGGCGAACTCGGCGGGCTCGAGGGCGGGGAAGGCCACCGTGCCGGAACGCGCTCTCCGGTGCCTGAGAAAGGCCATCACGCCCGAAGGGTCGCGGTTTGAGCATATTAGGTCGGGCCTGACCATATGCGCACAGTTTCTAGGTCGCAAAGGTGACTCGGGGTGATGACCACTGGCCTCGCCCTCCCGCCGGCGCCCCGGGCCCGGGAACGGACCGCCAACTCGTACGGAGCGACGCGATGCCCCACGGTCTTGGCGTATCCGGTCTCGGTATGGGGCCAGCGCTACGCCCGACTTGTCGCCCAGCTATTCTGCCGTTACTTCGCCACCGCCTCCACAATCCCAAAGGGGCTCGGTGTCGCGATCACCCGCTTCGTCTTCAACCCAGCGCGCGCGAGCAACGTCTCGTACCCTGCCGCGCTGCGCTCTTTGCCGCCTAGCATCACGAGCATGTTGAGGTCCATCCACGCGCCTGGTCCGGGTTCGATCTGTTCGGGGAGGATCAGCTCGATGATCAAGGCGCGTGCGCCTGGCGGCATGCCGGCGCGGAGGTTTTGGAGGATCTTGACCGAGGTATCGTCGTCCCAGTCGTGCAGGATGTGCTTGAGGAGATAGATGTCTGCTGCGGGCACGCTCTGCGAGAGGAAGTCGCCACCTACGCGTTCCACGCGCGCGCTGACGTCTCCGAGTACCTCGTCCGCGCCGGCTACCACGTGCGGCCGATCGAACAGGATGCCGCGCGCCTTGGGCTGGCTGCGCAGGACGGCGGCGAGCAAGGCGCCGTACGCGCCTCCGATGTCCGCGATGCGCGGAGCATTGGAGAAGTCATAGGACGCGAGCAGTGGCCCCGTTGCCATGGATGAGATGTTCGCCATCGCCCTGCTGAAGGCGGATCCATCCTCGGGGTGGGCCGCGTAGTAGTCCCAGGGCATCATCCCGAGCGCGGTCTGGGCCTGCGGTTGTCCGCTGCGCACTGCGTCCGTGAAGCGCCCCCAGGTGGCCCAGTGGGCGTGGTCGGTTTCGGCGATCAGCATGTAGCGTAGGGATCCCACTGCATCGGTGCGCAGGCAGTCCCCGAGGGGCGTGAGCGACCAATGGTCTGGGTTTGGTACCGAGAAGATGCCCACACTCGCCAGGGCCCTCATGGTGCGCCTCAGGCTCTCTGCGTGCGCGCCCACGGCCTTGGCAAGATCACCGGAGCTCTTCGGCCCGCTTGCGAGTTGATCGGCCACACCGAGGCGCGCGACAGCCCCGAGGGCTTGCGCAACCCAAGAGCCCATGAGCATCTGGAGAACAACAGACTGCGGTGGCAATTCATTGTGGTTCATGGTGGCAGAGCGTCGGCCAATGCCGGTGGACAGGCAAGGGCAATCGCAGCGTTCCCAATTTCGAGCTGTCGCATCCTGTGTGTGGCGCGCTGCCCGCCGCCGTTGATGAGCTCCACGCTCGCCGATCAACCCGGTTGCAAAGTCCGGCTCGTTATTGCCCTATGGTGGCCACCACAAGGGGGCGACCATGAAGCGACTCGCGGTTGGCGGCTTGGTAGCGCTGGGGCTCTGGAGCGTGAACGTGACGGAGGCGCGCGCAGAATCGGACTGCGTGTTCACCACCCTGGGCAAAACGATGGTGCTTCGGACGAACTGCTCGACGGATGCCACGCTGAACGTGCCGAACGGGATGACCCTGGAGGGAGCGGGAAAAACGATCACGGCGCGCGACCCGGCGGGCGGGCATTTCTTGGGCGCGGTGGTCAAGAACAGCGGAGCGGTGGCGCACGTGCGCAATCTCGTGATCGACACGCAAAGCCTGGCCAACGCATGTGATGCGGCCACGCCAGTGGACTTGCGGTTGCGGGGCATCTACCTCGAGTCGGCGTCTGGATCGCTGGTGGGCAACACGGTGCGCAACATTCGACAGGTCAACAGCGGCTGTCAGGAAGGGTCCGGCATCGAGGTGCGCAGTCCGCCCTTCGACGGCACGCATCCGGGGACACGCCAGGTGCACATCACGGGCAATCGCGTGATCACCTATCAAAAGACGGGCATCCTGGTGGTAGGCGACGTGGACGCGGAGATCTATCTCAATCGCGTGACGGGCATGGGTCCGGTAACCATCATCGCTCAGAACGGCATTCAGGTGAGCGGGGGTGCCCATGCCAGCATCAAGCTCAACCACGTCGAAGGCAACGAGTATCTGGGGGAGGGAACGGAATCCACCGGCATCTTGTTGTTCGGCTCGGCGCCTCACACGGAAGTCGCGCTCAATCACATCGATCACTGCGAGATCGGCGTGGCGCTCCTGGCGACGAGCGAGGCCGTGGTCGAGGCGAACAAGATCGAAGGGGCCAGCGCGAGCGGCATCAGCGTGATCGGCAGCGCGGGCCCCACGGAGAACAACGAGTTGACCGCCAATCTGCTGCGCCATGGGAGCATCGGCATCCGTGTGTCCGGAGAGGGAGCCCGGTACACGCTGGTCGAACGCAACCGGCTGAGCGACTTCAGCACCGCAGCGCTGCTGGTCGACGGCGACTCTTCCTATAGTCAGCTGGAGAACAACGCCGCCTTCGACAATGGGGACTTCGGTTTCTTGATCGACAGCGACGACAACATCGTGGTCGGCAATCGCATCACCGATACTGCCGGGGTCGGCCTCGCCGTGTATGGCGAGAACAACCACCTGGAATCCAATCAGGTCACGCCGAGGTGAGGGCTCGCAGCGGGGCGCCTGCGCTGACGACTTGGCGGCTGGTACTGGCGCGGGCGACTCCCTGCGATATGGTGGGCCCAGTCGACGGGGGAACCACAAGATGCGCCCAGGATTGCTCGTGTTGTCGCTCTTGTGTTTCGCGTGCGGTGCCCAGCAAGGGGTTGCTCCGGGTGCCGCGCCGACGGCCTCAGCGACGCGCGCAGACGAGCTGCAAATGCGCACGCCGGAGACCCTTTCGCGCTCCTCTAGGCCCGCGCTCGGGGAACTCCAGCATGTGCCCGTAGGTCCCGAGGCGTCCCGTAGCATGCTGCCCCCCGCGGATCACGCGACGAAGCGCCGACGGAGCGCGCGCGTGGCCACGGCCGAGGGTGTCGCCAAGTAGCCGCTAGCGACGCGCCCCCAAGCTCTTCTCGTCCACCGCGCTCAGCTCTCCGCCACGCCCTCCCCCTTGCGACGAGCCTGCCGCGGTGCCTCGCGGGAAGGCAGCGTCCTGACGTGCTCCAGAAAGCGCACCACCACCGCCAGCTCATCGTAGCTGAAGCCCTCCCGCAAGGCGGCGTTGAGTTCGATGTTGAGGCGGTGGATGTCGGTGAGCAACCGGCGGCCCTTGGGGGTAAGGAATAGCTGGGCGGCGCGGCGATCTTCGGCGCTTGCCTTGCGTCGGATCACCCCGGTTTTTTCGGTGCGGGAGATCAGCCCGGTGACGGCGGCGCTCTTGACCCCAAGAGCCTTGCCGACCTCGCTCAGGAGGCAGCCGTCGTTCCGCGCGACGAAGAACAAGACCCCCATCTGAGCCGAGGTGAGACCCGTGCGCCCGAGGCCCTCCTGATCGACGAACTGCCGTAGTTCGTGCTGGGCGGCGTTGAGCAAAAAGTACAGACGCTCTTCCATGACCAGGCGAGTGTAGTCCGCCCCGAGCACGCCGGTCACCCCTCCCGCCCCTTGCACTTACTACGCATGCGAACCATTATAGTTTACATGCGTAGTATGTAGAGGAGCACACCGATGAGAGTGCCGAACTTGCATATCCTGGAGCAGCGCGAGGCCTTCGGGGCGATGGTGCGCGTAGTGCGGGCACAGGTTACGTCGCGCTTGGGGGTATCGCCCGCAGAGCTCCGCTCGGAGCCCCTGGTCGTCACCTTGCCGCCTCTGAAGCCAGCCCTGGTCCGCGACTTCGTGGCGTACCTTGGCGGCGATCCGCGGCGCTACGGGAACACGCTGCCGCCGCACCTCGCGCCCCAATGGAGCATCGGTGTGGCCGCGAGCATGCTGGAGTCCAGCGGGCTCCCGCTGCGGCGCGTGATCAACCTCGGCTGTTCGTTCGAAGTGCGCGACCCGCTGCCCGCCGACGAACCACTGCTCGTGACGGCAGAGCCCGTGACGGTAGACGACGACGGCCGTCGCGCCATCGCGACCGGGCGTCTGGTGAGCACGACTCGAAGTGCGCCGCGCGGGCTCGTGACGGACGGCGTCAGCCTGTTCCCTCGCGAAAGGCCCCGCGCCGCGCCCGCAAAGGCACCTTCCAAGCCAGTCAAGGCTCGCCCAGTGCTCCCCACCAACTCCGCGCTCACTTGCATCAAGCTCGGCCGTCACGCCGGGCTGGAGTTCGCCAAACTCACTGGAGACTTCAACCCAATCCACTGGATCCCGCAGGCGGCACGGGCCGCTGGCTTTCGTGGCGTGGTGCTCCAGGGGTACGGCACGGTCGCGCATACCATCGAGGCGCTGAACTCGACGCTCTTCGGCGGCGACGTGCACCGTCTCGGCGGATGGAGTTGCAGGCTCTTGGCGCCCGTGGTGTTGCCGGCGGAGCTCGAGGTGTACGCGCACGCAGGCGACGTCGTCGTGGTGGACAAGGCGTCCGGCCACGCAGTGCTCACGGGTCAGTACCGAGCTAACACACCAGACCGCGCATAGCGGCAATCACGGTTCCATACGAGGCAATCAACACGAGGATCACCGCCATGACTACCCCGCAGACCAACCAGTTCAATCGCGTGAACGCGCGTGTCAGCGCGCTCCCCCTGCCACGGCGCCTGCGTCAGCAAGTGCTCACGCTCGGCATGGGCCTGACCATTCCGTACCTGTCCACGTCGTCCGTCGAGCTCCTCGAGTTCGATCCGAGCTCCGCCAAGTTACGCGTCCGCAATCAGCGCAAGGTGCAGAACCACATGCGTTCGGTGCACGCTTCGGCCATGTATCTCCTCGCCGAGGCCGCGACCGGCACCGTGCTGGCCTCCAACCTACCGGACGGCACTCGCTATTCGGTGACGCGCTCGGAGATCGACTTCGTGCGCCGCGCCGTCGGAGACTTGGTGGCGCACGCGACGCTCGATCAGGCGCAGCAGCGGATGCTGCGCGAGGAGCCCAAAGGCCGCCTCAGAGTGCCGGTGCAGGTGCTCGATGGGGAGGGGCATGAACCAGCACGCTTTGTCATCGAGTGGGCCTGGAAGTACCGGCGCTGAGCCCGAAGAGCGCGGCGGCACACCGAAATATATCGATCATCGATATAAAGAATATCGATCGTCGATGCATTCGGCGGCCGGTGCGAACGCAGCGTGTCCACGCGCAATGCCCGCCGGAACGCGTGAGAATGCGCGAAGAAACCATCAAGAAATACGAGCGAAAGCGAGAATGTATCGAGGCTCGATATGTTCGATACGCGAACGTCGTGGCGCTACGTTTTTGTTGTCCGCGTGCCCTCGCACGGCGAACGAAGACCGCGTTTAATACGGGCAAATCGCACGAAGCGAGGTACGGCACATGGCTTGCTGAAGAGTGTTCCGAGATAGACGTCGCTGCGGCACACCGCCAACGCCTTTTGTAACCGCTTGCAGGGAGCCGAACGTGGACACGAGGCAGCTCAGTTCTGAAGACAAGGGCGCGGCACGCGTCCTCACACTGGCCACCACCTCTTTCACGCTGCTGTTCGCCGTGTGGCTGATGCTCGGCGTGCTTGCGGTGCCGATCAAGGCCGAGTTCGGCCTCAACAAGGTGCAGTTCTCGTGGCTCACCGCCATCGCCATCCTCAGCGGTGCGATGTGGCGCTTGCCGTTCGGCCTCTGGGCTGACCGCGTGGGCGGCCGAGTCGCGATGACCACCATCACGCTGATCACGGCTGTCCCCTGCCTGCTCACCGCCTATGCCAGCAGCTACACGGAGCTGATGGTCTACGCGTTGTTCTTCGGTCTCGCGGGCAACTCGTTCACCAGCGGTGTGGCCTGGACCTCCGCCTGGTTCTCGGCGCAACGCCAGGGTGTGGCGCTCGGCACCTTCGGCGCGGGCAACGTCGGCGCTTCGATCACCAAGCTCATCGGTCCGACGCTGATCGCGATCGTGCCGGCCAGCGGCCTGTTCGGCGGCTCGATCCCCGGTGGCTGGCGCTTCGTGCCCGTGCTCTACACGGTGCTCCTGGTGATCATGGCCATCGTGCTGTGGACCATGTCCCCCGCGCCCGACCGCAAGCCCGGCGCCGGCCGTTCGCTCTCCACGCTGCTGAGCCCGCTGTCTGAGATGCGCGTCTGGCGCTTCGGCCTGTACTACGTGGTGGTGTTCGGCGCCTACGTCGCGCTCTCGGTCTGGATGCCCAACTACTACGCCAGCGTGTTCAAGCTGGGCCTCCCGAGCGCTGCGCTGCTGACCGCCTTCTTCATCTTTCCGGCCAGCCTGCTGCGTCCGCTCGGCGGCTATCTGTCGGATCGCTTCGGCGCGCGGTCGGTGACCTACGCGACCTTCGTGATCATGACCTTGGCCTCGCTGGTGCTCTCGGTCGTCGACACTCAGACGCTGGGACTGTGGGGCACGTTCGCGCTGGTCGAGGTGCTCGGCGTGGGCATGGGCGTGGGCAAGGCTTCCGTTTACAAGTACGTGCCCAGCTACTATCCGCGTGACGTCGGCGCGGTGGGCGGCATCGTCGGTACGCTCGGGGGCCTCGGTGGCTTCCTGCTGCCGCTGGGTTTCGGCTATTTGGAAGAGCTCACTGGCCGTCCCGAGAGCTGCTTCTGGGCCGTCGGCTTCGTCACCTTGACCAGCCTGTTCGCGCTCTCGGTGGTGGTCGGCGCGCTGAAGCGCAACGAGTCCGACAGCGCACCGGGCGCGCTGATCAGCGATCCCTCCGAGTAACTCGAGAGGGATCTGCGCTGGCTCGAGTGAGGGCTCGCGATACCGGGCGGACGACAGTCACTGCCGCCTACGGCAGCTGAGCCCCTGCGCCCCCCACGGAGCCTACACACCCCCCGTTTTTTAGGCTGTCACGTTCGGGCCCCCCTACCCCGTCTTGGCTCTCAGGAGGAGAGAGCCGATGCGAATCATGGTCTTGGGAGCTGGGTACGCGGGCGTGGCATGCGCCTTACGCCTCTCGCGTGAGCGTCGTACACAGGTCACGCTCGTCACGCGGGATGCCCATTTCTGCGAACGAATTCGCCTTCATGAGCAGGTTGCCCACGGACTCGCACCGCACCAGGCCCTGGCTGAGCTGCTGGAGGGAACGGAAGTCTCGCTCACCCTGGGACAGATAGAGCACATCGATCTCGCCGCACAGGTGGTGCGGGTATCCGGGCAAAGCCTGCCCTGGGACCGTCTGGTGCTGGCGATGGGATCGCGGTCCCTGCTGGGCAACACACCGGGGGTGCGCGAACATGCCTTCACCCTCGATGGCTCCGACGCGGCCCGCCTAGCCCAGCGCGTGCCAGAGATCGCGGCGCGCGCCGGCCGCTTGCTCGTGGTCGGCGGAGGACTGACTGGGGTCGAAGCGGCCACCGAGCTGGCGGAACGCTGGCCCACTCTGCGAGTCACGTTGCTGACACGTGGTGAGGTCGCGGATGGCTGGTCGAAGCGAGGGCGCGAGCACGTCCTCCGTACGCTCGAGCGTCTTGGTGTGGAGCTGATTCAGCACGCCAAAGTTGCTTCGCTGAGCGAACGCGGCGCGCACACCGACCGGGGAGTCGTGGCCTACGATGCGTGCCTGTGGTGTGTTGGATTCGAGGCTTCGCCCATCGCCAGGGAGGCTGGACTGCAAGTGAACGCGCTGGGACAGGTGAGCGTGGATGCCCGCTTGCGTTCTCTCTCGCACCCCCATGTCTATGCAGTGGGCGACTGCGCATTGCCAGTGGAGTCCGTGGGTGATCCCATGCCGATGGGCTGCAAGAGTGCTCTCCCCACGGGCTTCCACGCCGCCAACAATATCGCGCGTAGTGCGCGTGGTGAGCGCGAGCGGCCACTCGTTTTCCGATCGCCCTTCTTCTGCGTGAGCCTCGGGCGCAACGACGGGTTGATCCAGGGCCGCGCACGGGACACGAGCCTGCGCGGACGCGCGCTGACCGGACAGGCGGCGGCCTGGTTCAAGGAGCTCGTCTGCAGGAGCACAACCTGGGTGTTGCGGCTCGAGCGCCAGCGCAGCGCGTGGTCCCGACGGTTCGGACTGCGTACGACCGGGGAACACGCGCGGTTGCCCGAGAACGTGGCAGGCTAGGAGGAATCATGGAAGGTTTCGAAGCCCACCGCCCACAGCTCTTCGGCATCGCGTACCGCATGCTCGGCTCGGCCGCCGACGCCGAAGACGTGGTGCAGGACGCTTATCTCAAGTGGCAATCCGCCCCGCGAGACGACGTTCGCTCCGAGCGCGCGTTTCTCTCTACCATGGTCACGCGCCTGTGCCTCGACCAGCTCGCCAGTGCGCGCGTGCGCCGCGAGAAGTACGTGGGGCCGTGGCTGCCCGAGCCGGTGCGCACCGAGTTCGGCTCGGCTCGCGAACTGCAATCGGCGGACCCGCCCGACCTCGAGTCGATCTCGCTCGCCTTCCTGGTGCTGCTCCAGAGCCTCACGCCCCTGGAGCGTGCCGTGTACTTGCTGCATGAGGTGTTCGACTACAGCCATGCCGAGATCTCGCAGATCCTCGGCCGCGAAGAGGCCAGCTGTCGTCAGCTCCTGCACCGTGCCAAAAGCAGTGTCACTGCTGGCAGGCCGCGCTTCGCGCCGGACAAGCAGGCCCACCAGAACCTGCTCGGCAAGTTCATGATGGCCATCGGTGCAGGCGATCTCGACGGCCTCAAGAAGTTGTTGGCAAACGATGTCACCGCGTGGTCCGACGGGGGAGGCAAGGCCAGCGCGGCCACCCAGGCCCTCCACGGCGTGGATCACGTCGCGCGCTTTTATCACGGCTTGGGCAAGAAGGTGCCGCCCGAGCTGAGCTTCGCGGTCGAGGAGATCAACGGTTGGCCCGCACTGGTGCTACGCAATTCAGAAGGGGTCGAGACCGTGATCAACCTGGAGACCGATGGTCAACTCATCTATGGCATCCGGGCCGTGCGCAATCCCGACAAGCTCGCGCGCCTCTGAAGCGCTCGTTTCTCAACCCTAGCCCCCTCTCACGCCAAATCGCTCTCTCCCGGCCAGCTCGAGCCCCCGCGACACGCCAACGCAACGAGTCCCAGGCGAAGTGTTCACTGGCGGGTGCGAGTGGAACACGGGGTTGGTGTCTCCGAGGTGGCGCGGAGATGGCGTTCGAGGACCTGCGGCGAATCGGTGACGTCGTGCCACGAGGTCGTGAAGGTGTGCGTCCGCGAAGTTGGACACCTTTCACCTGGGTGTTGCTTCACCCTCGTAGTTTGCTCCCACCGCGCGTCGGCGACCGACAGCGAAGGACGGAGCGATATGCCCAGGCTTCAAGCGCAGAGATTCTGGCTTTGGTTCTCGCTCGCGATCGGGCTCCTTCAGTCGAGCATCGTCGCTGCCCAGGCCCCGCAGCTTTTCGTGACCCAGGCGCGCTATCCGAGCGGCGCGACGGTCGAGGTTCGCTATCAGAACGGTCCGGGCAATGCGACGGATTGGCTCGGAATCTACAAGCCGGGCCAGACACCCGGACAGGTAGCGTCCACGCAGTACCAGTACGTTGCCGGCCCCAACGGTAGTGCGCTGTTCACGGGGCTCGAAGATGGGCAGTACTTCGCAGGCTTCTTCGCGAACGATGGCTACGGCGAGGTCGCGACGCGGGTGAGCTTCGCGATCGGGGCCCAGGTCGCACTGAGCGCGGACGCGGCGACCTATCCTGCGGGCGCGAGCGTGACCTTGCAGTGGAGCGGCGGTCCGGGCAACGCGACCGACTGGGTGGGCGTCTATCGCGCGGGGGATGTTCCCAGCGTGCAGGGGTCGACGCAGTGGCAGTACGTCGGCGCGGCGGGCAGCGCGACGTTCGCGGGTCTCGAACCTGGCTACTACTTCGCGTCCTTCTTCTTGAACGACGGCTACTCGGAAGCGTCGGATCGGGTGCGCTTCTCGGTCGGCAACGTGCGTTCGATCGTGGATCTCCCGGCGGCCCGCATCGATGCTGGCGCGGCCCTCACGGTGAATTTCTCGGGCGGTCCCGGCTATCCGGACGACTACCTCGCGGTGTACGCGCGCGGCGCGACGCCGGGACAGAGCCCACGCGTTGCCGCCAAGACGCTGGCGGGCGCGGCCGCGGGCAGCGTCTCGTTCCCAGGGCTGCCAGCCGGGGACTACTTCGTCGCGCTGTATCGCGACGGGACGAGCGAGGAGCTCTCGACGCGGGCCTGCTTCGTGGTCGGCCCGATCACGGACCGCGGCTACTGCGCGGCCGCGCTGCCTCCTTCGCTGACGCTCAAGAAGACCAGGTATGGCGAATGTGAGCCGATCGAGCTGAGCTGGTCGAGCACGCCCGGACAAGCACAAGACTGGGTGGCGATCTACCGAAGCGGTCAGACGCCCGGAGGTCCCTCGGCCACGCAGTGGGCGTACCTCGGCGCCAAGCAGGGCACGCTGTCCTTCGAAGGTCTGCCTCGCGGCAACTACTTCGCCGTGGTCCTCCTTCACAACAGCTACCTCGAAGGAGCGCCGCGCGCCGTATTCACGGTCGATCGAGCGCGCGAGTACGGGAGCTGGGACCGCAACGGAGACGGCCGCTTCGACCGTGACGACCGCGGGTTCTTCCATGGCCGGCTGCCTGGCTCGTGCGGCACCTGGATCGGCCCGCAGCCCTGATGCGCCGTCGGCGACCGCACCCGACAAACGTCTGAACTCAGCTCATTCCGGAGGCTTCTTCCCATGACGCACGATCGTCGCAAGTTTCTACAGTTTCTGGCGGCCAGCTCCATCGCTGGCGTGATTCCGCCGAGCATCTCCCGCGCTCTATCGATCCCGCCGCGTCGCCGCACGGGCACGATCGCGGATGTCCAGCACATCGTGATCTTGATGCAGGAGAATCGCTCGTTCGATCACTACTTCGGCACGCTGCGCGGCGTGCGCGGCTTCGGCGACCGACACGTGATGCAGCTGCCCTCGGGGAATCCCGTCTGGTACCAAAAGCAAGGCGACAAGACGATCCTTCCCTACCATCCGACGGCGCCGAACCTGGGCATGCAGTTCATGCAAGGCACGCCTCACGATTGGCCTGACACCCACAAGGCATGGAACCGCGGCAAGTACGATCAGTGGATCCCTGCCAAGGGAACCAACACGATGACGTACTTCCGGCGCGACGATATCCCGTTCCACTACGCGCTGGCGGACGCGTTCACGATCTGCGACGCGTACCACTGCTCCTTCCTCGGTGCGACCGATCCCAACCGCTATCACATGTTCACGGGCTGGGTCGGCAACGACGGTCGCAACGGCGGGCCGGTGCTCGACAACTCCGAAGCAGGCTACGATTGGGCCACCTATCCCGAGCGTCTGCAGAACGCGGGCATCTCGTGGAAGGTCTACCAGGATGTCGGCTCCGGTCTCGACGCCGCTCATTTCTGGGGTTGGGGCGACGACGCCTACATCGGCAACTACGGCGACAACTCACTGCTCTACTTCCATCAGTACCAGAACGCACAGCCCGGCAGCCCGCTCTATGAGGGCGCGCGCCGCGGCAGCAACGTCCTCGCCGGCGACGAGTTGCTGGACGATCTGCGCGCAGACGTACGCGCCGGAAAGCTCCCGCAGGTGTCATGGATCGCTGCGCCTGAAGCGTACACCGAGCACTCCAACTGGCCGGCGAACTACGGCGCCTGGTACGTCTCGCAGGTGCTCGACATCCTCACCGAGGATCCAGAACTCTGGAGTCAAACCGCGTTCTTCGTGATGTACGACGAAAACGACGGCTACTTCGATCACATGGTGCCACCCACGCCGCCGGCCACGCGCGCCGAAGGCTTGTCCACGGTGGAGACTGCCTACGAGATCTACGGCGGCGACTCGAAGCGTGTCAGCGGACCGCTGGGTCTGGGCATGCGCGTGCCGATGTTCGTCATCTCGCCCTGGAGCCGAGGCGGCTACGTGAACTCGGAGGTCTTCGATCACACGTCGTTGGTCAAGTTCATCGAGCGCCGCTTCTCGGACTCGCACCGCGGCATCATCGAGCCCAACATCACCAAGTGGCGGCGCGCGGTCACCGGCGATCTCACCTCGGCCTTCGACTTCCGCGCCGACCCTGGCAAGAGCACGAGCTGGCCGAGTCTGCCGCCCACGGACGCCTACGAGCCCACCGACGATCAACGCCATCCCGACTATGTACCCACGCCGCCTGCAACGGGTGTCCTCCCCAAGCAAGAGCGCGGTCAGCGCCCGGCGCGCGCCCTTCCCTATGAGCTCGACGTCGACGGTGAGCTGGCAGCAGCGGCCGGACGGTTCGCGCTGCAGTTCCGAAACAGCGGCCGCGCGGCCGCGGTATTCCAGGTGCGCTCGGTACTCGACAGCAACGGGCCCTGGACCTACACGGTCGAATCGCGTCGGCAGCTGAGCGATAGTTGGCAGCTCGTCGGTGAGGGACTGAGCGCCGCCTATGACCTTTCGGTCTACGGCCCCAACGGCTTCTTCCGCAGGTACGCAGGCGGCCCTGTGCCGGTGCTCTCCCTCGAGAGTCGCTATCAAGGCGACGACTTGATCATTCAGCTCAAGAACCTCACGCGCGCCAACAAGACCGTCTCCGTCTTCGACGCCTACTCGCGCCGCAGCGCCAGCCGCGTACTGCGCGCCGGCGACACCTGGCAGCAGAGCTGGCCCTCCACCCAGGGATGGTACGACCTCACCTTCGAGGTCGAGCAGGACAGCTTCCTGCGTCAACTCGCTGGCCACGTGGAGACCGGCAAGGACAGCGTCAGCGATCCCGCGTTCGGCGCCTGATTCCGTGTCGCCGGTGCGCCTACGAGACCGCCCAGCAGGGCTCGCAGCACCGACGGACGGCGCTACATCGCGGCCACGGGATCGCCGGCGCACTGTGCGCGCACTCGCTAGAAGAAGCCAGCGCGCGAGGCTTTGTGGCCATGCGGTTTGTTTCGCGCGCTGTGATGTCCACCGGGGGAACCGCCCCTAGCCCGATGAGCCCGCCCGCAGCGCACGTCCTGCTGCGGCGCGCTCGCGTCCGTACTCGGGCTTGTTCCACAGGCCCACGCGCGCGAGCAGGCGCATCGCTAGCACGCAGACCCACATGCGAAACGGTCGGCAGCTCTCGGTCACCTGCTGATACTCCGACAGGGAGAGGGCGGCGCGCTCACTGGCGACGGCGATCGCATGCAAGACGCGGGGCTCGGCCGTAGGGAGCGCATCGATGGGTGCCGCGCCGCGATAGAGGATATGGCTCGCAGTCCAGGGGCCCACGCCAGGCAGCGTTTGGAGGAGCTCCAAGGCCTGGTGAGGCGGCAGGGCGCGCAAGCGTTCCGCGTCGAGCTTGCCCGCCAGCGCTGCCTGGGCCACGCCTTTGAGGCGGAGCAGCTTCTCCTCCGAGATGCCTGGGGCCTTGTCAATCGCGAGCACCTGCTCGGGGGCCGGGAACACGGGATACGCGACGGCACCTAGCGTCACGACGTCTCCGTACTGCGCCGCCAGGCCGAGCTTGAGCTTGGCGGCCTGTTTCTGCTGCAGTCGCGGCGAGATCAAGCCCCAGACGGCCGCGTCGTAGGGGGACGCCTTGGCGGCCGTGAAGAAGCCTGGAAAGGCGGCCTGCAGCCTGCCCACCAAGGGCACCTTCGCTCCCAGCGTCAGCCACGCCTCCGCATCGGCGTCGAGGCCCAGCATGCGGGACACCTGCGCGCGCACCACCGGCTCGTCGTGCGTGCCCACGTAGTCCGCGACGAGCTCAGCGCCCGACTCGCGCAGGACCACGCCCACCGCCTCGAAACTGCGGTCGAGTCGGAACACCAGCCGCAACTCGTCGTCGCTCGTCCCCGCGGCCGCCATGCCGCTGCCAGGCACGAAGTCGGCGTAGAACTCGCGTGCGGCGCGCAAGGCGAACCCACGAGGCTTGCGAATACTGAAGCTTGGCATGACGTAGTCCTCCCAGACGCGCCCACGATCCGTGGATTCTGCGCAAAAACAGCCTAGAATCCGTCCACTGACAGATTCTGTCAGCATGCTGTGGGAGCCCTTCCCGCAGCCCAAGGACCATGCCCCCTGAACGGCCTCCCCGCGCATCGCACGGCTGTCCCGTGAGCTGCGCTGGTGCCCGTGACGATGCACGGCACCTTGCACTCTGCGTGCGCATGTCGTTGCACTTTTCTGCGACTCCAGCGGCAAGCGCGACTGGCACGCGGGCTGCTTCAGGCGTGGCGCGGGCACGCGCGCTCGCGTTTCCTCAATCCAAGGACGAACATGTCGCAACAGGATTTTTCTCGACGCAACTTCTTGATTGGTTCGAGCCTCGTGGGCGCTTCCACGCTGCTTCCATTCGCGACGGCGCGCGCCGACAGCTCGGCCGGATCCAGCCTGGAGCAGATCGCGGAGGACGCCTTCATCTGGGGCATCCCGCCCGTACTTCTGTCGCGCTACATCCAGATCGCACGCGACGCGGGCGTACCGTTCAATCGCTTCCAGCTCAGCTTGGATCTGGCGACCCCGCAGACCCGTGCAGTGGGGCCCAACGTCGACACGCTGTACGGCTTCGCGTGGCTCGACCTCGACGCAGCGCCACAGGTGATCGCCGTACCGGACACGAACGACCGCTACTATTCGATTCAGCTGCTTGATCTCTATGGCAACAGCTTCGCGTACATCGGACGTCGCACCACCGGCACCAAAGCAGGCGCGTTTGCGCTCACGCCACCCGGGTATTGGGGACGCATCCCGCGGGGCGTGACGCAGATCAAGGCACCGACCAGCAAGGTGCTCGCGCTCGTGCGTACCCTGGTGCGCGGCCATGCCGACCTCGAAGCCTCGCGCGCGGTGCACCAGAGCTACACGCTTGGGGCGCTCTCGCAGTATCCGCACGGGCGCGTCGCGAGCGAGCCGCGCACCGAGTCACTGAACGTGTTCCCCGCGCTCGACTTGTCGGGCGAAGGCGCGTCGTACTTCGACGAGCTGAACGGCCTGATTCGCGAGTATCCACCGCTGCCGTCGGAGTGGTGGGCTCTGTTCCGCCTCGCGCGCGTGGGGATTGGTCCGGGTCGCAAGATTCGCAACGACGACCTGCGCGCGTTGCTCGCTTCGGCCGTGGCACCTGGTCTCGCGCGCGTGAAGCAAGGGCTCGCCAGCGCCGCGACCGTGGTCAACGGCTGGCGCGTCAACCAAGAGGTCGTGCCGTTCATCACCGATCCGGTCTTGCGCGCAGGCAGTGTGCTCTACGGTCCGGGCTTCCACGTGCGAGACGAGGCGCTGTACTTCAGTGCCAACAATCTCGCTGGGGCACCGCTCAGCGGCCAAAACCGCTATCGCCTGCGCTTTCCGGCCGGTCAGCTGCCGCCCGTCGGCGCCTTCTGGTCACTCACCCTGTACGGGGCCAACTTCTTCCTCGTCGACAACCCCATCAACCGCTACGCCATCCACGATCGTACGGAGGGCCTCACGTACGGAGCCGACGGCAGTTTGGAAATCCAAATCCAAAACGCCCCGCCGGCCGAAGGCACCAGCAACTGGCTGCCGGCGCCCCAAGGCGCCTTCAGCCTGACCTTGCGCACCTACCAGCCCAGTGCAGCGATCCTCGACGGCGACTACCAGCTCCCGCCCCTCGCACTGGCGTAGCCGCGAAGCCGCCTGCCCGCTCAGATCTCGCGCAAATGGGCGGCCAGCTTGTCCAGCGTCTGATAGCCGAGCTCGACCGCGCCGAAGCCGATGACCAGCGCGCGCCGCGCCTTGCTCGGGTGCAGCTGCCGAAGTGTGACCACCGTCTTGCCATCGCTCTGCGAGTCGAAGGTGATGGTCACGTGGAACTTGTTCGCGTCGTCGTCCGTGTCCGAACCGTGCTCGTAGATCAGGCGCTCGGGGCGCGTGATCTCGAGATAGTCCATGCGGTTCGTGTAGCGCGTGCCGTCCGGTCCAATCATGTCGAAGCGCACGCGTCCGCCCACGCGGGCATCGTGCTCGTGCATGACGATACGGAAGCCCTTGGGGCCGAACCAGCGCGCGAAGTGCTCGGGCTCGGTCCATGCGCGAAACACCAGCTCACGCGGTGCATCGAACACCCTCGACAGCACAATCTCTCGGTCGAGCACTGCCTTCGGCAGCTCGGCTTCAGCGTGTCTTGCGTCCATGATCGCGTCCCTCCTGTTTTACGGCTTTCTTCGTCTGCGGCTTCGTCGATTTCGTGCTTGGCGCGCTCTGCAGCTCGCGCAGGTACTCGTCCAAGCGCTCGAAGCGTGCCTCCCACGCGCGGCGCGTGTGCTCGGTCCACTCCGCGACCTCGCGCAGCGAGTCGACGCGCAGGCTGCAGGGCCTGCGCTGTGCATCGCGCCCGCGTGTGATGAGGCCCGCGCGCTCCAGTACCTTGAGGTGCCGCGAGATGGCCGGCAGGCTGATCTGGAATGGTTCGGCGAGCTCGAGCACCGTGGCATCGCCCTCTGCCAAGCGCGCCACGATGGCGCGCCGCGTCGGGTCGGCAAGGGCGGCGAAGGTGGCATCGAGCAAGGGCTGTGCGTGCATCGGCGGGCTCCAGCGAGGTTCTGGCTAGTATTTAACCGAATCGTTAAATACGTCAAGGCGAGCGCCTGGTGAGCGGGCGTTCTCGCCGCACGGGATCTCGCGCGCCAGAAACGTCACGAGGTGGGTGATGCTCGTGTGGATGGCGCCGAGTCGGTGATTCGTCGTAGATTTGTTCACGGCTGAGTGTCTGCTCGGCCATTCCACTAGGTCTGGTTTTCACCAGTGGATTTCGAGCCGCTCTCCGCAATTAGGTCTTTGAGGTGCTCATGCCTTACTTTCAGATGCGTTCGCCGCGCCCTGTGTTCAAGCTCACCATGCTGTCCTTGCTACTCGCCGGGGCCTGCTCTGCAGACCCGAACCCAGGCACCGTCGTGCCGGACTATCCCGGAAGCTCACGCGATGGTGGTGGGGATGGGGATGGTGACCTGAGTGACGCAAAGGAAACTGCCAAGCAGTGCAACGACGGCAAAGACAACGACGACGATGGCCTGAGCGACTGCGACGACAGCGACTGCGAGGGCGTCAAGGCGTGTGCTGACAACCCCGGCAAGTTCGTCAGCGACAGCGGCGCGTGCAACACAGCCCACGGCGATGGCGTCGCACGCTCGGCCCCCGTGGACATCGTGTGGGTGATCGACGACTCGTTTTCAATGCTCGACGACATCATGCGCGTCCAGCAGAACATGGCGTCGTTCGCGATGTCCTTGGTCAAGGCGGGGCTCGACTATCACATCGTGGTGCTCAATGCGCCCGCAGCCGCATGGGATGCCAAGACGCTCGGCCTCGAACCGGCTCGCTTCCTTGCCGTAGACGCCGTGACGTTCAACGTCTGCTACACGCCCGCCGTGGGGTCCTTCTCGTCCTACTCGTCCATGCTGCGTCCCGACGCGGCGCTGCACTTCATCATGGTCACGGACGACAACGACGTGATGAGCTGGGCGGACTTCAAGAGCCAAATGGACACCCTGGTCAAAGGGCGCAAGTACACGGTCCACGCCATCGTCGATCCGCCCGAGCACTGCGCGACGTCGACGCGACCGGGCACGGTCTACATCGACGGTGCCAAGGCCACCGGTGGCGTGCAGAAATCGATCTGCGAAGCCGATTGGAGCCCGACGTTCACCGCGATCGAGAACAGCATTCAGAAGACGGCGGTGATCCCCTGCGAATACGACATTCCAGAACCGACCGGCGGTGAGACCTACGACCGCACCAAGGTCAACGTTCTGCACTCCCTGAATGGCACCACGACCCCCTTCATGCGCAAGGCCTCGATGGCAGACTGCGGCAGCGACAAGGGTTGGTACTACGACAATCCGGACGATCCGAAGCAGGTTCTGCTGTGCCCGATGGCCTGCACGTTCGCGGAGAGCGAAGGCGGCTCGATCAACCTCGAGTTCGTCTGCGACGAGACGATGCTCTTCTAGCCGCGACCGCGCGGACGCCTCAGGAACGGCGGCTCGCGTAGGTCCAGCCTCGGCGGCCCATGAAGAACCAGGCGAGCGCCACGAGTCCCGCGGCGGTCAGCAGGGTCGCCCCGGGACCGACGCCGGGGACGGGATTTGCGGCCGCCGCGTTCACGACGTTGATGACGCCCGACATCGCGCTGTGAACACTGCACTGGTAGAAGAGCTGGTTCGGCGCGCTCACCGGGACCGTGAAGGTGATGGTACCGCTGGTCGCGCCGTTGCCGGTCACCCCGGTATCGTAGGTACTCCCCGTGCCCGTGACGGCGGCCGTCTTGATGTAGAACGGGTGCCCGGGACTGTTGACGACGAACTGGTAGGTCTGACCACGCGTCAGCGTCAGCGTCGGATCGGGCGCTCCATTGACCGTGTAGTTCTGAAAGCTGTCCACGGTGACGGTAAAGGTCGATTGGGCTGATGCACCGCCTGGTGCTCCGAGCACGCAGATCGCGATCACCACAGCCAGACTGCTCAGAACGTTTGCCAGCGTAACCGCGTTGCGTGCTCTCTGCATCGTTGCCTCCGAGCACGGAAGCTAGATCGTTCGCTCGCGGCACAGAGTAACAAGCAAGTGATGTTGTCCGAACGGGAGCGCCACACGTCGTGCACGCTCCCGAGGGATCACCCCGCGATCACCCTGCTGTGGTGCCGGTACCGCGAAGGCCGGATTCGTTGTATCACGACCCATCCTTTTTCCCGCCAGGCCCGCGTTCGGCCTCTGACGACACGACAATGAAAGGAAACAAGATGAAGATCTTCCGCATCAACCTCGAGGTTTCGAACCTCGACGAAGCGGCCAAGTTCTACGCCGAGCTCCTCGGCATCCCGGGCCAGCGACGTCCGGGCTCACGCCACTACTTCGACATTGGCGGCGTCATCCTCGCGGTCTTCGATCCGACGCCCGGCGGCATCAAGCCGAATCCTGGCGCCAAATCGCTCTACTTCGCGGTCGACGAACTCGAGCCGGTGCACACGCGAGCGAAGGAGCTGAAGGCACTCGCGTCGTTCATGGTCCACGGCGAACCGGCCGGCGCCATCGTGAGGCGACCTTGGGGCGAGCGTTCGTTCTACGTCACCGATCCGTGGAGCAACGAGCTGTGCTTTGTCCAAGAAGGCACACTGTACACCTGAGACTCCGACGTCGAGCAAGGGAGCCGCATGCAACCGCGCAGATCTATCTTCGTTCGGACTTTCACCAGCCTCTCGCTGGGTGTGGGCCCGATAGCGCTCGCGAGCCTCGCGCTCGCGTGCAGCCCTCGGAACACCGACGAGGCAACACCTGCCCAAACCGCAGCACAGACGGCCACGCCGCCAGCGGAGTCAGCACGCGCGCCGACGACGCCGCCTGCGCCGGCACCTGTGCAGGCATCGGCGTTCACTACGCTCGGTTCCGCGCCACCCGATGGACCACCCAACGAGTACGACGCGATGATGGAGTTGGTGCGTGCGGCCTTCTCGCGACCGAACGAGCCGATCGAGACGACCATGCTGTCGTTTCATCGCGTCGGGGACTGGGCGCGGGTCCTGACGCAGTCGCACAACCCTGGAAGGCGAGATGACGACGCAGCGATGTACGCCTACAGCTCACTATTTCGCAAGCTGGACGGCGCCTGGAAACTAATCAGAACCGAGTGTGGAGAGGGCAGTCCAGAGTGCGACGAGAGCCTTACGCTCGCGAGCTTCACCAAGCGTGTGCCCGAGGCGCCGCGAGAGCTCGCGCCTATGCCGCCCCCGGCCAAGGCGAAGCCCACGATCTACGGCCAGTTTGGCGAGACCTCGCTGGAGATCGCGTTCGAAGACCTGCCGCGGCTCGTGCCCCTCGCAAAAGGGGAGACCTTCAAGATTACGGAGATCGCGCGCGATGGCACCGCGAGCTATCACGTGGTGGCGCTGCTCGATGCCGAGCCGCTACACAGGCACGTCACCCATGATCTGATGGTCGTATTGCTCGAGGGCCAAGGCGAGATGCGCATCGGGCAGACGACTCGTCCGATCGGCCCGCACTCCATCGTCCATGTCCCGCGTGGTTTCGTCCACTCCATGCGCAACACGGCCAAGACGCCGCTGATCGGCTACGCGGTCTTTACGCCGCCGTTCGACGGCAAGGATCGCGTCGCAGCCGAGCCCTGAGAGGGTCGTCGCGCCCTTGTCGAGGCTACTTGAAGTTCTGCTCCGGGAACGGCTCGCCCAGACAGCCCTTCAAGGTTCCATCTTGAGGCGGGCGGCTTTCATTCAGCGCTCCGGTCCAGGTGCCCTCGCCGCCGGCGTCGTTGATCGACCCCATCGGCTCCTGCCCAGTCCAGGTGCCGCCTTCGAACGCCTTGGTCTTGAAGTTGTAGGTCGCTACGTACTTGCCCTTGAAGAACACCTTGTAGGTCTTGCCAGAGAGGAAGTCCTTCATGGTGTAGTAGGCGCGCAGAATCCCGGCGAACTCGCCCGTCCTGCAGTCGACCTCACCTGACACCCAACCTGCTCCGGTGTCGGCGACTCCGCCGTCTCCCGACACGAAGCGCAGGCAGCCATCGCCGATGCTCGCAAACTCGCCCTGGCTCTCGCTCAGGGTCAGCTCACTCTTGGCCGAGATCGTGTAGGGATAGAAAGCGATCACGCCCGGAATCCCCCCCGTGTAGACGCCATCCATGGTTCCCTCGTAAACACCGGCTTCGCACCTCGAAGCAACGTCTACGGAGGCGGGGCATCCCTTGCACAAGCCGAAGAACCCATCGGAGCAGGAGCGGTGACCGCTCGCACCGTCGCCGCACGGACAACTACGCCTCTCGCCAGCGCTGCATTCCGCGAGCGGTTGAGAGGCGTCGATGCCGGCCTCGATGCTGTCCTGTGGCGGGGCAACGATGGGGCGAACGATGGCGTCCCCGCAGCCGAGCAGCGGCCCAAGGCAGGCGACAAATTCCCAGCGAGCGATCCGCAGCATCGGCGAAATCCAGGGCGTCTCGTGTGAATCTGGCGAAGAGAATAGCGGCATGGAGTGATCCTCTATCGGGCACAACGGCGCGTTGGACTAAGGAGCCAGATCGAGACCGAGCGTAGCGCCCAGCCAGGGCCGGCCGATTCTCGCGACGTCCTGATCGGCAAAAGCGACCACCAGCGGCGATACCAGGTAGGCCGCGCTGAGATTCAGCAGCAGTCGGACTCTCTGCGTGAGGGCGCAGCGAGCCCCCAGTTCAACAGCCGGACCGCTCGTGACGGTCCGACTGCGACGCCCTTCGAAGGGCGCCTTGCCGGCTCCATCCGACGTGAGCAAGACGCCAAGGATTCCGAGCCCAAGGTGCGGGCGCACGGCCAGGTCGTCCTCACCGAGGGGAACGCGCAGGCCAGCGACAAAGGATCCCATCCAGAGGGTCGCGGTGCCTTGAGAGTCCGAGACGCGAACGGGGTGAATGGGAAGTCCCGCTGACAAGACGGCGTGAAGGCGGGAATGTAGTCGAATGCTCCCGCCGAGATGGAACTGGGCTAGCGGCGGCGCTCCCCCTGGGCCTCCATGGATGCCTAGCGATACTTGCAGTGAGAAGCGTGCAGGCTCGTGCGCGAGGTTGATCAGCTTGGGGCTGGGGGAAGGCACTTGGTGGGTCGGCAGCAGTACATCGAGCTCGAGCAAGCTTGCCCGCACGAGCTCGACGACACCGAGCGCGACGACCCCGACGGCAGCGTCCTGCTTCTGGCCGCTCCCCGGGCCAGACAGCGCGAAGTCTCGTCGGAGTGCCTTGCGCGTGACCCGATCGACGATCCACACGCGGGCAAAAGAGCCCTTCATCTCGATGCACAACGCGAGCTCCGCGTCGTGAGCTCGCGCGAGATTGCCCAGCGCAGCGAGGTCTGGAATCGCGCTCGGGGTCAGTCGGACCGGTTCGAGCCCGACGTCGGCGAGCTCGGCACTGACGCGGAGCGACAGCGCACCGGCGGTCTCCGAGTCGACGACCAGGACACGAGCACGCTTTTCCTGGGCAGCCGCCTGGCAACACCACGACCAAGCGCCGAGCAGTCCGCTCCAAAGCAAGACACCAACCGTCACGGCTACCCAGCGAGTACGCGTCAACGTTCCTCCAACAACCGGTGCGCCAGGCGGGCGTGGGGACCATCAGCGTAAACTTCGAGGTATTCCTTCGCGGTCTCACGAGCGACAGCGTGGGCACCGCTCTGGAGCTGGGCTTCCATCAGACGCCCCATCGCCTCACGGGCCATCGGGCCATGACGAGCCTCTTTCAAGTACAGGGAGAACCAGCGAGCCGCCTGCGCGGGCTGTGCGTGCCGGTCGTGCTCGAGCCTGCCCAATGCAAAGGCGGCCTTCGCTGCGTCGTCAGAGCCCGGGAAGCGAGTACGCACGCGTTCATATGCGTCTCGAGCCCGCTCCGCGTCCCCGGACAGACGAGCTGCATCCCCCAGTAGCACCAGCACGTCAGGAGACGCAGCCGAGAGCGTCTGTTCCCAGTTCGCGCTGACGGCTGTCGCGACGACCTCCGCGTAGCGACCTTCGCGTGACAGCCTCGCAAGGCTCTCATCGAGCGCTTCTCGCCAGCGCTCGGATGGGATGCTGCCGACGCCGGTGGCAACCTTGGCCGCCCGTCGTCGCGATGGCAGGCGACTGGCTTCCTCCTCGATGGAGGTGGCCACGGTGCCGACATCCGGCTGACCATCAGGCACGCTAAGAGGCGTCACGGTGGGCACCATGGAGTGGCTCGCCTCGAGCTGGGCTCGCCCTTCGTTGACGGAGACCTTGACCCGCTCGGATCGCGAGACCGTTTGCTTTCCGATGACGGGTCCCGTGAGCTCGACTGCACCGTCGAACATCGTCAGTTCGAAATTGCCCGCGACCGGCTTCCAATTCACCTCGAACGTCGTTCCCACGACATGGGTGGTAAACGGCCCGGACTCGAGAATCCAGAAGGTGTCGTGACGATGGACGACCGCAAAGCGCACGCTCCCATGGGCGAGCTGCAGGCGAGCTCCTCGCTTGTCGAGTTGGATCACGCGCAGTTCGCTCCGGGCGCCCAGCTCGACCCGCGAGCCATCGGAGAAATCCAGGGTGAGCGGGCGATCCGCGGGTGCCACGAGCCGCCGCCCAGACTCCTGGACCTGCTCACCACCCACGCGAAAACTCAGCGCAGGCAGCTCAGGAGACTGACGCGTCCACCAGGTCAGCCACCCAAGGCAGAGCCCAAGCAGAAATACCGCCGGCATGCCGAAAGCGAACCGCGCGAACCTCTGAGTGAAGAAGAAAGAGATAGGCCGGCGTCCCGCTCCCTGCTGTTCCGCGAGCGACCGTAGAAAAGCCACCCGAGCGCGGCCCAGCTCGGAGCGCTTCTCGAGCGCCTCCTCCTGAGCCGCGGCCACCTCACGCGCCAGTTTTTGTAGGGGCTGGTTCACAGGATGTCCCCCTGGAGCCGCGCACGAAGCGCGGGTGAATCCTGAGCCAGCTCGATGAAACGCCGCTCGGCACGGGCCAGGCGGCGCTTGACCGTCGCAAGGGAGACTCCACAGGCTTCGGCCACTTCGAGCAACTCCATCTCTTCCATGAAACGCAGCGCGAAAACGATTCGTTCGTCGGTCGGAAGTTGGTCCATGACCGAGTACATGGCGCGTACCGCACGCTGCACATCGTGCTCCGGTTCGGGCACAACACGTTCGGGCAGCTCCTCGGGCGCGAAGAAACGGAGCCAGCGCTGCCGCTTGCGGCGCCGAATGTGCCCGCGTGCCGTGAACACCGCCACGCTGTTGAGCCACGCGCCAAGCCGATCGCCGCGCTCCAGCTTGTCGATCTCGGCCAGAGCGCGTGCGAAAACCTCCTGCAGCAGGTCGGCCAGATCCTGATCTGCGCCCATGACGCGCGCCAGAACACGTTGGACCTGTACGGCGTAGCGGTCATAAAACTGAGCCGCAGCCATGGGTTGCCGCGCCTTGAGCGCCCGCACGAGAGCGTCTTCCCCGTCTCGGGCGGGCGCAGGCGGAGGCGACTGTGGCATGGAAAGCTTTCGGACTAGCACGTTGCCTGTAGCCATAGTGTCCGAACCCCCTCCACGCGGCTCACGGGACCTGGCGGACCTTCACTTGAACGTGTTCTCGGGAAATCCTTCACCCAAGCAGCCTTCCAAGGTGCCCGAACCCGGCGCGCGACTTTCGTTCAGCACCCCGGTCCAGGTCCCGCCGCCGCCGGCGTTGTTGATCGCGCCCATCGGCTCCTGACCAGTCCACCTACCGTTGTCGAACGACTTGGTCGTGGGGTTGAAGACGCCTGTGTACTTGCCCTTGAAAAACACCTTGTATGTCTGGCCGCTGAAGAAGTCCGTCATCGTGTAGTAGGCGCGCAAAATCCCCGCTAGCTCGCCTGTTCTACAGTCGACCTCGCCCGTTACCCAGCCGGCTCCCGTGTCGATCACCCCACCATCGCCCGAGACGAAGCGCAGACAGCCGTCGCCGATGGTCGCGAACTCACCTTGCGTGGTGTTCAGCAGGGTCAGCTCACTCTGGGCCGACAACATATAGGGATAGAACGCGATCACCCCAGGGAAACCGCCCGTATAGGTGCCATCCATTCTCCCCTCGTAGACACCTCCCACGCACTTGGTGACGATGCGGTTGACGGTCGGGCATCCCTTGCACAAGCCATAGAATCCGTCCGTGCAGGTACGCTCCCCTTCGGAGCCGTCATCACATGTGCAGCTCTTGGTGTCGTCGGCATCGCATTCCGAAACCCCAGTGGCGGCGTCTACATCCGCTTCGGCTTCGCGGTCTGGTCCGGCGTCTTGGGGAAGTGGAACGGCGCCCGGCTGGATGGGTGAGTCGCCGCATCCGGCGAGAACGCCCAATGCGAAGAAGAGCAGGCCCCAGGCTGTCGAGGTCGGCTTGAGGTGAGAGTGGAATGAGAAGAATGAGAACATGGTGAGGCAGTGTTCGCTGCCGGCCGAGACGGCTCACATCGCAGACGAACGGAGCGTGGTCTCGACGGTCCATGCCCCGCGAGTGCTCGGTCATTGATGGGAATCGGAGCGCGTCGGCGCTAGAAGGGAAGGCCGCCCGTTTGGGGGCAATCGAGTGCATCGCTGCCAGTGGTGCACAGCCCGGTCGGCCCTTCGAGCGCACAGCACGGGAGCTGATCGCAGTGCTCGATCACGTCGCCGCTGACGTACATGGCTTCATCGCAGATGCCGTCACCCACGTAGTCGCAAGGGATGCGTGGCTCGTATGGAGCCGGGCCGTTGGCGGCGATCTTGACCCGGTCCACCCGGAGCGCGTCGTGCAGAGCCTGCACGGTCTCGGAGCTCAGGGCTGGGTTGTAGAACACGTTCAGACGCAAGCCGACGTTCTGGATCGCGCCTGGGTTGGGCAACAACGTGGTCAGCTCCTGGTTCCCGCAGACGTGGAAGCCAGAGTCCACGTTCACGAGCGCAACCAGTGCCGCGAGTGAGCCGAGCCGTGGGTTCTCGCGAATCACGATCTGCCCCCAGAACAAGGGCTGGGACGGATAGGGGTTCTCCACGCTACGAACGGCCCCTAGGCCATCGAGTGTGACCAACTCAGCGTTGTCCGCCACCTCGAGTCGGCCTACCACGCGCTCGAGCGAGTCGAGGCCACGCAGATCCTTGAGCGCCGGATTCGACTCGATGAGCAGGCCATCCACCCTCAGCTCTCGCAGGTTCTCCAGCCCGTGCAGGCTGGTGATCCGAGTCAGCCCCGTGAGCCTCAAGCCATGGGCACGCTCGAGGTGTCCCAACGGGCTCAGATCCATGATCTCGTCGCCCGAGATCGTGATGGTCCCGCTCACGCTGCGCACGCACTTCATCGCCGCCAGCTCTTCGGTGGTGGAGATTCCGACCCAATCGTCGAGGTCGTGCAGGCTGCCACACTCCCCGTCCGCGGCGGGCGAAGCGTCCGCACCGCCGTCGACGGACCAGGTACTCGCGTCGCGGTCCGCGTGACGGTCCCCAGCGCAGGCCCAGAGCGGACAGACCATGAACAGGGCGATGGTTTGGCGTACGGTCCGGGTCAGCGTGAGCTCCTGATGCTTGCCCACCCATACGAGATCATGCGCCCTGTGAGCAAGCTTGCCGGCAGACGACCTGCGAGGGTGATCGAGCCGCCCTGCTGCCGGGCTCTTTTCTCGGTCACACTTGGCTCGCGCCAGTGCTCCAAAAACCAGAAGCCCAACCAAGGGCTGCGGGAGCAAGTCATGAAAGCGGCCAAAAAGTTCGTTCAGATCAAGGGTTTCTCGATGGCCTACGTGGACCGGGGTGAGGGTGTCCCCTTGGTGTTCCTCCATGGCAATCCCACGTCGTCGTATCTCTGGCGGAACATCGTTGCCCCGTTGGAAGGCCGATATCGGTGCCTTGCCCCGGACCTCATCGGGATGGGCGACTCCGCCAAGCTGCCGGAGACCGGACCGGACGCTTACGCCTATGCGACGCAGCAGGCCTTCATCGATGGCTGGTTCGACGCCGTGCTGCCTGACGAGCCAGTGGTCCTGGTGGTTCACGACTGGGGATCGGCGTTGGGCTTCGACTGGGCGCGCCGACACCCCGAGCGCGTTCGTGGCATGGCCTACATGGAGGGCTTGATCGGCTCGACGCCGCTGTCGCTGCTGCCCCCTCCGGCGCAAGCGTTCTTCGACAAGATTCGCTCATCCGAAGGCGAGCGCATGGTGCTGGATGAGAACCTTTTCGTGGAACGCATGGTCTCCGCGGAGAGCACCCTGCGCCCCCTGAGCCAGGTCGACGCGGACGAGTACAGGCGCCCGTTTCGTGACTCCGGTGAAGCCCGCCGCCCCACCCTGTCCTGGCCACGCATGCTGCCCTTCGACGACCAGCCGCCCGAGATCGTCGCGCGGATCGATCGCTATCGCGCATGGCTCACCGAGAGCAGCGTTCCCAAGCTGTTCATCAATGCCGAGCCTGGACGCTTGCTGGTGGGCACCCTGCGCGAGCTTTGCCGCACACTGCCCAACCAAGATGAGGTCACGGTCCCCGGGTTACACTACCCGCAGGAGGATTCGCCCATGGAGATCGTCGCTGCACTCGAGGCGTGGTTGCCCAAGGTAGTCGGCGCCGCGAGTGAGGCCGCGCAGTGATTGCCCCTGGCCTCGACGCCCTGGCAGCGCGCGCCAAAGAAGGCGATCGAGACGCGCTCGAAGGCCTGGTTCGGGGCCTGCAAGATCCCATCTACGCGCTCGCCCTGAGGTTCCTGAGTCACCGCGACGACGCCCGTGACGCAACGCAAGAGATCTTGATCCTGGTGATCACCAAGCTCTCCACCTTCCGCGGTGAGAGCGCGGTCTCCACCTGGGCCTATCGCATCGCCTGCCGCCATTTGCTGCGCGAGAAGGCCGAGGCCCGACGGGCGACGTTCGAGGAGCTCGCGGAGAACCTCGGGCAACCACCGAACGAGATCGCGCCGGAGACGTTGGGGGCCGCCGACGCAAGGCTGCTGGAGGAGGAAGTCTTCCTCGGCTGCACGCAGGCGATGTTGCGGGCGCTCGATCGCGATCAGCGTATCGCGTTCGTGCTCGGGGCCATCTGTGAGCTGGAGTCGCCCGAGGCCGCTGCGGCGCTCGGAATCAGCGAGGTCGCGTTTCGCAAGCGGCTGTCACGGGCCCGCGCGACCCTCGATGCATTCATGTCCAAGCAATGCGGCGTGGCCAACCCCGAGAATCCGTGCCGATGCGCGCATCAAGTGAACTTCCGGGTACAGCGGCGACTGCTCGACCCGGCCTGCTTGCGCTTTGCGGCCCTGGACCGAACGGACCGGACCTCCCTCGAAGCGCTACGCGCCATGGGCGAGGTCAAGCGCGTGCGACGCTCCCTGGACCTCTATCACGCGCAGCCTGCGCCCAAGTCGCCCGAGGACATCGCGGCTCGCATTCGTCCGATGCTGGAGCCAGGCGCCAATTTGCGCATCTTCTCGAACTGAAGCCAGCTGCCAGCGGCCGAGCACGACTGGCGAAAAGTCGCGACCTGGCCACGGCTCACGAGTAGAGTCCAGGCGCATGCAGCAACACAGTTCTACAAGGGCCGTCGCGTGCTGAGTTCGGTGCCCATGCCCAAGGAGTTTCAGTTCGAGACAGATTGGACGAGTCCAGTCACGGTGCATGCCGCGCATACGCCGTCGGGTTGGATTGTGGCCGCCGCGCAGCACGGTGTGCGGGCCGTGCTGTCCCTGTTCGACGCTCAGCTAGGCGTGCTTTGCACGCGGGTCGTAGCGAGTGGTGCCGAGTGCAGGTGGTACTCGGCGCGACCGTTTGCCCTACCCGACGGGCGATGTCTGCTCGGCGTGGTCGGTGATACCGCACACAACCTCGAACTCGACCTGCAGGCGCTCGAGCCCAGCGCGCCGCCCGAGTGGACGGGCTGCGGCGGCGAGGAGGCCGGCGTGATGCAGGTCGCCGTGCTCGGCGACCGCACCGTTCTAAGCATCGCGGACTCCGGGCGGGCGACGCGGCTGATGGTGATGCCGTCTACCGCTGCCGAACCGCCGGTGCCGTTCTTTGCCGACTCGAAAGACCAGCTATACGCACGCGGAAAGGTGTTCGCCGGGCACAGCGCGTTCGAGAGCATGGCAGTGCTAGACGACACCCTCTTGCTCACGCACCGCCACTACATGCGCATGATGCAAAGAGGGCACGCCCTCCTGGCCGTGAGCGCTGATGGACGGCTCGACCACCACCACGACCTGAACAACAAGGTCGACCGTCAGCGCTTTGCCGCGAACGATGTACGGTGGCTCGCGGATGCCGGGCGCAAGGTCGCGTTGTTTTACGGCAACGGCATGCTCGAGGCCTTCGACGCACAACTCCAGGGGCTGGGCCCCGCCACCAAGCACGCGCTGTTGCGCTGGCTGGTTCCGATCGCTACGAATGGTAGCGGCACCCTGCTGTGGCACGACGCGCGTGCCGGCAGGCTCGCCACCACCGCTCCCGAAGACATGGAGGCGGCGGACCTCGAGGGTTCGCTCTCGCGTATGGCGGACCAGTATGAGCGCCCGAAGCGCGCGCGAGCGAAGGCGTCTCCTGCGGCGCCCGCGAAGGATGCGTCGATCGCGCGTCCGGCCTTGGATGTGGCAATGCTGGACCACGCGACCTATCGCGAGCGACGCGCGGAGATGGTCGCGATCATCGACGGCACGTTTGCGCTGGGTCCGGCGGCGGCGCTGAACCGCGTGCACTACGGAGCGAAGACGGTGGCGGCCAGCGCGACCGCCATCGAGCCGGACCACGCGATCATCCTGGACAGCATGCGGCTCGCGGCCCAGGCCGCCGCCGGCCAGCTCTGCGCGTACCTGCCAGGCGGTGGCCCGGAGGTGTCGTTCCCGCTCGGCAGCTTCACCGTCACCGTGCCGGCGAAGAACGAGCTCGTCAACCCACTCCAATGGACAGCGGCCTGGTATCTAACTTCGATCGTCCGCGACGGTGCGAACCTCGAGCGCATCGAGGGCATGCCGGAGGCGAGCCTGCGCACGGACGTGGATCCGTTCCAGGCCTCCCTGCGCGCTGCGTTGAGTACCCTGCGCCGCAAGCCCGACGTGGCGCTGCGCGCCGTCGCGCAGTTCCGCGAGTTCACCCAACCGCAGCACCGTCGCTTCATCGAGCGCGCGAAGATGGACGGGCTGATCAAACCGTTGGCCCCGCTGCTGGACGCCCTCGCCAGGCGCGACAGCGCAGCCTTCCAGAGCGCGCTGGTCTCGGCTCTCTCGGCCCACAAGAAGTACTTCACGCCGCCGTCGAGGCGGCTGGACGACGATGGATTGATCGCGTGGCCCCTGCTCGCACTCTGCTGCGTCGCCCGCGACCTCGAGCTCCGCTTCACGGCGGACACCGCGTACTTGCCAGGCTTGTTTCGCTGAGCCCGAATACTGAGGTTCGCTGATTCACGGAACCAACTGTACCTGCCGCTCCACCAAGAACTGGCGCAGGAGTTCGCTGGTGAACTCGTTGACCGTGGTGAAGCCGAGACTCCATGCGTGGACCTCCGGCTCTGCCACCTCTACCTGGTAGCGCGCCGCGAACCACGTCATGAGCCCGGGGAGATCGATCCCAGCGTCCTCGAGCGAAGGCTCCGTCAGTCCCAGGTCGGCGAGCGTGCGCATCTTGTGCCGAGCGTCGGCGATCGTGCTTTCCCACAATCCGCGCTCGGCGAGCAGCACGGCAAAGTGGCTGAGTAGATCGACGCGCTGTGTTTCCAGGACTTTTTCTAGCCCGAGCTGAGCTGCGGCGAGCCTGCGGGCGTTGGCCACCTGGAGCGACGGCGCCGATTGCTGCAGCGCGCTGGCTCGAGTCGCCCACTCCTCGGCCGGAGGCGGACCTCCGATGCGCTCGGCCTCGCGTCGCGACAGAAATAGCAGCAGTGCCTCGCGAGCCATGTCGGTATGGAGCGCCTGGGAAAGTCTGACGTGCCGACGCAGCTGATCGGCCTCGAGCTCTGGTGGAAGCTGTCCGGCCAGCTCTTCGAGCTCGCTCTCGAGCAGCTCCTCGGAGCGCATGTCTTGCCAGTAGACGGTCGGCTCGAAGTCGAAGCTCGGCACGACTCGCGGTCTTGCCGTGTGGCGCTCCCGCGCCAACTTGTGCAAGAGCTCCAGGGCATCTTCGCGCTTGAGGTCCGCGCGTGACGCGGCCACGTACTTCTCGAGTTGCGCGAGCTCCTCCTGGGGCAGACCTGCCATGCGCGCCGATCCGAGGATGCTGCGCCAGGTACGGTCGGGATAGAACATCTCCTTGGCGATCGCGCACAATCGTTGCTCTAGCGTGCGAGAGAGTACGCCCGCCGCCTGCGCCCGCAGCAGCGTCTCACGCACGTTCACCATGGCCTCGGACTCTACGCGGAACTCGCCGCTCGCGAGCCGATGCGCGACCGCGACCTCGTCGTCATCTTCCAGAACACCCTCACGGTAGGCCTCGAAGACCTTGCCGATGCCCTCCATACCGAAGACATGCAGCTCGGCCGCACGCAGTGCACCCATGCTAGACGCACCGAGCACACGGATGCCCTTGTGGAGGGCGTACATGATCTCCTTGTGCCAGACCGCCGGGGTTTGATCGAACAAGCCGTCTATGATCGCAATGGCCGACGGATTTTTCTCCGTCACGCGGGTAACGTCCCCCAGCGTGACTGGGGGCAAGTACTCTGCAGACAAGATGGAGCGCGCTTGTGCCACAGGCAGGGTCGGCCCGAGAAAGACGTAGATCCCTCCATTCATCACACACCTCCCATGGCAGCGCGGCTCGCCGGCAAGCGGTTCATCGGTAGCACTGCGTCGCAGGTCATCAGGTCCGGTACCACCATGCGCACCACGGCCATCTCCAGCTCCGGTTTGCCAAGATCGACCAGGATTGCCTGCGGCAGGCCCGCCCTGCGTACGGCATCGAGCAACACTTCCAGATCGCCTTCGAAGGTCCTGGTCGCGAGGGAGGCCATGTCCGACAGGCGACGGTTCGGCGCCATCGCCCGCAACTCGTCGTACGCCTCGCGAAGATGGTCCGGGTTGCGCGTGCCGAGGTAGTCGCTCTTGCGCAGGTCGTCGCGACTGCCTGCGATGTAGGTCAGCCGTGTCTGCACAGCCTCGGAGATGGCACGCGAGAGGGCGACCGCGGGCTCAAGATGGCAGCCGTAGCCGTAGTGGAGCCCTTCGACACGCCACCGGTTCTGTTCGGGCGTGTTCATCACCAGGCAACCGAACGCGGGAATGCCCAGGTCTGACGTCATCTCCCAGGCCGCCACGAAGAGCTCCGCACGCCGCAGCCGCGTCAAGAGCGCCGCGCAGTATGGTTCTTCGATGCACGTCAGGTCGACAGCACGCAAGTCGGCGTTGGCGTGCCACAGCGCTTCGGCGTCGCGCTCAATCAGTTCGCACAGGCCATGGACGGCCGCTTCAAGGAGGTGGTTTCCCGATGCGAGGCCATTGCTCGTTTGCAGGAACTCGCTGCGGGTTCCCGCGACGTAGTCCGTGGTCACCACGTCGTAGGGCACCCATGTCGAGCAGCCTCCGATGAGGTCCCACCCCTCCAACCAGCCTCGCGCCAGCGCGTGGTTTACCGGGTTGACGAGGGCCAGCCTATCTACATCGACCACCGGGGCCTGGCGACGCAAGCGTTGGTACGAATCCCAGCGTAGCGGCAGCTCGATGTGTTCCGCGTGCCAGCCCTCGACGGACTCCATCAACGCCGAGGCGCGCGCCGAATCGACATCCACGCCCTTGCCCTGCGCGGTGGCCAGGGACAGCGAGTTTGGACGGACCGAAACGAACACCGGAATCCCCACGTGGTCGAGTCCGGTCACGTTGGCAAGCCGCGTAATGCCCATGCGAGGCATGTGGCGCCGCATCGCCGCCACCGTCTGCGCGGGGCTACGCGATCGATGGGTGCCCGCAAGATAGTGCTTTTCTGCCGAATACTCGCGATCGAAAATACGCATGTCGCAACGACCCATCTTTCTTGGTGAACGCGTGGGGATGCCCCGCAACTGGACACTCTATGAGCATCATTCCAAACCAAGCTCTTCAACGATCGACCGCCCGCTGGCTCGAGCGCGCTGAGCAAGCACTCGAGGCCGGTCAGTATCAGGAGTCGGTCCGCCTGGCCCTGGGCGCCCTGCAGCGCTGCGAGCTCGCTTTCGGCCCGTCCTCGCCGGAGCTCGTCAATGTGCTGATGACGTCGATGAATGCGCTCGGCGGCCTTGGCGATCTGGATGAAGCCCATCGTCATGGCACCCGCGCGGCTCAGCTCAGCCGACGCGTCCGAAAAGGAACCGAGCGTCTGCAGCTGCGCGTTCAGGTCCAGCTCTACCTGGCCGACCTCGAACGCCGTCAAGCGCGCTACCGCCGCGCCAAGAGTCGGCTTCAGCGCGCGTTGCTCTTTGCCGAGCGTGCACTGGGCCCCAGAGACCCGACGGTGGCCGCCCTGCACAACGAACTGGGCGTGGTCTGCAAGTACATGGGAGCTTTCAACGAAGCGGGAACGGCCTACAGACGAGCCCTGGCAATCCTCAAGCCCCAGGTTGATGAGCATGATCTGCGGCTCGGCGGCATCTATCACAACCTCGGAGGCCTGGCCCACGCGCGCGGGCACTTCCGGCGCGCCTTGCCGCCCGCACGGCGCGCGCTTGCAATCCGACGCCGCGCCCTCGGTCCAAGGCACCCTGACGTCGCTCATACGGCGGCTGGCTTGGCGGCCATCCTCGACGCCTGCGGGGAGCGTCGCGAAGCCGAACGACTCTATCGCGAGGCCATCGCGGCGCTGCAACGGATCTACGGAGTGCACCATCCGCAACTGGCCTTTCAGCTCGCCAACTTTGGCGCACTCTTGCACCGCAGCGGACGGCCTGCAGAAGCATTGAGATACTATCGGCGCGCGCTCGCGCTGAAGAAGGCCACCCATGAGGCAGACCCGACACTCTGCTTGATCCTGAACAACCTCGCTGCCCTCTATCAAGAGCGAGGCCTGCTCCGCCGAGCGCTGCCGTTGAGCGAGGAGGCTCTGCGCGTTTTCCGCGCGACGCTCGGCGACAAGCACCCGAGCGTAACCGCCTGCCGAGAAAACCATCAGCTCCTGTTGGAGCGCCTCCGCGGTTCGCTGGCGCGCCCGAGGGAGCGCAAGCGAACGCGCGGGCCAGGACGCACAGGCCGGACGTCTCGAAGCATGGCCTCGGGTGCCCGACCCAAGAACGAACTCAGCGTCCGGACCAGATCGGCTTCTTTACGGACGGCTTCACGCGCACCACGTTAGCGTTGGCGTTAGACCTGATACCGGCGGGCTTGGTGGGTAGCTTGATCTTGCTAGGGTCACTGTTGGTAGGGTCGCTCATGGTCCTCCGAGGTCTGGCTTGTTCCAGACCAGAGGGACACGATACCGAGGTGCGTTCGCGCACGTCAACACTGCCAGTCCCGAGGCTGGGGTGAGTCTCACGGGGCGCAGGGCAGGACGAACGACGCCGTGTCCGCTACAAGCAGGCCATGGAAGCGAAAGCGAAGAAGCGTGCTTTGGTGCTCGGCTGTGGCGGCGTGGCGGGCGCGGCCTGGACCACTGCCACGCTGTCGGAGCTCGAACGGGTACTCGGTTGGGACGCACGGGAGGCCGACGTGCTCATCGGGACCTCGGCCGGCGCACTCGCGGCCGCGCTGCTCGGTGCGGGTGTTTCCGTATCACAACTCATGAAGAGCCAGCGCGGAGAACTCGAAGCAGACTGTTGGGACCACGCGCGTGATTGGGGCAGCGGCCGACCGCCGGTTCCCTCGCTTCGCTTCACGGCGCCCAGATTCTGGTCGGGTGTGATGCGTGGGCGCGTCTCGTTGGCCACGGCGTTCACCGGACTGTTGCCCGAAGGACGCGCGGGCTTTGCTTCCTTCGAGCGTTTGTTCGCGCGCGTGCTTCCAGAGCAGCGCTGGGTCTCTCACAAGGCTACGTGGATCATGGTCGCCGACGTGGACTCGGGCGAGCGCGTGGCGTTCGGCAAGCCGGGCTCACCGCTGGCGTCCATCAGCTCCGCCGTCAGTGCCTCCTATGCGGTGCCCGGCTGGTACACCCCGATTCGCATCGGCGAGAGGACCTACGTGGACGGTGGCGTGGTCTCGCCGACCTCGGCCGACTTGCTGCTCGGAAGCGATATCACCGAAGCCATCGTGCTCGCCCCCATGGCCGCCCGCGAGCCTGCCAGCGGCGGCGCGCGCCGCAACCCCTTCGCCGAGGCGCTCCGCATGCACATGACGCGCATCGTCGATCGCGAAGTGAAGGCTCTGCAGGCTGCGAAGATCCGCGTGATCCGCCTCGACCCCAGCAACGAAGACATCGCTGCCTTCGGCATCAATCTGATGGACCCGCGACGCCGCCTCGGCGTACTCGAGACCGCGATTCGAACGGCGCCACGAGCGGTGGAGAGTGCCTTGCAGCTGGCGGAATAGACGTCACGCAGCTTCACGAAGACCGGGATCGTCGACTTTCCCGTGTCGGAAGGTGGACTGCTCGAGTCGCGCGAGGAACTCAGCTTCGGCCTGAGTGTTGCCTTCTCGCCTGAATATCAATCCGAGGTAAGGCCGCGCTGATCGAGAGATCGCCCTGGCCTTTTTACAGCCCAGCGCGCGCTTTCGCATACCCAAGCCCCGCAAGCGCCTGCGCGATCTCGTCGAGCACCGCCGGGTCCTCGATCGTCGCGGGCGTCTTGTAGGGCTCGCCGTCTGCGATGTGCTTCATGGTGCTGCGCAGGATTTTGCCGGAGCGCGTCTTGGGCAAGCGCTTGACCACCGTCACGAGTTTGAAGCTCGCCACGGGTCCGATGGCCTGGCGCACGAGCTCCACCACCTCGCGCATCGCCTGCTCCGGCGTGTGGCTGCTGCCGTCACGCAGCACGCACAACCCCAGAGGCAGTTCGCCCTTGAGTTCGTCGGCCACACCGAACACCGCACACTCGGCGACCGCCGGATGGCTCGCGAGCACTTCCTCCATCGCGCCGGTGGACAGGCGATGGCCCGCGACGTTGATGATGTCATCGGTGCGCGCCATGACGTACACGTAACCTTCTTCATCCACGTAGCCCGCGTCGGCGGTCTTGTAGAAGCCCGGAAACTCCTTCAGGTAGGCGTCGACGAAGCGCTGCTCGGCGTTCCACAAAGTGGGCAAGGTGCCGGGTGGCAAGGGCAGCTTCAGGGCCAGCGCGCCCATGGTGCCCGCGGGCACTTCGTTCGCTTGGTCGTCGAGCACGCGCAGGTCGTAGCCGGGGACGGCCACGGTAGGGGATCCGTGCTTGACGGGGAGGCGCTCGATGCCCAGGCAGTTGGCGACCATGGGCCAGCCGCTCTCGGTTTGCCAGTAGTGGTCCACCACCGGCACGTGGAGCTGTTGCTCGGCCCACGCCAGCGTGGCCGGATCGGAGCGCTCCCCTGCGAGAAACAGGGCACGGAGCTTCGAGCGGCCGTACTTGTGGAGCAGCTTGCCCTCGGGGTCTTCCTTCTTGATCGCGCGAAAGGCGGTGGGGGCGGTGAAGAAGGTGCACACGCCGTGGGCCTCGATCACGCGCCAGAACGCGCCGGCGTCCGGGGTCCCGACCGGCTTGCCCTCGAAGAGCACGGTGGTGTTGCCATGGAGCAGGGGGCCATAGACGATGTAGCTGTGACCGACGACCCAGCCCACGTCGGAGGCGGCCCAGAACACCTCGCCTGGCGCGACGCCGTAGACGTGCTGCATCGACCACGCCAGGGCCACGGCATGTCCGCCGTTGTCGCGCACGACGCCCTTGGGTTGGCCCGTGGTGCCGGAGGTGTAGAGGATGTAGAGGGGGTCGGTGGCCTGCACCGCTACGCAGGCGTGGGGCGTCGCGACCTTCATCTCGTCGTCCCACGCGAGATCGCGGCCTGCTTCGAGGCTCGCCACACATTGAGGCCGTTGCTTGACGATGCAGCGCGCGGGCTTGTGCTTGGCGAGCGCGATGGCAGCGTCGACCAAGGGCTTGTACGGCACGACCCGCTGCGCCTCGATACCGCAAGAGGCCGCCACGATCACCTTCGGCTGCGCGTCGTCGATGCGCGTCGCGAGCTCCGGTGCGGCAAATCCACCGAACACCACGGAGTGCACCGCGCCGAGGCGCGCGCACGCGAGCATGGCGATAACCGTCTCGGGGATCATGGGCATGTAGATGATCACGCGATCGCCGCGCGTGACCCCCTGCCCTGCCAGCACCCCCGCGAAGCGCGCCGTGAGGTCTCGAAGTTCTCGAAACGTGAACTTGTTGATCTGGCCGGTGACGGGGGAGTCATGGATCAGGGCGAGCTGCTCACCGCGTCCTCGCTCCACGTGCCGGTCGAGCGCGTTGTGGCAGGTGTTGAGCGTCGCGTCGGGAAACCAGCGGTAGAACGGCGGGTTGCTCGCATCGAGCGCCTGCCGGGGCGCCCTCTCCCAGTCGAGGACCTGCGCGGCCTCGAGCCAGAATGCCTCCGGCTCCCGTAGCGAACGCTCCCGTAGCTCCTTGATCCCCGTCATGGCGGGTTTGTAGCGTGCCCATCACGCCCGAGTAAAGGCTGCTACTCAGCCGCCCGCGGCGACCTTCTCGCTGGGAATTGGCCTGGCATCCTCGCCCTCGCTCACGGGCACGGGGCCGCCTTGAGTGGGGCACAAAAGGGGCGCCGGAGACGGCAAGCTCACGCGCGGCTTCGCCGGATTGAAGAGCGCCGGGTCGGTGGCCGAAAGGCTGCCGCCTTGCTTCCGCAGGAGACGCGCTAGCTCTTCACGAATGGGAGGACCGTCCTCCACGCTCCACGGCCGTCCCGCCAGCGGCCCCTTGGCGCCCGTCGCGAGCACGTTGTTGGTGGCCACTCGCAGTGACTCGTTGGACCCAATCGGGCGGCCATTCTCACGCCGTAGGCTCACGACCAGACGCTCGCCCTCGCAGCGAGCCGTCGCGCGTACGCCCGAGATCGAGACGAAGGAGCCGTTGATGCCGGTGAGGATGCCCACCAGAGCCTCCGTCAGCTGGGCCCCCGTGAGGGTGGCGACCGCGAACGTGCTGTCACGCGGGTACATCTCGAACAGGGAGCCGTAGCGCAACGGGCCTGCGGGCAGATCGGCTCGTAGCGCGCCGGCGTGGACCAGCGTGACATCCGCCTGGGGGCGCGCTTTGCGCATCAGATCCGCCACCAAGTTCGAGAGCGCGGATTCGCCGCCACGGGGCCTGGTGAAGGGAGCCGTCAGGGTGACGCCGAGCTTTTCCTCGCGCAGCTGGTCGACCGCTGCCAGGGCCGCGTCGACTGGCGCCGACACACGGGCATCGTCCACCACCGGCGCGTCCTCGTAACTGACCGCATCGCAGGCGCCGTGCTCGTCTTTCCTGGGGCAGACGTCGACCGGGATGTGGAGCTGATCTCGGATCACGCGCCCGGTCTCGGCATCGACTGTAAGGTCGACCCGGGCCAGCGCTTGACCGTGCTCGCCGGCCTCGATGATGGGGATGCCGTTCACGCGGTGGGCCAGCCTCTGGTGCGTGTGTCCCGCGACGATGGCGTCCACGAGCCCCACCGAGAGTCCCTTGGCCAGCGAGAAGATCTCGCTATCGCCTCGGCATGACGAGAGATCGTCGGGGTTATCGAGGGACGTGCACTGTCCGCCGGCATGGGCGACCACGATGACCACGGTTGCGCCGCGGGCACGCAGGCTCTCGGCCTCGCGCGTGACGGAGGGCAGCAACGGATTGAGCTTCAGGCCTTCGAACAAGGAGGCCAGCACCGATTGCGGGGTCTCCATGGTCAGCGCGCCGATCAGCCCCACCCGCACCCCTGCCACGTCGAGCAAGGTCGAGGGCACGATGTTCGGAGCCGAGAACGCTTGCCCCGTGGCGGCGTCGACTAGATTGGAGGACAAGACCGGATACTTGGCCTGGGCCGCGCGTGCGATCAGCGCGCCGCGCGGATTCTCACCCGCACGAGCCAAGGTCGAGGGACCGACGGGGCCGAAGTCGAACTCGTGGTTGCCGATCGCGGCCGCACTGTAGCCGAGCAGGTTGTAGGCATCGACGACGGCAGCGCCTTCGTTCAGGTTCGACGCGAGTTCGCCCTGAAAGGTGTCGCCACCGTCGAGCAAGATGACCCCGCCGCCGTCTGCGGCCCGAGCGCGCCGCAAATTGGCGACGAAGCCCCCGATTCTGGGGAGCGTGTGCAGCCGCCCGTGCAGATCGTTGGTGCTCACCACGGAGAGCGTCACCCGGCGAGGCAGCCTCTCGATCGCAACGTTGGGTTCCGCGACCACGCTCTTGGGCGGGGGAGTGCTCGCGCATGCACTCAGCGTCACCAAGGCCAACAGGGCTGCGGTGGCCGAAACCAAGCTCGTTCGTCGGCCCCCTCGAAGTTCGGCGGTCATCATGTCTCCTCCTCGCTGTGCTCACCGGCGGACCCAGTTCCCCTCTTGACCGAGCAGGCCAAGGAAGCGCCCTCCGCACGGGTCGCAGCATCGAGTCTCTTATAATAGACGCGCCGCTATCGGGAAAGGTCGGGGGCTGCTCCCTTCGGAGATCCTCGGCCATTGTCCGCGGGCCGTAACACGCCGTTTACAGTGGACGCGCGGGATGCCTGGAGATCAGCACTGCGCCTAACTGGCCAACTCTTCCAGCTGGCCCACACAACGGTCCTCGGCGACCGAGGCCTTGATCTCCTGGGCGAGCTCTCGCGCCGAAGTACGAAACGCGGGTTCGTCTAGAAGACGCGCCACAGCCGCCCGAATGCGCGCTGTGCTCACTGTGGCCTTCAAGTGCAGGCCAGCCCCAGCGTGCGTGACGCGCGCGGCATTGTCATGCTGGTCACGCCCCAACGGCAGGCACAACACGGGAACGCCCTCGCTGAGCGCTTTGATCACGGTACCGTGTCCGCCGTGGGCCACCGCCACGCGGGCGTGAGGCAGCAGCGCAGCGTGGGGCGCAGAGCGCACGACCTCCACGTTCGGAGCGGCATGAAACTCAGTAGGCTGAAAGACGTTGCCGAGCGTCACCAGGCCACGCACGGGCAGGTCGCCGAGCGCGTCGATGACCCGTTGAGTCAGCGCTTTCTGGTTTTGGAACGTTGAGCCGAGCCCAACCAGCACGAGCGGCCGCTCGGACGCGTTCGCGTTTTCGAGCAACTTACACGGCTCGGTCCAGGCTGGATCGTCCAGGGCGGGCCCCACGTAGCGTACGGAGGCGGGCAGCGCGCCCTGGCTGGCAAAGTCGAACCGGGGCGAGGTCATGACCAGCACGCGCGGGACGCGTGTCATCTGTTCGAACACAACGTGTAAGCGCTCCAAGCCGAGCGCGCTGCGCGCTGCATTGATGGGTGCGAGGCCCAGCCTGTTGAAGAAGAACGTGGTGAATGCGCGCAGCACCACATCGCGCAAGCGACTCAGCAGAGAGCGACCTGGCCGGAGTCCGAGGCCGAACGGCGGCACGCCCGGCGCCGGCAAGGGGTAAGGATGGTGCACCAGCACGGCGCACTTCACGCCCGCCTTCTCGGCTGCCATGGCGGCACCCGGGATGCAGTAGTCGGCGACCACCACGTCGGGCTCGAAGTGTGCGACCTCCGCCAGTGTGTCGAGGGCGTACTTGTGCGCCGGGCTGAACATGACTTCTTGCGTGATGCGCTTGAGCTGCCCCATGGACGTGCGCGCCGTCCAATCGCGCAGGCGATCGTGCTCGAGGCTGCGCAGGTTTTGGTGCGGCGCGTGGACGAAGGGAGAAAACTCGAGGCCCCAAGCGCGCGCGTCGGGCAGAATCGCGGGGTCGCCCAGCACGCGCACGTGATGGCCACGCGCCGCCATGCGTCGCGCCAACCCGAGCACGGGCGGCACGTTGCCTCCACCCTCGACCAATGCGAACAGAAACCGCCGCCTCATGGCTCCTCCTTGAGCTCGAACTGCTGCAGGAGTGCTTCGACTAGCTCGAAGATCACTCGCTCTGCCTGGGCACGACTGCGTTTTAGGTCCTTGCGCGCAAGCTTCCATACGTAGAAATCGGTCGCCGCGAACAGCAGCGAGAGACGTCGCTCCCTCTCCTTTCCGCGCGCAGGCAGGTGCACATCGAACACCTCCTCCAGCCACGTGCGGTGGACCGAGCGCGCTCGATCGAGCAGGGCCGCCAGCGCTGGGTCGTGCGCTTCGTGACGCAAGAGGCGCCAGTTCATCTCACCGAATTTCTCGTACAAGTCGACGAGCGCACGAATGGCAGCGCGCGCATCGCCCTTGCGCGCGGGGACGCGCAGGCTCTGCACCTCGGCTGCGACCTGTTCGACGGCGGCGCTGAACAGCCCCGCCTTCGAACCGAAGCGGCGCAGCACAGTCTGAAGCGTCACCTGCGCGCGCGCTGCGATCATCTCCAGGCTCACGTCGGCCCAGTCCGTCTCCATGAACAGCGCAACGGCCGCCGCGATGATGCTCAGATGCGTCGCCTGCGCGCTCTCGGCGCGGGCCTTCATGTTGTAGGGGCGCGGCTCGCTCATTTGATGTCACATCGACTAACATTAAAAATGGCCCTTGCCAAGCAGCTCGCGTAGCCATGGCACCGCTGCAGAAGAACACGTCCGCCCATGGCGACGCGGCTCGCCCATTTAGCGTTATAGCGACTAATATTAAAACCGAGCGATCCCAAGCACCTGCGGGTGACGTGTCGACCTCGCCTTGGCGTCCCGTGCCCGAACTCCCGCTACCGTGGGACGGGCTCGAATCGACTATTCTGGTGCTTCAAGAGGTACGCCCCGCGGCGCTTTGTACCAACCGTGCCGCGCACGATGCACGTCGCCGTGCGAGCCAAGCCTTGCTCCCCAGCCGCGCTCAGAACGTTCGCACCACGAACGCGTCCTGATAGGGACTCGCCGGCGCCCCGGTGCGCAGCAACGTCATCACCTCGTGACGTGCCCGACCTCGAGGTCCTCGAGGTCACGGGCATGCAGCAGAGTCACTCGTTGCCGTCTGCGATGCCGTCCGCATCGCGGTCGATGCCGACGCGGTAGCCGGTGCCCGGCGGCACGCACGTGTACGTGAGCGCGTCGGTAGCCAGCGGCACCATGGCCCGCAGCTGCAGGTCCGTGATGGGCGAGCTGCTGTCGTCCGGGCGGAACTTGCCGTTCTCGAAGACATAGCCACGCTCGCGCCCGTTGATCATGCCCTTGACGATCAGATCGCAGTCACCCGCCTGGGCGCGCGCCTTGAGCAGATCGATACGCACGCCCGCTGCCACAGCGCTAAACAGGTTGAGCGTGATCTGCTGCCCCACGATGGGTCGCACGTTGCTGTCGTAGGCGAGCAGGAATGCGGCGAGGCCGCGGCGCACCACGAAGCCCCCGGGGTCCGGCAGCACCGGGTTCTTGTCGGCGTCGAAATAGAAGGTGGGAATGCCGCCTGGATTCGGCGATGCGCCTTCGATCTCGAAGTCCGTGCGGATGAAGACTTTGCCCGTGAGGTGGTGCTCGATGGAGCCCACCGCGCCGTCCGGTTGATAGCCGAAGCCACGCACCGCGGTGACCGCCGGATTGAGCAGGTCTTGGGTGGTGAAGGTGCGGTTTTCGTCAGGCGAGGAGCCGAACATGCCGACCTTCGTGTAGGCGTTGCGGAAGTGCGCGACCTTGAAGATCTGCGGCAAGTTCTCGAAGGAGAGCCGCCCACTGGTGCCGAAGAAACCGGGATGATCGGTCTGACCTGCGTTGCCGTTGCGGTCGAGCGTGTGGCAGCCGTTGCAGTTGTGCAGGCGATCGACCGGAAGCTCGTTGCCCTGGGCATCGGTCTGGAAGTACACGCTACGCCCGTACTCCTGCTCCAGCGTCAGCGAGTCGTCCAGGTTGCGAATGGGGTTCGGCGGATAGCTGATCTCCAGCGCGAAGGCCGCGAACGCGGCCATGTCGGCGGAACTGAGCTCGGCGTTGCGACCCACCAGGCCGGGGAAGGCCACGTTGAACGACTCGAAGGCGCGGAACTCGTCGAAGATGCCCGCGTTCGGTTGCGCGGACACCACGGGTTGCCCCGTGCCTGGATCGATGAAGGGCTGTCCGTTCTGCTGGATGGCGCCGTTGCGATCGCCTCGCCAGTGCATGGACCCGTGATTGTCGAGACCGCGCAGGCTCTGGGTGCTCATCGGCCCCTTGAGCGCGGCGGCGCGCTCGAAGATGGGCCCGGCGAGCGGGCGAGTCTGCAAGATGACCTCGGGCGGCGCGGTCCAAATGACGCTCTTGTTCGCCGCGAGCTTGGTGATCTCGTTGCCCGCGCCGCCAGGGTTTCCGAGGTCCCAGGAGAGCTGATCGTTGTCACCGCCGATGTGGCAGCTGGCGCAGGCTTGGGTGCCGTTCTCCGAGGTGAAGGCTGCATCGTAGAGGAAGCGCCGGCCCTCTGTGACCACGGCCGGCTCCGGGCTGAACATGCGTCGGTGAGCGATTTCGCTGCGTGATGCGAGGCTGACCGTGGAGATACCGTTGTCGAAACGGGTCAACACGTAGGCGCGGTTGTTGCGCTCGTCGAGCACGACACCGGCCGGACCGCCGGCCGAGAGCACCACCTGGTTGCTGGCGGTCGGCATCGCGGTGCCAGCTTCGAGCTCGCTGGTGGCATAGACGGCGAGCTTGCCGCTACCTTGGGCCACCACCACCAACGTCTGCCCGTTCGAAGTGACGCCGAGATCCTGCGGGAACGCACGGCTCAGGCTGCCATCGCCCACGCCGTTCACCACATGGCGGTTCAGGTCGTTGTGCACCACGCCGCCCGTCCCGGGGTCGAGCACGCTGATGCGACTGTCGACCGTGCGGCCGCGCACCGACGTCACCGGCAGGGTCGGGTTGTGCCCCTCGAAGCGCACGTCGTTGTGCGCCTCGGTGTTGGCCACGTACACCTTCCCGTTCACCGGATTGACGGCCATGTTGAACAGGGTGGTGCCGAGGTGCGCGAAGGTCTTGTTGGTGATCGCGTAGGGGATCAGCGCATTGGCGTCGATACTGAATACGTCGTTGTCCGGTAGCTGGACGCGCACCCAGGCGTCGAAATTGGTGCCCAGGTCATCGAACCAGTGGAACTGCCCATCCGGACCCGCCTTGTACTTCACGACGCGGCCGGTGATGGGCGTGGGTTGTCCATTGACGAGGAAGACGTTGGGATTGGCGGGATTGACCGAGCTCGCGTAGACGTGACGCACGGCATCCTTGGAGGCCATGGTGGTCTGGTTGCCCGAGAAGAAGGGGGCCGCATAGACCCGCGACCCGTCTGCGCTCGCAGCGAGGGCACGTGGCGTGTCTGCGAACAAGGTGATCTTGGTGAGTCGACTGCCACCTGCAGCGATGCCGAGGTTGTTGGCATCGTAGACCCAAACGTCCGCGCGACCCGCGGCAGAGTCGAACAACTGAGGGTCATCGCCGTTCTGTCCGCGATGGGCCGTGGTGATGAACGCACGACTCTTGCCCGGTCCGGCGAACACGATATCGCGCGGCTCGTCGCCCACGTGCAGCGTGCGCACGACGCGCAGCTTGTTGCCGGCCTCGAGCTTGACCACGCTCACCGAGTCCGAGAGATGATTGACGACCCAGATCTCACTATCGCTGCGTGCTGCCACTGCGACCGGTTCGAGGCCCACGCTGACCGAGCCAGCGGGGCTGAGGCCACTCGCGCTGACGCTGAACATCTCGAGGCGATTGTCCGCGGTGTTGGCAGCGAACAAGAACTTGCCATTGGGAGAGAGCGCGAGCGGACGCACCTGCAGACTTTCGAACAACGTGTAGGGCCTACTGGGCTGCGGCACGGCCGTCAGGGCCTGCTCCTGGCCACCGACCTCGGCGTTGCTAGCGTCGTCTCCGCAACCGGCAGCCGAGAGCACGAAGCACGCGGCAATGAATGATTTTGCACCGTTTCGGTACTTCTTCATAAGACTTCACTCCTGGCTGTCGACGCGTCGGCGTCGCGCGAGCGTTGGGGGAGAAGATTGCTGAGGAGGCTCACGTTAGACTGAGCCGTTCCGAGATAGCAATGCTCAGGCAGGGGTGAACGCACATGCGTACCTGGGAGCACTGCAAGCGGAATGGCACGACGATCGCGGGCTCGCTGCGCATGTTGCACGCCCGCTACGCGCGCGTCGCGAGACCCGGTCGAAAGTTTACTTCGAGCTCCGCTGAGGACGCTGATGAAGCGCTTCGACGACCGTCGGGGCGAGCGCCTCCTCGTTTGTTCAGGTCAAAATCTCAGCGCGATCTTCGTGCGAGCGAGTTCCGCTCTGCAGTCCTCGAGCAGACCGTTCGCATCTTGCAGCACGGCCCGCACACGAGCGCGCTGGCGAGCGAGCTCCTCGGTCGTCGCGTCCTTCACGTGCGAATCCAACCAGGCGAGTAGCTGGATGCAATCGCTCAGGTGATCGCCCAAGTCGACGCGCTGCGTCGGTTTGGGCGCGACATCGCTCACGGGCAGCACGTACCTCTGCGGCAGCCAACGCACCGGCTCGACTTCCTCCTCCTCTACCTCGACGGTCAGCGACAGCTCCCGCCGTCCGCTCCGCGCTTCGAGCACGAGGTCGACGTTGAGCTGAGTTCCGTCTTCACGCATGAACACGCTCTCGACGTACAAGGGTGTCGAGCGCCCCAGCGCGACATCGAGCTTCGTCAACAGGTCGTGGCGGGAAGGTGGCACGAGCCAGGCGAGCGAGAGGCCGATCAAGGCGCCTTGATCGTATCCGAGCGTGCGATGGGCTGCAGCGTTGGCCTGGCGGATCGCGCCTGCCGGACTGACGACCATCAGTCCCGCCTCTCGAGCTGAGACCTTGCGAATGGTGTTGGCAACGAGCGTCATGGGATCAGGTTCGTGGAAAGAAGGGCCTCGCTGGTTGAAGGAAAAGCACGCAGCCCGTCGAAACAGACAGCGTTCTCCTGTTATCGCGGAACCTCCATCGTTCCTTAGAAATTCCTTAGAAAATCCAGAGCCATTCCACACAGGCGCCGACACATGCTGCCGGATGGACGTCGCGCCCCGATGAAAGCCGGCGCACCACGCTCCGCGTGCACCGGTTCGCAAGAGCAACCCTTGCTCGCTTGGCGGGACGACGCCGTAACTTGTCGCATGGAACCATGACGCCGCGAGCATTGCCCCTGAGTGTTACAGGTGTCGTCACCTTCCAAGGCGAGTAAGTTTTGGACGGGTGCTGGACGAAAACAGATGAACCCATGGATGTTCGGTCCGAACGGCCCAGCCTGCCAAACAGCCGATTGCGAGCCGGCGGCTTTCGCGTGCTCGAGGCAGCTCTTATTGCCTCCTCTTACGTCGCAGCCGCAGTGCTGAACAATGTCATCGCGCTAGGTCCTCAGCGCTTGTGTGCGGTATGGCTTCCGGCCGGAGTGGCGGTGACGGCACTGCTGTGGCGCGGACGCGATGCGCTGCCAGGAGTCGCATGCGGGGCGCTGATCGTATCGCTCTGGCGAACACCTCTGCAAGGAGCAGCGACCACCTGGTTCGGGGATGTGCTCGGCCCTGTCTGTAGCGCGATGTTCCTGCGTCGACGGCCTCAGTTCGACCCTCAACTGCTGAGACTCCTCGACCTGCGCCGCTTGGCCGTCGCGTGCGCACTGGGCGCCGCCGTCAGCGCCGGCTTCCGAGTACTCGGCTTGCTGGGCGCAACGCAATCCGCCCCCTTCGGCAGCCTGCTCCACTGGTGGTTGGCAGACACTCTGGGCGCGATGCTAACCGTACCGCTCGCCGCGACGTTCCGCCGGGCCGACGTCGGAAGCGAGCAACGCCGTCCATGGCCCGAACGGGTGCTGGCGTTCTCGACGCTCGTGAGCTTTGCTCTGCTTGGCTTCACGCCCGTTTTCGGCCGACCTAGCCTCGCGTATCCGCCCTTGATCTGGTGCGCCCTGCGTTTTGGTTTGCGCGGGGGCACCGTGGCCGTTGCACTCCTATACCTGCTCGCCACTGTGCTCGTCTTCTTCGGGGTCGGACCACTCGTTCGTCCTATCCCGAGCGAAACCGTCTTGCACCTGCAGGTCACGCTGGCGTCCGTGGCCCTGGTCGGACTGGTCATCGGAACCGCCACCGTCGAGCGCGCCGCCCTCGTAGAACGCCTGGAAACGGCCCTCCAGCTACATCGGGCAGTCGTTCATTCCTCTCCGCTCGCCACCGTCGCCATCGATGAGTCGGCCCGTGTGACGGCCTGGAATCCAGCAGCCGAGCGCATGTTCGGCTATCGCCCCGACGAGGTGCTGGGTCGGCCCTTGCCCATCGTGCCGCCGCCATTGACGGCGGAGTTCGAGCAAGAATGGAAGCGCGTGCGGGAGTCCAGTACGCCGACCTCCCCGTACGAAACTTTGCGCCTGCGCCGTGATGGCAGCCTGCTCCAGGTTCGCGTCTCCGCGGCTCCCTTGATTGATGCCAGCGGGCGCACGGTGGGCTCGCTCGCGCTGTTGGAGGACATCGAGGTACGTCGCAAGGCCGAGCTCGCGCGTGACAGGCTGGCAGCCGTCGTGGAGGCCACCACCGAACTTGTTGCGCTGGCCGACGCCGAGGGTCAGCTGATCTACCTCAACCCTGCGGGACGTCGACTGCTTGGGTTCGACGAATCCTTCGACCCAACACAACTGACGATGTCCGACCTGCACGCCGAACCCGAGCGCGCACGCTTGCCGGGAGAGATTCTTGGCTCGAGCCGTGAGCATGGGCGCCTGGAGCGGCGAGATCTCGCTTCTGCATCGCGACGGAACGCCGATTCCGGTGCAGCAGGTCGTGATCGCGAGAAAGGAGAAGGAGAGCCTCGATTTCTATGCGCTCGTAGCCCACGACCTGCGTGAACGGCAAGAGGCCGAGCGAGTCCTGCGAACCACCGCCGACCAACTGCGCCAGGCGCAAAAGATGGAGGCCATCGGCCGGCTTGCGGGTGGCGTAGCGCACGATTTCAACAATTTGCTGACCGGACTCTTGGGGTTCAGCGAGCTGGCCCTGATGCGCCTGCGGCCTGGCGATGCCATGCGCAACGAGCTCGAGCAGATCCACGCTGCAGCCGAACGCGGTACCGCGCTCACCAAACAGCTCCTCGCCTTCAGCCGCAAGCAAGTGGTCGAGGCGCGCGACGTGGACGTCAATACGCTACTCGAGGGACTGGAACCTTTGCTCCGCCGCCTACTGGATGCGCGCATTCGCATCGAGCGCAGCTTGGCCCCGCAGCTCGGTCACGTGCGCGTGGACCCCAATCAGCTGGAACAGGTGATCATGAACTTGGCAGTGAACGCGCGCGACGCGATGCCGAGCGGCGGTGTGCTCTCGCTCGAAACGAGCGATGTGACCCTCGGCCCCGCCGAGCTCATTGCCGACGATGGCACCGAGCTGCTACCCGGATCCTACGTGCGCATCAAGGTGGTGGACACCGGCGTCGGGATGGATCCGTCGACCCCCGCGCGCATTTTCGAGCCGTTCTTTACGACCAAGGACCGCGGCAAAGGAACCGGGCTCGGCCTCTCCACCGTGTACGGCATCATCAAGCAGTGCGGCGGCGCCGTGCTCGTCGAGACTCAGCTCGGTAAGGGAAGCTCCTTCGAGCTGCTCCTCCCTGCGGCCAGCGGTGAAACCAAGCCGGCCCCGGCCTCCCGCGTCGAAAGGCTCTCGGTGGTCCACGGGTCCGAGACGGTGCTTCTCGCGGAGGACGACCCGGCCGTGCGCGAGCTCTCCCGGCGGGTTCTCTCGTCCCACGGCTACCGGGTGCTCGCGGCCGACAGCGGCGAGAGCGCGCTGCGCCTGGTCCACAAGACCCGCGAGCGAATCGACCTGCTGCTCACCGACGTCATGATGCCGGGTTGCTCCGGTCCCGAACTCGCCAGGGAACTCCTCCGCACCCATCCGGGTCTCCCGGTCTTGTTCATGTCGGGCTACACGGACACCGCGGTAGCGGGCTGCTCGATGGGTGACTTGGCACCGCAAATCTTGCAGAAGCCCTTCGTCCCCAGGGCGCTCTTGCAGCGTGTCCGCGAGGCCCTGAGCGGTTCCCGCAGGGCAGACCCGTCTTCACCGCGGCAGACGCAGTGGGGTCCTCAAGGCCAGGCCTAGCCGGCGCTGACAAAGTCAGCGCCCGGGTCTCGTGCCCGAAGGAACGCTCGCTTCCTGCTTACTGGCGGGACAGAACCGTGTATCCGCTGACCCCTGCGCGAAGCGAGTGCTCCAGCGGGGTAGCTTATTCGAATGGTCAACCCACCCGAGATCTTGGCGCTCGGCCCCAACAACTGCTTCGCCCGCTGGAACAACCTCATCGTTCAGTGGTGGCACGAGACACGCCTCCAAGCGGTCGACGAGCACATGGCGATCTTGCAACGCCTTCATCGGCAGGACCCTGGGCCGTTCGCCGCGCTAATCGTGGTGGAGCCTTCGGCGCCACTGCCGGAGCAAGCCGCCCGGCGTAGACTCGACATCCTGGCGTCAGCCACCATGGAACGCTGCAATTGCCTTGCCTATGCCTACCAGGGCACGGGCTTTGCGGCCGCGGCCGTGCGCGGGATCATGGCCGCCATCACCATGACGTCCGCCAACAAAATCCCCAAGAAAGTCTGCTCGTCGATTCACGAGGCGCTCTCCTTCATGGCGCCATACCTCGACGACAAGCGCTTCGGCTCGCCCGCCGAGCGCGCCGAGGCCGTGGAGATGATCCGAATGCGCTTTGCTGAGCGCCCACGGACGGGATGATCCGGAGGCCACCATGGACCGACCGCCCCATCAAGACTGGCTCGAGGCCGAGCTAGCCGACAGCCTCGACGAGGACTACGAGCTCGAGCTCTCCGAGCCTGCTCTCTCCGATGAGATCCGCAGGATCTACAGGCAGCACCACCCGTCTTCGATCGATCGTCGTGAGTACTTCCGACATCTACTCCAGCTGCAGGCCGAGCTGATCAAGCTGCAGACCTGGGTCGCACACACCAAGGCCAAAGTCGTGGTCCTGTTCGAAGGGCGCGACTCGGCCGGCAAGGGCGGCGTGATCAAGCGCATCACCCAGCGGCTCAACCCGCGCGTCTGCCGCGTGGTCGCGCTGCCGGCCCCGACCGAGCGCGAGAGGACGCAGTGGTACTTCCAGCGCTACGTGTCCCACTTGCCCGCGGGCGGCGAGATCGTGCTGTTCGATCGCTCCTGGTACAACCGAGCTGGGGTGGAGCGCGTGATGGGCTTCGCTACGCAGGAGCAGGTCGAGCAGTTCTTCCACGACGTGCCCGAGTTCGAGCGCATGCTGGTGCGCTCGGGCATCATCTTGCTCAAGTACTGGTTCTCGATCACCGACCAGGAGCAGCAGCTGCGCTTCCTGATGCGCATCCACGACCCGATGAAGCAGTGGAAGTTGAGCCCCATGGACCTGCAGGCGCGCGTCTGCTGGGAGGACTACACCGAGGCCAAGGAAGCGATGCTGGAGCGCACCAACATCTCCGAGGCGCACTGGTTCATCGTGGAGGGCAACGACAAGAAGCGGGCCCGACTGAACTGCATCGATCACCTGCTCAAGCAGATCCCGTACGTCGAGATCGAGCAAGAACACTTGTCGCTGCCCGACCGCGTGTTCGACCCCGATTACGAGCGCAAGACGTTCCCGCCCGAGATGTACGTGCCCAAGGTGTACGGGTAGAGGCTTGCGCGGATCGCCGACAGACCGTTGCAGGTCGTCGGCGTAATCGTGGTGGTGGTCGTGATCTTTGACGGACGACGACTTTGACGGCGACGGCGTGCGTGAGCGCCTTCGAGGCTGAGAATTGGACGCTCACGCACGCCGTCGCCGTTCAGGTCAAAGTCCACGTCGCCGACCAAGCGGAGGTCAAGGCGCAGTCGCGCCTTCTGCCGAGGATCGCTACCTGCCGTCGCCGGCGCGTTTTGAGCCCGAAGACCGCTCTCGCGTTGCGTTTGGCGCTCCCCGTCTCCGCTGCCGACTCGACAAGTCTCGGAAACATGCCGGAAGCCGACCTCACAGGCTCGTTCGAGACCGACAAAACTGTCGGATTGGCGCCCCCCGGCGCCGCATGAAAATCCCGAGAAAAGCCCCTGTTGCAGCTGGGTATGCGACTTGCTTTTAGAAAGCGTCGCGAGCCCCTCATGCAGTCCAATTTGCCCAGTATTTCTTGTGTGTTTCTCGCCCAAAAGGCGGGGTGTCCATGACCAGCCCATCCACTTCGGTGATGCCAGCCCTGGCCTCCGGGGAGAAGAAGGCCAAGCGCAGACTCCCGCTCTTGCCGGTGAAGCAGCTGCTGGAAACCCAGCGCAGCCTGACGGCCGTGGAGCGCTTCGCGAAGCTGCACGAGTCGCCGGACGCGCCGCTGCACGAGAAGTTCTACCGCGACCTCATTCCCTTCGAGAAGCCGCAGCCAGGTCAGCAGTACGCCTTCGAGGTCGACCTCGATGCCTGTACGGGCTGCAAGGCTTGCGTGGTCGCTTGCCACAACCTCAACGGCCTCGACAAGGATGAGCTCTGGCGCACGGTAGGCCTGGTCCACGGAGGCACCAACAAGGCGCCGGTCCAGCAGACCATCACCACCTCGTGTCATCACTGTGTGGAGCCCGCGTGCATGCTCGGCTGCCCCACCAAGGCGTACGAGAAGGACCCGGTGACGGGCATCGTGAAGCACTTGGACGACCAGTGCTTCGGTTGCCAGTACTGCACGTTGATGTGTCCCTACGACGCGCCCAAGTACAACGCGGAGCGCGGCATCGTGCGCAAGTGCGACATGTGCAGCGATCGCCTCGCCCACGGTGAGGCTCCCGCCTGCGTGCAGTCCTGCCCGAACGGCGCCATTTCCATCCGCGTCGTGGACCAGGAGAGCATCGTGGCCTCGAGCGACGTGGGCATGTTCGTCCCCGGCGCGCCGGACCCCGAGCACACGCTGCCGACCACGCAGTACAAGACCCAGCGCGCGCTCCCCAGCAACCTGCGTCCGGCCGACTTCTATCACACGCGCTCAGAGCACTCGCATCCCCCGCTCGTCATCATGCTCACGCTCACCCAGCTCGCCGTGGGCGCCTTCGTAGTGGCCTACGCCGCGCAGCAGCTGGCAGGCGCGCCCATCGGCAGCGGCCTGCTGCAATCGCTCTATGCCTGTGTCGTGACCCTGGCCGCGCTCGGTGCCAGCGTGTTCCATCTGGGACGTCCGTTGCTGGCCTACCGCGCGGTGCTCGGGCTGCGCACGTCGTGGCTAAGCCGCGAGGCCCTGGTGTTCGGCCTGTTTGCCAAGCTGGCCATCGGCTACGGCTTGCTCACGGCGCTGCCTATCTTGCCCGACTTTCCAGGCAAGGACATCGCCCTCTCGCTGACACCCTATGCCCCGCTGGTGCGCACCGGCGCGGTGTGGTCGGGTCTACTCGGCGTGTTCTGTTCGGTGATGGTCTACGTGGCGACGCGTCGAGAACAGTGGTCGTTCACGCAGACCGGGCTCAAGTTCTTCAGCACGACCCTGCTGTTGGGCTGTGCCTCGGTCCTCGCCGTATCGACCTTCGGCGCAGAGGCGCGTGCGGCGCACCGCCCGTCGCTCTTGCACTGGGTGATCATGGGTTGCGCGGCCTTCAAGCTGGTGTTCGAGGGACACGCCCTGAGCTACGCGAGCGACCGCCGTACCACCGCCATGAAGCGGATGGCCCTGGTGATGCGCGGTGAGCTCTCGCGCGTGACCATGTTGCGCTTCGGCTTGCTGCTCGTGGGCGGCGTGCTCTTGCCGTGGGAGCTGCTCTCACAGAGCTCGCCAGGCACATCGTGGGCGCCCATCGCGATCGCGATGCTGGGGACCCTGCTGGCTGGCGAGCTGGCCGAGCGCTATCTGTTCTTCCGCGCTGCACCGGCGTCTCGTATGCCAGGAGGCCTGCGATGAGCGGGGTCGTCGACAAGCTCAAGCGCGCTGGCATGAACCTGCTCGTACAGCGCGAGGGTCCGCTCACGCGCGAGCTGCTGCAGGAGCCGTCCAAGTACGGCCTCGGACGCGTGCCGTCCAAGCTGGTGCCCGAGGCCACCACCACCATGGTGTGCGGCTTCTGCTCCACCGGCTGCGGACTCGAGGTGATGTTGCAGAAGGGCGAGGCGGTAGGGCTCAAGCCGGCCACCGACCACCCCGTCAACATCGGAATGGCCTGCCCCAAGGGCTGGGAGGCACTGGCGCCGCTGCGCGGGCCCGGGCGCGCAGTGAAGCCGATGGTGCGGCGCAACGGCAAGCTCACGGCCGTATCCTGGGAAGACGCCATCTTTGAGATGGTGGATCGCTTCAAGGACATTCAGGAGAAGTACGGCCCTGCGTCTGTGGCCTGGCTCGGCACGGGGCAACTTCCCACGGAGGAGCTCGCGTTTCTCGGCGCGCTCGGTAAGTTCGGCATGGGCATGCTGCACGGCGACGGCAACACGCGCCAATGCATGGCCACGGCGGCCACGGCGTACAAGGAAGCCTTCGGATTCGACGCGCCACCGTTCACCTACGCGGACTTCGAGGAGTCCGACACCATCGTGTTGGTGGGCTCCAACATGTGTATCGCGCACCCCATCATGTGGGAGCGCGTCTGTCGCAACCGGCACAAGCCCAACATCATCGTGATCGATCCGCGCAAGACCGAGACCGCGATGGCGGCCCAGCATCACTACGCCATCCGCCCCAAGAGCGACCTCAGTCTGCTGTACGCGGTGGCTCAGGAGCTGATCGCGCGCGGTTGGGTCGACCTCGACTACATCGCGGAACACACCACCGGCTTCGAGGAATTTCGCGCCAGCGTGGCCGACTTCACCCTGGAGCGCGGCGAAGCCGACTCGGGCATTCCCGCGGCGCGCATCGCACGCCTGGCGGAGCTGATCCATGAAGGCAAGCGGGTGAGCTTCTGGTGGACCATGGGGGTCAACCAGAGCCACGAAGGCACGCGCACGGCGCAGGCTCTGATCGCGCTCTCCTTGATGACCCGCAACATCGGTCGTCCTGGCACCGGCGCCAACTCCATCACGGGCCAGTGCAACGCCATGGGCTCGCGCGCCTTCAGCAACACCACGGCCCTCTTCTGTGGGCGCAGCTTCACTTCCGAGAGCGACCGTGCCGACGTCGCGCGTATCCTGAATATCGAGGCCGATAGCATCCCGACACAACCGAGCCTCGCCTACGACCAGATCATCGAAGGCATCCTCTCCAACAAGATCAAGGCACTGTGGATCGTGGCCACCAACCCGGCCCATTCCTGGATCAATCAACAGGACTTCCTCGAGACCCTGGGCAAGCTGGAGTGCCTGGTGGTGCAGGACATGTACGTCGACACCGAGACCACGCAGCGCGCGGACATCGTGCTGCCGGCCGCGGGCTGGGGCGAGAAGGAAGGCACCTTCATCAACTCGGAGCGCCGCATCGGTGTGATCAAGAGCGTGGCGCGCGCCCCCGGCGAGGCCCTGGCTGACTTCCACATTTTCCGCCTCGTGGCGGAAGCCTGGGGCTGCGGCGAGATGTTCGCGGAGTGGACGAGCCCGGAGGCCGTGTTCCAGATCCTCAAGCGATTGAGCGCGGGGCGCCCCAACGACATCACCGGCATCGAGGACTACGCCATGCTCGACCGCGCCGGCGGCATCCAGTGGCCGCTGCCGAGCGGCGAGCGACTCGAGGACAACCAGCGCCGGCTGTTCGCGGAAGGTGGCTACTTCACACCGGATCGACGCGCGCGCTTTCTGTTCGAGGCGCCACGGCCCTTGCCGGAGCCCACCAGCAAGAAGTTCCCGCTGACGTTGCTCACCGGACGCGGAAGCTCCAGCCAGTGGCACACCCTCACGCGTACCAAGCGCTCCGACGTGCTCCGCCGCCTGGCTCCCTCGGAGGTCTACGTCGAGATCTCACCGGCCGATGCCAAGCAGCTGAACATCGCGCCGGACGAGTTGGTCCAGGTGGCGTCGCAGCGTGCGCAGATTCACGCGCGCGCTTTCGTGACCCAAACGGTGAAGGCGGGAGAGGTCTTCATCCCCATGCACTACGACGAGATCAACCGCCTTACGTTCGCGGCGTTCGATCCGTACTCGCGTCAGCCAGCCTACAAGGCGTGCGCAGTGCGAGTGGCCAAGTTGACGAACATGGATCGGTAGCGAGTGCCGTTGCGCTCCGGCACTGACGCTCAGAGCTCGTCCAGCACTGCGCGTTGACTTGGACCTGGTCGGCGTGGTGAACATTGGTGAACGTCCAGGTCCACCACTACGCTCACGATCGCCACGCGTTGCTGCGTAGCCTCCACGTCACAAGTCCTAGGTGCACTTGTGACTCTCGCACAACAGCGAGCTGCACTCGGCGCCATCACTGCACGACTGGACCGATGCGCGGCGAGGTCGGCACACGTTGGAGTCGTCGCAGTAGGCGTCGGGAACGCGGGCTGCCACGCGAAACATTCCTCGCGGTTCAGTCGCCCCGCCATGGTTGGACGAGAGTCACCCAAATGGCGGTTCCGTCGCGGTTCCCTACCGCCCCTGAGCAGCCAGGCGCGTGGCGTGGGCGTCCACCAGGTCGCTGCGCGTGATGATGCCCAAGAGGCGACGTGGCTCCGCGCGCGAGACGACGGGGAGGCGTCCGATGTGTTCGCGGGCCATGGTGTCGGCGGCCTCGCGCAGGCTGCAGTCGTCGAAGGTGACCACGCAGGCTCGCTTGATTAGCTGCCCTATCCGCTCGCGCGAGGTGTCCGCCTCGTAGATATCCGAGCGGGTCACCACGCCGAGTAGCAGGCCCTCGCCATCGAGCACCGGGAAGCCCTGGTGCTTGTGGCCGAAGCCCTGCTCCTTGAGAGCTTGGCGCACGATCGCGATGGCATGGCTGGCATTCAGCGTCACCACCGCGCGCGTGGACAAAGCCGTCTCGGATGCGGCCGAGCTCAACTCAGAGCGGGCGCTCCATGGTCGAGTGAATATCGAATGACAGTGCGATCTCGTCGCCCTGGTAGTGACAGGAGCAATCCTGCCCGCCCCCACAGGGCGCGTCATCCACGCCGACGGCGGTGTTGGTTGCGCCGTGCACCTTGAAGACGAGCTGGCCGCCCTCGAAGCCGACGTGGTCCACGACCGAGTCTTCGTAGCCTTTTTCGTAGCCTTTGGCGGCGAAGTTCAGGCCTACCCGCCCCGTGTATGCGCCGTCCTGGATGTCGTAGGCCAGGTAGCCGCTTTGGAAGGTGTCGGAGAGGTCCTTGGACGTGTACTGGGAAGGCGAAGCGAAGACACCGGGTCCGAAGGTCAAAATGAAATAGAGCCCATCGTGCGAGTACTGAAAGTTCTGCGCAGCCTGGCTACCGGGCCCCGTGGGAAGGTTCTCGCAGGGCGTGGTGCACTCGAAGCCATTGGGCAACACGTAGTTGACCGCGACGTTGTAGGACTTCTTGCCGCAGAAGTCTTCGCCGCAATCGGCCTGGGCTCCGGCGTGCGTGAGCGGCATGCAGGCGCGCTCTCCGACGGGAGGGCGCTCCGACGGAGTACAGGCCGAAGCGAGCGCGAGGCTGGTGCATGAAGCGAGGATGAAGGCGATACGCATGGACACTCCCAAGAATGGCCTCCATGACTAGTCGAGGACGCGCTCTTCGCCAACCGGGAGGCGCGCGGCGTCCACAAATCACTACGCCTGCCAGGGCCCTGGGGTGAACGCCCTCCCCGGCCGGTCGATTCAGGCTCCTGCCTTTGGCTAGGCCGATGCCGGCCGAAGCCGCACGGGGACGCCGTTGAGGATCGACTGCCCCACCACGGACTCCACGGCCTGGTCGTCGGTCCAGTCGTTGATGGATACACCAGGGTGGGCAGCTGCCACGCGCTGAAAGGGGGCGATGCCGGCGTGGCCGAAGCCATGGGGCAAACTCACCACCCCTTCGCGCACGCTATCCGTGATCTTGACCGGGACGCTGCCGCGGTGAGTTCGACTTTCCATGAGGGCGGTGTCGCCGTCGGTCAGTCCAGCACGCTGGGCGTCCAGCGGATGCACGAAGAGCACGCAACGCTCACGGCCGGCCACCAAGCGAGGCAGGTTGTGCATCCACGAGTTGTTGGAGCTCAGATCGCGGCGGCCGATCAGCAAGAGTTCGTGCACGTCTGGCGCACGGTCGCAGGTCGTGACGAGCTCCTGCAGGGCACGCTGGATGGCCGCAGGAAACAGCTCGAGCTTGCCACCCCGGTGATGCACGCGCGCGCGTAGGCCCCGACGAAGTGGCCCCAGGTCGACGCCGTGCTCCGCCGCGCGCGCCCGCTTGCCGTTCAGGCCGGCACGCCACGGCAAAAAGTAGTCGCCGTGGGGGCCGATGCGCATGGCCAGCTCCAGCAGATGGGAGGGATGGAAGCGATAGCCGAGCTTGCGCGCACCGCGATAGAGCAGGTCGACCGCGCGGATGCCGGTCGGGCCTCCGCCCATCCGTTCGCATAGCTCCAGCACGATCTCCCAGTCGCAGCGTTCGTCCGGCGCGCGCTCCTCGGCGGGCGGGGTCCAGCGCAAGACATCGCGCACGGCGAAGTTGGCGAAGAAGAGGTCGACGTGATCGTCAGCGAGCGGAGAAGCCGGCGGCAAAATGATGTCCGCGAAGCGCGAGGTCTCGTTCACGTAGAAGTCGATCGACACCATGAAGTCGAGCTGTTCGAGAGCGAGCGCGAGCCGACGGCCGTTAGGCGTGCTGAGCACTGGATTGCCAGCCCAGGTCACGAGTGCGCGGACTTGTCCCGGACCGGCGGTCTCCATCTCTTCGGCCAAGGTGGAAGCCGGTATGTCGCCGACGGTCTCCGGCAATCCACGCACGCGGCTGCGAAAGCGCGCAAAGCCGTCCACTCCGCTCAGGCGCGCCAGGCGTGCCAGTGGCACGGCGGGCGTGGGAAACATGGAGCCGCCCAGCTCGCCCAGACGTCCCGCCACCAGATTCAACAGATCGACCGCGAAGCTCGCCAGCGTGGCGAACTCGTTGTTGCACACGCCCATTCTGGCGTACGCGACGCTGCTCGGCGCGTCGGCGAAATCGTGCGCCAATCGCACGATGGTGGCCTCCTCGATGCCTGCGTGACGCGACAGTTGACGGACATCGAGGGCGAGCAGCGCCGCCTTGAGCGCGGCGAAGCCGTGGGCGGTGCGCTCGATGCGCCGCTCGTCCGCACGGCCCGAGCGGAGCAGCTCGCGCACCATCAGCAGCACCAGCGCCGCGTCGCCTCCGGGGCGCACGGAGATGTGCTCGTCGGCCACCTCCGCGGTTTCGGTCAGGCGCGGGTCGACCACCACCAGCTTGCCGCCGCGCTCGCGCAGGGCGCGCAACCGCGCGCGCATGTTCGGCGCAGTCATCAGGCTGCCGTTCGAAACCAGTGGATTGGCGCCAATGCAAAGGAAGAAAGCAGTGCGATCGACGTCAGGGACGGGCACCGAGAAAGCGCTCCCGTACATGAGATAGGAAGCGACGAAGCGCGGCGTGGTGTCCTGCGAACCGGCGCTGGTGGAGTTCCGCGTACGCAGCGTGCCAAGCAGCGCGTTGCGCATGAGCACGGAGCCATGCTTGTGCACCACGGGCGTGCCCACGTAGGTGGCGACGGCGTCACGACCATGGCGCCTCTGGATCGCCTTGAGCTCCCGCGCGATGGTGGCGAACGCCTCGTCCCAGCTGATCGCCTGGAAGCTCCCGTCGGCGCCCCGGCGGACGGGTCCGCGCAGCCGGTCGGGGTCGCCGACGAGCGCGGGCAGCGCAGCGCCCTTTGGGCACACGAACCCTCTGGAGAAAACGTCCGCTGGATCCGGCCGCACGCGCCCGCTCTTCGGCTCGACCAACAAGCCGCAACCGGCCTCGCATAGCTCGCAGACATGCGAGCGCTCTGCCTCGCTTACGGGGATCTGCCTGACTTGCCGCTGTTGGATGGGTTGAGTCATGGGCGAAGGGCACTCCGAGACGATGGGCAACCTACCGGACGACGCCCGGCGCGCCCGGGTTGTAGAGGTAAATGGCCTCGCCCCGCTATCAAAAATCGGCTGTTCTGTCGGTCACGCCCGGACCAGCCGCCGGCGCGCTCGAGTTGCAGCAAGGCGTCCGAGGCCCAGGAGAACGCCGAGCCCGAGCAAGGCCCATGGGGTACCGGCAGAGCGTTGCGGGTGCACGCTGCAGCCACCATGATGGGCTGGCTTTCCGTCGTCTTCGCTGCCGTCGGAGGGCTCTTCCGCGCTCGCGTCCGGAGCTCGCGTGCTGGCGTCGCCCCCGTGTGCGTCGCCGTCGCCAGCAGGCGTCATGTCGCCGTCGCCACCGCCACCACCGCCTGCGTCCTGAGCGACGCTGGCATCGGGGCCGGTGCCGGCGTCGGGACCAGGGGCCATCCCGTTGGAGCGAATCTCGATCGAACTGAGCGCATCGTTCATGTCGATCTTGGTGAAGCAGCTCAGGGACCTGGAGCGTGTGGACGACTTTCCGCCGAAGTTGTCATCTGCGTAAAGCAGGGCGTCGTAGCCCGGCGCGAGCACCAAGGAGGAAGCATCGTTGTCCTTCACCCCCAGCGCCTTGAGCTCGGCGGTCGTGTACTTGCCCTCGGGCAAGCTCACAGACCATCCGCCCTCGTAGTCGCAATCCTGGAAGAGCGTGGCCGCATAGCCCTCGGGAACATCGGGCGGACCGGGTGGAACCGCACTGGACTGACACTGGTTGCTTCCGCTTCCGCCACCCGCAAAGGTCACCTTCACGTGCGCGACCTTGTCCGTCTGCGAGACGAATTCGATCGTTACCTTGGCGTTGGGCTTGAACACGTCGCCCACCACCATGCGCGGATCGCCCTTGGCCTGGTCGGCATCGGAGCCATCGGACGGCAATCCCTTGAGGCCGTTGGACGCGTCGATGAGAATGGTGCGCCCTTCCCCCTGCGTGGACCTGAAGTCACGTGACACCGTCACGTGCAGGCCCGGTCCGCGCTCGCGCGGGCTCCCGTTGTCCTTGAGCGCATTGAACTTGGCCAGCGTTGGATTGCGATACTCGACGTAGAAATAGAGCGGTCCGCCGCTCATCGTGTCCCCGGTGTCGATCTGCAACCCCTGGGCCTGGTTGTCGACGCCGACCTGAATCGCCGTCAGATCGAACTCGCCGTCCTTGCTGACGCGCTGGATGTTGCAGCCGTTGAGCCAGCCCAGCGTTGCTTTTTGCATCGCGTTGAAGTGACCGAGGCCGCCGCCCATGGTGTTGAAGCGATTGCCGTACTCGACGATGTTGCAGCCCGAGAGCCCCGGGCGATAGGCGACCCCATTGCATGGCGCCGTGCTCGAGTGGCTGAGGCCGATGCCATGTCCCATCTCGTGCGCGTAGGCGTTGGCGCCGGAGCAGGTGTACAAGCTGGTGCCGCCGTTCGAAATGCCACCCTGCGCCGGCGTGTTGCCCACGTACGCAACGCCGCACGGACAATCGAGGCCGTCGAGCCCGGCGATCTTCACGCCCACGTGATCGTATTGGTCGATGTCGACGCCCTGGGCGCGCGCGGTGGCCTTCGCAAGGGTGCCGAGCGTGTCGAGATCACACTGAGAGGGAGCGTCGACGAGATAGGGACCCAGAACGTCCGTATCCATGGTCCACGAGCCGTAGGACATTTCGAGGTAGTAGTCGTGAACTTGGGCGAGCTCTTTGCGAGCGGTATCGGCCGTATAGTTTTGCGCGTTCTTGCCCTTGAAGTTCAGCAGCACCACCGCGCCCGTGACCGTGACGTCAGGAGGAGCCACGAGTCCTTGCTGGACCATGCCCACCGCAGCGCGCTCCAGTCTCGCGTCATCCACGGCAAAGCGCGTCGGTCCCAGGCGCAAACTGTCGCGCAGGGAGAGCGGCTCGTCGTTGGACACATAGCGACCGTTGAGCACCACCCTGCTGCCAGAATGCAGCTCCGGCTCGACCGCGAACTGCAGCTCCACGTGCGTCCCGTCGTCGAGCCTCAGGGCGTACTCGTTGCGATAGGAGCCGTCTCCGTGGTCCACCTCGTACTGTTCGAGGCGACCCACCAGGGCAGCATCCTCTCGTTCGCTGACGTCCGGGAGCCCGGGGTCGTTAGCGCAAGCACTCAGGAGCCAAAGGGTGGACGGCAGAGCCGCGCGGATAATTTTCGCTGCCATGGGACAGCCATCAATGCGTAAAACCCCCGGGCTGACAAGAGTGGATGGACCAGCGATGGCTCAAAAGCCTGCAGGCTGACTGCAAACATCCAGTCGAATGGGTTTTTTCTTGCCGGATCCCGTTCCAATCCCTAGTTCGGTTCCAGGGTTCCTTGAACGACGTTGGACGTCCAGGGTTGGTCGTCGAAGGTCTCGATCACGGTCAGCATCAGCTCCGGGACGGTGTTCGCGTGCCAGACGAGCGGGTCCGTTGCGATCATGAACACCGAGCGGCTGCCGTGGGTGGTCACGTCGAAATGGAGCCTGGCCAGCTGAGCGCCTGACGGCAGGTCCTTCGCAGAAATGTACTCCATCATGATCGACTGCTGCTCGTCGCTGCCCGCATCCTGTCCGCTGCCCGCCTGCTCTTGGCCTGCGGTGTCGGCGCGATCCAACATCACGGCGGCGTTCGGTGCCGGGGGCGTGAAGCGAAGCAGCGTGTCTGGCTCCGTGGTCAGCATGGCCGCATGTCCAAACGTCACCAGGCGTGAGTTCTCCGAGATCCCTTCGCGATCTGCTTCGGGGAATGCCACCAGGTTGGGCACGGGCCCGGCCTCCGCCTGCGGGAGGCCGCCGTCGGGGATGACCATGCGGTCCTTGTCGCCGGTGAATGGAACGAGGTATCTGCGTCCCTTCTGAAGGTTGGCACTCGCCACGGCAAACTCGGCGACGGGCCGAGCACTGCAATCCGACTCGGCCACTGGCAGCACGTAGAAGCGATCCCCGTTTTCGATCGACACGGGGATCTGTGGCGTGATCTCACTGAACTGAAAGTCTCCGGTGTTCAGACGCTGGAAGCGATCCGTGACGCACAGCGTGATCGGGTAGACGGCGGCCGCGGCCTCGTTTTCGATCGCTCGAACGGGCGCCGTGGACAAGTGGACCAGGGTCACCAGCGGATCGGACAAGAGCGAGAGCGCGTCTCGGCCGTGCAGGACCACAGCGCGTGGACCGCGCGGGTCGATGAGCGGACGCCGGGAGTCACCGAGCAGCACCAAGATGGATCCCGAGTCCAGCGACAATCCGGAGAAGCCTGCGATAAAGCCGCCCTGATCGAAGCCAACGAGCAAGCGCTTGCTAACGCCGTCGAGATCCAGCGTGGGCTCCGCTTCGAGAGCGTTCAGACTCTTCGGGTCGGGCATCGCGTCTTGCTGATCGAACACCACGGACAGGCCAACCGACATGGCGTTGACGGCAGCGATACGGGAGCCATCGACCGGCGGAGCCGGCACCGGGATCACGCGCATGCTCAGCCCCGCGGGCGCGCTCAGCAGGACCATGGCGGAGGTGGCCGTCAACTCCAACTGCGTATCCAGCCTCACGACCTGGCCTGCGTCGCTGACGCGAATGCGCACCCTGCGTGGTTCGCCAGGGACGAAGGCGCTCACGTCGCCGTAGGCGAGTGGAAAGGCGGGGAGCTCATCCACCTGGAGCATCAGGTTATTCACGTCGTCGGCGATCGCGGCGTGCACCACGCGCAGGGGGGCCGTTCCCAGGTCCACGGCCGCGTCGGGCATGGCATCACCGCCGTCACCGGAAGATTGGGGCTGATCGCCCGCGTCGGTCGGCAGGTTGGAAGCGTCGGTGCCGCCATCCATGCCGTCGCCGCCGTGATCGTCGCGCTTGAAGTCGCGCGAGTAGCACAGGTTGTCCTCGCGACACTCGAAGCGGGGCGGACATGCGTGGTGGTCATCGCAAGCGAAGCGCCCCTCGGGAATGGTGGGCGTGCAGGCGCTCAGCGCCAGTGCGGTGACACCCAGAAACAGCGCGTGGGGTCGCGCGAGCTCGAACCGCGTGCTCATCAGAAACGTCCTTGCAGGCAAAACGCGCGCGGTGCGAGGGCGACGTCGACCGTGATGTGACGATTGCGAAACCAGAGTCCGCCACCCAGCACGGCGCTGACGACACCGGTGCCGAGCAGGGAAAAGCCCACCACGGAAAAGGTGAGGGCACGGTCGTTGTCCGATGCGACGTGCTGCCAGTAGCCCCCCTGCGGCGCAGCTTCGACTTCGTGTTGCGCGCGCAGTGCCAGGCCGACGAACACGCCACCGGCTGCGAGGAGTGCTCCGCCGCTCGCCACCAGCGCAAGGCCCGTACGGCGTCTGCGCGTTGGACCCTGCGTAGCCGCGGTCGGCGCTTGCTCGGAAGCCGGCGGTTGGACCACTTCAGTCGGCGGGCTTTGGACGGCCTCGGGGACGGCGCCCGGCTTCGACTCTGGGACCCATTTCTCGAGCGATCCAATGCGCCCCTCGACCTCGAGGCGATTTGCAGCGTCGGGGATGGCCTGCAGGTAGAGCGAATAGCTATCGATCGCTTCTTCAGCGCGCCCGAGGCGCTCGAGAGCAAGGCCCACGTTGTAATGCAGCTTGGCGCGGCCACTCAAGGCGAGGGAGCGACGAAAGTACATCAGCGCGCTCTCGAAGCGCTGACTGTCATAGGCGACCAGGCCTGCTTCAAACAGGGCACGGGCCTCGTCGTCTTGGGTGTCCTCGGCCTCTGCGCCGAGTGGAAAGCTTGAAAGGAACAGAATGGCGGTGAAGAGCGCGAGGAAGATACGACGCATGCGTTGGGCCTGGTGGGCCCTGATGTACGCGATGTTGGGGGCGTGCGCCGATGCTTTCGCACTCCGAACACCCTCCCCAACGCCAGCCCTACCCAAGCGGGTAGGAGCGTTCAGGGCATGCGATCGTAGACCCGCAGGTAGTCCACCTTGAGCTGTTGCGGGAACGTCGTGGTGTTGTCGGGATTGCCCGGCCACTGCCCGCCGACGGCCAAGTTCAGCAGGATGAAGAACGAGTGATCGTAGACCCACTTACTTTGACCCGGCAGATCCTTGGGAGTGCGGGTCTGATACAGCTCGCCGTCGACATACCAGCGCACGACCTCCTTCTCCCACTCGATGGCGTACACGTGGAAGGCGTCGCTGAAGTGGGCGTCCTTGGGCAGTGAGGAGGAGGCGCCGATGCCGTTGCCGCCCGAGTAGCCAGGGCCGTGCAGCGTGCCGTGCACCAGCGTGGGCTCGCGGCCGATGTTCTCCATGATGTCGATCTCCCCGCAGTCGGGCCAACCCGCACTTCCGATGTTCGTGCCGAGCATCCAGAAGGCGGGCCACATGCCCTGGCCGAAGGGGATCTGCATGCGCGCTTCGTAGCGGCCGTAGCTGTGCTCGAACTTGCCCTGGGTCTTGAGGCGCGCCGAGGTGTAGTGGCGGCCCATGTACTCTTCCTTGCGGGCGGTGATGATCAACTGCCCCTTGCCGTCGAGCGCGGCGTTTTCGGCGCGATTGGTGTCGAACTCCAATTGGTTGTTGCCGAAGCCGTCCCCTTTGTTCTCGGGGACCCAGCGGGTCTTGTCGGGCACGGTGCCGGCAGGACCGTCGAACTCGTCGTTCCACACGAGCTTCCAACCGGGCAGGTCTTGGCCCGCGCCCGCGTCGGATTTGCCGTCCGGCTTGCCCGCGTCGCGACCGGCGTCTTGTTCGCCCGGATCGTCTGAGGTGTCCTCGGGAGCAGCGTCGTGAGCCGTGTCGTCGTCCTCCTCCTTGCCACCGTCGTTGGTGGGGGGAGACCCGGCATCGAGCGATTCCCCAGGAGAGTCGGCATCCGTGCAGGCGACGAGAGAGAGGCAGCAGGCGAGGAAGAGGGTGCGCATGCCCTCCTAGGAGGGCAGGAAGGCCAAAAGCGGTTCAGAAAAAAGGCAGGGTCAGCTCGAGAATTTCGCTGATCAGCTTGTTGGGAATCCCCGCCACATGCTCGCCGAAGCTCGGTACATCGAGGCCGAAGTAGCCGTTCAAGATGGTGAAATAGAGATCCCGCAGGGGGCGCCCGGCCGCGCTGGCGCTGAAGTCCACGTGCTGATCGGTGCGGATGCCCGCGCCGTTGCCGCCGATGAGGGCCATGGGCAGGGGTCGGCCGTCGTGATCGCTGCCATGCATGGCGCCGCCGTACAGGATGAGGGTGTGATCGAGCAGGCTCCCCTCCCCCTCCTGCACTGCCTCCAGCTTGCTGCATAGCTCGGCCATCTGCTGGCTGAACCACCAGTTGATGGTCGCGTAGCCGTCGTTGCTGTCACCGGCGTGCTGCAGTCCGTGAAAGCCACCCACCTTGCCGGAGCCTTCGGTAGAGCCCTCGGCGCTGAACTTGCGGTTGATCAGGTGGTCGTACACGAAGTCGCTGCGGGCGTCGTCGAGCATGTGCGTAATCACGCGGGTCACGTCGCAGCGCAGTGCCATCACGATGAGGTCGTTCATCACGGCGGCGTGGGTGCCGCGATCGTAGCCCTCGCTGACGTTGACGGCGTAGGCTCGCGGCGGGCGATCCATCACCTCACACATGGGCGCGCTCTGCTGCGCGATGGCGTCCGAGAGTCCGCGCACGCGCTCTTCCAGGCTTCGCACCGAGCTCAAGAACTCCTCGAGCTTGGGCTTGTCTTCGCGCCCGAGCTTGCCGCTCAGACCGCGGGCGCTCTCGAGCACGAAGTCCAGGGCCGACAGCTTGAGCGCCTTGCGCCTGGCTGCCTGCGCGGCCACTTGGGGGTCCGCCGCCCCGCTCGCGTCCACCGCCCCGGCGGCCACCAGACGATCGAACACGGCCTGGGGATTGACCTCCTTGTAGAGCGGCTGAGTCGTGCTCGCCCACGCGATGCTGCGGGAGAGCGACGGATGGCGACCGTCTTCGTAGCTATTGAGGGTGGAAAGACCGAGCTCCAGCGAAGGCAGCGTGGTCTTCATCTGCGCGGCGATCACCTGGTCCATGGAGATGCCATTCGCCATCTCCACCTTGAGCTTCTCGCGCACGGCGTCGGAGTCGACGCAGGTAAGAAACGCCCCGCACAGGCGCGCATGGCTCGGCTCCACGCCCTGGTTGTCCTGCATCGGACTGTAGTTCTCCAGGTTGGAAAAGACGACGAGCCTGCGTTTGTGGGCGGCGAGCGGCGCCAGCAGCGGCGAGAGTGTCCAGCCCGCGCCACTGCCTTTCACGGGCCAGTAGTCGGCGGCGGCGCCATTCGGGAAGTAGCTGGCGATGAAGCGCTTGGCGGGCGCGGCTTGCGCCGAAGCAAGTGAGCGCGGGGCCAAGCTTTCGAGATAAGGCAGTGCGAGACACACACCGACGCCACGCAGGAGCGTGCGGCGCGAGAAGCTGTGCTGGGGCCTGGTCATGGTGCACTCCCTGCGTTGCGCGCGGGCGGCTCCGCCTGCGTCGACTGGGCCTGGTACCGGAAGGCGTCGCCAAGCACGATGCTCTCGATCATCGCGCGCAGGGTGCCCTGCGGCTTGTAGGAGGCCACGGTGTGCGCCACGAGGTCGGGCTCGCTGCCGAGGGTGCGGCCGAGGGCGTAGGTCAAGAGCTTGCGCGCCACGCAGGGCTCGAAGCGTGGATCGTCGGCCAGGATGGCGGAGAGCTCCACCGGTCCATCGAAGGTGCGCCCATCCGGCAGCTCACCGAGGGTGTCGATCGAATCCCCGTTCTCGTAGTGCGTGCGGCTCCGACCGATGGCGTCGAACGACTCCAGACCGAGCCCGATCGGATCGAGCCGCGCGTGACAGCTCGCGCAACCCGGATCGCTGCGGTGTAGCTCCAGGCGCTCGCGCACGTTCTCGATGCTGGCGGCAGCGTTCGCGGTGTCCTCGAGTTGAGCTGTGACGTTGGGTGGCGGCGGGGGGACGACGCTGCACATGAGCTCCTCGAGCACCCACTTGGCGCGCAGCGTGGGCGAGGTGCGCTGGGCGAACGAGGACACCGTGAGAAACGCCGCGAGGCCGAGGTAGCCACGGCGGTCGCCGTTAGGGTTGTCGACGCCAGGCTCACAGGCGGACCCGCCTGCTTCGACGCGCACGAGTTCCTCGGACGACGGCAGGGCCAGATCGAGTTGGTAGAGTTGGCTGAGTCGTCGATCCACGAAGTTCAGCTGGGCTCGCAGGAAGTCCTTGAGGGGCCGGTCCTCGAATAGAAATTCCGACACGTAGGCTCGCGCTTCCTTCAGCATCGAGTCTCGCAGGGCGTCATCGAACTCGGGGTAGCGGGCCGCGAGCACCTTGTGCTGGGCGAGCTCGCGCCAGCTCAGCCACTGCGCGGCGAAGTTGTCCAGCAAGGAGCCGGCACGCGGATCGTCGAGCATGCGCGCGAGCTCTGCGCGAAGCACCACGGGATCCATGAGCGAGCCGTCCTCGGCCTTCGCAAACAGGGCCGCGTCGGGCATGGTGCTCCAGAGAAAGTACGAGAGACGGGAGGCCAGCGCGTAGCTGTCCAGCAACACCCGTCCGTCGTTCGCGGCACCTTGCTCGCCGGCTGACGTGCCCGCGTTCGTGCTTCGTTCGCGGGCGGACACGACTGCTTGGACGTCGGCACCGGTCTCGATGCGATAGAGGAACTGCGGCGACGAGAGCATGGCAACGAGCACATGCTCCACACTTGCCATCGGCGCCTCGCCCAGCGCGAGCGCGCGCCCGAAGGCCTGCTTGAGGCTCGCTTTCTCTTCGGCCGCCAGAGGGCGTCGAAAGACTCGGCCCCCGAACTCGGACAGCCACTGCTCGAGGCACGGTCCGCCATCGCTCCCGGTCGGGCTGCACGAGACGACCTGCGCACGGCGCGCAGTGTCCGCGAACAGCTCGTGCGATAGGGTCTCGGCGGCGTTGAAGTAAGACTCGTACTGGCTCGGGGTCATGCCGAGTGCCTGAGCCACGTTGTCGAAGCCACCAGCCTCCTCGGCCACGAAGTTGGCGGCCACGTTGAGCTCGGTGCCCAGGAGATCGCGCACCGTGTTGTCGTACTCCGTGTTGGTCAGGCGGCGCGGGCCAGTGCGCCCCAGCAGGGCCGCGCTCGTGGAGGCGCTGAAGTCAGCGCCCGGCCCCAGCGGTCCCTCGACGGATCCGGAGCACGCCCCAAGACAGAGCCCGAGCACGCTCGCCAAAAGCGAACGGGCCGTGGCAGTGACTGGCGATGGTGCCTGCATGCGAGCCTAGGAGGCAGGGCAGGTGCGGATCGGTTCAGGAAAAGTGGCGTTCCTACGGAGGTGCCAGTCCAGGCCCGGAGAGCTCGCCGTCCTGGCATAAATCTCCACTATTGCCGAACGGGGTGACGAAGGCATTCTCGATGCGAATCTCGACCGTGTCGAAGTCGGCCGCTGCCTCGCCCGGCACCCAGGCAAGGAGCCACATGCGGCCAGCTCGCATCGGCAGATGCTCATCCAGTTGAGAGCGCGGCATGTCGTCGACCCAGAAGCGCACCGCGCTCTGGGCCGTGGTGTACCAATCGAAGCGCAGGATGTGACTCGCGCCATCGTCGAGGGTCTCGGCCAAGGCGAACTGTGTCTCGCTCGTGCCCGCTGCGTCGCGGCTGCGCATGTGGACTCGCGCGTAGCTCGCTCGGTCAGCCTCCAGGCCCGGAGTCGCGATGTCGATGCCACCTTCACGATCGTCATCGCGCAGCGACGCCAGCGCGAACTCCACACCAGGCGGACCGACCAGGTGCCCCTGGGCCTGATACGTCGCCGACGCGAACAGATCGCGGGTCACGATGGCAGCCCCCGTGCGTCGTCCGCCAGCGTGCAGGTCTCCGTGCACGGTGAGCACGAGTGAACCGCCTTCCACGCGGACGTTCTCGGCCAGGAAGCCGCCCTGGGCCATTCGGCCGGCGAACTCGAGGCGGCCCTGGGCGACGAGCCAGCGCGTCGGGTCCAGTGCAGGTCCGTCGAAGGTCTCGTAGAAGCCGTCCTTGCTGCCTCCGCTCCTGCACACGCCGCGTGTGTCGGGCCCTGCGTCTCGGCCCGCGTCGGGGGACCCAGCGTCGCCTGCATCCGACGGCTCCGTCGCTGCGTCGATCGCCGGCTCATCGACATTCGCGTCGCGCACCACGAGCACCACGGCCTCGAGCTGCGCGCAGCCGGAGAGCACCAACGCGAGCGCAGCCCACGGGACCGACGACCGGCACGCGAGCGCCCTCACCACGCGAAACCTCCCCCCAGGGAAGCCGCACCCCATAGTGCAGAGAGCGTGCGTCCTCCGCCTCCTTGAACATCGGCGTGTACCTTGCGCAGCGTATAGGCGAGCTCGAGCGCCAGCATCCCGAAGCCGCGCTTGCCCGCGTTTACGAACAGCGCGCCGAACAGGGACGGCCCTGCGAGCCACGTGTCCACGCGTTTGCCGCGCACGCGGGCCGCGTCGTCGGGCTCACCGCGCAGTCCGAGCCAGCCGGCCCGCATGCCAGCGCCCAGCTCCAGCACGAGGTCGCTGAAGGCCAGGTGCAGCGCAGGTCCTGTGTTCACGGAGGTCTGTTGCACGCGCAGTTCACCGTCGTCGAGGGAGCTGCGTGCGAAGCTGTAGGAGAGACTGCTCGACCAGGAAAGGAGGCGCCAAATCCGCTGTGAGAGCCCGAGCGTGACACCCGGACCGAGCAAGGGACTCGCCTGCAGCTGCAGGGCGGCCCAGGCGAAGTGTTCGGCGGCGGACGCGCGCGGCGTCGAGCGTGGAAGCGGGGCAACAGCTTGCGGATCGGGCTGCACGATGGCGGGCTCCGTGGTGGCTGTCTGTGCCTTGGTGGGCACCGGCTCCGAAGCCGGACTGACTTGCTCGGCGATGGCCAGCGCGAGCAGGCGTGCGCGCAGTTCCACGGGCTCCTTGGCGAGAGCGATAGTTCGCGTGGCAGCGGTCTCGCGCACGGTCACCTGAGCCTCGTGTCCGCTGCACTGCACCTGCACGTGGTAGTCAGCTCGTTGCTCGCGGGCGGCCCCGCCCGTTTCGAGCTCGCCGGTGCCGTCGGGCAGCAGGTCCTCGCGCAGCTCGATCGCCAGCAGCGCGCGCACCTCGGACGGCGATGGGACCTCACAGCTCGTGAAGGTGATCGTGACGCGCCTGTGAGATCCCGTGTCGGCCTGCGCTTGAGCATGGGCTACCCACAGCCAAAGCAAACTCAAGAGCCCCCACGTCTGGCTCCGGAGCAGGCGGGCCAGACCGCGAGCCACTGCTGGGAGCGCACTGGCGCGCTGCGGCTCATGGCGCGAGATAGCGGGAAATGTCGTCGCGCCGAACGCCATCTGGGAACTGCTCGATGTAGCGCGTAGCAGCCTTTCGGGCCCGTCCCAAGTCGCCCGCGCGGTGGTAGGCCTCGGCCTCCCGTGCCAGCGCGTCTTCGGCCAAGGGGCCCTTCGGATCGAGCGCATAGGCCCGCGCGAAGCTGCGGGCGGCGAGCGCAGGATCCGAGAGCTCGCGCAGCGCTAGGCGCCCCAGGGTGAAGGCGGCCAGGCGTGCCGGAGCGGTGCGCGGGTAGCGACGCATCAGCCGTTGCAGGTACGTCGCCGCCTGCTGGGGATGTCCGGACAGGCGCGCGGCATCGGCAGCGAGCAGCAGGCCGGCCAAGTCTTCGACGGGCCGTTCGCCCAGGGACCCGAATGCTTCGCGATGCTTGCCCGCGCGCTCCAGTGCACGCCAGCGCTCACGGGAGCGGTCCCGGGCGAGCACAGTAGAGCGCAGCGACGGATCGACGAGCAGGTCCGCGTCTTGGATTGGCTCGCGGGCGGACACACTCGCTTCGACCTCCTGCACGGGCTCGCTGGCAGCGGCCACGGGCGCGGACACGACGGGAGGAAACTCGCCGCTCTCTCCAGCGTGCAAGAGCTGCTCGCCGCTGGGCCAGCGCACGCGCACCAGGCCGTGCTCCACACGAACTCTGGCGCCTGCTGCCTGTCTGGTGACCTCAAAGGCGGTGCCCAGTACTTCCACGTCGACTTGTCCCGCGCGCACGCGATAGCGCCGCCGCGGGTTACGCGTGACCTCGAAGTGACCGCTGCCGTGCTCCAGCTGCAAGCTCACCTCGTCCTGTCGCTCGTGTTCCAGCTGCAGCACGGTCTGCGGGGAAAGCAGGCGCGCAACCAATCCGTCTGCCGTGCGCAGCGCACGCGAGCCAGCCACCGCCGGCCCGCTCTCGGATTGGCGAGCGACCTCGGACGCGCGCGGCAAGAGCAACCAGGAGCCCACCAGCAATGTCAGCACCGTCAGCGCACCTGTCGCCTGCGTCACACGACGACGCCGGCGAATCCGCTGCTGCAGACCCGCGAGTCCGCGCTCGACCTCACGGGATCCGAAGTCCGCATCGAGGTGCTCTCGCGCCTGGGATAGCCGCTCGGCAAGCCGCTCAGACATGGCTTAGTCCCCGCTTTTCGAGCGCCTTTTCGGCCCCCGCCACACGGCGCTTCGCGGTGGAGAGCGAGCAGGCGCACAGCTCCGCCACGCGCTCCATGGTCTCGCCCTCGATGTAGCGCAGGGACCAAGCCACGTGCTCGTCTGCTGGCAGCGCCTCGAGCGCCAAGAAGACCTGCGCCAACAGCGCGCGCTGCTCGGGTGAAGCCGAGGCGTCTGCGGCATCCGCGTAGTCCGGCACCGAGCCCATGCCCAACAGCGCACGCAACTTGCGACGCCGCAGTCTGCGCGTCGCCTCATGAACCGCCAGGGTGGCCAACCAGTGCTTCAACGCGGCCACATCGCGCAGCGAGTCGAGCTTGCGATGGACCGTGACGAAGACATCTTGCACGAAGTCATCGAGCTCATCGCGCCGCCCCAGGATGCGCAGTCCAACCTTGGCTACATAGGGCGCGTAGCGTCGGAACACCGCGGCCGTATCCAAGCCCTCGGAAGACTCCACGGCCTCGACCTGCCGCACACGCGCCTTGTCGTCTTGCTCGCGGCCGGACATCCCGGCCGACGCAGCGGACGGATCGGCCCGCAGGCCAAAGTCCGAGGGCGCTCGACTCGTCAGGGGTGGAGCCACGGCGGGCCACCTTACTCGAGCCGACTGCCGACGCGTAGCAAGAACGTCCGCGCGAGTGTAAGCCACAGAACTCATAGCGATTCCACGAACTGCACGAGAGCCTCACGGTCGGCCTTCGACAGCGCGACCACCCGCTCGCGCGCCGCTTGAGCCTCGCCCCCGTGCCACAGAATCGCTTCGAGCACGCTGTGGGCTCGGCCGTCGTGCAGGAGCGCCACGTAGCCCTGCACGGTCTGCGAGAGCCCCACGCCCCACAGCGGTGCGGTGCGCCACTCGCTCGCACTGGCCGGCTGCTCCACGCCTTCGCGGGCCGGCAGGCCGCTGGCATCGGCTGAGATCGGGCCCCAGATCATGCAGCAGCAAATCCGTGTACGGCCGGATCGACTGCCCACGCAGTTCGATGAAAGGATGGGAGCTGCCGGTGGTCAGCGCCGACACGTGACAGTTCGCACAACCCACCTCGTGAAACACCGTTTCGCCGCGCATCACGGTGGGGCTGTCCGCCGCGCGCTGCGGTGGCACGCCGAGCAGGCGCATGTACGTGGTGAGGCGGCGCAGGCCATCATCGTCGAGCTCGACGTTCTGCGCGCCAGCGGCCCCGCCCGCTCCGGCTGCCTGCGCGCTGCCAGGCAGCACGCGGGAGGACACGCCGAGGTCTGCCGACAACGCGTCGGCCACCTGATGCTCGACGCTCACCTTTTCGGCGCGCCAACCAAAGCGCCCCACCCGCAGCACGCCGCGCTCCGGGTCGGCCACCAGATGCGGCCTGCCCGAGATCCCATCGCCATCGCAGTCTTGCGGATCGGCCCGTGAAAGGAGGGTGGTCTCGTCGATCGCTTCGAGCAGCCCGAGCCCCACCAGGCGACGCGCCACACGCGCCGAGTACGCGAGCTCCCGCCCGGTTTTGTCCTGCACCTCGAAGGTCGGACGTGACAGCATTTGCGTTCCGTCGGACAACGAGACCTCGCGCTGCTCCGGCGCGACCGAGCGCGCCAATCCTTCCTGCAGCTGCAGCTGATTGCCGAGCTCCGCCCCCGCATCGTACAGCTTGAACGCCATCGTGCTGGTCTCGCTCAAGCTGCCCACCAGGGTCTCGCCTCCACCGTTGCGCACGTGGCAGTTCACGCACGCATGGCTCACGAATAGCGGTCCGAGTTTGTGGGCTTGGGCGTCGAACGCCGGATTGCCCGCTTCGCTGTGGGCCCCTGTGTCGAAGTCCGTGTGAAACAGCCTGCGGCCATCCACGAACGCCTGCACGTGCTCGTGCTGAGTGTTCGACGCCAGTTGGGAGAAGTACAGCTCCGGTTCGGCGTAGGCCCAGGCGACGGTGGTGGCACCGCCGAGCTGCGCGTCCATCGTGGGCCCGAGCTGGCCGCTGGTGTCGGCGTTCTCCATCGTGAGACCGCCCTGGCCCACGCGGTAGCGGAAGGTATCCGTGTAATAGGCGGTTCGACTGTTGGCGCGCACGGCCGAGGGCTCGATGAACACACCGAACTCGAACTCGAACAGCTCGCCCGCCTGCAGGGGCTTCCCCGTGCGCGCGTTGCCTTTGACCTCATGGGATTGCACCCGGGCAAAGGCCGCGATGCGGGTCGCGTATTCCTGCGCCGGGTCGCTGCCTGCCTGCGCGAGCGAAGGCAGCGGCGTATCCGAGTCCATGCCCGTGTTGGCGTGAAAGACGTTGCCATCGCCGTAGATCTTGAAGGCGCGAAAGTTGGTCTTGTCTTGCGGACGCGCCAGCGGCAGATAGCTCACCACGATGCGATTCTCGCCGCGCACCGTGAAGTCCTCGATCACGAAGCCGAAGGTGCGTCCTTCGAAGTAGAGCGGACCAAACGGTCCGTACGTCCCCTCGAGCTCGTGACGCCCACGCACGCGGCCCGCGCCTCGCGTGATCAACACGCCGTCGTCGCGCAGGAAGCTCACAGCCAAGGCCGTATTCTCCCCGAACAGCGGACTGACGTTGCCTAGCCCGAAGTTTTGCTCGCCGCCGGAGCCGCCCGCTTGACCCGACTGCGCCCCGGGGTCGCCCTGTCGGAGGAAGGTGTAGACCTCGTGCAGTCCCGCGTCGCTCAGCTTGGCTTCCGAAAACGCCGGCATCCCTCCGCCACCGCGACGCACCTGGGTCACGAACTCGGCCTCGGTGCCGGCGAACATCCGCAGGTCTGGGATTTTTCCGCCCTGGTTCGTCCCCCCGAGCGTATGGCAGCCCGAGCACTGGGTGATGAATCCCGCGGGGGGTCTGGCCTCGCAACCGAAGCTCGGAGGTCCGGCGTCTTCGGTGACTTCGCCGGCAATCTCGTCCGAATCCTGGTGGGGCGCCCCCGGCGGCGCGCCCGGTGCCGCCGAAGAAGGCGCCTCGCCCTCCCCGCAGGCGGCGAGACCGAGCGCCATGACGAGCGCCGTCCTGCTCGCCAGCGCCCGCTTCGACCGAATCCGACACGAACCCATGCCGTCCCTAGAGTCCAGGTCGGTTCAAACCGGTTCAGAATTTCTTACGGCCGCGGGGCAGCCCGACGATGGCCGGGGTCGCCGAAGACGCCCGCTCAGCGGATCTCCCGCGGATACGGATAGACGTACGGGTACGGATAGCCGAAAACGTACTCCAGACACCGCGACTGATCCACGCACGCACCGTCGTAACAGCGCGCTGCTCGGCGCAGCACCTCGTCGTCGTAGATCTTGACCTCCTCGAGGCAGGCGCTGCTGGAAAACGTGTTCACGCGGCACAGCTCATCCGCGCGGACAGCACGCCGGCACAGGTCGCTCGCGGGCTTCGACGGCTCGAGGCTGAGCGCGGCGTCGCGGGCGCAGGTGTCGCTCGCACCGCCCAGACTCGCCACATCGCAGGAGATCGTGGCCAGGCAGCGGCGCACGGCATCCAGGTAGCGCGGGCTCAAGGGTGGCGGTGACGGCCTGGACGGGTATGCACACTGGTCGCGACAGGCACGCGGGTCGGTCCGGGGCGAGCACTGCGCCGCGCGCTCGCACTCGAGCTGGCAGGTCTGGGGCGAGTCGTAGCCGCCGTCGTCACCGCAGGCAGCGAACCACAGCGCGACGACGAGCGACAAAAGGAAACGTTGGGGGATACGCATGGCGGTAGGTGAGTCACCCGAAGGGGACCCATTGATGAAACGCGCCGCACGAATTTTCAGGGTGCCCGCCGTCGACGTGGTCCGGGGTGCCTCAGTAGAAGGCGAGCTCGCCCGCGAGGTCCACCGCCAACTCGACCGGGTGACCACCCGCCTGGGTCTGGTAGCCGCACGTCATCTTGGTGCACACGGAGGGGACCGTTTGGCCCCCGATCACGACGTCGCAGCTGTAGGGGGTGCGTTCGCCGTCATAGCTGAAGGTCCCGAGGGAGGCGTCGAAGCGGACCCGAAGGCGTCCCCCGGTGTAGGAGGCGACTTCGAACGGAACGAACGCAAAGCCCATGCCCCCGCCCTGCACGTGGTAGGTGCCGCTCGCGTCGCCGGCGTACTTGCGCAGGTTCTCGAGCGTGAGGTCGAGGGACACGCGATTGTCGAAGGTCAGGTGGACCTCGAGGTCCGGCGTGCTGAACGTGACGAAGGCATTCTCGAGGCGGTCATCTCTGGAGAGCACGTCTGGGTCCTTGCAACCGCGGCAGTTGAACTGGCCATCGGAAGCCTGGTGGCTGTCGACGGTCAGGGTCTGTTGCTCCTCGAGGCAAATCTGATCCTCGCAGGCGTCGGGTCCAGACGAAGGAGCGAGGCAAGTGGCAGTCGGGCTTGGGCGCTCCGAGTGCGTACAGGCGATCAGCGTACAAAAGGACACGGCAAGCGCGCGAACTGCACTGGCTCTCTCCATGAATCCTCCCCAGGTCAAGCGACAGCGCAAGGGTACGATTCACGGTCGTTGAGGCCAGCATCTCAGGCTTGAAGTTTGTGGGATGAAATCATGAGCGCGGCCTGCTCAGCCCGTCAAAAGCGGCCTTGAAGCATGAATCCCAAGCTCGTGGGGCCAAGCTGAGGTGCGATGTGCATCTGCAGCCCGTTGCGCTCGACTTCGAGCTTCTGGAGTTCAGGTGCAAGACGCGCCCGGGCGCGACGGCTCGAGCGAAACCACAGGCCACCTCCCGCTGCCAACGCGATCCCCGCGAGCGAACCCGCCGCCATGCCTCGCACCAAACGCTTGGAGTCATCCGAATACTCTTCGGGGTACTCGCTGAACGCATACTCCCTCAGCCAGACAGTGAACGACCAGAGCGCGAAGGTAGCGGCCGCCATCGTGCCAGTTGCCACCAAGACCATGGGCCCCGCGTAGGAATAGCCGTGTTGCTCGCGCTGGAGCTCGAGCCGGCGAGCGTCAACCTCGGCCAGGCGCACGCGAGCCGCAGCTTCTACGCGATCCGCAGCCAATCGGCCTTCTCGACTCGTGTCTCTCAGGCGGGCATCGAGTACCGTACGCTGGGTTTCGAGTGCTGCGATCGCGCGACCAGCTCCCCTGTGATGTTTCCTCCGTAGCCTGAAGAAGACGCCGCTGCCGACCAGGGTCACCGCCGGTACCGTCGAGGCGATCAGGATCGATCCCGCATGTTCTGGGTACCCCGGATACGTGAGGAACACGAGACTCAAGACGCCGAGCGCACCGACACTGCCGGCCAAGCCCACGGCGGGCGCTACCAAGCTCGCCCTCTTCCGCTCCGCTCGCGCCTCGGCCAACTGGCGGTCGATTTTTGCGCGGGCCTCGACCAGCTGCGCTCTGTATGCCTGGGCTTCCGCGTCCGCACTGGCAGCAGCGGGCGCCGCCCTCGCATCCTGGGCCCATGCTGGTGCCGCAACCGAGGCCGCGAGGAGGATCGCCGTGAGGAGGTGCATCACCATCTGACGCGGGGTTCAAAGCAGGAAGCGTGCCTGACCAAAAGAGAGAAAAGAGCCATCTAGCTCACACGTCTCGAGATCTGGTGTGGCTGTTCGAGCACGCCCTGTGAATCCACGTCGAGTCGCGCGGCATGACTAGGACGGCTGGAGAACCTCGGGGTGAAGCGCGCGCAGCGCAGCGGCCTCGTCCATCAGGCCCGCATCGCTTGGCTGCTGCTCGATCAGATAAGCATAGATCGACAGCGCCCGCTCCAGGTGGCCCTGCGCCGCCAAGAGCCGCGCAAACGTCCGGGTGCGGATCGGCTCCTGGCAGCTCACCGCCTTCGTTGCCTCGGGCGCCGTCGGTTCATTCGTCGCCTCGGTCGCGGCGTCCGCTGCGGTAGCGGCGTCCGGACGCCCTGGCGAGGTGGCAAGCGACGCTGCAGCAGTGGCCGCATGCCCGGCGAAAGCAAGGGCGCGGTCGCGCTCCAGCACCTCGCGCATGCGCTCCACGGAACGCTCGGAGCCCGCCGATCCCAGCATGCGTCCCTCGAGCTTGCCGAGCGCGCCCGCGAGAAGGTCCCCCGCCGCGCGGCGAAGCTGGCTCGAAGCATGGGTGCCCGCCCGCGAGCGCAGAGCGGAGACCGCAACGAGCGCGCGCTGCCCCAGCCCTGCAGGCCGGCTGCCAAACTGTACGCTTCGAAGCTGGCTGCGAGTCGACTTGGACATGGCAGGGGCGAGCCAGCCACAGACTCGCCTTGAGCGCCAGAAACCGACGAGTCTGTGGTCCCACGATGCCTGCTCTCGGGGTAGCCTTCGCGGGAATGCTCTCAGACGACGCAAAACCGGTGCTCGTTCGACTGCTCAAGGAGGGCATCATCGAGATTCGCTGCCGCGGGGAGCTGGACGGTCATCACACGAGCTACATCCCCGAGCTCATACAGCTCATCGTGCGGCTACCGGGGCGCGCTTGTCTGCTCTTCGAGACGCTAGGCGTCGTGCACTTCACCCCGGCATTTGCGCTGAGTCACCTGGACTTCTTGCGTAGCTACCAGCGCCGCATCCAGCGCATTGCCGTCGTGTACACACTGCCCTCGGTGCCCATGTCGATCCTCGCCGTAAGCGTCTCATCGGGCCTCGAAATCCAGGGATTTCCAGGACTCGACGAAGCGCTCCGCTGGCTCGAATCGCCTGGCAACTAGGCCAAACGCTCGAGCTCCTCGGCCAAGACCCGTGGCTGCGCTTCTGCGCTCTTGCGCTCTTGCGCTCGCTACTGAGGACCGCGATGGCCACGTCGTCGGCGAGCACGACTGCTCAGCGCCAACAGCACCATCCACGCAACAGGCCAGGCTTGCCTTTGGGTCTCGGGAAGGATGGTCAGCGCGCACGATGCCGCGTCCGGACCGCGATGCGCTGGCGAGGCAGGTTCGCATCCCGCGTCGGCGGAACAGCTCTCCGCGCAGACGCGCTGGTCCGCTGTGACCGCGCATTCGCCTTGGGCGCAATCCGTGTCGTCCCAACAGGCGGAGCCGATGGCTCCGGGCGGCGTGAGGGGCGCCTCGAGCGTGAGCTGGCGCGTAGTCTCCGTGACGTTGCCGCTCGCGTCCGCCACACGCACCACGAACTGATGCGGACCGGGAGCGGCAAGCACGGCTAGACGCGTTTCGCGCTCGGCCACCGCGGCGACGCGCACCGTGCCATCGACGAGTAGCTCGACGGTGAGCGCCCCGTGGTCGTCGGCAACGACCGCCACCAGCTCGAACTCCACCGGCATCGTGGCCCCCTCCCCGGGCCTCACGATTTGCAGCTCGGGCGGCTGATCCCGAGCGCTCAAGGGATCTCCTGAGCTCGAGCGCGCTTCTGGCGCATTCACGGCGAGCCACGTCGTGTAGGCAGACAGCTTGGTGAACGCGACCGCGCTTCCGCATTCCCCCTCGCCTGTCGACACGATCCCCGCGAGACCGCGGTCCGCGCTGCTCAGCACGGGGCCCCCAGAATCGCCCGCGCAGGCCTGCGCTCCCCTATCGCCTGCCACTTCAAAGGTGCTCATCGCCACCGAGCTCACCACGGACGCACCCTGTCTGCGCGTTCCACTGGCGCCCTGTTCGTCCTCGCCGAAACCGACCAGCGTGACCGCCTCCGAAGCAGCCAGAATGTCGGTGGAGATCGGTATGGGTGACGTGCTCGCCGGGAACGCGAGCTCGAGCAGCATCAAGTCGGACGCCTGTGGGTCCGCGACCCCATAGGAGGGATGCACCTGCGTGTGCGCCACCGGAATCTCTTCGTCACCGAGCACGAACACCAGGTCACTGCCGTCGCAGTGTGCGGCGCTGATCGCGACCTGCGGCGCAATCAGCGTGCCCGAACATTCGAGCGCTGCCGACACCACGCGCCCCACTGCCGGGTATGCCGAGTCGGGTTCTCCGCCCGTAATTGCCCAGCTGGTTCCCGCGACCTCGCCATTCGACGCGCTGCAGGCACACAGTACGGAGCCCAGGCTGATCCAGTGCCGGGCCCGAATCATACGACGCGTCTGCGTCGAAGGCCGAATGCGAGGGCCAACGTCACGATTCCCAAGAGCTCACTCAACCTTCCTCGGCCGGGTTCGGCGACTGCGCAGCCACCGTGCCCCTGGGTACTCGATTTGTCTGGGCCGGCATCATGCTCGTCGTTCTGGTCGTCGGGGCCCGTATCCGTGTGCATGTCGGGAACCGATGGCGTGCTCCCCGCGTCATGCGCTCCGCCGGTCATCGCGTCCGCCTCCGGGTTGGCCGGACGCTCGTTCGTGGCATCGCCGACGCTCGCATCGACACCAGCGTCCTCCAGCGCGTCGCCCGCATCCATGCCCACCGCAGCATCCAGGGGCTCCACGCCAGCGTCCTTCGGCCCCACGCCGGCATCCGGCGCGGCCGCCACGATGGTGTAGTCGAGCAGCTCGCTCGCGCTGAAGGCCGGATCACTGCGCTGGCTCGCTGTCACCGCAAAGGCAGTCGTGCCGACCGGCTCCGTGGAGGGCGAGCTGACGCTCACGAGCAAGCTCGTCTTGGCGCCGGGAGCCAGCGTCACTGGTGCGGCGACCAGCGACCATTCCGCGCCGAGCTCGCTCGAGAGATCGAACACGCCGTCGGCGCAGCCCGCGGAGTCGAGGTTCTCCAGCGTCAAGGAGTAGGTCGCGATGGCGCCGGCCGCGTGTACCTCTTGCAGCGATGCGACCGCGACTAGCTCGGGCACAGAGCGCGAACAGCCCGCTGAATCGAGCTGGTAGCTGGCCGTGGCGGTGAGCTCTCCGCTATCCGACGTTGCGCTCACCAACACTTCGTGCGGCCCCTCGCTGGCGTTGCCCGTGGGCGTGAGCGTGAGTGTCGCCGTCTGCGTCGTTCCGGCTTCGAGCCCGAGCAGAACCGCAGAGAGCTTGGTTGCGAGATTCCGCCGTGGTCGGCGCCGCCAGCGTGATGCTCTCGCTCGGACACTCGGTTCCGCGTGCATGACTGGTGACCGCGACACGGTACGTGAGGGCGACGCCCGTTCCACTCCGACCGACCGGATCGACCACGAGCGTCGGCGTGCCGGCGAGACAGGGCGCGGAGGAGACGTCGTAGAGCAGATCGGCGCTGCCACTGTCGTTCTGCGAACCTGCGCTCTGCACTCGGGTCGCGACCAACGAAAAGGAGCTCGGCCCGAGCGGCGCATCCGAGGGCGCGGTGACCTTCACCGAAAACGCTGCGCTCGACTGACCTGGCGCGAGCGTCAGCTCATTTGGTTCCACGGCCGTGGTGAAGGTCGCGTCTCCGAATACCGAGAGCCGAAAGCCCGCGGGTTCGCAGGTGCTCGAGTCGAGGTTATCGACGCTGGCCAGGTAGGAGTTCTGATCGCCCGGATGCCCAGCCAAGCTGGCCGGACTCAGGTGGACGACGGGTGCCTTGGCGACGCACGGGGGCGGGTCGACGACCGCGACCGCGCTGGCTTGCGCGCTGGCTCCGCGGGGATCCTGTGCGGTGAAGGCGACCGAGTACGAGCCAGCCGACATATTGGCAGACGACGTCACGGTGAATGTGGCCTGGCCGCCCGCACCGCTGGCGAGCGTGAGTGAGGTCGGCGCAGAAACCGCCGAGAAGCCCTTGATCGGCAGTGCGCTCAAGGCGATGTCCTGGGCCGGACACCCCACATCCGCGTTCGAGACCGTCGCCGTGAAGACGAGCGCGCTGCCCGCCAAGCCGTGCAACGAACCCGGGTTGACCTGCAACAGCGGCGCCTGATGAGCGCACACCACGCTCAGTGTTGCGCTGCCCGTCACTTGCCCGCTCTGGGCGCTGCCCGCGGTCATGCTCAGCGCGTTGTCTCCGTAGGCTGCCACCGGAGCAGTCACCGTGAGGTCGACCGTGGTAGATGCAGCCGAGCCGAGCGTCACGCTGGACGCCGACAGGCCCTGAACAAAGCCGAGCGGCGTGCCCGCTGCGATCGTGAAGTCGCTGGGCGCGCAGCCGCTGTCGCGATTGACGAGGCTGGCCGAGTACTTGGTTGGGACCTGCGGCGCGGCGCTCTGGATCGGCACCCCAAAGCTGAGGGTCGGCTGTGCGCGTGTGCACAACAACGCATAGGTCACGTGACCCACCGTGTTGCCGCTGCCCGTGGCGCTGGCCGTGAGGCTCACGTCGTTGTCGCCATAAGCACTGGCCGGCGAGGTCACCGTGAACGCCACCTCGCTGCTCGCGCCTGGCGCAAGCGACACGCTCGGCAAGGCGACCTCGGTCGTAAACCCGGTGGGTGCCGCGGCGACGAGGGAGAATGTGTTGTCGGCACAGGCCGCTGCGTCGTTGTTCGTCAGGGTAGCTTTGTAGGTCAGCGGGCTGCCCGCCGCGCCGCTCTGCGTACTCGCCTCGAACGTGAGGCTCGCCGCATGATGCACGCAGCTCACCACGTAGTCCGTACTGACTCCCGCGTTGCCGCTCACCGCGTTGGCGGCATCGACATGGACGGTGTTGGTGCCCTTGGCGCTCGCCGGGGAGCCCACCGACAGGGCGATAGTGCTGGCCGCCCCGGGAGCCAGACTCACCGTGCTCAAGCCAAGCTGTGCGGTGAATCCCGCAGGCGCGCTGGCGACGAGGTCGAAGGCGGCAGCAGGGCAAACGGCCGAGTCCTGGTTGGTCAGCGTGACGCTGTACTTGAGTGTCGCGCCGCCCGCGCCAGTCTGCGAGTTCGTGTCCACCGTCAGCGAGGGGGCATGATGGACGCAGCTCGGTGTATACGTGGCCGTGCCGCTCCCGGTGCCGCTGGCCCCACCCTGAGCCGAGACGGTGAGCGTGCTCGCAGCGACGGCCTTTTGGGGCGACGTGGCGGTCAGCGTCACGCTACCCGAAGCATTCGGTGCCAGACTGATGGAGCCGGCGCTGAGCGACGTCTGAAAGCCGAGCGTCGCGCTCGCCGAGAGTGAAAACATGCCGGACGGACAGACGTTGTTGTCCTTGTTCGTGATGGTGACCGTGTATTGAAGGGCACTGCCGCTCTCGCCGCTCTGAGAACTCGGTGCGATCGACACGGCCGGCGCGCTCCGCACGCACTGATTGGGGGTGACCTGGAAGGTCGCCGAGCCGTTGCCGCTGCCGCTCTTGCTGCCACTGGCCGTCACGCCGACGGTCTTGGCGCCCGGCGCGATCATCCCAGGGGCTGTGACGGCAAAGCTCGCGCTACCCGAAGCGCCCGCAGCGAGGCTCAGCGAGGTCGGCGAGAGCGCCCCGCTAAAGTTGGGAGGCACGCTCGCTCCCAGCGTGAAGCTCTGTGCAGCACACTCCACCGTGTCGTTGTTGGTGACCGTGACTGTGTAGGTGAGCTTGGCGCCTGGAGCGCCGCTCTGGGTGCTTGGGCTCAACACGACGCTAGGAGCCGTCCGCGTGCATGGCACGCTCACCTCGTACCCCGCAGAGCCGGTCGCGCTTCCGCTCGTCGCGTTCGAGGCCGTCACGCTGACCGAGTTCGTGCCAGCCGTGGCGTTCGCCGGGCTCGTGACCTTGAAGCTTACGCTCGAGGACGCGCCCGCCGCGACGGTCAGGCTCGAGCTGTCGAGCGTCGCCGTGAAGCTCGCAGGCACGCTGCTAGTGAGCGTGAAGGTCCCCGAGCTGCAGGTGGCGCTGTCGTTGTTCTTGAGCGTGCCCGTGTAGGAGAGCTGCGCACCGGCGCTTCCGCTCTGCGAGCTCGGACTGAGCGACAAGGTGGGCGCCGCACGCGTGCAGGGCGCTGGCGTGGCGACGTAGTCCGCGCTGCCGGAGCCACTCCCGCTGGCCGCGTTGCTCGCGCTGACACTCAGACTGGCCGTTCCGCTCGCGGTGATCGGCGACTTTGCGGAGAGGCTCACCTGGGTCGACGCACCGGACGCCAGAGAAACGCTCGCACCGCCCAGGATTGCGGAGTAGCCAGCTGGCACACTGCTGGCGAGCGCAAATGTACCAGCGCTGCAGCCACTGTCGTTGTTCGTGATGGTCGCGCTGTAGGAGAGATCGGTCCCGGCGACGGCGGTCTGCGTGCTCGGATTCAATGACACACTGGGTGCGTGGCGAGTGCAGGCCACCACGTAGCTAGCGCTGGCACTCTTGCTGCCGCTGTCGGCGTTGCTCGCGCTCACACTCAAGGACTGAGTCCCAGTCGCCCCGGCGCTCGAGGTCACCGAGAGGTTGGTGCTGCTCGAGGCCCCCGACGCCAACGTGAGGGACGTCTGAGTGAAGCTTCCCGCCCAGCCGCTCGGCAGCGTGCTACCCAGCGCGAACACGCCTGGACTGCAACCGCTGTCGTTGTTCTTGACGGTCACGCCGTAGCCGAGCGTCGCTCCCGGCGCACCCGTCTGGGAGGTCGGCGCGAGTGTGACGGTCGGCTTGGCACGCGTGCACGTCACGCCGTAGTACGCGTTGGCCTTGGCGGTTCCGCTCGAGCCGGTCGCCGTGACGCTCAGCGGGTTGGCGGCGCCATAGGCGTCCGAGGAACTCGTGGCCGTGAGGGTCGCGCTCTTGGTTCCGCCGCCAGCGATCGAAAGCGACGTCGCATCGAGCACACCCGTCCAGCCCGCCGGGACCGTGTCGGTGAGGGCGAAGTCTTGCGCAGGGCAGTTTGCAGCGTCGTTGTTGGTGACGCTGATGGAGTAGTCGAGCCAATCCCCGGCCACCGTGCTCTGGGTGCTGGGCGTGAGAGTGATGGTGGGCGGAGCGCGGTCGCAGATCACGGAGAAGTCGTGGGCGGCCGATCCCTGCGTGTTGTTCGCCGTGGTGACCAAGACGCTCGCGGTATAAGTCCCCGGCGTGACCTTGTTCGGCACGCTGAGGGTGAAGTCGATGGTGCCGCTCTCGCCGCCAGCCAAAAAAAGACCATCCCAAGGAGGCCCACTCCAGCCACTGGGCCACGTCGGCGTGACCGCGAAATCATCGCCCTGGCAACCGACCGTGTCGTTGCTCGTGACCGTCGCCGTGAACACCACGGAGCTGCCCGCCTGCACCACGGTTTGTGCGGGCACGAACGAGACCGAGGGGTCACGGCGCACGCAGGGCACCTCGTAGTAATTCGTGGCCGAAGAGGAGTGACCTTGCGAGTCGGTCGCGCTGACCGCTGCCCGGTAGAGCGGCCAGGCCGGCGCGTCGAGCGGCGAGGTCATGGTCAGCGTCGTCGTGGCGTACGAACCCGCCTTGACGGCGAGGCTATCGGTCCCAAGCGCCAGCTCCCAACCAGTCGTTCCGTGCTCACCGAACATCCATTCGGACAGCGTGTAGGTCTCGGTGCCGCAGGCGACTGGGCTGGTGTTCGCCACCTTGACCGTGTAGGTCAGCGTATCGCCCGCGCTGCCCACCTGCTTACTCGGGATGAAGCTGACAGTCGGATTGACCTGGATCTGACAGCGCAGCGCGTAGGTGGCGCTGGCGCTGCTCGACGCCGTGTCGTTGGTGACTGTGACGACGGTCGCATAGTCGCCTGCCAGGGCCGAGCCCGAAGGCGTGACGGTGAGGGTTGCGCTCGCGGTTCCGCCCGGGCTCAAGCTGACCGAGGAGCTGTCGAGAGTGGCCGTCCAACCCGTCGGGGGTGTGGCGGCGAGCGTAAAGCTACGCGCGGAGCAGCTCGCCGAATCGAGGCTCCTGATGTTCACGGTGTAGTTGTTCGCCGATCCATAGCCGATGTTGCTGGACTTCGGCGTGACGCTCACCAGCGGCCGGACGCGGGTACAGCCTCCTCCGACGACCACGGTCGGTCGCATCACCTGCGACGTGTACTGGGTGCCACTCGGCGTCTTGTGCGACCACGTGAGAAGCTGCCCGACGTCATAGGTGCCAGCGCTCTGGTCGATCGGCACGTAGACGATGTACCTGCCCGCAACCGTCTGACCCGGCGCGATTGCAGTGTTCAGCGCGGCCACCTCGAGGAACGAACTCCAAAGGGTGTTGTTGACGAGGTCCTTGGCGTCACGCAACGACATCGTGCCGCAGTCAGCGGAGTCGTTGTTCGTGATCTCGACGTAGAAGTCCTCGCTCACCAGCGAAGATCCGCTCGCCACGCCCTTGCTCGCTGGCGAGAAGCTGATGGTCGGGCTCTTCACGACGCAGGTCGACGCGGTGTACTCCGCACTGCGGCTGGTCGCGTGCCCGCTGACGCTGGCATCTTCGGCAGTCACGGTGAAGGTCGTCGTACCGGAGGCGTTCGCGGGTGGTACGACGCGCAAGGTCGCGCGGCCTGTGGTTCCCGGATAGGCGAGGATGCTCGGCTGGCTCGAGACGCTGAAGCCCTGTGGAAAGCCGCTCGTGGCCAGTGCGAACGAGCTCGCGCCGCAGCCGGCGCTATCGTTGTTGGTGAGCTGGATCGTGTAGGTGGCCAGCACGCCCGGCGCGTAGCTGTTCTCGGTTGCCTTCTTCGTGATCGTCAGCGTGGGGGCGGCGCGCGTGCAGGAGGCCGCCGCGGCCGGCAGCGTCACGCTCACGGTCGCGCCCGTGCTGCTGGTCGACACGACCTTGAACGTGGTGCCGCGATCGTCCGTGAACGTCTCGCCACTTTGCAGCGTGTACGCGCTCCCGGTCGGGTGCATGTCGAACGCGTAGCTCTCGTAGGTCGAGTCTTCGGTCGCGAGCATGAACAGCACGCCATCGTCGAAGACCGTGTTGTTCACGGGACTGTCGATGCTGGTCGGCTGGCGGTACTCGACGTAGTACGAGCGCGACAGGGTCCCGGAGGCGCCGTAAGGGACCTTGAGAGCGCGCGGACCGGCGGTCGTGCCCATCAAGGGCGCGATGGTGTACGTTCCGCTCGCGCCCACGCTGGTAATGGCGGGAAAGGATCCTTGATTGAGCCAACCGGCGTACTCGAGCTGAAAGGCACTGTACGAGGCCGTTCCCGACCCCATGGTATCGACCTTGTTGCCATACTCGCTCGTCGTGCAACCGCTGAGGTCCGCGAGCAACGTGCTGCTTCCGCAGTCAGCCGACTGCGCGTGCTTCAGGCCCAGATTGTGGCCGAGTTCGTGCTCGAAGATATGGTCGATGTCCGTGGAGTCCTCGACCACCCAGGCATAGGTCTGGGGATCTCCTCCGACGGTGGCCAGGCCGGACCAGCCACAGCTCATGTCGGGATGCACGAAGACATAGTGGTCGTACGCAGCGATGTCGATGCCTGCTTGCGCGGCGGCGGAGAGGCCGAGCTCGGCCAGCGTGTCGGGATGACAGTTGATGCGGTTCTGCTTGATGGTGAACCAGCCGTACACGTCCCCGGTGATAGTCGCGGTCCCCTGGGAGGCGGCCTTGAAGAACGTGTTCACGTCATCGCTGCCGCCGCCGAAGAGCGTGGACTTGATCGAGTTGATGGTGCTGCCGGGGGTGGTCTTGTTGTCGAAGAAGTTGATGAGCAGCACGAGGAACTTCTCATCCGTAAACGGCTGCACTCCGAGCGGCTTCCCCTTGTTCTCCGCAGTCTCGACCATCACCAGCCGTTCGCCGAGGTCCCACCCGTTGACGGCGAGCGTCGAACCGCTCAGCGCATGGGGCGCATCCCCCGCGTACGCCAGCGTGTAGCGCTCCTCGGCCGAGAGCTCGAGCACGTGCTCGGTGACCGCACGCTCGGGATAGTCGTAGATTCGCGCGACGAGCTTTCCGGTGCGCGTCAGCCGGTGCTCGACGAGCTTTTGGACCGCGTCCGGCAAGCTGACCTGCACGTAGTCCGGCAACACGCTGCGCCGCGCCCGCGCTCCGTCCGTACGTGCGACTTGTCGCAGCAGCGGTGCACGCAAGCTGGCCACCTCGGCGAGCTCGTCGCTGAGCGCCGCCCCAGGCGCGTGCAGGTAGCCTTGGTGCAGCTCCAGCATGCGTGCGGTGAGCTGCTCGAGAGAGAGCTCTCGAAGTCCTGGCTCGGACTGATCTGAGTTTGCAGACTCGCTCACACCACAGGAACAGACCGCCGCGATCACGGCCATCGCCGCGACCCACCGAGTCAGCAAACCACGCATCAACTACCCCTCATGCCGATTGGACACGCGGTGAAGCCAGCGCGGCAACGCCGGCCGCTGGGCCGGCATCTTTTGGTGGGCAAGGGCGCAGAAGGTAGGCGTCCCCCTCTCCCGGCGCCCCGGGGGCGAGCAGCGCTCAGGCCTTCAGGTGCGGCCCTTCGCTGCGTGCCCCAGAACCTCACGAACCTTCGAACGGAGCGTGTTCGTCGACAACGGCTTCGGCAGCAGTTCGACCGCGGCGTCGACCTCCGAGGGAGCGGCCAACACGTCCTGGGCGTAGCCCGAGATGAAGAGCGCCGGAAGCGCAGGTCGCTCGCGCGATAGCTGGGCGAAGAGCTCGCGGCCGTTCATGACAGGCATGACGAGGTCGGTGATGACCAGATCCATCTGGTCGCCGAGCTCCCGTGCGAGCTTCAGCGCTTCCTTCGGGCTCCCGCTAGCCACAACGCGGTAGCCGTCGCCGATCAACACCTGACGCAATGCAACGCGCACGGCATCGTCGTCCTCGACCAGCAGAATGGTCTCGCCGCGACTCACTGGAAGCTCAGACTCTTCGGGTGCCTTGCCGACCGCGTTCGCGTTTCCTCCTTGGATACTCGGAAACAGAATCTCGAACGTGGTGCCTCTTCCCGGCTCGCTCTGCACGGACAGTTGCCCGCCATGTTGGCTGACGAGACCGTGCACCGTGGGGAGGCCGAGCCCGCTGCCCTTGCCGGGCTGCTTGGTGCTGAAGAACGGATCGAAGATCTTCTCGAGGATGTCCTTATCCATTCCCACCCCTGTATCTCGCACGTAGAGGGCGACGGGGGGACGCGGCTCCTGCTCGCTCGCGTCGCGGCTTCCGGGTGAATCGCCGGCAACACAGGTCTCGATCGTAATGCGTCCGCCATGGGGCATCGCGTCCGCCGCGTTCATGGCGAGATTCATCAGGATGCGCTGGATTTGAGAAGGGTCGGCGCGCACCGGCCGCAGCGCCGGAGCAAGCCGAAGGTCCAGCTCGATGTCTTCACGTACCACGCGTCGGAACAGTCGCTCGAAGCCGCGCACCTCTTGATTGAGATCCAGCTCACGCGCCTCGAGCGCCTGCTTGCGCCCGAAGGTAAGGAGTTGCCGCGTGAGCTCGGCTGCGTGCTCGGCAGACCGACGGATCTGCTCGATCTGAGCGCGAACGGGCGACTGCGGTGGTAGCGCGTCCGCGGCTAGATCCGCGTAGATCTGCATCGGCGTGAGCAGGTTGTTGAAGTCGTGAGCGACGCCGCCTGCCAGACGCCCAATCGACTCGAGACGTTCCGCCTGGTGCAACTGAGCCTCGAGGCGCGTGCGGTCTGCCTCCATGGCGCGCTGCTGCGTGATGTCCTGGAACGCGACGACCGCGTAACGGACGCCGCCGTCGTCCCCACGAATCGGCGTGCCCCACGCGGCGATCGGTACACGCCGATCGGGACGCACGACCTCCATGTCGTCCTCCATCGCCGTCTCACCGCGCAGTGCGCGCATGAGCGGGAGGCGTTCGACGGGATAGGGATCGTCGGTCCCGGCGAGACGCATGCTACGGGCTCGTTGAGCGGCCCGCAGCTCGGCGGTGGGAGCGAGCTCCTCGCCCAGAATCTCCACGGCCCGGCGGTTCTCGAACGCAGTCCGCCCCTGCGCATCCACGACGTAGACCCCCACCGGCATCCCTTCGAAGAGGTCGCGCAGCAACGCCTCGCGGGCGCGCAGCGCATCGTAGAGACGCGCGTTCTCCAGCGAAATGGCCGCTTGCGCGACGAGCAGCCGCAATACTTCGAGCCGCTCCTCCGTGAACACGTCCGCGGAGAGCTCGTTCTCGAGAAAGAGCACCGCGATCACGCGGTCACGGTGGCGCACCGCCATGCAGAGGATTGACCTGGAGCCATGGGTCAGCACGTAAGGGTCGCGCGTGAACTCTCCACCTCGAGCAGCATCCGCGAGCACCAACTCTTCGCCAGTCCGCAGCGTATAGCGAACAATGGCGTCCGACACGAACCCGTGACCGTCGGCGCCTGCGCCGGCAGGGACTTCCACGACCCTGTCCGCGACATCGAGGTGCGCCTCCATCCTCAGTCGCCCCGCCTGCTCCACCAGCAATGACCCGCGCTGGGCGCCCGACGTCTGGACGATCATTTGCATCATGTGCTCGAGCAGAGTGGGCAACGCGATCTCGCTCGAGAGCGCCTGGGAGGCTCGCAGCACGCTGACGGCGTCGAGCGTGCGGGCGGTTTGCGCGTGGGTGGGCGCTTTGCCCCGCAGCTCGGAAAACTCTCGATCAAGCGCGCGTACCTTGCCCAGCGCTCCCCAGGTTTCGTAGCCCGCACGAGCGTCCTCCAGATAGGCCCGCGCAATCTTGGTGCGGCCACGCCGCAAGTACGCGCGGCCCGCGAGCTCGGCGGCAAGCGCGGCGTGTTGGGGAAAGCCGTTCGCGGCGGCTTCGCTCACGGCCTCGTCGTAGAGCAACCCCGCCTGCTCGAAGCGTGCCCCGAGGTCTGCTAGCTCGGCCGATACGAGGGCGTGCTTGTGCCGGAAGTTTACCGGTGCGCTCGCGGCCCACTCCGCGAGGAGCCCCAATTTCTGCGCGAGCGAGCGCTGCAGCGCCGCCGTGTCGCAATCTGCCGTCGGAGCCGCGAGCGAGGAATCGTCGGCTGCGTCGCGCAGGCCCGCCACCAGAGTGAGGCTGGCAAAGAAGAGGTGCTCGGACGCCCAAATCCACGCGCGATTGGAGCTCTCGATCATGTCGTCGTACAAGAGGACGAGCCGGAGGGCTTCTCGGTGGTCGCCCATCAGCGCAACGACCTGAATCTTCCACATGAAGAACAGGGATCGCCAGAGCGGGTCGGGTCTTGCCTCGACCTCGGCCAAGAGGGCGGCTTCGTCCAGGTCGTCGGTGGCAAAGCTGGTGGGCCCCAGCGTCTTGCCGCGCAGGCAGCGCAGACATTGGCCGAGAATCCGCATCGCGAGCGTCATGTCTTCGTAGCGGAAGGCGCACGTAGAGCGCTGTCTCAGCTCGTTTTCGTCGCAGATCTCGGCAAGCTGCATGCCCGCCATGAGCATGATCATCGGAACGGCTGCGGAGGCGAGCGACGTGTAGAGGAGGTCGCCGCTCTCTAGCGTCAGCTCGATGGCCTGCTTCAGCAGCGGAATACACGTTCGCACGTGGTTCTCGGCGTACGCGTTCACGGATACGGCGTAGGCGTCGTAGATGCGTCCCCTGAGTGCGAATGCGTCCGGACGCGCGGCCAGGTCGAGCGCGACCTGACCGATGGCGAGTGCACCCGCGTAGTCTCGCTTGCGTGCGACCAGGAAGAGTCCGTAGTTGAGGAAACCGAAGGCGGCGCTGGGTGCGAAGCCGTGGGCGATGGCGATCCGCAGGTTCTCGTTCACGATCCAGGCAAAGAGCTTCGGGTCCGTGAACAAGGCAGGCTGTACGAGGTGGTTGAGGATGTTCACCACGGGCACCAGCACGGGGTCCGTCAGCGGCGGGAGCTCGACCAACTTCGCGATTGGCCGCTTGACCGTGGCCAGCTTGACCTTCGCGAGCAAGCTCACGAGCGGCAGCGTCGTCTTCAGCTGAGGGAGCGGATGGCCCAGTGCGAAGAGCGCCTCGCGCCCGAGCGCGATCGCGCGCGCGTTCTCGCCGCGATTCGTCTCGAGTCCAATCAGGATCGCGTACAGCTCCGACTTCTCGATCGGCGTGCGAAGCTTGGAAAAGAGCGCGTCGGCGAACGCACGCGCTTCGTCGAAGCGACCCGTGAGGTAGGCGCACTCGGCGTAGCGCAGGTGCAGCGCGTACGACAAGTCATAGTCGAGGGACCAAGCTTCGGTGGACAAGAGTTCGAGGCCTCGCTCCAGGTACGCGAGCGCCTCGTGATAGGCGGTCCCGAGACGTGCCCGCTTGCCCGCCTCGAGGTTCAGCTCCGCAAGCTCGCGCCTGCGATCGGGCTCCCGAATGAGGTGGGCCCCGCGGTTGAGCTGATCGACGATGTCGAAGATCAACGCGCCCCGTGAGTCCATGCTCGTCCTGGCGAGAAGGATTCGGCCGACGCGCAAGTGGACCTCGGGCCTACCGGACTCGGTAACGCTCTCGTAGGCAGCCTGCTGCACACGGTCGTGCAGCAGGCGATATCGATAGTTGACATGCTCGGCTTCGGAGGAGCTATCAGGATGCTCTCGAGGTTCGCGTGAGGCCGACTGCTCCTCGGTGATATCGACTAGGCCGAGCGGATAGTTCGGATCGAGCGGAACCAGGAGCCCCTCGCGGACCGCTGGCGCGAGCCGAGCCCGCATCTCCTCCTTCGAGAGCGCGGTCGCGGCACATAGCGTTTCCAGGTCGAAGAGGTTCCCGACACAGGCGCCGATCTGTAGCGCCTCGTTGGTCGCCGACGGCAGGCGTGAAAGCTTTCGCAACATCAGGTCCACGACATTGGCGGAGATGTTCATCGCCCCGAGAGCCGCCCGCTCCCAGGTCCAGGCGCGCAGCTCGGTGGAAAATCGCAAGATCTTCTCGTCGTGCAGCGTCTGCAGGAGTTGGTGCACGAAAAATGGATTGCCCCCGGTCTTTCCGATGACGTGCTCTGCCAAGTCAGCGAGCTCAGGCGGGGGCCTGCGAAGCGTATCCGCGAGCAGGGCGCTCACCTGTTCGAGTGCAAGATTCGCGAGCTGCACCTCCTGAACCTCCACACCCTCGTTGCCCAGGGAAGTCAGCGTGACGGTGAGCGGATGGTTCGCGTCGACCTCGTTGTCTCGATACGCGCCGATGACCAGCAGGTGCGTGGGCTCCGGGAGTCGCAGGATTTCACTCAGGGCATGCAGCGTCGCGGGGTCCGCTCGCTGCAGGTCGTCCAGGAACAGCACCAGTGGATGCGCGGGGCTGGCGAACGCCGATAGAAACCGCACCAGGGTCAAGTCGAACCGATGCTGTGCCTCGGTCAAGCCAGTTTCCGGCACCGGAGGCTGAGGACCGAGCACGCGCTCGAGTTCGGGCGCGAGATCGATGATGAGCCCTGCATTGACCGACACACGCTCGAGGATATCCGCTTTCCAATGCACGAGATCCTGCTCGGGCAGGCTCAAGAGCCCTCGACAGAGCTGCCGCAGCGCCTGTGCGATCACCGAGTAAGGTGCATGCCCCTTGAGCGGATCGAACTTGCCGGAGACGAAGAGGCCGCGCCGCTCGAGCACCAGCTTGTGGGTCTCGTTGACCAGCGACGACTTTCCGATTCCCGAGCTACCACGCACCAGAAACAGGAGCTTCTGCCCCCGAGCTGCAGCGTTGAACGCGTCGAGCAGCGCTTGGCGCTCTGGCGCACGGCCGTACAAGCGTTGGGGAATGATGAACTTCTCGGGCACGTCGGAGCGCCCGAGCGGGAACTCCGTCACCTGCTGCAATCGCCGATACTGCGCCAGGCACTCGCGCAGGTCGGCCATGATGCCGCGCGCGCTCTGGTAGCGATCCTCCGCGTTCTTCGCCAGCAACTTGTCGACGATCCGTGAAATCTGTTCCGGGATCGATGCATCGACGACCGACAGACGCGTTGGCGCAATGGCAATGTGCGCGTGCACGAGCGACAGTGGATCGGCCAGCTCGAAAGGTGGATGGCCTGCGAGTGCATGATAGAGCGTCGCTCCGAGCGAGTAGAAGTCGGTCCGGTAGTCGACTTGTCGATTGATGCGACCAGTCTGCTCCGGCGAGATATAGGGGAGCGGGATGGCGTCAGCGTCCAGGCGGCGCGTGGGCTCCGGAACCTCCTGCAGCAGTGTCGCCTCGGAGAAATCGGCGATCTTGGCGCGCCACGTCGCGGTATCCACCAGCACGTTGCCCGGGTGAATCGCACGGTGGATCACGTCGTGGGCGTGAACGTCGCAGAGCCCGGCGCTGACCTCGACTGCGACCGCTAGCGCGACATCGATGGGGAGCGACCCATACCGCAGCAGCTCGGCGAGCGAAGTGTCACCAAACACCTCCTCGATGACGGCGACACTATCGGCCTCGCGCTCGACGCCCAGGTAGTGCGCCACGTGCTCCGACTGGATAGGAGAGGCGATGCAGAACTCTCGTTGCGAGCGCGCGAAGGCCGCGGAGATCGGAACGTCGGTGGCGTTCTGCTTGAGGATGACCTGTTCGCCGGTGGACACGTGCGTTGCGCGGGAGACCCGCGAGCGAGGGCCCCGATGAACCTGTTGCTGGATTTGGTACCGGCTTCGCACCGCGTCCTTCTCCAGAACGCAGTCTACCCCCCGGCGTATGCCGTCTCCTGCCGAGCGAGCAGACACCGCTCACGGCCTATCGCCGCACACCTTGCTGCACCGGTGACGACTGCTCTGCCGCGTCACCTGACGCAAACCGGGCGCCATCGGAGCCAGCGTCGGGTAGCATGACTGGGTGACACCGATGAGACAGCGGACGTCACCTCTCGCGCAGATTCCGGCACACCGCGTGGCCGAAGCTGCCGCGACGATCATGGCCAGGCGCTCGCGGTCCGGCATCGTCGCTGCGTTCGTCCTCGCGGTGTTGGTGGTGGCGACCGTTTCGCCGTCCGCCTATCCGACCTCCTGGAAATTCTGCCTAGTCTTCGGGACACTGCTCATCTCGGCCTTCCGCCTCGGCGTCGTCGCGCGCCTGCCCGCGCTTTACGCCCGCGCTCCGGGCCGCTGGACCTGGTGCTTCCGTGTGGGCGCGCTGCTGCAGGGGACCGTCTGGGGCGGTTGTGCGGCGGTCGCGCTCGCCTTCGGGCTCGATGCGAACAGCATCGTGGTACTGATCCCCACCGCGGGGATCGCCGCGGGTGCCGTCACCACGCTCAACGCCGACCTGCCGCTGCTGCGTGCCTACCTCGTCTGCATTCTCGTGCCGCCGCTCGTGACCGTGCTCTCGCTCGACGTGCGACAGGCATGGGGAGTGGCTGCGGCCGTGGCCATGTTCTTCGGGTTTCTGCAGCTGCATGGCAGGATGCTGTATCGAGACTTCATCGCCTCGCTAGCGGCGAACGCGGAGCTGAGTGCGCATGCAGACAGGTTGGCGCTGGCGACGGCCCAGGCTCAGAGCGCGCAGAGCGAAGCCGACGCGGCAAACCAGGCCAAGAGCGTCTTCCTCGCCAACATGAGCCACGAGCTGCGTACGCCGCTCACCGCCATCCTCGGCTATGCAGAGCTGCTCGCAGCGGAGCGGGACGAGGGCGTGCGCGCGAGCCACGCCGAAGTGATTCTCCGCAATGGGGAGCACCTGCTGCATATCGTCGGCGAGATCCTCGACCTGGCCAAGATCGAGGCCGGCAAGGTCTCGGTGTCGATGGAACCCTTCGCGCTGGCGCGCGTGCTGTCGGAGGTCGAGTCGTTGATGCGGCTGCACGCAACAGAGCGCGGCCTCGGGTTCTCGGTCACAGCGGAGACTCCGCTGCCCATCAACGTGCGCGCAGATGCCACCGGGGTTCGGCAGATCTTGACGAACCTGGTGGGCAACGCCCTCAAGTTCACGACCCGCGGGACGGTACGGCTCAGCGCGCGCTACGAAGCGGTACCTGGTCGCGTGGTAATCGACGTGACCGACACGGGACCGGGCATCAGCCCCGAGGCGCAGGCGCGGCTGTTTGCGCCCTTCGTGCAAGCGGACGATTCGGCTGCACGGGCATACCAAGGAACGGGCCTTGGTCTGCACATCTCGCGCAAGCTCGCGCGCAGCATGGGTGGCGAAGTTCGGTTGTCCAGCACACCCGGTCAAGGAAGCACCTTCTCGCTCGAACTGCCCGCCAGGGACGTCGAGCTGCGTCCGTACACCGCTCAGACGTTGCAACAGCGTGCGCAGCCTGACCGCAGCAGCGACCATGCCGACGTCTCCACGCGCCTACGGGGCGTACGCGTGCTGCTGGCCGAGGACGGACTGGACAACCAGCGGCTCATCAGCGCGATGCTGCGACGGGCGGGCGCCACCGTGGACGTCGTGAGCGACGGTCAAGCGGCGCTGAGCGCGGTGCTCGAAGGCCGCGAGCGATACCGGGTCGTGCTGATGGATATGGAGATGCCGAAGCTCGATGGCTACGGAGCGGTCCGAAAGCTGCGCGCCGCAGACTATGCCGGTCCCATCGTAGCCCTGACCGCACACGCCATGTCGACGCACGCCGAGCGCTCCCTGGAGGTCGGCTGCAACGCGCACCTGGTCAAGCCCATCGATTGGGCGGCATTGCTCGGGACCATCGAGCGCCTCGCGAACCTCTCCAAGCAGGCAGGGGACGGCGAGCACGCCGCGATCAGTGCACTGGCCCAGCAGCAGGTGTTGCGCTTGATGCCGAACTTCATGGAGACGCTGCGCCGCCATATCGGTGAGATTCGCGTTGCCCTGGAGGCCTCCGACTGTGAGCGCATCGCGGAGGTAGCGCATCAGTTGGTGGGCATCGGCGGCAGCTTTGGCTTCGACACCATCTCGGAGGCAGCGCGCAAGGTCCAGATGGCAGCGCGCGACGGGCAGCCCCTACCCGATCTGGTGACGACCCTGCTCGGCCTGTGCGAGAACGTCCTCGCTGCGCACGAGCAGTCGAGCCGAACAGGGCCGAGTTCGCTGGATGTCGTGCGCGCGCGCCGGGCTTCGGCGCGAAAGGCCTGAACGCCGCTCTACGAGGCCACAGGGCCCGCAGCGTCTGTGAGCAAGCCCCCAACAGACGTTCAAAAATCCTCCGATTCGGCGCGGGAATGCGCTAGGGTCGGCGCCCAAACCCGGGGCAAACGATGCGCGTAGTGGCAGTGTGGATGGTCGGCGTGGCGTGTTGGGCAGGGTGTTCCGCCGCCGAGCCCACGATTTCGCCGGGCGCCTCGGGCGATGCGGACGACGTCGCTGACGCGGGTGACCAGACCGACTCTTCGGACGACGACGATGACGCCCGCGGCGAGCACGACCGCAGCGACGCCGGAGATTCCTCACAGCATAAGGCGGACTCCGGAACCTCCTCCGGATCGGCGCGTCCTCCGGCGAGCAAGGAGCGCTGCGATACCGGCATCGACGAAGATCAGGACGGCTTGGTCGACGAGGACTGCCCGTGCAATCCGGGCGCCACGCAAGCCTGCTACTTCGGCCCCAAGGAAAGCGCTGGAGGCCTGTGTCCCGCGGGGCGTCAAGCCTGCTCGAGCGGAGAGTTCCCTGCCTGGGGCCCCTGTGAGAGCACCGGCATCGCGTTCCCCAAGGACGCGTGCGAGTGCTACCCGGAGATCTGCGGCAACGCCAAGGACGACAACTGCAACGACCAGGTTGACGAGGGCTGCGCGGTCGATGTCCCCGTCAACATCGACGGCGACTGCGTCACGGCGGAGTGCCCGGCCTGGGCGCCCTATCCGGTCGGCTGTGATCTGGTCATGGAAGGCGGAGATAGCCGTGGTTGCGTGGCCAGCACGCCCAGCAGCCCGTCCGTGTACTTCAAGGAGGGCGATGCGTGCCCGATCCTCGGAGGCGTGCTCGGCGGTGATTCGGGCCACATCAGCGGCAAGTTGTTGTGCTCGAGCCAGCAGGGTAAGGCGCTCAACGCCGAGAACTGCGCCCTCAACAAGCAGGACAAGCTGTACCCGAGCAGCGCGAGCGGATGCCCGTAGGACGACGACCCGAAGGCGTCTTGCTCCGTAGGGCGGGGGCCGCTACTCGCTAAACGCGGGATAGTCGGCGGGGAAGCCGTTGCAGCTCTGGAAGATGCCGGTCGGATTCAGACAGCGTCGCGAGGGCTGGATCGTCGAGCCGATCGCGTTGATGGGATCGAGCTTCAAGTCCACGTCGTTCGTGACCAGGGCATTCACGGGCCAGGCCCACACGAACCCGTAGCACATCTCGTTCTGGGTCCTCTCGCCGAAGGTGACCTTGTCGTTGGTGTCGTTCTCGTACCAACACTCGGTGGTCATCGTGTCGCCGCTCTTGAGAATCAGCTCGTCGACCTCCTGGCCGTTCCAGCGAAACTTATGGGTGGTCTGGAGTGCGAAGTCGAAGTCTCCGTCATAGACCACATAGTCGGTCACGCCGCCGAACGCGCTGTTGGGATCCTTGCGATGCAATGTGACCTTCATGTGCGTTCCAAGCTTGTGCATGTGCGGCCAGAGACGGAACATGTGGATGTCGCCGCTGTCGTTCGGATCGCACAGGCCGCGCGACTTGCCGCCGCTGCCCCCGGTGCTGTCACGGTATGGATTGGCATCGGTGTAGGAGGCCTGGGGTTGCAGGCAGATACCCTCGGTACCCGTGAACGAGATGCTCGCGGTGTTCTTGCGGGCGTTCTTCTTGGCGGTGCAAAGCTTGACGCCGCTGTGGTCCGGCTTGGCCGCGCCGGACTGGTTGTAATAGTGGAGCTCCAGGATCAAACCCGAAGTCGGCATCTGCAGTCCGATGTCGGCGGGGAGCTCGGCGGGCGGTGCTCCGGGAGCCCAACCCGCCAGCAAGTACGCTCCCGGCTCGGCAGCATGACAGGGCGCCGACGTGCCTGACTCCTGCGTCGCCACGTCGGTTCCGTACAACAGCCAATGGTGGATGATTCTCTTGGTTGTCGATCAGCGGCTCGAACCACAGGCCCACGTCCTCTGCGTTCCACGGCGGCTTGAAGTAGAAGCAGCGGTACTCGTTGCCGATGCTCTGACCGGTGCCGCGCGCCATGTAAGGGGTGGCGTCGTGCTCCCCCTTCTTCCCGTGCGCGCGGAACTCGTAGTAGGTCTCGCAGCCCTCGGGACCTCCGCTTTGCTCGACTCCCCAGTACGGGGCACCCATGGGCTCCTCGCCGCCGTCTTGCTCGTCACCGTCGTCGCCTTTGTCTGGGTCTTCGCCGGTCGTGAGCGGGTCACTCTCGCAGGTCTCGCCCCCTGCGCGCCCGGGGGCTCCGTCTGCGACCCAGTCCTTCAGAACTTTCTTCTGCGCGGCGGTCAGGACAGGATTGGGTGGCTGCGGCATCGGTCGCTTGGTGTCGCTGATGCGCTTCAAGACTGCCTCGTACTCCTTGAGTCCTGCCACGCTCTTCGCCGCCTCGGGATCGGACGACTTGCCGGCGTTGGCTTTCAGGTCTTCGAGGTTCAAGAGACGCATCGGTGCGCCGAAACGCAGCTTTTGGCCGTGGCATTCGCCGCAGTGCTCGACCAACAGGGTCTGCACATCACAAGGCAGCGGAGTTCCCTGTTCGCCCGGCTCATCGCCATCGCCCGCGCCTTTGTCGGGTTTGCAATCCGAGCGCTGCGACTCGGAGCACTCCGACGTTCGCCCCCCGTTCTGCGTCAGCGTGTTCGACGTACACCCCGCTGCCAGCGCGAGCATGAGTGGCACCATCGAGAGCCGGAGTGTCGTCCACACATAGCGAGCCATATTCCATTCCTCCGCAATCCAAGCCGATACGCGCGCAGCCCAGCCTCCTCGCCGGGGTTGGCAAGCGACGGTGCTCCTTCACACGAGAAGATTCGAACGGACTAGGAGGCCACGGCGCGTGCGCCCTCGGCTTCGAGCAGCGCACGGCGCAGCGAGCCGAGTCGGTCGTGCCCCCAGAAGAGCTGACCTTGGTAGAGGAAGCTGGGCACGCCGAAAATGCCGTCGCGCTTTTGGCCGAGGCTGAAGTTCTCGCTCACCTGGGCTCGCAACTCTTCGGAGTTCGCGGCGGCCAGGATCTCCGCGGCCGACAGCTGACAGCGCTCTGCGACCGTGCTCAGCACGCCATCGTCGCCGAGGTCGCGCGCCTCGCAGAAGCGAGCTCGAAACATCTCCTGCATGAAGCGAAAGCCCACGCCTCGCTGCACGGCGCCCAGGAACGCCGCGTGGGCCTTGGCCCAGTCGTTGTCGATCCCGGCGCCGAGACGAAAGCGAAGGCCGTACTCGCGCGCAAGGCGCATGGTGTCGGCCACCAGGTAACGCAGCTTGTTCGGCACTCTGACGGGATCGTTCGGGAAGGTCTCGGCGGTGGGAAACAACGGAATGAGTTCGACCTCGTAGTCGAACCCCGCGAGCTCGAGCTCGAAGCGTTCTGCGGCGAGCCACGCGTAGGGGCTGCGGAAGCTGAAGTAGAAGCGGATGGGGTGAAGAGCGCCCATGATCGAGTCTCCAATAAGCAGGTGTAAGCGAGGGCAGCTTGCGTCCATACTCGTGCAGCACACAAGCGATATCTCCTTGCCCATGGGTTAGCCAAAGTTACGCTCGAACGGACTTACAGAAGGCCTACTTCCTTGCAATTCCATGACCTGCCACCGCTTGGCTTCCTGCTCGCCGTGGAGGCTGCCGGCCGCCTCGGCAGCTTCAAGGCCGCGGCGGACGAACTGCACATCACGCGCTCTGCTGTTAGCCAGCAGGTGAAGGCGGTCGAGGACTCGCTCGGAACCGAGCTCTTCATTCGCCGCGGACGCAGCGTGGAGTTGACCGACGATGGCGAGCGTTACCTGCGACGCGTGCGCCAGGCACTACGTGACGTGCGCGACGCCGGGAAGTCCCTTCGTGAGCGCACGGCAGCCCCGGTGTTGAGGCTGGAGACGATTCCCTTCGTGGCATACGAGTTCCTGCTGCCGCGGATGGCCAGCCTGCGCGCGCGCTTTCCAGGGTTCAAGGTGCGTATCGAAACCAACGTTCACGTCACCGATCTGCGCAGCAGCGAGCTCGACGCCACCATCCGACTCGGAGGAGCCGTGCGGCCCGGTGTGACCGCGCGCTCGTTCGGCGACCTCGTCATCACGCTCGTTTGCTCGGCCGAACTCGCGCATTCGATCCGGGACATCAAGGACGTGGCGAAGCAGCAGCTGATCGAGGTGCAGACCCTGTCGGACCGAGGGATCGTGAATGGGCTTAAGAGCCATGGCTTCACGGTCGATCCCAATCAGGTGCAGACATTCGACACGTACCTGGAGGCCGTACGCGCGGCCGAACATGGCCTCGGCGTGATGTGGGGCATGTTTCCGCTCACCACCGAGTGGGTCACGAGTGGCCGGCTCGCGGTGCCTCTTCCGGGACGCTTCACGTTGCCCGGGCAAATCGCGCTGGCGCATCGCGACGACGACACGCGCTTTCCCTTCGAAGAGCTCACGCAATGGCTCGGCGAACAGTACGCGGCGTTGCCAGCTCTACCCGCGGGACGCATCCAGCGACGCCCGTCGGCATCCAAGGGGGGACGCCAGACGGGTCGCAGCGTCAGCCGGTCTTGAGTCGGCTCTTCTCTTCGAGCGCCGTGTGGACGGCTCTCACGGTGCGCGAGACCTCCGCCATATTGGCGCGCGTGCCCAGGTACTTGAGCGCTTCCTCGAGCTGATCGGGGGCCAACACCTTGATGGGCTTGCCGAGAATCCAGGTCATCGCTGTCGCAATGTGACGCTGCACCGCCGACTCCGTCAGGACCGCGGTGCGCGGATGCTCGCGGCCCGACTGTTTCCAGAACTCCCCGATGCGAGCGCGCTGCTTGGAGTTCATGCCACCGCTGCCATGAATCGAAATCAGCAGGTAGTCGTAGTCGAACTTCGCGATGCGATCCATCCAGGCCGTGATTTCGGACTCGGGGATGTCCGTGCCGCCCTGAAAGAGAATCAGCAGGTCGTCGACCTGCGTGAGTGCCACCGTGGAAAGTACGACCCGTCCGCGTTCCATGCTCCCCGCCCTTTGGAGGATCATACTTCACGGTGGAGCGAGAGGGCCGGCCACTCACGCGCTCACGTCAGGTTAGGGCTACACGCACGCAGACGCACACCAACTCAAACAGGCTGGCGCGCGAACTTTCGGGTGTGCCAGTTCGCTTCTAGCGGGGTGCGGCCCCGGTTCTAGCGCCTTCAAGGTATGCGACATCCGTTCATTCGTCTCTATGCACTGCTCGCCTATGCGGCGTTCCTGGCGTCGTTCAGCTACTTTGCGGGCTTCGCTTCGGGCTGGGGCGTGCCCAAGACGATCGACGACGGTCCCGCCACCTCGCCGCTGTTGGCCGTCTCGCTTGACGTGGGGCTAGTGTTCTTCTTCGGCCTTGTCCACAGCGTGATGGCTCGCCCAGCCTTCAAGCGCGCTTGGACGCGGATCGTCCCGCCCGCGGCCGAGCGGAGCACGTACGTGCTGATCGCTGCTGCGCAGGTCGCCCTGCTTTGCTGGCAGTGGCGGCCGATCGGCACCTTCCAGCTGTGGACCAGCGGCGGCGCGCTGGCCCTGGTCGCACGGACGCTGCAGGTCGCCGGGTGGGCGATCGCACTCGTCAGCACCTTCCTGATCGATCACTGGGAGCTGTTCGGGCTGCGCCAGGGGCTGGCCAGCGACGCGTCCAAGCCGGTCCTGCGGACGCCGCTGTTCTATCGCTGGGTCCGTCACCCCCTCTACTTCGGCATGCTGCTGGCGCTCTGGAGCACGCCGACGATGAGCGCGGGCCACCTCCTGCTCGCCGCGCTGCTGACTGCGTACGTGCTGATCGGGGTGAAGCACGAAGAGCGGGACCTGGTACGCGTGTTCGGTGATGAGTATCGGCGCTACCAGGCAACGGTTCCGATGCTGCTGCCCCTGCCCCGTCGGGCCTCGTCCGGGCCCTTGGCTGGAGCCTCCGCCGCCCGGTAAACTCACGCGGTGCCAGCCAGGATCCGCTTCTTTCAAGGAACGGCGGGAAAACCCATCGCCTACGCTGTCGACGGCCATGGGCCGTCGCTGGTCTTCCCGGCCTGGTGGGTGAGCCACCTCGAGCACGACTTCAACGATCCCGGGTTCCGCGCCCTGTTCAACCGACTCACGGAGCACTTCGCGGTCGTTCGGTACGATCGTCCCGGCGTCGGATTGAGCGATCGCGAGAGCGCGGCGCACTCGCTGGAAGACGAGGTCACCAATCTCGACAAGCTCATCGGGGAACTGGGCAGCGAGCGAGTGATTCTCTTTGGCGGCTCCTGCGGCGGACCGCCGGCCATCGCTTACGCCGCACGTCACCCGGAGCGCGTGAGCCAGCTGGTCTTGTACGGTGCTTATGCGTGTGGCCCCAAGCTGGCGCCCGCGGACCTTCAGCAGGCCATGGTCCATCTGGTGCGCGCCCACTGGGGCCTGGGCTCGAAGGCTCTGACGGACATGTTCGCGCCCGGGTACACGACCGAGGAGCGCAAGCGGCTCGCCGAGAGCCAGCGCGCATCGGCATCTTCCGAGATTGCCGCCGCCACGCTCGAGCACATCTACCGCATGGACGTCTCGGATGTGGTGGGCCAGATCCGCGTACCCACTCTGGTGCTGCATCGCAAGGACGACCATGCCATCGGGTTCGGTCACGGTCGCCACCTGGCCTCCGTCATTCCGGGTGCCACGTTCGTGCCCCTCGAGGGCGACGCCCATCTTCCCTGGCTCGGTGACTGGGAATCGGTGGCACAGGCTACGCTGTCCTTCCTGGTCCCCGGCAATCCGCGCTCTCGCCTGGCCTCTGAGCGGCGCGACCACGAGAACGAGTTCGTGCGCGAAGGTGAAATCTGGAGCATCGCCTTCGCCGGTCGGCGCTGCCACCTCAAGCACGCGCGCGGACTCGCCGACCTGTCTCTCTTGCTGTCGCGCCCGGGCGAGGAGATCTTCGTGGCACAGCTCATGGAAGGACCGGAGGCTGTCGCGCGGGCTCCCGCACCCGCCGACCCGATCCTCGACGAGCGCGCGCGGGCCGACGTCCGCAACAGGCTGCACCAGCTGGAACGCGCCATCGACGATGCGGAGGCCTCCGGCGACAGTGAACACGCCGAGCGCCACCGCCACGAGCGCGACGCGCTTCTGGACGAGCTGCGCGCTGCCACCGGCCTTGGTGGACGGCGGCGCGGGCTCGCAGACCCGGTCGAACGTGCTCGCAAGGCCGTCAGTGCCCGCATCCGCGAGAGCATCGAGAAGATCCGGAGTGCGCTGCCCGAGCTCGGCCATCACCTCGACAGCTCGGTTACCACCGGCGTCTTCTGTGCCTACAGCCCGCCGCGTCCCACGCCCTGGCGAGTATAAACACGATCTCTCACGCGCCCTACCCAAGGAGAAGCCAATGCAGGTGATGCTCGATTTCTGTGTGGTGCCCCTCGGCGTGGGCGTTTCGGTGTCTGCCTATGTCGCCGAGTGCCAGCGCGTGCTGGCGGCCTCCGGCCTGCACCACCAGATGCACGCCTATGGCACGGTCGTGGAAGGCGACTGGGACGCCGTCATGGCCGTACTCCGTCAGTGTCACGAGCGCGTGCATGCGATGGGTGCTCCGCGCATCACCACCTCGATTCGCCTCGGTACGCGCACGGACCGGGCACAGACCATGGACGACAAGATCGAGAGCGTGAAGCGCCTGCTCACGTGACGGCCACGCCTGGGTTCACTGCCCGCGCCTCAGGAGTCGGCGGGGGGCCCCGCCAGGGCCTTCGCGTCCAGGCGCTCCAGCCACATCTGATGGCCGCGTGACATGCGTTGAGGCGCGAAGAAGTGACCGAGGCGTGCAAGCACCCCGTACTGAGTCTCCTCGGTGACGATGAGGCAGCCAGTCCCGCGCGGCTCGATCAGCCACGCGTGATAGGCCCACACGCCAAGGCCGCGCGCATTCCAAGCGATGCGCTTCCCGGGAACGAACTCCTCCACCTGCGAGACGAGGCTCACGCCGAACGTGCTCCAGGCAAAGCGTGCGGCCGGCTCGAGCTCGAGCTTGCCGCCCTCGATGCGCACGCGGTGAGAGTTGGGGTACCAATGCGGCCAACCCGACGCTCGCACCAGCCATGCCCAGACGGCTTCGGGCGCAGCGGCGCTGGTGAGCCGATTCGCCACGTGAACGGGGGCACGCGTCGGCGCGAACTCGCTCGGCCACATAATATCCGTGGAATCGTCCATGGCGCCTTCAGCGCGCTCCGATCAGCATGGCGATGCGCTCTGCGAGCGCGCCGATGGTGCGCGACGGGTTGACACCCAGTGCCTCCGGGATGATGGCGCCGTCCGCGACGTACAGCCCTGGATAGCCGAACACCTGTCCTGCGTGGTCGACCACCCCCTGGCTCGCATCCCTGCCCATGTTGCAGCCCCCGAGCGGATGAGGCGTGATCAAGTCCTTGAAGATGCTCCAGCTCGGGGGAACCACGGGAACGCCTCCCGTGTGCCGGGCGAGCTTCACGTGCATGGCCACGATCTTGTCCATCACCTCGCGCGAGCGATCGATGTCCCACTCGAGATCGAGCTTCAGACGCTTATCGAGAAACGAGCGCTGTCGCAGCATCAGCTTCCCATTCGCGGCATCCACGCCCTGGGCGAACCAGGGCATGACGTTCCGGAACGCCTCCTTCTGGCGCAACAGCTTCTGCATGAACTTCAGGATGACCTTGGCCTTGAAGCCGATGTCACGCTGGTCGAGCCTGTGGTCAATCAATCCCGAGACCAGCGCTGGGAAACCGCCGTCCTCGATCCAGAAACCGCCCTCCACGCCTTCTTCGAAGAAGTCGATGGCACTCCCGATGGTCGGTCCGACTGCGGGGTTCACCTCGCGGCCGAGCTGCAGGGCCGGGGTGAGGAAGTCTCCGTTGCTGCTCCAGTTGTAGCCGAGGCGTTCGCTCAGCTTGGGCAGGCTCTTGGTCTCGAGTTTGCAGCGCAACAAGAGCTCGGTGGAGCCGATCGAACCTGCCGCCACGATCACCAGCTTCGCGGTGGCGCTGCCCGGATGACGCGCGCCGCCCTTGAGCTCCTCGAACGCCACGCGATAGCCACCCTGCGAGAGCGGCTCGATGTTGGTGACGAAGTGGAGCGGCCGCACTTCCGTGCCTTTTTTCTCCGCCCAGTACAGATAGTTCAGATCGAGGGTGTTCTTGGCCAGGACGTCACAGCCGACGTCGCAGCGCCCCAGATGCACGCACGTACCTTGCTCGGCGCCCTGCTGATTCTTGAAGATCTTGCTGGCGGCCTCACCGCGCTCAAAGTCCGTGGCGTAGGTCCACTGGTCGTCGAAGCTGACGGCCAGCTGCAGCTTCTTGTAGCGTTCGGGCGCACCGATGGCGTTGGCGCCCTCCTTCATCAACTGCATGCGTGCGGTGATTTGCCCGTCGGGGATCGCGCCAACGTTCATGAACGCGCCCACGCGATCATAGAAGGGCTTCAGGACCTCGTAACTGATCTCGGCAGGCCAACCGCGCTTGAACGTATCCCGATGGGCTTCACAGGAAATGTTCGCGTAGATCAGAGAACCGCCGCCCACGCCGGCGCCGGTGACCACGCCCATGTTCTTGAAGGCGTGCACCTCCGCCCAGCCGTTCAGCCGCTCACGGGCTTCGTTATGCCAAATCCAGGGGTCCTCGGGGGCGCGCGGAAAGGTCTTCTTGTCCCAACGCCGGCCACGCTCGAGCACCAACACCTTGTGGCCCTGCTCCTGCAAGCGGCAGGCGGTGATGGCGCCGCCGAAGCCGCTTCCGATCACGATCGCGTCGAAATCCATGGTCGTGCTCTCCGGAATTTCAGACTGGGCCGGACGAAAGTACGTGAGTTGCGTAGACATCCCAGAGACTGCCCATGAACAGCGCACCAAAACGCGCCAGGGCCGCCGTGCGGTCCGTCAGGGTCGGCCCCTCGGTCCGGAAGGTAGTCAGCTGCCGTAGGAAGCTCGGCAGCGGAATCTTGAGGATGCCCGCCGCCAACACCTTCCCGGTGCCCTCTTCGTGCTCGGCAATGTGGCCCTCGTAGATGCGCGTGAACAACGTCGTCGTGTCTGACCAGACATCGAATCCGGGGTCGTCCTTGACGTCCTTGAAGCCGAGCAAAGTCTTGGGCTTCCCCTCTCCGTCCGAAAACCAGATGCGGTAGTACATGAACTTGTGGTGCGGATCGCCATCATCCACGAACAAGTTGAACGCGCCGTCGAGCACCTGCATGCGCCCCCCGAAGGCTGGGCAGTCCACGTACCCTTCCATGCCGGCCTCGTGCTGCGGATGCGTGACGAAGTGGTTCACGCCATCGACCTTGATGGTCAGGTGGAACATCGCGGTGGTGCCGCTCTTCTTCCCTCGCAAGTAACCAGCTTCATAGTCGCTCTCGCCCAGGCTGAGGTACCCCTTCATTTCCTCGGTAAACTGCAGCTTGGTCTGCACCGTATGGACGTCGGTGGGGGCGTCCTCCCCAGCCGTCAGCGGAATGCCTTGCTCGCCGCACCAGCGGCGGGCTTGCTGAACCCCCAGGTTCACGCACTCGACCAAGCGGTCCTGGCTGAAGTTCACCAGGTAGTGCATCGGCACCTCGGCTTGCAGAACTTTGAGCGCAATCTTGCGACCGAACTCACCGGCCTTGCCTGCGTCGATCGCCGCGTTGTTGGCCTCGATGCGCTCGCACTGGCGCTTGAAATGACTGTTGGCGGAGGCCTCGATGATCTGGAAGTAGTTGGCCACGAAGCCGTCATTCCAGGTGCCTTGCAGGCTGACCGTCCAGATTACCCAGAGCTCGTCCGCACCGAGGCGAATGGCCTCCTCCAGGTTGCCGTCCGTGCGAAACACCGCGTCGATATAGGTGTCGCCGTCGATGCGAACCGGCTCGAACCACATGGGCAGCGAGACACAAGCGCAAAGCCGGTCTTCGTTCATCTGCGCCGGGGAGAGGACCTCCAGCCTGTGCTTGCTGAAGTTGTACACGTTGAACGACGCCTGCTTGGACGAAGCTCGGATCTTGTCCCAGTCGAGACCCCAGCCAGGAAAGACGTGCTTGCGATAGGCGTCGAGCGTGAACAACGAGCGTGCCCAAAGGAGCTTGGGGAGCTGGGCCAAATTGAGCGACACACCTTCCACTGGAACGGTCCTACGCCAGGCGTCGGCAATCTGAGTGCCCGTCATGCCCTGACACCACATGGCCAGATTGAAGACGCCGCCGCTCGCGCCATCGCCGTGGTCGAACGTCAGCCCGGCTTCGTCCAGCCAGACCTGGAGCACGCCTGCCTGAAACGCAACCTTGACTCCACCACCCGCCATGATGATCGCTCGTTTGGCCACGTATTCCTCCGCATGAATCGAAGCGCGCACGCGCGCGCGGGCACTCACAACGACGAGGCAGTCCTGGGCGTCGCCCTAGGCGATGCAGAAGTCGAACAAGTGCCGCCACACCTTGGTGAAGTCCGGGCCCGCAAAGGTGGACTTCGACTGGAAGAAGTCGTAGGCGTAGTACTTGCGACCGATGTTCACGGCGGTTGCGTGCGGAGCGTCGGGGTTGATGAGCTTGTTCGCGCAGTGACCGATGATTTCCCCGTGATCGCCCTCGACCAGGAAGTGCGTGTGGGCCTCGGGCTTTTCGGGATCGGGAGGCGGCCAGAGCATCGACAGCGTATTCACCACACCGTCGCTTTGCGAAACCTCGAATTTCTCGCTCGACACACGGTTACCACTGGCAAAGTCGGTGAGCTCACCGCAGATCGACGCAGGTCGCTCGAAGGGACCTTCGGCGCACAGCATGCAAAACAGCTCGAACAGGAGCTCCGGGTGCGCGTTGAGGACGGTGAGCGCACCGAGCGCGGGCGCAGCGGGCAAGCTGGTCTGGGCGAGGTAGGCGATGCCAGCCACGAGCGGTGCAACGTAGAACTTGGACCCCTTGGTGAGCGCGTCCGAAAGCACATTGAGCAACGGGGCGCCCGCGCGCACCGCCGCAATGAGTGGAGCGAGCAGCGGGTTCTTGCGCTGCGGCGAGTCCGAAACCCTCGTGCAGTAAGAGCGCGTGGTAATGCCGCGCGCGCTCCAGCTCGCGAGCTCTCGCTGGCGCTCGGCTTCCCCGAAATGGGCCGGCGATTTCGGCACTCCATGGGCGGCTGGCTTTGCCCTCAAGGTGGGGTCGCCGCGCAGGTCCTCCAGGATGCCGAACTCCTTGGACATGTGCTCGAGCCATAGCGCGAGCTGGGCACGCGCCTCGCGCTCGTCGGCGCCGCTCTTGGGTGGCTTTCCCTCGTCGCTCTTGTCTGGTTTGCCCAGGAACTCGTCACTCTCGTTGAGCGCATCCGCGATAGCCAGCACCAAGCTCGAGCGCGGTTCGGGCAGATGCTTGGTGAGCGCCCGGCGCGTACTCGCCACGGGGTCGCGGTTGAGCTGGACGCCCAGGGCTGCGCCGCGCAACGAACTCTGGGCCGTCTCTCGCAGCCGTACCGCGAAGTCGGCAATGTTGGTGCCGAAGTGCGGTGCCGAAAGGAAGCACAGCCGCTGGATGAACCTGAGGATGTCGGCGTGGGCCATTTTGCAAGCGCCGTCCAGGGTCACGAAGCCCGATGGGTCCTCCGTCGTGAGGCGGTACAGAAGCCGGCGCATGTCGAGTGCACCCGTGGAGTGCCCCACGAGCACGACGCGGTCGCCTTCGGCGAACTCACCCCGCAAGACTTTCTTGGCCAGGAAGTGCAGCAGACGCTCCGCACGTAGTGAAACCGAGGCCGTCGGGAAGTTGTCGAAGTAGTGGATGGCGACGTCGCGGGCGCCGCGTTCCTGCGCCCACTCCTGAAACACCGCCGAAATTCCCGCATAATATGGCAGCTGTCCCAGAGCGTCGAAGCCCACGAAGCCTGGAATCAAGACGACATGGGTGCGCGGATGGGATGCCGTCCGGGTACTCGCGAACACGGGTTCCTCCATGCGAGCCCGCGTGACTCGTGCGCCACGCCAGGCCGGAGAACTGCCTCAACGAACTCGGTAGCCCAACAACGGACACGACCGTATCGCCGTTCGTCGCGCGTCGCCATAGTAATCTTTTAGGCGGTCTGTTCACTCCGGGGGTGAGGCAGAAGCCTGCAGCTCAGGTTGCAGGCGGCCTGGCCGCCGCATGCTGCGCAACCCTCAACGAGCGACAATCTTGGCCCCACGCTGCGCAGTGGCAGCGACCTTGCGGCCGCGCCGAACCATCGGATAGGGTTTGCTTCCCATCAGGCCCTTCCAGAGGATGCGGTTGAACTTGCCCGGGGAAACGTGGTCCGCCTCGGAGAAGTCGAGACCAGCAGTGGCGCGGGCCCAGTACTCCGCGTTGTGCTTGGGCTTGACCACCTCGCCCTTGGCGAACTCGGCGCCTTTGAGACCACCGGGCGCCTGGGCCATCATGATTTCGTCCAGCACCGTGGAGGCCTCCGCCGTGAAGCTCCAGTCGGGCTTCGCGTGGATGTCGAATACCTCCGCCATCGGACGCTGATACGCCGTGTTCAGGTTCATGTGATGGGTACCGAGGATGTCCTCGATGGTACGCAGCGCGTTGACCTGGCTGTAGTGGGTGCTGACGACCGCGCCCTTACGAACGTAGGGACCGACCATGTAGGTAGTCGCGCGATGGGAGTCCACGTGGTCTGGGCCGTCCTGACAGTCGTCCTCGACGAAGACGATCAAGGTGTCCTTGGCGTAGCGGCTATTGGATACCGCCTCCACCAGGAGACCCACCGAGAGGTCGTGCTCGGCCTGCTGCGTCTCGGGCGTATTGACCCCGCCGAGCGCGGTGCCGAACGACCCCATGTGGTCGTGGCTCAGGCGCACCATGGACAAACTCGGTAGGTTACCGTTGGCCACGAACTGGTCGAACTCGCGCTTCCACTCGTCGTAGCGCCAGAGGTCGGGATAGTTCTGGTCGTAGCCGCGAAAGTACACGTCCGTGAAGGGCGCGAGGGACGGCTCGAGCGGCGCGACCTGCACTTCTCCGGCCGCGTACGCGTCCATGATGGGTGCGGTCTTGCTGCCGATGCTTCCGATGTTGTTGACGAGGATGCCATAGTTGCGCACCGTCCCGCCGGCCTCGAGGACCGCCGAGAAGATGTAGCCCTCCTGAGCCCGCTCTTCCGCGTCCGACGAGGCGTGATTGCCGGTACCCGTAAGCACGTTGACCGTGCCACCAGGCAGGCTCGCTGTGGCCAGGGAGTAGTTCGTGGTGCCAGCCGGCCCTCCGGCGGCGTCGCGTTCGGCGACCGTGGCCCAGTTGACCGGCACACCGCGGTTGGCGCCCTCGGACTCGTAGGAGAGCCCGCGGCTCACGTTGGCGTAGTTGATCTGCTGGGTAATCGTCTCCGTGTTGGTGACCCGGCCCTGCAGCGACCACGACCAGCCATCCATGCTGCCGTCGCCGGGATCCATGAAGTTGTCCAGGGTGACGAACTCTTCCGCGAAGCGGTGCTGATTGGGCGTGATCGCCGCCGGGAACTGCGTGATCGTCGGGTCGACTTCGGCGCCGTTCTCCAGGTCGCCCAGCATCTGATCGAACGTGCGGTTCTCCTTGACCACGTAGATCACGTGCTTGACGTGGTCCTGGAGGAAGCGCATGACTTTACGGTCTTCGTTGCTTCCCTCGCCGCTGTAGAAGTTGTTGTGGGCGACGGTGGCTGTGAGTCCCGGGAGCTCCCACCAGCCTGGCACCGGTGCAGCCACCAGCGACGCTCGCTCCAGCTGGAACTGGTACTGGTTGGAAGCGCGCGAGGCGAGCACCGCCGCTTGATTTCCGCCGGGGTACTGAATGCTGGTCATCGAGCCCGTGGAGCTCGAGAGGTGCTGCGGGTTCGGCCCGGTCACGCTCTTGCCGTTGATGATGTACATCCACGCGCCGTCGGCGCTGAACGTGATGTCGTGGGGCTCGTAGGCGGTGGGGATCAGTGCGGCCACCTTCCAGGCGCGCTCGGGGCCCAGCAGCGGAATCACGGCGATCGAGTTGGCCCCGGCATTGACGGCGTACAGGGTCTGGCCGTCGCGCGACAGAGTGACCGTAAAGGTCGCGGCACCGGTGTAGCGAGCGTTCTTGTTGTGGCCAGCGTGGTCCTCGCCGTAGGGCAAGACGCCAAGAGGTGCGCGAGCGTCGATGTTCGCGAGCACCACGTTGCGCGCCGTGTCGATGACCGCCACGCGATCCGCGTTGTCCTGGGCGACGAACAGGCGCCGGCCCGCCTTGTCGAGCGTCATGCCGAGTGCGTTGCCCTCCAGCTTGATGCGCTTGATCAAGCGGCCCGCGGTCTTGCTGCTGATGTCGATCACGTCCACTTCGCGATCGCGGTCGGAGGACACGTAGACCGTATCGTCGCCCTTGATCGCGACGGCGAAGGGGAAGGTGCCGCCGACGCCGCCCTGGACGCCCTCGTTGTAGGCAGCGAAGGGACGCAGATCGTGCTCGTAGCGCACGCTGTTCGTGGCGGTGTCGATGACGCTGATCGAGTCGTTGTAGTTGTTCGCCACCACCAGCGTGCTGCCATCGGCGGAGACGGCCAGGCCGCTCGCGTTCGGTCCCACGGAGAGGCCGATGCCCTTGGCGCCGTGCCCAAGAGTGATGGTGCCGCTCGGTGCCCAAACGCCGTCCGTCTGCTGGTACACGTACACCAGGTCGTCCTTGCCGCCTGCGGCGTACAGCGTGGTTCCGTTCGGCGAGAACACCAGACCGACATGAGTATTGACCGGCTTGAGCACCTGCTTGAGCTCGGGCGATGACTTCTTCGCGCCGCTCACGTCGTAGAGGAATACGAACTGCGTCGAGGCTGCGGTGTCCACGGTGCCAGTCGGCTTGTAGATCGAGTTTTGGCCCGCGCACAGCACCGCGAGGGTATTGCCGTCGGGGCTGAGCTGAGAACGAACCGCTTCGCCCGCAATGAAGTTCGGGTAGTCCGCCAGACCCGGGTTCAGAAACTTCTGGACCGCACCGCGCAGGACGGTGGGCGTGACGTACTGACCGGTCGCCAGTTGCTCGGGCGCCGCGCCCGTGGCTGGCCGATCCGCCTGGGCTTGCGTGGCCAGGATCAGAGCCGAGGTCATGGTGCCGTACTGGAGCGCTTTGAAAAGTGTTGGTCTTCTCATGATGAGACTCTCCCTCGCTGCTTCGAACCCAAAACGTTGCGGGTACCGTGCTGGACTGCGCGTCAAAACACCGCGGAAAGGCCACCCATCGCGATGGCTCCCGCATGCCAGGAATTCGTGTGCAGGGTCGAGGCTCCCGCCTGCGCGAGGAGCGCTACCGGGCCGAGCGCATAGCTGAAGGTGGGGGCGATGGACATGTCTCCCGTGGGAGCAGGCGTGTCCTTGCGCTTGGCGTCCGTCGACTCGAGCAAGAAGCGAGCGCGCGCCTCGAGACCGAGCTGCAGGTCGGGCCTGAGCGCATAGAGGACGGCGAACATGCTCTCGCCCTCGAAGTCGTCACCCTCCAGGTCCTGACCGTAGGTCAGATTGCCCCAGAGCCCCAGCTTGCCGATACGGCCGCCGAGCGAGACCACGAGCTGAGCCAGGCCCTCTTCACTCGTGAACCGATCCAGGCGATAGAATCCGCCGAGGCTGAGATCGATGCCCTGCTTGGCTTGCCGCAGGAGCTGGACCTTGGCACCGATCATGGGTTGAGCCGATCGAGCTGTTGGATCAGGCAGGTAGGAGACACCGGCACGTAGCGAAAGGCGTGCCCATACGTTGGCGTCCACGAACGAGCGCACCACGGCCGACTCACGCGCGCTGTCGTAGCCAGACCATCCGGTGGCCGTGACCCGGGGCGCTTCGTCCGAACCCGGTGCAATCAGATCCGGCAGCATCATTCCGTGTCGCGCGCTCGCCGCAGCGTCGAAGCTGGGTCGCGGCTTGGGCGCGGTGTTTCCGTCCACGGGGAACACGCGTCCCTTCGCAGGTTGCAGACCGACCTCGGGCGCCGACTGCGCGCTCGCTCGGCTGGAAAATGCGAGAAACACTACAAGGGCGGCGAAGATTGAATGGCGCATGGCGAACCCTTTCAGCGGACTCCGTGGTGGTGCACGTCGTCCGCTCGCGCAGTCCGTCCAAGCCCAGCGACCGCGCGCGTCGCGGACCAAGGCGAACCGGCATGGCAGTCGGTTGGCGTACGCTAAACAACGAATGCTGAGCTTCGATGTCCTTCGTGCAAAGTGATGAAGGCACACCGCGTGAAGCGTGTTTAGAAGACGCAGTGGCTGTGGCAGTTTTGCCGACGCATCACAGCGAACCTGTCGAGCGCGCACGCCATCAGCTCGCAGCGCAGCGGCGTGTGCATAACGACCGCGACGTGAAGTACAAGCTGGTCGACGTCTTCGCGTCGGGGGGCCTCTGGGATCAGCGCAACAACAGCTCCCCGTTCGCGAGCTTCGGCAGCTTCGCAGGGGATACCACCGGCGGCTGCGGCTCGGGGGCGATTCGCTGCAATACCCATGCGGCCAAGGCTCCCTGGGGCTGGGACGACGGCAACGACGGACCCAGGCGCGGCGAGCTCGCGACGGATCCCGTCAAGCTCGTGGTGGCGTACTTCAATATTCCGGAGACCGTGTCCCGGACCTATACGTACAACCCGTATCGCTGAGCTGCCTGGAAGGGTCGGACCGCTTCGGCCCCGCGAGGGTTCTCACGCTCTCCCCGAGCGCCTTGGTCGCGTGCGGCGGCTGCAATGAAGTTGCAGCCAAAATGTCTCATGGACGCCGCATGGCGAACCGTAGATTCCGCGCCACGGAGAACGTAAATCATGAGAAAGAGTTTCGAAAGAGCCACGGCAGCGTTGGCGATCGGTGGCAGCTTGACGATCGGCGGCTGCGGCGCGCAGTCCGGGACGGAATCTGGAGATGACGTCTCCCCGCAGCTGGTGTCCTCGCACGTCGAGGCCTTGTCCACCGGCCCGCAGCTGATCGCCACGGGAACGCTGGATCTTGCCACCGATCTGTCACCGGTGGTGGCCCCCCTGGAGAACGGCCTGCCGCAGAACGTCCTGGGCGGTATCGGTTCGGCCCTGGCCTTCGCGGGAGGCACCACGTTCCTCGGTCTTCCGGATCGCGGCCCCAACGCCACGCCCTACACGAACGGCACCCCGCTCGACAACACGAGCTCGTTCATCCCGCGCCTCGAAACCCTGAGCCTCAAGCTGAGCCCGGCCACGTCCGGTTCGCTTCCCTTCAGCCTGGCGGCGGAGCTCAAGGCCACGACGTTGCTCTACAGCGCGAGCCCCCTCGTCTATGGCAATACGCCTGGCGTGGGCGACGGGACGCCCGCCGCCAATACCGCGGGCAAGTTCTATTTCACGGGGCGCTCGGACAACTTCGGGCCCGGGCTGTCCACGACCCCCGACTTCGCGCGCCTGGATCCCGAAGGGCTCGTCATCTCCAACGACGGCAACTCGGTGTTCGTCGCGGACGAGTACGGCCCCTACGTGTATCAGTTCGACCGCTTGACGGGCGAACGCCTGCGCAGCTTCGCGCTCCCGAGCTACTTTGCGATCCCGAACTTGTCTGCCCTCGGTGCAGCCGAGATCAGCGGCAACACCATCGGCCGCGTGACCAACAAGGGCATGGAAGGCCTGGCCATCACCCCGGACGGCTCCACCCTCGTCGCACTCGTGCAGAGCCCGCTGATCCAGGACGGTGGCGACGGCGCGCGCCCGAATCGCATCGTGACCATCGACATCGCCTCCGGCGCCACGCACGAATACGTCTACGACAATCAGATCACCATCGGGACCAGCTCCAAGGCCTACAACAGCAGCGAGATCATCGCCCTCAACAACCACCAGTTCTTGATCGACACGCGCGACGGCAAGGGCCTCGGCGATGGCTCGAACGCGGTGGTCAAGCAGCTCTGGGCCGTGGACATCGCGGGTGCCACGGATGTGTCCGGCATGTCGGGCCAGGCCACGCTGCTCAACTACGCCGTGAAGAAGGTACTGTTCCTCGATATCGTCGCGTCCTTGAAGACCTACGGAACCTCCGTGGCGCAGATCCCTGCCAAGATCGAGGGGCTGGCCTTCGGTCCTGACGTCCTGCTCAACGACGTGGTCACCCACACGCTCTACGTCGCCAACGACAACGACTTCCTGCCGAACGTGGCGGGCCCGAACCGTTGGTACGTGTTCGGCTTCACGGATGAGGACCTAGCGGCGAAGAACCTGTCCTACGTGCGGCAGCCGGTCACTGAGCGTGGTCCGGACCTCACGCTCAACCAGAGCGCGTCGGCCAGCAGCGTGGTCACCGGTTCCCAGGTCACCTTCACGCTAACGGCTACCAACACGGGCATCCTCTCGGCCAGCGCCGTGACGCTCTCGAACGCCCTGCCCTCGCAGCTCCTGCCTCTCGGGTGCACGGCGACCGGCGGTACCTGCCAGGCCGGCAGCTCTCCCGTCACCTTTAGCTACGACACCCTCGCCGGAGACGCGAGCGTGACCGCGACCCTCTCGGCCAAGCTCGACTGCGCCGTGTCCAACGGTACCCAGCTCACGAGCAAGGCCACGGCATCCTCCAGCATCACCGACCCCACGCCCGAGGACGACTCGGCATCGGTCACCATCACCGCCGTCAACCCCTCGCCTTCGATCGCCGGCGTCGGCGTCAGCCAGGCGCTGCTTTGGCCCCCGAACAACAAGCTGGTTCCGATCAGCGTCGCTTATAGTGTGAGCGACAACTGCCCCGGAACGGTCTGCTCGCTGAGCGTGACCAGCGATCAGCCGAACAGCGTGCACGGACCTGACTCGGCGGTCGTGGATGGCCACAACGTGCTGCTGCGCGCGACCCGTACGGGTGGCGCGGATCGCACGTACACCATCGGCATTTCGTGCCAGGACAGCGGCGGCTCCGTCTCTCTGGGGAGCGCCACGGTCTCCGTGGGCAAGTGACACGGAGCGAAACGCTCTAGACGACGGATCGCCGTCCAGACAAGGGACCCGGGCTGGCTTTTGCCGGCCTGGGTCTCCGCGTTTCGTGGGACCTGCCCAGCGTTATCAATTTGATGCTCGGCGGCGCGCCCGCTTGTCGGGTTCGCACGTTTCGCCGCTGCGCATGCCGCGCGATGATTCCCTTGGTTGCGCTGGGAAAGGCGCCGGAACGCCCATTTTCACGGGCTTCTACGCGGATTCACCAGGCTAGCCGCAGCGCTGGCATGCGACGTGAAATGGCCAGGGACGAGAGGGAGCTTGCACACGCGCACCAAGGCGCGGTTTGCAGAGGCACCCTGCCCTATCCCCCGAGGTCACGACCATGCTTTGCACCATCCAACCAGAATCGATTGCTCGCGTTGTCCAGAGGTTGTCCACGCGCGCGCCCGCGCTCGCGCTTTGCCTGGGCTTGTTGACCACGGGCGGTTGCATCGCGACCGACGGCAGCGAGGGCGATGACGAGGTCCACGAACAGAGCAGCGCGCTGCACACCACCGCGGACTACAAAGACCCGGGCATGAACCCCTGGACACCCGCGGACGCTCGCGCGGACTGTCGCCTGGACGTCAGCAAGCTGGAGGCCGCCGACATCGCGAACCTCGCCATCTTCCGCTATGGCAAACAGTGCTACATGAAGGGCTCCGACGGCGTGGGCTCGCTGTACTCGGCGACCAAGACGCTGGGTGGTCTGATGGTGGGGCGCGCCGCCTACCTCACGCAGGATATCCAGCGCAGTGGGTCGGGCACTGGAACCATCCTGCCCGAGGACAAGGCCACCGACTGGCTCGGCTCGGTGAACTACAGCCCGTTCGCTCGGCTCACCCATGTGATGTCGATGTCTGCAGACAACCTCATCCCGGGCAGCGACTTCGAGTACGACACCTTCGGCAACGTGCAAATCAACACATTGATCGACGTGACCAAGAAGGCCATCGGTCAGATTCCTACTCTGGGCACGGATGCCTCGGACTTCGTGCAGCGAGAGCTCTTCAACAAGCTGGGCATGACGAACTCCAGCTGGCTACCTGCTCCCTTCGGCATCGCGGGCGGCTGGTTCGGCAACATGTCCGACATGGGCAGGCTCGGCATGCTTCTGCTCCATGATGGCTGGTACAATGGCGAGCGCCTGGTGGCGAAGGAGTGGGTGTACCGGATGTCCCACCCTGCTTTCGAGTACGCCAACACGTCCTACGGTCACTTGATGTGGCTCAACCACCGCGGCAACGCCCAGGGTGCTGGCGGCAACGTCTTCAATCCCCCCTCCGACGCCGAAGCCAAGAAGTGGAAGAACGGTGACCCCTGCGCCCCGGCAGCCTTCTGGCAATCCTATCCGCACGGGGTGTCTCCGGCGCGCGACTGCCGCGCGGCTCTCGCAGGCACTTCCTGCGTGCAGCAGTACGACGTGGGCGTCTACAGCGCCCAGGGCGCAGGGGGCCAGTTCATCGTGATGCACCCGGGACTCGACCTGGTGATCGTCGCCAAGAACTACAACGTGGAATACGGACCGTTCAATCTATGGGAAAAGGTGCGGCCCGCGGTGATCGCGCTGGATCCCGTTTACAAGGATCGGCCCGACGCTTTCTGCGCGGCCTACGGCGCGGGCAACTACGCACCGGACCTGGTGTTGCCGCGCGGTCCGTAGTCGGCATAGGACACGGAGCCGCTCAGGGAACGGACTGCGCTTGCAGAGGCGCGCGCTCCTCCGCAGTCCCTCGCACCACCTCGAAGATGCGCACCGACTGCTTCTTGCCCTTGGGCACGACCCGATCGATCTCGCGCAGGTCGAACATTCCGGGGTCTTGGAGGCGCGCGACGGTGTGCTCGCTCAACAGCAGTGGCACACCGTAGACCGAGGTCAGACTCTCCACGCGCGCCGCGAGGTTGACGGCGTCCCCCACCACCCCGCTGTCGAGACGGCGGGAACCGCCGATGGCGCCCAGAATCACGGGACCCGAGCTGATGCCGATGCCGACGCGCAAGGGCGCCTGTCCGGGTGGGCGCTTGCGGTTGAACTCGGCGAGCTGCTCGAGCATGGCCAACGCGCTGCGCAGGGCAGCGTCCGCACCGGTGGGGTACAGCGCCATGATGCAATCGCCCAGGTATTGATTGATGAAGCCGCCTTCCGCATGCACGGCGGGCTCCATGGCTTGCAGGTAATCGTTGATGAAATGAAATGCCTGTCCCGGCGGCGTGGCTTCGACCAACGACGTAAAGCCGCGGATGTCGCAGAACAGAACCTCCATGGTGAGCTCAACCTGATCGCCGCGTTGCACGTCAGAGACGGATCCACGCTTCAGGAGCGCCAGGATCTCGCTCGGCACGAAGCGCTCGATGGAGCGGTTGGTGCGCTCGAGGGCCTGGTTCTTGGCTTGCACATCGCGCATGAGCTCGAGCTCGCGGCGGCTGGCGTCGGCAAAGCGTTTGGCCAACGAGTAGGCCTGCGCGCCAAACAAGAGCAACAGCGAAGGTCCACGCGGGTCTCCCAACCAGCGCGGAAAGAAGCCGTGCGCGACCATGAAGTCGTGGGTGTTGGCTAGCGCGTGAATCAGCCCCGCGAACAGCAAGAACCCGGCTTGCGGGCGCCCCTCTCGCAGCGCCCGCCACACCGCGACCAGCACGGTCGCTTGCGCGAGCATGGCGGAACTTCCGAAGGGGTTGAGGGTGCGCGTGAACAGCTCGACGGGCAAGACGAGCACGAGCAAGCAAAAGCCGGCGCCGAGGTACTCGAACCAACGAAACCAGGGCGCGCGCATCTCCGCGGGAAACAGGCGCCGCGTCAGCGCCACACCGAGCGGCATGCTCAGGTACAGGGCCAGGTACTCCACACGCAGCAACCACAGGGGCGGGAGCGTGCTGGGCGAGAGCGTGGCAAGCGTGGCGCCGCTGGCGAGTGCTTGATGGGTCGCCACCGCGAAGGCGTTGTAGGCCAACAGACGCTGGGCCTCGTGGTTGGGTGCCACCAGCGACAGCCCCAGGTGATAGGAGCCGATGATCAGCAGGATGCCGAAGATCAGCGCGGTCCCCACGAACTCCCGCAGCAGGCGCGAAAGCACGGCTTCGCGCGGCCCGAGCCGGGGCGCCGCCGCGAAGCCACCCGTGCGGGTCGAGTGATTCGACGCCTGAAATACCAGGGTAAGCTCACGTACCCCGTCCGGCACGCCGGCCACATCGTGCCCGAGCGCCGGTTGCTCCTGCTCGCGCGAGAGAGCGGGACGTCCGCGCTCAGCGATCAGCACGCCATTGACCCAGGTCCGCAGAGCCACCGTGGGAAACGGCAGCTGCAGCGCAAGTCCCCGCGAAGCGCGTCCGAGCAGCACCTTGAGTTGGTAGGTGGCCGCGCCGTGCCCCGGGCGGCCGCTTGGCAGTCCCGGCAGGTTCAGCCACTGGCCTGGCACGGGCAAGAGCCGCTGCGCCAGGGCATCGAACTGCTGTTCGCGCGGGGATCGTGAGCCGTCGGCGCTGGGTGGGCCCGGCGTCAGGAGAGCGTTCCAAGCCACCCGATACTGCCCCTGCAGCGCCACCGGCCCGCGCTGCGCGAAGTCCCAGGCGCGCAGGTCGAGCACGCCGGCGCGAGCGCGCGGTACGCCAGGGGACGGATCACAGGCACTACAGGCGAAGAGCCAGAGCAACGCCAGGATTGGCCAACGGGAAGCCATCTGTCCCAGGGATAGCCGAATCAGCGGCGGGAGGAACGCAATCCACGGCGCGACCCGTAAGTTCGCCCACAATCTCCGCCCCACGCGTGGCGGCGCGCGGCCTTCGGGACTAGGAACTCGCGTGACCTCCTCGTCGAACTCGGGCCTCGTGCCGCTGGTGCAGGCCTCGCATGCGCTGATGAATCTCACCGACGCGGAGCAGGTCCTTTCCGCCGTAGCGGACTCTGCGCTCCAGCTGTTCGCGGCGGAGGCCTGCAGCCTGTCCCTCTACGACCGGGCGCGAGACGAGTTGGTGTTTTTCCTGAGCCAAGGTCCGGCCTCGGTCGCTCCCTTCCGCATCCCGGCGGACCAGGGCATCGCGGGCCAGGTGTTTCGCACGGGCATCAGCTTCTGTTCCAACGACGTCGCCGCAGAGACCAGCTTCTTCTCGAAGGTCGACGAGACCAGCGGGCACCGCACGCGCTCGATGATCTGCTGTCCCATCGCGCGTGGTGGCGAGCGCCTCGGCACGTTGCAAGTACTGAACACCGGTCTACCGAGCGGCTTTGCCAGCGAGCACACGCAGTGGCTCGAAGTGCTCGCCGGGATGGTGGGCGCCACCGTGCTCCGAACTCGCGTCGAGCAAGCCGCCCGCGATGGGGCGCTGCTCTTACGCGACGAGACCGAGCGGCGCTATCAGCTGGTGGCCGGTCAGCATGAGGAGATGGCGCGCCAGCTGCGCACCCTGGAGCGCGCTGCGAAGAGCAAGTCCACGGTGCTGCTGTTGGGCGAGAGCGGCGTGGGCAAGGAGCTCGCCGCGCGGGCCGTGCACGCTTGGAGCGATCGCTCCGACAAGCCCTTCGTGGTGATCAATTGCGTGGCCCTGAGCCCCACGCTGCTGGAGAGCGAGCTGTTTGGCCACGAGCGGGGCGCCTTCACGGGCGCCATCGCGCGCAAGCGGGGCAAGTTCGAGTTCGCCGACGGCGGTACGCTGTTTCTGGACGAGGTCGGCGAGCTGCCGCTGGAGGTGCAGACCAAGCTGCTCCGTGTCCTGCAAGATGGGGAGATCCAGCGTGTGGGAGGCAACGAGACGCTGCGCCCCGACGTGCGCCTCCTGGCGGCCACCAACCGCGATCTGAAACAGGCCATTCAGGAGGGTCGCTTTCGCAAGGACCTGTTCTACCGGCTGAACGTGATCAGCGTCACACTGCCGCCGCTGCGGGAGCGAAGGACCGATATCGACGAGCTGGCGCAGCACCTGCTGCAGCGTGCCTGTCGGGAGCAGAAGCGGCCCGGCCTCTCGCTCGGTCGCGCGGCCCTCGCCCATCTGCGCGGCTACGCCTGGCCCGGCAACGTGCGGGAACTGGCCAACGTCATCGAACGGGCCGTGGTGTTGTGCGAGGGGAACGAGATCACGCCGCAAGATCTGCCCGAAGAGCTGCGGGACAGCGTCGGCGAAGCGGAGCATGCGGAGCACTCCGAGACGTCGGGGCCTGGCACGCTGGCGGACCAGGTCGCTGCGACCAAGCGGCGCGCCATCGCCGAGGCGCTGGCCCAGGCGGAAGGCAACCAAGCCCAGGCCGCGCGGACCCTCGGGCTCCACCCGTCCAATCTGTCACGCCTGATGAAGCAACTCGGCTCCCGCTAGGGTCGTCCGAGTGTTGCGCTTTCGATAGGCCCCGGGGAAGCGCGCCTTATCGCTTTGACAACCCAGGTCCGTAGCGAGCCGCCCTGATGGTGCCCGGACCCGGCGAGATCGCGCGCGTTTTGCTACGTTTTGCGCGTACCTGTGCCGATTGGCACGGTCGCTGCTGTAGGGGCTGCAAACCGCATCACAGCGAGGTTTCAGCCACATGCTCTTCAAGACCAGTCTGCTCGCGCTCGGCCTCTGCGCCGCCGCCAGTGCTCTCCCGCAGTCCGCCGCCGCCAAGGATTGCTTCATCCTCGTTCACGGCCACACCCGCGCGGCCGACACGACGCAGGATCCCATCGGAGTCGACCCCAATGCGCCGAACAGCGTGGCTTACGGCTACAACTACTGGCGCACCACCAACGGCGACTTCATTCAGAGCGTCACGCAAAACGGGCTCGCCAACCACGGCGTGATCCGCTGGAACGCCTACGACGGCCCGCACAAGGCCTACTGGCAGGCCGACGTCGTCGCCAGCGTGGTGGCGCAGCTGATCAGCATCACCTCCGGCCAGGGCGACTACTACAGCCATGCCGGCCAGTGCAGCGCCTCGGACCGCTTCTACGTGGTCGCCCACAGTCAGGGTGCCCAGGTGATGACGTACATCAATGCCAACGCCTACCCGGGCGCGCGCTTCTACAACAAGGGTCTCGTCACCGCCGACGGCGCAACCATCACCGCGAGCACGCTGGCGGGAGCTGCCACGACCGCCCTGCCACTCGACACGGCGATGAGCAAGATCACGGCGCTGATCACCATCGGCGGCGCGATCAACGGCACCCAGGGCATGGACATCGTGTGCACCAACGGAGCGAGCAAGGCGCTGGCCGAGCAGGTGGTGGGCGCAGGTTGCACGCCGTCGCTGCAGACGCTCGCCCAGTACAACCCGAGCGCCAACAGCGGCAGCAAGATGCTGAAGCCCACCTATCACTTCGGTGGCACGGCCAGCTTCGCCATGCCGCTCACGGCCTCCTCGGCGCTGCTCGGCGGCGAAGATGACGGCACCGTCAACCTCGCGTCCCAGATGAATTGCGCGGGTTCACCCACGCGCGACCTCGAGTCCGACCTGCGCGAATACGCCTTCGGCGTGGCGGTCACCTTCAGCTGCAACAACCTCAACAAGCGGCACAGCAATACCTTCAACGTGGGCACCTTCGATCAGGACCACGAGTCGGAACGCGGCGTGAAGACTGGAACCGTCGCTCAGGACACGGGCGCCGCCGACGCACTCAACTGCGGTACTAACCTGGACATGAGCCGCGCCATCCCCAAGTGCGTGGCGAGCGGCAGCCTCTGAGGTCCCGATGAGCCGTCGAGTTTGGTCGGACGCCACCTGCGTCCTGCTCGTTCTCCTCGCCAGTTGGATGGTCCAACGCGCCTGGCGCCCCGCCAGCGCGGTCGATATGGACTGTGGCGCACCTGCCAGCGAGGCCCGACAGAGCGCGGCACAAGTACGCCTCGAGCCGAGCGATCCGCTGCGGGCGGCAGCCGCGGAGAGTCCGGAAGCGCTGATGGCAGAGCTGGCCAAACTCACCACCCCCACGGCGCGCACCCGGAGCGAACAGGAGCGCCTGGCGCGCGATCGCGCGACCTACCGCGAGCTCGCCAGCAAGTCCAATCGCACGGACATGGAGACCTCGATCATGCGCGCCATCGAGGAGCAGAGTCGCTATCCCGCACACAACCAGCGCTTTCTGTTGGAGCGCCACGATCCGGTGCTGCGGGCCCGCGAGGTGGAGCGACGCAGCGCCACGAGCGCCGACGGCAACCTGCGCCTGACCGTGTTCACCGACCGCAAGCAATATGAGCCCGGGTCGACGCTGCGGGTAACCGCCTTGCTGGATGCCACCGGCGGGCGCGCACAGCAGCCTTTGCCCACCACGCTCTCCGCCGTCCTGCGCGGGGAGAACGGCTCGGATCTCAGCGAGTTCAAACTCACCACGAACGCAGCGGGTCACTACGAAGGGGTGCTCGAGCTCGCGGCCGATGGACCCGTGCGCCAACCGGGGCTGTACCTGGTGCGCGTAGGTCTGGACGCAGAGGTCAGCCAAAGCGCGGCCTTCATGCTGCAACCCTCCTACGCGCGCCTCACCGGACAGTATCGCGACACTGTCGTCGCAGGAGCGCTGGTGCTCTCGGCCGAGGTCAACGTGGACACGGACGGCGACTACCAACTGATGGCGTCTCTCTACACCGACGACGGCTTTCCGGTGGGCGTCAGCGAGCGTACCTATACGCTGACCCGCGGTACGCACTGGCTCGAGTTCGACTATTACGGGAAGCTCCTGCACGACGCCGCCCGCGCCGGGCCCTACCGCCTGGCCCACGTGCAGATCGCACAGCTGACCTTCCCTGTCGCCGAGGGCGTCGAGGCCGACCCGGAGTATTGGACGGCGGCATACAGCGTCAGTGACTTCGACTCGAAGGCCTACAACGTGCTGACTGGAGAGGAGGAGGAGGACGGGCCCTGAGGACGACTGCGTGCAACACGCACACCTTTCATGCGGAGCACTACGTGGGATGAAGCCGGGGTGAGACCCTCCCAAAACATCGGCTCGGCTGGACCATTCTGCGAGGCTCGAGGCTCCCATTCCTATCACTCGGAGGGCTCGTGCATCACCCGGAAACGAAAGCGCGTCTGATCGCTGGCTTACTGGCTTTGGCCTCGGTCTCCTGTGGCGACGGAGACGAGCCCACGTCGCGCGCTTCGCACCGGGGTAGCGGAGATGCACCCGACGAGAGCACCACGACAGGGTCCTTCGCGCTGACCTTGGTCACCCCGGGGGCGTCCGGCCCAAGCTACCGTCTGCGGGGCGCCACCGTCGTCGTGGCCGGAGCGAACTTCCGCAAGACCTACGCGACCGACGAACTGATGGAGGACACCATCTCCGACGTTGCCCCGCCAGGGACGTACTGGGTCTCGATCGTGGGCCATGCTTTTCTGGAGCCCGTCGATTCCACGGTCCAGACGGATCGCCCGTTCCTGGCGAACGTCATCTCCGACAATCCTCTTGGGTTCAAGGTGAGCGCGGGCCAAGGCAGCGCGGTCTCGCTCCAATTCGAGCTACGGAGCACGAACTTCGAGATCGGCGGCTACGACGTGGAGCTTGTCATCGATGACGGGAACGACGGGCAAGCCCCCGCCACGTGTGAAGGACGAGTACGCGTGCAGGACTGCTACGTCCAGGCTGGCTACCGTGTGCGTCAGCTCGAGGGTGAGGCCGGCTCACCCGAAGTCTACGTCATCGGTGTGTACGAAGGGCGCAGCAGCGGCGATTCCTTTGCCGAACCTGCGACGCACGACGCGAGCGTGCACGTCGAGCGCGTGGGGGTTCCTGTAACGCTGGTGCTCTCAAGCTACGAGGCCATGAACTGGGTCATCACGCAGGACGAAGGCGTGCAACTCGCCGAGGTCATCTGGACTAGCTTCGACACCGTACAAGTCTCCGCTCCGCCGGGCACGCCCATCCGCGAGATCACCACTGGCGATATCGGCTATGGAGAGGACTCGGAGGGTAGTGACACCCTCCAGTTGCTCACCGACGCGGCCGAGCAAGCTGGTGCCCCGGTGACGGCGTTTGGAGGGTGCTACTCTGCTTCGCGCTTCGTGATCGCTAACAGCGACGGGTGTGACGCCGTGACCTCGGAATAGCCTAACGGACGTGGCCCTCAGCGCTCGCTTCGGCGCCGCTTGCGCATGCCGGCCGCACCGACCGCGGCCAATCCCACCGCCAGCAAGCTCAGCCCAAACAGGTTGGATGCGGGCACTGCCGATGCGGCGGCGCAGACCGAGTTCTTGCAAAAGCCCGAGGTACACTGCAGTCCTGTCGTGCAGCTCGCGCCACTCGGGAGCGTGGTACACGTACCCGAGACGCAGACGCCGCATCCTTGGACAGCGACGAAGGCTTCGTCACTGTGGCCGTCGCAGTCGTCGTCGAGCCCGTTGCAGCTGGCGTCGTTGCCCGTGGGCGCGCCGGGCACGCAGTTATTGCTCTCTTGGCCCGTGATGCACCTCATGCTTCCGCTGGCGGAGCACACGCCCATGCCGCAGGTGGTGGCGACGGGCACGTAGTCCTCGTCGCTGGTGCCGTTGCAGTCGTCGTCGAGACCGTTGCAGGTGGCGTCGCTCGAGGCGGGGGTCCCAGGCGTGCAGCTGTTGTGTTCGCTACCCGCAGTGCAGCTCAGGGTACCGCTGGCGGAGCAGACGCCGACGCCGCACGCCGTAGCGGTGAGCAGATAGTCCTCGTCGCTGGTGCCGTTGCAGTCATCGTCGAGACCGTTGCAAGTGGCGTCGCTCGGGGCCGGCGTCCCCGGTGTGCAACTGTCGTGTTCGCTGCCCGCGACGCAGCTCTTGGTACCGTTGGCAGAGCATGCGCCGATACCGCAGGCCGTGGCGGACGGCACGTAGTCCTCGTCCTTGGTGCCGTTGCAGTCCTCGTCGATGCCGTTGCAGGTGGCGTCGCTCGATGCCGGCGTTCCCGGTGTACAAACCACGTGCTCCACACCCGCGCTACAGCTCTTGGTGGCCATCGCGAGACAGGCGCCGACGCCGCACGAGCCCGGCGTGGGCACGTAGTCTTCGTCGGCGGTGCCATTGCAATCATCGTCGACCCCGTCGCAGGTGACGTCGGCCGCGGCGCACTGACCGCGGAACAGGCGTATCTTCGCGCGGACGTTCGCGCCCGACACAGAAGCGTATGAAACCAGCAGCGTGCCATTCGGGCCGGAGGCGATCGCAGGGGCCTGCTCGTTTGGCGAGCCCGTCGCGATGCCGAATCCGTTCGCATCGAGGCGCACGCCGTTGGCGTCCACGCGCGAGCCGTAGATGTCGATGCTGCCGCCGCTGCGCTTGTCTTGCCAAGCCACGATCCAGCTGGTGCCGTCGTGCGCCACCGAAGCGGAGGTCTGATCGCCTGCGCCGCTACCGAGGACGAGTCCGCTGGTGTCCAGCAGGCCGCCCCCTGCGTTGACCCGGGCACCGTAGATGTCGTAGGTGGCGCCGCGAAAGTCGTCCCAGGCCACGAGCCAGTTGGTACCGTCGTGCGCGAGCGCGGGGAAGAGCTGGCTCTGTGCCCCAGTCGCGATGCTGATGCCGCTCGGGTTGAGCAGGACGCCGCTCGAGCTGACGCGCGTGCCGTAGATGTCGCTGTTGCCGCTGCCGTTTCGATAGTCCTGCCAGACCACGAGCCAGTTGGTTCCATCGTACGACGCGGCCGGATAGAGCTGGTTGTTGGTGGCCGTCGAAAGGGCCAAGCCGCTCGGATTGAGGACGAAGCCACTGGCGTCGACACGCGTGCCGTAGGTGTCGTAGTTGCCGCTCCGGTTGTCGTGCCAAACGACGAACCAGTTGTATCCATCGGACGCAATCGCGGGAGAGAGCTGGTTTTGGGCGGCAGTCGAGATGGCGATCGGGGTCGGATTGAGCACCGTGCCGTTGGCGGTTACGCGCGTTCCGTAGAGATCGTACAGGCTGGGGCTATCACTCGAGTCTTCCCAGACGACGAGCCAGTCCGTTCCGTTGTGCGCGACCGCCGGGTTGAACTGACTGAAAGGCCCCGTCGCGATGCCGATGCCGTTCGGGTCGAGAACGACACCCGCTGCGTTCACACGCGTTCCGTAGATGTCGGAAGAGTCCACGTCATCGTCCCGCCAGACCACGAGCCAGTTGGTGCCGTCGTAGGCGAGCGCGACGCTCGATTGCTGGTTGGCGGCGCTGCTCGAGAGCGCGATTCCCGAGGCGTCGAGAATCGAGCCGGAGCTTACGCGCGCGCCGTAGATGGTGGTGGCGGCCGTGCTGCGATCGTCCTCCCAAACGACGAGGCAGCTGGTTCCATCCCGTGCGATGGCAGGGTAGCGAGACTGGGCGGCGGTCGCGATTGGGAATCCACTAGCGTCGAGCACCGTCGCGCCGGCGTTCACGCGCGCCCCGTAGACGCTTGGAACGCCCGAGCGAGCGTCCGACCAGACCACCACCCAGTTGGATCCATCGTAGGACACTGCGGGGTCGCTCTGGCTGTTGACTGCCGTCGAGACGACGAAGCCACTCGGATCGAGCACGACGCCAGCAGCGCTCAGCCGCGCCCCATAGAGGTCGGTCGCACGCTCCATGGCGATCAGCCACTGGGTCCCGTCGTAGGCCACCGCGGGGTTGCGCTCGTCGCCCGCACCCGTCGCGATGGCGATGCCGCTGGAATCGACGAGGACACCGTTGGCATCGATGCGGGCAGCGTAGACGTCGGGATGGTTGACGTCGCTGCGGTAGTCATTCCACGCGACCAGCCAGTTGGCTCCGCCGGACGCCACGGATGGGGCCGATTGCACGTTGGCGGCGGTGGACATGGCGATCCCGTTGGCGTCGAGGATCACGCCATTCGAGGTCACACGCGCACCGTAGACATCCGACGAGCCCGTGGCGTTACGTGCGTCCGCCCAGACGACGAGCCAGTTGCTTCCATTGTGCGCGACCGCAGGGGTCGATTGAGCGTCGACCGCGTTCGAAATCGTGAAGCCATTGGGGTCGAGGACGGCGCCCGTGGTGGTGCGAACTCGCGTCCCGAGGATGTTGGCAGCGCCACTGCGGAAGTCGGACCAGACGACGAGCCAGTTGGTTCCGTCATGCGCCACGGCGGGGGCGACCTGGGCATTCATGGCCGTCGAGATGGCGATTCCCGCGGGGTCGAGCACCGAACCGCTGGCGTTCACACGCGTCCCATAGAGGTCCTGGTTCACCTCCCACACTACGAGGTACGTCCCCTGGCCACTCGCTGCCACGACGGGATCGCCTTCATCCAGGCTCGCCGGGCCGAACACCGGGATCCCTGTGTCACGCTCCGGACCCACCACCGGGTCGATCACGAGCGGATACTCCGCCTCGTCCAGTAGCTCGGCGTTCACCGCGAGCACGATCGCTCCGTCCTCAAAGCGAACCGGCACCGGCGTGCGCTCTCCGCTCGCGTCCACCACAGTGGCATGGGAGTAGGCGAAGCCGAGCTCGTGCTGACTGCCGACGAAGTGCAAGCCCGTGTGGTCTGCCGCGCGCAGCTTCTGTCCGCGGACTGCCACGCGGACCAGGAGATCGCCTTCTCCCGCGGGAGGCTTGCTCAGCTCCCAGCTCTGCTCGAGGTCCTGCTCCGAGTTTCTCAGCACTTCGGTCACTGCGCCGCGTTTGATGCGCAGCTCGCCCTCGCTCCCGACCTCGGTCATGGGCGCAGCGAGCAGGCTCTTGCCGCCGCGCGTGATGGCGCTGGTCTCGAGGGTCAAGGGGGAGCCGGCGAGACGCTCTTCCCCGGACGACGCCGGGTTTTGAACAGGGTCGAGCAGTCTTGGTTCGCGGCGGGCGGCCCCGACGGGGCGGCCATTCGGATAGTGGACCGGCGTGAGCGTCACCGCGCCCTTGTCCACCTGCACGCGATAGATGTCCGCGCCGCCCTTGAATCGCTCTGAAGCGCCCTTGCTTGGCCTGGGGCCAGAACCACCCGCTGCCACGTCCTCGCGAAACCCATGGCGTACGCGCCGCATCACGGCGCCCACGTCGACGGGCGCCTGGGCGGATGAGGCGGATTGGCTGGCGCGCTCCCCAGGGCTCGAGGGCCGCCTCGCTGCGAGGTCGAGCGGTTCCCCCAGCATAGGTCCCTGAGCCAGTGAGGGCGCGCGCACCGCATCTAAGTCACGCGTGGGTTCTCGCCCTTCCCCGCGGTACCACCACACGCCCCCGAGCAGCAGACAAACGGATGACACGGCCGCTACCAGAGTGACCGCCCTCGCCGACGACTTCCGCATGGTCTCGATTCCTCGCTGCTAGAACGCCGCGGCACCGACTCAAGAATCGGCGGGCGATAGCCGAGTCCCGGTTACCAGATAGGAAGAATGACGCGGTTACGTCGACGTGACAGTTACGCTACGGCGCGACCGGAGCCACGAATTCCGGAGGCTCGTGGCGAAACGATTTCCTGACACCTTTTCGAGTTCGCGGCGGCAAACGTCGACCTCGGTCAGGCAGGTCAGCCGGGTGGCTTTCGCCACGCCCAAGCTACGGGAGTTGCGCGATCAGCTTCTTCGTCGCGACGTGCACGAACGAGTCGCGAAGCAGTTGTACAACCAGCTTCCAGTCAGGCTTGGTATCGAGCACCACGCCGACCCAGCCGCTCGGCCCCACATAGGGGGGTCGGAAGAAGCGCTTGGCGTCCGCCTCCATCAAGCTCTCCTGCACGCCCGGCGGCTGCGGAAGCCACACGGAGAGATGGGGCGAGCCATGGTGGTGATTGTCGAGCATGGCAAAGACTTTGCCCTTGCCTGCGAACCAGGTGGGCTCGCCATGCGATACCCGCTCGTTGGCCTCCGGAAACGTCAGACACAGCTTGCGCAGGCGCTCGACGAGCGCCGCATCGGCGGACGACAGCGCTTTGACGGGATGGGTCGACTCTTTGCGTGCTGCCATCGGGTGAGAGTAGCCATTCGGACCCGCCGTCGCATGTCTTTTGCAAGCGAACTCCGCACAGTTGTGACCGCAATGTCACGCAGCGCGCCACGGGCTGCGGCTAGCTTTTTCGGCCATGGACGCGGCCTCGAGCACACAGTCTGGGCCGCGCGTACCGACTGGCCTCGGCTACGCTCTGCGCGCCGCAGCGTGCATGACGGGCCTCATGGTCCTCTACTACTTCCCGTACGACCCAAGTGGCTCGGTGGGGCGGAGCCTCCAGGAGTACCTCACGCTACAGGCCAGGCTCTCGGGATGGTTGATCGGCATCTTCGACCCCAGCGTCCGCGTGGAGGGCACCTCCATCGACGGGGCCTACTCGCTCCTCATCGTCAAGACCTGCTCGGCGCTCGATCTGCAGGCTCTCTATGCAGGCGCGGTCCTGACTTTTCCCGCACGAGCACGCTTCAAAGCGCTGGGGCTCGCACTGGGGCTCGCCGCGCTCAACCTCCTCAACCTGACGCGCGTGGCACTCCTGTACCTGGTCGGTGCGCATTCCCCTGCCCGCTTCGACGAAGTTCACGAGGAGTGGATGCCTCTGCTACTCGTGGCCTGCACCTGCGGGTTATTCATGTTGTGGTTGCGTGGGTCGGCCCGTGTCCGCTAGACGCAAGACGCGCAACAAGGTCAAGGCTCGCCCGGAGCCGCGTCGCGTAGAGCCCGTATGCGACGGACCGGCGGTCGCCGCATTGCAGCCAGCCGTCGCCCCGGTGGGTGGACGCGACGATGCACGCAAGAGCCTGCGAGGCCCCTTGCTTCGCTTCACGGTTGTGTTGCTGCTGGGGCTCTGGATCTGGCAACCGCTGCGTCCGCCGTTGACCCAGGCTTTCTCGCACCTCGCCAACGTCACGCTCGGTGAGCTCACGTTGGGCAGCGGTGGCCATATCGACGTGCAGCCCGCGCGTGCGACTTCCCAGGAGATCTCTTCGTGGGACACGGTGCTGACACTGCGCGTGGAGGGCATCGCGCAAGCGCACTCCGTGCGCGTGAATCCGCGGCGACTCCTCTACCTGCCCGTAACGGTCCTCGTGGCACTTGTGATGGCGGTTCCGTTCGAGCCGCGACGCAGGTGGCGTGCGCTCGCACTCGGGCTCCCCGTGCTCGCAATGTCCGCCCTGGTTTGTGTGTGGATCACGGCGGCCTGGGTCTTCTCCCGGGTGCCCGACCTCGTCTATCCCGCCAGCCAGGCCGCGTGGGTGGCATGGCTCTACGAGAGCTGGGTCACGCCACTGGCCAACAAATTCCTGCTGCCTCTAGCCTTGATGGCGCTGTTCTACACCTGTTCGGGCAACAGCCGCGCGCGCTGACCAAATCCTCGCTGTGATCTCGTCATCGGCTCCGCACGAGCAGCGTGTCACACGGTGCGGGCCGCATGCTTCGGGCGCGCGAATTCGCGGGGCACCTCCAGGATCACGCGCGACCTGCGCTGCCAAGTGAAGTACGCCCAAGCCCACTCGACGAGCACCGCGAGCCGACTGCGGAACTCCACCAGCGACATGACGTGCACCAGGAGCCAGAGCCACCAGGCGAGCACACCCGTGAAGTGGAAGCGCCCTATCTGCGCCACGGCCTTGTTGCGCCCGATGGTCGCCATCGATCCCTTGTCTCTGTAGTGGAACGTCCGACGAGGCTTGTTGGCGAGGTCTGCTGCGATGTTCTCGGCTGCGTGCCGGCCGCTCTGCACTGCAAGCGGGGCCACGCCGGGCAGCGGCTTTCCCTCCTGCGTCTTCGCGATCAGGTCGCCGACAACGAACACCTCCCGACGGTCGGGAACCGAAAGGTCGTCTTCGACCCAAACGCGACCAGCCTTGTCGATCGGCACACCCAGCTGGGCCGTCAAGGGGCTCGCGCGGACGCCCGCCGCCCACAAGATGGTGTGCGTGGAGATGTGCTCGGAGCCGATCTCCACGAAGCCCTCGCCCAGATCGGAGACTGGGGTTCCAGTGCGAACCTCGACGCCCAGCGATTCCAGCTGCTCGCGCGCCGATTGGGAGAGCGCCTCCGTGAAGGGTGTGAGAATGCGCGGCCCTGCCTCGACCAAAAGCACACGGGTCGTTCGCGGATCGAAGTGTCGAAAATCTCGCGCCAGCGTGCGGCCCGCAATCTCGGCCAGCGCACCTGCCAGCTCGACCCCGGTCGGACCGCCACCGATCACCACGAACGTGGTCCAGGCGCGTCGCGTCGCGACGTCAGGCGCGATCTCGGCCGCCTCGAACGCGCGCAAAATGCGGCGCCGCACGTCGAGCGCTTCGCCCATCGTCTTGAGGCCCGGTGCATGGGCAGCCCAGGCGTCGAAACCGAAGTACGCGTGCGTCATGCCGGTGGCGACGATCAGATAGTCGTAGGTCGTTTCCCCGTCCTCGATCACGATGCGCTTCTTCTCGAGATCGATGTGCTTGATAGGAGACATCCAAACCGTGACATTGCGTTGCTTCCACAGAAGTTTGCGTATGGGCGCGGAGATGTCGGGGGCGGCCAGGGCGGCCGTGGCCACCTGGTACAAGAGCGGCTGGAACAGATGATGGTTGCTACGGTCGATCAGCGTAATGCGAACTTTGGCGTCTTTGAGCGTCTTGGCCGCCGATAGTCCGGCAAAGCCGGCGCCTAGGATCACGACGTGGGGCTGCTCTCGTTGCAACATGGCTTCACTGTGCGCGGCCAGAAAGAACGGCAGATTGCGGGAGCGTTGCGATTCTCGATCGGCGAGTCCCTGGCTACCCGCGGCCTGCGTTCCGCGGCCCTCCAGCGAGGCCCGTCCCTACCCGGAGCGGGCGGCCTCGATCTTGGCGATGTCGATCTTCTGCATGGTCATCATCGCGTCCATGACGCGCTTGGCGGTGGCGCGGTCCGGATCGGCCATGCCCTCCATCAGCGCACGCGGGGTGATCTGCCAGGAGAAGCCCCAGCGGTCCCGACACCATCCGCACTCGCTCGCGGCGCCACCGTTGCCGATAATCGCGTTCCAGTAGCGGTCGGTCTCGGCCTGATCCTCGGTATAGACCTGAAAGCTGACCGACTCGTTCGGCTTGAAGTTCGGGCCGCCGTTGAGGCCCAGGAAAGGCTGGCCGAGCACAGTGAACTCCACCGTGAGTTCGTTGCCTGCCTTGCCGTCGGGATAGTTGCTCGGGGCATCGTGCCGGGCTTCGATGCGGCTGTTGGGAAACAGGCTGGTGTAGAACTCGGCCGCTTCACGCGCCTTGCCATGATCGAACCACAAACAGGTGCGCATCTTCAGGTCGGGCATCTGGCTATTCTCCTTGTTGCAACAGGCCGAGAGCTCGGTTCTGACGCGGGCCTGGGCCCGCCAGCAAGCGCAGTCAATCGCTCGAGATGCGCACCGAGTGGTCTAACGTCGAGTTCACGCGCGGACCGTCGAAGAAGAAGCCACCTTCGATCGGCATCGTCTCCGCCTGGGTGCGCGCCGCGCACAGCGCGACATGGCCGTCCGTCACGCGCACGCCGTGCATCGGGTCCCACCCCCGAAATCCCGCTCCTTCCACGAAAACCTCGGCCCAGGCGTGCAGGTGGCGCTGCCCGTCGGGTGTGTCCGCCTGCGCCTGATAGCCGCTCACGAAACGGCCTTCGAGGCCGAATACCCGACAGCTTTCCAGGAAGAGCACCGTTAGATCGCGGCACGCTCCACCCCCAGCAGCGAGGGTTTCGTGAGCGGCGCGCGCAGCGCCTTCGGACCGGACGTGGCGATGCATGCCGCTGAACAGCGTGCTGCAAAGCTGGTCGAGAAAGGCGACCGGCTCGTGTGCCACTTCGGCTGCGGCACGCTCCGCGAAGGCACGCACCTCGGGGTGGAGCCAGGGCCCAGGCGCCGCGGCGAGGGGACGCCCCACGGGCCCGAAGGGCGGTGGCGCGAAGGTCTCGAGCTCGAATCGACTGTCCACCCGCAGATGGTTCGTTTCGCCCAGGAACTGAAGCCGTGTCAGCCGATTGCCCTCGGCATCGGTCTCCTCGCTCCTCGCGATCGGCATGGGCTCCACGTCGATGACGTGTGAGACCAGATGGTGGCTGCCCGAACGAGGTGTGAGCCGCAGGACGTGATCCGCGAGCCGTATCGGCACGTCATAGCGATAGAGGCTCTGGTGGGCGACGCGAAGCAACACCCGCTTAGAATGGGCCGTCTGAGGCTGCGCGGCCAGCGCTCGCAAGCGCGCTGGGAAAGAAGCGCTCAACCCCGGGGCGCGCGCGACCTGTTCCAGGCTCGCGCGTGCCCCGGGGCGACCTTGACTACGGGTACTGGCCTGCCTTGAACAGGTCCGTGAGCTCGTTGGCGCTCGACACCTTGGAGAGCGTCGAGAGCTGCAGGATGTGCTCGATGGACTTGAGCACCGAGCTGTGGTTGTAGCTCACGGAGCCGGCGTAGTTCGTTTTCACGCCGGGGCCGATGGCCAGAAACGGCATCTTCAGGGTGCTGCTGCCCTCGTCCCAGGTGATGAAGATGACGCCGGCGTGGCTGTTCGCGTAGGAGATCAGGCGCGGCAGCTCCTGGCTCAGCCACGTGTCGCCGGCGTGGACCAGGTTGGAGTCCGGGCAGCCGGACTGACCGTGCATGTCGTGGCACTGGTTGGGCGTGATGAACGTGAAGCTCGCAACGTCGTTGGCGGCGAGGTCCGCCGCGAGTGAGCTGTAAGGCTTGTGGTGCGCGATGCAGTACGCGTTGCTAGCCGATGGCGGGCTACCCGCGACGTCCTGGAAGAACACGAACGGGTTGTGCTTGGCCTGGTAGAAGCCGCTCGAGTGAATGGGGCAGCTGCCCGTGGAGGAGTTGAGGCCCTCCTGGTAGGTCCGCCAGGTCACGCCGTTGGTGGCGTTCTTGATCTGGGTGACCAGGTGGCTCGTGTTGCTCGTGCTGTTGCTGCTGCTGGGGTCCCCGTCGCCGGTGAAGGTGTGATCGGAGAAGGCGTTGGTGCCGGCTTCCATCCACAGGTAGTGCGGCTCGCTCGGAATCGACAGCGCGAGTTCGTCGTTGAAATTGGTGGCCCGAGCGTAGTTGGGCATGAGCGTGTTGTTGATATAGGGCGCGCTCGATGTGTTCCCGTAGACCTGCGTGGAGTCGTGGTTCTCCATGGCGATCACGAATACGTGCTGAATCGCCGAGCCGGTGAGTGCCTGCTCCTGTCCTTCGACCTCGTCGTCGTACTCGCCCTCTTCGATGTCTGCGCAACTCGGCAGGGCACCGAGTGCACATGCCACGGTGACCGCTCCAAAACGCGCTCTCAAGCCAATGCTCATGCTGACCTCCACGGAAAAGAGACGGGCACCTCGCCCGCTGCTTCCCCGCGCGGAGTCTTCCGAGATCAGGTGAAGGATCCGCGGCGATCGTTCGACAGTTCGGCGACCACGATCGCGCGAGGCTAACTTTTGCAACGCCGTCATGAGGCTGCCACGAAGAGGCGCAAGCCTTGCGCCCCTGTGATGACGCTTGGTCGATCGAACCGCCCATGAACCCATCTCCAATGCGCCTCAGGCTCCTCAAACTCGGCTCATTCGCGTTCATTGTGGCGATGCTGGTGCCACTGCTACTCGAGTGCACTCACGATGCGGCACGCGTCACGAATAACGATTCGATAACGACCGCTCGCAGGGCCGCTGCGCAGTCGACGACGCCCGCGCTCGCCTCTGCGAGCGCCGCGGCGCAGCCGGAGGATCTACGCGTGACACTCGGGCGCAAGCTCTTCTTCGATGCGAGCTTGTCGGAGCCTGCGGGAACGAGCTGCGCGAGCTGCCACGACCCGGCTCAAGCCTACGCAGGCAACAACGGTTCGACGCTTGGCACCGCGCAGGGCAGCCGCCTGGGACGCCGCGCGCGTCGCAACACCCAGTCCGTGATGTACCTGCGCTTCGTACGTCGCTTTCATCTGGTGTGGGAAGATGAGAACGACCGCCCCGAAGCCTTCGGCGGCTTCTTCTGGGACGGGCGCGCCGACTCCATTCACGACCTGGTCCGTCAGCCGCTCTTGAATCCGAACGAGATGGGAAACCGTAGCCTGCACCAAATCGCGCAGAAGGTTCGGCGCGGGCCCGTCGCCGATCAGCTCGCACAGGAGTTCGACGACTTCTTGGCCTCCGACGAGCAGACCGTGGCGGCGCTGAGCTTCTGCGTCGAAGCCTTTTTGACCAGCCGCAGCATGTCTCCATTCTCCTCCAAGTACGACGACTTCGTGCGCGGCGCGTATCGACTGAGCGCGCTGGAGGCCCGCGGCCTGGCACTCTTCGAGGACCAGGACAAGGGCGCGTGTAGCGTCTGTCATCGACTGGATCACCACACGGGTCTGCCCGAGAGCTCGATGTTCACGGACTACGGCTACGACGTGGTGTCGGTGCCGCGCAACCGCAAGCTGCCCGAGAACCGGTCCGCGCAGCGCTTCGACCTCGGCGTGTGCGAGCGCCGTGACCCGCGCATGCACACCGAGGATCCCTGGTACTGTGGCGCCTTCCGCACGCCCTCCCTGCGCAACGTGGCCAAGCGCAAACACTTCATGCACAACGGCGTGTTCTCCAGCTTGCGCGAGGTAGTCAGTTTCTACGCCACGCGAGCGAGCGAACCCGAGCGCTGGTACGGCCAGCGCGAGTTCGACGACTTACCCGCCAAGTACCACGACAACATCAACCTCAGCTTGCCCCCCTACAACCAGCCACGCGGGGAGGCACCACGGCTCGACGACACCGAGATCGATGCCATCGTGGCCTTTCTCGGGACGCTCTCGGACCGTGATATCCCCGTAGGTCCCTGAAGGCTTGCGGAGGCGCGCGCTCGGCAGTGCGTGTCTACTCCTCGACTGGCGCGGGATGCATGCGAACGGCCGGCGACGCTGCGCGAGCTTGCTTGGCCTGTCGGACCAGTGCCTCGACCTCGTCGGCGTAGGCGAGCAGATCGGCGCGGGTCTTCAGCGACTGGACGCGGGCCATGATCTGATCCTTCTTGGCAGGCTCGACCTCGGCATGCTGGATGGCGAGGTTGGCCGCGAGGGCGGCAAGACTTCCGTGATAATCGTTGTCGAGTGGCGCAGCCAGGCGAGCCGTCCGTTCGCCGGCGGGCGCGGCGACGCGAGCCATGCTGGTGACGGGCGTCGGCAGTGTGAGCGGAGTGTCCTTGCGCGCCACCTCCAGCGTCGCGAGGTGATTGACTCCGGTCACGAACCCGTCGCGAGCACCCAGCGAATCGAGGCCGAATACGCGGGTGACCGTCGCGGGAATGGAGGAGTGCTCGAGTGGACGATGCTCGATCAGGTTCTTGGGAATGAGTGGTGAGATCACCAGGGCGGGCACCCGCGGACCGAGCTGATCAAAGGGAACTTGTGTTCGCGTCCCACCGACCCCGTGGGACGAGCTTTGCCTGGGGGAACGTGGTCGTAGAATCCGCCGTGCTCGTCCCACGTGATGATCAGGAGGCTCTGCTCCCAAATCGGAGAGGCGCGCAAAGCCTCGTAGACCTTCTTGATGAGGCGTTCACCGGCAGCCACGCTGCCCAGCGGATGTTGCGAGTTGCCGTCCTCGAAGTCGAACAGCGCGTCGTAGGAAGGCTCAATCCATACGTAGCCTGCGTCGAACCCCGGCCGCCTCAGGTCTGCCGCCATGTCCTCGACTTCGTCGATGTCCCAAACCACGCTGACGTCCTTCAATTCGGCGACGTTGGGCTTGTGGTCGTCGGCGTAGATGCGGAACTTGACGCCCTTCTTCTTCAGCAGCTGAAACAGGTGGGGCGTGGGAAACGAAAAGCCCGCCCCGGGCGCTCCCAGCGCTTTGACAATCTCGTCGTTGCCGGGGGATTCATCGAAGTACCCCGCGGTGGCGGCGTGCGCGAACCAGCGATTCGGCTCGGTTGGTCCGGGCATGGAGCTGAACCAGCGATCGCAAACCACGAACTCCCGCGCCAGCGCCGTCAGCACCGGCAACTGTTCCGGCGGAAAGCACCGCATGATGTCGCCCGGCGCCGAAGCGTCCCCCTTCTTGGCGTAGTTCGCCACGAACCCCCCGTTGTTCACGGTTGGGTAGGCACCTCCAGGCGCATACACAGCGCCCTCGCCGCACAGCTGCTCGACCACATCGCCGAAATTGTGACCCGGCCCGTGCTTCATGACGTCGGGTGCACCTCGCTGTACGCGATACTCCACGCCGTCAAAGGTGTTCGATTCATTCCCGGTGAGGCCGTCGATGCTGGTGGGTTGGTGGGTCGCCGCATCGGTCCCGCTGATGCCCGAGAAGCCAAGCATGTGATCGAACGAGCGATTCTCGAGCATCAACACGAAGACGTGCTTGATGCCGCTCCTGCGGTGATCGCGAATCACCGCACCGTCGCCTCCCCACGGAGCGCCTGGCGGGGGCGCGGCATGAGAAGGGGGCTGGCCCCGATGATCTCGGATCGTGGGCCCGGCTGCTTCGGAGCCGACGGCAGGGCGAGGCGGCACGGAAGGGCCGGCGACCCCGCCAGGACTTCTCTCGGGCGTTGCGGGCTGACCGGGTTGATGGGTTCGATGGTCGCGCGTTTCGTTGGACATGGCATTCGCCTCGCTTGAACGACGAAGTTGAGAGCGGCCCCTGGAAGAAACGGCCACTCGAGTCTGCGGACAGTCCGCACTACGAGCCTCCCGATTGCTTCCATACATACGAAGCTCGCTACAATGACAATCCGGCAACAATCGGGAAGAAGACCGCAGCAGAGCATCGCCGTGCTTCTCGCGTCGATGGGTAGAAGTTCAGCGCTCGTCGACGCGAACCGTTTTCTCTGGAAGGCATCGAAACCATCACGGGCCACGCAAGGGTGCGCGGCTCTCCAACAAGGGCGGCGAGATTCGGCTCGTCGACGGCAGCGGGGCCACGACTCACAGGCGGCTCGAGACCTGTCGAGTGAAATGCCGTGGTCCATTTGCGTGGCCGTTGGCGCTCCCGTGATGGCCAACGGCCAGGTCCACGCTCACGGACACGGTCTGAAATGGTGTCCGGTTCATCAAAGGGATTTTGACCTTCCGTTCTAAGATCAGGCGGAGGCGTCTAGCCGTGCCTGAGGAACGGGGGCAGGTTCCACTCCATGGCGCTCCACACTCCGACGTGCGGCGGACGCCGAGAGCGCGACGCCGAGCGGTGCCACCAGGCCGCTCATGGCAAACGCGATCACCATCCCCGCCATGTTCATGTCGTTCCACGGCAGCAAGAAGAGTACGAAGCAGAGCGGCCAGGGTATCAGCGCGCGTAGGGCGAGTGAGGTCGGATGGGCCGACGGAGTGCCCGCCGGGATCCGCGCAACCAACACGCCGAACGAGAAGCTCGTGCCGACCCCGACCGCGAGCCAGCCGAACGCCCAGAGCATCACCACGAACGCGCCCTCCTGGGTCCCCATCCCTAGCCGCACTACGAGCGAGGCGACCCCGAACATCAGCGCAAAAAAGGCCAGCCCAGCGAGCAGGCCTCGCAGGGGGTTCGACTTGCCAGCGGGCACCTTGCGCACCCGCAGGAGCGGCGTCGCACCAAGCACGAAGAGAGGGGCGCCCAAGACGCAGCAGAAGATCATGAGAGCCAATCCCACGCAGTTTCTCCTCGGTCCGCACGGTAGCGGGTGCCCGCGAGCATACAGCGTTCCGAGGGGACCGACCGCGGGTCCCGGTGCTCTATCGGGGTGACGGGCGTGGCCGAAATCCACCCCAATTCACGCAAATTGGAGGAGTTGGCCCGTGTGCTCGCCCTCTCGTACGCTCCCATTGGGGGGACGCGCCTTTGGGAACGCTTCGGGGCTACGAGATCCGCGACCGGCTGTACGTCAGTGGCAACAAGAGCGTGCTGCGGGTGCGGCGGGAACGCGACGGCTTCATCGGCGTTCTCAAGTACTTCGACACGGACGCCCAGGGCCACGCGGAGCTCGAGCGAATCAAGAACGAATTCGAGTGCTTGAAGGCCGTGCGCAGCGCCTGCGTGATCCGCGTTCACGAGCTGGTGTTCTTCGAGCGCGGCGTCGGCATCTTGATGGATGACTTCGGTGGCGAGGCGCTCTCGGCGCTCCTCGAGCGCAAGGCGCGGCTCGATCTGGCGAGCTTTCTGGAGCTCGCCGTGCGCTTGGTCGTCGGGGTGCGCGATATCCACCGTGAGCGCGTGATTCATCGAGACCTCAAGCCGAGCAACGTCCTGGTAGACGAGGCGACCTGGGAGCTGCGGATCATCGACTTCGGTATCTCCAAGGCCTTCTCGGGTACGCGCGGAGAAGAACGCTTCGGCTCGCTTCCGTACATGTCGCCCGAGCAGACCGGGAAAATGAACCGCACCGTAGACGCTCGCAGCGACCTCTACTCGCTGGGCGTCACGTTCTACCAACTGTTGACGGGCCGCTGCCCGTTCGAGAGCACGGACCCACTCGAGCTGGTGCATTGCCACATCGCCAAGCTGCCCGCCCCACCCGAAGCGTACGAGCCATCGATCCCGGCGCCGCTTTCCCACTTGATCATGAAGCTGCTGCAGAAGGAGGCCGAGCAGCGCTACCAGAGTGCAGCCGGTGTGCTCGCGGACCTGGAGCAACTACGCGGATTCGTCCAAGCGGGTCGGACCATTCCGCCGGAGCTCGCGATGGGCACGCGGGACGAACAGCAGGCGTTTCGCATCCCGGAGCGACTTTACGGGCGAAGGTCCGAAATCGAGCAGCTGCTGCACACCTTCGGGGGCACGGCGGCGGGTGGCTTCGAGCTGGTGCTGGTGTCCGGCTATTCGGGCGTCGGCAAGTCGGCGCTGATCAACGAAGTGCAAAAGCCATTGGTCGCGGCACGCGGCTTCTTCGCGGCGGGCAAGTACGATCAGTTCGACAAGGCCCGACCCTACAGCGCAATTCAGCACGCCTTGACCGAGTTGGTGCGTCTGGTGTTGCGCGAGAGCGACGAGGTGGTGGCCCATTTCCGCGGCGAGCTCCTGGCCGCGCTGCATTCCGAGGGACAGTGTCTCATCGACGTGGTGCCGCTGCTCGAGACCTTGCTCGGCCCTCAGCCGGAGTTGCCCGAGGCCGCCCCGATCGCACGTCAGAACCGCTTCGTCCGCAACTGCCACGCGGCGCTGGGCGTGCTGGCGACCGCAGAGCACCCGCTGGTGCTGTTCCTGGATGACATGCAGTGGGCCGACGCTGCGAGCCTCGAGCTCGTGGGCTCGTGGATCGAGAAGCAGATCCACCACACGATGTTGATCCTCGCGTACCGTGACAATGAAGTGGGAGCCCACCACCCCTTGCAGCTGATGTTCGACGACAAACTGCGGTCGCTGACCGAGGTGTGTCGGATTCAGCTCGCGCCACTCGCGCAGGAGCACGTGGAGGAGCTGCTCTCCGATGCATTGCGAAGGGACCCTCAGGATCGGGCGCTACGCGCGCTCGCACTCGTGCACCTGGCCAAGACCGAGGGCAATCCGTTCTTCTTGATCCAGATGCTCCGCGGACTCCACGAAGAGGGGCTGCTCGTCTTCGCCGAGGGGCAATGGAGCTGGAGCCTCTCGGAGATCACGGCGCGCAACCTGCCGGACAACGTCGTGGAGTTGATGACGCACAAGCTCCTCCGCTACGCGCCCGAGACTTGCAGCGCGCTGAACCTGGCGGCCATCTTGGGCGTGGAGTTCGCGCTGCGCAGCCTGGCCATCGTGCTGCAGACGACGGAACATGCCGCCTACAAGGCGATCCTTCCGGCGATCGAAGACGGTCTGTTGGCAGAGGCCGGAGGGCAGCTGCGCTTCTTGCACGACAAGATCCACGAGGCCGCCCACGTGTTGGTGGACGCCGAGGAGCGCATGCGGCGCCAGCGCCTGGTCGGTCGGCACCTGCTCGCCACGCTCGATGCCGAGGGCGTGGAGCAACAGCTGTTCAAGATCGTCGAGAACTTGAACCGCTCGCGCGCGCTGGGCGCTGAGCCCGCCGAGCTCAACGAACTGGTGCGTCTGAACATCCGCGCTGGTCACAAGGCGTTGGCCGCGGCGGCCTTTCAACAGGCCAGGGAGCTCTTCGAGCAGGCGGCGCTCGCCCTCCCCCAAGACGCCTGGAAGACCCAGACGGCGCTTGCCTTCGAGGCCTATCTGGGCCTGGCCAGCGCCAATTTTGCATGCTCGCGCGCCGATGTGTGCGCGCGACACGCCTCGCTCTGCCTGGAGCACGTGCGCGATCCCGTGGCCAATGCGCCCGCAGTGCAGCTCTTGCTCGCGGCGTTGTTCGTCCAGAATCGCCACCAAGAAGCGGTCGCGCTGGGCGTGGAGCGCTTGGCGCCGCTCGGTGTTCACGTGCCACCGCGCCCGAGCAAGGCCCAGGTGGTCGCGGCCTACGCACGCTTCAAGTGGCAGCAAGGCCGACGCAGCACCGCGAGCCTGATCGATTTGCCCGCCGCCACCGATCCGCGCGCCATCGCCGCCTTCAAGATCCTCAACGCGCTGAGTCACTCGGCCTACATGGTGAGCTCGGATCTGTACGGCTTGTTGGCCATGCAGATGGCGCAGCTCAGTCTGCGCTACGGTAACACGTCTCTCTCCCCCTTCGGCTACGCGGCCTGCATGGGCACCGAGGCCGGGGCCTTCAAGGTGATCCAGAGCGCGCAGGCTTATCTGCGGCTCGCCTACGCGGTCAACGAGAAATATCCCAACCCGCAGCAGCGCGGACAGATCGAGCTGATTCGCTGCACGGTGGCGCTGCACCAGACCGTGAGCCTCGAGGGCTGGGAGCAAGCGGTGGCCGCCGCAGTGGCCATGAACCTCGACGCCGGCGCCGTCAACATGGCGGACTACACGCTCGCCATGACGCGCGCGCACTGCCTGTTCTTCGGTACGCGCTCCCTGGACGACGTGTATCGCCAGAACCTGGAGGTGCTGCGCTTGCATCAAAAGCACGGCGATCCGGAGATCACGGAAAACCAGCTACTCGTCTTGCGCACGCTGGCAAGCTGGCGTGAGGCCGGAGAGCCACACGGAATCACGCTCGAGCCCGAGGTGCAGGCCTTCGATCTGGAGGCCTACACCAAGAAGCTCGAGGCGCCCGGCAACATCGTGATGCGGGGGTACCTGGCGACGCTGTGCCAGGCTGAGCGCTATCTGGCGGGGGACTTCGAGGGCTCGTTGCGCGCCGGCCTCGCGTTCAAGGTGCAGGCGCTGGATCTGCTGGGCATCCTGGTGGAGCACGTCCATCGTTACTTCTTCGCGCTGGCCTATCTCGCCTGCAATGCGAGCCAGTTGAGCGTGGGCGAGCGGGCCGCCGCAGGCGCTTACTATCGCGTGAATCGGGCGCTCTTTACGGCCTACGACCGCAACGCCCCGAACTTCCGCTCCCACGTGGCTCTGCTGGAAGCCGAGCAAGCTCGTCGCGCAGGTCGCATGGGCGACGCCATGCGCCTGTACGAGCGCGCCATGTCCGAGGCGCGCGGCGTGAGCAGTTTCAACGAGCTGTTGGCCTGTCGGCGCCTGGCCGGTCTGCTGCGCGAGCACGGCCTGATGCTCGAAGCGCGCTGGGTCGCGCAAAAGGCCCAGCGAGTCGCGGGGAGCCTGCAGTTTCGTGCAGAGCTGCGGCGCATCGCGCAGGAGTTCCCGGATCTCTCCGATCCGAGCGACGAAGGTGCGGCGCCCTCGCGGCGCCAGGGTCCGAACGACAGCGCCACGTCGTCTCCCACGTTCTCGCTGCGGCTCGGCGTGGAGTCTCTGGCTCGCGGAGCCCAGGCCATCTCGAGCCAGGTCAAGCTCGAAGGCTTGATCGCGGTGCTCTTGCGCCAGCTCTGTCAGAGCTCGGGCGCACAACGGGCCGTGCTGCTCCTGCAGGAGGACAACGCGCTGCGCGTGCAGGGCGAGCTGGTGGTGGGCGCGCAGGGCGCGCAGCTGATGGTGCTGGGCAATATCCCGTTTCCCGCGAAGAGAGCCGCCGATTGTCTGGTCGCAGAGAGCCTGGTGCGCTTCGTGGCGCGGGTGAAGCGCCCCGAGTTGCTCGACAACGCCTCGGTGGAAGGCGAGTTCACCGAGGACCCCTACGTGCAGCTGCGGCGCCCCAAGTCCATCCTGTGTCGCCCCATCCTCAACGGTGGCAAGCTGCTGGGGGTGCTGTACCTCGAGAACAACCTGGCGGCGCGCGCGTTCACGGCCGAGCATCAGGAGGTGCTGGAGGTATTGGCGTCGCAGGCGGCCATTTCGATCGAGAATGCACGCGTCTATCGCGAGCTGGAGCAGAAGGTAGAGGAGCGCACCGCCGAGCTACGGCGCAAGACCAGCGACCTGGACAACATGCTGCAGAACCTCGACGAGGGCATCTTCACGATCCTGCGCGACGGCACGGTGCATCCCGAGTACTCCAAGCAGCTCGAGTCCATCCTGGGCACGCGGCGAGTTGCGGGACGCCACTACACGGAGCTGCTGTTCTCTGACAGCGATGTCGCTCCCGACGTGCTGAGCCAAGTGCAAGCGGCCGTGGAGTGTTCCGTGGGGTGCGAGCTGTTGTGGTACGAGTCCAACCGCCATCTGTTGGTGCGGACGCTCCACCGACGTCACCCGGACGGCAGCGCGCACGCCCTCGAGCTCAACTGGAGTGCCATCCAGGACGACTCGGGGAAGGTCGAGAAGCTCCTCGTGAGCGTGAAAGACGTGACCGCGCTGCGCTCCCTGGAGCAAGAGACTCAGGCCCAGCGCAGGGACCTCGAGAATCATCGGGCGCATCCTGGCACTGCCACGCTCCGCCTTCATGGACTTCGTGGCCGATACCGAGCGCCACCTCTCACGCTGCGAGACGCTGCTCGCGGACCGGCCTGGCCCCGAGGTGCTCGCGGGTTTGTTTCGCGAGCTCCACACGGTCAAGGGCAACGCGCGCACCTACGCCTTCGACGCGTTGGCAGCCGCCGCCCATGCGGCCGAGGACACCTACGCCACCTATCGCGAGCTCGCGCCCGAGCAGTGGGACCACGCGAAGCTCGCGGAGGATCTCTCGGCGGTGCGCTCGAGCTTCGAGCAGATCCGCAAAGTCTACGAGGTCCAGCTCGAGCCTTTCGCGCGCATCGCGGTGCGGGCCAGCGCCGTCGACGGCGGCTTGCTGGAACGAATCCGGGAAGCCGCGCGCAGCGGGCAACCCGAGGAGATCCTCACGTTGGTGGACGCCATCGGCAGCAGCACGCTCGATGATTTGGTGGCCGACCTGCGACCCGCGCTGGGCACGCTCGCGCAGCAACTCGAGCGCCCCTTACCGCGCTTCGTGGCCGTGGAGTCCTCGCACCAGGCGCCCGCTCAGGTCCGCTTCCGCGCCGAGATCGTCCCGGCCCTGCGCGATGTGTTCATGCACCTGCTACGCAATGCGCTCGACCACGGCATCGAGCCGGTCGAGGAGCGGCGTGTGCGTGGCAAGCCGGATGCCGGCAAGGTCACGCTGTCCGTGCGGTCGAACGGCCACGGCTGCGAGCTTCGCGTGCACGACGACGGCCGTGGTCTCTCCGTGGCCGCGTTGCGGGCCCAGGCCGCGGCGCGCGCTCTACCTTGTGAGTCCGATGAGGAGCTTGCTCAGCTCGCATTCCAGAGCGGCATCAGCACCGCGGACGCCAGCCGCATCTCGGGCCGCGGCGTGGGACTCGATGCCGTACGGGTCCTGATGGCCGAGCGCGGCGGCAAGGTGGACCTCGAGCTCGAGTCGGCGACGGACGAAGACAGGCGCCCCTTCACGGCAGCGATTTGGCTGCCCGAGCGCTGGATCGTCCGCCTTCGCACACCGGCGGAGGTGGGAACCGCTTGATTTTCGAGCCCGCGGAGGTTTCGCGGGCCGATGTGAGCGGTCCCAAAGCGAGCTCGAGACGAGCCCGCCCTGCGGCACTCCCTTTCCAGCCGATGCGCTTCGGGCCATAGTCGACGCCAACGACGTGCCTGACCTTCCAAGCCATGCCGGTGCAAGCGGCGCTTCGGCGGCGAAACCGCGCTCCCGTGCCCTGCTAGTCGACGACGCGGAGCCCATCCGGCTCGTCCTGCGCAACGTACTGGAGCAGGCCTCCATCGCCGTGATCGAAGCCCCCGACGGCCCACGCGCCCTCGAGATGCTGCGCGCAGATCCCAGCATCGGCGTGGTCTTTCTGGACGTGGCCATGCCCGGCATGGGCGGACTCGAGGTGCTCGCTGCGATCCGTGCCGTTCCCGATCTGGCCGAGGTGCCCGTCGTGCTGCTGACCGGCAGCTTTCCGGGGGCGGCCCAGGCTGCCCGCGAGCTCGGGGCAGCGGGTTGCCTGCAGAAGCCCATTCGCATGGAAGCCCTGATCAAGATCGCGCGTAGTTTTCTGCCCGCACCGTAGTCATCGACGACGGGGCTCAGAGCGAACCCACGAGCACGTCGTGGCGCTGCCATGCATATCCGAATGAGGGCCATATCCAGAGGCGCCGCGCGCGCCGAATGGGAGCTCGCCGATCAGCAACCAGGCCCTCGGAGATCTCGCGAGCACGAAACCCGGCAAGGGGAGCTTTCCCTTTCACCCCCGTATGCTGATTCCGCAGACGTATCCCGAAGTGTGAGGTGGACGACTGGTTGCGAGGGCACTCGGGCCTCCACCTGGCTCATCCAACTTGGCGTACGAGTGAAGAGGAACAGCACCATGATCTTGAGACAAGCCGCATTTCGCGCGCTGCCAGCGCTCGTCATCTTCTCAGCAGTCGCCTGCGGTCACGGCGAGAACCCGCCCTGGGATGCCTCGGAAGTGGGCGAGATCTCCCCCTTCGGCGCGGGCGAAGTGACCGGCACGGTCTCCTTCTCTCAACGCCCGACGGGCGTGCGCGTGAAGGTCACGCTCGAGAACTGCCCTGACGGTTCGCATCCCGTGCACATCCATCAAGGCACGAGCTGCGCCGATGCAGCAGGCCAGGGAGGCCACTGGGGTCCGGGCGGCGTGCGCGGCGAGGGAATCCCCAATGTCGTGTGCGCCGACGGGACCGGCAGCTCGACCTTCCTGAACGATCGCACTTCAGCCGACCAGCTGTGGACCCTCGACGGCAACGCGGATACCGATCCACTCGGCCACGCATTCGTGGTGCACGCCGAAGGTGGCGAGCGCATCGGCTGCGGTGTGATCGAGGCGTACTAGGTCGAGCCCATCCTGCGCCGGGGCACGAGGCCCACGATCATCAGCGAGGAACATTCGTGCGCCGAGCCAACGGTGGTCAGGGTCGCTCCTACTCTTCCCAATCCGCATAGACGGGCTCCCAAAGGTACAACTCGTCCTCCTCGATCGTGTGCTGGCTGCGGTAGCGCCTGCACGCGGCGCGCGTGCGAAACAGGTGCGGATGCCCGTCCGCGAAGCCCAGGTACGGAAACGACATCTTGGCGAGGGTGGTGTTCGCGCGTACCACGTCTGCAGGGGGATCGTCGGCTGAGCAAGGGAGATCGCAGCCCTGCCCTTTCGCTTCGCTACGGATCCTGCGGATGTGGAAACCGATGCCGCGATCGGGCTCGTTGGTGCTGGCATGGAGCGCCCAGTGAGTGCACAGCGAGCACGTGCGGGTGGCGCCGCGCTCGCACTGGCTGACCTCCTCGCGCACGGCGTCGCAGGCGACGCGGAGGTCGACCAAGCTCTCGTCGAACCAGGCGGCATCGTGATGCACCGCGAACAACGCCGAGCCGATGCGCTGGGACGCGTAGCCGCCGCCGAGGCTCTCGGTCTCGTGCCAGCCGCCGCCCGCTTGGCGTTCGTACATGGTGTAGTCGGCGTCCTGAATCTCGAAGAAGTGGTCGATGGTGAGGCGTTGGATCAGCACGGTCTTCGTGTTGCCCACGATGTGCTGGGTGCGCCGTGCATAGCCCTCCAGCGCAGCGCCCTTGCGCCACACGCGCAGGGGGCGACAGGCGCGATCGAAGATGGTGGCGGCTCGTCCCGGCGGAACCCAAGCGAGCAAGCGCTGCAGTGGGTCCTCTCGGGACGCCGGATCGTACGAATCGCCACCCTGAAAACGCGCCTTGATCCAGGCCCACTCGGCGTCGATCCCGGCTCGCTCGGCGCCCGCGGACGCGCTGAGCGCACCGACACCGACCGCGAACAACAACGTGGCGAGCCGCCGCATGGCCAGAGCACGATAGCGCAGCCAGAGCACGATAGCGCAGCGCGACCTCGGGGTGATCGCGGTTCTCTCGGGACGCCTCGGCGTGGACCACCGTATCCGAGCTCACTACCGTGCCGGTTTGCCCATGTTCTGAGAGCGACGCCCAGCGTGTGACCATCGTTGGTGTGCTCGACGGGGACCTTCAGATGTTCGTGGGTGGCTGCCAGTAGCGCTCGAGTGGGCAGCGCCTCCAGCCAGGCGTCACTCGAGGTACGGATTGATCGTGTCGATCTCGGCCTGCACGCGATGAACGGTGGGCAGCTTCGCGCCCGGTAGAAACTCGTCGACCGCCGGCGGCAGAGAACTCGGGCCCGTGAGCGCGCTCTCGTCGTCTGCTTGTGCGCCGGACCTGCTGTGCCGACGGCTCCCGTGCGGCGCATCGAGCGGCAACGGATCGAGCACAACCGTCAGATCTTGGTCGCGATCGAGGGCCACCAGGATGCGCTTGGTCTGATGTCCCGGGGCCGAGACCTCCAGGTGATGCAAGATGCCGTCGCGCATCAGGTCGGCGTCGAACGGCAGCCTGGTGAGGGTCGACCCGTCGAGCGTGGCCTGAGCGTCCGCTCCGGCCACCTGGATCTGCAAATGCACCGTGGCGCGGGGTTGGGGGCGCGCGGCCTGCAAGGAGGGCGCTGGGGTGGGCTCGGCGCGCAGCGCAGCGGCGGCTGCGGGCCTGGGCTCCAGGACCACGTTGGGTTCGTGCAACGCGGAAGGCTGCCCGTCCTTGCGGATCAACAAGGCAGTGCCTGACGCGAGCCCCAAGACCGTGACCACCGCTGCGATCTTGACGGCGCTGAGCCGAGGATAGCTGGTGACAGCGGGCGGCAAGCTGGGCGCGGCAGGCGCGGGCGAGAGACTCCCAGGCGTGCGCGAAGTGCGCCCGTCCGGCGTCAGAAACGCGCTCGAGCCAGCGCTACCAAGACTCCCCGTCCCCATCCCCGTGCTGCTATCGCGCTCGCTGCGACCGAGGTTAGGCAAGGCCGAAAGCCGCTGGTTGCTCTGCACGGCCTGCCGGACCTGCTGCTCGATCAAGCCGCTGATGCGAGCACGCTCGGCCGCGAACGGAACCCCGAGGCGATCGCTCAGCGTCTTGGCCGTCGGATGCATTCCCATGGTTCCCAGAAACCGTTCGAGCTCCTCGGCGAACGCGGCTGCCGTGGGAAAGCGCTCGGCAGGGTCGAGCGCCCGGGCCCGCTCGACGATGTTGCGCAGGGTGTCCGGCAGGTCCGGATTGAGCTCCCCTGCCGCAGGCTCCGCCCCCAGCAGGCGGCGATGCATCTTGGTCACCTCGGCCATGCGGGAGCCGCCACCAAAGCGTTGACCCGTCAGCGCTTCCCACAGCATCGCGCCCAGCGAGAACACATCGGCGCGGCGGTCGAGTTTCTCCCCCCGAACTTGCTCGGGTGCGATGTAGTCGAGCTTGCCCCGAATCACCCCGACCTTCGTGAGGTGATCGGCATCCCGGGCCTTGGCGATCCCGAAGTCGAGCAACTTCACTTGGCCGTCGTACGTAAGAAAGACGTTCTGCGGGCTGACGTCGCGATGCACGACCCCTAGAAACTCGCCGTGCAGGCCGCGCAGCTCGTGGGCGTGGTGCAGCCCGCGGGCGGTCTCGACCAGGATGCGGAGCTCCTCCTCGAGAGGCAGCCCCAGCCTGCCCAGGCGCCGCTGGGCGACCCGCAGGGGCTGTCCTTCGAGGTACTCCATGACCATGAAGTACCGCTGCCCGTGCTCGCCGATCTCGTAGGTCTGCACGATGTTCGGGTGGCTCAAGCGCGCCGACAGACGCGCCTCGTCCAGGAACATCGCGGCAAGGTCCTCGGAGTGAGCCGCCACGTCGTCGCGCAGGGCCTTGACCACCATCAGCTTGTTGAAGCCGGCCGGCCCCAGACCGACCCCGAGGTAGACGTTGGCCATGCCCCCCTGCGCCAGGGTGGCGATCAAGCGATAGCGGCCAAAATGCGCTTGATCGGGGGGATCTGCGCCTTCCCATCCCTCTGGCGCCTCGGCTGCGGACACCTCGTTTTCGTCCCAAGTCATGGCCAATCGCGAGCATACGCAATCCGAGCCCGCCGGGCTCGTCGTGGGATGCGAAATCGCATCGCGGGCCCATCGGATGGCGCCTCGGGTCAGCGAAGGGGCGGCCCCCGCAACGTCCCCACATTGTCCTGCAGCCGCCGATGCCTTTCTGTGGGCCGTGAAACGCGCCTCGAGCTCCGGTGATGGATTCCTGCGGCACCGGCCATGGGGGCGTTGAAGACGCAACCGTGGTGGAGGCTGTATGGAGTTTGGATGGAGATTCGCTGCGCGTGCGGTGGTGATGTGTTCGCTCGCGGCCCTCGGCGCATGCAGCGGAGATGGGGGACACGGAGGAGGCAGCAAGGACATGGATGCCGACGTGCCGGGCGGCGACGCGTCGCTCACGGACGGCGGCGGAGGCGTTCCCCTGGTGTCGTGCCAGAGCGATCTGCAATGTCCCGCCAACCAGCCCCACTGCGCAATGCCGCGCAACGTATGCGTGCAGTGCCTCGGCCACGGCGATTGCGGCGGGTCTACTCCCTATTGCGACAGCGCCAGCGGGAGCTGCGTCGAGTGCGTGGGCGACGGCAACTGCGGGGGCAACCGCCCCTACTGCAGCCTGGCAACCCATGTCTGCGGCGAATGCTCGGCCGACGCCCAATGCACGGGCGGTCGTGCCTGCGTCGACGGCATGTGCGATTGTCCTGGCAGCACCGAGACGTGCAACGGCCAGTGCGTGGACCGCAGCACCGACGAGGCCAACTGCGGACGCTGCGGCCACCAGTGCGATCAGGGCGAGCAATGTGTGGGCGGCGTATGTCATCCGCCCTGCCAGAGCTCGGGAGACTGCTCGGCGCCCCTGCCCTACTGCGACCCCGCGGGCAAGCTATGCGTTGAGTGTCTGGGCGACGCCAATTGCGTCGGCAGTCAACGCGGCGCTCACTGCGATCCGACGACCTTGAGCTGCGTGCAATGCGTGGAAAATGCAGACTGCGCGGCGCTCGGGGCGGGCTCCCTTCAATGCGTGGATGGACGTTGTGGCTGCCCGCAAGGACAGGAAGCCTGTGGCGCAGGCGGTGCCTGCGTGAACACCGCCACGGACGCCAACCACTGCGGGAGCTGCGGCAACAGCTGCAACGGCCCCTTCGAAACGGGCTGTGCCAATGGCGAGTGCACGTGTGCTCCGGGGCTCACGGCCTGCGGAGGAGGCTGTCGCGACCTGGCTCATGATCCGGATCACTGCGGGACGAGCTGCGGCAATGCGCAACAATGCTCGGGATCGGAAATGTGCGAGCAGGGCGCCTGCGTTTGCCGACCCGGGCTCATGCGTTGCGGCGACCGCTGCGTAGACCCCAGCTCCAACCCGCAAAACTGCGGCGCATGCGCTCCCGCCGCCGGCTCCCAGTGCGCAATGGGCGATGCCTGCCAGGCCGGAGCTTGCACCAACAGCGACTGTGCCGATCCGACCCCGGACACGTGCACGGTGAACGACCGCCGCTCCTGCACCAACTTCGACAGCGACCCGTTGAACTGCGGCAAGTGTGGCGGGCGCTGCGATCGCAACGAGCTGTGCGTGGAGGGCGAATGTCGCCAGTATGCTTCCGCGACCACGTGCAACAGCTGTCCCTGCCAGGCGGTGTGCTCCGCGCTGCTGGATGGGACCTCCACCTGCTGCACGGCGCAGGGCTACGGGACGGCCTGCGTGGAGGGCGGCAACTGCCCCGCGCCTTGAAGCCCACGAGAAGCACGCGCTCCCATGGCTGACGACAGGGCGCGTACGCTCTACTGTAGGCGGCGCACGCGCCCCATGTCGCCCTGCTTCCAGATCGCGGTGGCGGTGCCGTTCGCCTGCACGGTGATGCGCGGACTTTGCGCGTACTCGGACGTGGCCTGAAGCAGCCCGGGCAGACTAAAGGGCTGCCCGCGCAAACTTCGGCTCCACCATACGCTCGAGGTCGTGAACTCGCCGGTGATGTCGCTCCACACAGCGAGGACGTTGCCGCCTCCATCCATCACGGCTTGCACACCGGTAGCGTTCTCACTGGAGTTCCCGAGCGCGACGGGCGTGCTGAAGCTTCCGCCCACTGGCTTGCGACTCCAGGTGACGCGCGTGTGGCTCACGCCGGCCGGCTGGCTGATCCACACGAGCGTGACCACACCTTCATCGTCGATGAGGACTTGAGCGGGTTGGTTCATGTTGTTGAGCGCCGAATCGATCTCTCCCCCGCGTGTACAAGCCATGGCGATTGCGCAGTAGCCCCACACCAGCTTGGCCCCGGCCTGCTCGCGCCAAGCCATGGTGACGTTGCCGCTGGCGTCGGCCGCGAGCGCCGGCATGTCGGGGTCGGTGGTGCCCGCGATGGACTGGGCCGTGCTCCAACCACCGGCGCTCGTGTAGCGACTGTACCAGAGGCGAATTTGGTCATCGCTCGGCGTTTGCCGCATTTGCTTCCAGACCATCAGGAAGTCCGAGTAGCCCGTGGCCACCACGGCGATGTCCGAAGGGATGAGGTTCGAGCGACCCACGCCGCCCACCATTTGTCCGCCGACTCCGCTGGGCACCCACGCGACCTTGGTCATGTCGTAGACCTTGGCGTAGGCGGCCCCAGGTCCGCTTTCCAGGTTGATCCAGGCTAGAACGGCGCTGCCGTTGGAGTGCACCGCGGACGCCATCGACTGCCGGTTGTTGGACTCGTTCTCGAGCTGGATCGGCGTACTCCAGTCCATGGTGCCGGTCGTGCGGCTACCCCAAAAGTGATAGCTGTTGTCGGGCGCCGACTGCTCGTACCACCAGGCGAAGACGGTCTCACCACGGTTCGCGAGAACAGGCGTCTCGGCCGACTTCGTCCCCTGATCCCGGAAGGACACGCTTGGCCACGTGCCTGCGCTCCCTTGAGCACGCCAGATACGGCTGGGGTTCGGGTATTGGTAGTCGTCCCACATGATCTCGGACGCCTGTCCGGAACGCGTGACCACGTCGTAGCTGCCGAGCGAGCCGCCATCGATGCCGAAGGTCTCCTCGGGCCCCCACGCGAGCAGCTCACAATGCAGGGAGTCGCTAGCAAGCTTGTAGCCGATGTCGCAGGAGCAGGTGAACTTGCCATTGGAGTTGGTGCAGGTGTGATCACAACCGCCGTTGTCGGTCGCGCACTCGTCGGTGTCGACACAGGAGCCGCTCTCGGGGTGGTACCCGGTGGGGCACGGATTACCGTCGCCACCGTCGGCCGGGCTCAACGAGCCATCGAGGCCAGCGTCCGCCACGTTTCCATCGTCGCCCGGCACGGCGCCATCGCGCGCGTCGGTGCCGAGGCCGCTGGGATCCCAAGCGCGGGACTCTTCTCCTGGGTGGATGCGCTTGAGCTCAGCCTGAGGAATCGCCCCGCACTGGCCGGCCAAGACGTTGTCCTCCGTCATCGGGTAACAGGTCAGGTCATCGCCACACAGGACACCCAGGCAGGCGCGACCGAGGAAGACCTTGAGCAGCAGCGTTTGCTCCTGTTGGAAGCTGGCGATGGACTTCTGCTCGATGACCTTCTCTTCGAGGCCCGTCCCGCCAGGGCCGTACCCGGTGATCACCAGCAAGAAGCGCGAGGCCCCACCGCGCGCGATGCCGAAGGAGAACGGTAACCTCACCTCGCCCTCGAGCGGACGGGTGCTGGTGACCTCGAAGGAGCGCCTCTCCACGGCGCTGCGCTGGCCCTCGGCGTCGAACACTTCGGCCTCGATGCGGGTCAGCTGCATGCCCGCGGCGAGGTCGCTGTTGATGGACACGGTGACCTGCGTCGCGTGTCGCGTAACGTCCTCGGGACAGCCACCGAGCAGCGCCAGGCACAGCACGGACAACCAGGACAGCCTGCGGATCGACATCGTGTGCCTCACGGTCCCGTCAACACCGCGTTGGTGTCGCCTCCGTAGAAAGGTTCCATGCGTACCTTCGGCTCGGCGCTAAACGCGTAGTAGGCGCCCACGGCAGCGCCTGCAATCACCACACCCACCGCGGTCCATAGCCATGGGTTCTTGTAGGCGCGTCGCTCGCTCTTGACAGGCGCAGGGGTCGCCGCGAGCGCCAGGGTCGGCGCCGTCGGCGCGACAGGCGGGGGCGGCTCGGGCAGCACCAGCGCGAGCTCCTTGGTCTCTCCGCCAATCAGGGTCAACGTGCGCGTCACGCTCTGGCGGCCGGGCATGCTGGCCTCGACTTGGTGCTCGCCGATGTCGAACAGCGCAGTGCCATCCGGGTCGGGCTGAAAGGCCGCGTCGTCCACCAAGATGAGCGCGCCTGCGGGCTCCGCCGTGATGCGCACGCGTCCCACGAAGGTCAGCGCACGGTCGAGCAGACGCTTGGCGTCGTCGCGCAGCTTGCCGCTGATGGGCTTGACGTCCGAGTCGAGCGCGCCCTGCAAGTGCTGAACGCAGGCCGTGTACATGCGCAATTCGAACTCTGCGATCCCGATGCCACGCAGCGTACGTGCATTGGGAAAGATGTGGTGAGCTCGCGTGAACAGCGCCAGCGACTCGGCGTAGTTCTTGGCCTCGAACTCGGCCACCGCCTCCGCCACGGAGTTTCGGTAGTCCGCGTTTTCGGGCTCGGTGGATTGAGCCAAGGCGGGGATTTGCCAGAGCGCGCAGGCGGCCGCCATGAGGAAGGCGAGGACCGGCACTGCAGCTTCCCAGCGCGAACGGCGCAAGAGCGTGGGAGACATAGGTTCCCGGATCTTCGTCGTTCCACCCGAGCAGTCAACGAAACTCGGGGTGAACGGGGCGCCGTGATTTTGTGGGCGAGCCTCCACCGGGCGGGGTGAAGAAGCGCGCCTCGGCTCCATCGTGACGGCGAGATCCGGCGCCGCTAGCGCCGCGGCAGGCCGGACTCAGGCGTAGTCGGCCTGCTGCATGCTGGTGGAGGAGATGTCCCGCACCCACTGCCGAGTCACGTCCGAAGCGTGCACGAAGGTGTAGGTGATGGAGATGCTGGCAGACAGCGTGTAGATCTCGTGCCAGTGATACTTGGGGATGAACATCATCATGCCGGGCCGCAGCGTGAACTCCATCGGTTGCTCGCCGCCGAAGCCAGGTTGCTCGCCACGTAAGTAGTGAGCGGGCGGGCGTTCATGGTGGCGCGGCAAGCGTGGCGTCTGGTCCGGGCTGAACAGGAAGACCTTCTTCTCGCCCGCGATCTGTCCCAACAGCGCGTTGGAGAACCCACCGTCGACATGGAGCGACGTGGCGGCACCGCGCGGCGACACGTAGAAGCCGAACTGGGTGTGCGGCTGATAGTTCGGCAGGCACAGCAACTGACTCGGTGACACGTAGCCGCTCACGGGCACGAAGTAGGGACGCTCCCAGTGCTTGGCGAGTCGCTCGAAGGCGGTGCTGGTGAAGCCCTGGCCATACCCCCCCTTGAGGTTCCGGGCGTTGGGCATCTCGGAGGGAGCGGGCAAGAGCTCGACCGGCAGGTGCTCGTAGCCTCTCACCTGACGAATGAAGTCACGTACTTTGGAGACCTCACCGCCCTCGAACTCCGGTGCTTGCAGGGTCACCGCACAGTCGCCGAAATCTCGCTCGAACGAGGCCAGCGTCCAGTGGCGCGCGTCCCAGCGATCCATGGCGTCGGTGACGACCACCGGCCGGTTCGCGCTCAGATAGTTGATCACGAACTCCTCGCGCGAGAGCTTGCTCCGCACATCGATCGGGTGGAGCGGGTCGCCCACCATGTCTGGCGTGCGCGGGGCGCGCGGCCGGTGCAGGAGCCTGGCCGGGCCTTCTAGGGTCTTGAGCGTGGAGTTCTTGAGGCGATTCGCGAGGTCGACAAGAGCGCTGAGCTTCACAGTCACAATTGCTTCCACGCAGAGCGCAGCTTGTCGAAGCTGCCAGCCCCGCGAACGGAGGCGCACGCGCTTCGGTCATGGACCGCAAGCGCGACGGCGGCGCCCGTCAGCGGATCCAGTGCGGAAAGAAGCCGAGCTCGGCCTGGGCGGCGCCGTCATGAGCTGGCAAGACCACGAGATCAGGGTCGCGTTGCATGGCGCCGCGGATCAAGCCGATGGTGGCGAGCGTTCGCTCGGCGTCCTGGTCCACCACGCTGCGCGCCAGCCAGAACTTCGGTTTCCCTTCGGCCAGGGCGCCGGCATTCCACACCACATCGCCCACGAAGAAGGCACGCTTGCCGGAGTCCACGCGCACGAACATACCGATCGAACCGGGCGTATGGCCATACATCGGCACCAGCACCACGCTGCCGTCGTCGAACAGGTCGAGGCTCTGGGCGAAGCCCTCGTAGGGCACGTCGCGAAAGCGCAGCGAACGAAACTGCAGTGAGTCGCTGGAGACCTGCGAGGGCCAGGCGCTTCCGGCGCCCGAGCGTGCCGCGTGGATCATGTGCATCTCGGGGTCCGAGGCCCAGATCTCGACACCGGGAAAGTCCGTCAGACCACTGGCGTGGTCCCAGTGCGCGTGGCTGAGCACGATGCGGTCGATGGGCGGCACGTGGGCCGCGTCGAGCTGGGCGCGCGCGGGACTCACGGGATCGTCGTAGGTGAAGGAGAGGCGGCGCCACCAGGGCATGTCCGCGTTGTACTGGCGCGCGATGTCCCGACCGAGGCCGCTGTCGAACAAGAAGTAGTGCTCGCCGTGCTTCACCAGGATGGCGGAGAAGGCGGTCTCCACCTGCTTCCCGAAGTCCCCCCCGTCGAACAGGAGCCCCTCGCGCACGGAGCGGCGCGCCGTCTTGAGGATGGCGAAGCCCACGCCGGGCGGCGGCGAGGTCTGTGCATTGGCTACCGGTGCGTGCGGTTCGGCGGAGGCCGTCGGCCCGCAGGCCATGAGCAAGCTCGTACACAGGGCGAGCCACGGGGCGCACGAGGCGTGGCGATAGCCGATTTTGCGGGGTTGATGTGAGGGCTGCATGGATGGACGATAGGTCGGACCCGACCATGAATAAAATGAATCTATATAATGCTCGACATGACTGATTTCGATGTGCGTGCGATCAACCTCAACCTGCTGCCCGCGCTCGAAGCCCTGCTCGCGGAGGGCAGCGTCAGCGGGGCGGCCCGGCGCACCCACGTGAGCCAGTCCGCCATGAGCCATTCACTCGCAAGACTGCGCGAGCTATTCGGCGATCCTCTGTTCGTGGCCAGCGGCGGACGTCTGCACCGCACCCAGTTGGCCGAGCGCCTGGCCCGAGAGCTCTCGCTGGCGCTCGACCAGCTAGGTCAGGCCCTGTCGCCGCCGGAGCCCTTCGTGGCTGCCACCGCGCGCCGGACCTTTCGGCTCGCCACGCTCGACTACTTCGAGTTCACGGCCTTGCCCGATGTGCTCAGCTATCTCGCGACGCACGCGCCGGGCGTGAGTCTGGAGCTCGAGCGCTTCTCACCGTCCTCGCTGCCTGCGCTGGTCGCGGGTGAGATCGATCTCGCGCTGATAGGACAGACGCAGGCATTGCCCCAGTCGGGCCTCTGTCGCGCCCTGCTCTACGAGGATCCGTTCGCGGTGCTGGTGCGCGCCGACCACCCACGCATCGGTCGTAGGCTCGACCTCGAGGCCTACCTGGAGCTGGGGCACGTGCTGGTGAGCGTGGAGGGGCGACGCGATGGAGCCGTGGACCGGGCCTTGCAGAAGCTGGGACACACGCGGCGGGTCGCCCTGCGTGTGCCGAACTTCATGTCCGCTCCGCTGGCCCTGCTGCGCACCGATTACGTGTGCACCATCGCGAGCGGTGTTGCGCGACGGGCCGAAGAGCTGTTCGGGCTGCGCGTGCTGAAGCCTCCGCTCGCTCTGCCCAGCGCGGGCGTGAGCGCCGTGTGGTCGCGCCGACGTGAGGACGACGCGGGTGCTCGTTGGTTTCGCGAGCTGTTCCTGCACGGGAAGGCTCTCTCGCCTCACGGACGCCGCCTGCTCCTCGCATACAAGAAGGCGGCAAGCGTTCCCGACGCGTCATGAAGGCGCGCTTGCGCGTTGCAAGCACTGCCTACACCCCACATGCTGAATCGAGGGTTTGCTGGGGAGCAGACCGCCAATCACGAAGGTGGGGAACATGTTGCGCAGGTTCGCGCCGTGGCTGCTCTCATGCACCCTGAGCGCGTGGAGCGCGTCCGCTCTGGCCCAGGCCGACCAAGGGTTGCCCGCGCCCGAACCTCGGATCGCGCCACACGAGACGCACGAGGCACAGGCCAAGCAAGACTGGTGGGTGACCGTCACTCCCTACCTGTGGCTCGCCACGGCGTCGAATGACCTCGGAGAGCGGACCGTCAACGCCAACGTGGGGCAGCTGATCAAGCTGATGAACGCCGCGTTCATGATCAACGCCCAGGCCCAATACAGGAACTTCGGCTTGGTGACGGACTACATGTTCGTGTCGCTCGACACCACAAAAGAGCTCGGCTCTGGCTCCCTAGACCTCGACGCCAAGGAGAACGTGCTCGACGTGCGCGCCGCCTACCGCGTGCTCGACACGCGCCCCGGTCACCGCAAGGGCGAGCCCGGCGCGCAGCTGATGATCGACATGGGGGCGCGCTACTGGAACATCGGCTCGACGGTGCACGCCGTGCTGCCTCCGGTGCGGCCGAACGGCACGGGGATCGATCGCAAGGTCGACGCCACGGAGAGCTGGGCCGACTTCATCGTGGGGGCCCGCTACCTCTCTGACATCACGCACCGCGTGGGCCTGGGGCTGGCGGCCAACTTCGGTGGCTTCAACATCGCGAACTGCTCGCGCTTCACCTGGGAGGTCACCACCGGCGTGCGCTTCACGGTCTGGCGCCATCTGCAGTTCGACGTGGGCTACCGGGCGCTGCAGGCCCTGCGCGACAGCCAGGACCTGAAAGGCAACGTGCGCACCACCAAGCTCACCATGCAGGGTCCGATCCTCGGCATTGGCGCGACGTTCTGAGGCGTCGATCGGCGTTTGAAACCCGTGATGTAGACGCCGCGGCTACTGCCGTGGTCGTGGGCGCTCCCGTGATGGTGGCCGCGCTCGTGAGCGGGAACGATACCATGGCCGTGATCCACGACCGTAAGCGAGCACGTAACCTGCGAGGGTGGCGACCGATATCGTAGGCATGCTGCACTTTCAGAAGCTCGACTTCGCCGTTGATCCGTCAGCGTCGGGCGGTGTCGAACACCTTCACGAAGTCGCTCCGGGTCACGAGCGCGGCCACCATCAAGGGAGCACCCACGGCCACGGCGACGCTACGGCCACGATCAGAACTGGCGTCAGTTTCTACGCGTTGAAGGTTTGGAGCGCCCGTTCTCAGTGTCCGAGCATCGTTGGCAGCAGCTGCTCGGCACGGCCCAAGTATTCCTCCGCGAACGAAGGATTACGCGGGCGCATGGGCTCCAAGTTGACGAAGATGGTGCGCGCGCCAGCGTAGGCCGCACTGCGCACGAAGTTGGAGGCCGGTGAGACGGTGCCCGACGTGCCGATCGCGAGAAAGAGGTCGCACTCGCGCAGGGCCTGCTTGGATTGCCACTCCGCGTCTACATCGAGGGGCTCGTCGAACAGCGTGAGGTCGGGCCGGAGACGACCGCCGCAGAGCTCGCAACTCCCCGACGGCGCGCCCGCCGAGGCCGACTCTCGCGTGCGCGGACGACCGCAGCCGGGTGAGCCGCAGCGGGTCGAAAAGAGGCTACCGTGCAGCTCGATCACCCGGACACTGCCCGCGCGCTGATGCAGACCGTCCACGTTCTGGGTGATGAGCGTGAAGCGAACGTCCGCGGGCAGCGCCTGCTCCCAGCGCGCGAGGGCGCGGTGGGCCGCATTGGGCTCGGCGAGCGTGGCTCGCTCACGGGCCTCGGCGAAGAACGCGCGGACCTGGTCGGGACGACGTTCGAGGGCCTCCGCCGTGGCGAGCCCGGCCACCTCGTGTTCCTCCCACAATCCCCCTGGACCTCGATAGGGGCGCAACCCGGAGGCCACCGAGACACCGGCCCCGGTGAGCACGACGATCTGCCGATAGGAGCTCAGATCAAGGGACTGCATGCCGGGCATGTTAAGGCGGTACGTACGTCCTTTGCCAGGGCTCTCGCGGACGCTTGTAGCGTGGGTTACGCAAGCTGGGCCCGCAGGGCCCCTCTCCTGCGCGGGCAAGGCCGACGAATGACGCTCGAGCAGCGCAACTCACGGAGGCTAGTCGGCGTTGGCTGCTTTTCGCGTCATTCGTCGGCGTCACCCGCCAGGTTCGCGCGCGGCGCCGTCGCGCGAATCCCCGGTGACGCCGATCGTTCAGATCACCAGTTCGGGCTCGATGGTCGCCAGCTTGTGGCGCGCCATGGCGAGGTTGCTCTTGGCCTTGTCGAGCACGAGGTAGATGAAGAGCGCGTCGTTGGCAGCGAGCGGGCGCAGCAGATGGTACTGGGCGCCGAGCGTGATGAGCATGTCCTCGATGCGGGTCTTCAGATCGAGCCGTTGCATGGTCTTGCGTTTGGCCCGCACCACCTCGGTGTTTCCGGCCGCCGCCACTTCCAGATTGATGATGCCCCCTCCGCCCGCGGCCCCGAGCATCATGCCGCTGTTGCTGTCCACGATGCACGCTCCGACGGCTCCGTCCAAGGTCATGATCCGAGAAAGGCACTCGTTGATGTTCGCCACAATCGTTCTCCCAGCAGGCACTCGAGCCCATGCTGCGCCCGCTCCGACCTCACCATTGAAGGCGGAGGCGACGAGGCCTCGAGTGCGTTGCAGGGGCTCAGTGCAAGACAGCGGCCACGTGCGAAATAGGCGCAAAATGGCTAAATTCGGCGTCGCCCTCACGCACGAAGCAGAGAACGCGCGGCGCACCGGCCTCGAACGGCCACAAGCACGCCATTCGCGGGGGCGCAGCTCACGGAACACGACACTGTGACGCGGTGAACGTGGCCACGACCGTTTCGACACCCGCTCGGGCGCACGCGTGATGCGATCAGCGGGGCGCGAAGGCCGGGGCCAAGACGTTCCCATCGAGGGGCTGAAATGGCAACCAGATCGGAGGCAGTGCGCGCGCTTCGGGGCCACCGAGTTCGGCGAAGTGAACCGGTACGGACCACAGCTGGGTGGTCGGCGTGAGCCATCCCTGAGCGGAGAACGTGAGCCACGCGAGCGTGCCGTCTTCGCTCGGGAGCCAGCTCGGAAATGCGACCGGGCTGGCCAGGGTTAGCTTGGCCTTGGGCTCCTTGGGGAGTTCCAACGCAAGAGGGCTCCCCCCGGCGGCGGCGACCAACCACGGCTGCGCCTCGCGGGCGTCTCGCAGCTTGCCTTTGGCGCGCAGAAACGCGATCCAGTCGCCCGTCGGTGAAAAACTGGGAAAGGCCAGCGTATCGTCGCGCTTGTCCGACTGGACGAGGATCTCGACAGGGCCGAAGCTGCCATCGACCGACACGTGGGAGCGCGCCAGGCTCGTGCCCTCCTGCTCGGGGGCCGCTGGCATCATGGGGTCGTCGGGCCAGAGCGCGAACACCAACTGTCGACCATCCGGAGACCAGCTCGGCTGCGCGAGGCGCGCCTGTGCGAGCTCGCCGCTGAGCGGGATCGGTGCCGCAGTGTCGGCGTCCACCAGCACGAGGGCGCCCGTGCATGCGAAGACGAGTCGACGCCCGCCGGGGTCGAAGGCCAGCGCGTCGGGCGGCGCAGCGCACGGAGCAGGCCAGGACGCGGAAGCCACGACCTCCAACGATGGCAGGCTGCGGATCTCGAGCTGGTCGGGCGCGCGCGCGAGGGCCAGGCGTGTGCCATCGCGTGACACGGCGTAGACGGCCGACATGCCGTCGAGGGCCAGCTCGACATCGTCCGCCATGGCAGCCGAGAGCGGCGCCCTTCGCAGACGCGACCCATCTTGCACGAAGTACACGGAGCCGCGCGCGCTGGGACTGACGACGCTGAGCGCACTGTCTGCAGCGACCATGGGCTCGGGGGAATCGGCGGCGAGGCCGCGCAAACGCACCACCACGTGTGCGGCGTCCTCGAGCAAGGGCCGCCAGGTCTGCTCCTCGAGGAAGAGCTGCGTCGCGTCGGTGTACGCACACGACGTGCGTCGCTCGGTCTGGAGGCACAGCTCGAAGTAGTCGGCGTTCTTCGCGGGAGGATCGCCCTTGGCCTTGGGTGCCATGGGCATCGGCTTGGGCGCCGGCGGTGCCTTGGGTGAGACGCTCCATGCGAAGCGCATGGCGGCGAGGTCGGCAGGCAGTTCGGTATTCGTGGCAGGGTAGTCGAGCCGAAGCCGGCCATCCGAAGTGCCGCCTCGCTCGCGGGCGAAGCGCTCGATGATCTGCGCAGGGACCTCCCCCAACACCACGATCTGATCGGGCGCACCAGGAGCGAGCTCCACCTGCGAGAGGCATGCGCCGAGCGCGCAGCCGAGCACCAACCCGGCGCCGATGGCCCGCGCAGGCGTCATGGTTCGGCGAGCATCCGTCGCGCGGCGCGGGCCTGAGGCGCGTCCGGAAAATCTCGCAACAGCGCACCAGCCGCGGCGCGGGCGGCGGCGACGTCACCGGTTGCGCTGCGCATCCTGACTCCGAGCCAGGCCGCCTCGGCGGCGAGATGGCTCTCGGGGTAGCGGCGGTGATGTTCCGTGAGCAGCTCCTCGGCCGCGCGTGGGTTCGCCAGCTCGAGCTCGAAGCCGGCGTGCCGAAGCAGGGCGACTTCGGCGTTTGCTTGGCCAGCTTGCTGGGCCTGGACATAGAGAGCGCGCGCGCGTTCGTTCTCGCCCTTGCGACGTGCAGCCTCGGCCTCGCCGAGCAGATCCGGACGACGGGGTGCGGAACCACCGCGGACGCCCTCGCGGGTCGCGATCTCTGGCAGCGCGGGCAGCGCGGACGCACTCGGCTCGGCTGGCGCAGGGGCGGTCACAGGCCCCCTCGCGGGCGCATGAAGCAGATCTTCCACACGCTGCACGTCTTCGCGTGATGCCGCCGTCAGCCGCGCGTCGGCGCGGCGCGCGCGCCGCTGCAGGGCCTTGCCAGGCGCCATGCGCAGCGCGACCTCGCCTTCGTCGACCAGATCGACCGCACCCGACACGAGCACCACCCGCAGGTCGGTGCCAACTTCCACGGAGAAAGTCGTGCCGCGCACCCGCACGTCGCCGAAGCTCGTGCGCACGCTGAGCGAACCCGGGCGCAGATCGTGGAGCTCCGCCGCCACTGCCCCACGCGTAAGCTCGATGCCGAGCGCGCACGCGGCGTCGCGCGTGGCCCTGACCTCGGCATCCGCGCCCGCGACCACGCGGCCCGCCGCACCCAACAGGAGCTCACGCTCGCCCCGCGCGTTGGTGACGAAGACGAGCGATTGGTCGACCCAGGCGCAGACGGCCACGCGCGACTCGGCGCTCGGCTCGCGCGTTCGTTGCGACCAAAGCAGCATGACTGCGGCAGCCGCCGCGACGCAGCCAGCCAGCGCCGTCGACCACAAGCGCCGCTTACGTCGTTCACGCCGTCGAGCCTCGGCCTGCAGACGCTGCACGATGCGCTGCGCCATGGCCGCATCGAAGGGCGCCTCCACGGCCTCCCCGAGCGCCTGGAATTTCCGGCGCACGGACTCGTCGAGTTGAGGTTCGGGTGGTGTCATGGCCTGTGCTCCTCGAGCCATTCGCACAGATAGGGATCCTGACGCGCCGCGGCCAGGAGCTCCTTCTGTGCATAGAAGATGCGTGATCGGGTGGCCGAAAGGGAAGCCTGCATGGCGTCGGCGACCTCGCTCGGCGGCAAACCTTCGACAGCCCACAAGAGAAAAGCCACGCGCTTGGGCTCGGCGACCTCTGCCAACAGCTGATGTACGCGGCGCAGGAGCTCGCTGGCGCGCGCCTTCTCGTCCGGGCCACTCGCAGCATGCTCGACGCCGTCGGCCCGCGAGACATCGACGGCCAACTGCACCACGCGACTCGGGCGCAGGGCGCGGCGACCGACGCGTACGGCGATGCCGGTGAGAAACGTGGAGAACGTGCTCTCGTGGCGGAAGCCAGGCAGCGCGTGGAGCAACTCGAGGAAGGTGTTCTGCACCAGGTCCTCCAGATCCGCGCGGGGACCGAACACACGCAGGAACAGGCGCTGCAGGCGCGGGCCGTGGGTGCGCACCAGCCAAGCCAGCGCTTCCGGCTCGCCCCGTTGCGCACGCCGTACCCATTCGTCTTCGCTCGAACCCACGAGACCGCTCACCAGGCCACCGAAGCGAGCCGAACCGAGCGCGAACACCATCGAAGCCGGGACCACCTGGAGCACATGAGATGAGTCACCCGAGCTGGCGAAAATGATGAAGGGCCCGAAAATTTTCTGCGTCGGCCGCGGCCTTACACCGCCGCCAAACTCAGCGCGCTTCGAAGGCGAAGCCCAGCCCTACCCCCGCGCGCCCATACCAGGCACTCTCCCGTAGCACGCTCATGCCCTGGACGGCGAAGTCCGCGCGCGCGAGCAAGCCCGCGACCGAGCCCTCCGCGAACAGGAAAAGCCATGGCAAAACGCCGCATTGCACCCGAGCCAGCGCCCCCAGCGTAGGCCCTACCGCGCGCTCGGTGCTGCCCCCGGGTCCGCTGTACTCCGCGCGCCGCAGGGCGAGTCCGAGCTCGGCCAAGCCGAGTAGCGTGACCCGTCCGCGGCGGTAGGTGGGACCCATACGCAGGTCCAGGTCGTTCCGCACCAGGTCCACTGCACCGAAGCCCGCCTGCTCCTGCGCGCGACCCGCGAACGCGGCCGCGAGCTCGACCGCGAGTCCGAGCCGCGCCTCGGGCCGCGACCAGCGCGTACCAAGCGCCACGGCCGGTCGCCACATCCCCGCGTACACGCCGGAGCCCCAGAAGACATCGGCCGAGCCTTGAAGCCAGGCCCCCGCGAAGCCGAAGCGTGCAGCGCGTTCGGCACGTAAGTGGGCGACGATGGTCAGCAGCTCCGCCGCCACGAATGACACCGCATAGGAAGAGCTAGCGACGGCCTTGTCGGTGTTGCGCGTGAGGATTTCGCCGCCGCCGCCGCGCCCCGATCGCGCCGGCAGCAACGAGACTCGGTGCTGAGCGCGATCGAGCACCAGCACGTCGCTCTCGCTGAACGCGCGCGCATAGGCCACCGGGTCGGCCTCCGTCGCAGGCAGCCGGACCACGCGCGCCGGGCGATCGAGGAGCTCACCCAGGTGCTGCGCGTCTTCCGCGTCGGCCTCGGAGACCTCGAGCAACACGAGCTCGGAGTCCCCGGTCTGCGCTCGCGAAAGGCTCGCCGCCAGGCCCCAACCAAGAATCGTCATCCACAGGACGAAAGCCTTCATCACTTTCGAACACCCAGGTGACTCATGGTCCTCATTCGATGCCACGGGACCCGCGCTGGGCACCTGTGAAGCGCTGGAGGATGCAATGGGAAGCCAGAGGATTCAACACCGTTTGCTCGCCGCACTCGCCTGCTGTGCCGTCGGCGCGGGCTGCGGTGACGCCGATCCCGACCACGCGGGAAAGCCCCTGTCGGGGCATGGAAAAGTGCAGTTCCTGGGCCCGCAATTCCCGGGCGCCGGCACCGGCAGCGCCGGATACTCCATTGCGGCAGGGATCGACACCGTCACTTGCGACAAGCCCGGCCCGGCTCCAGGCGGCACCACCGGACCCGTCCCGGGCGCGCAATCTTCGGAGCTCTGCTTCTACGCCGATGATCCCGCGGTGCCCGCCGCGATGATCGAGTGGGTCCTGGAGGCCGCCGCGGACACCGAGCTCGTGCACGTGCGCCTCACCTTCAACCCCGACTTCGTCGACAACACCTACGGCGCGAACGCCATCGGCTGGGGCAGCGCGCAAGCCATGAATCCTGCACCGGGCGGCGCCATGATGATGCCGGGCATGGCCAAGCCCCCGAAGGGTCCCAAGGGCCACACCTTCATGGATCTCGTCGGCAGCGACCACGCCGAGTTCCAGCTCTATGACGCGAACAACGCGCTGCGCATGCAGTTCAAGCTGGACTATCTGTCACAAACCAACACGGCGCCCTCGGGTTACGCATGCCTCGGTGTCACGGGTGGCGAAGGCAAGATGCTCGTGGGATCCGCCGCAGACGTCGTGGCCGCCAGCAGCTCCCTCGACCGCAACTTGAACGCCTGCATGTTCGGCAGCTACCTCGAGGATTCGCCCGCCACGGACGCCGACTACACGCCCAATCCCAACGCCAGCACCTGGGACTTCCGCGTGGTGTATGACGTCTGGGTCAAGCGCGCGGTGTTCGGCGACGCGGGCTTCGGTCGCGGTATCGTCTCCTTCGTGCACGCCTCGCCCAGCAAAGTGGGAGAGAACACCGTCAACGTCACGCCCCGCGACTGCCCGCCCTCATGGCCCTACTGCCAGGATCCGGACGGCTGCCCGCCTGCCTGTCCCATCGACGGCTGCCAACCGTCGAAGCCGCAGCCCGAGCCCGACGCCGGCAGCGGCTGGCTCGACGACGTGCACTGAGCGCGGTCACCTTGGGCGCACTTGCCTGGTCCTCTGCGCCGGCATGCGGAGTGCTTGCTCCCTGCAGGTGGGCACAACGCCCACCCAAGTGGGAGACGCGCGCCCCTATGCTCGAGGACAAGTCAGCGGTGTTCGTGGTGGGAGTGGATTTCGGACCGCGTGCCGACGACGCGCTGATCACGGCCTTTCACTTGGCCGAGTACTGTCCGGGTGCCCGCATCCATGCAGTGCTGGTGATCGACCCCCGCGACGTCGTCCCCGGCGAAGGGGAATCACGAGACGCGGCGCTCGAGCGGGTCATGACGGACGCCCCGCTGCTCTTGCGTCGTCGCGCGCAGCTTGCGTGCGCGGCTTACATGCCCGAGGGCATGTCCCTCGAGCTCAGCGCCTCCGCGGTCATCGGCAAGCCCGCCGCGGGACTCACGCAGGCCGCCATCGAGCGCGACGCCGATCTCCTGATCGTGGGCACGCAAGACCGCGGTGCGTTCGCGCGCATGCTGCGTCCGTCCGTGGCCGCACGGCTCGCGCGCGAAGCGCCCTGTCCCGTCTTGATCGCGCGTCCCAAGCGCGCGGACGCCAAGAGCTAGAAGCTCGCGCGGGCAGCGAAGATCAGAGCGATCACGGTGAGTGCCAGGCAGACGGGCGCGCTCAACACGAGCCACGGGCCCGAGTCGCGCAGGTCGCGCTCGCTCGGTTCGCTCGGACAGCATGCGGCGTCACGCGCGTGTGAGCCGGCAGCGTGGGCGGTGTCGATCAGTGAATTCGTGGTGGCAGTCGACTGCATGGCGTTCGCTCCTCTGGCCGCTGCGCATCCGCGCTTCTACTCCGAGCCGCTCGAGTGCGACCCGTGGCTTCGAGCCAGTCAACGCGATCAGTGCAAGTCACGGGCCACGTGAGTCCGCGATGGGCGCGTGCAGCGGCCGCTCCGAGCCCTGAGGAGCTCGCTTCGGTCCAGGCGCAGGCAGCACGTAGCCATCCGAGCGCGCGAGCCAATACAGGAGATCCGCCGCCGACAGCACGCCTACCACCGTGCCGTCCGGCGAGACCACGGGCACGCGCCGCACCGCTTCATACACCATCAAGCCCGCCGCCTGCGTAGCCGGCGTGTGCTCGTGCACGGCGAACGCCACGGGCATCATCAGGTCACCCACGCAGATCGCCGCCTCTTCTTCGCCGCGACGCCCCGCGTGGGCCTGCACTGCGAGCTGCAGATCGGACTCCTCCAGCATGCCGAGCACGGCGCCGTGTTCGTTCACCACGGGCGCGGCCCGCAAGCCCGTCTCCAGGAACAGCTGCATCGCGGCGTCGAGCGAGAGATGTGGACGCATGCAGACGACGTTGCGGCTCATCAGGTCCGCCACCGAGAGACGTCGCAAGGGCACGAACTGGTTCGGTCGCTCCAGAGCGGGTCCCGCCGGGGGCGCGACGCTTCCGCAGGTGACCCCCTTCAGGCTCCCATTCTCCGCATACGCAAACGAGACTGCGGCCGGACAGGTCAGACAGCGTTTCGTGGGGACGCTCTGCCCCGTGCGAGGGCATTGCACGAACTCGCGGGTCACCGATTGTTGGGCTCCCTCGAAGGCCTCCACGTGCGCCACGGCGTGGCTGCTCAGACTCGCGCGTTCTGTCATGGACCGCCTCCTCAAGGCGGACACGCAAGGCCAATGCCACGCCCAGCCCCCCCCTAGGCGGCCCAGGAGGCGTTTGTCCGCGCAAAGCTTGCGTCGACAAGGCTCGGGGTTGCAATCCGTGCGCGGGTCGAGCGCCTACCTCCGCGAATGCACGAGCCTGACGGGGGGTACGCTTGTTGCTTCGACGAACCTGGCCGCTAGCGTCACCAGAGTCACGAATCCGCGAGGTCGGCCTGCAAGCCGCCTCCTCTTACCCATCAAGGAGAAGGACCGATGTTCGAGTCATCGAGTCTCCAGTCCGAGTTCCGACAGGCACTACATAGAGACAACCTTGATCTCGCCGATACCCTCGAGAGCCTCCTGGCTTTACTCACCGTCGATCCCGAGTGCGCCGATGCGCGCCACGACTTGGCGCTCGCCAGCGAGGAGCTGCGCTCACGCCTGAACTTGGAGGAGGAGCTCATGTTGCCGTTGCTCGAGCTCTGTGCCCCCGTCGACGCCACTCACCTGCGTGCCGAGCACCACGAGATCCGTGCCCAGCTCGACAACCTCGCGTTTCGAATCGCGCTCCGCGAGCTCGACCCACACGTCTGCGCGACGTTCCTATCGCTCTTGCATGGTCACGCGGTACGCGATCAGAAGCTACTGCATCCGCTGGCCGACCAGAGCTTGCTCACGCCCACCAAGGCCGACATCATCGGGCGCATGCAGGCTCGCCAGAGCAGACACGCCGCGCGACCTATCTTGGAATGATCAGTCGGGCCTCGGTGCCGCCCGTCGCGCGCGCAAGGAGCTCAGCGCGGCCGCCGTGCTGGGAGGCGATGCGCTGCACGATGGCGAGCCCTAGGCCGGTGCCGGCGGGCTTGCTGGTCACGAACGCGTCGAACGCCGTGCGGGCGATCTCGGGCAACACGCCAGGGCCGTTGTCGGACACCGAGATCACGATGGCCGAGTCGGCCACACTCGCGCCCAGCTCGATACGCTTGTGAGGCTGCGGCAGGTCACGCATGGCCTCGACCGCGTTACCCACCAGGTTGATCAGCACCTGCTTGAGCTTGTCGGGATCAGCCTGAAACGCGATCTCTCCGCCTTCGATCTCCGCAGACACGTCGATCCCGAGGCTCTGCGTGAGCGGGGCCGTGAGGATCGTGACGCCGTCGAACAACTCCTTGATGGAGCACGGACGCCGCACGAGCTGGCGGGGACGCGCCAAGCTCAGGAACTCGTCCAGCAAGGTGGAGAGGCGCGCGAGTTCGGTGCGCACCACCTCCACGGGGGCCGTGAGCTGGGCCGTGTGTTCGCCGCTGATCTTGGCCACCCGCCGCACCATGAGCTCGAGCTGGAGCTTGGCCGCATTGAGCGGATTGCGGATCTCGTGCGCAAGGCTCGTGGCGAGTGTGCCCATGGCTGCCATCGCTTCGCCTTCCGCGTTCTTGCGCTCGAGCTCGAGCCGATCCGTCAGGTCGATGCCCACCGCGAGCACCACCGCGCCGTCACCGCCAGCACCTACCACGACATTGCTCTCCCAGTGCCCGCGCGCGAGCGGAGTGAACGTCCAGCGGATGATGCGCACGGGGCCGCCGCCGTGTCGCACCTCCTGCTCGCGCACCGACTCTCCCGCCGTGGCGCTGGCGATGGCCTTGCGCACGAGCGACAAGGACTCCGGCGCAGCCAGCGAGAGAAAGTCGCGCCCCAACAAGCCCGTGGGGGTCTGGGCCAAGCGCTCCAGCGCGAACGGATTGGCGAAGCGGATCGCCCCTTCTGCGTCGATGCCCAAGATGCACGCTTCGGCCGCGTCGACCACGCCACGATAGAGCGCCTCGGAGGCCGCCAGACGCTGGGCCAGCCCGTGCTTCTCGCGCTTGAGCGCCACCTGGGCAAGCGCGCGCTCCACCAGGGTGGTGAATTGCTCGGGTTCGAAGGGCTTGGTGACATAGGCGTAGACGCCACTACGAATGGCTTGAATCGCGCTTTGCAGGGACGCGTTGCCCGTCATCAGCAAGATCTCGCCGTGCGCGCTCGAGCGCCTCAGCTTGGGGATCAGGTCGAGGCCGCTCTCCTTGCCGCCAAGTCCGATGTCCACGATGGCGATCTCGAAACCGCGCTCCTCGGCCAACCTCAGCGCGCTCGCCGGGTCCCGCGCCAGCGCGACGTCGACCCCCGTCTCCCCCAACATCTCCGCGACGTTCTCCGCCAGCGCGATGTTGTCCTCCACCACCAACACCCGATCGCTCACGTAGAGCCCCCGGAACCGACGGGAACGTCCTCCGTGTCGACCACGTTCTGCACGAGCTTGACCAGCTCGGGCACCGACAGCGGTTTGGTGAGAATGCGCGTCACGCCCTCGTCCAGCGCCTGCTTGAGGCGACGGTCGTCGGCGTAGGCGCTCATCAGGATGAAGTGGGCACCGGGATGTTTGCGCGAGAGCACACGATACAACTCCACTCCGTCCATCCCGGGCATGCGCACATCGAGCAAGGCGAGCTGAAAGTTCAGCCCATCGCAGGTCTGTGAGGCCACCACCGGATCGAAGAACACCCGCACATCGAAACCCTCCGAATGCAGGATCTCCCCGAGATCTTCGGCCAACGCACGATTGTCATCCACGATGACAGCGCAACGTTTCATGCGCCCTCCGAGAACGACCCCGGCAAATAGACCTCGAACGACGCGCCACCCAGAGGGCTCCTGACCGCGCGAATGTGCCCCTGGTGCTTCTCGGCGATGCGGCGACACAGCGCGAGCCCGAGCCCGAGGCCCTTGGCCTTGGTGGTCGCGAGGGGTTCGAACAGGCGATGGCGGATGGCCTCGGGAATGCCCTTGCCGGAGTCGTCCACGCTGAGCAGCAGCACGTCCTTGTCGCGCCGCGCACGGATCACCACGCGACGCGGGGCCTCGGGCGGCAACCCATCGAGCTCCTGAATGGCGTTGGTCACCAGGTTGCCCACCAGGTGACGCATCTGCTTGTCGTCGAGCTTCGCTTCCGGCAACCCCGGCGCGATCTCGATGCTGAGCTGCACCGTGTCCATACCAGGCAAAGTCTCGGTCACCGCGGTCAGCATCGTCGCGAGCTGCACCGGCACGCGCTCCACGGGCCGATCGCGGGCCAGCTCGAGCAACGCAGCGATGATGCTGCTGGAGATGGTCAGGTGCTCCGACAGCTTGCCCAGATGGCGCAATACGTTCTCATCCGTCTCGGGCAGCCGCTTCTTCAGGAGATGCAGTGAGGTCTCCATCACGGCCAGGGGATTGCGCAGCTCGTGGCCGATGAAGCCGGCCAGCTGCCCCAGAGCCACCAGACGCTCGTTGTCGCGCAGGCGCGTGGCGTAGTCCTCCGAGTAGGTTTGCAGCATGATAGCCAGCTCGATATCGCAGATCTTGTCGATGGCGGCGTGCGCCAGCTGCTTGTTCGAGCACTGGGCGGCCTCGAGCCCCAAGTGCAACCCCTCGCGCACGAGGTTCATGGCGGTGAACATGTACCGCTGGTCCAGCCGGATGCGGACGTGGGTGCGCCCGATGCGCGCGCGCAGCTGGAGGTACTCGAGATCGTAGACCCCCGAGAACAGGCCCACGAGCCAGGCGCGCAGGAAGTTCTTTTGGCGCTCGATCTGGGGCGCGCCGCCCGTGAAGACCTCCATGGCCCGCGGGTTCTGCTGGATGGCGTCGTAGAAGCGCTCGACCACGTCCGGGAAGCAGGGCTCCATGGCGGGTCCCACCTCGGCCAGCGCGCGCGCGTGTTCGTCATTAAAGCCGACGTAGCTTTTGAGTTCCTCAAGGAAACGCTGGTCTTGCACCCCGTACCCCGCCGTGACTCCGGTTGTGGGCAAAGCTTCACGGAGCCAACCTGCGGCGTCAACTGGCCATGATTCGCCAGGTTGGTCGACGGGCGAAAGGCCACTGGGTGTAGGCCGGGCGGCCGCTCTGCCAAAATTGGCGGATTCCTCCTTCACCCCGGGGGGCCAATCACGACGATGCTTGATCAAAGGTCACCACCAGAACGGGTACCGAACACGCACGACAGCGCGAAGGCCTTCGCAAGGAACAGGCCATACTCGCGGCCACCCTGAAGCCCGAAATCGGCGCAAATCCTGCGCAACGCTGGGGCAGTCGCGCAGGATTTGCGCCGGTTCGCGCGGCTTTTGGCCCTGTTTCGCTTGCTCTCGGCGCTGAGACGTCGGCACGCTAGCTGCTTTGTCGCTCGCCTGGTTTCGGTCAAACTGGAGTGGGCATGGCGGTTAAGGGTCGAATTCTGGTCGTGGACGATGAGGTAAACGCGCGCAACGCACTGGCCGAGTTGCTGCGCGACGAGGGCTACACCACGGACGTCGCGGCGGACGGCGCCCAGGCCCTGCGCCTCCTGGATAGCTTCGACCCGGACGTGGTGCTGACCGATCTGAAAATGCCGGTGCTCGATGGCCTGGCCCTGCTGGAGCAAGGCCGCTCGCTGGTGCCTCACGCGGCGTTCGTGGTGATGACCGCATTCGGGACCATCGATACCGCAGTGCAGGCCATCAAGCGCGGGGCCGAGAACTATTTGACCAAGCCCCTCGACATGGAGGCCGTGTCGGCGCTGGTGCTCCGCGCCTGTGAGAAGGCTCAACTCTCACGGGAGGCGAGTGAGCTGCGTGGCCGCCTCGAGCAGCGCTTCAGCGTCAGCAACATCCTGGGCGAACACCCGGCCATGCAGCGCCTACTTCAAGTCCGTCATGCAGGTGGCCGCCAGCAAGGCCACCGTGTTGATCCACGGCGAGAGCGGCACCGGCAAAGAGCTGATCGCCGCGGCGATCCACCAGAACTCTCCGCGCAAGGACAAGCCCTTCGTGCGCCTCAACTGCGCCTCCCTGGCCGAGAGCCTGCTCGAGAGCGAGTTGTTCGGCCACGAGCGCGGCTCGTTCACCGGGGCGCTGGGCCGCCGCGAGGGCCGCTTCAAGCAAGCCCACGGGGGCACGCTCTTCTTGGACGAAGTCAGCGAGATCCCCTTCGCCTTGCAGGTGAAGCTGCTGCGTTTTCTGCAGGAGAAACAGTTCGAGCGCGTGGGCGGCAACGAGACCCTGAGCGTCGACGTGCGCATCGTGGCCGCCACCAACCGCGACCTGAAGGAGCGCGTCAAAGCTGGCCTGTTCCGTGAGGACTTGTTCTATCGCCTCAACGTGGTGCAGCTCGACGTGCCGCCGCTGCGCGTGCGACGCAGCGACATTCCGCTGTTGGCTCAGCACTTCCTGCGCCGCTTCGCCCAGGACAACGCGCGCGACACGCTCAGGTTCTCGGACGAAGCCCTGCAGGCCATGCTCAGCTACCCCTGGCCCGGCAACGTACGCGAGCTCGAGAATGCCATCGAGCGCGCCGTGGTCCTGTGCGAGGGAGAGGAGATCGCGCCCGAGCTCTTGCCGGGAGCCGCCCCTGCTCAGCCAGGACAGGAGCGCGGAGGTCTGGATTCTGTTGATCCCGGGCATCACCTTGGCCGAGCTGGAACGCATGGCCATCATGCGCACGCTCGACTCGGTGGACGGCTCCACCGCCCGCGCCGCCGAAATCCTCGACATCAGCCGGCGCAAAATCCAGTACCGCCTCAAGGAGTGGGGCCTGGGTGAGCGCTACGCGCGCGAGTCGGAGATCGAAGCCGACGAGGCTTGAGAACGGGCGTTCAAGACCCGTGGAGCGAGACGCCGTGGCCATGGCGCGGCCGTGAGCGCGCGGGGGCGTCGATCACCCTCACGATTTGGTTCACGCTCACGAGCGCGGCCACCATCACGGGAGCGCCAACGGCCAGGGCCACGCTTACCGACACGAACCGAGCTGGTTTGACCTTCCGCCTTAAGGTCACGCCCCTTCGGGCAGGTGCACCGTCATCACGGGCACGCTGGAGAGGCGCACGACGCGCTCGGCGACGCTACCGAGCAGGAAGCGCTTGAAGCCGGAGCGGCCATGGGTGCCGAGCACCAGCATGCTGGCGGTGAACTTCTTGGCGTGATCCGTGATGGTCTCCGCGGCGGGCCCCTCGAGCACGCTCGTCTTCACGCGCAGCCCCTGATCGCGCAGCTGTCGCGCGTGCAGATCGAGCTGCTTCTGGATGCGTTGAGTCAAGTCCGCCACGTAGGTCGGACTGAGCGTGATAGGCACGTCGGGTAGCGCCAGCACGGGCAGCTGGAAGACGTGCAGAAGTTCGAGCTCCGCACCGAAGGCGCGCGCGAGCTCCGCGGCGCGTCCCAGGGCGTGGTCCGAGCCTGGCGAGAAATCGATCGGACAAATAATCTTGTTGAGCGGGGTCATTTTTCCTCCACTGCGCTGACGCAGCTCGTTGTGACGTAGCGGCGCTCCACGGCGCGCGCGTACAGCTCGGAGCGGAAATCGGGGTGCGCGATGCGGACCAACTCGTGGGCGCGCTCCCGGATCGACTTGCCCCAAAGGTCGGCGATGCCGTACTCGGTGACCACGAAGTGCACGTCGCCGCGACTCGTCACCACGCCAGCGCCGGCCTCGAGGACGGCTTGAATGCGGCTCACGGTGCCCCTTTTGGCGGTGGACGGCAGCGCGATGATGGAGCGTCCCTGGTTGCTGTGGGAAGCGCCTCGCACGAAGTCCACCTGACCGCCGATGCCCGAGAAGAACTTGCCGTCCACGGTATCGGATGCCACCTGGCCCGTGAGATCCACGGCCAGCGCAGAGTTAATGGAGATCATGCGGTCGTTGAGAGCGATCACCGCCGGGTCGTTCACGAAGTCAGAGCCCCTGAGCTCCAACGCGGAGTTCGCGTGCACCCAGTCGTACAGGGCCTGGCTGCCCATCACGAAGGAGGTGACGATGCGCCCGGGCAACAGCGTCTTGCGTAACCCGTTGATCACACCCGCCTGCGCGAGCCGCATCACGCCGTCCGAGAACATCTCGGTGTGCACGCCCAAATCCCGGTGATTTCCCAGCGCCGACAGCACGGCGTCGGGAATCTTGCCGATCCCGGTCTGCAACGTGCAGCCATCCGACACCAGGCTGGCCACGTGGCCCGCGATGGCGCGCTCCACCGGTCCGGGCTCACTGCACTCGGCGAGCAAGAGCGGGCGATCCACATGCACGAAGCCGGCGATGCTGGTCACCGGGATGCGCGAGTCCCCGTAGGTGAAGGGCATGCGCGGATTCACTTCGGCCACGACCAGGCGCGCGGTGTCCACCGCGGCGCGCACGATGTCGACGGAAACGCCCAGGCTTACGTAACCCTGCTCGTCGGGCGGACTCACCTGGATCAAGGCCACGTCGATGGGCAGCCTCCCCGAGCGGATCAATCCCGGTATTTCCGAGAGAAAGATCGGCACGAAATCGGCACGCCCCGCTTGCACCGCCTCACGCACGTTGGCGCCCACGAAGAACGCACGATGCCGGAAGCGTCCGGCATACTCGGGCCTCACGTAGGGCGCAGGCCCGAGCGTCAAGAGATGCACGATCTCCACATTGTCGAGCTGGCTACCGTGCTCGACCAGGGCGTTCACGAGCGTCACCGGTTCGGCGGCGCCCGATCCGATCAGCACGCGTTGCCCGGGCTTCAACAAGGCAATGGCCTCGGCGGGTCCCAACGACCGCGCCTCGTAGTGCGCTCTCCAGCTCCTGGTGTGCATGCCGATTCTCCGGGGTCAGACGATGCGTACGCCGGTGGGACCGTTGTCAGAGGGGTGCCAGCTATCGCTCTCGGTGCTGCGCGTAGGCTCGAAGCCAGCGGCCTTGCTGCGCGTGGGTCGCGCTTCTCCTGCTGCATAGGGAGCGTCGGGAAGAGGCGTCTTCTCGATACCCGAGTAGTCCTTCTGCCGCGCGACGATCACCGGACAGCGGGCTTTGCGAACCAGGGTCTCCGCGACCGACCCCAGCACCAGGCGCTCGATGCCGCGCCGGCCGTGGGTGCCCACGAACAACAGGTCGGCCCCGTAGTCCGCGCAGGCTTGCAACAGGGTCTCGACGGCGCGCCCGATGCGAGCGTGGGTCTTCACTCGGTGCAGGTCCTGGGACAAGCCATGGATATGGGCCAGCGCCAGCGCGCGTTGTCCGAGCATGTCCGGGGCCAGCGCGAGTCCATCGGCCTCGGTCAGCAACGCCGGATACTCGGGGTCATCGATCACGTCTCGCGGATCGATCACGTGGAAGAGGTGGAGCGTGCGGTCTGGCTGCGCCGCCAGCCACGCGAGGCCTCGCCGAATCGCCAGGTCACCGGCGTCGGAAAAGTCCACGCCCACCACGGCCACGCGCTCGAGAATTTGCGCTGACATGATTTCGTCCTTTCAACCACCGCGAGCTTGCGGCGATCGAACGCAGAGCAAGGGCCGGGCCAAAGCGCTTGCCCCCCAGGGACTTCAGGCCACACGCACCGGGCGAAAGCAGAGCGGACAGCTGCAAGCTTCTTCTTCCTCTTGGGTCTCCACGGCGTCGGTCCGGATGACCCCCGACTCGTGCATCCAGGACGTGTCCCGGCGCGACACGAGGCCCACCAGACTTCCGCTGCCGTCAACCACGGAGACGTGATCGACATCCCAGGTCCTCATCAACGACCTCGCGTGCCGGAGCGGGTCGGTGTCGAAGCAAATCGGTGGTCGCACGGCCATCGCCCGCCGCACCGGCATGGCCAGCAGAGCTCCGCCCCAGTGCGCCCGCGCGTGCTTCAGCTCGCGCTCCGTCAAGTGCCCGATCGGACGATGCTCTTCGTCGACCACCGGCAAGCAGGCCACCTTGCGGTCCCGCATCAAACGAATCGCCATATCGATTGGATCGTCGGCGCCACAGCAATACACAAACCCACGCAGTACATCCCTCACCCGCATGATCCCCCCCGCCCCGGCGTTCAGAGGTGCACGCTTTGGACCATTTGCAGGCGCGGTTCGGGTCGCGGGACGGCGGTTGATCACCTTCGGCGCTGGTGCCCGGAGCAAGTGCCCGCGATCCCCGGACCGCCGCGACGGCGCGCTCTCCGGGACGGGAGTTGTCGGAGCACTCCCGACAGCAAGCCCCAGGGCGCGCCCTGGAGCGCAGGACTTGCGTCAGTTCTCCCCGTCGCGCAAAGCCTGCGCGGCAATCCGCGACGGCTTTGCATCGGGACTCCCCTGGCAGGCGCAGCCCTGGGCGAGCGGACTCTCGGTGCGAGGCTCACAGGTAAGGGGGCGCCCCCGCGCGTCCAGGTCCATACGACAGCAGAGCTCGAGCAGCTCGCGCAGGCGGGCGCGCCCGCGCTGGACCCTCGACTTGGCACATGTCGGCGTGACGCCCAGTAGCTCGGCCGCCTCTCGCAGCGTCAACCCCCGCAGCTCGACCAGCGTCAAGGCCTCGCGTTGGGGAGTAGGCAGCAGAGCCACGAAGCGCCCGAGCTGGGCAGCCAACAAGGCCTCCACCTCTTCGCCTGCCTGCACGTCCAGCCGCGGATCCACCGTCTCGTCGGAGCCCTCCCAGGACCGGGGCGCCCGGGCTACCCGCCTGCCGTGGTCTGCGATGGCGCTGCGGGCGACGCGATAGACCCAGGGACCGAAGCGATCCTCCTCGCGCAAAGTAGGGAGTCCCCGCTGCAGGCGCAGGAAGGTCTCCTGCAACACGTCGTCGATCGCGGAGGAATGTACCCGGCGCGCCACGTAGGGCCGCAGTTGCTCCCTCAGCTCGCGCCATGCCTGACGTGCGTGTGCCTCGATCATGCTGGTGCCTCGCCGTTCTGCTCGTCCGCCGAATTGCCGGCGTCGACGCAGCAGGTCGATACGCAGCAGTTGCTTGCTGGCTTCCGAGCTTCGATGCTCGCCGACGCGATGGCGCGCTCGGCTCCCGAGCCCGGCAGCCAGCTCGCGATGAAGGCGCGACTCTGCTCGTTCACGACGATGCGCACCTCCTGAAAGCCGGCGGCCACCAGGAGCGCCTCGAGCGTCGCAAGCTCGGTCGCACCCGAGACGCAGGCAGTCGCCGCCCTCAGCTGCTGCGCCAGCGCGCTAGGAATCGGCGCGGTCGCCACCACGTCCGAGATGGCCAAACGCCCGCCGGGTTTGAGCACGCGAAAGGCCTCGCGGAACACGGAGGCCTTGTCGGGGCTCAGGTTGATCACGCAATTCGAGAGCACGACGTCCACCGCCTCGTCCGCCAGCGGCAGGTGCTCGATCTCCCCCAGTCGGAACTCCACGTTTGCAAGCTGAGTGCGCTCGGCGTTGTGGCGAGCCTTCGCGATCATCTCGGGGGTCATGTCGACTCCGATGACGCTCCCGGTGGGCCCCACCTGATAGGCGGCCAGGAAGCAATCGAAACCCGCGCCAGCGCCGAGGTCCAGCACTACCTCTCCTGGCCGCAGCGCCGCCGTGGCCTGCGGATTGCCGCAGCCCAGGCCCAGATCGGCGCCTTCGGGGACCCGAAGTAGATCCTCGCGCGAGTAGCCGAGGGCCAGGCTCGCCGCCGTTTCGCTGCAACCACCCGTCCCGCAGCAGCTCGGCTTCATTCCCCGGGCAATTTGGCCATACACCTCGCGCACTTCTGCCCGCACATCCTGGTTGGCTCGCTGTGTCATCTCGTGACCTCCGACCATCAAGACGCCGACCGCGGCTCGCGGGCGCAGAAAATCAGTTCCTCTTGCCAAGCTACTTCGAAAATAATAGAAGCACCAAGTGAGCTCGAAGCTCGAGCAGCATGCGGAACAGTTGAGTGCACTGGGCCACCCCGTGCGGCTCTCAGTATTGCGCTTCCTGGTGCAGGGCGGCCCGGAAGGCACTTCGGCTGGCGACATCCAGGCCCACGTGGATCTGCCCGCATCCACGCTCAGCCATCATCTCAAGCGCCTGCTCGAAGCAGGCCTGATCACCACGCGGAGCGAAGGCACCTTCCACTATTACGCGCCTCAGCTAGCCGCGTTGCGGTCGCTCACGGCCTACCTCTGGGAAGACTGCTGTAAGCGAGGAAAGAGCCGCTGCTGATCGTCGGCGCGTTCACTAATTCGACTTCTTTGGAACAAGCGACCATGACCGAGCCTCCTGTCGTGCTTCGAGATCGACTCTCATTCCTCGACCGCCACCTGACGTGGTGGATCTTTCTCGCCATGGCCTCGGGCGTCTCGCTGGGGCGCCTCATCCCGGCGGTGCCGGACGCGCTGCGAGCCATGAGCGTGGGCACCACCTCGCTGCCGATCGCGGTCGGCCTCGTGCTGATGATGTTCCCTCCACTCGCCAAGGTCCGCTACGAGGAGCTCGGCAAGGTGTTCCGCGACCGCAAGGTGCTTCTGCTCTCCATGCTGCAGAACTGGCTGGTGGGGCCGCTGCTGATGTTCGGTTTGGCGGTGGTGTTTCTGCGGGACCGACCCGACTACATGTTGGGCTTGATCCTCATCGGTCTGGCGCGCTGCATCGCGATGGTTCTGGTGTGGAACGACCTCGCGCGCGGTGACCCGGTCTATTGCGCGGGGCTCGTGGCCTTCAACTCCATCTTCCAGGTGCTGTTCTTTCCGGCCTATGCCTACCTGTTCGCGGGGCTGCTGCCGGGTTGGCTCGGGCTGAAGAGCGCCATCGTCGATGTGAGCATGGGAGAGATCGCAGCCAGCGTTGGGCTCTATCTCGGCGTACCCTTCGTGGCGGGTTTCGTGACGCGCAAGGTGCTCGTATCTCGGCGCGGAGGCGGCTGGTACGAGAGCCGCTTCTTGCCGCGCATCGGTCCGCTCACGCTCTGGGCCCTGCTGTTCACCATCCTGGTCATGTTTTCCCTGAAGGGTGACGCCATGCTCGAGCTCCCCTCCGACGTCCTGCGCATCGCCCTCCCCTTGCTGCTCTACTTCGGCGTGATGTTCGGCCTATCGCTGTGGTCGAGCCGCGCCGTCGGCGCCGACTATGCTCGGGCCGTCACGCTATCTCTGACGGCAGCCTCCAACAACTTCGAGCTCGCGATCGCGGTGGCGGTCGGAAGCTTCGGAATCCAGAGTGGGGAAGCGTTCGCGGCCGTCATCGGCCCGTTGGTGGAGGTCCCCGTGCTGTTGGCGCTGGTCGGCCTCGCGTTGCGCGCGCGGCGCCTTTTCGCCATGCCTGGGCATGAGGTGCAGCCCCTGGCCGCAGGCCAGGTAGGAGGTTGAGCATGGCCGACGAGGCATACGGAATCCTGTTCCTGTGCGTGGCGAACTCCGCGCGTAGCCAAATGGCCGAGGGCCTGGCGCGCACCCTGCTTGGAGCCCACTTCTTGATCCAGAGCGCGGGCGGCGCGCCCACTCAAGTCCATCCCTGCGCCGTGCAAGTGATGCGTGAGCTCGAAATCGATTCTACACGGCAACACGCGAAGTCCGTCGACGGCATCGATCCCGCCGAGGTAGACCTCGTGATCACGCTGTGTGAAGAGGAGGTGATTCCCGCCTCCCTCGGCAAAGTCGCGCGACTGGACTGGCCGGTGACGGATCCCGCCAGCACGGACCCGGCGCTTACGCACGAGCAGCTGCTCGAGCGGTTCCGCCGCGTACGCGAGGAGATCCGCGCGCGAATCGAGAACTGGCGCGCGGAGCGAGGGATTCGAGCGCCCCCAAGCCCCTACGCGCGAGCCAGGTGAGAGATTGAGTATGGCTGACAAGGCATCCGGCATCCTTTTCCTCTGCGTGGCGAACTCCGCGCGCAGCCAGATGGCCGAGGGTCTGGCGCGGTCCATGCTGCCCGACCATTTTCTGATCCAAAGTGCAGGCAGCGCGCCCTCGCGGGTCCATCCGTACGCCGTGCAGGTGATGGGTGAGCTCGACATCGACATCGCGCACCACCACTCGAAGTTCCGTCGAAGAAATCGACCCCACGCAGGTGAACCTCGTGATCACGCTGTGCGCCGAGGAGGTGTGCCCGGCCTTCCTCGGAAAGGCGACGCGACTGCACTGGCCCGTCGCGGACCCTGCCAGCAAGGATCCGACACTCACCCGGCACCAACTGATCGAGCGGTTTCGTCGCGCACGCGACGAAATCCGCGCGCGACTCGACAACTGGCGCGCCGAGCGTGAGGGTTGAGCGCTCGCATTCACCCTTGGGCGGAGGCAGCGTTCGGGTTAGCTTTCGCCGATGACCCAACGAGAAGGTGGATGTCAGTGCGGCCGAGTTCGCTATCGCATCTCGGTCGAACCGTTGTTCCTCGCAGCCTGTCATTGCAAGGAGTGTCAGCGTGCATCAGGCAGCGCGTTCAGCCTGAGCTTGATGGTCCCCGAGCAAGGCTTTTCTTACGAGGGTGAGCTCAAGTTGTTCGAGCGCTCCTCGGACAGCGGGCGGCCCCTGCGCTGCTACTTCTGCCCCGAATGCGGAACGCGCATCTACCACCAGCCAAGCTACGCGATGCCCGTGGTCAACGTGCGTGCCGGAACACTCGACGACACCTCCTGGCTCCAGCCCAAGATGCACACCTGGACCCGCTCCAAGCAGCCCTGGGCGCCCATTCCCGAGGGCATCCCGACCCATCCCACGCAGCCCTGAGGCGTTTTGCCTGGGCCGCGCTCGCCAGTTCGATGCGCTGGTGAGCGAATCGCGTGCGCTCGCAGGCCCAGAAGACCTTCGCGAGCATGATGCAGTCGCGCACGCGACGTAGAGAGGAGGGCTAGTCCTTCCCCATGATCGCCTGCTTCTTGCTGAGGTAGGCCTTGTCGAGCTCTTCGGCTTGTTCGCCGAACGTCTTCTGGCCGGCCGGAAAAATCTCCCCTTCCTCTTCCTCCACGTGCTCGTTCACCATCATCGCGAGCTGCTCGAACAGCTCGGTGAAGGCTTCATCGCGCGGATTCAGCTTGTCGATTCGACCGATCATCGAGGCCAGGCGCTCCGCCTCTTGATTGTGACGGACGGCGAGCTTACGGGTCTCGGGATACTCCGCGTAGACCGGATAGACGATCGCCAGTTCGCCCTGCTCGTGGGCGAGCAGTTCCCTGCGGATGGTGGGCCAGAGGCGCGCCTTGGTCTCGGGGTCGTCGCTCCCCTTCACCCGCCACAGGAGCGCGGTCGCTTCACCGTGTTCCTTCATCAACGTCTTGAACACGCCCTTGAGGCCTTCGAGCGTGCCCTTGGCCTGCTTGGCGGTCCCCATGACCTTGGATGCGGCTTTTTCGATGTGAGTCGGCATGACGGCATTTCCTTCCATGTGGCTTGGCGCGTGGCGTCCAGGCCAGCGAGATGCACACGGGCTCCGCGAATGAAAGGGCACAGACGTCCCTGTCGTGGTGGGACGCAGCGTTCACGCGAGACTCGCGTGGTCTGGGTCGTACGCGTGCCCGTGCCCGTACGCGTGTCACGCCCTGCCGCCGCAGAGTCGTTTACGGGCACGGGCACGGGCACGCGTACGACCCAGAGGAGAAGGTGCGCACTCCTGCGGGGTGAGAGGCTGGCGCACATACGTGCCTTGCCCCTCCGCTGGGTGAAGGTGTGCCCCTCGAACCTCGTATGGGCCGAGACAGTCCTGCGCGTTTCTTTCAACCAAACTGCCCAATCCCAGAACCATTGCACCATGAAGAAATTGGGTGGGGGCAGCGCGACTGTTGCGCTGATGATGTTGTTCGTCGCGTGTAGTGGAGACGGTGGGAAGGAACACGGGTCGACCGACGACGACGACCCGTATGCGGATGCCGGCGGCAACGATGGCGGAAACACGGCCGGTGATGGGGACGGCGATCTCGGTGGTGGTGATGGCGACCAAGGAGACGTGGACGCCGGTGATCAGATCGCCTCGGCACTGCGCATCGACCCTTCCAGCATCCAGATCATCGACAACGGCATCAGCCCCGGTGAGACCGCGACGGTGCACGTCTACGGGACCTTCGGCGGCCAGGAGCGCGACGTCACCAGCCAGGTGATCTTGAGCCTGAATCCGGGCGACCTCGCGCAGATCTCCAGCGGTACGCTCTCCACGCGCAATCACGGCGGTTCAGGCACGCTCAAGGCAACCTTGGGCGGCGCGGAAGCGACGGCTCAAGTCCAGGTCGTGCTGCAGGCACAGCTTTCAGACCCGAACGCGCCGGCAGGAGCGGCAGACCTCTTCCCGGCGGACACGTCGGGCGACCTGACCGGACAGCCTGCTTCGCCTCTGGTGGTCTATCCCAGCAACGAGACCATGTTTCCGCGCAACCTCGAGCGCGTGAACTACCAGTGGCGTGCCGGAGCGAGCCTCGACTTGTTCGAGGTGCGCTTCGACAGCGCGGTGGCGTCCGTGCGCTACTACACCAACAGCAAGGCCTGGCTCCCCAGCGCCGATGTTTGGCACTGGCTCGCCGACACCCATGCAGGGTCGAGTCTCACGCTGACGGTGCGCGGCCTCTCCACGGCCTCCCCCGCCACCGTTCACCGCTCGCAGCCCGTGACTCTGTACTTCTCGGAGTCCGAAGTGCTGGGCGCCCTCTACTACTGGTCCACCGGCGCCGCGGGCGTGATGCGCGCCACGCTGTCTTCTCCGATCGCCAGCAAGTTCTATACGGACCCGGAAAGCGGCGACAAGACCTGCGTGTCCTGTCACACGGTCTCGCGCAACGGCAAACATCTGGTGGGTGGCTACGGCGGCGAGAAGCTGCGTCAGGTGAGCATTCCGGACCGGACGCTCGAGATCTCGGTCAACCCCGCCGACAACAGCACCTACGCCTACGGCTTCGGCACCTATAACCCGGAAGCTTCGCGGCTCCTATTCGCCAACAAGGGCGTACTCACGCTGCTCGACGCGCAGACCGGCGCCAAGATCAAGAACGTGACACTGCCTGCCAAGGCCTTCGCTTCGCATCCGGATTGGTCTCCGGACGGCAAGTACGTGGCGGTCTCCTACCAGGTAGACGGCAAGGCGCCCGACAACAAGCACGTGCAGGGCACCAGCATCGCGCGCATTCCGGTGCTGGCAAACGACGGCTTCGGCACTCCCGAAGTGATCGTGGCGAGCAAGAGCAGCACGGACAGCCTGTACTTTCCGAGCTATTCGCCCGACAGCAAGCACATCGCCTTCGTGCGCGGCGTGGGAGCCTCGAAGGACAACAAGACCTCTCAGCTCTGGCTTACCCCTGCGGCGGGCGGCAGCGATCCCATCGCGATCACGCGCCTGAACGAGCGCGTGCGGCACCAGGACGGCATCACCGGCATCGGCAACTCGATGCCGACCTGGGCTCCCAGCAACACCCCGGGCACCTTCTGGTTGGCGTTCTCCTCCATCCGCGACTACGGCGACGTGCTGGTCGGCGCTGGGCGCGACCAACTCTGGGGCGCGGCCATCGAACCCGACCTGATCGGCCAGCCTGGCCAGGACCCGAGCTTCGCTGGCTTCTGGATGCCGTTCCAGCAACTGGACGAGGGCAACCACCGCGCATTCTGGGCCATCGACACCGAGGCCATCTGCCCCTCGTTCATCGAGATCTGCGACGGCCTCGACAATGACTGCGACGCCATCGTGGACGAGGACTGCTGCACTCCCATGACCGAGGTGTGCGGCAACAACGTCGATGACGACTGTGACGGCACCATCGACGACGGCTGCAACTGCGCGGCCACCGAGACCAAGTGCAAGGACGGCCTGGACGACGACTGCGACGGCAAGATCGATGGCGACGACGTCGACTGCGGCTGCAACGCCAGCGCCTTCGAAGACTGTTACAACGGCATCGACGACGACTGCGACAAGCTGGTCGACGATAACGATCCGGACTGCGAGCTCGTCCTCCAGTGAGCAGGGCCCCCGGGCGTGAGCTCGGGGTGGCACCTGGATCGGGCGCCTTCGGGTCGGCGGCCCCTGCGAGAGGGTATCGAGCACTCTTGGCCCACGTGAATCGCTCGCAGGCTTTGGCTACCCCATGTTATGTAGCGCGCATGGCCAAGGGTCCGATTTGTGCGAGTTGCGCGGGTTCGGGGGAGCTGCCCACCGACTACGGCGCCGTGGATTGTCCTGATTGTGGCGGCGCGGGCTTTCTGCCCTCCAAGAGCGTGTTGGTCGAGTGGCGCTCGCGCGACGTGGAGCGGGTGATCGCGGCGGAGGCCGAGGTCGGCGTTCAAGACGTGCGCTGGCTGCTCGGCGAGCTGCGCGCGGCGCGCTCGGCGCTCACCGACGTGATCGCCCTGGCCCACGACATCGCCGAGGCCGACCAAGACATCGCCATGCGCATTCGGGTCACCGCCTCACGCGCCCTGGGTCTGTACGAGGTAGCGCCCGTCGACGGTGAAGGCGCTCCGCCCAGCGCCTAGAACCAAGTTCGCGAGGTCGCCCAATACCCGCTCCGCAGGCCGGTTGGGACGTCTTGCATCGTTGTGTAGCGTTCTTGCCCGCGTGGTGGCGGATGCCTCACGAAACTGCAGCGCTTTTCAGTGTGCGAAAGTGGACTCGTTCTTGCTCTGCTCCGGCTTCAGTTCGCCCCCCGGAGTCGACACGATGGAACTCGCAGCACCTACCGTCCTGCTCAACAAATACAGGGTCGAGTACGCCATCGGACAGGGCGGCATGGGCAACGTCTACGCGGCCACCCATCTGTCGATGAACCGCCAGGTCGCCATCAAGGTGCTGCGGCCCGAGCTCAGCGGAGAACGCGACATCGTGGAGCGCTTCGGGCGCGAGGTGGTGGCCACCGCCCGCATCAACAACCCCTACGTGGTCAGCGTCTATGACGTGGACCGGCTGGCCGACGGCACGCTGTTCATCGTGATGGACCTGCTGCAGGGCGAGACCCTGCGCGACCGTATGGAGCGTGGGCCCGTGCCACGCGAGGAGTGCGTGGACATCATCGTGGAAGCGGCGGCGGCCCTGGTGGCGGCGCATCAGGCGGGCGTAGTGCACCGTGACCTCAAGCCCGAGAACATGTTCCTGAGCATGGCGTCGATCCCCCAGGTGAAAGTGGTGGACTTCGGCATCGCCAAGCTCGAGGACGCCCGCACCATCACCATCACCAATGCACTGCTGGGCACCCCGGCCTACATGGCGCCCGAGCAGCTGCTCTCCCTGCGCAACACCAGCCCGCGCTCGGACCTGTGGTCCCTCGGCGTGGTCGCCTTCGAGCTGCTCGCAGGGCGTCCGCCCTTTCACGCCGACAGCATGCCGGGTCTGTGCGCGGCGATCCTCACGGGCGACCCGCCCACGCCCGAGGACTTGCCCGAGCTCGACGAAAACCTGCGCCTCGCGGTGCTGCGTTGCCTCGAGCGCAACCCCCAGCGGCGCTACCAGAGCGCCGGCGCCTTCGCGCGCGCCATCGCCCACTACGGCAGCGCGCGCGCTCAGCGGGCCCTGGCCTGCATCGATTCGAGCATGGCGCTGTCGGGGGACGAAGCCGTCGAGGCCACACTCCCGATTCGCATCGGCCCCTCCCACGCGGATGCGGCCGTGCAGGCCCAACCCAGCGTGCACGCTCCGCCCATCCCGTCCCGCCGACGTCAGCTCGCCTGGTTCAGCGTGGGCGCGATGCTGGCGCTGGCCTTCGGCATCTGGGGACTCCAGCTGGCCGCACCGCGCCACACCGTGCTGGGAGCCGCGGCCGCATCGCTGTCGTGGTTCGGCGAGGAGAGTGAGCCCCATCAGCCGGAGCGGGCTCACGCGGGGCGTGTGCATGAGCCCAGCCTGCGCTTTCGCGCCGAGTCCCCGGACACCGCCATTCACATGCTGAGCTTCAGCATCGACCGCAAGTTGATCACCACCTTCAGCGCCGAGTCGGGCCGCGTCCGCGTCTGGAACCCGGAGTCGCGCACCGAGCTACGCACTCTGCCCGCGGGCAACGTCGAGCGCGCATACTTCGGTGCCAGCAGCTACGCCCTCACCAAGACCTCCCAGGGCGTACTAACACAGTGGTCCTTGATGAGCGGCGTCTCGGTGGGATCGGAGAAACTCGAGAGCGCCATCGCCTTCGCGGGCTCTCTCGACCTCGGGGTCGTGGTGGTCACCGCCGACCGTCAAGTGTTGACCTTCTCGGAGCTCGGGCACCGGAGCGACAGCATGGATCTGCCGCTCGAGCCTTCGGGGGTGCTGGCGGTGCGCAGCGATCGACGCAAGGCCGTGATCGGTACGCTGTCTTCGGCCTTCTTGTTCGTGGATCTGGCTCGTGAGCAGGTAACGAAGCTGCAGTCGCCCTCGGAGTCCGCACTGAGCGCGGCCCTCTTTCTCTCCCAGCGCGGCGTGATCACGGGGGACAACGCCGGTCGCAGCATGGTGTGGCAGCCGCCAGCCAGCGAGCCCGTGCACGAGCTGCCGCGCCTGAACGGACCCGTACTCGCCATCAGCGCGAGCTCGGACGCCAAGCAAGTCCTAATCGCAGGCCCTCACCAGCTCATGCTCTACGACCCCGAGACGCGTGTCACCAGGACGCTTTCGCCCGCGGGCGCAGCCATGAGCACCGCACGCCTGAGCGTCGACGGAAGTCAGGTCGCCGTGGGCAACAAGCAGGGCGAGATCCTCGTGTTCCCGACCAGCGCCTTCGACTAGCCACCCACCGCCATTCGACTAGCCCACCTCGCCGTGCGAGCGCGCGCCCGACGTGAGCGCTGGGCGTTTGACTCTCGAACGGGCCACGTGATGATCGAGAAGGATGGTGACGCTCGATCAAGGATCACCCTTCGAAGCTGGGCTTTTCCTGCGCTCGATCGCGGAGGCATCGCCGTCCTGGATTTATGTCTTCGACTTCGACGCCATGAGCGTCGACTACATGAACCGCTCCATTCCGGCCCACCTTGGCTACGGGAAAGGAGCTCCGCTCGACTCGATCGAGCACCTGCGCGAGCTGGTGCTCCCGGAGGACGCCCCGCGCTTCGAACGACTGCTCACGGACTGGCGCGGTATGGCCGACGGAGAAGTGCACGAGGAAGAACATCGGCTGCGTCACCGCGATGGCTCGGCACGCTACTTCAACGGTCGTGAGCGGGTGCTGGCGCGACATTCGGATGGCAGCGTCCGTCTGATCCTCGGCACGCTCTCCGATGTCACCCCGCGCAAGCAGGTCGAGCAAGCGCTGTGCGAGAGCGAAGAACGACTGAACCGCGCCCAATCCAGTGAGGAGCGCTTTCGCGAGCTGGCCGAGAACATCAGTGAATGTCTCTGGATCGCCTCGCCCGACAAACGTCAGATGCACTACGTGAGCCCCGCCTATGAAACCATCTGGGGGCGCAGCTGTCGCAGCTTGATCCAGGAGCCGGCGTCCTGGCTCAACGCGCTGCACGCGGAGGACCGCGAACGCGTGTTGCGCGAAGTCGCCAATCAGGTCGACGGTCGCTACGACGTCGAGTACCGCGTGGTGCGTCCAGACGGCCAGGTCCGCTGGGTGCACGACCGCGCCTTTCCGGTGCGCGACAGCCAGGGGCGCGCCATCCGAATCGTCGGCGTAGTGGAGGACATCACGAACGCGAAAAGCCTGGAAGACCAGTTCCGGCAATCTCAGAAGATGGAGGCCATCGGGCGGCTCGCGGGCGGCGTGGCCCACGACTTCAACAATCTGCTGACCGTGATCGGAATGCAGGCCGAGTCGGCCCAACGCACCAGGGATTTGCCCCTGCGCGTCCAGGAGTCCCTGGGCCAGATCCGGGACGCTGCGGATCGCGCGGCGAACCTCACTCAGCAGCTGCTCCTATTCGGGAGGCGCCAGGTGATGCGGGCGCGCGATCTCGACGTGAACGAGCTCGTAGTGGAGGCCAGCAAGCTGCTGTCGCGCGTGATCGGAGAAGACGTGCGGCTCGAGCTCTCGCTGCACCCGGGTTCTCTCTCGGTGCACGCAGACCGCGGCATGCTCGACCAGATCATGCTGAATTTGGCCATCAACGCCCGCGATGCCATGCCCCACGGTGGACGGCTCTCCATCTCCACGCACCTGCTCGTGGTCGATGAGCACCCGAGCCTGCCTCCGGGCGCCTACGTGCAGATCCAGGTGAGCGACACCGGCGTGGGCATCCCCGTGGACGTGCTGCCACGCGTGTTCGAGCCGTTTTTCACGACCAAGGAGCAGGGCAAAGGAACGGGACTCGGCCTGGCCACGGTGTTCGGCATCGTCCAGCAGCACAAGGGTTCCATCGCGGTGACCAGCGAGCTCGGACAGGGCACGACTTTCACCATCATGCTGCCCTTGAATCCCAACGCGCCCAAGCAGCTATCGCGTGGCGGTGCCCCACCCAAGGAGTTCGGCACGGGCCATGAGACGGTTCTCCTGGTGGAAGACGAAGGCGGCGTGCGTCGCCTGGTACATGGGGTCCTCGAGCAACACGGCTACCACGTGCTCTCGGCGGCCAACGGTCACGAGGCGCTGCGCCTGTGGCGCGAGCAGCACGGCAAGATCGCCATGCTGGTCACCGACATGGTGTTGCCCGAGGGGATGACAGGGCTCGAGCTGGCACGCTCGCTGAGCGCCGCGTCACCGAGCTTGAAGGTCATCTGCACCAGCGGCTACCGCAGCGAATCCGTCGAGCCACTGTCCAAGGACATCGACGTGCACTTCATGCAAAAGCCATTTTCGTGCGAACAGCTGCTGCGCACCATGCGCGAACGCCTCGACCACTGAGGCAACTTCCGCGCGCTATCCTGGCGGCATGCCCGCAGCCCCGTCACCACGAATCCTGTCCATCGCCGCACTCTGCATCCTGCAGAGCCAGGCGTGCACGCGTCCTCAACCCTCCCCGGCCGCGCCCCAGGTCACGCCGGTCTCGACTGCGCCCGAAGCCGCGCCATCCGCTGCGCCCTCCCCCGCACCCGCGCCCGGCGAGGAGGCTCGCCGTTCGGCGCGCGAGCGACTCGAGGCCACTCACGAAGGTGTCGGAGGGCGCCTTGGCGTCATGGTGGCAGACACCGGCACGGGCATCGAGCTCGCCTATCACGCCGATGAGCGCTTCCCCATGTGCAGCACCTTCAAGCTGCTGCTGGCGGCCGCCGTGTTGACGCGCGTGGAGCGCGGCGAGGAAAAGCTCGACAGGGTGCTGCGCTGGCGGAAGAAGGACTTGTTGGCGCACTCTCCGATCACCGAGCAGCACGTGGCGACGGGACTCACTGTGGAGGCACTATGCGCCGCAGCCGTGAGCGTCAGCGACAACACCGCGGCCAATTCATTGCTCGATACGCTGGGGGGCCCCGCGGGCCTCACGGGCTACATCCGCGGCTGGGGCGACGCCGAGACCAGGCTCGATCGCAACGAACCCACGCTCAACAGCGCGCTGCCGGACGACCCGCGCGACACCACCACCCCGGCTGCCATGCTGCGCACGGTGCGGAGCTTGCTGCTCGGTTCGGCGTTGTCCGAGGACTCGCGCCAGCGGCTCTTGAGCTGGCTCCGCGAGAGCACCACGGGCACCACCAAGGTGCGCGCGGGCTTGCCGTCCGACTGGAGCGCGGGCGACAAGACGGGCATGTGCGCGAACGGCGCCACCAACGACGTGGCCGTCCTGTGGCCGCCGGACGGCAAGCCGATTCTGGTGGCTGCTTACTCGGTGGACTCGCCGGCGTCCGAGGAGGAGCGTAATGGAGTGCTGGCGGCGGTAGGGAGAGTGGTGGTGGGGATGAGGGAGGGAAGTGGGAATTGAGATCGAGTACGAGTACGCGCACGACTACGTGGACGTGAACACTGATGGCGATGGCGACGGCGACGTGAACCTAGCCGCTCCCCTTGACGCTCAGCCCCGTCACCACCATCCGCTCTCCCAGGCGTCGAGGGTTGCAGCGGGCAGCCCTTTTACATGCACTGGAAAGCCTCGGCTCTGCTGATACCCTTTGGCCCGCCGTGACTAGCCATCAAGATGACGACCAACCCGATTCCGAGAACGCGCCCGTCGAAGTACGGGTGCGTCGCCTGCATCGTCGGGATCTCAATCGCACCTGGGAGTTCCTCAAGCTCGTGTTCCGCGAGGTGAACCGCGAGACGGTGGAATACCAGCGCCCTCGCTCCAAGCATCGCTTCTTGGATGTCTACGACGATGACGAGGCAGAGCAACTCTTGTTCGAGGTCGACGGTGAGATCGTCGGCTACGCGGAGTGCACGCTCGAGATCTCTGGCTCCGACAACTGGATCAACCCACGCTACTTCGACAAGCGCGGGATGCGCCCGATGTTCCTGGACGAGCTGGCCGTGCACCCCAAGGTGCAGGGTCTCGGCGTGGGCGGCTTCATCATCGAGCAGCTGCAACATCTGGCGCGTCTGCGCGGCTGCACCCATCTGGTGCTCGAAGTCGCCGAGAACAACCGGTCGGCCCTGGCGTTCTATCGCCGACGCAACTTCCACAAACTCGACGCAGCCATCTTCATGGCGCAAAAGGTCGCCTCCGAACCCGACCTGCTGCCGCCGCGAACACTGCAACGCCGAGAAAACCGCGAGCCTGGGTTCGAGGGGGAGGATCCCGATCTGCGCGTGCTCGAAGTTCCCGAGCCCGACGAGTCGGAGCCGCCCTCACGCCAATACCGCGCCAAATCGGCTGACAAGCAGAGCCTCGCGCGTCCCAAGCGCCGACGAACCAAGCAGCGTCCCAGCGACGACGAAGGCTGAGACGAGACTCGGCGCATTCACTCGCGGGCGCGTGGGTTGCAGTGCTGCATGGGACCGCTCAAGGCCATAGCCGCGGTCCTAGGCGCGCGTCCAGGTGCCGTCCGGGTACGTGAGGGCCACCGAGGCGTAGCCGCGGACCACCAACCAGCACAGGGCTTCGTGGCCGATGATCAGTTTGTCCCCCACGGCGGGATCGAACAGGGTGTACACAGCAAGCTCGCTGTCTTCGGGAATTTCGATCTTGAACATGCGCAGGTCGGACGCTCCGATGCGCACGAACTCCCGCAGGTCCAACATCGGCCAGCTATGCCAAAACGCGTCGGGGTCGCTGCTATGGGCCATCGTCGCGAAGGGTCGTAGCACCAAGGCGAGGCCCCCACCGCTCGGTCGATTCCGGAAGCAGGCAGGCTTGAACGCTTTGGACGCCTGCGGGCACCAAGTCCCAAGGGCAGACAAAAAAGTCACCAGCGCCCAGAAAAGCGCCCCTGGAGTGTCGAAATTCGCGGCGCTGCTTCGTCTTTAGGGAAAGGCCCCGAGGCCAGTGCCGGGAGAGCGTCATGGCAGGTCCGAGCGAGAGCCCCACGATTGATGAGGAAGCCCCTGAATCCCTTGCGCTTATGCACCTACCCTTCCTGTTGGACGAGCTGCAGGAACTACTGGCGGAGGCCCTGCGCGGCAGGGCTGCGCTCGACGAGCCCCGGATGAGGGGGTGCGGCTAGCCCGTGCGAGCTCCGCTCATGACTCGAAGTCTCGAAGCATCTCGGCGAGATTGCCCCGGAGACTCCGCTCTCCTGGGGCGCGACGCGGGTGGTTCTCCATAGCCATCGCCAAGCTCGTGCCTACCGTAGCCGTCTGAGGAGCCAAGCAGCGCCCCGTGAGCGCAGCTCGAGGTTCGCTCAGGAGGACCGTATGCGGCATTCGAAGGCGCGATCCATCGCTATGGCCACGACTCTCGTGGGGCTCTGCCTGGGATGCCGCGAACCGGTCGAGCACCTCAGCCAGTCCAAGAGCGACAACGAGAGGGCCGCGGTCGGTGATGTGCCGGCGGTGGAAATCAAGCCGATGGAGGAACGAGGTGTTCAGCAGGCGAAGCACAACAAGCTCGCCACCGACGTGACGAATCAATCCGAACAACATCCATCCGCATCGCGTCCTTCGGAAGTTAACGACACCACCGGCAAACGCATCGCGGCCGAAGCCAGGTTCGTGGCAGGGCCCGGCGTGAAGCTCGAGGGGGAGGCAGAGCTGAAGGAGGTCGCTGGCGGCGTGCGCATCGAGGTCGACGTCAAGGACGCTCCCGCGGGTCTCAAGGGCATTCACATTCACCAGAAGGGCGATTGCTCCGACATCCCCGGCAAGAGCATGGGCGAGCACCTCGTCACCACGATGGACGAGCACCACGGACTACCGAGCACGCCACACCATCACACGGGCGACCTCGGCAACATCCAGATCGATCAGGACGGAGACGGCAAGCTCACCTTCGTGGTCCCCGCCGTGCACCTCGAAGGCAACGACGAGCGCTCCCTCGCCCACCGCGCCATCGTGATTCATGAGAAGAAAGACGTGGGCAGCGGGCCGACCGGGGAATCCGGCAAGCCTATCGCTTGTGCGGTCATCCAGCCCTCTTAGCGTCCTCATTGCACCAACGTTCTCTCTTCACGACGAGCCCTTCGGCCCAAGTGTTCCTCTTGGGTCTGGACCGGTGCTTCGCTGAGGCGGGCTTGTGGGGGCGCGCTGGCGTTTTGTCGCGTCGGTGCGGCGGTCAGGTGGGAGTGGCACATGCCTAGATGCAAGTCCGCCTGTGAGGACACGAGTTCGACACAGCGCAGGCGGCGCGCGCCCCCACAAGCCCACCTCACCGACGCTCGACCCCAGTTCGCAGACGAACTGGGGCGGACGGGCCTGGTCGGTGGAGTGAGAACGTTCGGTAGAGCGAACGCAAACAGGGCGAGAAGCACGGGGCCGTGCAAGCGCGCGAATCAACGGCCCCGCCCCCGAAGCGACGGCCCATACCAAGGGCACACTTGAGTCCACCGAGGTACTATCCTCGGCAAAAGGGGGAAGCATGGATTTCATTGGAGAGCTCGCATCGCAGTTCGGCATCGACAAGGGCGCAGCGGAGAGCCTTGCAGGCGCGGTGTTGGGGGGCGTGAAGCAGCAGGTGGAGAGTCAGGTTGGGGCGCAAGAGGCGCAACAACTTCAGCAAGCCATCCCCGAGCTCTCGGGTTGGCAAAAGGCCGCGGCGAGCCTGGCGCAGAACGCGAGCTCGAACGCATCCGAAGGAGGCCTTGGAGGCGGACTGCTCGGCTCGGCCCTCGGCGCGCTCGGGGGCAATCAGGCGGCGGGTGGACTGCTCGGCGCGCTCACGGGCGGCGGTGGGGCGGGAGGTCTCGACGTGACCACCATCGCGCAGCTGCTCGGCAAGCTGAACATCAACCCGAGCATGGCCAGCATGGTGGCACCGTTGGTGCTGAACTTCCTGAAGTCGCGTCTCTCGCCGGAGCTCGTTCAGAAGGTGTTATCGGCGGTCCCCCTGTTGAGCAGCCTCGGGCAAGGCGGAATCGCGGGCGCGTTGGGCGGGCTACTCGGACGCTAGGTCGTGGTGAATTGCGGCGGACGCATTTTCTGAGTTCGCGATGTAACCGCATGCAGGTGTCGATCGAAGAGGCAACGGGCCCCCACAGCACTGTCCCCGGCGGGCCTCGATCCAACCCGAGGACATCATGAAGACACTTTCGCTGTTGATGTGCCAAGCCTTGTTGCTGTGCGCCGCCTGCGCTGACGATGATAGGCCGAGCGCTCCCACTTCCGACGCCGGATCCGACGCGTCGATGCCCGAGGCGTTGCTGCCAACGGATCAGGCTGGGGTGGAGGCATTTCTGGCTTCCGGAGCCTATCTCGAATGGCACTGCGAACCCACGGTGCACGCGGCGCGTATGCCGTCCGCCCATACCTACAACCGCATCTGCTCGAACGACCGCATCGCCTCCAATGCAAACGGCACCGCTGCGTGGCCCAAGGGAGCGGCGGCCGTGAAGGAGCTCTACGCCTCCGCCGACAGCACCGACGTCGTCGGCTACGCCTATTACGTCAAGACCGAAGCGGACAGCGCGGGAGGGGCCAACTGGTACTGGTACGAACAGCTGCCGACCACCGGCGTGGTGGCGGCTGGCTTCGGTGACCAAGGTGTACCCAAGCAGGTGTGCGTGGCCTGCCATTCGGCCGCCGGCAGCCAAGATCACACGCCCACGGCCGGGGCGCGCGATCAGGTGTACACACCTGTGCCCTGACACGTCGACCGCGTCGTTGCGTCAGCGGCGCTCGTTGGCGCTTTCAAAGTCGCGGGCGGTGCGCTCGGAGTCATACGGACGCTCGAGCAGACTCTCGGGGTCCCACTCGCTGCGGGCGACGGCCGCGAGGTTTCCGCCATACACGTGAATGGCGCCGCTCAGGCGAGGGATGGGGTTGGTCACCGAGTGGATGATCTCGCGCCCGAGCGTGACGCAGTCGCCCGCACTAAGTGAGCGAGCACCGCGCGCCTCGACCTTGCCGCTCTGCTCGTCCTCGATACGACGCCAGAAGATGTTGTCCTCGCGACCGGTGTAGATGCCGATGGTCGCCCACATCCGGTGATCGTGGGGCCTGACCGTCATGCCCGGTCCCCACACGACATTCATGATGGTAAGCTCCTCCGAGCGATGGAGGGGCACGAGACCTGCTCGAACCGGCTCGCCCAGCGCACGCAGCACCGCGGCGGGCTCCGACACGGCGCGCGCCACGACTTCACGCATGGCCTTCTCGGGGGAACCGTCGAGGAGCGCCACGCGACAGGCTTGAATGAAGGCGTCGAGTTCGAAGGCAAACGCACGGGTCATGCTTGAGGGCATCTCGTCCCAAGCGTGGCCCCTCAACGGCCAAACGTTACTGCGTTCACCCCGTGTGCGGCCTCGCTCGCGCTCGTTCGGTCCCCAAAACCTGATCAAGCCCGCCGCTCACATGGTTGCAATCACGCTCGCCGTACTTACGTTGCAGGCCTCTAAGGGGTGCTGCCATTCCGGCAGCAGGAACCGGGAGTGGTCGGGCCGCCACCTCCAGAGCGTTTTCAGCTCGGGGAGGACCTGTGTCCGCTGCTTTCCGATATTCAGACATCGACGCCTGCATCCAGTTGCCACGCGCCACGGTCGCGGAGCTCATGTCTCGGAACGTGCTCTGCGTGCGGCCCGAGTTGTCGCTCGATGCGCTGGCCAACCTGTTCGAGCAGACGGGCTGGCATGCCGCAGCCGTGGTCAACGAGCGCGACCAGACCCTGGTAGTGCTCGACGAACGCACGGTGCTGCGGGCATTGCAACACGGCGACGTACGCGGAACGCCGACTCGTGAGCGCTCGGTGGCAGAGCTCATCGAGCGCGACGCCATCACGGTGCAGGAACACCTGCCAGCCACCCAGGCTGCAGGCTTGATGGTGTACGAGGCCGTCGAGCGCGTGGCCGTGGTGTCCGGCACGGGCAAGGTGGTCGGCGTCCTGTCCGCCGCCGACTTGCTGCGCTGGGTGGCGCGCTCGGATGGCCACGTGGTGCCGGAATGCTCCTGAGCGCTGCCTCGGCCACGCCTCGATGAACCTCAGCGCGCCTGGGTGTAGAGCTCTCGCTCTTCGGCGAGCGCCTTGGCCACGCTCGGACGCTTGCGGAGGCGCCCCACATAGGCCGCCACGGCGGGATACTTGGCGAGCTCGATGGGCGTGACCTGCGTCCAGCCGAGGATGACCACCAGGTACGCGTCCGCGACGCTGAACCGTTCGAGGAGGTACGTGCGGTCCGTGAGGTGCCGTTCGAGCAGCGCGAGGCGCGTCTCCGCGAGCGCGAGCGCGTACTCCTTGCTGGCGGCGGGCGCCTTGGCGTCGAGCAGCGGAGTGAACACGGTCTTGTGCAGCTCCGTACCGATGAAACACAACCATTGCCAAAGCAGCGCGCGCTCCATGCCTGCCACGGGGGCGAGTTGGGCCTCGGGCACGCGCTCGGCCAGAAACTGCAAGATGGCCGCGTTCTCGGTCAGCACCCGACCGTCGTCGAGGCGCAGGGCCGGCACCATCCCGAGCGGGTGCACCGCGAGATAATCCTCGCCGTGGTCGGTGCGCCGGGTCTTGGTGTCCACGCGTGTGAAGGCGGCCGTCTGACCGGACTCGTAGAGAGCGATGCGCGAAGCGGCGGAGCAGGCGAGCGGCGAGAAGAACAGTTCCATGAAGTCCTCCTGATAGGTGTGGGAACGCCGCTCAGACTAGAAACAGCGGGCGAATGCATCCAACGCATAGTTGGAATACACTCGATGCGTGCAACGCATACTCACGCCCGATCTCGAGATCCGCGACCTCCAGGTGGCGTTGGCCCTGGCCAGCGCGGGCACCACGGCCAAGGCGGCCGCCCTCCTCCACATCACGCAGCCCGCCGTGAGCCGCGCCCTGCTCTCGCTCGAGGAGAAGCTCGAGACGCGCCTATTCGAGCGCGGGCCGCGGGGCCTCGAGCCCACGCAAGCCGGCGCGCGCCTGCTCGCGGGAGCGCAGGAACTGCTCGCCAGCCTGTGTGATCTCGAACATCGTGTGCGCTCCGACGACGCGCCCACCCGCGTCCGCATGGTGTGCGAGTGCTATACGGCCTACCACTGGTTGCCCTCGGCGCTTCACGCCTTGCGCCGCACCTTGCCCGGCCTTTCCTTGTCGGTCTCGGTCGAGCACACGGGCGATCCGCTCTCGGCCCTGTCCGCCGGCAAGCTCGACGCGGCCCTGGTGACCACGAGCGAGGTGCCGCGCAGTTCGCCGCTCATGGAAGCGCCGCTGTTCACGGACGAGATCGTGTTCGTGATGGCCCACGATCATCCGTTGGCCAAAAAGCGCGCGCTCACGCCGCGCGACATTCAGCAGGCCGTGCTCCTGAGCTCACACACTCCCCCTGCGGAGCAGCACTGGTTCCTCACGCGTGTGTTCGGTCGAGCCCGCCCACGCCTCAAGTTCGAGCGGCTCCCGCTCACCGAGGCCATCTTCGACATGGCACGCGCCGGCATGGGCGTGGCGGTGCTGTCCGAGTGGATCGCGGCCCCGCAGCTCGCCCGCGGCGATTTGGTGGCCAAGCGCTTGAGCAGCGGCAGCATCGAGCGGCCCTGGCGCCTCGTCTTTCGGCCAGAGGTGGAGCAGGCCGCCGCACGCCTCATCCCAGCGCTGCGCAGCACAGTGCCTCAGGCGCGCCTGACGGGTTGAGCGCGATAGGCGATCTGGCACCCGCACGGACGTCATCCACCCGGCTTTCCATCGACGAGCCGATCGCAAGCGTGGTCATGGTCGTGGCCGTCGATTCCGTCGACTTTGACGACGACGGCGACGGTCTGCGTGAGCGGTTGGAGGTCGAACGCTCTGCACGTCAAAGGCGAGGGCGCTCACGCACACCGTCGCCGTCGCCGTGAAAGTCCACCTCGCCGATCATGACCACAACCACGAGAGTTTCTCGACGAGGAGCCGTCCTAGTCGATCGGTCCACCTTGTCTGTCACTAGCGCCGACTCGTCCTGAGCTCATCGCGCGGAAGCGCCGCCTCGGCAGCCATACCGACCTTGTCTGCGCCCGCTGCAGCCAACACCTCGCTGGCGCGCCGTTGCCGCTCGGCAGTCTCGGCGTGCACGGCGATCAAGATGTTCCCGCTGCGCAGCTTGCCCTCGTAAAGCTTGGCTTCGATCTCGGGAATACCCGAGCCCACCAGGGCCCCCGCGATGGACCCCACGGTGGCCCCTACCGCCACACCGCTCATGGCAGCCAACAGGGGACCCGCCGCGATGAACACGCCGAGCCCCGGGATGGCGAAGGCTCCGATGCCGGCCAACATCCCGAGCGTCCCGCCCAGCACCCCGCCTGCACCCGCGCCCGCGATGGCCCCCTCGGGCGCCTTGGTGTTGTGAACATGGGCAAAATCCCGCGCCCCCTCACGATCGGGCAGCAGCGCGGAGATGTCGCGCAGCGCAAAACCATGGCTCTGCAGGTTGGTGACCACCGCATCTGCATCGGCGCGCGATCGCACGAGGCCGATGACTGCTTTCTTCATGGCATCTCTCCTGGCGCCGAGGTGGCGGTCCCGAGTTCGACGTCACCGCCACGCTCCGCGGAGGCTGGCTGCGGGCGAGCCGCTAAGCCGGAGGCAGGCTGGTGTGCGCAGCTCAGGCCCGTGATCACGAACAGCATGACGAACCTGCGACGCATGTTCATTTCCTGTCAGGCTGTGAATCCCGCACGGACACGCTCGTAGGTATGCGCGTGGGCCGCCATGCAATCCCAAAGCCGCACCGAAGGTCCGCTTCCACGACGCGCCCGCTGCGATCCCGGCGAATTTTTTCGGCGCAGCCGCAGCCGGGACGCGCCGTCACGGGCCGCAGACCCCGCTACACTCCGGGGCATGGCCACCGACTACCCGACCACCATGGCGGTGCGGGTTCTTCGACAGCACCAGGTCCCATTCGAGCCGCACCTCTACAAGTGGACCCCGCACGGCGGCACGCGCGCCTCTTCGGAGGCGCTGGGGCTCGACGAGCACGCCGTGGTGAAGACGTTGATCTTCGAGGACGAACGCAAGCAGCCGTTGTGCATCCTCATGCACGGAGACCACGAGGTGTCGGCCAAGAACCTTGCGCGCCAAGTCGGTGCCAAGAGCGTCGCTCCCTGTAGCCCTGCCACCGCCGACAAACATTCGGGCTACCAGGTGGGCGGCACCTCGCCATTCGGCCTACGCAGGGCGATGCCCATCTATCTGCAGCGCAGCGTGTTGGACCTCGTGGAGATCCACATCAACGGCGGCGCCCGGGGCTTCTTGGTCACCCTCGCGCCGAGCGAGCTCGTGCGCGTGCTCGGGCCGACCATGGTGGACGTCGCCGTAACGTAGAGGATCCACGGAGGAACGCGGCACCTGCTACCATCGAGCAACCTCGCCAAGAGCCAGCGACCCATGTCCGAGCGACGTCCCGTCCCAAACCCCACGATTTCCATCCGCCTACTTTGGCCTTTTGCTCGCATCATTGCGCTGCACCCCAGGGGCCTGGAGCTGCTCGCCGAGGCCCGCATCGGAGTGCAAGAGTTCAGCGATCCCGACAAACGCGTCCCGCACGATCCGGCGATGCATCTGCTCGCCCGTGCGGTCGACCTCTGCGTCGATCCCGGGCTAGGGATGAAAGCCGCTGAACAATTCGGGCCCAGCGATCTGGGCGTCCTCGAATACGCCGCCAGCACCTGTGCCACGCTTCGAGACGCTGCCCACTGTGCCACTCGCTACTTGCGCCTGATGAACGATTCTGCGGATTCCCGGCTCGTGGAGAAGGAGGACGTTGCGGTCTGGGAGTTTCGTGTGGCCGAGGGCCTCAATCAACCCCCGGCGGCCAATGATTTCGAGCTCTCCGTCTACACCAGCCTTGCACGCCGCTATACCGGGCAAGACGAGGATCCCATCGAGGTGCACTTTGCCCACGCGGCGCCGACGAGTGAAGCCGACTATCAGCGCGTCTTTCGCTGTCCGGTGCGCCTCGGCATGCCGTTCAACGCCATCGTCTTCCCGCGCGCCTACCTGGACGCGCCTCTGGTCCATGCGAACGCGGTCGTCCATGCAACCTACGCCGCTCATGTGAACGAGCTCCTCGAGGGGTCACGCAAGCAAGAGGGCGTGACGGGCCGGGTGCGCGCGCTCGTCGTCGAGAACCTGTCTCGCGGCGAGGCCAGCCTGTTGTGGGTCGCCAAGGCCATGGCGATGAGTGGTCCAACCTTGCGGCGGCGACTGGAGGAGGAAGGCACCGGGCATCGGCAAATCGTCGATGAAGTGCGTCGTGAGCTTGCCTCGCGATACCTCGAAGACCGGAGCCTGCCGATCAGTGAGGTGGCCTTCCTTTTGGGGTTCTCGAACGTAGCCAGCTTCCACAAGGCCTTTCGGCGCTGGCACGGGACCGGCCCCGCCGAATTCCGGAAGCAGCTGGGCGGAGGTCCCGGCCGAGCCTTTTGAGCGATTCGGCAAACCGGTTGAGCACTTCGTTCCTGGGACCCGCCGTATGGTCGACCGCTGCTTGGCTCGGCCGTACCGGACGCATTCGTGCCCCGGTCGCGCTTCCTTAGAACGGGGTGATTTCGATGAGTTTGCGCGCAGTTGCTTGGTTCATTGGGCTTTCCACTCTGACTTCTGGCCTGGCCGCTTGTGCCGAGGAGCCGAGCCGCCAACAAGGTGGCCAGCCCGCCACCGGCGACGGCGACGGCGATGGGGACGGCGACGGGGACACCGGCGATGGTGATACCGGCGACGGCGACACGGGCCATGGCGACATCGGCGATGGCGATACGGGCGACGGCGATAGCGGCATGGAGATGGGTGGCCAGGACACCGATCCAGACCTGCCCACCGACGGCTCCCTGCCCACCGGTGCCCCGGACGACAACGACTGGACCTGGGTGTCCATGAAGACCACCCTCTGCCGCGACGGCTCGCCTGCGGGCTACTTCTACCGCAAGGGCACCGAGAACAACCTGCTCATCTATCTCAACGGCGGTGGCGCCTGTGCGGACAAGTTCTTCTGCAACTTGAACCCCACGAACGTCAACTACGACTTCCCCATCGAGTCGTTGATCCATGGCTTTCCCGAGTTGCTCGTAGGCATCGAGGGCGCTGAGAACCTCTCCCTGCGCGGCAAGCAGAAGGCTCCCGAAGAGGGCATCTTCAAGCGCGCCGATGCCACGAATCCGGCGGCCAAGTGGAGCATGATCTACATCCCGTACTGCACGGGAGACATCCACGCCGGCACGCGCGAGAACGTGATGATCGAGGGCCTCGACAAGCCCCAGAATTTCATGGGTCGCCGCAACTACGAGAAGATGCTCGACAGCTTCGGCCCCACCTTCAAGGATGCGGGCAAGGTGCTGCTCACGGGCTCCAGCGCCGGCGGCTTCGGAACGCTCTTCAACGCCGACTACACCGTCGAATGGTTCAAGAAGCGCGGCAAGGCCAAGGTCTATGCCATCAGCGACTCGGGCGTGCCGTTCCAGGACGCCTTCATGGCTCCCTGCCTGCAGAAGCGTTGGCGCGATACCTGGGGCCTCGACGAGATCCTGCCCAAGGACTGCGAAGGCTGCTTCAACAGCGACGGCGGTGGCATCGTGACGGGCTACGGGCAGTGGCTCTTCCACGAGAAGTACAAGGACCGCATGATGGGCGGCATGATCTCCAGCGTGGGCGACGAGATCATCCGCGCCTTCTACGCGCCGGGCGAGAACAACTGCACCGTCGATCCCTTCTCCAACACCGTGGAGCAGTCCATCGCCAACGGCGGTGCCTACTCGGTCGAGAAGTTCACGATGGGCCTTCAGGACGTGCTCACCAACGTGACCAAGCGCGGCACCGTGGGCTTCTACACGCTCGCGGGCGGCAAGCACATGCACCTGTGGCGTCCCGAGTTCTTCACCAAGAACGACAACGAACTGAGCATCGCGGAGTGGGTCGCGAAGATCCTCCAGGATGAAGCGAACGAACAGGGCTCCCTGTTCAAGTAACCTGCGAAAAAGCGTCCCCTTCGCCCTGATGCGCGGCCGAACTTGGCTCCCCAGCCGGGTCGTACATCGGGCGTTTGCGCGGTCTAGGGCGAGCGGGCACCCTTTCATCCTGCGATGATTCGGATTGCCCGAACCCAAGATGCCCAGGCTCTCGCTGAACTGCACCGCGCCTCCATCGAGGCCCTGTGCTGTAGGCACTATGAGCGTGATCAGCTCGTGGCCTGGCTTGCCCCCTTGGTGCCCGAAGTTTATCCGGCACTCATGGAACGGAGCGAGTGCATCGTGGACGAACATGACCATGTTCTCCTCGGCTTCGGCGTTTGCGACCGACAAGAGGCACTGATCAATGCCGTCTACGTCGATCCTCGATGCGTGAACCGGCACGTGGGAACGGGCCTGGTCACGCATCTCGAAGGACTCATCGCTGGCCGAGGCTCATCCCAGGTTCGTCTCAACTCGACACTCAACGCCGCTGGCTTTTACGAGCGCCTCGGTTACGTCCGACGCTGCGATTCGGTGAATCGTCTGACCAACGGAGTTGCCATTCCTTGCGTCGAGATGGTCAAAGAGCTGCTCTCTCGCGTCTAGCGAAAGGAGCAGCGAACATGAGCACGCGCCCCTGCGACCATCCGCGGGGCGTACTCGCGGACGGCCGCCTCGGGCTTCTGCCTCAGAAGGAGAAGGAGCCCTTGCAGCTCAAGGCGCCCGAGGGGTAGTACACCGCGAAGTTGAAGCACATCTCGCTGGTGGTGCTCTCGCCGAAGGTCACCGTCTGATCCGTGGTGTTCGTGTACACGCAGGTCGTGGTCACCACGTCGCCGGTTTCGAGTACGACCTCGGGAGCCAGTTCGTAGGACGCTTGTTCGCCGAACTGGAAGTCTCCGTCGTGCATCACGATCTCTTCGCCGCTCGCCTTCTTCACCGTGAACTTCATGTGCACGGCCAGCTTGTGGGCGTGGGGCGAGGCCGTCATCAGGTGCACGGGCTCGGTGGTGACGACCTTGCAATCGCTGGTGATCGCGTAGTCGGCCACTTGCGGGGGGATCTGGAGGTTGGTGATGTTGGAGAAGCGCTGCGAGACCGCGGCGGCCTCGGGGCGCATGTGCTCGCCCTTGACCACGCAGATCTCCACGCCGCTGGCGTCCTCTTCGATCTTCGCGTCCGAAGCGGTGTTGAAGTAGTGCATGTCGAGGCGCAGGCTCTGCTTCCCCTTGGGCATCGTCATGCCCACGTTGGGCGGGAAGGCCTTGTGCAGGTTGTCGCCAGGGGCCCAGCCGGTGAGGAAGGGACCAGAGCCGATTTGACCAAAGGTGAGGGTGCCTTCACCGGCGTCATAGAGGATCCAGTGATGCAGCACCTTGGCGTTGTCGGTAATCGGCCGGAACGCGATGGCCTGCACGTCCTCGTCGCCCCAGGGAGCATCGACCATGACCTGCGGATGGTTCTCGCCCACGGGCACCTGGAACTTTCCTCCTTGCCCGTCCGTGGCCACCACTCGGTAGACCTCGTCGCATTGAGACGCGGGCCAGTACTGCTCCAGGTCCTCGTCGGGCACCGCATCCAGTGCGCACTGCGTCTCGTCGCCCGTGGGCGCGCCGGCGGCCAGCCAGGTGTCGAGCGCATCTAGCTCGTCCTTGGTAAGGTCGTTCTGCGGCGGCATGGGCCCCAGACCTTCGGCCTTGGCCTTGTCCGCGTGCAAGCGCACCTTCATGCGTTCCCAGACCTTCTGACCGGGCTTCTCGGGGGAGTCGGCCATCATCTCGCTGTACGTCGAGAGTCCCATCGGCGAGCCGCCGGTGCCGCGACCGTCGTGGCAAGCCACGCAGCGCTCACTCAAGACCTTCCGCGCGTCGCACCACACGCTGTCGCTGATGGCCGAGTGGTTTTGCCCAACTTGCTCGGAATCGCCGCAAGCGGTCAGTGCGGAAGCTAACGAGAGGGCGAACAAGGCATGGCGATACCCAGCCCGTCCAAGACGGTAGGAAGAGTTCATCGTGGCTTTCCTCGAGCAAGAGGGCTCGCGCAGAAAGCGGCGCAAGCCGTCGGACGCCCCATCAGTCGTTGGACCGGCCAGCTTTTCTCAAGCGATCTCTAAGCAATAATTCGGGGACCCGCGCAAAACCCCCGGGCTGGCTCTCGGGTCACCCAGGTGGGCTAGAAATTGCCACCCACGACGTGAGCGAAGCGAACCTCGCGGTGGGGTGGGCCCCGGCGCGGCTTTGCCGCGACGGGCGGGGAGGTCGCGTGACCTCCCAGTGGGACGACGAGAACGCCACGTGAGCGAAGCGAACCTCGCGGTGGGGTGGGCCCCGGCGCGGCTTTGCCGCGACGGGCGGGGAGGTCGCGTGACCTCCCAGTGGGACGACGAGAACGCCACGTGAGCGAAGCGAACCTCGTGGTGGGGTGGGCCCCGGCGCGGCTTTGCCGCGACGGGCGGGGAGGTCGCGTGACCTCCCAGTGGGACGACGAGAACGCCACGTGAGCGAAGCGAACCTCGCGGTGGGGTGGGCCCCGGCGCGGCTTTGCCGCGACGGGCGGGGAGGTCGCGTGACCTCCCCGAAAATTGACCACATAGGAAGATCTTAGGAACTCTCTAGGAACTTCTAAGGATTCGCCCCAGGAAGTCGCGCATGGAGTCGAGCCGTACTTGGAGGCACAAACGTCATCATCGTCCGCGGCGCACGAACACCGCGGACTCGCTTTCCGGAGTTCCTCCATGCACGACCCTCGCTCTCACTTGTATCGCTCCATCCACAAGGCCGTCCGCTCCTTGCTCGGCCAGCTCTCGTCGCTCGCAGGTGCCACGGACTTCTCGCGTCCGTCAGAGCTCGAGCGCCTTCGCGAGCGCGTTCAGCACGACTTCGGGATGCTGGCGTCCCACGCGCACCATGAAGACGCGCACGTGATGCCGCTGCTCGCCCTCTACGCCCCCGAAATCGCCCGTCGCCTCGACGCTGCCCACGAAGACCAGCACGACACTATGCCCAGGCTGGAGGCGGCTCTCGCCGCGATCGATCCCACTGGCAGTGATGCGGCCGAGCGTGGCGCGGAGTTCTGCATGGCCCTGAGCCGCTACATGGCCGACCAACTGGATCACATGGCCGACGAAGAGATGCTGGCGATGCCGGCATTGTACGCCGCCCTCGACGACACCACCCTCATCGAGGTGCACGACAAGCTCGTGGCCAGCGTGCCACCCGAAGAGATGATGCGCTGGCTCAGCTACATGTTGCCTGCCCTGAACGGCAGCGAGCGCACCGGCATGCTGCTCGGCATGGGCGCGAACGCGCCCCGCGAGGCCTTCGAGGCAGTGATCCAGCTCGCGCGCCAAGTGCTCGCCCCGAAGGTATTCGATGACCTGTCCCAGCAGCTGGCGAGCGTGCTCGGGCGCGCCGCCTAACGGATAAACTCGAGTAGGTCGGCGTGCAGCTGCTCCCGGTGGGTGACCATCAGGCCGTGCGGCGCCCCCTTGTAGTAGACCTTGAGCTGGCCTTGCTTTGTTTGCTGCAGGAGATGCGCACGCCATTCGCCACGCGCGGCGCTGCGTGCGCGCTACTTCACCGGCTCGAGATCGCCGGGCTTCCATGTCCCATCGAAGGCCGACGGCTCGGGACCGTAGACGCGAAAGTAAGCAAACCAGCCTCGGCCAGGCACGGTCTTGATCCAACGCTCGGAAGGCACTCCCTTGGGGAGCGTGGGCCCGAAGTAGAGCTCGCCGGAGTTCGCGCCGAGATGTTGGAGCTCGAACATCGAGCGCAGCGCAGCACGCCCCTGGTCGGTGTTCACCTGGCTGCGCGTCTCCGCGTCGTAGGCCGTGACCGACCAGAACAGCTTGCCAGGCACCGGTATGGGAACCACGAGTTTGTAGGTCTTGCCGCCGTCCAGATAGGCGCTCTGTGCATCACGCGCGGCCAGCCAATAGAGCGAGCCTGCTCCCGACGTGCGCCGGAACATCGCGGGCGACGCGCCGATGGCCTGGTAGAACCAAGTCTCGCGCGCCTCCAGATCCGTGTACGCGTAGGTGGCAAAATCCCCGTTGCTGGGCACGAGGCCGATCCACTCCCACTGTCGATCCGGCCACACCACGCGGTCGGGTCTGCGGTCAGCAAACGCTTGCACGCGCATGCGGTCGTTGGCTTCCTTGGCAGCGCGCTCCAGGATGCCCTTCATGCGTGGGTCCGGCGCGAATGGCTTGCCCTTGGCGATGCCGAGGGCGGCCAGCTCACCGAAGTAGTTCGGATCGCCCGCGGACGGCGTCTCCTGCTGGATCAGCTCGTGCAACACGCGCCAAAACTCGAGATTGCGCTCCCAGGCGAGCGGCGTGGTGTCCTGCGGCTTGTCGCTGAGGTCGATCCACTCGGGCTGGGACCAATCGGCCGGCGGCTGAAGGGGATGGACGCGCACTGTCTTGATGCGCGCAAGCGCCCCCTGCACGTCGCCCTGGAGCGGAAGTGAACGCACCCCGACGATCACGTGATTCGTCCCCGAACGCCAGACGTGATAGCCGGAGGGCACGGCCTTTTCGTAGTCGGGCGGGAGGATCAGATGTTTGGCGCCCTTGCCCTGCTCCGGTCCGGGGATGCCCATGTCCGCAACCCAACGTTGGTTGGCGTCCATGGCGATCACGATCAGCGGCGCTGCCGGCACCTCGAGGACCATCGGGCCCTGCTTGAGGTCGAGCAAGATGGGACCATAGGGCGTGTCTGAGTTGAGCGTGAAGCCCACGTGGTGCGGCTTGGTCTCCTGCACGCCGAACACCTTGTTGTCGACCAACCCGAGCGCGCGGTTGCCCTTGAAGATCGCGGCCGCCGACACACTCGGATAGAAGAAGCGATAGGCCTGGATGGCGCGATCGAGATCCGACTCGTCGTAAGCCTTCTTGGTGGCCGCGAGCGAGGGATAGCCGGCCTTGGGCGCCGCGGAAGCACTGCCCTTGATCAGCGAGTTCGGCGCGCGCGCCGCTGGCTGCGACTGCGCCCATGCCCCAGCCGCCACAAGCAGGGCTGTGCCAGTCAGACCGAAGAGTGTTCGGATGAGCGCGGGCTTCATGCAGGCCTCCAGGTGCTTGCGTGGCTCCTGCAAGGTGCATGCTCATGCCAAATGGAAGCGCGCGCGTCGGCCCACGTCGGAGCAGCGCACGCAGTCTCAGCAGCGTTTTGCGATCATGGTGTCCAGGGAAGGATGGGCTTGGGGACCGGATCGGTGAACACGGGGCCCAGGCCGAGCTGACGCAGGGCATTGTCGCCCCAGCACTTGGGACCTTCCTGGTCGCGCACGCACAGGAACTCGCGACCGGACACGCCGCCGCTGTCGAACCACGCGAAGGGCGGCTTCAAGTAGGCACCACTGGCGTCGAGCCGCACGAACTTGCTGGGAGTGTTCTCGTTGAGGGACTTGAAGTCCGAGATCAGCTGTCCCTCGTAGTTGCCGCCGTCGCACCACAACTCCTCGGCACCGTCGCGCGTGCGCACGTAGCAGAGATTGTCGCCGTGGCCGTTGAGGGCCGTGACGAGGTCTCCATCCTTGTGCGTGAACACGCGTGCGGGCGCCTCATCGCCGCCCCAACACCAGAGGTCTCCCTGATCGGTCAAGGCGCAGGTGCGCCAGCTCTTGCTCGCGAGCGCCACCAGCGTCACCGGATCGCTCGGACCGATTTGGTCGACGTCCACCGCGGACGCGGAGAAACCCGCGCTCAGCGCAGCGTGACCGAGGCGACCGTGCCCGTTGTCTCCGAAACACTGCGCGCCACCGTCGACGATGGCGCAGCCGTAGCCCTGACCGCGGCTGATGGAGCTGATGTTGCCGCTGGCGAAGGGCACGTCGAGTTGCGGCGCGCCGTAGGTTGGAAAGCAGGAGACTTCCGCGTCCGGCGCCGTGCCTTGCAACACGCAGAAGAAGTCGTCCTCGGCGCCCATCTCGATTTGTGTCACGGGCAAGGCGCTGGGGAGCTCGAAGGGCGCTGCGACCACGCTGTCGACGCTCGGAGTGCCTCCTCCCGGCGAGCTACGACCCCAGCAATAGAGGCTGCCACTGACGCGAGCGCAGGCGTAGGAGCCTTCTTGCTTGACCTCCTGGAGCGTGCCTGCGGGCAAGTTCTGCACCTTGACGGGGGTCGTGGAAGCGGCGGCCCAGGCCGAGAGCCCCTGACCGAGCTCGCCGAACCACCCCTCGCCCCAGCACCATACGTCGTCGAGCGTGCGCACGCAGGAGCCGACGTCGAGCCCGCGTCCGAGGCTGATCTGCTCGATCGCTCCCAGCGCTTCCAGCGCCGGCACGCGGGTGGGGATCTTGCGATCTTCGAGGTCGGCGTTGTTGGCGAGCTCGCCGCCGTGGTTGTTGCCCCAGCAGTACACGAGCCCGTGGCTCAGCGCGCACACCGAGTTCTCCACGCCCAAGGAGATCTGTTCCACGTCGCTGGGTGCGTTGGCGATGTACTTCGGTGTGTTGGAGCGCGTCGTCGCGTCGGCAAAGCTCCCCGCCGCGGTCTCGCCCCAGCAGTAGACGTGGCGCTCGAGCTTGCCCTCGACGCTCTCGTCGACGAGCGCGCAACCCATGGAACCGCCCAGCACGAAGTCCCGTAGGGTGCCCGGCAAGTCGACGGGCTTGGGCGTGAGCACTTGTCCTTCGCCCGCTCCGGTCCCGGTTCCACCACCCCAGTTGCTGCCCCAACAATAGAGCTTCCCCGCGGCCTCGGCGCACGCGTCGTAGCCCTGGCCTGCCAGGCGCGACGCGAACACCTCCTGGCCTTCGCCATCGCGCAGCGTGGTCTTCATCGGCGCAGCCGAGGCCGTGGTGCTGCCGATACCGAGCTGTCCTGCCACGTTGTCGCCCCAGCAGTAGAGCGTCCCCGAGGTGGCGTTCTGGTCAGCTCCGACGATGGCGCAGGTGTGCCCCGTACCCGCGGCCACATCGAGCACGTAGCCGCTGGGGAGCGTGATGTTGATGGGCGAGTTCGTGTTGCTCGTAGCGCTGGGCCCGAGCTGGTAGTTCTCCGCATTGCCCCAGCACTTGAGGACACCGCTCACGATGGCGCAGCCGTGCCAGGCGCCGACGGCGATGGCGCTCGCGCCGCTCGCGAGCCCTGCCACGGACTGCCAGCCTGGTTCGCCCACCGAGAATGCCCCTCGCCCGAGTCGACCGTCGCTGTTGTTGCCCCAGCAGTACACGCCGCCAGTCTTGGTCAGCCCGCAGCCGAAAGCATCGCCCAGGACCACGTCTTGAACGCCGGTGGACCCCGGGAAACCGAAGGGGCTCACCATCACCTGGCGGGCCGTGGCCGCGGCGTTGGGCACCCGGTAGTCCATGGTGCTGCCCCAGGCCTGGATGGTGCCGTCTTCGAGCACCGCGGCGCCGAAGATCTGACCGACACCGACCCGCGTGGCAGGCATGCGGAACTCCACCGCTGCGCTGACCACCGCTTCCCCCGAGCTGGCCGTCAGGTTGACGACCTGGGAGCGCTGCGCATCGGGGCGCGTGTACACCAGGCACAGCTCGAGCTCCGAGCTCGTGAGCTGCGTGGGCGCCGCGGAGGTGCAGTCGCTGGCCAGAACGCTCCCGAGATCGCTCGCTAGCCCAAGCGCCGCGGGCAGACTCGCCGTGTCGGGCGCGTGCACACGAAACTTCACCTGGGTGGGTTTCCCTTTGGCCGCGGCAATCACGCGGGGCGCGAGCAGCGTGAGCTGCGATGTGGAGGCATCGCTCCCGATCGGGTTGTCGCCATCGCCTGCATCGACGACGCCGTCAGGCTGGCTGGCGTCGATGCCCCCCTCGCCATCGCCATCGCCGCCGCCGTCGCCATCACCATCGCCGGGCTCGGGTTCGTCGCCTTCGCAGCTCGGGATGGGCAGACTCGTGCCGTCGTCCCCCGCGTTGGTGAGACGCACGAGGTCCTGGCTCGTGAGCTCCTCGGCCACGCACTCGGCGCAGTTGCCGCACGTTTGCCCCATCTGCGCGCAGCGGGCCGCAAGCTCCGTGCAAGCGGAGGCCAAGTACACGTGCCAGGCCAGGCGCTTGCCGCGCACCAAGAGCACGCGAGCCCGACGTTCGATCAGCGCGCTGCCCGCCTGCAGCGCCCGCAGCGTGACCTCCTTCTCCTCCCCCGGGTCGCCCGCCAGGGAGAAGGAGAGCGGCAAGTGGTCCTTGCCCGAGGTCAACGCGATGGTCTTCTGCGAGTGTTGCGTGGTCACCTCGATGGCATCGATGCGCTGACGCAGCTCTGCGTCGGCATCCACCACGACCAACAGCTCGGTTGGCCCCTCGCTAGTTTCGCCACAGGCGCCGAGCGCCACCAGCAAACACCACAGCCAAATCAGCCCGCACGACCGGAAGGAGCCCATCAAGGACCCAGCTTATTCACGAAATTCCGTGGCGAGCCAGCCGCCGCCGAGGCCTTTGTGGTGGGTCAGGTCACGGGACCTCCAGGCCCGTCACAGCAAAACTGCAAGGAGGCCCTCCCCGCGGTTCGCTGCGCTCACGTTGTGCGCCCTGCATCACCCCAAGGAGCGCCCGACCGCATCGACAACTGTAACGCAGCGCTCAGCTGGCGCCGCTCCCGTAGGGCCGCGTCAAGATCTCCAGGTAGTGGCCCGCAGGATCGCGAAAGTACACGCCACGCCCGCCGTCGTTGCGATTGATTTCTCCCTCTTGCCGGGCAGCCGGGTCAGCCCAATAGGGGAGCCCACGCTGCTCGATCCGCGCGAAGATGGTGTCGAACTCGGCCTCGGACACCAGGAAGGCGTAGTGGGCCACCTGGATCTCCTCGTCGGTTTCGAGGAAGTCGAGACTCACCTGGTTCGAGGTCTCGACGATCCAGAAGTGATAGAGGCGACGCGGCGCCGGTAGCCCGAGGACCTCGGACAGGAACGTGGCGGATGCCCTGGCGTCGCGAGCGTGCACGATGGTGTGGTTGAGCTGGACGGCCATCCCGCGATCCTGGCCCCCCGGCGACGTTCGGGCAAGGACCGCCCTCCCCCCCTTGGCTCCATCTTGACCGACGCGCGCGGGGCGCCGCGCTAGGCTTGGGGCCGCTAAAAGGGGGCGGTCCCCCCGAGGAAGGTCGTTCGCATGCGAAGAGTCGTCGTTGGTTCGCTGTTGTTGTCGTTGTCCCTCTCCGCCGCCTGCGTGAAGCGGTCGGACTACGACGCGCTCAAGGTCAAGACCGCCCACGACGTCGGCGCGCTCGAGGCGCAGCTGACCGAACAGAAGAGCAAGACCCAGAGCGTGGAGCAGGCGCTGGCCGAGGAGCAGGCGAAGCTCAAGCAGGCCAACGAGGAGATCGAGCGCCTCAAGGGCGAGCTCGCAGCGGCGCAGGCCACGATCGCGGAGCAGCAGAATCAACTCGCCGAGATGTTGAAGAACAGCTCGAGCCTCAAGAGCTCCATCGACGAGATGCAAGCAGCGCTCAACGTGCTGCGTGAGCAAAAGAAGCAGAGCGAAGCGCGGGTCGCCGAGTTCAAGAAGCTGCTGGAGAGCTTCAAGTCGCTGATCGACGCGGGCAAGCTCAAGGTCAAGGTGGTGCGCGGGCGCATGGTGGTGGAGCTGCCCTCCGACGTGCTGTTCGCCAGTGGGTCCATCGACCTCTCCCAGGGCGGCAAGGCCGCGGTCGGCGAGATCGGTGCGATCCTGGTGACCATGAAGGGCCGCGAGTTCGAGGTCGAAGGCCACACGGACGATCAGCCCATCAAGACCGACCGCTTCCCGAGCAACTGGGAGCTCGCTGCGGGGCGCGCCATCGCCGTGGCGCAGATCCTGATCAAGTCGGGTCTGCCCGCCAACCGCGTGAGTGCGGCGAGCTTCGGCGAGTTCCGCCCGGTGGCCAGCAACAAGAAGCCGGAGACGCGCGCCCAAAACCGCCGCATCGAGATCGTGCTGGTCCCGGATCTGTCCAAGGTCCCAGGCTTCGAAGAGCTGGAAGAAGCCGGCAAGCAGTAGTCCGCCGTGCGCGATTGCGCGCGCCTTTCGAGGCCTCGTCGAGTGCGTACGTCTGGGACGCAAGACTCGAACGGCGAAGCGAGGCAGCATGGCAGCGCGGGCTCGAAGCAGCGGTTTAGTCGGGAGCTCGCGGGCTCCCTTCCTGGCGGGAGCGTTGTGCGCCGGCTGGTGCAGCGCTCACTTGTTGGTGTCCACCGCACAAGCTGATCCGCCCACGCCCGAAGCGTCGGAGGCGCCCGCTGTCGCCACGGAGGTCACGCCGCCCGACCGGCTCGGCGTACCATCCATCCTCGAACGGGGACCCGGTGGCAGCTACGTGTACCGCGGCAGCGGCTTCGATGCGCGCATCGCCCCCAACGGCACCGTCACCATGCGCAACCGCTATGGCCGACTCGGGATCATGGCGGGCACCTTCGATCTGACGGCGATGGCCGAGGCTGCCGCCGGCAACGATCCCTATCTCTCGGAACGTCGCGCGTTCATGGATACCACGCGCAGCTTCCGCGAAACCTTGATCGTGCGCGCGGACGCCATGACGCTGCTGCGTCAGCTGAGTGCCATCCGCTTCGACGGACGCCTCAGTATCGCCCAGCGTCGAGCCCGCACGTTCGCCGTGTGGGACGACATGGTAGAAGATGAAAAGGGAGCCGAGGGTCGTCGCATCCTGACCGACTTCGTACGTTCGCAGTACACCGGAGTGAACGGTTTCCGCCCCGACGAGCTACAGGTGTTCAACGCGCATCGCCGGAGTCGTGAAGCCTTCGAGCCCTAGAGAAGACATCATGTCGAGCGCTCGCAAACCCAGGACGACTTCGAGCGACCGCACCCGCAAGCCGCCCACCAAGCGCTGGTCAAAGCACGTGATGGAGACCAGCGACGCCCTCGACCTGGAGGCGAACATCTTCAAGCGAGGCAGCGCCAAGCAGGTGGCCGCTTCACTGAAGCGGTCCGCGGAGCACAGCAAGCGCCGCAAGTCGGGGCCCTATCAGTCCGCGATGTCGATGCTCAACTTCTACATCAATCGCGGCGGCAAGAACCTTCCACCCAGCCGCAAGAAGACGCTCGAGCGCGCCAAGGACGAACTCAGGGAGCTGTTTCATCGCTCACCGCGCGCATGATGCCTCGCAGCTCCCCCTTTTACCGCGCCTGCACTTGATATCCCACTGGACACAGCACGCCCACGACGAGCGCCTCTTGCCCGTGAAAAAATCCAGCGTGCGCTCGCGCCCAGCTGGGGCAAAAGCGACGATTGCCCCGCGGAAGATGGCGCTTACCGTACCTGAAACACGCTCCAACAAACCTCGAAAGGAGGGCGTGCGTCATGGCGACGGATTTGAAGCCGATCAACGAGCAAGTCATGGTGATCACCGGTGCCTCGAGTGGGATCGGCCTCGCCACCGCGAAATTGGCCGCCGAACGTGGTGCGAAGCTCGTGCTGGCAGCGCGCAGCGAGCAGACGCTCGAGAGCATCGTCGAGCAGTTGCACGAGCTGGGCGCCGATGCCGTGCACGTGGTGGCGGACGTAGCGGACCGCGAGCAAGTGGAGCGCGTGGCGCGTGAAGCCATCGCGACCTTCGGCCGCATCGACACCTGGGTGAACAACGCTGGTGTCTCGATCTATGGCCGCATCAAGGAGATCCACGAAGAGGACAATCGGCGGCTCTTCGACGTGAACTTCTGGGGGGTGGTCAACGGTTCTCTGGTGGCGCTCGAGCACCTGAGCGAGCACGGGGGCGCGCTGATCAACATCGGCAGCGAGGTCTCCGACGCCGTGGTGCCGCTGCAGGGCATGTACACGGCCTCGAAGCACGCGGTGAAGGGTTTCACGGACGCGCTGCGCATCGAGATCGAGAAGGTGGACCAGGCCCCCGTCTCCATCACGCTGATCCAGCCGACTGCGGTCAACACACCCTACCCGCAGCACGCCCGCAACTACATGGATCGGGAGCCCAAGCTGCCGGATCCGAAGATCGAACCTTTCACCGTGGCCGAGGCCGTGCTGCGCGCCGCCTGCCACCACACGCGCGACGTGACTGTGGGCGCGATGGCCATGCTGACCACGGCGGCCTCCAAGCTGATGCCGGGGGTGGCTGATCTGCTCGCCACGCAGCAGACCTATCGACAGCAGTATCCGGAGCTGCCCCGTGAACCCGATGGCACGCTGTATCGCCCGGGCGAGTCGGGACAGACGCATGGCGCCCGCCCGCGCATCGTGCCCTGCTACTGAGGAAGCTCGAGCTCGGCGCGCCCGACGCCGAGCTTGGCCTCGAGCCGCGCAGGGCGCGCGTCGGGCTGCACCTTGCGCACGCAGACCTCGTGCAAGCGCGACTCGGGCGCGACCGCCCAGCCTGCCTCGGTGTCGAGCGCGAGTTCGATGCGAACATCGCCGCTACCGTGAATGGCCTGGCTCTCCGCATCCATAGTGGCGACGGAGGTGCACCACAGGGAGGGGTCTTCCTCGGCGGCCACCCAGCCCCTCAGCGTGATCGCGTTCACCTCCTCCGGGCCCACCACTTCGATGCGTTGCTCGCCTGCGCCGACGGTCGGCGCTACCAGGTGTGAGCTCCGGGACGCGCCGAGGTAAATCCCCCCGTTGTTGGTCACCGTGCCGCCGGTTCCGTCGCGATCGCTGGTGACGACCAAGGGGGCATCACCGCGCAGCTTCAGGCCGTCGTTGCGCTCGCAGCGGGCCGATAGCGTGGCGCTCGAGCCGGCGAACGCCTTCCAGCTGGGACCCGCCACGTCCTCGTCGTCGATCTTGGCGTGCACCGGGCAGCGGTCCACTTTGCGCGCGGCGAAGTCGAACTCGCCTTCGTCGTTCAAGTTGCTGGCCTCGAACTCGATCTGCTGCGGCCCCACGGAGTCGATGCGCACCTGCGCGACGCGCGTCTCGCCCGCTGGCGCCACGCAGGCTCCGATCTCGACATGCAGATCATCCGGGGAGCTAAGTAGTCCGAACAGTTGCTCGTCGTATTTCCAGGTGACATCCATGGGCGCACGGTGCCCCTGCGTCACACCGTTGGTGTCGGTGCCGAGCAGCTTGCCGGGCCCGACCACCACGCCGAGCTCCACGGAGAAGGTCAGCTGCGTGCCGACGAACTCGTGATCGTCGATGGGTCCCTGGGAGTCGTAGGGCTGAATGCGCCAATCGGCGTCCGTGATGCAATCGGCGTCGGGCACCACGAAGGGCCCCCAGCCCACCACCTCGCACTTGCCATTCGTAATGCCCTTGTCGCATTTGGCGGTGGGCAGCGGCTCGAACACGTTGATGCTCACCGGCGCGAGGCCCAGCGGACTGCCCTCGTGCTGCGTGAGCCGCGGCGCCGTCTTGGTCATGCGGGCGCTCGTACGTGAACCGGTCGCGGGGTCCCCGAGGCGCGCGCCGATCTCACACTCGCCCTCCCCGTAGACCTCGAAATCCAGCCCTTCGGGGCCCAGCATGAGCGGCAAGGGCTGTGACGAGACCACCTCGCCGACGCCCACCTGGCAGGCGCCCGAGAGCACCTCGAGCGCCACCACCACCGGTCCCACTGGCGTGCACGCAGGCTGATCCCCCAACGTGGGCACGAGATGCGGCAGCATGCGGCCCGACTCTGGCGGCGTCAGCACGAGCTGCTGTTCGAGCGGCCCGTAGACACGCACCTGAACCGCTTCGCCCGTGCGCGTATGCCAGGTGTACTGCCCCGGCTCCTCGGGCGCGGTCAGCTGGGTACTGTTGTCCACCTGGCTGCGCACCTCGAAGGGAGTGAAGTCGACTAGCTCGAGGTCGCCCGTGCTCACGTACTGCTGATCCGCCGTGCGGGCGGAAGCCGTGACGCGGAATGCGGACCCTGCAGCCAGCGCGGGCACGTTGTTGGGAGTCGGCGCACCGACCGGGATGCTCGCAACAGGCGTCTCGCACTCGACCTGCACGTTTACCGAAGCGGGATCCAGGGCCAACAGCGGAGCCTCGACTTCGCGCTCCTTGCCCCGAATATCCCGATAGCGCACGTGCAGCGTGCCCTGGCCCGGGGATTGCGCGCGCAGCGCGATGAACGAGGTCCCCGATTCATCGCGCGTGCTTTCGACCACGAAGGTCGGCTCGTCGACCTCGGCCTCGAGGATGGCGTCGATGATCACTGGCAAGCAGCGCACGAGCTGGACGTCACCGTCGCACCAGGTGAGCTGCAGCTCGACGCGGGCCCCGAGCGCCACGCGCTGCACGAGAGGCGGTCGCTCCGACCTCTGCGAGGGCTCCGACATGGTGCAGGCGCTCAACAAGCCGAACGCCAAGATGCGCTTCCGCATTCGTCCCCCCGAGGTACCCAGCTCAATATTGTAAGGGCCAGCGATTTTCACTTTCCAGCGCCAACCGGCACCAGGTGAGCGCTTCTTCCCGAATGCGAGCCAGCGCACCAGCTGACGCCTTCCACCTGGCACCCTGGCTTGCGCTCGAGGTCCCCTACCGAGCGCTGCGGTTCCTCACTTGCCCTTCTCGCCGCACTGGATGGGCGCGCCGAGCTCGCTGTCCTCGAGCGTGCCGCTCTGGTCCTTGTCCTCCGCCGACAAGTTGGCGTCGCACTGCGTGCCCTTGCCGTCGATCTCGGGGGCATGCACCAGGTGATTGCCGACCAGCTTGCTGTTGTTACCCATGATCGTCAGCGTGCCCAGCACGTCGCAGCCCGCGATCACCGTGTTGTTGCCAGTGATCGTCAGGTTGCCCTCGATCACACAGTAAAAGAAGGTGGCGTCGTTCTTTACCACCGTGACGTCGCCCGTGATGCGCACGCCACGCACCACGGCATTGTTGCCGTCGAGCGTGAGGTCACCATCGACCACGGAGGTGTCGGGGCTGTCGCCGTAGATGTATACGTTGTTGGCGTCGACGCTCAGGTCCCCGGCCACATCCACGTCTGGGTTCGAATCGAGCACAATCACCGAGTTGTTCTGGTTCTGCGCGACCCCGCCGTCCGAAGCTTCCAGCTGCGCCACCGAGATGGTGCCTTCGGCGGGGTAGCACAGGGTATCGAGCACCTTGCCATCGGTATCGAGCAGCACGTCGGCCGCGCGGCTCTCGCACTCGTCCTGGGGCTTGATGCAGTTGGCCGGGTCGGCGAACTCCTCGCCCACCTTGAGGCAGCCATCGCCTTCGGGCGTCGCCACGTCGACAACCTCCCCGTTCGGACCCACGACCTGGGTGTGGCCATCGTCCCACGGAAGCGCCCCCTGTCGGGCGGTGGTGTCGCTGCTGCAACCAAGCGCACCCAGGGCGAGAACCATCGTGGAAATTGCGAGTTCTTTCTGATTCATGGCGCCTACGGTGGCAGCCCGGCAGGCTCCAGTTGAAGAAAAAAATGGCCCTGCTGGAGATCGCGTTTCAACCGACAGGCTCCCCAGGGCCACGATAGCCACTCGAGTCCTCAACAGGAGCGCGGGATGGCAAAGAACACACAGTGGGTAGTCGCGGCAATGTTGGTGCTGTCTGCCTGCAGTGGCGATGGTGGAAGTGGCGGTAGGCTAATGGACGGCGGCGACCTCGACGCCAGCCTCGATGGCTCACAGAGCGAGGGCATGCTGCCGCCGCCGGGCACGGGGGTCGATCTCAACGGAGACGGCATTCCAGACGGCACCGCGGTCGACACCAACGGCGACGGAATCTCCGACGGTGTGGACACCGACGGCAATGGCACTGTGGACCAGCCGCTACCGACGACCCCCACGGGCGATTCCGGCACGGGCACCCCGACTGCGCCTGTCCCGACCGTCACGCCGTTCATGTGTGGCGACGTCGTCTGCCAGTGCTCCGACGGCAAGGACAACGACGGCGATGGGCGCGGCGACCTCGCCGACCCCGAGTGCGTGGCTGCCTGGGACAACGACGAGGATTCGTTCGCGACAGGCCAGCCGGGCGACAACCGCGACGACGCCTGCCAGGACTGCTTCTTCGACGGCAACTCCGGCTCCGGCAACGATGGCTGCCGCCTGCCCACCAGCTGCTTGACCGAGGGCAACGCCTCGAGTGGTCACGGCAGCTGCAGCAGCTGCGAGCAGACCGACATGTGCAAGAACTTCTGCAAGGCCTATACGCCCAACGGCTGCGACTGCTTCGGCTGCTGCGGCGTGAAGCTGCCAGACGGCTCGACGAAGAACATCCTGATCGGCGGTGGTTGCGACATCGAAGGCAGCACGACCACGGGCTGCACGGAGTGCGTGCCCAACGACAGCTGTGTCAACACGTGCGGCCGCTGCGAGCTGTGCCCGGGCAAGACGGTCGCCGACCTGCCGGCCGATTGCACACCTCCTCCTCCCGCCAGCCAGCCCGACGCTGGCACGCCCCCGGTTGGCTCGCCCGACGGCGGCACCACGAATCCGCCGCCGCCTCCACCCCCGCCGCCCCCCTCGTACACCTGCGATAACGGCGAAGCCCTGTGCGGCACCGGCCTGCCGGACTGCGGTGCGGACTATGCCTGCACATTCGGCTGCTGCGTGCTGACGCCGGTCATCCTCTTCTGATCGACGCTGGCGTAAACGAATGGGCCGCTCCCTCCAGGGGCGGCCCTTTTTCTTTGGCTCAGAGCACGTCGAGACAACAGCCGAGACCGCAGTACTGACCCAGGTCACAGGGAGTGTTCGTCGAGCACACCGGGCCGCCTTCACAGGTGACCCCGCCCTGGTTGCGGCACTCGGCGGGTAACTCGGACTCGGTCTTACCCGGGCACAGCTCGCAGGTCCCGCAGCGATTCAGGCAACTCTCGTTTTGCACGCAGGACTGGCAGCCGCTCAGCTTGCTGCCCTTGATCATGCACTCGGCGCTCAACATCACGTTGACCACGCTGCCATCGTCGAGATGCACGCCGCAGCAACCGAAGCAGTCACAGCCGTTGGGCGTGCGCGACAGGCAGCGGTCGGTGCATTCCAACGTGGGCTCGCAGGTGTTGCACGACCCCGGAGCCCCCTGAGCTACACCGTTCACGGCGCAGCTTGCCGCAATGCGACAGCCGTCGTTGCCGGCGCCCGGGTTGTCGTCGAAAAAGCAGTTCAAGCAGCGCGCGTTGGGATTGCGTTCGCGCCCGGTACCGAAGCTCGCCTCGTCATTGTCGAAAGCGCCGGTGCACTCGCCGTCCAGGCCATCCGTCAGGCCATCCTTGTCGTCGTCTTTTCCGTTCGAGCAGGCACAAACCAGCTTGCCGCACATCGCTACGCCCGCGTCCGAGATGGAGAACCCGCCGTCCGTGGGGATGCCTCCATCCTCGTGACCTGCGTCCGCACCCGCTTCGCTGGGCTGGGAGTGCGAGCGCGCGAGCAACGTGTTGCGATCGCAGGCCTGCGTCAGGCAGAGCGCGATCAAAAGCAGCCGTGCAGACTCGAGGCGAGTCATCGTTCCATCCTACGTTCCCCCCGCCTGGAGCGGGAGATAGAAGATCAGCGAGAGGGGCACCGTGACGCCGAGCGGCGGGAAATCCATCACCTGCACGTCGTCCACCTCGAGACTCTGGTGCACCAACGGCACATCCAGGCGTGGGCTCAAGCGCAAGAACGCAGTCGACACCAGCCGCACTCGAAAATCGAGGCCGAATCCCAGCGAGGGCAATGCCAAGAGCTTCTCGCCGCGCGTTCCGTCGCGGGCGATCCCTTCGGCGGAAAGCAGCGGACACCCAATGACCAGCTCGCCGCCGAGCTCGATGCGGGTCCAACGACGCAAGAGGCGCGCGGTCACCTGGGGTCCGCGTTCCCAGGCGTGCACTTGGGTCTGGTCCTGGCTGCGCTGATAGCGGGTACCCAACTCGAAGCCCACGCCAAGGTCGAGACGCGTACGCGCGCTCACCCGTGAAAAGCCGAGATCAGCGCTCACCAGCCCCTGAACGGCTGCGTCCACACGGAAACCACCTCCGACATCCACGAATAGCGCCCAGCCGTGTTCCCTGGCGGATACCTCCTGACCGGCGCCGGCCGCGGGAGCTTGGTCCGCTCTGACCGTGGGAGCGGGAGCCCCAGGTGGCGCCAGCACCCCACCGAGCGGAGTGGGCGCGGGGCCAGGCGTTCCCTCCGCAGGGCGACCCTCCTGGCGTGCCGCTTCGACCCGCGCCACGGCCTCGAAGGCCGCAGCGACCTCGAGGGCCAGGCTTCGATCCACATCGGCGTCCGGGCGATCCTCGATCTTCTCCACCGCCAGCACAGCCTGGTCGCCTTCGGAACCGACGATGTACATGCGCACGAAGCCAGGGTCCGGATCGCGCTCCAGAAACACGCCGAGCTTCGCCTTGCCCCCCCGTACGCGCTCGGCCGCAGCGCCGATGCGTGCAGGCAAGGCAACCGCGGCGGTCTCTCGCTCGCAACGCACCTGAGCCAACCCGCTGAGCTGGATGCGCAAGGCGCCGCACAGATCCGGTCGGAGGCCGGGATGTTCCAGGAGCAGCACACTCGGTGCCGGCTGCGCGCGCGCAACCCCCATCCAAGCAAGCCACAGGACGAGCGTTAAGAGGCGCCTGTGCACGGCCGGGATTGTGCCGAACAATCGCTTACTTGTCAGGTAACGGGGAGGGCACGCGCCCTCCCCGCCCGGCGCGGCAAAGCCGCGCCGGGACCCACCCCGCCGCGATGTTCGCTACGCTCACGGAGTGTTCCCGTTTCTTCCCGAAAACTGGGCACTTCCTCCGGGGCGTCGGGTTCTTTTTCGGCTTCAACCAAACGGCTAGGATGATCCACTAAGGAAGCCTGTGAAGCCCGACGCCAAGCCCATTCGAGAGAGCGAGGTCTACAGCCCCGCCGTAATCGAGGGCTGCCGGCGGGGAGAGCGTGCGGCCTTGGCGCAGGTCCTGCGCACCGAGAGCCCCTTCGTGGAACGCGTCCTATCGCGCTTCGTGTCCACGCGCTCCGACCTGGAGGACCTGCTGCAGCTCACCCTGGAGCAGGCCATCGTGGCGTTCCCCCAGTTTCGGGGCGAGGCCAAGGTCCGCACCTGGCTCACGCGCATCGCGGTGCGCACGGCTTTGCACCACTTGAAGAGCCCCTGGAAAAAGCGGCGGACGGAGCTCGAGGTCATCGAGGGCGGACAACTGACAGCTGGCCAACCATCTCCCAGCGAAGATACCGAAGCCAAGCGTCGTCTTGCCCTGTTGCGGGAACATCTCGAGAGCCTGGATGCGAAACATCACATGGCTTTCATCCTTTTCCAGGTCGAAGGCCACAGTATGGAAGAGGTCGCGGCGTTGATGGACAGCAATCTCTCCACCACCAAGTCACGCGTGATGTGGGCACGCCGCAAGCTCTTCGCGCGTCTGCGCAAGGACCCTCAGGCCCGTCATTGGCTCGCCGAGTACGGAGAGGCAGAACATGAATAGAAGTAGCTGCCGCGATGTCGAGGAACTGATCGGTGTCGATCCCGAGGGGCTCAGCGCAGCCGCGCGACTGCGGCTCGAGCAGCACCTGCAAGGGTGCTCCGAGTGCCGCGCGGAGCTGAGCCTGAGCCGCGATTCGCAGGCAATCTTCGCGCGCGTGTCGCCCACCCTCGGCGAGTCCTCGCGTGAGCGTGCGCTCTCTCGTGCGCTCGAGCGTGCCGGGCAGCGCCGTGTGATCTCGTTGCGTCCGGGTCCGGGTCGCACGCTGGCCACGCTCGGTCTAGTGAGCGCGGCGGCCGCCGCGGGGCTTGTGATTTGGTTCGGCACGCGCAGCGAGCCCGTAGCCACCAAACCGGTGCTACCGGTCGCGGCTCCGCAGGCCCACCACACGGCAGCGACCCCGAGCGACCCGGTCGGCACCTGGCTCGAGATCGATCAGGCGCGCTCGCTGCAGTTCGCGCACGCTCGCGTCGACGCGGCCGCCGACTCCAGGCTGCAGTTCGACGCGCAGAGCGCGGTGCTGACGCTCGAGCGTGGCCACGTTGACATCGACGTGGATCCCGCGCCAAGGGCGCCGTTCTGGGTGCACACCAAGAACTTCCGCGTGCAGGTGCTGGGCACGCAGTTCAGCGTGACACCGGACGAAGTCAGCGTGCGCGAGGGGCACGTGCAGATCTTCGACCCGCAGGGCAAGGTGTTGGCGCGGGACCTGGCGGCAGGCTCGACGTTCACCTTCAACCCGACTGAAACGCGCAGCGACACGCGTGCAGCGAACCAGGCACGTTCCGAGGAGCCTGCCCTCAACGCACGCCAGATCCTGACGCAGACCCGTAAAGCCCTGACCAAGGGACAGACCGTGGCCGCGACCAAGCTCCTCGACAGCCTCGCGCGCACGAAACTCGAGCGTCCGGAGCAGGCCGAAGCCGCCACGCTGCGCGCGGAGATCGCACTACTCGAGCAGGACTTGCCCAGCGCGCTCAAGCAATATGAAAGCCTCGCCAAGCGCTACCGCGACCTGAGTGCAGGCGAGAACGCCGCCTTTGCGGCCGCGCAGCTCGCTCCACGCGCGGCCCCCGCACGAGAGAAGAGCCTGCTCGAGACCTACTTGGCCCGCTATCCCAAGGGACGCTTCGCGGACGAAGCGCAGCTCAAGCTGCGCAAGCTATCGCCGCAGCGTTGACCTGCGCGGGGCCTCCATGGCGCTGAAGGCGCACCCGTGAGCGCAGCGAACCTCGCGCTGGGGTGGGTCCCGTCGCAGCTTTGCTTCCACGGGCGGGGAAGTCGCGTGACCTCCCCGAAAAGCGAACGGTCACGGCTTGCAGACGAAGCCGTCGCAGCGCGTGTAGCCGCAGCCGAGGTCGCCGGGGTGGAAGATGTAGCAGTCGAACACGTCCCAGCAGACGCGCGGGCTGCTCACGCAGTCGCCCGCGTCGCCCGTGGGCTGGGTGCCCGCGTCGGACGCGCCGCCGCCACCGAAGAGGCCGCCGAGCCCCCCCAGCGGGTTGCCGCCTGCGCCACCGTCGACGGATCCGAATTCGCCGCTGGTATCGCCGTCGCCGTCGCCACTGTGCCAGTAGTCGCCGTCGCCGTCGCCATCGCCGCTGGATGACGGGCCATCGCTGGAGTCGCCGTCGCCGTCGCCATCACCGTCGCCTTCGCTGGACGACAAGTCCGAACCATCACCCGCGGGCCCGCGGGGCGGCTGCGCGCAAGCACCGAGGCCGAGCACGCAAGTGGCGAGGCAGGCCGACCGAAACCAAGCATAAGCATTGAGCATGGCGACGAGCCTAAAACCACCTCGACTGACATGGAGAGCAAAAGGAGGCACAGCAAAGACAGCGCAGCCATTCAGGAGTTAGCTGGACCACGCGCTGAAAGCAGCCTTTCGAAGACACAACGATATCTGCTTGCCAATTCAGCGTTGCAGCACACGCGTGGGCAGCACTTCTTCCTGCGACGCCCCGGGCTCGGGCATCGCGAGCTTGGTGGTCATGGCGTCGGAAGTGACCGGCGGAACGGCCTCGGGGCGAGCATTCTGCTGGGCCCGTACCAGGTACTGGTACTCGCGGCTGCGCCGCATGAGCTCGTCGTGATTGCCCACCGCGATCATGCGGCCCTGATCGAGCACCACGATCTTGTCCGCGTGCATCACCGTGCTCAGTCGATGCGCCACGATGACCTGCGTGCACTTGAGCTCCTTGAGTCGCTCCTGCACCAGGGCCTCGGTCACGGTGTCGAGCGCACTGGTGGCCTCGTCGAGCACCAGGATGGTCGGTCGACGCAGGAGCGCGCGCGCCAGGGACACACGCTGGCGCTGCCCACCCGAGAGCGAGCTCCCGCCGTCAGCCAGCACCGTGTCGTAGCCCATCGGCATGCGCGCGATGTCGAGATCCAGCGCGGCCAGGCGCACCGAGCGCTCCACGTCATCCTGCGGCACGGCGGGATCGAACAGCGTCAGGTTGTCGCGAATGGTGCCCGAGAAAAGCCGCGTGTCCTGGGTCACGATGCCCAGACGCTCGCGCAGCTGATTGAGATCCCAGCTCTTCACATTCACGTCGTCGTAGGAGATGTTGCCCGCGCCTGGCTCGTATAGCCCGGCCAACAGGCGCGCCAGTGTGGACTTGCCCGAACCGGACGCCCCCACGATGGCCACGCGTTCTCCCGGCTGAATCTCCAGCGTGATGCCCTGGAGCGTGGGGCGCGGCTCACTCGGGTACGCGAAGGCCAGGCCATCGACCTTGATGGAGCCCACCAGACGCGTCACCGGTGCGCTGCCCTGGGCGGGCTTGGGCTCGGTGGGCGTGTCGAGCACGTCTTCGATGCGCTCCATGTAGCCCTTGAGCTGAGCGAGCTTCATGCCCGTGTTCACCAGATTGGCCACGGGCTCGAGGAAGCCCGCGCCGAGCGCCGACAATCCGAGCATGGTGCCGAGGGACAGCTCGCCGACGAGCACCAGATGCGCCCCGGTGAGCATCAACGAGATGGGACCGCAAAAGCGCAGCACGCCGATCAGCGCGCTGAACATGCCGTCGAGCTCTCCTCGCTTCACCGTGTTGTTGAGCGAGATCACGTAGAGGTCGCTCCAGCGCGTTTGAGCGCGGTCGGCGGCCCCCATCGACTTGAGCGTCTCGATGCCCGCGAGCATCTCCACCTGATACCCCTCGAGCCGCGCCTGGGCCGCCAGCGACTCCACCATCAAGGCTGCGTTGCGGCGCCCCGCCACCAGGTAGATCGCCACTTGCACCGCGACGATGCCGAGCGCCACCAGGGCCAAGATCGGCGCCGCGCCCACCAGCAGCACCAGGTACACGGTGACCATCGCGCCGTCGAGCATGGCGGAGAGCGCACCCGAGGTGAGGATCTCGCGGATCGCCGTCTGGCTGCTCAGGCGCATCATCAGGTCGCCCGTGGTTCGTTGCTGGAAGAACGTGTAGGGCAGCGCCAGCAGGTGCTCCACGAAGTCCATCGACATGCTGGCTTCCACCTTGGTGCGCAGGTGTAGCAACAGCCGGGTGCGCAGGAAGGTGGTCAGAAAGTAGAAGGCACCGATACTCAGGAAGCCCGCGCTCACCAGCGACAACAGATCCACGTCCGCTCGCGGGACTACCTTGTCCACCAAGGCGCCCATCAAGCCGGGCACGGACAGCGCGATCAGCTGCAGGAACATCGAGGTCAGCAGCAAGCGTTGCCAGATACCGCGGTGCCCCAGGATCCAGTTGGCGTAGCGACCAAAGCGGCTGCGCTTCTCGCCGGCCACCTGGTCGAAGCCCTCGCCGGGCTCGAGCAAGAGACCCACGCCGCTGAGCGACTTCGAGACGTCCTCCATCTTGAGCACGCGCCGGCCCATGCCGGGGTCCACGATCACGACGCCCTTCTTGTTGGCCTTCTCGAAGACCACGAAGTGATTCAGGTCCCAGTGCAAGATGCTGGCAGGCGGCAAGAACGGAAGCTTGTCGAGCTCCACGTTCACCGCGCGGGCGCGTAGGCCGAACTGCCGCGCCGCCGTGAGCAGTTGTCGCGCCGTCACGCCGTTGCGTCCGCCGCCTAGGCTGGTGCGCACCGCGTGGATGGGGATCTCCTTGCCGTAGTACGAGAGCACGGCGCTCAAGCTGGCCGCACCGCAGTCGGTGGGCGTGAGCTGCGCGACGAAGGGGACCTCGCGCTTGGTCTTGGGCTTGACCGGCTTGGCTGCACTCGTGTCGCCCGCAGCCTTCGGCGGATTGGGGTTCGGGTTGTTGGGCCCGCGCGCATCGACAGGATTATTTCCAGACACGTTCCACCCACTGTTTGAGAGCCGGAATGAAGGCGTAGGCAATCGGCTCGGAGCGCACGACGGTCTCGGCCTTGCCAGGGGTGCCCTGTGCGAACTTGAAGCTCTCGCCATCCACCTCGAAGGTGTTCTTCGGCAACTCCGCCTGGACCACCACCACGGGCCCCGCGATGGCGAAGGCGCCCGCCAGGTCCTGGCCCAGATAGCGGGCGGCTTCGGCGGGACCGATGATCTGATCGCCCACGTGGCTCAACTTCAGCTCGTGGGTGCGGCGCTGAAAGCCATCGAGCTCGAAGCGCAGCCTCTCGCCCTTCTTGATCATCGGCCGATAGCGCCCTGGTAGGAGCGCGATGACCACGCCCTTGGCCTGCGTGTCCACCAGCTCGAGCGCCGACATCCCGGGCTCCACGAGCTGGCCCGGTCGTACCCGAACGTCGCCCACGATGGCGCGCTGTGGCGCGCGCAGAGTGAGCTGCTCGAGCCGATTCTTGGCGAGCTCCTTGCGCGTGCGCAGCGAGACGAGCGATTCCTTGGCCACCGCGTCGTCCGGGCGCTGCAGGAGCTTGAGCAGTTGGTCATCGAACTCCCGCGAAGCGGCCTCGAGCTCGGCGGTCTCCGCGTTGGCGTAGAAGCGCACCAGCACGTCGCCCTGGTTCACCACGTCGCCCGGAGCGACCTCCACGTGAGTCACCAGCGCCGCGTGCGAGGCCGTCATCGGGATGCGTCCGTCGAGGCGCACCAGCGCGGGTCCGGTAGCGTACTCATTGAGGCGCCCCAAGATCACGAACGCCAGCGCCACCGTGATCACCACGCAGGCAAAGCGAAAGCCCCACTCCACCGACGCCGGGCCGATGTTCAGGACCTCGGCGCGCGAGGCGTGACGCTTGGCTTGGTGCTCGATGGCCTCACGGCGAAACAGCGGCGCTTGCGCCATGGCTCACCTGCTCTCCAGGCTGGGCCCCGTGGGCAGGATGGGCTCCACGGTGACCTTCGTGCCCGGCATGAACGCGAGCGAGCCGACCTGCTCGGCGGGCAGGCTCGCGGTGGCGAACACCAGCTGCGCCGCCGGATCGATCTCGGGTTTGACGCTCGACACCGGAGCGCGCACCTGACTGTTGTCAGCCTTCGATTGCACGAGCACCTCGAACTTGTCCGGGGACGAAGCAGGCAACGACTCGCGGGGCAGCGCGAACCGCACCTCCCGATCATCGCTCACAACGCGGGCCAGCACTTGGCCAGAAGTGACGCTGTCGCCCGGTCCGACGTCGGAAATGATCACGGTCCCAGCGATGGGAGCCACCAGCTTGTGACGCTCCGAGTAGATCTTCTGTTGCTTGAGCTTGGCCTTCACCATGTCCACGGCTGCGTACGCTGCGTTCAGGTCGGCCTGCGCCATGTGCATGGCGGACTTGGCGGACGCGACGTCTTGCTCGGCAAGCCAGGTTGCGCCCGCCGTGTAGCGCGCGAACTTTCCGCGAGCCTCCTCGAGCCGCGCCTTGGCGCGCTGGGCCTCGGACTTGCGCTGACCGAGCTCCGCCTTCGCGAGGTCCACACTGATCTTGGCGATGCTGGGATCGATCTCGAGCAGCGGCTGTCCGGCTCTCACGCGCGTACCGGTCTGGAGGAAGATCTCCGTGACCTTTCCCTCGAAGCCGGCGCTGAGGTCCGCGGTCTGCCCCGCCGTGACCACGCCGACGGTGGGCTTCACGGTCGGGACGCTGTTGACGGCGGCGGTGCCTCTGCGCGCGCTCTGCGCGTCGTCGAGCTCCACCGACGGCGGACGCTGCAGGAGCCCTACCAAGAGGACGCCGGTAAACATGGGAATGCTGGCTAGCCCAAACGTCAGACGATCAGACATGGCAGGAATCTCCCGCTGCGGAAACTGTTGGGCGGCTCAGGCTCGGTCGCTTGGGAGCGCGACGGCACGTGGCCTCGGTATCGGTACATGGTGCGAGAAACGCGGCACAAGAAACCGCGAAGTGAAGACCAAAAGTGGTGACGTGCAGCAGGCCCCCCCGAGCCTGCTGCACGTCAGCCGGGTATCAGAGGCAGAGCTCGTTGCCGATGTTGCCGATGTTGCTGAGGACGTCGCCGATCGCCGTGTTCAGCTCGATGCCGCTGAGCAGGTTGATCGTGTTGCCGTTCAGCGCGCCGTTGAGGATGTCGAGCAGTCCGCCCGCGACGCTCTCAAGAGCCTTCTCGTCAACCGAAACGAACATTTCCTGGTTCTTCATGGTGTTCCCCCTGTAGTGATCTTTGCAATTACTTTCGCGTATCTCTAAGTGTCCGATGGAGTCCCGATCGCATGGGCCGACCGGCCTTCTATCCCCATCGGGCAAGCCGTGACGAGCACGGCAGCGCCGCGCGCGCCCACGCCACGGGATCTCGTGACTTGGGATGGTTCGCGCGACGCGAAGGCCTCCGCCGGCAGCGCCGGCGGTGCGAGATCAACCGACCTCGTTACCGATGTTGAGGATGTGGCTCAGCACGTCGCCGACGCAGGTGTTGGCGGTGATGAAGCTGGCAACGTTGATGCAGTTGCCGTTGACGGCGCCATTGGCGATGTCGAGCAGGCCACCGGCCACGGACTCAAGCGACTTCTCTTCGACGGACACGAACATTTCCTGGTTCTTCATGGTGATTTCCCCTGTTTTATTGTGCTGAAACGCTATTTGACTTGGATCGAATCGAAACGGTCTCGCCGGCAGCGGCCCGGCCGAGTGGCGAGATCAGCCGACCTCGTTACCGATGTTGAGGATGTGGCTGAGCACGTCGCCAACGCAGGTGTTGAGGCTCAGACCGCTGAGGACGTTGATGTTGTTGTGGTTCAGCGCGCCATTGGCGATGTCGAGGAGGCCACCGGCCACGGACTCGAGCGCCATCTCTTCGACCGACACGAACATTTCTTGCTTCTTCATTTGTGATTTCCCCTGTTGTTGCTTGAGCGTTGCGTAGCGAATCGACTTGTACGGAATCGAGAAAAACCTGGGCTCGCCGGCGAACCGGCGAGCGAGAGCGATCACCAGCAGCCGTACTCGTTGCCGATGTTGAGGATGTGGCTGAGAACGTCGCCCACCTCGGTGTTCGCGCAGATGCCGCTGAGCACGTTGATGGTGTTGCCGTTGAGCGAGCCATTCAGGATGTCGAGCAAGCCGCCAGCGACGGTCTCGAGAGCCTTCTCATCCACCGAAACGAACATTTCATTCTTCATGATTTTTCCCCTGTTTTTCTGTGTTTCAGAGCGGGCAACAAACGAGCTCGCCGATTGCCCGGCGAGACACGATTCAGCACCACTTCTGGCAGTACTCGTTGCCGATGTTGAGGATGTCGCTGGCCACGTCACCGACCTTGGTGTTCAGCGTGATGCCGCTGAGCACGTTGATGGTGTTGCAGTTCAGCGAGCCATTGAGGATGTCCAACAGGCCACCGGCCACGGACTCAAGGGCAGCTTCTTCAACCGACACGAACTGGATCTGCTTCTTCATGATTGTTTCCCCTGTTTTTGTTTGGATTCGGCTAGCTGATTGGTTCCAGCAACGTCGTCTGGTCAGACTAGCTGCGGGGTGCTTGAGCAGGAGTCGTGCCGCCGCCCACACGGCCGCCTTCACGCGCAGCACGGCGGACGCGCCGTCACCATCACGTGCGAGTCACTGCGTGAGAGACGGGCCGCGCAATGTCGCACCTTTTCGGCGCGGCGATGTCCCCGTCGTCGTCCGTCTCAGTGCGACGCGAGCGTGAGCCAGCTTTCAGCGCGATTTCTGCCGCATCGGTAGCCTTCCCCGCGATCTTGGTGGGGCTGGCTCACAGAACGCGCGTAACGCGTCAATCGTCGTTGCGGCTCTTTCAGTCGCCATGGCGACAGGCTCAGTGGCCGCGCAGGCGAAGCGAGCAAGGAAGCGAGCAGTCAACGCGCTCGAAGGAGGCACGTCGTGCGCGAAGCGAACCTCGCGGAGGCTTGGAGAGGTCGCGTGACCTCCCCGCAAATCAGCGGGGCGCTGCCTTGCACATCGAAGCGTCCACGCCCTGCGCGGGCGCCGGATCCACCAGGTGGAACTCCACGCGCCGATTCTTGCGCCGGCTGCCCGCCGTGATGTTCGGCTCACGCGGGCGACGCGGTCCACACCCCACGGACTCGAGGCGCTCGGCCTCGATGCCATGCTCCACCAGCCAGCGCGTGACCGACGCGGCGCGCTTGCGCGAGAGCTCCATGTTGCGCGCTTCGCCGCCACGGCTGTCGGTGTGACCCTCGACGCGCAGTCGCTTGACCTCGGGGTGCGCCTTGAGCACCTCCTCGACGGCCTCGAGCACCGGCGTGCTGCCAGGCAAGATGCTGTCCTTGTTGACCGCGAACTCGATGCGCTCGCGGATCTTGATCTCGCCCTTCTCCAGCACGGCAACCGGCGGGCGCGCGGGCGGCGGCGGTGGTGCCGGCGCAGGGCAGCCCATCTGCTCCACCGTACCTGCCTGGTTCGGGCACTTGTCGTCGACGTCCGGCACACCGTCGCCGTCGTTGTCGCGGTCGAGGCAACCATCGTCGTCCTGGAAGCCGTCTTTGTCCTCGGTCTCCAGCGGGCAACGGTCGTCGGCGTCGAGCAGGTCGTCGCCGTCGTTATCCGCGTCGAGGCAGCCGTCGTCGTCACCGAAGCCGTCTCGATCCTCGGGCTCGTTCGGACAGCGATCCTGCGTGTCGAGCAGGCCATCTCCGTCGTTGTCCGCGTCAGGACAGCCGTCCTTGTCCTCGAAGCCGTCGCGGTCTTCGCGCTCGGTGGGGCAGCTGTCCCAAGGCTCGCGTACGCCGTCGCGGTCCGGATCGAGGTCCCGCTTGTCCGCGCTCGTCGCGCGCTGCGCGTAGCCGAGGGTGCCCACCAGCCGATATTCGGCGGCGCCGTAGCCACGCGACAGGCCCGGTCCAGCCGCGAAGCCCAGCATGAAGTCGGAGATCCAGGCCTTGAGCCCGAACAGCGCCTCCACCGGCGTGGAGCGCGCCTGGAAGAACGCGTCGAACGCCGTGTTGCCGAACACTTCGGCGTAGGCGGAGAGCGCGTCGATCAAGCGCAGCTGCGCGTAGCCCGAGAACAACAGCTCATCGCCGATCTGCAAGCTGTCGTCGATGCGCTCCTGCTTGCGCAGGCGCACCCCCGGTCGCAACCCGAGCACGAGGCGTTTGATGTTGCCCTGAATCATCAGGGCCAGGTCGTAGCTCCCGATGTCGTCGCCGGAGAAGCGCTGTTGGTCGTCGCTCCACTGCGCGGTCGGCAAGTTCGCGATGGCCTCGGCGCCAAGGCGGAAGGAATGCTTCGGTCCACCCAGGAACGTGAAGCGGCCTCCGAGCCAGACGTCTCCGAGCCCTGCCCCATCGGTGCTGCCGTCGCCCTTCATGCTGAGCTGCACGGGCAGCCCGGCGAACAGCGTGAGCTTGTCGAACAACCCCAGCGCGAACGCGGCGTGGCCCACCAACTGGTCGCTCACGATGGACATCTCGCTGCCACCGGCGGTTCGCAGCACGAGTGGGTCGTGGCCGTAGTCGAGCTGCAGCTGGGCACCGAACTTGAGGTGCCCGAGCCCGTCGGCTCGGCTGGTTCCGAAGCCGTCGGTGGCCAGAGGGGCCGGACGATAATGGTCCAGGGCGACCTGGGCATGCGCCTCCAATGGGGCACCCACGGCCAGGGCCAGCGCCGCCAAGAGACCTTGAAGCCAGCCCCGAATCCCTTTGTCCACGCCGGGCTCTTCCTTCCTGAGAGGCGCTCTCGGCGGGTCGACTTCCCTGCGCCAAGGCCTCGAAGCGCGCATTTTCGGCCAGCTCGTGGTCGCCCGTCCAGCAACCGACAGCCCCGGCCAACGCGGAGGTCGCGTGACCTCCCCGCCCACCGACGGGCCTGGACACGGGCGTAGCGGCCGAGTAGATTGGCCCCTGAATGGTTTCCTCGCGCGCGCTCACGTCCAGTCTCCTAGCGCTAGGCCTAGGCCTAGTGCCCGGGGGCTTCCGCGCTCGCTGAACGGTTCAGGTTCGCGCTTCGCCCCCTCGGTTCCAGTTTCCGGTGGGGTCCTACGCATGTGACCGCGACGACTCCACCTCAGCACGGAGCTCCTCGATGTCACAGATGAAATTCCACAAGTACCGCCCCTTCCCAGCGATCCAGCTGCCCGACCGCAGCTGGCCCAGCCGCGTCATCGAGCGCGCCCCGCAGTGGTGCTCGGTGGATCTACGGGACGGCAACCAGGCGCTGGTCGAGCCGATGGGTCCCGAGCGCAAGCTGCGCATGTGGAACGAGCTCGTGCGCATGGGCTTCAAGGAGATCGAGGTCGGCTTTCCGAGCGCATCGCAGCCGGACTTCGACTTCGTGCGCCAGATCATCGATGACGGGCTCGTCCCCGGAGACGTCACCATCCAGGTGCTGACCCAGGCGCGTCCCGAGCTCATCGAGCGCACCTTCGAGGCCATCCGGGGCGCCAAGCGCGCCATCGTGCACCTCTACAACTCCACCAGCACCCTGCAGCGCCGGGTCGTGTTCGGCCTGGATCGCGCGGGCATCCTGGACATCGCCGTACGCGGCACCCAGCTGGTGCGCGAGCTCGCCGAGCGCCTGACCGGCACCGAGGTGGTGCTCGAGTACTCGCCGGAGAGCTTCACGGGCACCGAGCTCGACTTCGCTCTGGAGGTTTGCGAGGCAGTGATCGACACCTGGGGCGCTCGTCCCGATCGCAAGGTGATCATCAACTTGCCGGCCACGGTGGAGATGGCGACGCCCAACGTGTACGCCGACCAAATCGAGTGGATGCACCGCAACCTGAAGCAGCGCGCCCACGTGGTGCTCAGCGTGCATCCCCACAACGATCGCGGCACCGCGGTGGCGGCCGCCGAGCTCGCAGTGATGGCGGGCGCCGACCGCGTGGAAGGCACCCTGTTCGGCAACGGCGAGCGCACCGGCAACGTGGACGTGGTGACCCTGGCGCTCAACCTGTTCTCCCAGGGCGTGGACCCCGAGCTCGAGATCCACGACATCGACGCGCTCAAGCGCACCGTCGAGCACTGCAATCGCTTGCCCGTGCATCCGCGTCATCCCTACGCTGGCGAGCTCGTATACACGGCCTTCTCGGGCTCCCACCAGGACGCCATCAAGAAGGGCTTCAAGGCGCTGCGCGAGGGCGGAGGTGAGCTGTGGGAGGTTCCCTATCTCCCGATCGACCCCGAGGACCTGGGGCGCACCTACGAAGCGGTGATCCGCGTCAACAGCCAGTCGGGCAAGGGCGGCGTGGCCTACGTGCTCGAAGAAGACTACGGCTACTCGCTGCCCAAGTCGTTGTCGGCCGCCGTCAGCCAGTACGTGCAGCGCGAAGCCGAGCGTACCGAGGGCGAGGTCTCCAAGGCCGAAATCCGCAACATCTTCGAGCGCGAGTTCGTCAACCGCACCGAGCCCGTTCGCGTGGTGGGCTACAGCAGCAAGAGCGAAGGCGCGGCCGAGCGCCACGAGATCCAGGTCGAGGTCAACGGCAGCCGCCGCACCCTCAGCGCCACCGGCAGCGGTCCCATCGACGCCTTCGTCAGCGCGCTGCGCGACCAGGTCGGCGTCTCGTTCAGTGTCGAGGATTACAGCGAACACTCACTCGGCAAGGGCGCCGACGCCCGCGCCGTGTGTTACGTGACCATCAACAAGGGCTCCGAGCGCTGCTTCGGCGTGGGCGCCCACGCCAGCATCGTGATGGCCTCCCTCTCGGCGGTCGCCTCGGCCCTCAACCGCTGCGCCGACCCCCGCAGCCTCGAACAGGCCCTGGCCGCCGAATAGCCCCCGTCCCCGCCAGGGACACCGGCCGGACAAGGGCGCGACCTCTGCTATCATCGGGAACGCTGCCGACGCCGCGAGGCGTCAGGGCAGCCAGGTTCCCGTAGCACAATTGGATAGTGCATCGGCCTTCTAAGCCGGGGGTTGCTGGTTCGAGTCCAGCCGGGAACGCTTTTGCTCCCACGCGTCATCATCGGACGGACGCCACGAGCTACTCAGGCGTTCGAGCACCACGTCGCAACGAGCCCTGACATCCATGTCATGGAGGAATGCTGCGCGTCCTCTCCGACGAGCGTTCCCGCGCCCAAGCTTCGATTGCGGCCGCGCGTAGGTCACCCGCTTGTTTCACGCGCAGAAAGCCCAATTTGCGAGGGTTCTCCAGTGCGCTTTGGGAGCACGAGCTTCACCCCGACGTTGGCCCATCGCTTGCTCCCGTGGGGGCCCCATGCGCGCGAACATGATTGCTCTCGTTTCGATGATTGGGGGCACGACGCTGGCTCTCACTGCCTGTGGATCCGACAGCTCGGAGCTCCCCGAGCGCGAACGTGACCGCGATGGCGGGCCAGGTCCGAATGGCGAGATGGCGCTTCGCGAAGAGAGCGACGCTTGGGTCGAGGCTCTGAATGGGACTCTCTGCGGCCAGCCTCTCGGCGTTGGCACCTTCGAAGAACCGATCATTCAAGATGGCCTCAACGAGTATCCCGACGACGACCGGCTGCTGAGACGCTCCGGAGATCGCGTCCTCCAAGCCACTACGGACCCATACTTCGCTCCGGCCTGGATTCTTTGGGATACGACGACACGCAGCATCGTAGCGCGTGAGGTTGGCTCGAGAGCGCTCGACATGAGCCGCTCCATGATCCTCGTGAGAAACGCCTCCTCCCAATTGGAACTTCGCAGTGCTGTGGACGACAGCTTGCTCGTGGTGCTCGAGTCCTCGGACCAGGCTCCTGCGGAAGCCGTGACCCCGAACGGGCTACTGATGATCGTGGCCCCGGCGCAGATTGCACTCGACGGCTCGTGGGTGTGGGCAGCAACGACGGCGGGCCTGTTCGCATGGCGCACCAGTGATGGCGCGCGACTGTGGACGCGTGCAGGGGACTACAGCAATGCGCACGTCATCGCGGGCGCGGAAGGCGCCTATGTCGCACACGGGCCGGCCGGCGAACGCGTCATCGAGTTCATTCGGGCCGCGGGCGACGAGAGCTCCGTTTCACCAGAGTTCGCAGGCGAGTTCGTGAAGTGGTTCGAAGGCACCGCGAAGTTCTTCACGCGCGACGGCACGACGTACCGCATCGTAAACGCCGACGGCAGCGTTGCGCAGACCTTCGAGCTCGACGGAACGGTGGACCTCATCGGGTCGGGCAGCACCTTCGCCATCAACCAGCCGATCCTGACCCAGCTCGGTCCGCTCGATCAGTCACTAGAAGGCCAGCAGGTGTCGGTGTTTCCAGTAGGCGAGACCCACCCTGTCGTTCAGGCGAACAACGATTCATGGGGAACCGTTGGCATGGGCACCTTCACCCTCGCGGTGGGCAACCAGCCGGGAGTCGGCTTCACGATCTACGATATGCATACGAGTCCTCCGACCCGAAGCGCGACGGTGAGCGCCGACTACGGGTGGTCCATCAACGCATCCACACTCACGGACGACTTCGAGGGCAATTGGGCGATGATGGGTCGGAGCGGCAGTCCGATCCGCATCGGCAGCACCTCGCTTCCGTCGCCGGTCTTCGAACTTGGTTGCGGCCGCGTCATCTCCATCGAGGGCTCCGAGTCGGGTCGCTTCGTCGTGGAGGTCGGCGAGAACGGTGGGCAACTCTGGGTGCTCGAGTCCAGCGCGAGCGGCTTCAAACTCCTCGGCGGCCTGCGCGGCTCAGGGGCACAACTATCGGCAGATGGCGCTACCCTGCTGCACCTGGAGTCGACCGACGTCGATGCCGAATGGGTTCTGCACAAGCTCCCCACTCCTTCGCATCCAGATCTGACGCGTGTAGTGCTTCCGCCAGACCTGTTGCCTACAGGCCGCGCCGTCGAGCTCGCCAAGAACGGAACCGCCGCCGCTGTCTACGCCTCGGAGGGATTCATGTCGGCCGATGGCCTCGTGGTCCAGCACGATTGCTCGACCCGGGTAAAAGACCTCGGCACCGGCGCAGAGCGCTTCAGCGTGCCCGATACCTGCCCCGCGGTTGGTGCCAACGTTTCTGCTCCTGACGCGTTCCAGGGTATCTCACCCGACGGCTGGGACATCGCGTTCAACCTCGAAAATGGACTCGGCGTGTTCACCAGCCACGCCGGCGAACCGCTCGTGCCTCAGGGCCAGTGGTTCTTGGGCTGGCTCGGATCACAGCCCATCATCGGCACGCAGGGCATGCGACCGTCGCCTAGCTTCCTATACCTACTCGTGTTGGCGAGCGCGAGTGTGGCCGGGCGCCCATTGGCGCTGTCCGAGCTCGTCCCCATTGCACCGATGCGTGCAGCGGGCGACGGCCTCTTCTTCGACCCCACCAGCGGCGCCGTTCGTTCGAACAGCGACGGCAGCATCGTCTTCCAATCATCGACGCCCGGCAAGGACACCGTCGTGGCAGGGAGCCGGCTCGTCCACTGGACGCCGGGGCGAATCTGGACGGAGACCTTTCGTTAGGGCGCGCGTCCTGCTGACCAACGATGACCTCCACAACACGCCGGTCATTCGCGAGCCGCAGTCTGATATCCATGTCGTGGAAGAGTTAGGGCCCCATGCGCGCGAACATGCTTGCTCTCGTTTTGATGACCGGGGGCACTACGCTGGCTCTCTCCGCTTGTGGAGCCGATGGCTCGGACCAGCATCGCAAACCTGACGCCGTGACGGCGCTTCATGAAGAGAGCGACCTTTGGATCGAGTCTCCCGAGGGGACGCTATGCGGCCTGCCCCTCCGCGAGGGCTTTTTTCGAGACGGCAAGCTCGAGACATACGATGGCCGGCTGCTCCTGAGGCGCTCGGGGGATCGCGTACTCCAAGCCACCATGACCCCATCCAGCGACCCTGCTTGGATGCTTTGGGATACGACGAAACGCAACATCCTGGTTCGTGCGTTTGGTTCGACAGCGCTCGATCTGCGCAGTTCCATGATTCTGGTGAGAAACGCCTCGTCCCAGCTGGAGCTCCGCAATGCCCAGGACAACAGCTTGCTCGTGGTGCTCGAGTCCTCGGAGCAGGCTCCTCCTGCTGAATACCTCATTCAGAACGGGCTTCGCGGCTCCGAGTCGCCTGCGCAGATTGCACGTGATGGAGCGTGGGTGTGGGCAGCCACGACGGCGGGCCTCTTCGCCTGGCGCACCAGTGACGGCGCTCAGCTCTGGAGGCGTCCGGGTGATTACAGCAATGCGCAGATCGTCGCGGACGTAGAAGGGGCATACGTTGCAGGTGGACCAGCGGGCGAACACCTCATCGAGTTCATTCGGGCGGCGGGCGACGAGAGCTCCGTTTCACCAGAGTTCTCAGGCGAGTTCCTCTCGTGGTTTGAACGCGATCCGAAGTTCTTCACGCGCGAGGGCAGTACGTATCGGATCGTGAACGCCGACGGCAGCGTTGCGCAGACTCTCGAGCTCGATGAAACGGTGGACCTCGTCGGATCTGGCAGCACCTTCGCCGTCAAGCAGAGCGATCCGACGAGATGGGACAACGAGCATGGATACGTGTTTCCGGTGGGTGGGACGACCCCCCTCATCCAAGCGAACACCGACGGCTGGGAATCCTTCGGCATGGGCACCTTCACCCTCGCGCTCGGCAGGCTGTACGGAACCGACGTTGCTCTCTACGACCTGCGTACGGACCCTCCTACTCAACGTGCCACCGTGAGCGCCGATTACGGCTGGGTATCCATCAGTGCATCCACGCTCACCGATGACACCGAGGGCAATTGGGCGATGACGACCACGGGCAGCGGCAGTCCAATCTGGATCGGCTCGGGTTCAACGGTCTCCCAGCTCGGTTGCGGCGGCGTGACATCGATCGCGGGCTCCGAGTCGGGGCGCTTCATCGTGGAGGTCGGTGGAGACGGCGGGCAACTGTGGGTGGTCGAGCAGAGCCCGAGTGGCTGGAAACTCCTCGGCGGCCTACACGGCAGAGGAGCGCAACTATCGGCCGACGGCGCGACCCTGCTGCACCTGGCATCGCGCGGCGCCGACGCCGAATGGGTTTTGCACAAGCTCCCCACTCCTTCGCACCCGAGTCTGACACGTGTGGTGCTACCGCCAGACCTGTTGCCTCGAAGCCGGAACATCGAGCTCGCCAAGAACGGGACCGTCGCTGCAGTCTATGGTGGCGGAGGGTACGTCTCAGCAGAGGGGGTCGCGATCTCCCCCGATTGCACGACTCGGGTCGTCGATCTCAACACTGGTGAAGAGCGCTTCACCTTACCGGATACTTGCCCAACGGGCATCGGCCAGTATCCCGCTAGCTTCTGGGGCATTTCACCCGACGGCTGGGACATTGCGTTCAACTTCGGAAGCGGCGTGCTCACCAGCCATGCAGGGGAACCGCTCGTGCCCCAGGGCGATTGGTTCTTGGGCTGGATCGGATCGGACCCAATCATCGGCACGGCAGGCTGGCTAGACGACGACCGTCCCGGTGGGCCCGAGCCCGCGCTGGCGAGCGCCCGTGTAGCGGGGCGTTCCCTGGCGCTATCGGACCGCGTACCCACTGCGGAGATGCAGGCAGCGGGCAAAGGTCTCTTCTACGACCCAACCAGCCGCACCGTTCGTTCGAACAGCGACGGCAGCATTGTCTTCCAATCGACCTCCGACGAGTACGACACCGTCGTGGCAGGAAACCGGCTCGTGCACTGGAACTTCGGGCAAATCTCGAGCGAGACCTTCCGCTAGCCGCGTGCAGTTTTGGCCAGGCGCGCCTCGTGGCGAACAACCCGGCAGCACCCGAGAACCAGCCTTTGTACCAGCGCGTGGCGTCATTCATGGTGCGCCTCGTGGCGCGCTTCTCGAGCACCTCCAAGGACGCGAGCATCTTGCCCCGAGGGCATCTCCCTCAACGTGAACGACCCCTGCTCGAGCCCGGCACGCTCAAGGGCGTGAAGCTCGCGGTGCAGGGACAAGCTCCGTTGTTCACCCTGGCTTGCTCGCAGGTCGCCCCCGGCGTGTACGCGCCGAGCGCGGGCGCGGCCGCCGCGGGCGAGGATGTGCCTGGCTCCGACGTGACGGCGTTCAACGACGGCTCCATCGTGCCCCTCGACGGCGACCACACGACGCACTGGTCGCACGTGGCGACCCTCGGGGTGCGCCTCCTGCGCCTCGAGCCCTGAGGCCCGCTTCGGGAACCTCCGCTGGCAGAGGGTTGATCTGCTTCCATCTGCGAGTGAACGCTCGTGGACGAGAGGCCGATCGGCAGGTATGAGCCCATCTACCTCACGGATTTGAACGAGGTGAATCGTGGAGCACGACCTTCTCCTCCGAGTGACCGGCGTGTGCGTGATCACGCTCTGGGGACTCTTTCTCGTCGGCAAGCGTCGCTGGGCCAAGCTCGGTGCGGGGCCCACGCTGGCGCTCGTGCCCGTGCATCGCTCGTGGCTGCGGTTCCTGCAGGACGCGAGCCTCGTCCCGGCAACGGCTTTCATCGTGCCCTTGGGCGCCTTCTTCATCGGAGGCGTTCCGCCCAGCTTGAGGTTGTTCTACCTCTTGCTGTTGTTGCCCGTTGGCTGGGGCCTCGTTCTGACGCTGGGCAACCTGCACGCTTTCGGGACCTCGATCCGAACCCACGATCTCTTCGACCAACTAGCGCGGCTGGAAGGAGTCGAGATGACCGAGGTCGGCGAGTCGATCGCGTTGCCGAAGATCTTCTCCAGTGCCCCGCTGCGCAGCCGCCTCGGTTGGCCCGATCGAAGCTGGATGGCCCTCACCATTTGCCAGGGGTCGTTCGGGCGCGGCTTCCGGCAAGTGGCCGTCTGGTCCGACGTGCAGCGCGACCTACGCGAGGAGAACCCGAGCGAAACGCGCGTGTGGCGGCGCGTCGGCGCCAGTGATGCGGCCATGAACGAGGCCTTTCGACGAACCCAGGACGACGCCGCCCAGGGAGGGCTGGACGCCGTCGCGTTCATCACGTTGCTCGGCGACCAACTCACCCTCGTCGCGAATCCGCCCGACGATCTGCGCGCAGCGCGCCAGCTCCTGTGGGCCGGCCGAACCTACAAGGCGCACTTGCGAGACGTGATGGCAGCGAGCCCCGGTTCAACTGCTGCCAAGGACACGGGCTCAACCCCAATCTCGCCAAGGTGAACGATCACGGGACCGCTCACCATGCGCGCCAAAGCGCCTCCTTTTGGAGAGCGCCGCTCCCACGAGCACCTTTCGCTCGGTGTCTACGTTCCTCTGCGCAGACCAGTCCGGAGGATTCTCATGTTGAACCAAGCGAGCAGCGCGCAACCAATACGCACGAGTCCGTCGATGATCGACGCCGCGTCGGTGGGCTTTCTGACGCCGCGCATCGAGGATCACGCCTTGGTCGGCAACTTGCGCACGGCTGCGCTGATTACGCTGGATGGCACGGTGGATTGGCTCTGCTTTCCCAACTTCGACTCGGACGCTTGCTTCGCGGCGCTGCTGGGCACGGAGGACCATGGGTGCTGGAAGATCTTTCCGCGCCTGCCCGTGCTCGAGACCAAGCGCAGCTACCGGGGCGACAGCCTGATCCTGGACACCGAGTGGACGACCGAGAGCGGAGTCGTGCGGATCTCGGACTTCATGCCGCCGGGCGAACACAACGTACTCGTCCGCATCGTGGAGTGCATCAAGGGCCGCGTGCCGATGTGTTCACGCGCGGTGGTGCGCTTCGGATATGGCCAGGTGGTGCCGCTGGTGGAGGCCAGGGACACGCATACGGCCATCTACGCGGGACCCGATGCGCTCTATCTGGAGAGCGATCTCGACGAGCATGCGCCGGCCACCTTCGTGGACTTCGAGGTGGAAGAGGGAGACCGGGTGTCGTTCATGCTGAGCCATGCGGGCGCCTACGAGCACGAGCCCAAGCCGGGCTCCGCCGCGCGCTCCGAGCGAGAGACGGTGAAGTTCTGGCGTCAGTGGACCTCCAAGCTGCAGGTGCCCGAGCAACACCGCGATCTGCTGATGCGCTCCTTCATCACGCTCAAGGCGTGCACCTTCGAGCCCACCGGCGGCATCGTCGCCGCCCCCACGACCTCCTTGCCCGAAGAGATGGGCGGGGAGCGCAACTGGGACTACCGCTTCTGCTGGCTGCGCGATGCGTCCTTGAGCGTGCTCGCCTTGCAGTGCGCCAGGCACAATGAAGAAGGGCTGCGGCTCGGCGCCTGGATGCGACGCGCGGTGGCGGGCGACCCCAGCCAGTTTCAGATCATGTACGGCCTGCGCGGCGAACGGCGCCTCACGGAGCTGAGCCTGGACTGGTTGCCCGGTTACGGCGACTCCCTGCCAGTCCGCACGGGCAATGGGGCTTACACCCAATTTCAGCTGGATGTGATGGGCGAGGTAGCGCTCGGGCTGTACTGGACCGCTCGCCTGAGGGGCAAAGTGGATCCCCAGATGGAGCGCGCGTTCATCTCCGTGGGCAACTACGTGTCGTTGAACTGGACGCGCATGGATCGTGGGTTGTGGGAGATGCGCGGGCCCGACCGCCCCTTCACGGCCTCCAAGGTTTCCGCCTGGCACGCGCTCGAGTGCTGCATCCGCGCGGCGCGCGCCTTCGGGCTAGACGCACCCACTGCGCGCTGGCACGCGGTCCAGAAAGAGATCCACGCCGAGGTCTGCGAGAAGGGCTTCGACAAGGGACGCAACACCTTCACCCAGTACTACGGCTCGCAGGATCTCGATGCGAGCCTACTGTTCGTGCCCTTGACGGGCTTCCTTCCGCCCGATGATCCCCGCTGCATCGGCACCGTGGACGCGGTGGCCAAGGATTTGATGGAGGACGGGCTGCTGCTGCGCTATCGGCCCAAGGATGGCAACGACGGCTTGCGCGGTCGCGAGGGCGCGTTCCTGGCCTGTTCGTTCTGGTTGGTGCAGGCCTACTGCCGTATCGGGCGTCGCAAGGAGGCCGAGGCGTTGTTCTCGAAGCTGGCCGCGCTGTGCAACGACGTGGGACTGCTCGCAGAAGAGTACGATCCCAAGGAGAAGCGTCAGCTCGGCAACTTCCCCCAGGCCTTCAGCCATCTCGCGCTCATCCAGGCAGCATTCTCGCTCGACGATGCCGACGGAGGTAGCGCGCTGTGAGCGCGTGAGGCTCCAACCGCGAGTCGCCCGATTGTGAACTCAGTGGGGGCGGGCATGGGACTCGCCAGGCTTGCGCTCTGGCGGGGCCATGAACTCAGCGCCGACCGGAGAGCTGACGCTGTGGTTGATCACCTCGTCGACGTAGCTGAGCGCCTCGTCGTCGAGCCTCCAGTTCATGGTGTCCGCGAGCGGCTCCAGATCAGCGGGATGGCGCGGTCCCCACAAGGCCACCGAGACGCCGGGCTGGTCGAGCACCCAGCGCACGGCCAGCGCGAGCACGCCCTTCTGATATCGCTCGTGGGCATAGCGGTCGAGGAGCCTCACCGCCTGTAGATACTGAGCAAAGCGCGGCGCCTGGAACTTGGGATCGGTCTTGCGCAGGTCGTCCCCCTCGAAGCGCGTGGACTCGTCGATGGCACCTCCCAACAAACCGCGGCACAGCGCGCCGTAGGTGAGCACGCCGACGCGCTGCTCACGACACCAGGGTAGGATGGCGTTGGCCATCTCGCGCTCGAACAGGTTGAGCGGAGGCTGAGCGGACGCCAGCGGTGCCACGGCGGCGAAGCGCTCCATGGCCTCGACGGAGTAGTTGGAGACACCGATCGCGCGTATTTTTCCCGCCTTCTTGAGATCGAGCAGGGCCTGAGCAGTGGTCTCGTAAGGCGTACCGAAGTCGGGCCAGTGCACTTGGTACAAGTCGATGTAGTCCGTGCGCAGGCGCCGCAGCGAGAGCTCCACCTCCTCGAAGATCTGCTCACGCGTGGAGTTACGGAAGAGGCTATCGTCCACCTTCTCGAGCCCCACCTTGGTGGCGATCACCACGCGGTCTCGTTGACCGCGCGCCGCGATGGCCCGACCGACCACTTCTTCGGAGTGCCCGAAGCCGTAGGCCGGCGCGGTGTCGATCAAGTTGATGCCCTGATCGAGCGCGGCGTGGATGGTGCGCACGGATTCGTCGTCATCGGTGCCGCCCCATTGAAAGCCCCCCATGGCCCAGGTTCCGAGGCCGATCCGACTGCATGGGATCAGGATCCCGGAGATCGAGGTGGTCTCCATGTTCGCTTCGTTGCGTGCCATATCGTTCCCCCTTGGCTGCGCGCGTGCTGCATCGAGCCGCGCTTCGGGCGCGTCGCGCGCGCCCGAAGCCAGGAGTTGTACGCGCCTCGCACAAAGCAACAGAACGCGAGCTCGACGACTCGGGGCGCGGCTACTCGGGGGTGGCGGACGTCTTGGGGCGGGTACGCGGGCGCTTCTTGCCGGGACCAGGGCGACACGCCAACTCCTTGTCGGGCAGGGGTTCGCAGGTTCCGGTGAGGTGCTTGCCGCTGAGCTCGAACTGACACGCTGAGCCGTCGCTCAGGGCTTTGCAGGCCCGGACCATGGCCTCGGGCACGATGGGGGGCCTGGCCTCCGCAGCCGAGGGGCCCACAGACCAACCCAGACCGAGCGCCAGCAAGAACCAACCGCGGAGGAACGCCGAGTGCATCCCCGCCATCCAAGCAGAACTGCGACCGGCGCACCAGGGGAACCACCCGTGACAGCCGCTCCCAGCGCGTCGACCGAGACGCCGGGCGTACGATCCGCAGTGGAAGCGTCAGCTCGGCAACATCCCACGAGCTTTGGTCCACAGCCTTCGCAGGCGCAGCCCAGGCATCAGCCTCGAACAGGCGAACGGAGCTGTCCTGAACTATCAGCCAACTCGGATCCCGCGTGTGCCGTCTCGAGCCGCGTCGCGCGCACGACCAAATCGAGAAAGAGGTCAGGATTTTCTGGAAACAGCGGGATCAACAGACTCCCCACGACGTTGAGGGGCGCCGTCATCAGACCGGCCGTCGCCAGCTTGAGCCACGGGTTCTTGGGAGTGAGCGCCTTGAACACGTACATTCCCCAGGCCTGCAACACCGGCGAGAGATCGGCGCCGCTCTTGTGCAGCTCCTCCACACGAAAGCCGTGGCGCGAAAGCAAGTGGCTGAGCCCGAACGACGAGTAGCGCGCGAAGTCGTAGGGTTGTTCGTGCTCGTCCCAGAAGAACGGCAGGGTCAGGATCAAGCTGCCGCCGGGTCGCAACACACGGGCCACCTCGCTCAAGAACTCCTCGGGGTTGAACACGTGCTCGAACACCTGGCTCGCAAACACGCTGTCGAAGCTCCCGTCGGCAAAGGGGAACGAGCGTCCGTCGTAGAAGAAGTCCGCCTGCTTGTTCGCGCGATTTTCCGGGGTGTCGATCTCCAGGCCCACGTACTCGTCGACTCGAAAAAGATGCCGATAGGGTTTTTGCCCGCAGCCCACGTCCAGCATGCGCCCCCGCGCCTTGCCTGCCACCCGCTCCAGCGTCGACAACAGGCGAGTGCGCGCGAAGTAGAACGGGTTGGTGATCATGCCGAACAAGCCCGGCTTGAACTGGGAGGCGATCAGGTAGCGGCGCAGACGCTGCTTGGGGGTGGAGTCATTCATGGCGCGCCCACCATAGCCCAGCGCATCGTGACGTGCCTATCACCCGGGTGCCGGGCTGCACCCGTGGGGCCCCTGGGTACACTCGACACGAACAGGAGGTCCCCGTGCCAGAGCTGACGGAGCTGAGCGGACGATTCGACGATCAGGGGAACGTGGAGTTGGTGCCAGTCCTCTTCCTGCACGCTTACCCCTACCAGCGCACGATGTGGTCGCCGCAAGTGCAGGCCCTCGCGGGTGAGGCGCGGCTGCTGAGCCTGGACGTGCGCGGACACACACCGGGCGCCCCGGCGCCAGCGGCCTATATGCTCGAGCACCTCGTGGACGACGCCCTCGCCTTGCTCGACCAGCGTGGGATCGAGCGCTGCGTTTTGTGCGGCCTATCGATGGGCGGCTACATCGCGCTGCGGCTCTACCAGCGTGCGCCAGAGCGCGTGCGAGGGCTGCTCCTGTCGAACATTCAGGCCCCCGCCGACAGCAATCCTTCCAAGGAGGCGCGGGCCGCGGGCCTACGCCTGTTGTGGAAGGAAGGGGTCGCGGCCTTCGCCGAAATGCAGCTCAAGCGCCAACTCTCGCCCACCACCCACGAGCGTGCGCCCGAGGTCGTGGAAAAGCTGCGCCGCATGATCGTGGCCCTGACTCCCGAGGTGCTCTCGGCCAGCATGGTCGCCCTCGCGACCCGCCCCGATCTCACGGAGCTGCTGCCCCGTGTCAGCGTCCCCACAGCCGTGGTGATCGGGGAGCACGATCCGATCACCCCACCCGCGGCGGCGCGCGCGTTGGCAGATGGCATCCCCGGCGCGACGCTGCAGGTGCTGCCTGGCGCGGGCCACATCGCCAACCTCGAAGCCGAGCCCGAGTTCACCTCGGCCCTGCGCGCGCTGTTGGCGCGGACCCGCTGAGTCTGTCGCATTCCAGTGGGCGCTGGTGTAGTGTCCCCGGATGAGTTCGTCTGCCTCCACGCCCACGTCGAGAATCCCGCGACTGACGGCCGCCGTCCTCCTGCTGGGCGGCGCAGCCTGCAGCGAAGACACCACGAACAAGCACCGCCACGACGCCGGTGGGGGCGACGGCGACGGTGTCGACGGCGGCAAGACACCGAACCGTGGTGATAGCGGCGCGGGCGTGGACGTGAGCACCCAGCGCTTCGACCGCGTCTCGAAGGCGTTCTGCCTGTGGTACGCCGAGTGCTACCCCGACGACTTCGCCAAGTACTACGGTACGCAGCAAAAGTGCGTCAGCGACTCCAATAGCTACTTCGCGGACTACGTGCGCACCTACGGCGCGGACTGCACGGACGCCGTGGTCGATACGATCGAATGCACCAACGAGCTCGCGTGCACCGACGACCCGGCCATGAAGTGCGAGGCCCAAGGTGAGGCCCTGCTCGAGCTGTGCCCCATCGACGAGCGCTTCAACTCCAGCTCCATGAGCAACACGAACACGAAGGCTGCCATGAAGCAGCGCAAACACCGCGGCCTACGCATCCCGCGGTAGCGGCTTAGCTCTCTTTCACGCGCTCCTGGGCCGCGTGCCGCACGTCGCGACGCTGGCTGACCGCCGCGTGCGCCGCCTCGGCGATCAGGGGCTCGAGCTCGTCGTGCGTGTAGTTGAGCCGGTCGATGAAATCACCGTCGAGGGGCTCGCGCTGATCCACGCGCCGGTAGAGCTCATCGAACACGGCCTCCTGCTCGGCGCTGAGTCCGCTCGGCTCTGATTCGGCCAGGCTTTCCGTGTGCTGCGTGCGCATGGAGTCGCGCACTACGCCGACCGCGGGCTCACGCTCACCCTGTCCCAACCATCCGAGAGCCTCCGCGACCACGCTGCTCGGATCACGCAGCACTGCGCCGTAGCTCACCATGTGCAGCGGGTAGCGTCGGATCAGCGCGTCCCGCAGCAAGGTGAAGTTGTCGTTCCACCACTCGAGCTCGGGACGCAGGTAGGTGTAGCGCGGCACCACGTCGGGTGATTTCCCGGCGCGCTCCGCGCTGCTGAGCTTGCCCTGATACTCCATGGCGTACAGGCGCCGCAGCGACGCCGCGTACTCGCGAAAAGGACGCATGCTGGCGACGACCTTGTCGAGGTATGCGAGGTCTGAGCGCGCGAGCCCGCTGGCGAAGACTTTGACCACCATGCGCCGCGTCTCCTGGGGTGCCAGAAAAGCCCCCGTGCCTGGGTGCGGATTGGTGGCGTAGTAGATGCCTTGTCGTAGCGGAGATTCGTAGAACCCTTCGGAGTTCGCCTCACGGATCGTGTCTCCCCAGTCGCGCGGGAAGGCCTCACCGAGCACCGGATAGCCCGCCGCTTTGAGGATCTGCATCCACATGGAGGTGCCCGAGCGCTTGGTGCCGGTGACGACGATCATGGGCCCAAAGTATCGGCCGGTTTCTGCAGCTCGGAAAGGGGAAACCGGGCGTCGAAGCACTCGCGCACCACCTGCGCCAGCGTCGAGACCTGGAAGGGCTTGGCCACGAAGCGGCTCAGCCCGTCGAGCGCCAAATCGTGGCCGCCGTAGCCGCTCATGTAGACCACGCGCAGGTTCGGCCGGTCCGCGCGCAAGCGCTGCGCGAGCTCCCCGCCCAGCAAGCTGCCAGGCATGACCATGTCCGTGATCAAGAGCGAGATCTCGTTTTTGCGGGCGCGCCAGATGGCGAGCGCCTCGTCCCCGTTGCCGGCCTCGAGCACCCGATAGCCACAGCTCTGCAGGGACGTGCGCACCATGTCGCGCACCGCTGATTCGTCCTCCGTGAGCAGGATGGTCTCGTCCCCGCGGGGCGCCGCCGACAGGGGCGTCACGAGGCGGGCCGCAGCCTTCACCGCACGCGGCAGGTAGATGCCCACCGCGGTACCGCCGCCCACGCGGCTGTCGACGGCGATGAAGCCCCCGTGCCGCTCCACGATGGCGTAGACCGTGGCCAGGCCGAGCCCAGTGCCCTTGCCGGGCTCCTTGGTGGTGAAGAAGGGCTCGAACACCCGCGACAGGTTTTCCTTGGCGATGCCTTCGCCTGTGTCCGTCACGCTCAAGCACAGGTGCGCGGTCTTGCGCGCGCCATGCTCGGCGAGAATCGGATGATCGGCCGCCACCGATCCCAGGCGCAGCGTGATGCGCCCACCGCGCGGCATGGCGTCGCGCGCGTTGACCACCAGGTTGAGCAGGACCTGCTCGATCATGTTGGGGTCCACCTGCGCGGGCGCGCCCTGAGGTGCGAGCTCGGCCTCGAGCGCGATTTGCTCGCCGATCAATCGCCGCAGCATGTCGCACAAGTTGTTTACCAGATCGTTCAAGTCGACGACCTGGGTGCTCATGCGTTGACCTCGTCCGAAGGCCAGGAGCTGCTTGGTCAGGGCCGCGGCGCGCTCGGCGGCCAGCTCGATCTGACGCACCAGGTTGCGATCCTTCGCCGAGCGCGGCGTGTCGAGCAAGGACACGCCGTTCAGGATCACGGTAAGCAGGTTGTTGAAGTCGTGCGCGATGCCGCCCGCCAGCTGCCCGACGGCTTCCATCTTCTGACCATTGCGCAGCTGCTCCTCGAACTTGATGCGCGCGGTGATGTCCTCGACGGTGCCCACGAAACCGCGATTGCCGCCGCTCCCCTCGATGGTGCTCGCATGCACGTGGAGCGTCTTCACGTCTTCCGACGGCGTGGTCTGTCGCCAGGCCATGTCGACACTGCGGACGCGCCCCTGAACCAAACAGTTCAGGCCCTCCAGGACCCCGTGTTTGTCGTCCGGGTGCACGTAGCGTAGCCAACCGCGCCCCAGGAGCTGCGCACGGTCCATGCCCAGCATCCCGTCGACAGCCCGGTTCATGTACACGACCTGGCCGTGCTGGTCGCACAGGTAGATCCCGATGGGGGAGTTATCGAACACCGTACGCAGCAGCGCCTCACTCTCGGCCAGAGCGCGGTGATAGCGGTCGCGCTCGATGGCGAGGCCCGCCAGGCTGGCCGCCCGCTCCAGGCAACGATTCTCGTCGGGAGTCGGGCTGCGCGACTGCTTGAAGTACATCGCGACCGTTCCGAGCACCTGCCGCTGCGAGGAAAAGATGGGCATCGTGACGCAGCTCTGAATGTCGAGCGCCACCGCGATGGGGCGGTAGCGACGACATGCAGTCGCGGTCTGGATGTCTCGCGCCAGGATGGGTTTCCCGAAGTGGGCGGCCTGACCGCATGGGCTGGTCTGGGGACCGATGGGGTAGTTCTTCATGGCGGCACGGATCTTCGGGAACTCCGTCAGCCCGGCAGCCAGCGCCATGCTGTTGTCCCCTTGATTGACGGAGACAGAGCACAACGTGCCCGGGAACAGCGCCTGCTGCGTCCGCACCACGTGCTCCAGGCACTCGGACAGGCTCGCACCCCGCGCCAGCTTCTCGAGCAAGCTACGCTCGCTCTCCTGCTCGAGCTCGCGGAACTTGCGCTCCGTGATATCGGTGGCCGCGCCGACCACGTGCTTTCGTCCGCTGCGTGGGTCCACCGAGGCGCGGGCCCGCGCGTTGAGGTAGCGCAGCGCGCCGTCGGGCAAGAGCACGCGAAACTCGATGGTTCGCGTGGGCGCAGCGGTCTCGTCGGCCAGGGCCTTGTGGCGCAGCTCGGCCACGGCCTTGCGATCCTCGGGATGCACGCGGGTCGTGAGCATGTCCTTCATGCTGGGCACGCCCTCGCTCAACTCGTAGTTGAACAGGCGGAACATCTCGGTGGACCAGGTCGAGGTCTTGGCGTCCGGGTCGAAGTCCCAGATGCCGGTGTTCGCGAGCGCCATGGCCTCGCCCAAACGCGCCTGGCTCAAGCGCAGGGCGGACTCGGTCTGCACGCAATCCGTGGTATCGCGCGACACCACCAGCACGGAAGTCACGCGACCATCCGGACCGCGCTCGGGCGCCTGTCGCGATTCGAAGCAACGCGGCCCCCCCGGCGTGTTGAACGTGTACTCGACGCGCGAAGGCTCTCCGGTTTCGAAACCCTTGCGGATGGCGTCATCCCAGAACGCAGCGTGGTCGGGGTCGAAGCCGGCCTCCACGTGGCTCTTGCCGACGAACCACTCGGCCGGCATCCCTGTGGCAGCGCAGACTGCCGCGTTGACGTGGCGATAGCGCAGGTCGGGTCCGTAGCGCGCCACCACGTCCGGGGACGTGTCGGCGAGGATGCGAAAGCCGTACTCACTCACCTGTTGAGTGTCGATGACCCCGCTCTCCGGGATGGTTCCGCGGCGTGCCTGCGACGCAAGGCAGAGCCGAATGCGCACGTTGAGCTCGGCAGGCGAGCATTCGGGAGAGATGAAGTCGTCGAAGGGCGGAACACCCGTCGAGAGCCAACGCGTCACTTCGTCGGGCTGTGCCAGCACGAGCACACCCACGAGGTCCCGTCGCCCACGCATGGTCCGCACGCTGTGCTCGAGACTGCGCAGCGCGCCCTCGTCCACCACCAACAGGTCGAGCGGCTGATGCTCCACGAACTGCGCCTCGAGCTGGAACTGGTCCGTGGCTGCCGCGGCGACGGCGGCTTGCAATTCGGGTCGAGCGATGAGGCAGGCAACCTTGTGGCGCATGGGCGACTCTCAGGGTGGTATCGCGTTCCCCAGGTTGGGGCGAGGAGCGATCTTGCCGCGTTGCCCACAAGAGTAGGTGCCGCCCCGACAGCGAGGGGGTCGAGGTTGAGCGCTCTCGTAAGCGCGTCGCGCGTGTCCTGTCAGAGACGTGCCGATGCGCGCGCACCGAGCTGATAGGAATGCCTCAAAAAGCGAAAGCTATCGCTCACAGCAGCCTCACTCAGGCCGCCAGCGTGAAGCCCACGCAGGCACCACCGTCTGCGCGGTTCTCGGCGAACGCCTCACCGCCGTGCGCCTCGGCGATGCGCTTCACCAGATAGAGTCCCAGGCCCAAGCCCTTGTGTTCATCCGGAGTCTCGCCGCGGCCTCGCACGAAGGGCGCGAACACACGCGGCAAATCCTCGGGATCGAAGCCCGCACCATCGTCTTCCACCCGAAACTGCGTGCCCTGCTCGTCACTCTCCACCTTGAGCCAAACGCGTGTCGCACCCGCGTGCTTGCGCACGTTGGTGAGCAGCACCATCAGCGCCCGCGAGAGCAGCGTGGCGTCGGCCTGTACACGCTCCGATCCCGGTGAGATCTGCACCGAGGCCTGCGGAAAGTCGGCGCGCTCCAGGCACACCTTGAGCATGTCGGCCACGTCGAGGTCACGCTTCTGCAGCGCGCCGGCGTCCACGCGCGCGCCCGCGAGCAATTCGCCCACCAGGGCGTCGAGCTCGAGGATCTCGCGCTCCATGTGGCACGCCAGCTTGGGATCCACGTCCATCTCGGCCAGCGAGCCCACCAGAATGCGCAGGCGCGCCAGGGGGGTTCGCAGCTCGTGCGAGACCGCCCCCAAGAGCTCCTTCTGGCTCTTCACCTGGGCCTCGATGCGATCGGCCATCTCGTTGAACGTGACCGCCAACTCGCGCACCTCGTAGGCGCCGCGAACCAAGGTCACGCGCTGGTCGAGCCTGCCCGCGCCGAGCTCCCGGGCCACGCGCTCGAGCTCCCGCAAGGGCATGGCGATACGACGCGCCACGATGCCCGACAGACCCCACACGAAGTTGGCGGCCAGGAACATCGCGGCAAAGGGCATCCACGGCGAGAAGCCGTAGACCTTGCGCACGTAACCGAAAGCCGCGCCACCGATGAGCATGGTGGCGAGGATGGCCGCGCCGAAGCTCCAGAACATGAGCTTGTGGAGCGGCCTCGGTACGCGGTGAAACTCGTGATGGTCGTGGAAGAAGTGTCGATGGTGCTCGAGCCGGTGCTGGTGGTACCGACGAAGAGCATGCTCGTAAGCATGGCGTGGCCCGCGACGACGCTGCCTCATGTCTCGGCCTTCGTGTAGACGTAACCCACGCCGCGCACGGTGCGCAGCAGCCTCGGGTTGCGGGAGTCGTCGCCGAGCTTGTTGCGGATGTGCGACACGTGCACGTCCACGGTGCGCTCGTTGACCGCGGTCTCACCGCGTCCGGCGAGCTCGAGCAGGGCTTCGCGTGGCACCACACGGCCCGCGCGGCGCACCAGCGCCAGCAGGAGGTCGAGCTCCAGTCCCGTCAAATCCAGCACCCGGCCAGCCAGATTGGCCTCGCGCTTGCCCACGTCGATCTCGAGCTCCCCGACCCTCAGGCGCTCGCTGGTGGCATCGGGCGCAGAACGACGCAGCACCGCGCGCATGCGCGCCAGGAGCTCGCGCGGACTGAAGGGCTTGGGCAAGTAGTCGTCGGCCCCAATCTCGAGCCCGACCACGCGGTCGGTCTCGTCGCCGCGAGCGGTGAGCATCACGATGGGGATCCGGCTGCGTTCGCGCACACGCTTACAGACCTCGAGCCCGTCCATGCCCGGCATCGTGAGGTCGAGCAACACGACGTCGAAGGCGCCCTGCTCCGACCCGAACAGGCGAGCGATGCCGAGCCGGCCGTCGCGCGCGTGGGACAGCTCTACCCCGTGGGGCGCAAAATAGCCCTGGAGGTGCTCGAACAGCCGGTCGTCATCGTCGATGAGGAGCGCGCGCAGGATCATGGTCAGCGACCTTCATTGTACCGGCTTTGGCGCGGCGCCGCCGCGGGAAGCGTGAGGGCCCTGCAGATCCGTGTGGTGACTGCAGAACCAGCCTTGGCCGGAGTGCTCGGCACGGTAGTGGCGAGCGATGGCGCTGCCGTACCCGAAGACCACGCCGAGCGAGAGCAACACGATGCGCATTCGATAGCGAGACATGGGACGTCCTCCTCAGAATGCGTGGTGACGCTCGTGGTCGAAGCCATAGAGCAACGAGCCATCCAGCAGGAACGCCGCGAGCTTCTTGCGCTGCACCGGCGTCAGGGTCTCGTGCAGCAGCGCGACGAAGTCCTTCAGGAGTTGGCCGGACTTCGCCAGGTGCTCCTGCTGACGCCCGAGCAGTGCCTCGAGCGCCTGCGCGTCCAGACTCTCGGCACCGAAGAGCTGCGCCAGCTCCTTGCGCGCGCTGAGCACTTCCTCGCGCAGCGCTCCCTTGGCGCCACGCAGGGCGTCGAGGGCCGTCATGATGGCCTTTTCTTGGCCATGCGTGGTGTCGAGCTCCGCGAAGAGGAAGTGCAGGGGATTGGGCCGGCGGCGCCCGAAGCCGCGCATCCGCGGGGCGTCTTCCCAGGACTCCTCGTGGTGGTGATGGCCCCAGGGGCCCCGGTGACCATGGTGCCGTCCCCGCTCATGGCAATGGCCGCGACCATGGTGGTGGCCCCAGTGGTAGCCGTAGTAATCCGCAAAGCGATAGTAGTGGCGTCGTCGCAGGGTCGCGAAAAGGCCCATCAGGCACAGCGTGCCCACGATCAAACCAAACATGGTTCCTCTCTCTGGCGACGGGTTCGTGTCGCCCTGGAGAGAGGTTGAGCAGCCGTTGTTAAGCGTCCACGGGGCGGCCTGTGAAGAAGTGTTAAAGCGGCCGCACGAAAGCGTTCACCGAGCGCCCCGAAGGGCGCTCACCAGGCCCCTTCAGCCCCGAAAATACGAACGATTCTCTGAATCCCCATCAACGCGTGCTGCACGTTGTCGACGCGGATGCGATTGTCGTATTCGGTGGTCCTCAGGCCGCCGTACACGGTGTCGCGCTGCTCGATGTAAAACATGTCCACGCCGTCCATGAACTGGATCTGCATCGTCGCCCGCAGGCCGCCCAGGATGGCGTCGCGGTAGCTCTTGCGGCGTGCCTCGTCCTTCTCCTTCACCGTGAGCTGGTACGCATCGATGAGGCCTTCCAGGTAGACCGCGGTGGAGGAGGCGTGCGGTTGCCCGAACTGGGGCCGGTCGGGGTCATAGAAGCGCCCGGGCTGATCGGGGTAGTCGGCGGTACCCCACTGCTGCATGCCGAGCAGCCAGTCGTTCATCTTGAACACGAAGTCGCGCATCTCGGGATAGTCGCGCACCTTGAGCAACTTGACGTAGGCCTGCGTGTGCCAGGGGATGAAGGCTGGATTGCGGTTCTCGAGGTGCCAGGTGCGGTAGTAGCGAAAGGCGTCGTCGATGCGCTTCCAGAGGGCCTCGTCGCGCGACTCCTGGTAGAGCGTGGCCCACAGCAGCAGCGTCTCGCCCGGGTAGAAGTTCTGGTTGTCGCCGCTCTCGCTGCCGAAGAACGAGTAGAACGAGCCGTCCGGCTTCTGCATGTGCTCGGTGGTCTTGCGCAGGGCCGTCTCGTAACGCGCGAACTCGCTGCGAAACGGGGCTTCCACGATGGCGAGCGCTGCCAGCGCCATGGCGCCGAGGCGCGCGTCCCCGAACTTGATCAGCCCGAGCTCGCCTTCCTGCACGAAGAAGTGATCCAGGTTGTAGGTGAGGTTGCGCTTGGCCAGCTCCCGCAGGTGGGCGTCTTCGGGCTTGGCGTTGGCGAGTCGCACCAGGCACACGGTGGCCATGAACTGGCGGATCATGTTGTTGTCGGTGGACTCGGTGCCTTTGCTCGGCAGAGCCATGTACACCATGCGCCCATCCGGCTGCACCTGAGTCGTGATCCATTGCGTGAGCCCGGCCGCCAGCGCGTCGGTGCTCTTTTGGTTCACGGTGGCGAGCGGGATCACGGTGTTGCCGCGGAACATGGGCACCACGGCCGGATCTTTCTGCACGCGTACCAGGAGCTGGTGCGCGTCGAAGCTCTGGGCCTCGGCCTGGGCCACGTACTCATCACGACTCAAGCCGGCTTGCTTACGAAAGGCCCCCTCCACGTCCTCGAAGCGCGCATTGCGTGCGATCATCTCGGTGGGACAGGTGCGCTCCTCGCGGGTCCCGTGGCGCAGCCACACGCCGCGTACGCCGCGATGCGTGTTACCCAGAACGTCGCGCTTGGCCTTCAACCGTTCGCCCTTGTACGAGTGCGGCAGGCAGAGCTCCACTACGTCGACCTCGCCAGCCAGGCTCGGCCTGTCGCGCAGCAGCTGCGCGACACCGTCGAAGATCGCCTGCTGCGCGTCGCTCCCCTCGAACCAACCCTGGGCGAGCTTGCGGCCGTTCTTGCGCAACACCACGAACACCGGCGCACTCGGGATCGGCCGTAAGCCGCGCAGCGCGCCATCCTTGCTCAACAGCGTGGCGACCTGCCTGGGCAGCCCCTCTTGCACACTGGCCAGGTCGACCTTGGGCAAGGGCTTGGGCTGCCGCTGCCACCACATGAAGCCGTAGACAGCACCCCCGATCAACACGAGCGGAAGAAGCCACTTGAGTAAGTTTCTCCACATGAACCGTTCAACCCTCGGGCCGCTCGATGTTGGCCTCTTCGAATGTGCGTACCTCGCTCATCACAGCACAGGCGGCCCGCAAAAGCGAAACCGCCAGCACCGCGCCCGAGCCTTCACCGAGTCGCATGTCGAGCTCGAGCAGCGGGCGCAAGCCTAGCGCCGCCAGGACGAGACCGTGGGCCGGTTCGGCGCTGCGGTGGGCAGCCATCAAGAAGGGCAAAACAGAAGGATTGCGGCGCACGGCCACCAGGGCCGCGGCCCCCGTGATGAAGCCGTCGAGCAGCACCGGCACCCCGCGCTCGGCCGCGGCCTCGATGGCGCCGACCAAGGCCGCGATCTCGAAGCCGCCCAAGCAGGCCAGGAGTCGACTCGGGTCTGCGCCGGCGTGCAGCGCCAGGGCATCGGCGATCACCCCTTGTTTGCGCTTCAACCCAGCGTCGTCCACGCCCGTGCCGCGCCCCGCGACGGCCTCCGCGGACATGCCCAGGAGGGCCGCCACCAGGGCCGCCGCGCTGGTGCTGTTGCCGATGCCCATCTCGCCCAGCAAGAGCACATCGAGCTGTTCGAGTTCGCACACCAACTGCCCGCCCGCCGCGAGCGCCGCCTGGCATTCCGCCTGCGTCATCGCCGCCTCGCGCCTCAAGTTGCGTGTGCCGCGCGCGACCTTGCGCCGCACCAGACCGTCCGCCGCGCCGAAATCATGATCGACGCCCACGTCCACCACGTGCACGGACACCCGCTCGCGCCGCGCGAAGGCGTTCACCACGGCGCCGCCCGCCAGATAGCTGTAGACCATCTTCACGGTGGTATCGCGCTTGTAGGCGCTGACCCCTTCCGCCGTCACGCCGTGATCGCCCGCGAAGAGCGCGAGGTGCGCGTATTCGCAGCGGGGATAGGCGGTGTCCTGCAGAGCGGCCAGCTTGAGCGCCACCTGTTCGAGCACACCAAGGCTGCCCTTGGGCTTGGTCAGGTCGGCGTTGCGCCTCAGCGCTGCCTCCGGGACCGTGGGCTCGGCGCGCGGCGTACGTGGCGGCTCGAGGGCACGGGTAAGGTCGGCCGCGGGGATCGCACGAGCGGGGCGCCCCCAGGCGTCTTCGAAGACCAAACCTTCGAGCGGCAAGCGCTTGGACCAACCGACCTCGGCCAGCATGGGCTTCTTGGCGAACTCCACCGGATAGCCCACCGTGAGATAGGCCACTGGCACCACGTGCTGCGGGATCCCGAGCAGCTCCTTCACCACGGATGGCTCCATGATGCTCATCCAGCCCATGCCCACGCCCTCGGCGCGCGCCGCGAGCCACAGGTTCTGCACCGCCAGGCATGTGCTGTACACGTCGGTCTCGGGCATGGTGAAGCGGCCGAGCACGTGCTCACCGCCCCGCGTGGGATTGCAGGTCACCAGCAAGTTGAGGGGCGCATCCAGGATGCCCTGCAGCTTCAGCGCCTGGTAGGTGCGGCGGCGGTCGTCCTGGAAGACCTGGGCGGCCCGGACGTTCACCTCGCTAAAGTGAGCATAGATCTTGTGACGCACGGCAGCATCGCGCAGCACCACGAAGTTCCAGGGCTGCATGAAGCCCACCGAGGGGGCCTGGTGGCCAGCTTCCAAAATCCGCGCCAGCACCGCATCCGGCAGCGGATCTGGCCGGTAGTTGCGCACGTCACGGCGCTCGAAAATCGCGCGATATACCGCTTGTCGCTCGTTCTCTGAGAACCCCGAACCGTCGTCCATGGCCCAGCGGGTGGCAGAGGACACCGTCGCGCGCAAGCCGACCAGCGCCATGCAGGCGAGGCTTTTTCGTGAGCGAAGCGAACCTCGCGGATGGGGTAGGCCCCGGCGCGGCTTTGCCGCGACGGGCGGGGAGGTCGCGTGACCTCCCCGTCTCGCAAAATCGAGGGCCCGACGCGACAATCGGTCGCATGCGCGGGCCCCCTCCCCTGCCCTATGGTCGGGGCTCTTGGAGGCCCCTATGCGCCCGTGGCTCTTGGCTAGTTTGGTTTGTTCGGCTGTCGTTGGTTCCGTCGCAGCATGCGGAGACGATGCCGGCCCCACCGCCGCCTGCGGTGAGGAGACGAAGACATACGACTGCGCCAGCAGCACCGTCAGCTACCACAACACCGTGGAGCCCCTGGCCACCGCGTACTGCATCGACTGCCACAGCTCCACCAAGACGGGCGACGCGCGCATGAGCGCCCCCGTGGGCCACGACTACGACACCGAAGATGGCTGGCGCGCGACCGGCGGCCACGCGCTGATCGAAATCGAGTGCGGCCGCATGCCCTACATGCGCGATCCGGTTCCGCAGGAGATGGTCGACAAACTCGACGAGTGGATTACCTGCCAGGGACTCAAGGGCGACCACGATCACGGGGCCGACGAGCAGTAGGGAGACGCGCGCCCCAGGGCGCCTCTACCACTCTGCTCCTACCGCAAAGACCAGCCGCGTCGTAAACGGCGAGCCCACCACCGGCAGCTGGGTCTCCAGCGTCAGATCCCACAAGCCCAGAATCGTCTGTGCCCCCAGCGCAACGATCTCGCGGGCCTGACCGCCTTCGTCCGCCACCGGAATCGCCCCGAACAAGCGACCGAGTGCGCGCACGCGTGGGTGCAACTCGTACGACAGGCTGAGGCCGTGCTCGACCTCCGAAGCGTTCATCGGCTGCACGATGGACCCCGCCATGAAGCCTCCCGTGTGGGCCGCATGGGCTCCGTGGTGCATTCCGTGGTGCCCCCCGATCGCGCGTCCATAGCCCAGCTCCGCGCTGAGCATGAGGTGCTCTCGCGAAAACGACATCCACAACCCCGGCATCAGCATCGTGTGCCCCATACCGAAGCCAAAGTTCCCGTTGCCGCTGGGCAGCGTGGCGCCCATCCCGAGCCCGAGAGCGAGCCCACCCTCGCCATCGCGATACACGGTGCCGCGAGCGTCCAGGGCCACGTCGCCAATCTCCGTGCGTGCTTCCCCGTTGCGCACCAGGCGATAGCCTGGCAGCGACGCCGAGGCGGCGACCCACGGATGGCGAAAGGCCAAGCCGACGTTGCCCCCCTGGTATTCGCCCTCACCAAACGCGTTGTCGTAGCCCGCAAGGACGCTACCCACGCTGGCCCGCATCACGACCGCGTCGCTGCGGGTGTCCGCGCGCATGGACGGTGCTGGCATGTGGCAGAGCTGGGCTGCCGCAAGGCCAGGAGAAGCGCCGCTCAAGAGCAGGAGGAGCAGCCACCAAGGCAAGAAAGCACGCATAGGCGGGTCCAGATCTGGTGCAGATCGCGGCGCCGGCAACGCGACCGATTGTCGCGCTGAAATCTCAGGATTTTTCCTGCCTCAGGTGGGTACGAGCGGGGTTCGCGAGCTGCGCGGCTCGGGCCGGGCTTGTTCCGGTTCGGCAGCGGGCGACTGGGGCTCCACCTGGGTGCGCGCCAAGCCACCATGGGCTCCCAACACGGCCAACAAGAGGGCCGCACCCGTCAACACCAGAGCCAGGGTGGCGTCGGGCAGGAGCACGATTTCCACCTCGCCCGAGCGCAAGGGACGCAACAGCGTGACGCCGCCCGCCACCCCCCAACGATCCCTCTGCACCAGCAGGTTCAGCGCGACGAGCCCCAACGCGACCACCTGCAACCTACCGGCCTTGAGTCCCATCAGCGTCGGCAACAGCTGAGGCGTTCGCAGTCGCCACACGCGCAGGGCGACGCCACCCGCAAGCAGCGCCGTCATCACGCCGGCCAGGCTCGACCACAGCCCGGTCAGCCACCAAAACGGATCGTCCCGCAAGGCGTAGAGGGCGAAGGCACACCAGGCGCTCGCGTAGAAGGTCAGTGGAAACGCCACCAACATGGGAGGGAGTGGATGTCCCACCCAAAGACCCGTTCGCTGCGCGTTTCCCATGGCTGCGATTCAATGCGAGTCATGTGCCAGCCACACTGGCAAGTTGCAGTGGGGCTGGCGACGTGACCTGGATTCCGATCTCTCCCCGAGCGCGCGCTCGACTCATGCAGCCACGACGCAGCGACTTTGCCCAATGAGGCAGCGCGCCACAGCGCTCCTACGGCGCAGCGCTGATGGGTCGCGTGCTCGGCTCCTCGAGCGTGAGCGTCTCGAACTGTAGGTTGTCGATGGCCACCGTGGAGTCGAGGTTCGGGTCCGCGCTATCCCACAGCAAGAAACGCAACGTCAGGTAGCCGCGGGTCGGATCCACCGGCACCGAGGTGTGCAGCCAGCCAGTAGACGCCCCACCCACCTGCGCGTTCTCGGTCGTAACCCCACAACTCGACTCGTCCTTGTCGAAGCCGGTGTGGGCCAGCAGCGCAGGCCCCTGCTCGCAGGCGATCTTGCGCGCCGCCAAGGTGGTCTCGCGGCACACCGAGAGCAACGCCGTGTTCACACCGATCGGATCACCGTGCGCGTCGAACACCACGTTCTCCTCGTCGTCCATGGAGACCACGAAGAAGTCGTTGAAGGGCGTGCAGACCCAACTCGGGTACTCGGAGGTGAAGAAGATGGAGTCGAAACTGAGGCTGCGCGCGTTGCTCGGGATGCGCAGATAAATCTCGAGGCCGACGTCGTTGAAGGCGGGAGCATCCTTGGAGCTCGATGCCTTCGCCGTGCACAGCGAGGAGTCCACCGGGTAGCCCTTGGGCGGTGGCACGCCGCCGCTGTAGCCGGCCTCACCTTGATCCTCCGAGCTGAAGACGTCGCATTTGGGCGTGTAGTCGGGATCGTCCACGTCGCGGGCCACACCCGTGGAGAGCACGAGCAGACGCTTCCCGTCGCGGGGCAGCACGCCTCCGAAGTGATCGCTCAGCCACACCTGGCGCGGATCCTCGAGCTCGTCCGCATCGTCGAGCAAGCGCCAGTCGGCTCGGCGCACGCCCCAGGTGCGCGCAATCTGCCCCGTGAACGAGCACAAACCGAGGGCGCGCGCGGCGTCCTCGGGGTCGTTCGACTCGGGCTCCAGCTCCGCGTCGCAGACGGGCCGCTCCGTGAGCACCATGCCATCGCAATCCTCGTCGACCGTGTTGCCAGGCACCTCGAAGGCCGCCGGACTGATCAGCGGATCGCAGTCGTTGCAGTCCCCCGTATCGCGCGAGAAGGTGTCGTAGTCTGCGTCCTGGTTGGACAGAGCCGTCTGGCAGTCGAGCGGGGGCCCCGCGTCGCGGCTCGGCTTCGGGCCGCCATCTCCGCCCCCCAACACCTCGGACGGCGGGCGCTTGGAAGCCCCTTCACAGGCCGCGCACAGGACCACGGCGAGGGTCCATCGGAGCACGCCCGAGGCTGGCTTTCTCACGAGCTGCATAGCCTCCGCAGTCTACACGCACCCTACACCTGAGTTCAAAACGCGAGCCAGCCATGTACAATGCGAGTCATGGACCTGAATCAGCTCCGCGAACGCTTCGCCGCCCACGACGTACGCCGCGTCAAAGTCGGGGGGTTCGACATCGACGGTGTGTTGCGCGGCAAGTACCTCTCACTCGACAAATTCTGGTCCATCGCCGAGAGCGGCTTCGGGTTCTGCGACGTGATCTTCGGCTGGGACATCGGGGACGTTTGTTACGACAACACGAGCGGCCCCGAGTCCGGCTACCCCGACATCCTGGCCAAGGTCGACGCCGGCACGTTCCGACTCTTGCCCTACGAGCCCAACACGGCCGCATTCCTGCTCGACTTCCGCGGCACCGACGGCAAGGCCCACTTCGCCTGCCCCCGTAGCCTGCTCAAGCGCATCGTCGCGCGCGCCGAGGCCGCCGGCTACGTGCCCACCTTCGGTGCCGAGTTCGAGTTCTGGGTGTTCCGCGAGACCCCGCAGACCCTGCGCAACAAGGGCTTCCAGCAGCTCGAGCCGCTCACCCCGGGCATGTTCGGGTACTCGTGGCTGCGCACCGGTCAGCACAAGGACTTCGTCCACGAGCTGTTCGACGCCTGCGAGAACTTCGACATCCCCATCGAGGGCTTGCACACCGAGACCGGCCCGGGTGTTTACGAGGTCGCGCTCAAGTACGGGCTCGCGCTCGACATGGCCGACCGCGCCGCGCTCTTCAAGACGCTCGCCAAGGAGGTCGCATCCCATCACGGCCTCAGCGTCACCTTCATGGCCAAGTGGAACCCCAGCCTCCCCGGCTCGAGCGGGCACTTGCACCAGAGTTTGTGGGACTCCACGCGCGAGAAGAACCTATTCGCCGACCCCAAGGCGCCCCACGGTTTGTCCACCCTGGGCCGCCACTACTTGGGCGGCCTGCTCAGCGCGATGGACGAGCTCACCGCGCTCTACTCGCCGACCATCAACAGCTACAAGCGCTACGTGCCCGGCGTGTGGGCGCCGCTCACCCCGAGCTGGGGCGTGGAAAACCGCACCACGGCGATTCGCTTGATTCCTGGCGACAAACCGAGCGCCACGCGCATCGAGTACCGGCAGACGGCCGCGGACATGAACCCGTACATCGCGATGGCCACCTGCTTGGCGGCAGGCCTCCACGGCGTCGAGCACGCCATCGAGCCAGGGGAACCCCAGCGCGGTGACGCCTCCCACAGCAAGGGCAAGCGACTGCCCACCGATCTGGGCAGCGCCACCGCCTTGCTCAAGCAGAGCGAGGTCGCGCGCAGCCTGCTCGGAGCGCCGTTCGTGGACCACTACGTGCTCACGCGCGAGTGGGAAGTGCGCCAGTTCGCCAAGGCCGTGAGCGACTGGGAGCTCAAGCGTTACTTCGAGAGTATTTAGTCGTGGGCTGACGAGTCAGCTCACGGCCCTGTGCCAGCCTTGCACCAGCAAGGCGAGCCCGTGCCGGTGCTCGACGCGGCAAAGCCGCTCTCGCGCGCTACTTCCACTTGGTCACGTGCCAGTTCTTCTTGCCGCGCTTGAGCAAGATCGCCTTGCCGTGAAGGAGGTCCTCGCTGCGCAGCCGGCGACTCAAGTCGGCCTTGTCGCCGTTGACCGAGACGGCGCCGCTCTCGAGGAACTGCCGCGCTTCGCGCTTGCTCTGCACCAAGCTGGTCTCCACCAACACATCGAGCAGGGCTCGCCCTTCGCCCGCCAGGCCGCTCTTGTCGTGCTCGGAGTGAGGCACGTCCGCGAACACCTCGTCGAGCAGGGACTCACCGAGTTTGCGCACCTCGCCGTCGAACAACGCCTGCGAAGCCTGCTCGGCCGCCGCCAACTCCGCCTCACCGTGCACCAGCTTGGTCATCTCACGCGCCAGCCGGCGCTGGGCCTCACGCTTGTGCGGCTCCTGTTCGTGAGCAGACACGATGCCCTCGACCTCCTCCTGAGGGAGGAAGGTGAACCAACGCAAGAGCGAGCCCACGTCGGCATCTTCGCTGTTGATCCAGAACTGGTAGAACGCGTACGGGCTGGTCTTGTCGGCCGTGAGCCAAATGGCGCCCTTCACGCTCTTGCCGAACTTCTTGCCGTCCGACTTGGTGAGCAGAGGAGCGGTAATCCCGAACGCCTCGTGCTTGTCGCCCTGGGTGTGGCGGCGGATCAGATCGATGCCGGCCACCACGTTGCCGTACTGATCCGAACCCGACATCTGCAGGGTGCAGCCGAGCGTGCGGTGCAGGTGCAGGTAATCGTAGGCCTGCAGCAGCATGTAGCTGAACTCGGTGTAGCTGATGCCCTGCTCGCGGTTCTCGAGGCGGGTGCGCACCGAGTCGCGCTGGATCATGGCATTCACCGAGAAGTGCTTGCCCACGTCGCGCAGCACCTCGATGAAGCCGAGCTTCTGTAGCCAGTCGTTGTTGTTGACCAGCTGGGCACCCGTGCTGCCGGAGAAGTCGAGGAAGCGCTCGAACACCTTGCGCTGGCCAGCGATGTTCGCCTCGACCTGCTCCTTCGACTGCAGCGTGCGCTCGTTGTCGCGTCCCGACGGGTCGCCGATCAGGCCGGTGCCTCCGCCCATCAGCGCGACAGGCTTGTGCCCGGCGCGCTGGAAGTGCATCAACAGCTTGATCGGGATGAAGTTCCCGATGTGCAGGCTGTCGGAGGTCGGGTCGAAGCCGCAATAGCCGACGCGCCCCGGGCTGGCGAGGTGCTGCACGAGCTCCTCGGTTCCGGTGGTCTGATACAGAAGGCCGCGCCACTTGAGCTCGTCGAGGAAGGACATGACGGCCCAGGTTGTGGGGCGAACGGCCTGCTCGCGCAAGCGCGAAGGGACCGCCCCGGCAGCGGCGCAGAGCCCAGGTGAGCGTCGGTTCGGCCCCCGGTACTTAGCCGGCCACTTGCTGGCCGGCGCTCCCTGCTGGCGCGCGGACGGACTCTGCGGCGTCCCTGAAGCGGGCCCGAACCAGCACTTCGGCGCCGTTCTGAGCCACGCTGGCGGCCCGCATGCCCCGCCCCAACATGTTGCCGAGACATTCCACCGCGTACACCCCGAGCCAGCCAGGGGCGCACGCGTCCGGTGCCGCGCTCGGACGGCGCACGCGAATCTCGAAGCCCTCGTCGAGCGGAGTCACGGAGACGTCGCTGCCCGGCGAGAGCGTGGCCAACGCCTGGGTGAGTCCCGGTACCGCGAGCTCCGCCGTGCTGGCCTTCGACAGGCGACCGAGCGTCTCGTCGCCGTCCAGGGCACCCGCCAACGAAACCAGGGCCGCCTTGCCGAGCGAGCGCTCGAGCGCCTTCCACATGCGGTTGACCAACAGCGTCCAGCGCACCCGCTCGTCCCGCACCAGCAGCTCTTGCGCCTTGCGCAGGCGCTCGAGCTCGGCTCGCACGTGGCCCACCGCCTGCTTCTCGGTGCGGCTGGCCTCCTCGGCCACACGTTGCTTCTCCATGGCTTCTGCCAGGTCGCCCTCCAGCACCGCCATGCGCTGCAGGTGTTCTTCCTGGCGCGAGCGCTGCTTGAGAATGGTTGCGTCGAGACCCGCGCGCTGGGAGCTCCACTCGCTCTTGGCCTTGGTCAGCTCGTCGCTCTTTCTCTTCAGATCGTCGCGCAGCGTGCCGACGTTCTCGAGCTGAGCCTGGGTCGTCGACAGGCTGGTCCGCGCCTGCAAGAGCTCCTGCTCGCGCGCGCTGCATTGCTGCTGAAGGCCCTCCGCTCGCTTCTCGAGTCCTTGAACCTGGGAGTAGGCGGACTTCGTCTTGAGTTTCTCGGCCTCGGCGAGCAGTCGGGCTCGTTCGGCGTTCGCCTTGGCCTCGCTCACGACGCGGTCCATGTGGGACTTATTCTCGGTCAGCGTGCGCTCGAATTCACCGCGCTGATGCTCGGCCTTACTGCGCTCGGTGGCAAGCTCCTCCCGCACTTGTTCCAGCTCGCGCTGCGCACGCGCGAGATCCTGCTTCAGCTGCTCCGCGCGGCTCGCGCTGCTCTCGAGGGTCTCGCGCAGCCCCGCGAGCTCCTTGTCCTTGAGGGCCGACTGATCCTGCTCGACCTTCAGCGCGCGCGTGGTGTTGTCGAGCTCGACCGCCACGGCGGTGAGCTTGCCCTGGAGCTGCACCAGCGACGCATCGCCAGCGAGCATGCGCTTCAACCATCCCGTCGGTTGCTCACTCATGGCGACCTGCGAAGACGCGACGCACGTGGCTCAGAAGCTGTGCGAGGTTGGCGTTGGGTTGAGCGAGCACGAGGGCCCTCACGCCCTGCGACGAAGACGTGGAGACCACCGTCCCCTGGCGACACAACCAGATACTGGTGTCGAGCTCCCCGAAGTTGAGCGCCTGGCTCCCCTGGTTGAGCGCGGCGAGCGCGATGTCGGCGGCTTCTGCGAGCTCGACCGTGGCCTGCAGGCTCCCGCCGCTGAACAGCAGCTTTCCCTGGCCGTCCGTGAAGAGCACCGCACGCGCGTATTCGAAGCCGAGAATGTCGGCCACCACGCTCGTATTCCACTCGGGCGTCTGACTTGCCGGGTTGGCAGCTGGGGGTCGCTGTGTGATGCCGGACTGACGTCGCACCTCCCCACCACTCGAACCCTCCGCGGTCTGCTCGCGCGCGGCGCCGCGCGCTTCGACCTCCGAACTGCGCATCGCGTGCTTCATCGGCTTTCCCCCACCACCAGCGCCGAGGGCGCGCGGCGTGCTCAACTTGCGCGCAGAGCGCGCTGACCAAGCGATCTAACACCCTTCCCTCGAGCGCTATCAATGCCTTCGATGAGATTCGAAGTGCCGCAAGGCTGGGTGCAGTCCAACTCGTGGCACGTCGATCGCGCTTGCGCGCGTGCGTTCCGAGCGATCGTGCGCGACGCGTGAAAGATCACGACTTGCCCCCATCTCGGGGGCACGCAACGCGCGCTGCACATGCCGCTTTTCCCCGGCCACGCGAGTTGTCTAGGATACGAGTAAGCACGGTCGTCTCGGCGCACGTCGCGACTGCTGAGCTGTGGGCGGCCCCGCCTACTTCGAACAGAAAGAGCTCGACGAGAAAGAGCGCATGCAGGTCGCCGCGGTCCACACAGACGAAGCACGACGCCTGGACGCGCTGCGCGCCCATCAGGTGATCGACTCGGAGCCCGAACTCGCCTTCGATCGTCTCACTGCCATGGCCTGCCGAATCTGCTCGGTGCCCATGGCCATGGTGTCCCTGGTGGACGAACATCGTCAGTGGGCCAAGGCCCGCTCGGGCACGCTGCCGCGAGAGTTCCCTCGCGTACGCTCTTTCTGTGCCCATGCCATCTTGCAAGACTCTCCCTTCGTGGTCCTGGATACGCTCGCGGACCCGCGCTTCGCCGACCACCCGCTCGTCACGGGCGAGCCGCACGTGCGCTTCTATGCCGCCGCCCCGCTCGTCACCGCCGAGGGCCACAACATCGGGACCTTCGCCATCCTCGACACGCGGCCGCGCGAGCCAGGGCCCGGCGAGCTCGAGAACCTGCGCGACCTCGCGCGTATCGCCGTCGACGAGCTCGAACTGCGCAGCATCTCGCGCAGCCTCGCGCAGCGCTCGCTCGAGCTAGCCAATCAGACCTCCATCCTGGGCAGCGTCCTGGCGAGCGCTGGCGAGGGCATCGTGGTCGCCGATGAAAACGCCAACATCGTGCTCGTGAACCCGGCGGCCGAGGCGCTGGCGGGCATCTCCCAGGCACGTGGCCGAGTGAGCTTCCCACTCGCCACCCGGGCCTGTCGCGCCGACCAGATCACGCTCCTGAGCCACGACGAGCTGCCTTTGGTGCAAGCGGTGCGGGGCATCGCCACCGACAAGGTCGAGATCTACGTGCGCAACGCGGCGCTCCCACAGGGGGCGTTCCTGAGCGTCACAGGCCGCCCCATCCGCGACCCCGAGGGGCGCGTGCGCGGGGGTGTCATCACGTTCAACGACGTCACGGAGGTGAAGCGCGCGAAAGAGAAGCTCGAGCAGCTCGCCAGCACCGATCCGCTCACGGGGCTTGCCAACCAGCGCGCGCTACGCGAGCGCTTGAGCCTGCTGGTGGCGGAGGGAGCACGCGGCAGGCGCTTCGCCGTGGTCATGGCGGACATCGATCACTTCAAGCGCATCAACGATAACTTGGGCCATCTGTGCGGCGACGAGGTGATCCGACGCGTGGCCCAGGCGCTGCGCGGACGCATACGCACCACCGATCTGGTGGCGCGCTACGGCGGCGAGGAGTTCTGCATCTTGCTCACGGACGTGGATCCCGAGGCCGCCCCCCACGTGGCTGACGAGCTGCGCAAGGTGGTGGCGTCCGTGGATCTTCCCGTGCCGGTCACCGCGAGCTTCGGCGTGTGCGCCTATTCGGTGCGCCACGCCAGCGTAGACGCCCTGCTCGATGCGGCGGATCAAGCCCTCTATCGTGCCAAGCGCGAGGGTCGCAATCGGGTCGAAGTGGGCGGCTCCGCCAACGAGCCCACCAACGTCGCGGGCGACATCGCGCTGCCCCGAGCGGCCTCCGCTTGAGGGAGCTCAGTAGGCGTTCTCGCGCACCTTGCGGCCGAACACCGTCAAGAAGATGATTCTTGAGGTCGAGCCACAGCGACCAGCTGCGGATGTACACCAGGTCGTGCTCCACGCGCGCCACCATCTTGTCGAGGGTGTCGGTCTCGCCGCGGAGACCGTTGACTTGGGCCCAACCGGTGATGCCGGGCTTCACCTTGTGGCGCCGCATGTACTCGAGGATCTTGGTGCGATAGAGCTGGTTGTGCGCCACGGCGTGGGGGCGCGGGCCCACCAGTGACATGTTACCCGCGAGCACGTTGAAGAACTGCGGCAGCTCGTCCAGCGACGTGCGCCGAATGAAGGCCCCGACCTTGGTGATGCGGGGGTCGTTCTTCTGCGCCTGCTTCACCGCGTCGCCAGTCTCCATCACGCGCATGCTGCGAAACTTGAGCACCTCGAATTCGATGCCGTTCTCACCGTGGCGAGGCTGACGGAACAGCACCGGGCCGCGCGACGTGAACTTGATGGCCATGGCGATGAACAGCATGGGCAGCGCGCAGATCAGCAGGCAGAGGCTGCCGATCACCAGGTCCTCCCAGCGCTTGATCACGCGCTTCAAGCCCTTGAACGGCGTGTCGTAGACCACATGGTCGACCTCCGCCGGATCGAGACTGAGCGCCAACGCCAGGGCCAGCATGAAGCGGTCTTCGTTCAGGTCGAGCTCGCCATCCGCATCGCACACCTCGCGCGTGAGCTCGATCAAGCTGCGTCGCCCGACCACCGGTCGTTCGGCCAACTCTTCGGCCAGGTGGTTCAGGTCGATGCCGCCCGGGTCGAACGCCTGGATGCGCTGCTCGAGCCGCAGGGGGAGGAAGTTGGTGCCGAGCAGCTCGCAGAGCACGCGCCGAATGGCCTCGTGCTCCACGCTCGAAGGCGGTCGATCCGAGTGGGCCGCGGCCAACAGCGCCTCGGCCACGGGGAACAGACTACTCAAACGGCTGATGCGCGGCCTGTCCTCCTCGACAGACGCCTCGTCCGCCTGGGTGGTATCCAGGTTCGCTTCGCTCGGAAGTCCGGAGGCGTCGAGTTCGCTCGAGGTCATGGGTTCCCGTGCCAGCTTCTTTACGCCAAAGTTGGGGCGGGCGCGAGAGAAAGGGGAGGCTTCCCTGTGGACTCCCGCGCCTACCTGAACATCCTGGATTCGTCAGGCCCTCGCATCAAGGCCAACACCGACAGGACTCGCACATGCTCCGAAGTGACGTCAGCACCACGCGCTTACCGCTGAACAACGGCCAAACCATTCCACAAGTCGGCCTGGGCGTGTGGCAAGCCGCCCGCGGAGAAGTGACACGTGAGGCGGTCCTGTCGGCGCTGCGGCGGGGCTACCGTCACGTAGACACGGCCCGGATCTATGGCAACGAGGCTGACGTGGGCTGGGCGATCCGGGAGTCCGGCATCCCGCGCGAGGACATCTTCGTCACCACCAAACTCTGGAATGATGACCAAGGTTACGATTCCGCGCTGCGTGCCCTCGAGCAGAGCCTGAAGCGCCTGGGCCTCGAATACGTGGACCTTTACCTGTTGCATTGGCCGGTCGCCGGCAAGCGGCTCGACTCCTGGCAGGCCCTCGAGGACCTCCAAGCGGAGGGGCGGGCGCGCTCCATCGGCGTGAGTAATTTCCTGGTACCGCACCTGAGGGAATTGCTAGCGCAGTGCGAGCGTATCCCCGCGATCAATCAGATCGAGTTGAGCCCCTTCCTGCAGCGCCGGGAGACGCGGGCCCTGTGTCGCGAGCAAGGCATCGTAGTGGAGGCGTACAGCCCGCTCACGCGCGGCCAGCGGCTCGGGCATCCGCAAGTGATGGCCGTCGCGAGTCAATGCGGTCGGACGCCCGCGCAGGTGCTCCTGCGGTGGGGCATCCAGCACGGGCTGGTGGTGCTGCCCAAGTCGACGCACGCAGCGCGCATCGACGAGAACGCGAATCTGTTCGATTTCGAACTTTCTGCGGAGGCCATGGAGAGCCTGGACGGCCTCGAGGAAGGCCTCACCACGGGCTGGGATCCGGCCAAGCAAGCCTGAGCGCGCGAGCGCGGCGCTCGGGCTCCCTGCTCATGCCCCCATGGAGACGCGGTACAGCTGCTCCATGTCGTGCTCCGTGCAGACGCGCGGATTGCACGCGTGACAGCCGTCTTCCATGGCCAGCTTCGCGAGCTTGGCGATGTGTTCGTCCTTGATGCCCACGGACGCCAGGCCGTCCGGCAGGCCCACCTTGTGGCGCAGCGCCCGGATCGCCCCGGAGCATTCGAAGGCCAAGGTGTCTTCGTCCTCGCCACGCACGCCGAGCGCCCTCGCGATGTCCGCAATGCGGCTCGACACCGCGCTGCGGTTGAAGTCGATCACCGCCGGCAGACACAGCGCGTTCGCCAGTCCGTGATGGAGGTCGTGCTCGGCGCCGAGCGGGTGAGCCAGGCTGTGACACACGCCCAGGCCCTTCTGGAACGCCACTGCGCCCATCATCGACGCCTTGAGCAGCGCCCCGCGCGCGTCGAGGTCGCGTGGATCTTTCACGGCGCGCTCGAGGTAGCGGCCGACCAAGCTCACGGACTTGAGCGCGATGGCGTCCGCCATCGGATGGTCGCCCTTGGCGAGAAAGGCCTCGATGCTGTGGGTGAGCGCGTCGAAGCCCGTGGCCGCGGTGAACTTGGCGGGCAACGACTCGGTCATGCGCGGGTCGAGCACCGCCACGTTGGCGATCAACTTGGGATGGAAGAAGATCGTCTTCTTGCCGCTCGAGGCCAGGGTCGCCACCGCACTGCGTCCCACCTCGCTGCCCGTACCGGCCGTGGTGGGCACGGCGATCATGGGCGGGAAGTTCGCCTTCATCTTGGCGTCACCGCCGATGGCGTCGTCGAGCTCCTCGAGCGGAAGCGTCTCGGTCGCCAGGATGCGCACCATCTTACCGATATCGAGGGCGGCGCCACCGCCGACGGCGATCACCGCATCGGCGCGAGACTCACGGAAGGCCGAGGCGGCCGCGCGGGCTTCGGCCTCGGTGGGGTTGGTGGAGATCTGATCGAAGGAGGACACCTCGATGCCCTGCTTCTTCAACGACTCTTCGACGGGCGCGAGCAATCCCGCCCGGGTCACGCCCGGATCCGACACGATGAGCGCTCGGGTGGTGCCCAACTTCTTGGCCTCCGCTCCCAGGTCGCCGACAGCTCCAACGCCGAAGAGAATTCGTGTCGGATAGTTCCATGTGGCCTCTGCCATGCTCGACTCCTCGCGCCTTTTTTGGAAGTTAGTCTACCGCTGCACGCTCGCCGCGGTGAACACCATAGAGCTCGTCGATCAACTCCGCGTAGACCGACTGCACCTCGCGCCGACGAATCTTCAGCGTGTGGGTCAATGTGCCGTCTTCCACCGAGAAGTCGTGCTCGAGCAGGCCGAAACCGCGCACCTTCTCGAACTGCCGGAACGTCTCCGAGCAGCGCTCGATTTCCCGCGCAAACGTGGTGCGCACGTCGGGGTGCTGCAGGAGCTCCTCGCGGCTGCCCGTGCGGATGCCCTGCTCTTGAGCCCAGCTCTCGAGGAACTCGAATTCTGGGACGATCAGCGCCACGTTGTGCGGACGTCCGTCGCCACACAGCATCACATGTCGGATGAACCGAGACGCGCGCAAGTCAGCCTCGAGCGGACTCGGTACCACGTAGCGGCCATTGTCGAGCTTGTACTGTTCCTTGATGCGCCCAGTGACGAATAGGAAGCCCTCTTTGTCGATGTAGCCGAGGTCGCCCGTGCGCAGGCCGCCCTCCGCCGTGAGCGCCCGCGCCGTCTCGTCGGGGGCGTTGTGATAGCCGCGCATCACGTTGGGGCCGTACACGATGATCTCCCCGTCGCGGGTGTTGGGCCCGACGTTGTGATCGATCATCACGCGCACCGACGGCAAGGGCTTCCCCACCGAGCCGAGCTTGCGTGCGCCGGGCCAGTTCGCGCTCACGATGGGCGCCGCCTCGGTCAGGCCATAGCCCTCGTAGAGCGTGATGCCGAGGCTATCCACGAACTCGGCCACCTCGGGTGCCAGCTGCGCGCCGCCGCTCACCGCGTAATGCACGCGTCCGCCGAACTGCTCGCGGATGCGCTCGAACACCAGTCGATCATAGACCTTGGCCTTGAGCTCGACGACGCCGCGGGCCTTGCCCTGACCGCGGATCCGACGCCGCTGGCGCGCGTTCTCGAGCGCCTCGTCGAACAGCCTGCGCGTGAGCACGCCCTCGCGGCGAACGCGCTCCTGGAGCGTGTCGTAGAGGCGATTGAAAAGCTTGGGAACGCTGAAGATCAGGGTCGGTCTGACCTCTTGTAGGCTCTTCACGATCTCGTCTTCGTTCGGGGCCACGGCCAGCGAGGCACCCATGGAGAACAAGCCGTACAGCTCCACCACTTGCCCGAACGCATGCGCCCAGGGCAGGAACGCGAGCGAGCGATCACTCGAATTGACCGGGAAGATGCGGCGCAGATCGTTGAGCACGGCCACCACGTTGGCGTGGCTGAGCTGGACACCCTTGGGCCGGCCCGACGTGCCCGAGGTGTAAATCAACGTGCACAGGTCCTTGGGGTCCAGGCGCTGCACGGGTAGCTCGGAGGACAACGCGCGCTCCGTGAGCTCGTCGAGCGAGATGGAACCGGCGATGGCACGTCCCGCCATCGACACCGAGAGCAGGTCAGGGTGCAGCTCGCTGCGCCAGCCGTTGACCGCACTGGCTGCTTCGATGTCGTGGGTGAACACGAAGCGGGGGTTGGCGTCGCGCAGGATGTCGAGCCAGTCGTCGTAGCGCTGGTAGGGGTAGATTGGCACCAACACCCCGCCCGCGGTGAAGGTGGCGAACGCGACGGTGGCCCAGTCGACGCCGTTGGGGGCGATCAGGGCCACGCGGTCGCCGCGCGAGATCCCTCGCATGCCCAGGGCCGCGCGCAGCACGTCGACCCGGCTGGCGAAATCGCGGTAGCTCAGCCAGTGCCACCCCCGGCTCTCGCGCGTGCCGAACAGCGGCTTCTCGGAGAAGCTACGGACGCTGCTTTCGTACAGCTCGCAAAGGTCTTTGTACCTGCGGCCGTCGGCCATGCTGTCCCGCCTCAAAACAGGGGCCTGTCTGAATCTGGCTTGTCTGAACCAACAAGGCCGAGCAACGACCAGCGTCCGCGTGGTTCCCGAGGATGGATTCGAACCATCATTAGCGGATCCAAAGTCCGCCGTCCTGCCTTTAGACGACTCGGGAAAAAGCCAGCCGGGTTTAACCGATCTGGCACCATTCTGCAAAACTCGGTCGGACAGCCGCCAAGCCCCGCAGGCTGCCCTGTCATGGAGGCGCCCCGAAGCTCCGGATGTGCTGGATCAGGGCCGCCGTGCCCGCCTCGGTCAGCTCCTGGCCGAAAGCGGGCATCATCCCGCGGCCCCGGGTGATGGTCTCGGCCAGCTGCGCGTCGGAGCGCTGCGCCTGGAAAGCCCCTTGAGCCATGTCCGGCATGGCGCTGCCCGGCGGCCGCTGCGCACCGTCGCCCCTGCCCTGAGGCCCGTGGCAGGTGGCACAACGAAGGCTCCACAGGGCCGCCACGGCGTTGGCCGTGGTGTCGCCGCCGGGGCCCGCGCCTTCGCCCTGCCCTTCCGGAGCCACCGCGGGTGGCGGCTGATGGTCCTCCGGCTTCCACTCCCTGAGCTCGCCCGTACGCTCGCTGCAGCCGGCAGCCAGCGATACGAACACCCACATCCACAGCTTGCTCGGAGACGTCGTCACGGAGAGCCGATGTGTAACCCGAGCTGGCGCCGCGCGCATCAGTCATCAACCGCCGATCAGGCTCATCCCGACGCGCGTATGCTCCTCGCCCGCCACGTCGAAGCGGTGTCCACGGTGCTTTTCGCCCAGCGCGTAGCGGATGGCGTCCACGAGTTCAGCGTCGCTGCGGCCCGCGCGCAACAGATCGCGCAGCGAGACCGCGCGCCGCGACGCCAGGCAAGCCCGAATCTCGCCACGCGCATTGACGCGTACGCGGTTGCAGTCCGCGCAGAACTCGTCGGAGACCGCCGTGATGAAACCGACCCTGCGCGTGCGATCCGCGCCACGCCCATGGACGTAGCGTGCGGGCCCCTGGCCGGGCACCGAGCGCGCCGTGTCCGAGACCTCGAGCCTGTCCCCCAAAGCCGCGAGCACCCGCTCTCGACTCAGGAAGCGTTCGGGCGGCAGGTTGGCGGCTTCCCCCAGCGGCATCAACTCGATGAAGCGCGGCGTCAGCCCCAGGGACCAGGCCCAGTCCACGAGCCGCCCCGCATCCTCCTCGTTCACACCGCCCAGCAGGACCGCGTTGATCTTCACCTCGAGTCCCGCATCGAGCGCGGCGTGCACGCCGGCCACCACCGCGCTCACGTCACCCCCCCGCGTGATGGCGCGAAAGCGCTCCGGATCGAGGGTATCGATGGACACGTTGCAGCCGCTCAGACCCGCCGCGCGCAAGGGCTTGGCCAGCTCGGCCAGGCGATTCCCGTTGGTGGTCATGACCAGGCGCTCCACGCCGGTCCGCCGACGCACCAGGTCCACCAGGCCCACGATGTCGCGTCGCACCAGGGGCTCACCGCCGGTAAAGCGCACGCGGTTCACGCCCACGCTCTCGAACACCGCAACCACGCGTGCGATCTCCTCGAAGGTGAGCAGCTCGGGCCGCAGCGCGTGATCGTCTTCGCCGCCCGGAGGCATGCAGTAGACGCAGGCGAAGTCGCAGCGATCGGTGACCGACAGCCGCAGGTACGAGTAAACACGGCCGCGTGGGTCGGACAGCGTGGAAGGCAGCGCGGCAGCGGGCGAGCCCGAGAGGTCAGCCGCAAAACCCGGGTCGACCCGCGCTGGGAGCGGCGGTGACCCCTGATCGGCAATGGGCAAACGACGTACCACGACATCTCTCATGGGCGTCGGCTCGCGCCACGTCAAGCGCCGGCGAGATGCTTCCGAAGTGGGCCGGTGTGATCTACCCTAAGCGTTCCATGCGGCGCCGTAGCCTGTTGTGCCTGTTCCTGGTCGTGCTCGCGGTCGCACCCGCCCGCTTCGACCTGGCCCTGGGTCTGCGCTTCGAGCCAGCGCAGGTCCACGCCGATGCCGAGCCACCCGCGGCGTCGATCCTGGAATCGCGCAAGCAGTTCAAGCTGGGTGTGGAGCAGGCACGCTTGGGCCATTGGGCAGAGGCGCTGGTGGCCTTTCAAGTGTCGTACGCGCTGGTGCCCAATCCGGCCGCCCTGTTCAACCTGGCGGGGGCGCAGCATCGCACCGGCAAGCTGTTGGTAAGCAACGCCAACTATCGCCGCTTCAACGCCAGTACCGCGCCTGGTATCAGCCCTAGCCATCGCAAGGTCGCGGAGACCCAAATGGCTCGAATCGAAGCGAGCATCCCGCGCCTACGGGTGGTGGTCGAGGGCCTACGTCCGGACGACCGACTGCTGATCGACGACAAGCGAATCTATATGAACGAGCTGGATCACAATCTCTGGGTCGACCCGGGCTCCCACACGGTGAGCGTGCTTCGTCCAGGTGGCCATGAAGAGGTCCGGCGGATCGTGTTGTCTCAGGGAGACCGCCGCCTGATGCAGTTCAGAGTGTTTTAGTTCGGTCAGGTTGGTGGGCCGCATCACCCCAACCACTTTCATGGCTGTTGACGAAACTTACATGATGTTCAGTAGATAGCGCTTTCAGCAAGCAAAGTTCACCCAACTCGGGCAGCGCGCAGCCAAGCCTGGTCATTGCACGAGCTAAGACCGGCCCCTATGATGGCCAATCCGGGGGGTTGACCTAACGCGCATGGGGAAGATCGAGCGCAGCGCTGTTCGCCGACGGGGGAGAACCCCCGCGATGAGCATTGCGACTTCGGCGGCGCCGGAGGTCGCGCACGAGCACACGGTATTGCTCGTGGAAGCCGATCCCGATCTGCAAGCCCAGATGGCCAAGGTACTCCGCAAGCAGGGACTGCGCGTGGTCGCGACCGGCAGCGGAAGTGGCGCATTGGCGTTGGTGGGCGAGTGGGCGGTCAGCTTGATCTTGGTGAGCGAGAGCTTGCCCGGACGTTCAGGGGTCGACCTGGTGCGCGATCTTCAACGAACCCGTCCGGGCTCGCGCGCGCTCGTCATCGTCAGCCACGCCGAACCACGCTTCGTCGCCGCCGCGCGTGCCGCCGGTGCCCTCGGATGCGTCGTCCGACCGCTGCAGGCGGAGCAAGTCGCGGAGTGGTTAGCGCCTGATTTTGGGAGCAGCACGCCGCGCCCCCGCCTGGCGCCTGCCACAGCGACCCGCTCCCTGACCCGCAGGTCCTCGGGCCTGCCACTCGCAAACAGCGCGCTCCCGGCGCGCGGGGCCGTGGCAGAATAACCGCCTTGTGAGTTGGTCTTGGGAAAGGAAGTGGCGCACCCACCGTGGACCGCGCCGCTTCAGGGTGCGTCTGCGCGAGCGGCTGATTGGCGTGGGTCTCTTCACGGCTGCCACCGGGCTGCTCTCGGCGGCTGCCAGCGGCTCGGAGCCGGCCGGTCTGAAGACCATGCCGGTGTCCGAGGTGCGCGCGGGCATGAAGGGCTACGGCCTCAGCGTGTTCGAAGGTACCGAGCCTGCGCGCTTCGACGTCGAGGTCATCGGCGTCCTCCACAACTTCCGGCCTGATCAGGATCTGGTGCTGATCAAGACGCCCCACCCGCTCCTCGAGCATACGGGCTCCGTGGCAGGCATGAGCGGGAGCCCGATCTACCTCGATGGACGACTGCTCGGCGCCTACGCGTACGGCTGGTCCTACGGCAAGGACCCCATCGCGGGCGTGACCCCCATCGTCAACATGCTCAAGGAGCTGGAGCGTCCCAGGCGCCCGAATGCCTTCCCCATCGCGCCGCCGCTTTCCGCGCCGCGCGCGAGCAGCGCGGCAGGCCCTGGCAACCAGGGCGGCTACCGAGGCGAAGAGCGGCGCCATGCGTTTTGGTCGCTCGAGGACCTTGGCCGCAAGCGCTTGCGTTCCGAGGACGCGTCGACCCAGAGCAGGCTCGTCCCATGCGCCACACCGTTGCTCGTGGGAGGTGTCACGGCGCCCATGGCGCGCGTGTTGCGCGAGCAGCTTGGTCCGCTGGGCCTGGAGGTCCTCGAGGCCGGCACGGGGGCCAGCTCGACCGGCGACAGCGGTCCCGCGGGCTTCGTCGACGGCGGCTCCATCGCGGTCACCTTGATGCGCGGAGATATCCAGGCGACCGCCGTCGGTACCGTCACTCATGTGGCCGGAAAGCGCGCCATCGCCTTCGGCCACCCCATGCTCGATGCGGGCGAGGTCGGTCTGCCCACCGCCACCTCGCGCGTCATCCACGTGCTCGCCAGCGAGCGCTCGTCGTTCAAGATGGCGGAGGCCATCAAGCCGCTCGGCGCCCTCATCCACGACCGCCAGTCCGCCATCGTGGTGGATAGCGGGGTCACGCCCGCGGTGATCCCGGTGCGTATCCACGTGCGCGGCGTACCGGGACTGCCGCGAGAGAGTTGGAACGTGGAGGTCGTGAGCCATCGCCTGCTGACGCCATCCATGGTGCTCACGGCCCTGGGTAGCGCGGTGGGAGCGAGCCTCAACGACAACGACGACATGATGTTCCGGGCGCAAACCCGGGTTCAAATCAAGGGTCAAGCCAGACAAGACGTGGTCGACGAAGGCTTCGCAGGGACAGGCATCTCGCAGATCGGCGCGCTGTCGCGGCTGCGGGTCTTCGATCTCCTGGAAGCGGCCTACGCCAACCCGTTCGAGAAGGCGGAGGTCGAGCGCGTGGAAATCGACCTCGACGTACGCTTCGGCCACCAAGTCACGGAGCTCGTGTCGGCCCAGCTCACCACCGATGAGATCGATCCGGGCGCGAGCGCCAAGGTGGTCTTGACGCTGCAAGCCTACGACGGCCCCATCGAGCAACGCATCGTAGAGGTCCCGGTGCCTGCGAGCTTGGCGGGAGAGCAGGTGGAGCTCGAAGTGCAGCCCGGCGATCAAGTGCGCCTGGAGCGGCCCATCGCCCGCAACTTGACCGAAGTCCTCGCGAACGTCCGCACTAGCCTGCCCGGCACGAGCCTGGTGCTCAGTGTGCAGCGCAAGTCGCGCGGCATGACCCTCGCGGGTCACGTGGTGCGCAATCTTCCTGGCTCGATGCTCGATAGCCTGGCCACGGGCAACGACACAGCGCGCACGCCCCTGTTCGTGACCCAGGAGCGCACGGTGCTGCCGATGGGTCGTGTGATCACGGGCCAAGCCAAGCTGAGCCTCAGTGTACGTAAGGAGAAACAATGAAGCGCGCGCTGGCGTGGCTCGCAGGCACGTTGCTCGTGCCGAGCGCGGTCCTCGCCGTCTCCACCAAGAGCTTCGTCATCGACACCAACGAGGCGTTCGAGAAGGGCAAATTCGAGGGGGCGGCCTCGCACTCGGGCGGCACGCTGACCCGCGGGATGTCGAGCAAGCGTGTGCCCCTGGAAGGGGTGCCCGTGGCTTACTCCAGTGCCGTGGGGCCCGACGGTGCCATCTACGTGGGCACCGGGAACGACGGCGCCGTGTATCGCGTGACGGCCGACGGGGCGAAGCTCTTTGCGGACACCGATGCCGCCGTCATCACCTCGCTGATGTGGGTGGGGGACGTGCTCTACGCGGGCAGCCTGCCGGGTGGACGCATCTTCACGGTGGACGCCAAGGGTGCTGCCAAGGAGCTCGTGAAGTTGGAGGGGGCGGACCACATCTGGGGACTCGCCTTCGACGCCAAGAAGAGCACCGTCTACGCGGCCACGGGTCCCCAGGGCAAGCTGTTCGCCTTGAGTGGCGGAGCGGTTCCTCGACTGGTCCACGACGACAGCGCGGAGCATCTGCTTTGCCTCGAGCAAGACGAGCTGGGTCGGCTCTACGTCGGCACGAGCAACGGTGCGCGCCTCTTGCGCGTGGAGGACTCGGGAACGCCCAAGGTCAGCGTGCTCCATGATTTCCCGGGTCAGGAGATCACCACGCTGGACGTAGCCTCGGGCTTCATCGCGGTGGCCTCGAACGATTTTCCGGACCTACCGGCAGCCAGTCCGGATGCCAGCAAAGACCTCGGATCGGCGCGACTGCGGCGGCCCAAGCCGGGCAAGGGCAAGCTTTACACCCTCGGCTTCGACGGCCAGCTAGACGAGCTGTATGCGTCGGACACAGGTCACATCAGCGCGCTCGAGATCGAGAGCTCGGGCCAGGCCGTGCAGGTGGGCCTCGCCCAGGAGGGCCGTGTGGTTCGGGTCGAGCGCAACGGCGACCGCGCAACCTGGGCCGACGCCGATGAACGCCAGGTGGTGGCACTCCATCTCTTGGGCAAGGCCCCTCACTTCGTGACCTCGGACGGAGTCGCGGTGTACCGCGTGGAAGCGAACGCTAAGGACGGCCTCTGGACCAGCGCCGCGCTCGACGCCAAGGTGCCCGCTCGCTTCGGCGAGCTGAGCTTTCGCGCGCGCGGAACGCTGCGCTGGGCAACGCGCTCGGGCAACACCGAGACCCCCGACGACAGCTGGTCGGCGTGGTCCGCCGAGAGCGCCACCCAGGGACCAATCAAGAGCGCCGCCGCGCGCTTCCTGCAGGTGCGCTTGAGCCTGGTGGGCGACGCCGAGCTCTATGCCTTGAACGCCTACTACTTGCCCCAGAACCAGCAGGCTCAGCTGCGCCACGTGCGCACACGCCCCGGCAAGACCCCCGACGCCAAGGGCGGCCTACCGCCCCACAAGAGCATCGTCTCGCTCACGTGGGAGGTCGACAATCCCGACGAAGATCGTCTGCGCTACCGCGTGTTCTTCCGACAGGAAGCCCATGCCACGTGGCTGCCCGCGCTGCGCGAACACGAGCCGCTCGAGCAGACCGAATACGAGTGGGAAACGCGCACCCTGCCCGACGGCTTCTACCGTGTGCGCGTCGAAGCCTCCGACGAAAACAGCAACCCGGTGGCCTTCGTGCGGCGCTCCGAGGCCTTCAGCGGTCCCATCCTAGTGGACAACCACGGCCCCGAGATCATCGACCTCAAGGTGCAAGGTAAGCAGCTCTCCGGCACGGCCCGGGACGCGCTCGGCCCGATCCACTCGCTCGAGCTCTCCTTCGACGGGGCACCTTATTTGCCCATCTCGTCCGTGGACGGCTTGCTCGACACCCGCGAAGAACGCTTTGCGGTCGACCTGAGCGCGCTTGCGCCCGGAACCCACATCGGCTCCGTGCGCGCGAGCGATGCGGCCTACAACGTGACCGCGGCGTCGATCGAATTCCAAGTCCAGCGTTGACGTCGAGCCCGTCCCTCCCCTGCAATTCGGGTGGGGGCTTCCGACTTGCCGCGTTTTTCCTCTCGTCTATCTGCCGCGTTCGGTCTGCTTTGTGGAGTCGCCTGCATCGCCTGTCACGACGGCGCGAGCCCGGGCAAGGGCGTGCTCGATGCGGGTCACGCGGATGCAGGCATGGACGCCACGCTCCCTGACGCCGACGGCAGCACGGATGCAGCCCTCGACGGCGCCTCCGCCTTGATGTGCCCCGCAGAAGAGCTGGTCCCCGACGGCTGCCTGGTCCTCGGTCCAGGCGGCGAAGCGGCCGCCTCGCTCTGCGATGGCTACGACAACGACTGCAACGGCCTCATCGACGACGGCTGCACCTGCGTCGTGGGCAGCGTCCAGGACTGCTTCGACGGCCCGCCCGGACACGCCAAGGTGGGCGCCTGCCAGCACGGCACCCAGGTCTGCTACGGAGGCCTGGAATTCGCTGGCTGGGGCCCCTGCGAGCGCGGCATCTCCCCTCAGCCCGAGGTCTGCGATCGCCTCGACAACGACTGCAACGGCTGCGTCGACGAGCGCGAGGACTGCAACGTGTTCATCGATTGCCCGGGCGAGGACGACGTGCGCTTGCCGCCCGTCAAGCCCTTCGCAGTGACCACGCTCGACGCCGCCATGTTCTACAACGGCAATGACGTAGCCAGCTACACGTGGAGCGTCGCCGGCTCCCCGTGCGACGAGTTGTTCGCGAGCATCCCGGGCTTCGACCCCAAGCAATCTAGCCTGAGCTACACGTTGCAGAACGCCAATGCGCAGCAGGCCCAGGTCAAGTTCACGCTGAGCGGGACCTACCTCGTCACGCTCACCATCGTGCGCACGTCCGGAGATACCCTGGGCTGCACCTTCCCGCTGGTGGTGGGCGCAGGGGGCCTGCGCGTCGAGCTGTGCTGGGACAAGACGGGTCCCACGTCAGTCACCAACTTCGTGGACCTCGACCTGCACCTGGCCCTCCAGGGACGCACTTCCAAGTGGTACGCCAACAATGGCGCCGACAAGGATCTCTACGCGTTCACCTTCGCCAACGAGAACTTCACGCTGGCGTGGGGCGTCTGGGGCCACCCGCCGTCGCCCGACGTGAGCGGGTGCCTCACGGGGGGCCTCCCCGGTAGCGCCGACCAGATCCACCAGCTGCGCAACAACTGCGTCAATCCGCGGCTCGATCTCGACAACCAGGGCAACACCAGCACCAAGCGATACCTCCCCGAAAACATCAACCTCGACAATCCACGCGCGGGGGAGATCTTCCAGGTGGCGGTCGACCACGTGACCGGGGACCCGATCCCCGTGCGCGCGCTGGTCAACGTGTACTGCGGCGGAAAGCTGCGCGGAAGCTACCAGCTCGATCCGACGAAAACGCCGTTTAGCGATACCGCGAATGCGCAGCAAGAGCTGTGGCGTGTAGCCCAGATTGCACCTGTCGTGAGCGCTCAGGGCGTGACGACGGACTGCGCGGTGACGCCGCTGCACCCCTCGGATGCGCCCCAAGACAACCTCGTGACAGTGGGCGATTCCTCAATAACTTGGAGCCAGTAGCGCAGCGATCGCGACTCCGTTTCGAGCTCGCATAGCGCGCAAAGGAGCCGTCCGACGTGTAGGATGGTGTCCCAGCTCACCTCAAGATTGGCCACGAATGGACGTACAAAATGCGTGAAAGTGTGCGATATTCAGCGGCCTCTACTTATGACTTCCCAGGCTGTGGCTGAACCTGCTTCGCAACCCAAGGGACGCATCGCTCCCTTCGGAAAATACTTACTGCTCCAGCGCGTCAGCGTCGGCGGAATGGCGGAGGTCTTCAAGGCGCTCCCGACCGGCTCCTCCCGCATCGATCAAATCGTCGCCATCAAGCGCATCCTGCCGAACATCGCCGAGGACAGCGAGTTCATCGGGATGTTCATCGACGAAGCGCGCATTGCAGGTCAGCTCACGCACCCGAACATCTGCCGCATCTACGAGCTCGGCCGGGTCCGCGGCGATCACTACATCGCCATGCAGTTTCTGTGGGGCCGCGACCTGTTGAAGGTCATGAACCGGCTCAAGAAGCTGGGCGAAGTGGTGCCGCCACCCGCAGCCTCGTTCATCGCCGCCAAGGCTTGCGCCGCCCTGCACTACGCTCACACCAAGTGCGACGCGTCGGGCGAGCCGCTCAACATCATCCACCGCGACGTCTCGCCGCAGAACATCATCGTCGGCTACTCGGGCCAGGTGAAGCTCATCGACTTCGGCGTCGCACGCGCGGCCTCTCAGTCGCAGAAGACCCAGGCCGGCATCCTCAAGGGCAAGTTCGGCTACATGAGCCCGGAGATGATCCGCAGCCTGCCCGTCGACCATCGCTCCGACGTGTTCGCGATGGGCATCTGTCTGCATGAAGCCCTCACGGGCTCGCGCTTGTTCTACGGCGAAACCGATTTCGCCACGCTCGAGCAGGTCCGCGATGCCCGCGTGGTGCCGCCTTCGGCCAAGGTGCCAGGCATCCCCGCCGCGCTCGATGCCATCGTGCTCAAGGCACTCGCCCGCGACGTGCAGGACCGCTACGCCAGCGCCCAGGACATGGAGCAGGCGCTCTATGGCTTCCTGGACTCGCACTATCCTGGCTTCGGCGAGGCCGACGTGGGCGTGATGATGCGCGAAGCCTTCGCGCAAGAGGTGGTGCGCGAGAAGCAGCGTCTCGAGATCTTCGGAGACATGCTCTCGCGCGGCGCCCTGGTGCGCGGAGCCACGGTGCCCCCCTTGCCCTCCGAGCCTCCCCCAAGCGGCGAGCGCGCGGCCAAGAGCTCGGGCGAGCAGGGCTTCGCACGCGGCGACGATCACGCGACGACCCCGAGCGATCCGCTGCTCGTCACGCGTCGCAGCGAACTCACCGAGGAAGAGCTCGCAAAGCTCAGCGGCGAGCACGACGTTCACGACGAGCAGACCCAAATCTTCTTCAGCGCCGATGAGCTCGACGAGCTGCGGGAAATCGAGAGCGAGCCGCGGATCTCGCTGGACGATCTCGTGCCCGCGCCGAACCCGGTGGCCGTCCGCCAGCCGGCTCCCTCCGACGTGATCATGCGCGGCGCTGCCCCCTGGGCTCCCCGCATGTACGAGCAGCAGCAGACACCATCCGACCGCCCGGCACGCCCGAGCGGCATGTACGAGCGCTCTCCGTCCGAGTCCCGACGCGCCCCGGTCTATCAGTCGCGTCCGCTCGACGAGCGCCGCATCCCCACCATGACCTTCAAGGCGGGTCCCCAGAATACGCCTGTTCCCGAGCTCGAGGCGCTTCCGCTCGAGCGCGAGCGCGAGCACTCGCGCCGCATGGTGCGTCGCTCCGCCGTGGTCGGGCTCGCCCTGATTCTGCTCGGTGCCGGCTACGGCCTCACGCGCATGGCGCAGCACCGCACCGCGACCCTCGAGATCGACAGCCTCGGCGATCCAGACGCTCTCGTCCGCATCGACGGCGTGTTGCGCGGTAACCCGCCCCTCAGCGTCGACGGACTCGAGCCCGGCGTACACGAAGTGGCCATCGACGCCCGTGGCTACGAGCCGGTCCGCATTTCCGTCCATGTTGCCCCCGGCGAGTCCCGCGCCGTGCAACCCGTCCTCCAGCGCCTCGAAGCCCCCGGTCAGGCCCCGAGCGGCAAGGCGGCCCCCAAGGTCGACTCGCTGCCCGCCCCCACCGTGCAGCCTCAGGCCCCGAGCGGCCCCACCACGAGCGCCCTGCCCGTGCCGGCCGCAGTGGGACCCGCCCCGATCGAGCGCGCCAAGCCGGTCGCGCCGCGCGGCCGCCCGCGCCCTGCCCAGGCCGCTCACCAGGGCGACCCGAGCAGCCCGTCGGTGCAACGCGCGGACGTCGGTGAGACCGAGATCGCCGAAGCCATCAACGAAGAGACGCTGGCCGAAGGCCAAGGCGAGCTCTTGATCAGCACCTTGCCCTGGTCCCGGGTGTTCATCGACGGAGTCGACAGCGGCCGCGACACGCCCGTGCGCTCGCTGCGCGTGCCCGCCGGCGCCCACCGCATCGGCCTGCGCACCCCGGACAACCTCACCCACGACGTCGAAGTCGACGTCGAGGCGGGCAAGGTCGTGCGCATCATCCGCCGCTTCTGAGGCTCTGCAACCCAGACAGCCCTGCCGAACGGGATCCACGCGGATGCGTGCCCTCGTGGGCTCAGTCGTGCGGCTCGCCGTCCTTCGGCTCGCTGTCCTTCGGCTCGCTGTCCTTGCTCTCGTCTCGCAGCTCGGGGTTGTTGCGCGCCTCCTCGGAGCCGAGCTTCAGCCGCCGCATCACGGCCTGACGTTGCCTCTGCTTGTAGGACGCGTGACTCGCCTCCCCGAGCTCATTGGATTGCTCGGTCTCGCGATCGACGATCTGAAACTCGGCCTGCACGAAGATGACGGGGCCCAGGGACCAGCCCGCGGGCGGCACTTGCTCGAGCATCTCGCGCGCCAGCCGGATCGGCATGTCCACCACCAGGTGCACCACCCGGTAGCTGTTCGAGGTGAAGCGGTTGTCGACCCCATCGCTCGTGCGCTCGAGATCGACGCTCAGCTGTAGCCTGGGCAAGAGCTGAGTGAGGTTCGGATGCGCCTCGCAGTAGCTCTTGAAGTCGAACATCGAGTTGGTCGACTGCCCAGGAATCACGTAGTTGAAGGGAAACACCTTCTGCATCAGGTAATTCAGCGTCGGCCAGATGTCGTCGGGCGTTCGCGTCACGATACGGAAGCGCAGCTTGTCGTAGATTTGAGCCGCGATGGTCTCGCGCTTGGACAACAGCTTGGTGTAGAGCGAGTCCTTGTTCTTGCGGCCGCCGATGAACTCCAGGATCGGGAAGCCCTTGGCGAGCATGCCGCCGATCACCCGATAGACCTTCTCTTCCACGAGGTGGAACACCTCCTGGTCGGACACGGGCAACATGAACAGGAGCTCCCGCGCATCCAGGTGGTGGATAATGTGCATCACCTTGAGGATGGTGCAGGCGCACAGCTGACGGTGACCACGCGAGGACGCCAGCTCGAGCAGCTTGGGCAGGTCCGCTTGGCTCACCGGCTTGGGCACGGGGAAGTCGAAGTTGCGTCGCAGGTAGCTCACGGCCGCGTTCTTCACGGCCTCCACCCGAGCGACGTCCGCGGGCTCCTCGAGCTGCATCTCCTGGACGGCGATGAACTCGTCGATCTCCCGACGGCTCTCGAAATTGAGCCGATACCAGTCGATCACCGAGCCACCGCGCAAAGCGAGGCGCACGGCCTCGAGATCGGCCAACGTGAGGGCATCCAGCGTGCGGAAGCCCGAATCGAGCACGCTCTCGGGCATGACTCTCGCGATCAGGTGTTCGTGGACGAGGACGGGGGCGTGGAGCGAGTCGCGGTGCGGGCGTTGCTATTTCGGCTCAGGAACACCGTGCCGAGAAAGATGCCGACGGTCACGCAAAGCACGCCCAAGTTTCCCCAGAAGATGCCGTTGCAACCCGAACTCATGACTAGAGCCGAAAGCAAACCGGCAGATCGCAACGACAACATCAACCCTCCCGCTGGGACCGCCCAATCGCGGCCCACGAACCGAAGCCTCGCCCCTGTTGACTCACCGTGTAGGTGACAGTCGCACACCGGCAGTAGACGGTCAAAGGATCTACTACAGGCGACGTTCCGCGCAAAGCATCGCATGGTCCCCAGGCCGCACAAAAGTCCCCGCACGCCCGAGCCGAAAACGGTTCGGAAATCTTGAGTCCCGCACCCGCCCGCGGTGCCATTCGGGCGGTGTGGGATCTGGTCAGACTCCGCGCAGTAGGGGAAACTATGGTTCCAGGAGCTGAGATGACTGACTCGATGATTCCGCCTGCAAGTCCAGAGTCCCTCGCCATTTTGCCGCTCCGCAATTCCGTGCTTTTCCCGGCCTCGGTCGTGCCGGTAAACGTGGGAAGGCCGCGCTCGGTGCGGCTGATCGAAGAGGCCTTCGGCGGCGAGCGCCCCACCATCGGCGTGGTGGCGCAGAAGGTCGCCGAAACCGAGGATCCGCAGTTCGCGGACCTGTATCAGATGGGCACGGTCGCCCGCATTCTCAAGGTCATCCGACTCAGCTCGGGCAACTACAGCGTGGTGCTGCAGGGCGTGGCCCGCATGCGCATGCTGGAGCCGCTCGAGACTCGGCCGACGCTGCGCGCCCGTGTAGAGCGCATCGTGGAACGCCCGGGTCGGGACGTGGAGATCAACGCCCTCACGGTCCACCTGCGCGAGTCCGCGCGCAAGCTGATGGCCCAACTGCCGCAACTGCCGCGCGAGGCCGCTCAGGCGCTCGACAACGTGCAGGAAGCGGGCGCGTTGGCCGATCTGGTGGCGTCGAACCTGCCCATCCAAACCGCTCAAAAGCAGACCGTGCTCGAGCTCCTCGACGTGCGCGATCGCCTGCGCAAGGTGCTCGACCTGCTGAACCGCCAGTCCGAGGTCTACCGCGTGAAGCAGGAGATCTCGACCATGGTTCAAGAAGAGATGTCGCGCTCCCAGCGCGAGTTCCTGCTGCGCCAGCAGATGCGCGCGATCCGACGTGAGCTCGGTGAGGGCGAGGAGGACGAGGACGAGCTCGAGCAGCTGCGCGATCGCATCGCGCGCGCAGATCTTCCGCCCGATGCCGAACGCGCTGCGCGCAAGCAGCTCAGCCGCATGCGCACCATGGCGGCCAGCGGCGCCGAATACCAGGTGGCTCGCACCTACGTGGAGTGGTTGGCCGACTTGCCCTGGGGCAAGGCCACGCCCGATCGCCTCGACGTGGCAGAGGTGCGCCGCGTGCTCGACGAGGATCACCACGGACTCGAGCGGGCCAAGCGCCGCATCGTGGAGTTCATCGCGGTGCGCAAGCTGCGCATGAACCAGCGTGGCCCCATCCTCTGCTTGGTGGGACCGCCGGGTGTGGGCAAGACCTCGCTCGGTCGCTCCATCGCGCGCGCCACCGGACGTCAGTTCCAGCGCGTATCCCTGGGCGGCGTGTCCGACGAGGCCGAGATCCGGGGCCATCGCAGGACCTACGTGGGTTCGTTCCCGGGGCGCATCATCGGCGCGCTCAAGAAAGCGGGCGCCAAGAACCCGGTGCTCATCCTCGACGAGATCGACAAGCTCGGGCGCGACAATCGCGGCGATCCTGCCAGCGCCCTGCTCGAGGTGCTCGATCCGGAGCAGAACAGCACCTTCACGGATCACTACCTCGAGGTCCCCGTCGATCTCTCCTCGGTGCTGTTCATCGCGACAGCCAACCGCAAGGACACCATCCCCGGACCGCTGCTGGACCGCATGGAGGTCATCGAGATCCCGGGCTACACGCGCGACGAAAAGAAGGCCATCGCCAGGGACTTCTTGATTCCTCGCCAGCTCAGCGAGCACGGCCTGACCCCGGCACGCCTGGAGTTCACCGACGAAGCCATCGATACACTGGTCGACAGCTACACGCGTGAGGCCGGCGTGCGCACGCTGGAGCAGCGCGTGGCCTCGGTCTGCCGACACGTCACCGTGCGCCTGGCGCGTGGTGAAGACGTGTACGTGACCTGCGACAACGCGACCATTCAAGAGGTGCTTGGGCCCGCGTCTCACGAGAAGGAGATGGCCGAGCGCAGCGCCGAGGTGGGCATCTCGGCCGGTCTTTCGTGGACGCCCTCGGGCGGCGACCTCATGTTCGTGGAGTCGATGCGCATGCCGGGCAAGGGCATGGTGCACCTCACCGGTCAGATGGGCGACGTCATGAAGGAGTCGGCGGCGGCGGCCTTCACCTACTTGCGTGCGCGCGCGGCCAAGCTCTCGCTCGACGCCGATTTCCTTTCCAAGATCGACGTCCACGTGCACCTGCCTCAGGGCGGAATTCCCAAGGACGGTCCGTCGGCGGGTATCGCCATCCTAGTCTCGCTCTGCTCGATGCTCACCGGCATCAAGGTGCGCCCCGACGTGGCCATGACGGGCGAGGTGACCCTGCGCGGCAACGTGCTGCGCGTGGGTGGAGTGAAGGACAAGTTCCTGGCCGCACACCGGGCGGGCATCAAGCACGTGATCCTGCCCAAGCTCAACGCGCCGGATCTCGACGAGGTGCCAAAGGAGATCCGCTCGGCCATGCAGGTGCACTTGATTGCCCACGTGGAGGAAGCCCTGGCCTTGGCTCTCGAGCGCATGCCCACCGCATCGCCCGACCGGCCCGTGGCTGCTATGCCGACCTGAGGCGTTCGCCCTCCCTCCATGTTGTTCACTCTTCGCACCACACGCTGGGCACTGGGCTTCTCGCTGTGTTTGGGCCTGGTGTTGTGCGTGACGCCGCTGGTGAGCGGCTGGGGCCCCGAGAGCGCGCTGGTGCTCGCGCTCGCCCTATCGCCATGGGCGTGCGCCCTCGGGGCTCGCCTGGCCTGCGCCGCTCGTGGGCGCGGGGTGCGCACGGAAGCGCTGGTGGGTCAGGCGATCTTCGCGGGCTGGTTAGTGGTGCTGGGCCCGGTCGTGCTCCTGGCGCTCAACGCGCTGCGGGTGAAGAGCTGCGATCCATGGCGCGGCCTCTCGTTCCTTGCACTTGGTCCCTGGCTCGGCGTGAGCCTGGCCGCGGTGTGTGGCTGCACTCTTGGAGCCACGATTCGGTCCACCCGCCTCGCGACCTGGTGCGCGGCGCTGTTACCCATCCTCGCCGTCGTGCGCCCGCTCTACGACTTCGTGTCCACGCCTGGCATCTTCGCGTTCGGGCACTTCTTCGGGTATTTCCCCGGCACCTTCTACGACCGACGCATCGACGTCCCCGACGCCTGGCTCAGCCACCGCTTGATCTCGGGTGCCATCGGCTTCGGCCTGTGGGCATTCCTGGCCGCCACGCGACAGCCGCGCAGCGGGATGGTGCTCGTGTACGGCCCGCGCAGGAACTCCCTGCTGGGCGGGCTCGCGGTGCTGAGTGCCGTGGCCGCGTTGAGCGCAGCGCGCCGCGGTGAGGATCTCGGTCATCACACGAGCAGCGCCTTCATCGCGCATCGCCTGGGCAAGGTGATCCAGGGGCCGCGTTGCCACGTGGTGGTGCCGCGCGAGCTCGACCTCGTGGAAGGCGCTCGGATCGCCGAAGACTGTGCATTTCGCGTGGGGCAGCTGGAGCACAGCCTGGGTGTGAAAGAGTCCAAGCCGATCACGGCGTACTTCTTTCGGTCGCCCCAGGAGAAGCGCGCGCTGATGGGCGCCATGCGCGTGTACATCGCCAAACCCTGGCGGCGCGAGGTGTACCTGCAAGATCAGGACTTCCCGCACCCGGTGCTGGCGCACGAACTGGCCCATGTCGTGGCCCGCAATGCGGCCCGGGGGTTCTTCGGCGTCCCCGGCAAGCTCGGCGGCTTGATCCCAGAGCCCGTACTGGTGGAGGGCATGGCGGTGGCGCTCGAGCCCGTGGCGCGCGACGAGCTGACCCCGCATCAATGGGCCAAGGCGGCCCAGGAAGCCAAGCTCGCGCCTTCCCTCTCGGAGATGCTCGGGCCGCGCTTCTTCAGCCACAACCAGCAGCTCGGCTACACGCTGGCCGGGAGCTTCTTGCGTTTCGTGTTGGACACCCGCGGCGCCCCTGCGCTCCGTAAGGTCTACGCAGAGGGCGACGCCGCGAAGGCGCTGGGAGAGCCGCTGCCGAAGCTCGAGCAAGCCTGGCGTGCGTACCTCGCTCAGGTGCCCCTGCCCGCAACCGCTCCCGCGCTCGCCAAGCAGCGCTTCGAGCGCGCAGGCGTGTTCTCCCAGGTTTGTCCCCACGCCATCGACCGCCTCGAAGGCGAGCTCTCTGCTGCGCTATCCGCGGGGGATCTGCCGCGAGCCATCGAGAAGTGCAGCGAGGTTCTGGAGATCGACCCCAAGAACTCGGGCACGCGCGCGGTGTTGGCCGGCACGCTGGCCCGCGCCGGCAAGATGACCGAGGCAGCCGACGCTCTGGACGCCATGAAGGAATCGCCCACCACGCCCCGTCCGGCGGTCGCGCGCGCCGAAGTCGGCATCGCGGACGCAGCCTTCATGGCAGGTGATTTCGCGCGGGCGGAGCGCAGCTATCGGATCCTGTTGGGCGAACCACAGGGGGAGTCGGAGCTCCGCCAGCTCGACGTCAAGTTGCTCGCGCTCCAGGCGGGCGATCCCACGCGCAAGCTCGTCGGTGAGCTGCTGATCGGTCGGGTCGGAACCGAGCTCGACCCGCGTAGCGCCATGTTCTTGATCCAGGAGCTGAAGCAGGTCCGCAAAGATGGACTCGCGCCCTACCTCGAAGCGCGGCAGCTGCTCAGCGCCAACCGTCCCGACCTGGCCTTGCCCCTGATTCGGCAGGCGCGCTCCGCTGGACTGGCCACGCCGCGCCTGCGCCTCGAGGCCCTGCGGCTGCACGGCCTCAGCGCGTTCTTGGCGGGAGCCATGGATGAAAGCCAGGCCTGCTACGTCGAATTGAGCGAAGCCCCAGGCGCCTCGCTCTCAGACAAGCTCGATGCCTCGGACTTCCTGGCTCGTCTGGCGTTTCGCCGCGGGCTCGATTGAAGGGGCGCGGTCGCTCAGCCCTAGTGGGCTGCGGCGGCCGTGGCACCCGCGCCGGCGCCCTTGAGCAGCACGAAGCGCATGGCTTTGAACTCGGCCTGGCCCATCGTGTAGAGGACCTCGACCAAGGTGCGGTAGGGCGTGCGCTTGTCGGCGATGATTTGCACCTCGCCCTTGAAGGCACGGCCACCCTGACTCTGCGCGATGAGCTTGAGGCGATCGCGGTGGAGCTGAAGCACGTTCAACAGCGGCGTGACCAGGAAGCCGTTGGAGCCGCCCTGCTTCTGGCTCGGGTCCACCTGGCCGTTGCGCAGGGAGAGCGCCTGCTTGCCCTCGACCACGATCTCCGCTGCCGGAGATGGTGATGGAGAGCGCGGCGTCTACGTCTTCTTCAGCTGAGGACTGTGGGATCTGGAGCTCGTCGCTCTGCACCACGTTAGCGGCGCTCGACTGGGCGAAGCTCTGGATCAGGAACACCAGGAGGATCGTCATCATATCCATCATCGGATAGATGTTCAGACCCATTTCCTCGTGAGGCGTGTGCTTGCCCAGGCGACGGCGGATGATGCGCTTGACCTGGGAAGCTGTCGCAAAAGGCTCGTTGTCTTCGGACACAGCAGGAGCTCCTTATGCCTCAGCGCACGCCGGCCGAAAGCAGGACATCGGGAAAGAGTGCGTTCTTGCCGTCTCCACGTACCGCGTCCATGGCGGCCACCACGTGCTCGTAGTGGATCATGGGGTCGGCACCGATGATCACGTCGTGCTCATCGGCGAACTTCGGCACGGCCTTGATCTTGGCGACGCACTCGGTGAGCCCCTTCCAGTCGTAGTTATTTCCGACCTTCGGGACCGTGAGCACGCGACCGGACGAAACGTCCTGACAGCCCGGTGCGAGCTTGCCGCCCGAGCCGGTGACGATGACGCCGGCGTCGGTCACGGTGACGTTCAGGTTGAGGCCCGGCTCCTGAGCCGCACCCGCGCCTGCGCGCCCGCCGAGCTGGGGAAGCTGCGCCTCGATCTGAACGATGGCCAACACCGCCTCGCTGGTCGCGAGAAGGAACATGATCAGGTTCACCACGATGTCGAGGAACGGGACGATGTTGAGTTCGCCCGCGATTTCCGACGGATCTGGCTCGTGGATCTTGGTCCGCCGGCGGATGTACGCCCGCTGCTGCGAAGTCAGCTTCGCCATGTCACTCGGGCTTCGCCTTCAGCGTGAGAAGGTTCTCGAGCTTCATGGTCGAGCGCTCCATATCGAGCTTAATCTTCTTCTGCTGACCGTGAAGGATCAGGTGGAAGATCATGCAGAGCACCGCGATGCCGAGGCCGAGCGCGGTGTTGTACATGGCTTCCGAGATACCCTTCGAGAGCAGCGCCGACTTCTGCGAGGGCTCTGCGAAGGCCACCGCCGCGAAGGCTCGAATCAGACCGGAGATGGTGCCGAGAAGGCCGATCAGGGTCGCGATGTTCGCGAGCGACCAGAGAGCGCCGATGCGCTTCTCGAGCTCGGGCATGAGCTCCGACATTCTTTCTTCCATAGACGCGATGATGGCGTCCTCGCCGCGGTTCACCTGCGTGAGACCCGCCTTCACCACCTGGAGCAGAGGCAGCGGGGCTGCCTCGCAAAGCTTCACCGCACGATCGATGTTGCCGGCCTGCACCAGCTTTCGGATCTGGGCCATGAACTCGCGGCTATTCACGCGGTACTTGGTGAGAATGTAGACCGCTCGCTCTGCAATGATCGCGAGCACCAAGGCGAGAACCGCCAGGTTGATGAACGAGAACGGCGCTCCGTCCGTCAGCGCCTCCCAGACCTTTTCCATCAGCTAGGCTCCTTTCGAGTGCCCAAATGCTGCAAATCCCCCGGCTCAAGCCGTCGCCGCGCGCCTGGGAAGAAACCGTTGTCGACCCAGAGTCCAAACCCGCGACGCCCCAAGGCTAACGGGCCTCTGTGACCGCGACCAGTTTTTCGCGCGCTCATCGTCCCCCGTGAGTCGCAACTGCAAGAGGACGCTACCCCACCAGTTTCGGCCTTGTCAACGAAGGTCAGGATCGAAGGTGCGCGTTTTTTCGTCGCAATGTCGTTCTCTTGCGCCTGCGCGACCTATGTCTCGCCCCGATCGGCTGGCTGGACCCGTCCGGTCGCGACCCGGACATGCGGGTGAAGTCTTCGGACGTCCTTGGTCGCGGGCGATCTCGAAACCGCGCTCGGCTCCGCCCACCTGCTCCCCGAGAGCTTCCCCTCCCCCGCCCGAACCACCCCGGGATCAAAGTTGCGATCAAATCGGGAACCTATGCCCCCAAGGCGACACTAAGGACCAAGTGACCTTGGACAAGCTGCGTTCGAAGCCCGCCGACCAGGCCCCCCAGGGTGGCTGCCCGGTCGGGGTGCGCGGTCGCCGGACCATGGACGCGGACGCGCGCGGGCGCAGGGCCGCCGAGCTTACGCTTCCCTACATCGCACTTCGTTCGCGTGGGGCGGAACGCACGATCGCCTGCTCGGGGCCTCGTCACCGCACGTCCGGGAGTGCTTCTACTGTAGGAATCCAGCCAGGCCACGCGTGCGAACTTGTGCCGTCTTCGTCGGCACTTACGACACGTCGCGTCGCTGGCTCCGTCAACCGTCGTGGACCTCACTCCACTGTTGACACCCAGAACTCGGTCTGTATCATCCGCTCTCACCGCCGAGCGCGGAATTTGCGATTTTTAGGGGTTTTTACTAGCTTTTCGCGACGAAATTCAGAGAGGCTCTCGCTGCTCGACCCCTGTGAGTCGAACCTTTCCCCAGGTCAGGTGAGCGACTTCTGATTGAACCGGCTTTTGCCCGTCCTCCTCTCGAGGAGGCGCGGGCGAGTGATTGAACACGCATCGATTGAAAGCGTTGGCCGCGTAGCGGCACCAGAGGAGGACACGGATCATGTCAGCACTGATGCATCACTTCCAGGAAGGCGGCTGGGGCATGTACCCCATTTTGCTGTTCCAAATCCTTGCTATCGGCATCATCGTCGAGCGCGCGATCTTCGTTTACAAGAGCTCGATCAACAAGGACGTGTTCCTGGCCACGATGCAGAAGTGCATCCTCGCGGGCGACGTGGGTCGCGCCATCAAGATGTGCTCGGCCGCGAACGCGCCCCTCGCGCGCATCGTCAAGGCGGGCCTGATGAAGGTCAACCGCCCGGACTCCGAAGTCCAGGCCGCCATGGACGAGGCTGCCCTGCGTGAGCTGCCCAAGCTCGAAGAGCGCACCGGTTACCTCGCGCTGCTCGCGAACCTCGCGATGCTCTCGGGTCTGCTCGGCACCGTGACGGGCCTCATCGCAGCGTTCGGCGCCGTCGCCAACGCGGACGCCTCCTCGAAGGCGACCATGCTCGCGAAGGGCATTTCCGAAGCCATGAACTGCACCGCGTTCGGCCTCCTGGCCGCTATCTTGGCGCTGATCGGCTTCGCGCTCCTCAACGGCAAGACCCAGCACCTGCTCGACGATATCAACGGCGCGACCGTTCAGGTCGTCAACCTGGTCGTGAGCAACCGCTCGAAGATCAACATGACCACGCTGCAGCAGGCTGCGTGATCTACTCGGGCTCCTTTCGGGGCCCGGGGTCGCAACAACTACTCGCAGCGCGGAACCGCGCGCTTCGATGGTGAGGTGCTTCCATGGCAAGTATTAGCGCTGGTGGCGGACACGGTGGAAAGAAGAGTGTGGATCACAGCATTCCGCTGGTTCCATTCATCGATCTACTGCTCTGCTGCGTTATGTTCCTGCTCGTTACCGCGGTCTGGAACCAGTTGGCGCGCCTGAACGCCAACCAGCAACAGCCTGGTCAGCCGCAGATGGACACGCCCCCACCGGAAGAGCCGCAGATCAAGCTGATCCTGCAGGTTCAGAAGACTGGGTTCGTGTTGGCCACCACGGCTGGCGAGAAGACCGAGATCCCGAAGAACGGCGACAGCTACGACGTCGAAGAGCTCGTCAAGAAGCTCAAGGAACGTCGCGAGCTCGAGCCGAACAAGAAGGACATCACGGTCGCTCCGGAAGACGGAGTGCAGTACGTGGACGTCGTGAAGGCGATGGACACGGTGGTGGGCCAGGGATACGAGGCAATGTCGTTGTCTGACGGCGCGACCCTTTGAAAGACGGACGAGAGCATGGCCATCCATAGACCAGGAAAAGTCCTCCTCAAGAGCATCCCGCTCAAGTTCGTCCAGAAGAAGGTTGGCGGCGGCGGCAAGAAGTCGGTCGACCACGAGATTCCGCTCGTGCCGTTCATCGACTTCCTCGTGACGCTCGTCGTATTCCTCCTGACCTCGTTCAGCGCTTCGGGTGAGCTCCTCGCCCAGCAGCCGAACCTCAAGATGCCCGAGGCCGCCAACGTGGTGGATCTCGAGCCTCAGCCGGTCATCGCCATCAATCCAGACGTCATCACGCTGGACGGACGCCGCATGGCCGACACCCGCACGCTCGAGGCCGACGCCCGCGTGGAGCGCATGGAGTCGCTGATCCAGGACCTTGAGACCCTGAAGCGCAACTGGTCGATCCTGCACCCCACGGACCCCTTCGCGGGCATCGTGATCCTGCAGGCCGATCAGAAGATCGACTTCCGCGTCATCAAGAAGGTGATGTTCTCCTGCGCCCAGGCTGGCTACGCGAACATCAGCTTCGCGGTCAATCGGTTGGGCAAGCCGGGCGAGTGAAGTCTCGCCGCGTTCGAAAGAAGGCGCGGACATCCTCGAATCTGCTAGAGGCCTCGCGATGCGGGGCCTTTCGCTTTTAATCCGAGCGTGAGCGTGGGTTCCGCGAACTTGTCGCCCCGAAAACTGTCTCTTCTAGCGTGAAAACAGCCATGACCGACGACTCGCCCGATCTGCGCCCGGCTCGCCCCGAGGTGGAGGATGAACGCCCCGCTTACATGCCCAAGATCGCCTGGAAGTGGGTCCTGGGTATCGGCAGCTTCCTGGTGCTCTCCGTGGGGGTCCACCAGATGCGCGAGCGCCAGGAGACCGACGTGCTCAGGGCCGCGCTCCTCAAGGCCCGCGGGACGGACCTGGCTCCCGTGGTGGCCCGCTACGAGAGCGTGACCGAGAAGGTCCGGAGGCACACCCAGGAGGCGGCTCGCCAGCCGCGAACCGAGACCTTCGTGGACCCGCGCCTGCGCCTGGATGCCCTGGGAAGCGGCAAGGGGCTCTACCTGCGGCTCGAGGAGAGCCAGATCCCGTACGCCGGCAAGCTCGACCAGGCCAAGCTCGACGAAACACCGGATGCCATCGGACGCTGCCTGGGCCTCGCCCCGCTACCAGCGGGCGAGCTGCTGGCCCGGGGCTCCTTCCTCGACCCCGAGTGGATCAAGCAGGCGGAGGACGCCGACAGCCTGATGAAGCTGCGTGTGGTCGCCGAGGAGCTCAAGCAACGCAGCCAGCGTGACCTGCCGTTCGTGGTGGAGGCGGTGGACGCGCAGTGGTTCATGCTGACCGTCGAGCGCGGGGCCAATCGGCGCGACGCTCCGGTGGACGTGTACCTGTGGGACCTCAAGAGCGACCAGCTCCTGCTGCGGACGCGAACCCAGGCCGCGGGGGCATTGGTCTCCGCGCGCATTGCCGTGGAGGGCGTGAAGCCTGGTCATTACGCAGCGGGGGCCCAGACAGCTGCGGCCCAGGACTGCTCCATCGCCTCCCAGGTACGCGCGCTGACTGGCGGCGAGGCCGCGGCGTTCGGTTCGAAGCCACCCTCCCCGCGCGAAGCGATGGGAGCAGACCAGCCCAGCGCGCCTGCCGCCCAGGACGCCGCCAACGGCGCCCCCACGCCGGCACCTGACGGGGCGCCCGCACCGGCCTCTGGACCGGTTCCAGTGAAGCCCTAGACCTGGGCGCTTCCTCACGGCTGCGCGCGAAAGCCGTTGGCCAGGAACGCCAAGCGCCCCGCCCATTCGCGGACACGAGCCGCCGCGGGCGCCCATCCCCGGGCACGCACGGCCCCGCGCACGCCATGCTCCAGCCATGTGCCCCGCCAAAAACAAAACCGCGCCCTTCAATCGGAGGACGCGGTTCGCAAGGCCGTCTCTCAGGAGACGTCGGCTCGGAAGGACTCAGTCCTTCTTCTTGGCAGCATCCATGGTCTTTTTGTAGAACTCCTCGGTCCAGAGCTTGCCAGTGAGACGCTTGCGCAACTCCTTGCCAACATCCGCCCAGGCCTTGACCTGCTCGGGAGTGGCACCCATGGAGAACTCCTTGAGGCCGAGCTTGGTGGTGAGCGCCTTGTAGGCGGTCTCATCTTCCTTGGCGATCTGCTTCAGCAGCACTTCGTGGGCCTTTTTACCCGTCTCGGTGAGGTGCTGAAGCTGGTCGGGCGGCAACGTGGCCAAGAAGTCCTTGCGAATGAGGGTCGCGCCGACGATCGGGATCTGGGCTTCCTTGGCCACGAACTTCACGTTGCGGAACCACTGCAGCGCCACGGCTGCGATGGCGGACACCATGACGGTGTCGATCATGCCGGTCTGCAGCGCAGGGAACACCTCGGGGATGCCGGCGGGCACGCCATTGGCGCCCACGATCTTCATGAACTCGGGGAAGGCAGCCTCGTCGCGCGGCACCCACGGACGCACGGCCTTGTAGTCCGAGGGCATCAGGATGGGGCGGTTCGACATGACGCGACCGAAGCCGGCGTCGCCCCAGCCGAGGAGCTTGTAGCCTTCCTTGTCGAAGATCGCCTCGAGCTCGGGGGCAAGCGTTTGGCGCACCTTGTTGAGGTGCTCGTAGCCATCGATCACGCCGGGCGTGGTGAGCAGCGACAGCGGGCGAGCGATCTGCGCGAGGCCCACCGTGGTGAACGCGCCAGCGTCCATCTGGTTGAGCTTCATCTTGCGGATGACGTCCTTCTCATCGCCGGCCACGCCGCCGTTGAAGAACTGGATGGAGACCGCACCCTTGGTTTGGTCGCCGAGAGACTTGTTCCAGGCCTTGAAGACCCGGTCCCACGTGCTGCCCACGGGAGCCAAGGTGGCGAGGCGGATGACCGTCTTTCCTTCCGCGGCCACGGTGGCGAGGCCGGGCAGCGCCAGCACGGCGCCGATGATCAGCAACATTGTCGAGAGCCTGCGCGTCATTTTTCCAATCCTCCGCTTCTCAGCCAGATAAGTAATTTGGGATCCCCAACTCGAACGCGAGGCCCGAGCGTACGCGCCCATTCCAGGGCGGCGACGTTGGGGTGCTTGGGGTGATTCAAATGCTTTTTCGATGAACTGACGGACTCGTGAGCTAGCCCGCAATCGCACGGTCTCAGAAGAGCGCGGGGCCCTTCGTCTCCTGGTAGAACTTGGCGCGGTGCTTCGCGATCAGGTTCGGCAGACGGAACTCGTCGCCGTAGTCGGGAGCATCCAGGATTTCCTTGATCAGCTTGTCGAACAGTTCCTTGTTCTGGGTGTTCACCGCGTAGGTGCGCGCCATCTGGAACTGGATGATCAGGTTCTTGCGACCCGACTTCTCGAGTGCGGTATCGAAGAACTGCTTACCGAGCGTGGGGTTGCCACCCATGGCCTCGGGCAGAGCCGAGTTGGCCGCGCCGAGGAACATGCCGGGACCGAAGTGATAGAAGGACTCGTCGAGCTCGAACGCGCGCTGCACGAGGGCCTTCGCGAGCGGCAGATCCACGATGAGATCAGGCTGGTCGCGAGACATGTCGATGGCGGCGCCCCAGGCAGAGCCGGCCCAGAACAGCGCGGGCGCATCGTGCTTGCTCTTGAACTTCTGCAGGTACTTCGTGAGGTCTGCCTCGCCGCCCTTCACGGCCGCGTCGACGCCCTTCTTCTTCACGTTGAGCTGGTGGAGCCCGATGTCGCGGGCGCGAAGGTACAAGAAGCGCGCACGCGCACGAAGCTCGTCGGCGGCGTCCATGTTGCCGGCGGCGTCCTGAACTTCGTACTGATGTTCGACCGAAGCCAGCGCGTAGCCGACGTAGGCCTTCGCGAGGTTCAGGCCGAGGTCGGGGTTGTCCGGGCTGATGTGGTAGAAGGTTTCGAGCTGCACGATGCCACCCGGAATGCCCTGCACGGCGAGCTCGTAGTCGCCGAGCGCGTCGAGCGCGGGTGCTCCATCGCGCACCATGCCGGCGGTCTGGTTGGCGACCAGCTTGCTCATGCTGCAGCCGGTGCTGCCGGCCAGAAGAAGAATGGAAGCGACTCCTGCAATGAGGTCGCGTGAACGAGACGTGGCGGTCATGGTGCGGCGTTGTACGCGGGGCTACTGCAGATTGTCAATGGTGCGGGACGTCCATGGGTATGGCCGTTCAGACCGCCTGGCAGGGGGGCAGCGCCGCCAGCCTGTCTGGTGTAGCCTGGGTGCCGAGGACCCGAGGGCTAACAATGGAAACAATCAGCTGGCGTGAACGTTTGCCTCGAATGGGCAGGAGCGTGCGACGGATGGTCGCAGCGGCCGTGGTCGCCGCAGGACTGTGGCTGGTCGTGAGCCCGAGCGTCCGTGCCTCGCTCGTCTTGGCCATGGACTTGTCCGAGCTCGTGAAGGAGGCGCAGGTCGTGGTGCTCGCACGCGTGATGGGCCAGCGGAGCTCCTACGACGAACGCGGGCGCATCGTGACCGATGTGCAGATGCAGGTAGAGCAGGCCGAGAAGGGCGATTTGGCCCCTGGTGCCAGCGTGGTCGTGCGCAAGCTCGGCGGAGCCGTGAATGGCGTCAGCATGCGCATCGAGGGAGAGCCGAGCTTTACGGTGGGCGAGACGGTGCTGCTGTTCGGATCCGATCCTCAACAGCGCGCGCTCTTGCGCCCAGTGGGCATGAGCCAGGGGGCCCTCCGCGTATTCGAGCGTGACGGCGCACGCTGGGTGCGCTCGGGGACGAGCAACTTGGCGCTGGTGAAGAAGAGCGCGGGGACCCTCACGCCCCAACCCGCCGCCGTGGAAGAGCCGCGTCCCCTCGATGACGTACTCGGCGAGATTCGCTCCCTGGTGGCTCAAACCAAGCAGAAGTGAACTCGGCAGCCGCGCTCCCGCGTGCGGCTATTCCGCAGCAGCGCGCGCCCGGATCGCCGCCCCGAAGGCACCGTCCGTAAACGCGTCGAGCAAGGCTTCGCTCTCCGCAAGCGCCAGCTCTAGCTCGGGGTCGGGCGCCGCGGCGCGGGCCTTCTCCGCGAGCAGGCGCCGGCGCTGAAAATACAGCCGCACGATCTCCTCGAAGAGCTTTTTGCGATCCTGGGCGAGCCAACGATCGACCGATAGCAGACGCACCTCCTCGGGCGCGAACACCAGGCGCGGCAGCTCGAAGGTCAGCGCTGCGTCGATACTGAGGTCGTCGCCCAGGGACGAGTTCGTGCGCTCCGTGTCTCCACCCGAAGAGGCCGAAAGGTCCTGCTGCAAGCCACGCTCGGCACCAAGCTTGAGGGTCGGCACGAGGCCCGAAAGGCGCGCCCGCCGCACCAGGCTCCGCGTGCGCTCGGGGCTCGATTGCAAGGCGGCGCGCTGGGCCATCCGCAGCACCTCGGCCACCGAGGGCTCCGGGCGCGCGCGCGGACGCGGAACCTCCTGCGCCCGTGCCGGCATCACGAGCACCATGAGAAGTAGCCGGGCTCCCCATTTGAGTACATGCATCCGGAGGCTCATTCGAGTTCCCCGAGCATGCGAGTGGTGCTCCGCTCCCCCTCGGCGAACTCCTCCAGGCATGTGAGGTCCTCGGCTTCACACGGGATCACGTCGAGCTCCACGTCGAACTCGGCCCGCATGGGAATGCTGCTGGCCGCGATCTTCGGCGTGAAGCGCAGCCAGGCGATGACGGTGGCGTCCCAGGGAGCCTTGCGCTGGGCTGGCAGGTTACTCCGGGTCACCTGACGCGCCGCGAGCTGGACCTGGAGCGTGGGGACGAACGAGGCTGCAGCCGCGCGACGACAGCCGCTGGCGAAGAGCGCACAAACGATTCCCGAGACGATGGCGATCACGAGCGGCACGAGCGACTCCCGCGTGGACCACGCCGATGCCGCGTGACCACGCCTTGCTTTTGGAGCTGCTATCGGCCCGTGGTCCGCACGGTTGCGTGGAAAAGCGTGCTCAGAGCGTGTGGTGGGTGATCGAGACGAAGCGCTCGCCCGAGCGCAGCCCGATGGACACGATGGCGCGACCGTCCACCATGCCGGCGTCGCACTCGCCGCGTGGCTCGACTCCCGGGCGATCTTGAACCTGGCGGAGCACGTCGTCGCGCAACGGCGAGAACGCCACCACGCGCACGCACAGCACCGCTTCCGGATCGATGAGGGCCCGCGCCCGCTGGATCTCGGCGTCCGAGATGGACCACGACAAGCGCACGCCGGCGCGTTCGGTTCGCACCACCTCGAGACCGCGCAGCTCGGGAGCGCCGCCGCCCCTCACCTCACCGCGAGGCGGATCGAAGGCAGCACCGGCAGCGCCGATGGCATAGGCCTCCGCAGGTTCGCGCTCGTCGTCCTGGTTCGGCTTGGCTCGCCGCTCCAACTCGGCGCGCGCGAAATCGAAGACTCGCTTGAACAAGCTGGTTGGCTTCATACCCATGCCCATAGCAACTGGTCGGATTGCGCGAGGACCCCGCGCCCGGCTTCCACGTCACGCGCGATTTGCGCGCGCAGCGCGTCGAGGCTCTCGAACTTCTGCTCCGCTCGCAAGCGCGCCACGAAGCCGACCCGCAGGGACTTGCCGTAGAGATCTCCGGCGAAGTCCAACAAGTGTACCTCCAACGAACGCCCGGCGCTGACGGTGGGACGCACTCCCAAGTTGGCGACCCCCAGGCGCAGTGGGTTCGCCGGGCCCTCGTCCAGGACGCGCACGACCACTGCGTACACACCGTCTGCCGGAGTCATCAATCCGCTAAGTTCCAGGTTGGCGGTGGGGAACCCGATCGTGCGCCCCCGCTGCGCTCCCTGGATCACGGTGCGCGTTACGTCATGAACGCGCGTAAGCATGCGTGCTGCCAGTGCGACGTCCCCGCGCGCCAGGGCGGCACGAACGTGGCTCGACGAGACGACCTCGCCCTCGAGCGTGACCGCGGGCACCGTGAGGACCTGCCCCTGCGTCTCGGCCATCAGCTCGCGCAAGCGAGCGACGTCGCCGGCACGCTGGGCGCCGAAGCGGAAGTCGTTGCCGACCACCACCGCACGCGCACCGAGGTCACGTCGCAGCACCTCGGCCACGAACTGCTCCGGCGTCAGACTCGCGAAGGCTGCGTCGAAGGGGCGCACCACCACGCGATCGGCACCCGCGCCGAGCAGCAGCTGAGCGCGACGCTCAGGTGAGGTCAGGAGCGGAGGTGCTCGCTCGGGCGCCATCACGTGCAGGGGATGAGGATCGAACGTGAGCGCCACGACCTCGAGGGCCGGCTGCTGTTGGTCGGCCAGCTGACGAGCCGCGCGCACCAGGGCGCGATGTCCGAGGTGGACCCCGTCGTGGTTGCCTGGCGTGACGACCGAACCGGTCGCATGCGCTTGCTCTGTGGAGGCCATCGACGTCACCTGGGCGCGAGGGTGCGGCAACTCCCGGCCGGGGTCAATGCGGCGAACGTCTCAGTAGGGCTCGGCCTTGTAGTCCTTGAGCGGAGCCACCACACCCGGGCCCTTCGCGCCAGGCGCGGCCCCGGCAGGGCGTTCGTCACGCGTGGGCCTGCGCACAGGAATCGGATCCATCGGAGGAGCTTCGACCTCGAGCCGGTCACCGCGAATCTGTCGGGTGACCGTGAGATCGCGGTAGCCCTTGCGCTGAAATCGAAAGGTGACTTCCCGACCGACCGCCGCATCGGCACCCGACCACTCGAGCTGCGTCGGCGTCGGACCGAACTCCTTGCCACCCACCACCACCATGGCCCCCGGCGGCGTAGAGCGCAGCGACACCAGCACCGTGCCGACACTGGGCGCGACCTGAGGCTCGGCGGCCGCGGGCGCAACGTTGGACGGCGCGGCGGCGACAGGAGCCTCCCCGACGCTCGATGGACGTTCGGCGACGGGCGCTGCAGTGGCCGCCGGTGCCACGCCCGGCTGTTCCTTGGTCGGCTCGCTGCCGCGCGAGAAAGCCATGCCGGCTCCGACGCTCACGAGCAGCGCTGCTCCCGCCGCCAGCGGCAGCCAGCTGCGCTTGGGCTTGTTGGCCACCACGGGAGCCGGCTCGACCGCCGGGCTATCGAAGGCCGTGGAGAGCACGGGTCCGCTCAGGGTCGCGTCGTTCGCGACACGCACGGTGGAAGAGATCGGGCTGTGCAGCGCTCCGAACACGATGCTGTTGTCGCCGCTGTCGAGGCGGTGTTCGCCGCTGATGGTGCCGCCCATGTAGCCGCACTGCTTCAGCGCGGTCAGCACGGCGTCCATGCTGGCGTAGCGATCCTCTCGCTGCTTGGCCATGCACTTGCGGACCACCTGCTCGAGCGCCGGCGGAATCCGCACATTGGCGTTGTGCTCGCTCATCAGCGGCACTTCTTCCTGGATGTGAGCCATCAGGATGTTCACCGAGTTGGCGCGATCGAAGGGCACCTTGCCGGTCAACATCTCGTACATCATTACGCCGAGCGCATATACGTCGACGCGCGCATCCACCGCGTCTCCGCGGATTTGCTCGGGCGACATGTACTTGGGCGAGCCCATGAAGAGTCCGGTCTGGGTCAGCTCCTCGCCGGCCTTGTCCTCGACGTTCTTCACCAGGCCGAAGTCGAGCACCTTGACCAGGTCGTTCTCGTCGCCGTGCTGGACCAGGTACACGTTGGCGGGCTTCAGATCGCGATGGATCACGCCGAGCGCGTGGGCTTCACGCAGCGAGCGGCAGATCTGGCGACCAATGTGCACGACGCGATCGGGCGCGAACGGGCCCTCGTCTCGGAGCGCGCGGTGAAGCGTGCGCCCCTCGAGCAGCTCCATGGCGATGTAGTAGATGTCGTCGTCGGTCTTGCCGTAATCGAAAATCGTGACGGTGTTCGGGTGCGACAACTTGGAGGCGATGGAAGCCTCCAGGAAGAAACGCCGATGGAACTCGGGATCGTTGTCGCCCGTGTAGTTCGGATCCAGGACCTTGAGGGCCACCAGACGCCCGAGGGGCTGCTGCTCGGCGCGGTACACCTTGCCCATGCCGCCGCGCGCGATGATCCCCACGATGCGGTAGCGATCGTTGACGATGCGGCCGATGAGAGGATCCGGTCCCTGGACAGGCGGACGCGGTACCGAAAGCGGCGCCCTGCGCGAGTCATCCATAAGAAACCTCAACCCTGGAGAGCGACACTACCTGCCTCCGACACATCGAACTGCGCGGGCGACCCCGCACGAAAATAAGCGGGAGGGAGCGCAGCGCGGTGTCCCCCCTTGCAGCTTGCGGGATGGTAACACCGTCTTGGGGGAGTTCCGCGAGTATCCGCGCACTCAAATCCATGGGTGCAAAAAGCCCACATTGGAGCCTCATCCCAAGCGCGCCCGGATGCCGTGAATCCTTGACCGATTTGCGTTCTGCCCAGCATTGTTCACAACAGCACCCGTGGCCTTCCGCCTCACCCAAACGTTCCTCGTCCTGAACCTCTCCTGCCTCGCCCTGGGCTGCGGCCGAGATGCCGACGAGACCTATGCCGGCATGTCTAGCCTCGTGGTCGAGCAGCCCGATGGCATCGGCTATCGGCTCCGATACGTGGATCCGCCCTGGCAACGCGTGACCACCGATCCGCTCGAGCGTGGACAACCCGACGCGTCGGTTCAGTTCGGTCGCCTGGATCGCGTGGGCGCCCCGGCGCTGCCCGACCTGGTGCCGAGCAAGCTCAGCTCACGCGTGCTCGAGATCCATCGCACGGCACAGGTGGATATGGCGGCCCCCGGCGTGATCACGTACCCGAAATATCGGCTCGAGGTCAGCGTGCTGAACTGCGATGAGCTCGGCGTGCAGGTGGCGACCCAGGACTCCTGTGCGAAGAAGCTCAACACCAGCGATTCCGAGGGTCGCACCGGCGCAGAGCTCAACACGTTCTTTGGCGCGGACGGTCGCGAGGGTAAGAACGACAAGGGACAGCCCTACTACGAGTTCATGACTCAGGTGCAGGAGACGGCCCGCTACCGGCGCGTGGTCTACTACGAGACCTCCAAGCGGATGACGGCAATTCGCCTCGGTTTCGAGGCCAATCCGCCATTGAGTGAGCTCGAAGTCACGCAGATGATCAACGCGTTCGAGGTGCTCGAAGGCGAAGCTGCGGACCTCTCCGATGGCGAGGTCCCCGACCTCGATGCTGGCAGTCTGGGTCCCACCGACGGGGGAACATCGCCATGAACCGCTGGTTCAGCAGCTGGCTCTTGGTGGGTCTGCTCGGAGTCATCTCGGGGGCGGAGGCCCAAGACAACCCCGGCACGAACAGCCCGAGCGTGGAGCGCGCGAGCAGCAGCGCGGCAGCTTCGACAGGCAGCGCCGACTACGAGAAGGAGCCCGAGCCCTGGAAGGGCCCCAAGGTCGACGTCAGCTATCGGCTGTACTCACTGCATGACTGGCAGGGCGGCGGAATCGTCAACTCGGCTGCTTTCTCGGGCTTCCTCCCCACGCGCTACTTCCGCGGGGGCGGCGGCGTGGAGGGCGGCACGCGCGCCTACCACAAGGGAGACTCCGAAGGGCTCATCAGCGGCCACTTGTTCGCCGGCTACCAGCACATTAGAGACCTGGGTCGTCTGGTGCCCTACCTCGTCGCCATGGGGGAGGCTGGGTTCACGTTCGGAAAGCGCTTTCATACCCCCCTGAGCCGCGGCTTTCGGGGCATCGGGGCCGAGCTCGGGGCGGACGTCCAGCTGGTCAAGGGCTTCCATGTGGGCGTCGGCGTGAGTTTCATGGTCTACACGATGGACGATCTGCGGTACGACACGTTCGGGATGCGGTTGTCCGTGGGGCTGTGAGCTCGGGGTCGGGATATAAGTTTGGCCCGTAAGCAGTGCAGCCGTTGACCCCCGCGTACAGCTCGGGCATGGTCACGCGGCTTTTCCGGGGATAGGCTCGCGCTACGCCATGGCCATGCGGAGGGAAAACATGGGAGAATCCCAGCATGCGACGGGAAACGACGCTTCCCCCGCTGCCTTCGAAGAGATCCTCGCGCGACTGAACGTGGTCGTGGAAAAACTGGAATCAGGTGACCTCACGTTGGAAGATTCGTTAACGCTGTTCGAGGAGGGGGTTCGGCTCTCGCGATTGGGAGCGACCCGACTGGACGATGCGGAGCGCAGGGTGGAGCGACTTCTGAGTGAGGATGGCACCACGGTGACGATGACTGAGACGCGACACAAGGAGAACGAAGCCCCATGACTCAGGTGGTGACCGTTCACACGGACTTCACGGACCTCAATCAGATGGCCCAGGGACTCGTGGGACGGGTGAACGAAACGCACGTTATTTTGCCCGGTCCCGACGTCGTCGACGTGGGGGATTGGGTGCAGTTCGCCGTCACGCTCTACGATGGGACGCCCGGTTTCGCCGGAGTGGGTCGTTGCGTCACCGTGGTCGACAACGGTGAGGATCGGCTCTCGCACCAGCGCTTCGACGTCGTGATCGACTCGCTTCAGTTCGACTCGCGTGGCCAGCAGATCTTCGAGCACATCCTGATGCTCAACGGCCCCGAGGAGGGCGTCGCCACCGACGACGCGGGCTACGCGGAGCCAGACGCGACCCACGAGACGGGTAGCTTCGAGGACGTCAGCGAAGACTTCCGCTCGCAGCCGGCCCTCGAGGCCTACCCCGCGCACTCCGAGGAGGAGGCCACGGTGATGGCCGACCGCGCGGACGTGCAAGCGGCGCTGGAGCGCTCGGCCATGATGGACGACGACGACGAAGTCGCCGTGGTCACCATGCCGCCGCCCGCCAACGCCCCGAGCCCCGCGGCCATGCTGCGCGAAGCTCCGGTGGTCCACGCCGCGCCTGCAGCCGCAGCTCCCGCCGTGAACGGGCACGTGGCTCCCTCGGCGCCGCGCGCCGTCAATGGGATGTCCTTCCGGTACACGGATGGACTGCCCTTCCCCAACGTGCCGCCGCGCCCCGAGCTCGACCCGGCGCGCCGCGTGAGCAAGGCGCCCAGGCCCTCCAAGGCCTGACCCCTTCGGCTCCCGGCATCCAATCCGACGCCCTCGTGCCCCAGGCCCGAGGGCGTTTTCGTTTCGCGCCGGGCTGAGCCTCAGCGACGGGAGGACCCTACGTACCCCAGAGCGCGCAGCTGGGCCTCGGTCTCCGCGTCGATGTCGGTCTTCTGCTCGCGGTGCGCTTTCTTCCCGCTCGCTGCGCCCTGCCCGGGCTCGCTCTTGGCCAGCGCCAGACCGAGTTGGCCGCGCAAATAGCGCGTGGTGAGGGGCCGCTGAGACGCCACATCGGTCTGCTCGTGCGGATCGATCGCCAGGTCGTGCAGCATCAGGCGACGCTCGGTGCGCTGGATGAGCTTCATGCCGTCGATCACCACCGTGCGCCAACCATCCATGAACCCGGAGACGGTCACCTGCGGCGCGTCCGACCCGCTGCCGCTGAGCTCCTTCAGCAGCGAGTGGCCGCTGAGCTCGCTCGGAATCGGCTCGCCCAGCGCATCGAGGACCGTGGGCATCACGTCGACCAGGCCCGCCGAGGTCTTGATGGTCTCTGCCCGGGTGGTGAGGCCCGGCACGCGCATCACCATCGGAATGCGCAGGAGCTCTTCGTAGACGCTGTGTCCATGGCCCACCGAGCCGTGGTCCCAGAACTCCTCGCCGTGGTCGGCCACCACCACCACCATCGTGTCGTCCGCGAGCTTGCGCTTCTCGAGGGCGGTGAGAATCGCCCTGAAATGCACGTCGTGGTAGCTGATCTCGCTGTCGTACAGGGCCTCGAGGTGGACCTTGTCGCGGTCCTTGAGCTTGACCTGACCGATTCTTGATCTTCTCGAGCAAGGCGGTGTCATCCGAGAAGTCCACCACGCCGTCGTAGGGCAAGGGATTGTAGAGCGAGAGGAACTCGGCGGTGGGCTTGTAGGGGACGTGCGGATCGATGGCGTGCACGTAGAGGAAGAAGGGCAGCTTCTCGGGGCGCTTGTCGAGCCACTCGACGACGTCGGCCGCCAGGAACTCCGCGCGTGAATAGCGTCCTTCGCGGATGTAGTTGCGGAAGCTGTCCCAGCCTTGCTTGAAGCCGAACTTGTCGGACACGTAGCCGTTGGCGATGAACGCGCCCGTGTGGAACCCGCGCTCCTGCAGGAGCTCGGGCAAGAGCTTGACCTCCGCGGGGACGACGGCCTCCGTCGTGACGGCGTGGTGCTCCCAAGGCAAGAGCGAGGAGAGCAAGGTAGCTACGCTGGGCTTGGTCCAGTTCTCCTGGGTATGGGCCGAGCTGAAGACGGCGCTGCCGAGGGCCACCAGCTCGTCGAGTCCAGGCGTGCGCACGCGCGTGTTTGCGTTGAAGGGCTTGAGGTGGTCGGCGCGCAGGGTGTCGATCAGGTAGACGAGGACGTTGCGCACGGGCTTCTCGAGCTTGCGCGGGGCCTCGGCCTGGGGAATCGAGACCTGTGCTCGAGACAGCGCGAGATCAGCCGCGGCGGTGAGATTCAGTCGCGCGACCTTTCCGGCGAGCTTGCCGAGATCGACGTCGAGCTTGCCCGGTCCCCAACCTCCCAGATCGACTTCGGACAGGTCGTCGAGCGTGGCCGTCAGCTGCAGGCGCCCCGATGTCTCGCCAGCGAGGCGGGCCTGGGACGGCACCAGGAAGGTGTAACTCAGGCTTTGTCCGGCGGGAATCGAGAGCGACCCGGGTGCAGCCGCGGCGGCCGAGAGCACGGGGGTGGCGGGCGTGTCCTGGCTGGAGGCAACGCTCAGCCAGTCAATCGCGAGCGAGGCGCTCTCCTTGCCGAGCGTGGACATGCCGCTCGCCCGTAGACGCAGCAGGTGCTCGCCGCGCGTGGCGAGGTTGCTCGGCAGGTCGATGCGCACGGTATTGAAGCGGGTCTTGTCGGTCTTGAGGCGCGCCACCACGGTATCTCCGAGGTACGCGGTGACCTCGCCGTCGCGGGGGGCCCGCAGGTTCACCAGCACGCTCGCGCCGCCGTCGAAGGGCAGCGGGAGGATCACGTCGCCATGGGTGCCACGCACCAGGGTCGCACTCACGCCGTCGATGACGAGCGAGCCGCGCACGCGCGTACCCCAGCCGCCGAGCGTGTACTTGGCGTCGCCAGACGTGCCGAAATCCACGATCAGCGAGCGCCCCACGAAGAGCTCGGCGTCGTCGCGGTGAGCCACCAGGTCGTAGAAGACGCGACGTCCCGCGGGGTTGGGATTGGCAGCGACCGCAACAGGCTGCGCGGGCGCGACGCTCGGGGGCGCGGATGCAGAGGGGGCCGGGTTGGCCGCCCGGGAGGAGCCCGGACGTTGCGCGGTCAAGCCCGCGGCGCCCTCGGCGGTGGCCGTGGTGCATGCCGAGAGGTGCGGAGACAGGAACAGGGCGAGCCCGAGGAGGCCGGCGCGGGGGTCGAGAAAAAGCTGCTTGGTGGCTGGATTCCGGGCCATGGGCGCACCCTACCATCGCTGGATTGGCCGTCGAAAAAAGCTCGTTCCAAAGACCGTGGCTTCAGCCGTGCGACGCTTGGGCGACACTGGCATGTGCGATCAAGTCGGACACGAAGCGCTCCTTCGAGTGGGCTTGCTCGATATAAGCGCGCCCGAGTGAGGTCACCGGCAGTTGCCCGGAAAGCACGCGCTCGATGGCCTGCTCCCAGCTCCCGGCGTCGTCCACCCACTCCACGGCCGCGGAAGGCAGCCCGAGCCCGGCGCTCGCGCGCCGCGTGGTGACCACGGGAACGCCGCGCGCGAGCGCGTCGAGTAGCTTGATGGGGAGGCCGCCCGGGGCCCCCCGCGGAACCAGGGCAAGCTGCGCCGCCGCGTGCACGCGCCTGCGCTGAGCCTCGTCTGCAAGCGGTGCGAACATCACGCGCGAGGCGAGTCCGGCAGTCTCGAGGCGGCGCCTGAATTCCCTCGACGAGCTCTCGGTCGCGATCAGCCAACGAAGCTGGGGCCTGCGACGTGCGAGGCGATGGAGCGGCTCCAGCAAACCATCGAGATCTTGGTAAGCGTCAAGGTTGCCCGCATACAGCAAGACCTCGTGCTCCGACGTGAGCCCGAGGCTGCGACGCGCGTGCGCGCGCTCTTCCGCGCTCATGGGCTCGGGCGTAGTCCACGGGACCCGAATCGCCGACACGGGCCGAGCGGACTGCGCGGCCAACATGTCCGCGAGCAGCGGGGAGACTGCGAGCGCGCGCGTGCTCGCGCGGCACAGGAAGCGATCGAGCCCCTCCCCCATGCCACGCAAGGGCCCTGCGAAACGAGGCGAGAAATAGCTCGGCAGCTCGGCTGCCAGGCTGGTGTGCGCCATGAACAGCACGGGCTTCGCGAGGCGCAGACAACACATGGCTGCCTCCACGTGATGGGCGATCACGACGTCCGGCTCGAGCCGCGCGCACAGCGGCCTCAAGTCGCGAGCCAGCAGCGCGTCGAGCAGCAGCTTCTCCAGGCTCGGCCCCGAGCGTGTCGAGCGCGGCGACAAGGCCGAGGCGGGCCGGTGAACCTGGTAGTCAGCGCCTGAACCGCGGCCTGCCCCGTCGTGAAGCGGATAGCAGTGGAGGTGCGTGTCGTGCCCCGCCTGGGCCAACGCGGACAGCATGCTGTGCAGCGCAGCTTGCGTTCCTTGACGGGTTGGATGGGCCAGCGCAGCGACGTGCAGGGTGCGCATGCCTCAATCCACGTAGCCCAGGGCTCGCAGGCGACGCTCGAGCGCTCCCTGATCACCCAGGCCAACCAGTCGAGGCGCGGCCTCGGGCAGGTCGCGCAGCGGGCCGCCGGCGTCGAGCGCATGCGGCACGCTCCCCGCTGCATGCTCGGGCGGCGCGACGTCCAAGCGCGAGAGGACGCTGGCTGCGGCGTCGGCGATCGTCGCTTCGATCTGGCCGCGCGCCGCGACGCGCGGGCCCGCGGCGATGAACAGCCCACGCGGGCGATGACTGCCGGGCAAGCTACGCCCCTTTTTGCCCAGATAATCATGGGGCTCGAGGCGCACCACGATGTCGCTCCCCGCGGATGGCGAAGGCATCAAGTTGTAGCTGTAGCCGCGATCGAGCCGGAGCTCGAGCAAGAGGTCGGGAGCGCGCTGCACCCAAGGACCGTCGAACAGTTCCTCGCGCGGCATCACGCGCGTGACGAGTGGCCGGCCAGAGAAGGGATCGCGCAGCGACAGCAGCCCCTCTGTCACGCGCGCTCGCAGCGCCGGCAGCTGGGTTGGCTCGACCGTGCCCTGCGGCTCGCGGCCCTTGACGTTGAAATGGACCGCAGGAAAGTAGTTGAGCTCGTCGCTGAAGGCCTGGGTGCGGGCCATGTCGATGCGCGCGAAGCGAGCGCGAGATTCGAGCCAGCTCGGCAAGCGTGCACCCGCCGCGCGAAAAAGCCGATCGCGCCAGCGCGGGGACAGGCGTTCGAGCGCGAGACGTTTGACCCCGCCGGCCGCATTCGCCCGTTGCATGTTCGGCTTGAAGCTCAAGAGTCCCAGCTGCGCCAGCGCGCGATTCAAGTACACCACCTTGTCGGACGACCCGCCCGAGCCGTGGTCGCTCACCACGGTGATCTCCACGTCGGGCCCGGCCTCCCGCACCAACCTCCCCAGCGCGCGATCGAGCTGTTGGTAGACGCGCGTCAACCCCGTGGCCTCGCTCGCACTCACTCGAGCCGGCCGCCTCGGCGCCCCCTCGTCGTGCAAACTCCACAGGTAGTGCGAGGCCGTGTCGCTCTCCCCGAAGTAGAACGCGAACACGTCCCAACGGCGCATGGCAAGCAAGTAGCTCGCGAGATCGCTGCGCGCCTCGACCTTCGCCACCAAGCTGTCCCCCAGGGCGGCGTGAAATCCTGGCGCGTCGGCTCGAAACTGGTCGACTTCGTCGAAGCGCAGCGCAGCGAAGCGCCGCATCAAGGTCCCATACAACGCGCGCGGCCACACGAACGAGGCATCCGCCTCGAAGGCCACGGGCGCATCCCAGCCGCTGATGAAGACGCCGTGCCGCAGGCGCTCGGGCGGCCACGTGGCTGGAAACCCGACGCAGGCGCAGCGCATCCCGAGTCGGTCGAGCCGAGCGATCCAGGTGGGCGTCTCGCGCACGGTGCCCGCGCGAAACGCCACCGCGTATCCGTCGCGCACGGTGAAATCGAACACTCCATGGCGCCCGGGATCCACCCCCGTGAGAAAGGTCGTCCAGTTGGGCAAGGTAGCCGGCGGCTGCACGCTCAACTGATGCGCGAACACGCCTCGATCCATCAGCGCGAACAACTCGGGTAGTCGCTCGCGGCCAAGGGCGAGGACGATCTCCAGGTCGGCTCCGTCGAGCCCCACGACCAGCGAGCGCGTGCTCATGACGCTCGACTCCGATCCTGTCCGAGCCAATCGGCGGGCTTGTCGACCGCGAACAGTCCGAGGATGGTCGCGCCAACGTCGTAGATGCTGCATTCGGGCAACTCGCCGCGCACGGTCACCCCCGCCCCAGCGAGCACGAAGATGCCACGCCAATCATGGTTGCACGCGTCGGCGCCGCGATCGTCGGAGTCGCTGTGGAGACCGGCGCCACCTACCGTGGCCAGCGCACGCACGTTGAGGTCGTCGAAGACAGCGAGCAGATCCGGAGCGTCCCCGCGCACGTCGCGATAGAGCTCGCGCGGAGCCTCCACGCGGTTGAGCCAACGTTCGCCCCGAGGCCCACTCACGTCCAGTAGTGCTTGGCGCAGCTCCCTGCACAGGGCCTCGGCCTGCTCCGGTTCGACGCATCCCTCGGGTTCTCTGCCACGCACGTTCAGGAACACGCGCGCGTAGTAGCCGCCCTCTGCCCAGGCGCGCGTCCGCGTGAAGTCGATCATCGAGGGCTTGAGCGGCTGAGCTTTGCCTGGCCGCTCGCGCAAACACAGAAAGCCGCGCTCGATCAGCCACTCGTTGATGCAGAACGCCGAGCGCAATGGGCGCGCCCCGTGATCGCTCGCCACGAGCACGGCCGTATCGGCATCGGCCAGCGCCACCAACTGGCCTAGCTCTCGATCGAGCTCCCGGTAGTAGCGCTCGGCTTCGGCCACGCCGGGCGCGCTCGGATCGTGTTTCGGATGGCCAGCATCGAGGTGCTGATAGCTCGCGTGGTGCAATCGATCCGGGCCGATCTCCACCATCATCAGGAAGTCCGCCTCGCGGGTCTGCCAGACGTACCGCGCCATCGCGAAGTGCTGGCGGGTCATGGCCACCAGCTCGTTCACCAGTCCCTCGGGCGCGCGCGAGCGCACTTCGACGTCAGGAACGTAGGCGCCGAAGCGCGCCGAGAGCTCGCCACGCAGCGGCGTCGGATAGGTGCACGGGCTCTGCCCGTCGGGCGTGAGGAAGCAACTCACGAGCTCCCCCTGCACGGGGAAAGGCGGATAGGAGGGCGGCACGAAGAGAACGCTCGAGCGGCGCCCATGGCGCGCGATCACGTCCCACACGCGCTCGCAGCGGACATCCGTGCTCTGCACCATGGAGAGCTCGTAGCTGCGGGCACGGCGCATACGAAACCCATACAGGCCGAGCTCCCCGGGATCGCGACCGCTCACCATGCTCGTCCAGGCCGGCACGGTAATGGGTGGCATGGTCGAGTGCAGCGTCCCCCAGGCTCCTCGGCGCATGAGCGAAGCCAAGTTCGGCATCAGGCTCGCCCCACGCTCGAAGGCCAGCGCGGGCGGCACACAGTCGAGCCCAATCAACATCACGCGTCGCACGCCGCCAGTACTACTTGATCGCTCGGCGCGCAGCGTTGCCAAATCGACGCTCAGCGCTTCTTCTGGCCCGCCGACTTCTCGCCCCCACTCTGCTGAGCAGAGTCCTTCTGGCGCGAGCCACCCTGCTTGTCGACTTCCTGCTTCTGCGCGTCGCGGCTTCCCTTCGAGGGCAGCGCCTTGGTGGTGCGCTTGCCAACCGGAGCCGTCACCGGATGCACCGGGCGATTGGCGGCTTCGCCGGGCTTGGGACCACTGGGATCGCGGCCCTGCACCTGCTCCGCCGAGCCAGCTTTCGTGTTGGGAGCGGCCACGCTCGCCATGCCTTCGCCAGCTCCCGGCCGCGGCAGCGCGGCCACCTCGGCCATGCTCGGGCGCGGGCCAGGCGAGCTGGGCGTGGGGGTGCCGCCATGATCGGGCGCAGGCGTGACTGCGCCGCCGGAGCCTTGTTGCCCGGGGTTGCTGCCGCCGCTTGGCTGGCCCGTGCCGCCCGCGACGACGCCGCCGGCGCCATTGCCCGCGGGCGCGCCGCCGATGCCGCCGTGTACCGAGCCACTTCCCCCAGCGCCACCGTTGCTGCCGGGCGCGCCAGTTGCCACGCCGCCGGCACCGCCCTGGCCCCCAGCTGGGGCACCTGGCTGCGGCGTCGAGTGCACGACGGGCTGACCCGAGTCATGCCGACCGTGATGCTCGTGGTGTGTGGAAGGACGCGGCGGCTGCGAACCCGCCGATACGTGGATGCTGCCCCGCGGGCCCTGCTCGTGGTGATGATGCTCGACGTGCGTGCGCTCACCACCCGAGGTCGCGGAGCTGCCAGTGCGGCTGCTGTACGAGGCGCTGTACGAGCAGCTGGCGCAGCCTGTCATCAGCGCCAGGGCACCGTAGAAGGACACCGAAAGCAGGCGTGGTGTCGCGCGCGAACCCAAATGCGGCATGGCTCAACTTCGTCCTTTCCGGGAGTGCGAACCCTAACGCGCGCACGCGTCACGGACCAGTCCTCGCGGTGCAACGAAAGACGCCCCACAACACTGAAGATTCACCGCACAAATCCAGACGCGCGTGGCTTGACAGCCGGGCCTCAACTGCCAGTTTGCGCGCTGCGAGGAGCCCCCCTTGAAACTCACCCTACCTTTCGTGCCCTCTGGCGAAAATGCCGCGGGGACGCTGCGCGCTGCCTGGGACAAGCTCTCCGGGCTGCCCTTCGGTAAGCAGATCTTCAGCCAAGGCGTGGGTCGTTTGGCTCCCTACACGGGCAGCATCGGCGCGCAGGTGCTCGAACTCGGCCCGCACGGCTCCAAGGTCTTGCTCGCCGATCGCCCGGCCGTGCGCAATCACCTTCAGTGCGTGCATGCCATCGCGCTCGCCAACTTGGCGGAGCTCGCGGGCAATCTTTCGCTCGCCTACACCATGCCTGCCGACGCGCGCTTCATCGTGGCGGGGCTCTCCATCGACTACGTGAAAAAGGCTCGCGGCCCCATCACCGCCGAGGGGCGCTGTCCTGCCATCCCGAGCAGCGTACGCGCCGAATACCAGGTACAAGTCACCATGCGCGATGCCCAAGGAGACGTGGTCGCCACCAGCGTCCTGCGCACCTTGGTCGGACCGCAACGCTGAAGATCAACGAGTTCCAACCGGCAGCGCGAGAAAGACTGACTTCATGGGCTACATCTTCGATCCAGACGAACTGCACGAGGTCGCCAAGCTCGGTATCGGCCGCAAGAGCAAAGAAGAGATGATCCGCGTGGTTTGCGACGAGCTCAAGCGCCGCTACCCCAAGCACATCACGCTCGACGTCGACTGGCTCTTCAACAACGCCGGCGGGGCGATGGGCCAGATGAAGCTGCTCCACTGCTCCATCACCGAGTACATCTTGATCTTCGGCACTCCGATCGGCACGGAAGGCCACTCGGGTCGCTACGCCACGGAGGTCTACGACTTCATGATGGACGGCGAGATGTGGTGCTATCACCCGGGCGAGTTCGAGCGCGCGGTCTACAAGCCGGGCGATGCAGCCTATTTGGGAGCCGATCGCGCCAAGGGCTACGCCGTGCCCAGCCATGCCTGGATGCTCGAGTACGCGCGCGGGCCGATTCCCAGCATGCTGCCCTTCGGACTGGCCGACACCGTGTTCAGCACGCTCGACCGCCGCACCGTGGGCCGCACCATCTGGCAGTACGGCAAGCTCGTCGTGCAGAACCTGGCACAGGGCAAGATGTGAGCGTCATTTCACGGGGAGGTCACGCGACCTCCCCGCCCAGCGCAAGCCGCGCCGGGGCCCACCCCGCCGCGAGGTTCGCTGCGCTCACGGTGGCCTCGCATGCTTACGAGCGAGGTCGCGCGACCTCCCCGCCCAGCGCAAGCCGCGCCGGGGCCCACCCCGCCGCGAGGTTCGCTGCGCTCACGGATGTTCACGCTGCTTCACACGGGGCCTATGGTAAAGATGGGCCATGCCCAAAAGCTCCACCACGGTCGAGACGTTCGTTTCCCCCGAAGAGTTCCGCGAAATCGTCATCGCGGTCGACAAGTACCCGGAGTTCCTGCCCGAAGTGAAGAAGGTCGAGATCAAGGAGCGCACCCAAGACGCCCTGGTCGCGAAGTTCTTCGTCGAGGTGAAGGTCGCCGGCTCGGAAGTGAAGACCGAGTACACCGTGCGCTACAAGCTCGGGAAAAACGAGGTCAGCTGGTCGTTGCTGGAGTCCCCGACGCTCACCAAGAACGAGGGGCGCTGGAAACTCGAAGAGACCTCGGACGGCGAGACCAAGGCTTTCTACGAGAACGAGATCGTGACCACCCTGCCGATCCCCGAAGAGCTTCAAAAAGTCTTCGCTGATCAAGAGCTTCCGCGCATGATGCAGCGCTTCCGCGACCGCGCCGAAGACTGAGGTTTAGACCGCCCCCTCGAGGGTCCCCGCGACCCGCCGGGCCCGCCTCGAGCGCCCTCGCGAACGGCGCCTGCGTCCGATGGCGCGCGGGCCGCTTTCGACTACCTTTGCGCGCCATGCGCATCGAGGAATTGAAGGGTCACAAGGTTGGTATCTGCGTCTCGGGTGGTCTCGATAGCAAGACCGTCACGACGCGCCTCAAGAAGGCTGGCGCCGACGTGCTGTGCTTCACGGCGAACCTCGCCCAGCCCGACGAGAAAGACGTCAACGACATCAAGACGAAGATGGCCCCCACCGGCGCGGAGACGGTGATCGTCGATCTGCGCAAGGAAATGGCCGAGGCCGCGTTCATGGCTCTGAAGAGCCAGGCCACCTACGACGGCGGCTACTGGAACACCACTGGCCTCGGGCGTGCCGTCACCGTGAAGGGCCTGTTGGGCGCGATGCGCGACCGCGGCTGCACCGTGCTCGCCCACGGCGCCACCGGCCGCGGCAACGACCAGCTCCGCTTCGAGCGCTACACGAACGTGCTGGCCCCCAACATGAAGGTCTACGCCCCCTGGCGTGACCCGGCGCTCTTGAGCGAGTTCCCGGGCCGCAAGGAGATGGCAGCCTACCTGCGCGCGCAGGGCATCGAAGCCGAAGTGGGCGCCAAGAAGCGCTACTCCACCGACGCCAATCTGGCCGGCCTGTCCCATGAAGCCGAAGATCTCGAGTCCATCGAGACTCCGTGCACCATCGTGGATCCCATCATGGGCGTGTGGCCCGAGAAGGCGCCCGACCGCGTCGAGAGCGTGACCCTGCGCTTCGAGCGCGGGCGCGCCACGGCCATCAACGGCAAGACGCTCGACTCCGTGGCCGCCATGCTCGAGGCCAACCAAATCGCCGGCCGCAACGGCGTCTGGATGCGCAACGCGCTCGAGAATCGCGTGATCGGCACCAAGAGCCGCGGCGTGTACGAAGCCCCAGGCATGGAGTTGCTCGGCGCGGGTCTGCGCGCCGTGTACCAGGCCGTGATGGATCGTCGCGCGACCAAGCTCTTCAACGAGCTCTCGCGCATCGTGGCCGACCACATCTACGACGGCCGCCTGTTCGATCCCACGGTCCGCGCTGCGCTGGCCGCGATCGACGTGCTCTCCGAGCCGGCCACGGGCACCGTGGAGCTCGGCCTCTACAAGGGCAACATCTACTTCCACAGCCTCAAGGACTGCGCTGGATCGCTCTACAACGAGGCCGACGCCTCCATGGAGAAGAGCGAAGGACTCAACCCCACCAGCTCGCAAGGCTACGTGGAGATCCAGAGCGTCGAAGCCAAGGCACTCGCGCGCGCAGGTCAGATCAAGATCTGATCAAGGTCACGCTCACGCCGCATGGAGGCCGCCCGTTTCCGCCCGGGCGGCCTTTTTTTGTGCTCGCCGCGCGCTGAGTGGGCCCGATGTCCGGGTTCTCCCGGCAGGGCACGCCGATTTCTGATATCGCTCTCCGCCATGCGGAACCCCATCAGCGCTGCCCTCGCGGGAGCCGTGGCCACGCGCCAGCATCAGGAGCGAACCGTGACACTCGCCGGCGCCGATCGCGCGGACGGCAAGCTGGCCCTCGTCACGGGCGCCAACCGCGGACTCGGCAAAGCCATCGCGACGCAACTCGCCGAACGCGGAGCCCACGTGATCATGGCGTGTCGCACTGGCATCCCCGAGGCCGCCGCGGACGTCATGCAGAGCAGCGGCTCGAGCCACGTCGAGATGTTACCCGTGGATCTGGCCGACCTTCACTCGGTGATCGCCCTTTGCGAAGAGCTCGCCCGCAGCGGACGCAGGCTCGATCTGGTGGTGCTCAACGCAGGCGTCGTTCCGAGCAGCGCGCGTCCCACCAAGCAAGGTTTCGAGCTGATGTTCGGCGTGAACTTCCTGGCCAACGTGTTGTTGGTGGAGCGCTTGCTGTCGCTGTGCGTGATCGAGCCCAACGCGGAGCACCCTCCTCGGCTCGTGTTCGTGTCGAGCGAGACCCACCGTGATGTGGGCTCGGTGGACTTCGGCAATCTCGGCCGCTTCACGCCCTACGACGCCATGGGCAGCATGAAGGTCTACGGCTACTCCAAGCTCCTCGTGGAGGTGTACGCGGCGGATTTGGCGCGTCGCCTCGCTGGACGTGCGTCGGTGCACACGATGTGTCCCGGCGCCGTGGACACCGACATCGCGCGGGAAGCGCCGGAGTGGGTGAAGCCCGCGCTCGGACTCGTGATGAAGAAGTTCTTTCGAGCCCCGGCCGACGCTGCCTTGCCCGTGACCTATTTGTGCTGCGCGCGAGAGCTCGAGGGGCGCACGGGCCGCTACCTGCACGCGATGGTCGAGAAGCGACCCGCGGGTCAGACACGGGACACGGCCGTGGGGCGGCGCCTGTTGCGCGAGAGCCAACGGCTGATCGAGCGCGCGCTGGGGGAGCATCGATGAGCCAAACGAACACGGAGAGCGACACGCAAGCACTCAAGGCCGCCTGGCACGCCTTCTGTGATCGTCTGAAATCGGCGGGCGATCCCATCTTCGCTGACGAGGCCGCAGCAGATCCGCTGACGCGAGCCGAAGGGGTCCGCTATCTGACCCGCCTGGTGCGAGCCGCCTTCGAGACCTTCGTGGAATTCTCCGAGCCCGCTGCGCCGGTACTGCGACGGACCGTCCACGAGACCATCAAGATGGGCGCCGACAACCCTGACAACTGGTACGAGAACGCGCCGGTGCACGGCGACTACGTCTATCGCCTCTCCGGTACGCGCGGCAGCGTGCCCTACCTCAGCATCGCCACTCAGAACGGACACTACGGGCAGGGTGCCGGCATGCCGCCGGCTGGCTTCCTCGAGGCCAAGGACATGCAACTGACGCCGGATGGGCGTATCGATGTGGTGCTCAGCAAGGAACCTCGCGCGGGCAACTGGCTCAAACTCCCGGAGGGCTACGGCACGCTGATCGTGCGGCAGACGTTCTCCGATCGCACCCGCGAGACGCGCGCAGACCTCACGCTCGAGCGCATCGAGCAAGCACCGAACACGGAGCAGTCCGGGCCTCTGCCGGGCTTGACGCCCGACGGCGTGATGCGCGGCCTGCAGAGCGCTGCCAGCCTGGTGAGTGCCTGCGCCATGATCTTTCCCAACTGGGCCAAGGGCTTCCGCAAGCACGCAAACCAGCTGCCCCAGTTCGATCCACAGCTCTCGCGCATGTTCGGCGGCGATCCGAACATTGCCTACTATCACAGCTTCTGGGAGCTCGAAGAGGATCAAGCGCTCGTCATCGAGGTCACGCCACCAAGCTGCGACTACTGGAACTTTCAGCTCAACAACTACTGGATGGAGTCACTCGACTATCGCCACCACGAGGTTTGCATCAACCAGGCGGGCGCCAAACTGCGCGCCGACGGGAGCGTGTGCATCGTGGTCTCGCACCGCAATCCGGGCGTCGACAACTGGCTCGACACGGCTGGGCATCGCTTTGGCACCATGTGCTTTCGCTGGGTCCGTGCCGCTGCCCATCCCGTGCCTCAAACCCGGGTCGTCGCCCTCCGAGAGATTCAGCCGTGAATTCGCATGCACTAGCTCGCACCACTGCCAGCGTTGGCTCCTATCACTATCGACCGCTGCCGCTCGCGCTGCTCAATCGCTGGGGCGAGGGACTCAAGCGCCTCGGCGCAGGCGGCGATGCGTTGCAGGCGAGCGCGCTGCTGAGCGCGGCGCGAGCGCAAACAGGGCTGAGCGACTTCGGCGACGAGAGTTTTCGCGAGGCGCTCGGCGTGCTGCTGCGCTCGATCGAGCGCGAGGCCAACCTGCACACGGTAGGCAAGCTGATCACGAAGGCTCGCCTGACGCGCTCGCTGACCACGCGCTTGCTGCTGCAAGACGCCATCAAGCGACATCCCGAGGTATTCGAGAGCGAACTGCCAGCGCCCATCGTCATCGCGGGCTTGCAGCGCACGGGCACCACCATGCTGCATCGGCTACTTGCGAGCGACACGGGCCTGCGCAGCTTGCGCTCCTACGAAGCCATCGCGCCCATGGCCCCCGAGCGCTCCTTCTTCTCGCGCTTTCACGGGCACGATGCGCGCTGGCTCGAAGCCAAGCTCAGCGAGCGCGCGCTGCTCTACATGGCGCCCGACTTCTTCGCAATTCATCCGGTGGAAGCCGACGCGCCCGAAGAAGACGTGCTGCTGCTCGACTACAGTTTCTTGAGCACCGTACCCGAAGCGACACTGCACGTGCCGAGCTATGCACACTGGCTCGAGCAGCAGGATCAGACTCCCGCCTACAGACTCCTCGACCTGATGCTGCGTTGGCTCAGTCATCGCCAGGGCCCCAAGCGCTGGGTCCTCAAGACACCTCACCACCTCGAGCACCTCGACGTGCTGCGCAAGGTCTTCCCGGATGCTCGCGTCATCCAGACGCACCGCGATCCGTCGCAGACCTTGGCTTCCTTCTGCAGCATGATCTGGCACTCGCGAGGGGTGTTCAGCGATAGCGTCGATCCCCACGAGATCGGTCGTCACTGGTCCCGCAAGGTGAGCCGCATGCTCGAGCGTGCGCTCGAAGTCCGCAAGCGTGACGGCGAGCGCGGCTTCGTGGACGTGAGCTACGAAGACCTCATCGCAGCCCCGCTCGAGGCGCTCGAGAAGCTCTACGTGAAGCTCGGCCTGGAGCTGCGCGCCGAGGCGCGTTGGGCCATGACCGAGACCCTCCTCCGCAGCCCCCAGCACAAGTACGGCCGCCACCAGTACCAACTCGAGGACTTCGGCCTATCGAATGAGCAAACACTTGAAATGTTTGCGGAATACCGCAAGAGCCTGGCGGTCAACGCGGTCTTCAGCGGGCTAGCTTCGCGGTAGGGTCGAGCCCTTCGCCCAGGCTTGGCCTCGCAGCACGCTCGACCCCTTCGAGCGGACCGGTCTCGCAATGAGATGAAGCCCCGCTGCGAGTTGACCTCGCGGCAGGATCGGGCGCCTCAGGGAGCTTGCCTCACGGCAGGATGGAGCCCTGGGCTGCGACCCGACTCGCGCGATACCAGTGACGCAGCACCTCGGCAGCAGGGCGCTCACGTACCCCGGGCAGGGCCACCTGCGGCGCGCGCCCCAGCCAAGCACCCGCCATCATTCCTTCGAGACGCGGATCGTCCTGCCACACTTCGTAGGTGGTGCGCTGGCGACGGAGTTCGTCCATCAACAGCTTGGATCGATCGGCGCCAGGCGTGAACAGACCGAGGTCGGTGAATAGGTAACGCTTGCCCTCCGCCAGCGCCCAGCTGCGCAGCTTGGTCGCTTGAGGTGTCATCGCCTTGCGCAGCTCCTCGTCGGAACCCGCCGCCGGAATGAGCGCCGTCTGATATCCGGTCACACCCACGACGTCGACGGCGTCCCAGAAGCCGACCTCCGATACGTGATCGATGGCTGCCGAGTACCAGAGCTTGCCTCGATACACTTTGCGCACGTCGCGCACCAACTCACGCCAACGATCGGTCTGCGACTGAGTGCTCGTGAGGTCGGACCCGACGGACAACAGCGCCGCCTTGTGCGTGCCCGCGAGACGAGCGTAGTGAGTGACGAAGCGCTCATAGCTCCACCACCAACGATCCCATGCCTCAGGTTCGATAGCAGACCGAGTCTCCTTCGGACCCTCGGCCTCGATCTCTAGTACGGGCGTCAGACAGACTCGCAGACCACGCGTGTTCGCCTCGTCCATCAGCCACGTCAGCAACTCGTCTTCAACCGTAGACAGTGCGCTCGGCGCAATCTCGATGGCCTTGGTATCGACCTGGAACCAACGCACCACGAGCTCGAGATCGGTCGCGCCGAGATCGACGATGTCATCCAGGAACTTGCCGTAGGTCGGCTTGGTGGATGGCTCTTCGGAGCTGCCACCGTACACACTCAACGAGACGCCGCGCCGGAACGAATCTTCTCGCTGCATCGGCACTGCGAGCGAATCAGCAGGACGCTCGAGCGTGTAGCGAGGCGCCGGCGCTTTGGGCTGGGTGTTTTGCGGTGCTTCATCGGAGCAGCCGGAGACTGCCCACCACAAAGCGCACGCCGCTGCTTGTACTCGCCGGTGACTCACACGTACGTCCTAGCACGAACGATTCCTCAACTGATCACAAATGTCTCGGCGCCAGTTGACCGTTCACGCCTAAAAAACGGCTTCCCCGGGCGCCTGCGCGCTCACCCTGCTGACGCTGAAATGATGGAAAAACGCTTGAAGTCACTGGAAAACGGGACAATCTGAGCGCGTCATGCTCCCAAGCCGAGACGTATCAAGCGCGAACTGGCCAATCGCAGCCTGTGCTCGGCGAGCGCGCACCAAGCGCGCCCTGCGAGCTCACTCGCGCGACGTGGGTGGTCGCCGAAAGTGTCGTCGATGAACCCGAACCATATCGCTCGCGAGTCACTCGAACACTGGGCGCATGCGTACGTCGTATCGACGTCGCTCGCGTACAAGTTCAATCCGCCGGCACTACCTACGACGTTTGCAACGACGAACACGGAGCTGCGCATCGAGCGACCAGGCAGGCCCGCGGAGCTGCGCGTGGTGTGGGACAAGTACAAGGCACCGAAGTCCGCGCATGCGCTGACGTCGCCACACAAGCGGGCGCACTTGCTGCACACGTTCCTGCATCACGAGCTGCAAGCAGCGGAACTGATGTGCTGGGCGGTGCTGACCTTTCCAGACACTCCAGCTTCGTTCAGGCGTGGACTCCTGAGCATTTGTCAGGATGAGATTCGACACATGAGTCTGTACTCAGCTCACATCGAACGGTTAGGTTTCAGAGTAGGAGACTTTCCGGTTCGCGACTGGTTCTGGGAGCGCACGCCTCACGCCCGGAGCGCGGCCGGGTTCGTGGCGCTGATGGGCATCGGCTTCGAGGCGAGCAACCTGGATCACACCGCGCGCTTCGCGGAGATGTTCCGGGCGGCGGGAGACCACGAGGGTGCTGCGCTGCAGGAGTTGGTCGGCGAAGAAGAGATCGCACACGTCGCGTTCGGCGTGCACTGGTTCCGCGAGCTCACCGGTGCGCTCGACTTCGCCAGCTGGGAGCGCACGCTACCCGCGCCACTATCGCCGATGGTGATGCGCGGCAAGCCACTGTCGCGCGAGGCACGCGCGCGCGCTGGCCTGGACACATCCTTCATGGACGAGCTCGAAGCATGGCAACCTCGATCGCGTGGTTGATGAACCTCGACGCCGACGTCGAGCTGAGCGCACCTGCCGCCTACCGACCCGACCTGGAGCGCGAAGCGCGCATCGTGGAGTTGGTCGCGCGCATGGCCACGCTCGTGCGATCGGATGACGTCGTGTTGGGTGCACACGCGCAGGCCGACGTCGTCGCCGCTGCCGGACGCCGCGTGCTCGCGTTCTGCCCCACCCCCCATGCGCTCCGACGCCTGCACGCCATCGGCCTCGAGCTCTCGGTGGCCGCACCCGACCTGGCGGCACTTCGCGAAGCCAATGGACGCGCCTTCTGCGCCCGCCTTGGCCAGACGTTGGCCGGGGCATCCTACGTGTATGATATGGAAACTCTTGAGCAATTGGTCAAATCATGCGAACCGGACCAGGACCTGGTGCTCAAGCGGCCCTTCGGTTTTGCTGGCCGCGAGCGGCGCCGCGCGATCGGCGGGGTGTTGGACGCGAGCAGCCGCGGTTTCGCCAGGCGTTCCTTCGAGTCCGGCGAGGGGCTCCAGGTCGAGCCCTGGCTGCGTCGCACGCGCGACTTCGCACTCCACGGCTATTTGGCGGCCGACGGTACACTGCTGAGCGGGCCCCTGATGGAACAGCACTGCGACGCCATGGGCCGCTGGCTCCGCTCGAGCCCAGCCCTCGAGCCGCTCCCCCCCGCGCATCGCGCACGCCTCGACCACGAACTCGCACACTCCGGCCGCGCCCTCCACGCCATCGGCTACTTCGGCCCGTTCGGCCTCGATGCCTTCGAGTACCAGGGCCCGGGTGGCGCGCTCGAATTTCAGCCCCGTTCGGAGATCAACGCGCGCTTTTCCATGGGCTACCCGCGCAGCCTCCTCGAACGAGCCCTCACGGAGCTCATGGGCCCCTCTTGACATGGCCGGGAGCATGACCAACTTTCGCGGCAAGCCATGACACAGCACGCCTTTCAAGCCCAGGTCAGTGAAGTCCTCGGCCTGGTCATCAACTCTCTATACAGCCACCCCGAGGTCTTCCTGCGTGAGCTCCTCTCGAACGCCTCCGACGCGCTCGACAAGGAACGCTTCCTCGCCCTCACCAACCCAGCCGAGTCGGCAGAGCCCTTGCGAATCCGCCTGATCCCCGACGAGGCGAGCGCGACGCTCACCATCGACGACAACGGCGTGGGCATGGACGAAGCCGAGCTCATCAAGAACCTCGGCACCATCGCGCACTCGGGCTCCAAGGAGTTCTTGAAGCAGGTCAAGGAGAAGAAGGACGTCAACTTGATCGGCCAGTTCGGCGTCGGCTTCTACAGCGCGTACTTGGTGGCCGACCGCGTGAGCGTGATCAGCAAGAAGCGCGGCGAGTCGCAGGCCCACCGCTGGGAGTCGGACGCCAAGCAGGGCTTCACCATCGAGAAGGTGGAGCGCGAAGGACGCGGCACCTCGGTCATCCTGCATCTGAAGGAGGAGCACCGCGAGTTCCTCAATCCTGGGCGCATCCGCCAGCTGGTCTCGCGCTACTCGGACTACGTCGGCTACCCGATCGAGCTCGGCAGCAAGAAGGACGATGCGCTGAGTTTCGATCGCATCAACCAGGCGAGCGCACTCTGGCAGCGTCGGCCAAGTGAGATCAGCGACGAGCAGTACGACGAGTTCTACCGCCACCTCACACACGACTGGGAACCGCCCCTCGGGCGCAAGCACTTCCACGTCGAGGGTACCCAGGAGTTCAGCGGTCTGCTCTTCATTCCGAAGCGCCCCCCGTTCGACCTGTTCTCGCCCGAAGAGCGCCATGGCGTACGCCTGCACGTGAAGCGCGTTTTCATCATGGACGACTTCAAGGAGCTCTTGCCGCGCTGGCTACGCTTCGTGCGCGGCGTGATCGACTCGGAGGACCTGCCGCTCAACGTATCGCGTGAGATCTTGCAGGATTCCAAGGTCGTGCGCGTGATCCGCAAGCAGGTGATCAAGCAAGTTCTGGATCTACTCGAGGAGATCGCGGACAAGCGCCCCGAAGACTACGTGACGTTGTTCAAGAACTACGGCTCGGTGCTGAAGGAAGGCGTGCACCTCGATCCGGAGTACAAGGACCGGCTCGCCAAGCTGCTGCGCTTCGAGAGCAGCAAGGCCGAGACCACCACCTCCCTCGCGGACTACGTCAAGCGCATGCCCGAGGCACAGCGCTCCATCTTCTATCTGCTCGGGCCTTCCCGTCGCACCGTCGAGTCGAGCCCGCACATCGAGTCGCTGCGAGCGCGTGGCTATGAAGTTCTGTTCATGGTCGACCCGGTAGACGAGTGGGTCGTGCGAGGTCTCGGCGAGTTCGACGGCAAGCCGCTCGTCTCGGCCATGGACGAGAAGCTCGATCTCGACCCGTCCGAGAGCGGCGCGAGCGATGCAGAGAAGCCCGCACCCGACGAAGCCACGGAGCGCCTGCTCGCACGCGTGCGCGAAGTGCTCGGCGAGCAGATCAGCGAGGTACGCTTGTCGGATCGCTTGACGGACTCGCCGAGCTGTCTGGTGGTGCCGGAGGGCGGCCTCGGGCCGTACATCGAGCGCTTGCTCCGTATGCAGCAGGGGGCCGATCTGCCGCCACAGAAGCGGATCCTGGAGCTCAATGCCAAGCACCCGCTGGTCTCCGCGCTATCGCGCCTGCAGGAGAAGACCGCGCAAGGCGAGGCCGTCACGGAGGCCATCGAGCTCCTCTACGATCAGGCCCTGCTCTCCGAGGGCAGCCCCATCGACGACCCGGCTCGCGTGGCCAAGCGGCTGACGCGTTTGATGACGACGAGCGCGGAAGCCTTGCTCTCGGGCTCCTCGACCTGACGTGGCAGCCCGCCCTCCCAAGCGCACCAAACGAGCTGTGGCTCGGCGCGGCAGCTGGGCCGGCTGGGCCACGCTGAATCTGGAGCCGCACTGGCTGAGCTGGGCGGTGCTGGGCTGCTTGTGCGCGGCGGGCCTCGGCCGCTTGGGCGGGATGTTCTGGCTAGGCACGGTGATGGAAGAACTCGGCTTCCAGTTGTGCCTGGTGGCGCTCGGGCTCGGTGTATACGCGGCCTTGCGGCGGGCCTGGCTGGCGCTCGCAGTCTGCGTGTTGCTCGTGATCTCCTGGGGCCTTCCTGCCCTCTCGCTCGCACGCAGTACGCGGCCCACGCCGTCTTCTGGCCCTACCCTTCGCGTCCTCGGTGCCCATCTCGGAGCGGCCACACTCACGCCGGCAGAGCTGCTCACCGAGCTCGTCTCGCACAAGGTCAATCTCGCGGTGCTGAGCGCCAACGATGGCGCGGCGCTCACTTCCTTGCGCGCAGAAGACACGCTGCGCAACTATCGGGTCATCCACGGACCCGTGCCGGGCTCCACCTGGGCGCTGTTCGTTCGACGCGAACTCCTCGAGCCGGCCGGCCCGCGCCGCGCCAAAGCCCCCAGGTCGGTCGCCCAGCTCAAGATCAACCGCTGCGAACTCAGCGTGCAGCCCCTCAGCGTGCCGTCCGTGTTCACCTACGGCGTGCGCGACGCGCGCTCCCAGCGGTTGCGTGGCCTGCAAAAGCGCACGAGCGATGCCCGCAGCATTTGGCTGGGACAACTGGGGAGCGCCCCCTCGACCGCCGACGTCCAGGCCGTGACACGCGCCCAGGATCTACGCGACGGTCGCGTCGGCTACGGGCGCATGCCGAGCACGCCGGCCTCGCTCGGTCCCCTGGGTCTACCCCATGAACATCTCTTGCTGCGTGGCTGGCTCCGCGTCACGGCGATGTCGATGGACGAGCCACTCGCCCCGCAAGCACAGCGCACGCTGCGCGCTACGCTGGAGCTCACGGAGCCTGCCTGCCAGGCGCCCTGACCGCGCGCAAAGGATCCGCCATGCCTGGCATCGACGAGAGCCGCACCTTCGTTCCACTCACGATCGCCGTGTTGACCGTTTCCGACACGCGCAGCCTGGCCGACGATCGCTCCGGCACCGTGTTGGCCGAGAAGCTGAGTGCCGCCGGTCACGTCCTGCACAGCCGCAATCTCGTGCGCGACGACCAGCCCGCGATCGAAGCCGAACTTCGCCGCTTGCTGGAGGACGAACGCGTCCAGGTCATCCTCACCACGGGCGGCACGGGCATCACCGGGCGCGACGTGACCCCCGAGGCGGTGCACTCGGTTGCCGACAAGGAAATCCCGGGCTTCGGCGAGCTCTTCCGACAGCTGAGCTACGCGCTGATCGGCACCTCCACCATCCAGTCACGGGCCCTGGGCGCGGTGGCGCGCGGCAAGTACGTGTTCGCGCTGCCTGGCTCTCCGGGCGCTTGCCGAGATGCCTGGGATTTGATCCTCGGACAGCAGCTCGACAGTCGCTATCGCCCCTGCAACTTCGCCGAGCTGTTGCCGCGGCTTGGCGAGCAGTGAGCCTTCAGCGCACCACGAAGGTTTGGGAAATGTAGTCGGCGAGCAACGGGATCAAGCGCGCGCGGTAGCTCGGATCGACCGCCAGATCCTGGCGCACCTCGATCTCCAGCGCGACGCGCTGGTTGCGCCGCGAGTGAACCTCCGCGGAGTAGATCAGACCGTCTTTGCCAGACCAAGGCTCGTTGTAGGCCACGTTGGGAAGCTCGCGCGCCAGCGCTGCGCCGAGCGCGAACGCATGCTCCTCCTGCTCATCGTAGAGGACACCGAGCTCCACGTTGCGGATGGTTCCTTCGTACACCGGCGTAAAGCTGTGCACCGAGAACAACAACGGCGCCCGTGCATCGAGCAGCGCGGTATCCACCGCCTGGTGATAGGGGCGATGGTAGCGATGCATGCGAAGCTCGCGCTCGCTCGGACTCAGGCTCTGGTTGAGCATCACGAGCTCGCCGTCTGCGACGGGTCGAAACAGGTCGGGGTGGCCTTCGGCGCGATTCGCGTCCACCAGCAAGCGCGAGAATTCGGCGAGCACGGCCGTGGCCCGCAGCGCGGCGGCGAGCTCGAGCGTGATCTCGCGCGCCCCGAGGTCGTAGGCCCAGTGCGTGCCCACCAATCGCTGATCGGCCTCCGGCCAACTCCAAGGCGCCGGCAAACGCTGGCTGGCGTGCTCGCAGGTGATGAAGACCGGCGCGTCCGGATCGCCCTTCACGACGGTGAAGGCCGTCTCCTCGGCAATTGCGGACGCGCCACTCTCACTCATGACTTCGGATGACAGGCGTAGCAGGTGACAGCGTCGCCCTGGCTCGCATCGTTCGGGTCGTGCCCGAGGAGCTGCGCCATGACCGGCGTCACGCGTTGCTGCATGAACTTCACGATGCGCGCGTTCTCCATGGCCTTCCAATCGGCGCTGCCAAAGGCAGGCACCGGAGAGAGCTTGGGGTTCGGCATCTTGTACTTGGTGACCTCGAAGTTCGGCTCGTGGCACGGAGCGCACTCGAACTTGTCGCCTTCGTAGCGAGCCTGATCGAAGGTCTGGAACACCTGGCGCATGATCGGGTGCACCTTGCCGACCATGTACCACTCCTTCTCGTCGTGACTCATGGTGTCCCAGGCTTTTTCCGGCCCCGAGATGCCACCGAGCAAAGCGATGGCGCCCTTGGGATCGTCCGTGGGGAGCGGAGGCGGCTCCCACGTTGATTGTGGCGCCGGTGCGGCGCTCGGCTGACTCTCCACCGGGGTAGGCGCTTGCTTCGGAGCCGCGGCGCCGCCGCAGGCCACCGATGCCAAGAGGGACGCTCCACCCAGGCTACCCAACACGAAAGACTTCAGCGTGATCACGAGGCGCTCCTTGGCCTTGTTTGAACCTTGTGGGCTCTCATTTATTGGGTTGAGGTGTGAGGCGCAAATAGGGCCGGACGACCTTGTAGCCCTTGGGGAACTTCTGCTTCAACACCTCGGGGTCCTGGAGCGACGGGACAATCACGCAGTCCTCGCCGTCCTTCCAGTTCACCGGGGTCGCCACGGAGTAGCCATCGGTGAGCTGCAGGGAGTCGATCACGCGCAGGATTTCGTCGAAATTGCGGCCCGTGCTGGCCGGGTACGTGATCATCGCGCGGATCTTCTTGTTGGGATCGACGAAGAACACCGAGCGTACGGTGAACGTGTCGTTCGCTTCTGGATGGATCATGTCGTAGAGCGTCGAGACCTTGCGATCGCTGTCCGCGATGATCGGGTAGTTCATCTTGGCGCCCTGGGTCTCTTCGATGTCGGAGATCCAGCCACGATGACTATCCACGGGGTCGACCGAGAGGGCGATCACCTTCACGTTGCGCTTCTCGAAGTCAGCCTTGCGCTTGGCGGCGTAGCCAAGTTCGGTCGTGCAAACGGGCGTGAAGTCCTTGGGATGCGAGAACAGAACGCCCCAGCTCTTGCCCAAGTAGTCGTGGAACTTGATGGTCCCTTCACTCGACTCTGCGGTGAAATCAGGCGCGATGCTGCCAATGTGCAAGCCCATGTGCCGTGCCTCCTTGTGATGCTGGCGCGCCCTGTCGGCGCGTCCTCGCTTGTTGCCCCGCCGCGTCCCTCTCGCGCTCTCCGGTAGCGCGTCCTTCACGCGCTCTCTGATCACGCGTCTCTCACGCGCTCTCACGTGCCGCGTGGGACCGAAGTACTGCCCAGTCACGGCCGGCAGGATGCCTCCTGCCGACGCCCACCACGCTTTGTAGGGCATGGAGGGCCCTGTTCCCCCGGCGGACGGCTCCTATACCACACGGCCTTGGTCCGCAGGGCGTCAGCAGTGCGCACATCCAGGCCCCCGAAATTGCTCGCGGGGGGGTACGCCGGCTACGCGCGCGTGTACCTGGAGGGGGGACACGGTTCTTTCGTCCGCACAATATCCGTTGACACGAATAATCGTCGGCCACATAGTCGTGACAACAAGCAACTCGGAGAACCCAGACCATGGCCAGTATGGCGATCATCAATGCGGCCACCATCCAGGAACTCAGTCCTGGTCTTTTCGCTTTTGCTTACCGCGCGGTGCGCCAGCGCGAGGAAGCTGAAGATCTGGTCCAGGACACCTGGATCAGCGCTCTCAAGACGGTGCCAAGCTTCGAGGGCCGGTCGAGCTTGCGCACCTGGCTGGTGAGTATCTTGCGCCGCCGCATCGCGGACCGCTTCCGCCGCGAGCGCCCGTCGGAGCTGCTCGAGGAGGAGAAGGTGGCCTGGGAGCAGAACGCCCCCGAAGACCGCCTGGACGCCTATGAAGCCGCCGAAATTGCCTCCCGGGCGATGACCGAGCTCAGCGAGCTCGAGCGTACCGCGATCACGCTCTGCGACGTGCAGGACATGGATCGGGACGAGGCGAGCGCACGCATGGGCGTGACCCGCGGCCACCTGCGGGTGCTGCTCCACCGCGGCCGGCACAAGCTGGAAGCCGCCCTGCTGGCCAGCGGCGTGGAGGCGCGTGGACTGCGCGACGCCTCCCTCCGCGAACAGCAACACACCGAAAATCGCAGTCAGCTCCAGGGCTGACTGCGACTCGGCTGGACACCCGCAAGGAACCTTGCAGGATCAGCGCTTGAGTTTGGTGACCAGCTCGACCTGGGAGTGGACGCCGAGCTTGCGGAAGATGGACTTGAGGTGGTTTCGCACCGTGTGGAGGCTGATGTGGAGGTTCGTGGCGACGCCGGTGACGCTGCCTTCCCCGAGCAGGGTTTCCACGATCTCTCGCTCGCGCTTGCTGAGCTGATCGAGCGTGATCTCCGGACCTCCAACGTCCAGACCCGCGCCCGCTCCGCCGCCCGACGAAAGGCCTTCGATGCGCTGCAGGTGCTCGATGCCCTGTCCTGCCACGCGCATCAGGTCTTCCTGAAGCTTCCCGCGGGACTGCCGGATCAGCGCCTCGCGAATCACCGAGTCCAGCGTGGTCGGCGAGCAGGGCTTGGTCAGGAAGCGAAAGATTTCGCCTTCGTTGATCGCCCGCACCGCCGCGTCCAGCTGGGGATCGCCGGTAAGCAGAATACGCACAATGTAGGGGTATTCCTTGGCGACCTGGGCAAGCAGCTCCACGCCGCGCATCCCAGGCATCCATTCGTCGGACACCACGACCTGCACATCTTCGCGCTCCAGCACCTTGAGCGCTTCCGCCGCCGAGCGAGCAGTCAGCACTTCGTAAGGAGCATCAGCGAGAGCCGCCGCGAGCGCGAGCGCGGCCTCGTCGTCGTCCACCAACAGGACCCGGAACCTCATCGTCACCTCAAACTAGGGTACTTTCACAAGGCGCGCGAAGTAGTTGGTCAGCCGGAGCTGCGGCTCTTCGCACGGAAGCTACAAGAAGCTCGTCTTAACAAGATATGGTGGGGCTTCGGTGCGAGCAAATGTATGTTGATAAGAAAGCACCCAAACGGTCGTTGACAGAGCCATGACTGCCTCAACAATCCCAAACGTGGTGACCGAACATCCCACACTAGATACACAGTGCGATGCGGGCCAAGACGTGCTCGCAAGCCTGTTGCGTGCGTACGACTCGCTGTGGTCAGAACTGACCAAGTTCTTCCAGCGTTTCGACCTCACGCCCCAGCAGTACAACGTGCTCAAGGCACTGGCCTCGTGCGGCGGCGGAGTAGCCTGTCAGGCTATTGCGGAGCAGCTCTTGAACCGCGTGCCGGACATCACGCGTCTGCTGGATCGCCTTGAGCAAGCAGGGATGATCCGGCGCGAGCGGTGCTGCGACGACCGCCGCGTGGTTCGCACGTATCTGACCGATGCTGGTCGGTCCAAGGTGGAGGCCGTACGCGGTCCGCTGGCCGAGGCGCTAAAGGCCCGTTTTGGGCACATGAGCCAGGAAGATCTGAAGACCCTGAACCGCCTCCTGGGGACGCTGCGTGAGCCGCCTTGTGCGGTGGCCCGCAGTGCTTTCCACCCGGATGCCCTGGGTTCGGGTCACGACGACGCCTGAGAACCTGAGAAGGTTCTCATAAAAAAAAGCGCACGATCGGGGTGATCGCGCCTCTTTTTAGATCTTGAACAGCGTTCAGTTCGCGCTGCAGTCGAACCGCGCCGAGCGATGCAGGATGCTTACTCGGCCGGATCGACCAGGCCAGCCAGGCCTTCGTCGGACGGGACAGGGGCTGCCGCAGGCTTGCCGCGACCCGCGTCGAGGACCCACTGGGGAGGCTTGCGCAGATCCCACACGAGGCCGACCTTGGCCAGCGCGCACAGGATGTAATAGCTGAGATCGATCTCCCACCAGTAGAAGCCCTGGTTGGCCGTGCTCTGGTAGTGGTGATGGTTGTTGTGCCAGCCCTCACCCATGGTGAGCATCGCGAGGAACCAGTTGTTGCGAGAGTCGTCGGTGGTCTCGTAGCGACGCTTGCCGAACACGTGAGAGAGCGAGTTGATGGTGAACGTGCCGTGCCACAGCAGTACCGTGGACACCACGAAGCCCCAGAAGAAGGCGAACATGCCGCCGATGGCGTAGAGCGCACCCGCGTACACGGCGACCGGCACCAGGTGCCACTTGTTGAGCCACACGAGCTCGGGGAACTTGGCGAAGTCGCGGATGAGGTCGTAGCGGGTTTCGTTGTGTTGGACGCTCACGATCCAACCCACGTGCGACTCCCACAGGCCCTGCTCGCGCGGGGAGTGTAGGTCTTCGGGCTGGTCGGAGAACTTGTGGTGGTGGCGGTGATGGCCGGCCCACCAGAGCGCGCCTTTCTGCACGCTCATGCCGCCGAGCGCACCGATCACGAACTGGAACCAGCGCGAGGTCTTGTAGGAGCGGTGCGAGAAGTAGCGGTGATAGACGCCGGTGATGAAGAACATCCGGGCGTAGTAGAGCGCGATGGCCAGCGCGAGCCCGCTCCAGGAGAAGCCGAGCGAGAACAGCCCGTAGATCATGCCCACGTGAGCTGCCCAGAAGGGCCAAGCCTGGAGATGGAAATAGCGAACGACGAAGTTCTGGCTGGGGGCCGTGCTGTTCATGACCTCAGGAGTAGCAGGCGCACGTGAACGCCACTGTCATCCTTTGGTCATGGGCCCCCCGCGCTGACTCGCGTCGGTCATGCGCGACATTACTTCAGATTTTGGGGCGTTCTCGAGCTTGCGCGAAGCGGCTCAGATGCAGTTGGCGCGCACGACATGCAGTGTGCTGCCCGTGCCGGTGCTGTCGCTCCAGAGCACGAGCAAGCGACCATCTGGCAGCGCGTGCACACGAGTATCCTCGCCCGTTAGCGCGGCTTCGCTCAGTGTGCGCTCGCCGCCGATGCCGCCGCGCTTGTTGATGAACATCAAGCGAATCACGGGCGGGCCGTCAGCACGGCGCCAGCGAAACGCGGCCACGTAGCCGGCGGCGAACGGGGCCAGCGACACGCCCGAGGCGTCGCGGTTGCCACTGGTGAGCTTGACCTCGTCAGCCGTCGGCGCGCCATCCGCACCGAGCTCACGGAAGCGCAACTCGTGCGTGTTGCCCGCAAGGGCGACGCTGTACACCACGGCCGCAGCGCTTTGATCCGGCAGCGCGCCGAAGCTGACGCCGGAGTAGCTCCCGACCTGATCGCTGAGCACGACCGATGCACCGGAGGCCTTGCCGTTGGCAGCCAGCGGCTGCAGCACGATGGAACCTTGCGTGTCGCCGCTGCTCACCCAGGCCAGCGCGCCGGCGTTCTTGAGGCCGAGCAGCGCGAGCTGCGTGGGCCGGTAGTCGAGCGAGGCGGGCGCGATCTCGTTCTCCGAGAAGTTGCTCGGGCGCGCGGTGACGATCTGGAAGGGCCCTTGCTTGCCCTGGCGATTCGCGTACGCGAGCAAGGCGGCGTCGCCGAAGGTCTCGGCCACGGTGAGGACCTCCTGGTCGCCTCCGGAGTCGGCGTCGAAGGTGAGGCGGTTGCGACCGGTGGTCGGCTTCGCGCTGTGGCTGTAGAGCTCCATGCCGTTTTCGAGATTGGAGCTGTAGAACACCGTGGCGCCGCCGCTGTCGGCCGACACCGCCGGGTGGAGTGTGGTGAGACAGAAGTCGCCGTCCATGTTGTCGATGTCGGCGACGGTGCCGCCAGCGACGCGGAAGGTCTGATAGCGGACGCCCGTGCCGGTGACGTTCTCGGCCGTGCCGCAGCTGCGCCCAAGGTAGGCGAGGTGCAAGGTGTCTCCCTGCAGCGTGGAAGCCCAAGGGGAGCCCTCCACGGCGGGCAGTTCCACCTGGAAGGAGCCGTCCTCTATCGTGCACTCGGGCGTGACCGAGCTCGTTGGCCCGGCGTCGGTCGCGGCGTCCGACTCGGGCATGCCACTGTCCGCGGGCTGCGAGCCAGCGTCGTGCCCTGGCTCGTGGTGTCCGCCGTCGCCGCCCAAGAGGCCCTCGGAGGGGGGCTCGGTGTCATCGCCGCAGGCTTGCATGAGCAGCGCACCGGCGACCATGGCCAGCGCGCTGCGTGCACGGCGACGTCGCGCCGCGAACACCACACCGGCCAGCACGAGGCTCCACATGCTCAAGGCAGGGAACGTTGCGCTCGCGGGCGCGCTGACGCTGCAGCTGTCGGACTTCTTGGTCTGGGGCTTCTCGCCGAGCGGTGGGTTACCGCTACCGCCGCCGCCCGCGTCCGAACCGCCGCCGGAGGTTCCAGCGTCGGCCATACCCGCACCGTTGTCGTCGAGGTAGTCGGGAACGCCGTCGCCATCGCTGTCGCCGGTGCCCTCCATCTTGTCGGGGATGCCGTCGCCGTCTGCATCCGGATCCAAGTAGTCCGGGATGCCGTCGCCGTCGGTGTCCACGCCGCCGCCCTTCCCCTCGTCCTTGGTGGGGATGCCGTCGCCGTCGTCGTCGGGATCGAGGTAGTCGGGGATGCCGTCGCCGTCCGTGTCGACGGCCACGCCACCGGGCATCTCCATCTTGTCGGGGATGCCGTCGCCGTCCGTGTCGAGGTCGCCGTCGGTGGGACCACCACTGCTCGGCAGATCGTCTTCGTCGAGGTAGTCCGGGATCCCATCGTGATCACTGTCGACGTCGAGGCCGCCAGGGCGCTCGTCGAAGGTGGACTTGCCGTCGTCGTCGTCGTCCGGGTTTAGATAGTTGGGCTCGGCGCTGGCCGTGGACAGATAGTCGCTGGGATCGCCGTCGCCGTTGGCGTCGGGGTGCTCGTCCTTGGTGAGCACGCCATCGCCGTCATCGTCGGGGTCGAGGTAGTCCGGGATCTTGTCGCCGTCGCTATCCGGAGGATTCGCGGGATCACCCTTCTCGTAGATGGTCTTGATGCCATCGTTGTCGTCGTCGTCATCGACGTAGTCCGCGAGCTTGTCGCCGTCCGTGTTGTCGTTCCAGTATCTACCGTCGCGGTTCAGGTCCTCGAGCTCGTTGCTGACGCCGTCGTCGTCGGCATCGGCACCGGGCACCAAAAGAGGCGGCGGATCCGCCTGGGAACCCTTGGCTTCCGGGTCGAGATAGTCCGGGATGCCATTCCCGTTGAAGTCTGGCTCCGGGTTGGTGGAGAGCTCCACCGCGGTCGACTCTCCGTCGTCGTCGTCGTCGTCGTCGAGATAGTCCGGGAGACCGGTGCCGTCGGTGTTGCGCGGATTGGTGTACCCGTTCGGTCCCAGCTCGTCCTTGGTCAGGATGCCGTCGTTGTCGTCGTCGCGATCGACCGCGTTGAGTTGGTTGTCGTTGTCCTGGTCACCCGGATAGTTGTCGGTGTCCGGGATCGGATACGCGGTCCCCGAAACGAAGTACTCGGTCTCGAGCTCGCTCGGGATGGTGTCGCCGTCGTCGTCGGCATCGCGGAAGTCCTTGATGCCGTCCTTGTCCGTGTCCTGCGTCAGCGGATCGTAGATCTGTCGGTCCGGATCCCACTCCGCGTCCCAGACTTCCTCTGCCGTGGGCGCGCCGTCGTCATCGTCATCATCGTCCAGGTAATCGGGTGCGCCGATGCCGTCCGTGTTGAGCGGGGTCTGCCAGCCTCCGATGCCGAGCTCGTTCTTGGTGAGCACATGATCGTTGTCGTCATCCGGGTCCCGGAAGTCAGGCCATTCGTCGCCGTCCGCGTTGCCAGAAACGAGCTCTTCTGCCGTGGGGATGCCGTCGCCGTCGTCGTCGCTGTCGTTGACGTCGAGCTTGCCGTCGCCGTCCGTGTCCCCTGGGCTCTCATTCTCATCCGGAACACCGTCGCCGTCGGCGTCCGGGTCTTCCTGCGCGTACACCGGTGACGCTGCGAACAACGCCAGGGCAAGGATCCAAAAGTGTCGATGACGACGCGTCTGCATGCTGTCTCCAGGTCACACTGGCTGAGGATCTACGTGGGAAGCCGGGCTACTCGCCGGGCGCGCAAACGTAGTTGAGCCGGAAGTCCGTAATGGCGGGAGCCTTGCTGCGATCTCCATTGGCGTTCAAGCGAACCTGGACACGCATCTTGCTCAGTCCGTTGAAGCCATTCATCACGGCAGGGTTAAGGTCGATGGGGTTCGCCGTCCAGATGCACTGGTTGGCGATGCAGTTACCGTTCACACCGCAATCCGACTTGGCCGTGCAGGCGGGACCACGCGGGTACTCGCAGATGCCGGCTGTGTCGCAATAGCCGTTGGGACACTCCACCGAGTCCTGGCACGTACCGCCCGAATCGACCCTGGCCGCCAGCTGCCAGTTGCCGCTCGACGCGCAGGTGTTGAGATCGGCCACGGTATTTCCACCGCATACGCGCCATTCGATGGACGTGCCCGCGGGCAGCGAGGCGTTCCAGAACAACGCCTGCCAATCCGGGCGCTCGGTGCCGACGCAGCCCGAAGAGCTGACATCCTGATAGTAGGTACCCGTGGGCTGGTAGATGACGGGCGGCGGGTTCGGCACCACGTCTTCCGGAATGATGTAGACAGGGATCTTGTCGACCACGTACTTGGCGTCGCCGATTAGCTCGATGCGCATGTTGTAGCCGCCCTTGGGGTCAGCGGGATTGGCCTTCACGTTTTGGCCGCTGGAAACGGGCGGGTTGGTGAAGGTCACCTCGAAGCGAGGCACGGCGCCCGGCGCGCACTTGAGGTGCGTGTCCAAGATCTTGTCGCCGTCGGTGTCGACCGGACCGTCGCACAGGTCACCCGGCACGTTGATGGCGCGCGCGGTGAACTTGAACTGTTGGGGCGGCGTGGGCTTCTGTGGGTCGGGCACGAAGCGCACCGACACGTCCATCGCGATGTTCTTGGCCAGCTGGTTCACGGCCTGCACCACCGCGTAACCCATGCCGGTACCGTCGTTCTTGATGTTGAAGCGCAGGGGCTTGCTGTCGAGGCTCAAGGCGCCCGTGGCACGCGCGAGCTCGTCGCCCTGATCGGTAAGCGCCTTGTTCTGATCGGTGCTGCCCGAGCTGCAGCTACCGCCGTTACACACGGCGCCATCCTTGATGACGGAGGCCACCGTGATGACGCGGATGTTGTTGGCCGTGAGCTCGCCCTTGATGCCGCCGCCGGGCAGGGTCCAGGTAGGCAGCGTGTTGGTCTGCTCGGGGACGATCAAGGTGGGGTCGCCCACGCTGAACTGGTACCAACCGCGGCCCTTGTCGGCCGTGGGTGGAGCACCCGTGTCACCCTTCCCCTTGAGCACGGCGTAGTATTCGCCAGGCGTAAAGGTCTGCGTGATCTCGGCAGCTCCCAGCGAGAACGAGGTATCGCCTGTGGCCGAGTAGGTCGTGTTGTCGTAGGCGCAGGTGCTGGAGCCCACGCCGGAGCTCATGACGATGGTATGAGGACCGTCGCCGCTGCCCTTGTTGATATTGTTTCCGCGCAGCACCATGTAGTACGTCGTCCCCGCGACGAGGTTGGCGCGGAACGCCTTGGACGCGGTGGGGACGCCGTTGATGCTCAGGCCGGCTTCGTTGTGACAAGCCAGCGGCGTGGCGCTGACGTCGGTGATCAACACGCCGTATTTGCCACCGACGTCGCCATCGGCACGGCCACGCACGATGACCGAGTAGTTGCCCGGATCCAGGGTTCTCGTGACAGCGCTGCGGTTGGTGCCCACGCCCTTCCAGTTACACGCGATGACAGGCGGCGGCTGCGTGCGGCGGATGCTCATGACGTAGCGCGAGCTCGCCAGGTCCGTGCTGTTGCCCTTGACCACGATGTAGTAGGTGCCGACCGTGAGGTGGCGACGCAACAAGGAGTTCTTGCCCCTGGCATTCGGGTGCGAACCCATGTCGCAGGCGAGCAGACCGCTTTGCACGCTCGAGTCGGTGATGTTGAGCGTGAAGGTGCCCTTATCGGTGGTGGTCTTGCCGTGGATCATCACGTAGTAGGTGCCAGGCGCGAGGTCGACACTGAAGTCGGTGGCCGTGCGGCACCAGAGACCCTGCGCACCCGAGTTGGCAGGCAGCGGGTTGGAGAAGAGCGACACGACGCCCGTCCAGCTGGTGGAGCGGTTGAAGGCGAAGGAGCGCGTGGCACCGGTGACGACGAACTTGTAGACGAGGGAGGGAGACGTCTTGTTGGCGGTCTGGCAGCCGTTGACGTCGCCCACCACCTGCACCTTGTCGGGCGAGTAAGACGTGGTGGGAGAGGTCGAGGTCGAGCCCGTGACGGTCAACTTGGACACGGTGCCGTCGAACGTGATGCCGGTGTCTTGGCCGGCGCTGGCGCTGGCAAGGGTGTTGTTGGAGGCCACCGTGCGCGCAGCGGACGGAACGCGGTTGTGGAGGGCCAGGAACGTGGTGAAGCCCGAGCCCAGCGTGTCGATGTCGTAGTCGTCTTCCTGGGTGACGTTGAACTTGTAGACGACGTCGTGGTAGCCGGTCTTGCCCGAGATGGTGCTGCACGTTGAGGTGGCGGCCACGCTCGAGTCGTACATGGCGGTCGCGCTCACGTCGTCGGCCTTCATGGTGACGGGGCTGTTCGCCGTGTTGTAGTTGGCCGTGTAGCCATGGTACTCCGCCCAGGAACCCTCGTCGGTCTTGGGCGGAACAGAGGTGCTCTGGATGGTGTAGGCCAGGGACGAGTTGTCGTTGCCAGCCACGTCAGTGATGATGGGCGACAAGGTGGCGGGGCGCTCGATGAGCGCGATGATGTTGTCGAAGGCCGCCGCGGCGTTCGAGTCGGTGCTCGAGGTGGTCTCGACGCGGATCGTCGTCTTTGCTGCGAGCGAGAAGTCGATCACAGCGTCGTCTGCGGAGCCAGTGGCCGAGTTGCAGCTCGTGTCCGAGTTGTCCACGTTGTAGAAGCCGGTGGCCGGGAAGTCGGGACGGATGGCAGTCGCCGACGTGTCACCACCCGAGAGCCACACCATGCGGCCGTTCAGCGCGGAGTTGCCGGTGGGGCTGTTGGTGGAGGGCACATTGAACATGTAGAAGTAGTCGTTCGTGTTGCCCGTGATCGGGTAGCTCTCGAGCGCCACTGGCGCACCGGCGTACAAGCCGAGCATCGCATCGAAGTCGCTGCCGCTCGCGGTGAAGAGCACGTCGTTGACGCTCTTGGTGGCCGTGAACTTGTAGTAGGCCGACGAAGCGTTGTTCGACGGCACCGAGCCCGCGAAGCACGCAGGCGCAGCGGCGACCGGCAAGCTCTGGGTGAGGCTGGTCGAGTTTCCGTTGACCTGGATGTTGATGGCCTCGGTGACAGTGCCTAGGTCCTTGGGGGCAAGGTAGTTGTTGCTCGACGCGGAGATGCTGGTCACGGGCGGCGGGTCGGCGCTCGTGCTGGTGGGTACCGGGACGATGGCGAGCACCGGCTTGAAACGCGTGCCACGCGTCGAGACCGTGAGCAGCTTGTTGGTCTCCACCTTGAACTTGAAGACTGCATCGGGGAGACCAGGGCTCGCCGCGGAGGTCGAGTCGGTGGGCCACAGCGAGCACTTCATGCCCAGGTTGTCCGAGCGCAGATCCGCGACCATGCCGCGCGTGTCGCCCGAGTAGGTCTTGAAGCTGTTGTCGATGGTCCCGACGTCGTACGCGTTGATGTAGGTCTCGTTGGTTTGGTCGACGAGGTGGTACTGCTTGTCGCTGCTGAAGTTGGTGTGTGCCAGACCGACCGGCTGATAATTGTAGGGCTGCTTGTTGTTGTAAGTGCTGGTCTCGGTACCGAGGTTGCCGGCGGTGGTCGGCGGACCATTCATCATCGGCGCGTCGGTGATCAGGATGACCACCGGCACGGCCTCGCTGCGGAAGCACGGGTAGCCCACGCGCCCTGCTGGGCAGATCTTGGCTGGGATGCCCGGGCGATCCCAGCCCATGTAGATGGGCCCGCCACTCGCGACGGCGTGCAGTGCGATGCCTGCGGACTCAGCCCAGTTCTGGTTACCGCGCGTGTAGAGCAGGTCGAGCGCCTTCAGCGTCAGGCTCTCGTCTTCGCTAATGTCCTGGCGATGCTCGAAGGCCTCGAAGTTCGGGTACGAGTACTTGATGCCGTAGTCGTCTGGCTGGGAGTACGGCACCTCGCGGTACCAACCGAGGCCAAGGCCCGAGCTGCGGATCAAGCAGGCGATGTTGCCGGCGATACCCTGCGTCTTGAGGGTGGCGTCCGGCTTGCCGTCGAAGTTGCGGTCGGCGCACTCCACGCCCACCGATTCGTCGGCGGTGGTGGCGGGATCGTCCAGGTAGTTGCCGTTCTTCAGCGAGTCGAACAGCGCCTTCTGCTCTTCCGCCATCGAGCCCGTCTGGTCGATGAGGAAGTAGATGTCGGCGGTGTTCAGGTAGAACTTGACCTCGAAGGTGGCCGAATCGGACTCGCCGGGGGCGAGGTCCATGAAGATGGTGCTGTGGTCCGAGTTGAACGGAATCGAATCCGGATAAGGGTCGAGCTTGTCGGGGATGCCGTCGCAATCCTTGTCGGTGACGTTGCCTGGCACGCAAGGCGGATCGGGGACGACGACGTCGGGATCCTTGACGCCCGCGTCGTTCTTCACGCTGGGCAAGGTGATGCCGCCGCCAGGACCGTACACGGTGTCGGTGCTGTTCGGGACGCCCGCGTCCGTGCGGGTCAGCGGATCGTCGACGCGATAGCAGTCGGGCTGGCACACATCGCAGATGCGGGGCGCAGCGTCCTGCTGGATCTTGGCGGCGCCGAGCTCGGACAACACGACCGAGGGCGCGGGGACCTCGAAGCTGCGCGTACCCACGCACTCGGTCCAGACCTGGTCCTGGCAATACATCAAACCCGTGCGGCACACGAGGCTGCCGCTGCCGGTGTGCTCGCGCGAGACCACGCAATCGATGGGCTTGGCGTTCGGTTCGCAGGCGCAGCCCGTGGCCGGCAGCGTGCAGCTGCACTCGGCGGCCAGGTTGGCGTCGTGGTCATTACAGTCGGGGCCGTTGGCGCACTCCACGCCGAAGCCGTCGCCGTCCTGGTCGATGCAGACGCCTTGCCAGCTGTCGCCCCGCTCGTTGTCGGTGCAGGCGGCGGCCGTGATCAGGAGCAGCAGCATCCAGAGAGGCGACAAGCACCTGTAAGACAACCACTTCCTGCACAGCATGAAAGCGCCTCCGAGCACGGAGCCCACGGGTCTAGCGGCCCGTTCGCGAGTTTTGGAAACCGCTTTGCAAGCCACGTACCACCGCTGTTTGCCGGTTAATTCCGAGAATCATTGCTACTTCCGCGTAAAGACCGGACACGCGGCATCGCAAAAACCCAGAGCACCTGGAAAACTTTGCGGGCGTGGGGAGGACACCGACATCGGGATCCGCCGGATGAGGCTCGACGCGGACTACCCGCGACCGAAGCGCCACCCCGAGGCTTCCCGCGAGGATCGCACGGCTCTTCTTTCGGGAGCAAGGTAATGCCCCTGGAACGCCCGAGGCTGGGAGAAGGCGGGCTTGGAGGGCAAAAGCGAAGAAGCGAAACCGTCCCCTCAGCTCTGCTTGAACAGGAGACTGGGCTTGTCGAGGACCACGGTGGTGCCAGGACCCACGCTGTGGGTGAGCCACACGTTGCCGCCGATGACGCTGCCACGGCCGATCACGGTCTCGCCGCCGAGGATGGTGGCGCCGGCATAGATGGTGACGTCGTCTTCGAGCGTGGGATGTCGTTTGACAGAACCCGCCTCGTCGCGGCCTCCGCGCACGCTCAGCGCCCCCAGGGTAACGCCCTGGTAGAGCTTCGCTCCGCTCCCGATGACCGTGGTCTCGCCCATCACGAGCCCCGTCCCGTGATCGATGAAGAAGCTCGGGCCGATGGTGGCGCCCGGGTGGATATCGATGCCGGTCCGCGAGTGGGTGACCTCGCTCATCATGCGCGGCAGCATCGGTACCCCGAGGCGATACAGCTGGTGAGCGATGCGGTGGCTGGTGATGGCCTGGACGCCCGGGTAGCTGAGGATCACTTCCTCCGCGGTACAGGCGGCGGGATCGCCCGAGAGTGCAGCCTGCACGTCGGTGGCGAGCACATCGCGGACACCCGGCAGGGCCTGGAGCAAACGCAGCGCCATTTCCTGGGCGTGCGCCTCCACCTCGGGCAGCGAGCCGCGTCCGTTGCGGTGCTTGCTGTCGCAGTCTTCCACACGCATGGCGCGCGCGCAGGTGGCGGAGAGATCGCGCAAGAGCCGCGCACAGCGCTCGCCGAGCACGTAGGTCGAGGTCAGCTCGTCGAGGTTCTCTTCGCCGAAGTAACCCGGAAAAACCAGGTCCATCAGGTTGTCGAGGAGCTGCGTGACGCGATGCCGCGAGGGCAACGCGGTGGCCTCGAGGTGGTTGATGTTGCCGTGACGATGGTAGCTATCGAGCAGGGCATCGATGGCGTTCGCCAGACCTTTCTCGCGCGACATGGGCCCACTGTAGCAGCTGCCCTCAAAAGAGGTCCGCGATCAGGCGCAAATCCAGGCCGCCCGGAAGCATGTAACTGGTGTAGGCACCGAAGCCGTACAGCGCGATGCCCACCGGGGCGCCGCCCTCGGTGTAGAGCTCGTGCGCACCGGCCTGCTCCAGTTTCTTGGTGGCGATGGCGTAACCCGTCTGGCCCAGCGGCTCGAAACCGAGCACCGTGTCTCCGTCGAGCATCACGTCCTCGCCGACCGGAGCGATCACTGTCACGTAGTTGCTCGTGTAGGTGGCGGGCGAGAGGAAATTGTAGTGGTTTCTGTACTGCTCCACGGGGGGCACCAGCGTGAGCGACGGGTCTCCGTAGAGCGAGACCTTGCCCTGTCCCTCGAGATACTGAGCCACCAACAGCGGCTGCGTTCCGGTCACCAGCACGTTCTCGGATGTCGCCAGTTCGACCCACTGTCCACGCGCGAGTGTCACCGATGGGCTGATCGGCGGATCGAAGCTCACGAGATTGCCATCGGCGCCCGAAAGCACCCGCACGCGGTACTCGAGCTTCATCTCCTCCCCTACCCCGCCGACGATGACCTGCTGGCCCCACGTCTCGAGCGGGAACACCGTCTCCTCGAGGTGGTCGCAGGCGATCTGGTTGAAGGGCACGTAGGTGCAGTCGTGGCCACCGATGAGCTGGAGCGGGCCGTCGGCCTCGATGTGACTGCCGGTCAAGTCGTAGAGCGCGCCCGGGTCGCAGACGGTCTCGCCGGGGCGTTCGCTCATCCCCGTTTCGAAGGGGCAGTCGCCGCTGGGGATCTGGCTGAGGAGCTGGAACACGTCGCCGGGGTTCAGCGTGAGCTCTTGCAGGTCGCCCGGTGCGAGTGCGGCGAAAGCGGGTGCTGGCTCGACGCCGGCATCGCTGGAAGGGCCCGGCTCGAATACCTGGGCGTCGGGCGTGAGAACCGCGCCAGCATCGAGGACCCCGGCATCGGCGAGCGACGGCGCGACCAGGCTTCCGTCGGCGGCGACCTCATCGCCCGCCTGGGTATAGGCACTGGAGCGAAGCTGCACGTGGATGGGGGCATCGCCCACGGCCATCAAGGCCAAAAAGCCCGCGTAACCCGCCTGTTGAGCTCCCTGGCTCGCGAGGAAGGTCGCGCGCGACACGCCGAGATAGCTGACGCCGGAGCCGTCCTCGCGGGTGAGCACGTGGGAGGGCAACAGCAGCGAAGCGTCGTTGGTGAACGAGTTGCAGCGGCCGTCGAGGGGCTCGTCCTGGTGCGGGTCGAAGCACTCCTGATCGACCTCGAACAGCAGCGGATTGAACTGATGGGCGATCACGGGAACGCTGGCGGTGACGTGGTAGGCGGCCTGGCGTGCCAGCAACGTGCGATCGGCCGCGCGCAAGGGCTCGTGCTCGGGCTGAGGGATGACCAACGTGCTCGCCGAGCCCGCAGCCACGTCGGCCTCGGCCACCACCACGCCGGCCTTGGTCACGCTCACATGGGCTGGGACGAACTGCGGATTGCCCACGACGATGGCCGGCCGAAACACCGGGTCCAGAAGGCTATTCAAGGTAAACGCAGCCCAGTAGTCGCAGCCGATGTACGAGCGCTCCTCCTTGGCCCGGGCGCACAGATCCGAGCAGCCGTTGGCGCTGCACGAGGTGCCCGCGGGGCACTCCATCTCCACGACCTTGGCGAGGCCATCGTCGCTGCAGCGCAACAAGGTGCTGCCGTCGCACTCGTAGTACCCAGGACGGCAAGCCTCACATCCCCGGGTGCCGCTGCACATCAAGTGGTGGGCGGCACAGTCGTCTCTGCTGGCGATATCGCCGTCCTTGCAGCTCAGCGCGACCCCATCGTGGCATACGACACCGCCGTCCCGGTCGTCGCACTCATCCCGCAAGACGAGCTCCTCCGAGGGGGGCTTGGTCTCCGGACAACCCATGCCTGCGCACAAGATCGGGAACACCGCGAACGCGCGCCAACGCATGCCCCGTCAGGGTGGCACGAACGGCCGAGCCGACGGAAGGAAATGCACGTGGCCGCCAATCGACATACTCTATGGATATGCTGCGAAGTGCAGCTTGCTGTCTTCTCCTGCTGGGTGTGGCCTGCCGTGAACCGGCGGCGCGGCGCGAAACCGTCGAGCACGCACCTTCCCACAGCCTCGCCCACCCGGCGCAGGCGGTGACCGAGCTCGCCTCGAGCCTGGTCGAACCGCGTCCCGCTCACGCGCAGGAAGCGGGGCCAACCGCCATCGACAAGCTGGGGGGCAGCGCCATCGCCGAAGCGGTCCAACGAGCCCTGGCCCGGCACGAACTGCCCGGCTGTGTCATCGCCATCGGCAACCACGAAACGCTGCTGTACCTGCAGGCCTTCGGCGAACGCACCGCGGGCGAGCCGATGACGCTCGACACGCATTTCGATTTGGCGTCGCTGACCAAACCCGTCGCCACGGCCAGCAGCGTGATGGCACTGGTGGAGCAGGGAGCCGTGGCGCTCGACGCGCCGGCTTGGCGCTATCTCTCGGAGCTCAAGACGGCCGAGAAGCGGGCGATCACGGTGCGCGAGCTCATGCTCCACGTCGCGGGCCTACCTCGGGTCAACGCGCTCTCCCGCTATGAGCAGGGTCGCGCCCAGGCCATCCGCGCCATCGCCGACGAGCCGCTGATCGCGACGCCGGGATCCCGCTTCGAGTACAGCGACCTCGGCTACATCCTGCTGGGAGAACTGGTGGCACGCGTGAGCGGCGTGCCGCTCGACGAGTACGCCCGCACCCGCATCTTCACGCCGCTCGGCCTGCGCGACACGCGCTTCAACCCGCCCCTGGCGGAAGCCCAGCGCAGCGCACCCACCGAGGAGCGCGACGAGAAGGTCATCCGTGGTGTCGTCGATGATCCTCGCTCGTATCGCCTGGGAGGCGTGGCGGGGCACGCCGGCGTGTTTTCAACGGCGCGCGATTTGACGCGCTTCGCCCAGATGCTGCTGCGCCACGGCGAGCTCGACGGCGTGCAAGTGCTGCATGAGGACTCGGTGGCGCGCCTGCTCGAACCGCGCCGCGCCGGAGCCTTCAAGCGCAGCCTCGGCTTCGACGCGGAGAGCCCCTATGCCCACGCGCGAGGGCTCTTGTTCTCCGAGCGCGCCGTGGGCCACGGCGGCTACACGGGCACCTCGCTGTGGTTGGATCCCGAACAAGACCTGTTCGTGCTGCTTTTGAGCAACCGCGTCCACGTGGGTCCCAACGGCAGCATCCACCCGCTCACCAGCAGCATCACCGATCTCGCGCTGCGCGCGCTCAAGGCGCCGCCCGCCGGCATCAGCACGGGCATCGATGTGCTCGAGCAGAGCGCGTTCGCGGAGCTGCGCGGTCGCAACGTGGCCGTGCTGACCCATGCGGCTGCCAGGGACCACGAAGGCGTGTCGACCCTCGATCGCTTGCTCGGGGCGCGCGGGGTCGACGTGAAGAGCGTGATGACGCCGGAGCATGGCTTCGACGCCAAGCACGAAGGACACGTGCACAACGACAAGCTGGGCGAGCTCCCCGTCTACAGCCTGTTCGGCAAGACCCGCAAGCCGCGCCCCGAGATGCTCCAGGGCATCGACACCGTTGTGATCGACCTGGTGGACGTGGGCACCCGCTTCTACACGTACATGGCCAGCGTGCTCTCGGTCATGGAGGCCTGCGCGGAGGCCCACGTCGAGGTCATGCTGCTCGACCGCCCCAATCCCATCGGTGGCACCCGCGTCGAGGGCCCACTCAGCGAAACGGCATTCCAGAGCTTCGTGAACTTCCATCCGCTGCCGCTGCGCCACGGCATGACCGCAGGCGAGCTCGCGCGCTTCCTGGTCGACGCGCGCAAGCTCGACGTGAAGCTCGAAGTGATCCGCGTGGCCGGCTGGCAGCGCGAGAGCTGGTTCGGCGACACCGACCTCGTGTGGCACGCGCCCTCGCCCAACCTCGGCACCAAGGAACAGGCCATGCTCTACCCCGCCGTGGCGCTGGTGGAGGGCACCAACCTGTCCGTGGGCCGCGGCACCGATCACGCATTCCGCGTGGTGGGCGCCCCCTTCATCGACGGATCCGCGCTCGCGCGTCGACTGGCGAGCATGAGCCTCGTCGGCGTTACCGTGAAGGCCACGAATTTCACGCCGCGCGTGGGCCCCTACGCGGGCACCTCGGTGCAAGGCGTGCGCTTCGACCTCGTCGATCCACACCTGTTCTCGGCCTCGCAGCTGGGGCTCGCGTTGATTGATGCGCTCTCCGAGCTCAATCCCACCGATTGGGACAAGACGCGGCTCGAGAAGCTGGTCGCCCATCGCGCCACGCTCGCGGCGCTCGCGCAGCGCAAGGGCTTTGCGGACATCGAGGCGAGTTGGCGCGATGAGCTGGCGACGTTCGAGCAGGCGCGCGAGAAGGTGTTGTTGTACTGAAGCGGAGACCGAGAGGGCGCTAGCCGAGCGAAGAGGCAGGCCTAACCACAACTGGCCAGTGACTCGCTCAGGTGGCGACGCGGCTGGTATGCCCGCTCGCATCCGTATGGCATCCGCTGCTCGCCAAATGGACCTCACCCCAACTTAGAACGGCCGCCGGGTTGACGCTGGAGCATCGACTTTGGTACGCACTCGCCGATTTCACCTCTAGTACACGCGAATCCGCCCTGTCTTGCCTGTTCCACCGGCGCTCAGGGAACAAGTTCTCGGTTCGGCGTGGGAGTCGGATGATCATGAGTTCTGCGCGTCCCTCTCGAATGCTCGTGGCCCTTTCCTTCGCCCTCGTTGGGTGCGGCGGAGACGACGCTCCGCACAGGGACGCTGCGGTCGCGGATCAGCCATCGGACGGCGGTCCCACCGACTCGGGGCCAGCCTGCGACTTAGCTTCGGTGCGCGAGTCGAGCGGCTATCACGGAACGTTGGTTTGGAAGCCCTCGGATCTCGAGGCTTGCAACTCAGCCTGTCCCGAGCTCAAGGACGACTGCGTGCAGGCGCACTGTGATCAACTCCCGGTGTTCGAAGCCTGCGTCGATGCCGAGTTGACGATGTGTGTCACCGCCAGCGACGGTCCTTGCCGGGCCAACTGGGAATCACTCATCTGCTGTGCCGTTGCGCAATGCGCGGGCCTGCAAGGCGGAGAGTTACAAGCCTGCCTCGGCGAGAACTGCAGCGCCGAATCGGACGCTTTTGCGAGCTGTCGTGATGCGGTGATCGGAGAAGATCCGGCACCTGTCGGAGCGTGCGTCGAAGTGGCCCAGGACCACTGCTTGATCATGGAGGACGCCGGAGCGCCCGAAACGTCGGATGCAGGCAGCCCCAAAGCCGCCGGCGCTGGGAGCGAGCTCGGCCACGCAGTGAACAAGGCAGCGGCTCACACCCAAGTGAGCGTGAGCGCCGACGGCCAACCGCTTCACCGCCGCCTGATCCGTCGTTACCGCACGACCTCCCCGAACTAACATGTGGACAGTCGGCCGTTCCATCTGCGCTGGCGCTCTGCTGCTTGCCGGAATCGTCGGCTGCAACGATGCGCTCGAAAGCACACGGTCGGTACCACGCGGTGGTTCCGCGCCGATCCTGAACGGAGAAGCGGCGCCCAACTTCGACGACGTCGTCAAGGTCGACAACCTGGGAGAGGGCCAGCTTTGCACGGGCACGTTGATCAGCGAACATGTCGTTTTGACGGCCAAGCACTGTGTCCAGGCCAGGGGCGCGTTGGAGCCGTCGCCAGCCTCGGAGCTGCGGGTCCATGTTGGTGAAGGGCCTGGAGAACAGACCGAATACCGGGTTCGTGAGGTTGGTGCGACCCCAGGTGCTTATTCAGATGCAGAAGCGTTGCGCGGAACCGATATCGCTTTCCTCATCCTCGAGGAGGCTCCCGACGTAGCCCCAAGGCAACACTGGTCCGACCCACTCGCCGTTGCCGTTGGGGACGGCGTGACCGTGGTCGGCTTTGGGCTCACGGCGTCGGGTGAAGCGGGCACACGCTTGTACGCGAATAGCGCAGTGCAGAGCGTGACCGCCGACTCAATCGCTGTGCGCGACGTCGCCTGCCAAGGAGATTCAGGCGGCCCGATGCTTGATGTCGATGGAAACCTCGTCGGTATCGCAAGCTTCGGATTCGGAGCAGGCTGCGCAACCGGCGACAACGTTTTCACTCGGGTCGATCGCTTCACCGACTTCATCGTTGCCACACTTCGGACCGCGGGGGACTGCGCCCCCCAGGGAGCTGACCGCTGTGATTCATTCGACAACGATTGCGACGGTACAGTCGATGAAGATTGCGACGACCCGGCGGTGGCCTGCCTAGGCGAGCTGGTGTGCTCCCCCAATGCAGGTGCATGCTTGTTTGGCGAACGGTGCCGGGCGGCACGGGGTGCTTGCGGAGACTGCGTCCCTGCAGGCGGTACGGGCGCAGGGCGTGGCCAAGACGAAGGGTGCACCAGCGACAGCGACTGCTTGAGCGCACTGTGCCTTCGTGAAGCAGGCAATCAGTACTGCGCAGCCGCATGTGCTAGCTCGCGAGATTGCGACCCCCAGCATCACTGTCGCGAAGGGGCTTGTGCGCACGGCCCACTTGGGCAACCGGGGGAACCTTGCCTGGCGTCCGATGACTGCGCCATCGGCCTTTTCTGCGCCACCCAAGGCGGAGTTGGATACTGCGCGCAAACGTGTGATCCGGCCGTGGAGTGCCCTACGGGATTCCAGTGTCAGCCCGTCGTCGGAGGGGCCGCTTGTGTGAACCAGCTGGGCCTCTTGGGATCTCCGTGTGGTGGAGACGGCGAATGCATGAATGGCATGTGCTCCGAGCTAGTTGGAGCGTGCACGAAGCCCTGCGGGCGGCCCTCTGACTGCGGTCCGGGCTTTGAATGTGTCCGGGATCGCGAGCCCTCTTCGGCGTGGTGCCTGAAAGGAACCGACGCGAAGCTGCTCGGCTCCATTGATGCATCGGCCGACGGCGGACTCGATGGTGCTGGCCACGGTGGCGGCGACGGGGCGCATCGGGGTTGTGCGGTGGCAACAGGGCGTGGAGGCCGCCTGTTCAGCGCCTGGTTGATGGTGCTGGCGTTGTTGGCCGCCAGGCGCTCGAGGCGAATGAGCTCCTTGCGACGAGTTTGGCTCCTTTGGCTCGTCTTGCTCATCTTCGGCTGCGACGACTCGACCAGGCATGCCCATGTTGAGCCCGACGCGGCGGTTCCATCCGATGCCGGAATGGGGGAGCCCATCGCACCGGGTCGACGGCCTAGGCTCGAAGCATTGGGGCAAATCGTCCCGCTCCTCTACGGGCGTGTGGTGCGCGTGGAGGACCTCGACACGGGGATCCCGGCGCCAACACTCATTCCTCTCGATGATCCCAGTGATGTGGGGCATCGGGAGTTCTTCGGCAGCCTCGAATCGGCCTGCGTACGAGAGACGCAAGCCCAGCTGGCTCCGCCGGGTCCGGGCGTTGGCATCCCGGGGTGTGGTCGCGATGGAGTCTTCCAAGCCTATCTCGCGCTTTGCCGTGCGCGCGCTTCCGATATGTTCCTTGCTCCCGGATTCGAGGGGGGACTCGTTGAGGCCAATGGAGGCTCCTCGATCCAATCTGAAAGCGTCGACCCATCCCGCGCCCTCTGGAGGATTGCATCGACCACCACGAATCATCGCGCCAGCTGGGCCATGTATGCTGTGGAGCAGCGACGAGACGCTTTGGCGGCTCTTGCCTACGCGCTCGATCCGAACACGTGCCCGCAGGGCCTCAATGAGCAGGCCGGGCCAACCCCAACGCCGTTGGGCGCGCTGGCCGCGCAGACGCTACTCGATGCCGCCAGCGCGTTGTCGGCCTCCACGTCCACAGCCGACGAGCTGCTCCGTATGGCACTCGTCGAACGCGAGCAGCGGGCGGAGAACGCGGATGCGGCTCGGGTCGCACTGACGCGGGGCCTCAACGACAGCCTGCTCGAGCGGATGCGACTCTACGTCGGCGTTCCGTATGGAGCCTTCGCGCCGATCGCCAACCAAGCGCTCGATGCATCGCGTTCAGGCCTCTATCCTGCCCTCTTGGCGCCTTCGGATCAGCGCGTCGAAGACGTCGCAACCATGCTGGCCGCACTGGGCACGGACATCTTGGATGACCATGGTCGAGTGCGACCTGGCGACGACCTCGTCACCAGCTGGTACGCGTCGCTGCGGGAAGCCGAACCATTGGCATTTGGTACCCTCGGCGGCGATGAAGCCCCGTTAGCCCTCTCGCGCCTTGGTATTGGAACGGCCGACCTCGCGCGAGGAGCTGAGTTCGTCGCGTCGGAGCAACGAGTCTCCGGCACACCCATCATGCGCACTCCGCTCGCGGTGCCCGACTGGCGAAAGCTCGAGACGATCACCTATCTCGACGAGCCGGGCCTCGATGCCTATGCGTACCTGCTCACGGAGGCGCGTGCCTCCATGGACGAGCGTGACCCGCGGGACTATGCGCGGCGCGGTCTCTTCCACGGGTTGGAGTATGCGCAGCGGGTGAAGGAACGGGCGGTGCAGCGCGCGGACTTGGACGCTTCCGCATTGAGCACGCTGGGGTCCGAGCTGTCGACCGGAGAACGGGTGGTCGGCCATGCACGCGTGTGCTGGAGTCGCGACGACGACGAGATCAAGGCCGTGATCGAGGTTGCCGCCTCCTCGACCGCCAGCTTGGGCACCCAGGCGTTCCAGCTTTTCTCGGGTGAGCAGGACGCCGTGTGTGGAACGCGCGGCGCGTTGTTCGGCGCTCCATGCGAGCAGCCCGAGGGGCTCGTTGCCAAGCTCGACGCCGGGCGACTAATTTTCGAGGCTTCCGCCCCATCGCCAGCGCCATCCTTGTACCTGGTGTCGCGCGCTGACGCACAGATCGTCGCCGCCTTCTCTCTCAATCCCTTCGAGGACGTGGAGCAGGAGCGCTGCGCCACGGTGCCCTTGGCGACGCAGAGCCTTCGAGAGCTGGCCCGCATTCACGCCGATTCGATCGGTGACGGGCTTCCTCGCAAGGTCAGTCAACCGGCCGGGAGCTTGCCGTACCGATTGGACACCGACACGCCCGTGCCGCTTCTATGGGAACGCACCATCTCATTCACGGACCAAGCTGGCACTGCGCATGTCGTCGACCTGGCGCAACCTTTCGACTCGTGGCGTCAGAGCGTTGAGGCCGCCGTGCAGACGCCCTGTAGCCTCCCACCACTGCAGGATGCCGACTCTCCCATCTCTTCGTGTCGCGCTCAGGTGCTTCGCTCCGTCGAGGGCCTGCGTTGTTTGGTGGCGGGCCTGGATCAGCCACAGAGACTCGCCTCCTCTCTGTCGGCGGACACAGCAGCTTCCCTGCAGCGCTCCCTGCAGCTCTGGAAAGCGGACACGCAGCGAAAGCTGCTGGTGGAGGCGGCGAAGGCCCTGACTGATGACAGCTGCGATGCTCCCGCGGACCCGAGCGTTGCGGACGCCGAAAAACTGATCGACGCTCGCCTGTGGGAGCTCGTGCTGACGACCTCGCGCGACGCCTACTCGCACTACGAGCTCCTCCGAGACCAGCTTGCTGACGATCGGACCGCGCGCTGGGATGATGAGAGCGACTCATTGCAAGTGGCAGTGGGTTCCTCCCGCGCTCTCCACGATTCTCGCCTCGCTGCGGCGCGTCTCCTCATGGCGGTGCCCTACGGCTTGTACGAGCCAACCGACGGCGAGACGCACGACGACCTCGCGAACGCGCTCGTTCGGTTTCCCGTAGTCAGCCATCCGGCGGAGACAGCAGAGGACACGCGCATCGAATCGTTCCTGAGGAAGGCTCGGCTACATCCGCTTCTTCCGGACCTCACCGTGAAGGACGAGCAGTTCAACGTAGGGATTTACGACGATGCGGTGAGCTCTGGCGTGCTGGCGACTCGTCTACGATCCCGCTTGATCGCGTTGGAACCCGATCGCTATGCCGCTGCACCCGCAGGCGCCTCAGAGTTCCTGTCGTGGCTCGGCGTGTCTACCCAAGACTTGAGCCATGCCTCTGCGCGGCTCGTTCAGCTCTCCGAGTTGCGCGGACCCAGCCTGCTGCCGGCGCCCGCCACGCAACCGGTTCAAGCCTCCGGTTTGGTCGCGGGCTCGCCCGCCCCCCACGCAGCGCGTCTCTACGCGCTGACGGAGGGACGGGCACATATGGCCGCCGACGCGTGGCCAACGAGCTTCGCGACGCGGGGTCTGTTTCACGCGTTTGCATTCGTCGAGGGAGCGCTGCGAACGCAGCTCGCAGCGGCCGATGCACTCGAATCATCGACACGCGATCGATATGAGGCCATATGGGCCGAACTCGCATCGCTGGCGAGTGCCCCGTCGTTTTTTGTGCGCCACGAAGCACACGGTGGGCTCAGCGAGATCTCTTGGGTGGCAGACCTACCCGTTAGCAGCGACTCGAACGAAGCGTTGCAACCATTCGAGCTCTGGTGGACAGACTCAGGGTTGACTTGTGCTCTCGGTGGACTGGTCGACAACACGCCATGCGAAGGCAAGGAGTTCCGCTTGGGCTCCGACGCTTCTGAGGTGACTTGGTCATCCGCGACGCTTCCGCGCTCGCGACGTGTGCAAGTGGACCATCTCGTGTTCCCGACGCCGACTACTTGGGATCCGAATCTCACCGACGAACGCAAGCGCGGCCGCGTCTACTTGATCGAGCGCACCCCTGAAGGTCCCCAGGTCCGAGCCGCCACGAGCCTGGCAGCGGGGCAAACGAGCGTCAGCGAACACGGGTGGCCACGTTCTCGAGTTTGGGAGGATCAGCTCGTCGATCTTCTCGCCTATCGGCCCGCGGGCGCGGGTTGCTCGGCCTGCGCCCCCGCCTCGGTATGTGAAACCACCGCCTGCGAGCTCGGCGTGTGCTTGCGAACGCCGCGCGCTGGCTCCTGCGCCGCCGAAGGACAGTGCGTCGATGGAGTTTGCGACAAGCCTGGCTGCGGCGATGGCGCGTTGATGGACGGCGAAGCCTGTGACGATGGCAACCTTGCAGACGGTGATGGCTGTTCATCGACTTGCAGTGTGGAGACCCGTCGGCTCGAGCCCTCCATCGAAGAAGGCTGGCCCGCAGGGCCCGCACCGGCTGTGAGTGTCGATGGATTGGGCAGAGCTCTCGTCGTGTACTCGGCCGACGACCTCACAGGGAACGACGAAGCTGTGCGTGGCGCACGCTTCGATGCCTTCGGCACCATGGCGGGCTCCGAGTTCGTGATCGAAGCGGGACTTCCGCGCGGCTTCCAGGGCCAGCCCACCGTCGCAGGCCTCGCCGCGGGCGGGTTCGTGGTGGTCTACGGAACACCGGCTGCAGGAGGCGGAACGGGCCTGGTCTATCGGCATGTGGATGGGTCTGGAGTGAGCGGCCCTGCGCGAGCCGTCTGGAGCATCAATGCCGTGCAGACCGGTGGGCGCGTGGTGGCTGTGGACGACGGGTTCGCCGTGACTTGGGCCGAGCGCCGCGCCGACAGCGCCGAGAGCCGCGTTCGACTGCGCTTCTTCGATCAGCAAGGCGAGCCATTCGGTCCGGCGATGGACGTCGGAACGCAGAACACCGGCACCACGGAGCTTCAACCCGCACTGGCATCTTCGAACGGCCAGGTACTCGTCGCATGGACCGAAGCCGACACCGAGCAAAGCGAACGCGTCGCCGTGCGCGGGAGAAGGTTCAGTAGCTTCGGGACTGCAATCGAAGCACCGTTCGAGATAGCCACGGGTGACGCTGGCGAGCCCAGCGCCTCGGTGCTTGGGAACGGAGACTACGTAGTCGCCTGGACCACGCGCACAAACGATCCGGGCGGAGACATCTGGGCCAGAACTATCCAGCGCTTCGGCGACGCCCTTGCCCTCGATGACGCTCACCCTGTCGCAGCAACGGAAGCAGCCGAGCGCCTTCCCGTGATCGCTGCGGACGCAGAATCCGGATTTCTGCTCGCCTATCAGCTCGGCACGCCCTTCTCTCTGGGGGCCATCTACGCACCCACGCTCGACCCAGACTCAGTCGAGCTGACCGCAAGCGAACTTGCGCGATCTGATCGCATGGACGTGAGCGCCGTCTCGAGCTCGCAGGGTATTTGGGTTGTGTGGAGCGAACGGCTCGCGCAGCAGCGCGCGCTCTACGCGATCGTGCTTCCGTATCGTCCTTCGTTGAAGTGACCAAGGAAAGCGATCCAGATCGCTCTCGCCAAGCTCGGAGCGAGGCTTCGCCTTCATGAACCACGCGCTCAGGCGACCTCTATTGGCTGCCAGGCCAAGCTTCGCTCCGACCTCCAATCACCCCAACGTTGTCCAGTGCGCCACGCGAACCGCGCGGTCATACGTATTCCTTCCAGCTCCTAACAATTGTCGTGCAAGGCGTCCCTTTTATAGGAAAGCTTCGTCCGCAGAAATCCGCCGTCTGAGTCTCAACTCGTCCTGTTCGCCGATGATTTCGTCGTCGTAAACCCGACGAGAGATGCGGCGTTGAGGTTGCCGTTCCTATGTCCAAATCCGCGTCTTCCCGAGGCGTCTGGCAGCTCCTTGCCGGACTCACGATGCTTGCTGCCGCTGGCTGCGATTCAAACGCGCCAGCCGGGCCAACGAACTATGACGACGACGAGGATCAGGAGGTCCACGGAGGCGCGTTGCCGCTCATCGAAGATCGGACGATCTCGTATACGCCTTGGACCGTCAGCGGCGAGACCAACACGCCTGGTCAGCCGAAGAACGACGTGCGCTTGGTGACCGCAGGTACCGACGGCAGCAAGACATACAACGAGCTTCTCGGCGCTATCCGCGACGCGTGCGGCTGGGAAACTCTTGGTTTGGTGCTGAGCGTTGCGGCTCAACAGATTGGGGACACCTCGAACCTGACCATGGTTGCGAACCCGGTAGCTGACCAGTGCGCACAGCTGTCGCTCCCACCGGGTCCCCTCACGGCCAGCAGTGCCGAAGTCGGCCCGGGCGGCGTGTTCTTTTACACCTGCATGGGTCACAAGGCGATGACCATCGCAGACGCCGCCTCGACCATCTACGTGAGCGCAGGCTCGTCCGCCATCTCGACCTCACGGCCGACGGGGAACCTGAGCTTCACCATTGCTCCACCGAAGCCTTCGGATCGAGCCTCGTGGGCCCTTTTGGCGGCCGACGCGTTCCGTGAGGCCGTTCAGATTGGCACGAACGTGTTCGCCAACTGTGGTGACACCGCGTTCAAGCATGATTTCGTCCGCCAAGGCAGTACGACCGTCGTTGCAACCCTCGACATCGCGGATCAGTACTCGGCGAATCTTCTAGAGTCCGCCTCAGGCGTGGTGGAAGCAGCGGAGAAGGCCGCCAAGCACCTTCATGCGTCTGCTCAGGCGGCTCAAGCCACTACAGGCGACCGCAGCAAAGCCCGCAAGACGGCGTGGCGGCATCCCTACGACTCGCTGCTTCGTGCGGCGAGTGCGTACGTCAAGGTGCCTGGGGCGCTCTACGACACCATGTCGGCGTCGGGCGACTCGGTCACCGCTGAAGGAACCTATCCGGTCGTTAGCTCTCTGGCGACGACGGATGCCGATCGCCTGGCCGAGAATTTGCTGCGTCAGCATCGTGTGGACCCGCGCATCGGCTCGACGCGAACGGTGGATGACGTCGCCAACGACATCATCGCTTCCGTCAACGAGGACAACCAGGGCGCATTCGAGTCCTCCCTGGGGCACGGGATCGAGTTTCTGGCGGCCTCCCAGGGCATCAAGACGGAGGACCTGATCCGTGCCGCGAATCGACTGACGCAGGCAGCGTCGGTGCTGGGCCGACCGGTTCGTGGGTACCTTGAGCTCGCCAAGTATCCGCCGGCTGGACAATCTGGCCTGCAGCTCAAGCGGGTGTCTGGCTTCGAGAAAACATCCGAGCCAGCTAATCCCTGGTACCTATTCGCCACGACGGAGACGGCCGAGCTTCCGAACCTGGATACCAGCGCGCAGAGCGGTGGGGGCGACGTTGCCTATGCGCGCCGCGGCATCTTTCACGCTTTGGAATGGTATCGAAGTGCCTATCCGCGAATTGCCACGCGAACGGACTTATCGACCGTAACCAAGCGCGCGCTGGCGTCAGCGGACGGGTTCGCATCACACTACGTTGGAGGCCGCATTTACATTGGTAAGACGCCAGGCCCCACCTCTCCAGTTCGCGTGCGAATCATCGAGCACGGCACGGTACCTCCGACCACCACGGCCGATATTGCCGATTACATGGCGCGCTACGACATGTGGCTGGGAGAGGAGGGGCTCTTGTGTGCGCTGCGCGGCGTCGACGGCAGCGGAGCCGCTTGCAACGAGTCGCTGTTCCGTTTCGGCGAAGCCTACGGCCAAGACACGACCACTACCATCAATGACCTCAAGTATCCATATCTGATTGCCGGCGCGGCCAACGCTCCTGCGGGCTTCGTGCTCACCGACGAACCGCGTGTCTATGTGACGAAGACCCTGCCCACAACGGAAACTGGCACAGGAAACGCATTGAGGGTTCTCCTTGCAGGATTTAGGGCTCAGTACAGCCCTGGCCCTGGACCTGAACGGGGCTTCTACGTGCCAATCAGCTCAGGGCTTTCGGAAGCACTCCAGAACACCCTGGGGGTGGACCCGCTGGCTCCCGATGAAACGGCGGCCCTCTGCGGCAAAGGCGGCTTGCCGCGCAATATCAAGGTCGGCTTGGAAGACGAGCTGCTCCAGGCGCAGGGCGTCAACGGCAGCAACACCATCGAGGAAAGCTGGGCCTACTACCTGCAGCTCGCCAAGAACGCGGCGCTCGAGGCCGACATGCTCGGAAACGAGCTGGTCGACCAGGGACTCACGATGGACATGCGGGCCGAGGACGCTCGCGACGAGCTCGAAGATCTTTGTGGCGGCGTGGTGAACGTAGCCGACCTTCGAGATCAGGCCTGTGCGATGTCGAATTGCGACCTAGTGAAGTACCTCGATCCCAAGGGCAACACGGACGGCAAGACGAACGAGGCCGTTGCGCAACTGAGAGAGTGTCTGGGCATCGAGACTGACACGGTGCGCGAGGCAGTCCTCGGGTCCAATCCGGTTTGCGTGTGGCAGATGAAGCCCCATCTCCCCTGCCAATGCCCGGGTCCCAACGATCTGGACCATGCGTCCTATCAGTCCTGTCCTGGCCGAGAGTATGCTTCCGACGAAGCGTGGGTGAGCGACTCAGGTCCCCTGCCTTCCATGGCTTGCGCGGTACCGGTCACGAATCCGAAGATTAGACGCGACGAAGACTGTCGCGAACTTTACGTGCCCCTGTCGGACGGGAGCTATGCCTACCCGGATACGGTCTCGTTCCACTTCCTCGATCACGAACTCGGCCTGGTGCCCAAGCTGAAGCCGGGTGGCGACGGAACCACTTCTCAATCCCCCTGCAAGGCGCTTGCGCAAGCGCGCGACGGCCAACTTACCGCAGAGCAGCTCAACGAGCTTCTCAGCGACGGCCGGCTTGGCTGGAGCCGCAAGTCGCTCGGTGAGGTCGCGAAGCGACTCTCCGTGGACCGCGACGACCTAAACTTTGTGAAGATCAAGCGGGACGATGTGACCTGGCTTTCGACCGGAAAGTCCTCCTCTCAAAACGATCCGAACCCATGGTTGGCGAAGTCGTCCTTCCCATGTGCCGCCATGGCGGGAATGGGGTGCAAAACAGACCAGGTCAACAAGAGCTTGCTCTGCTCCATGAGTTGCAACTCGGGGCAAACCGACGCGCAAATGGCGAATGGACGCGAAGCCGTAGGCGAACGTCTGGCCATGGCGACCGAAGTGATGCGCGCGCTTTCTGGTGCTGGTATGCAGGGAATCGACGTCGTGTTTTCTCCGAACTTCGACATCGATCGAAACGGCTACAGGCCTTGGGCGCTATTTCAGAAGGGCGTCAATGAGGACCCATGGGGATACCTAAATTCCAGCGAAACGTCTGGGCCTGCAAAGCTCAAAACAGTTGGACTGCATACGCTGCAGACACGCGAGATCTCATTCTCCAACTTGGCATCGTGCGATGTCGCAGCGTGGTTTTCCCCAGGCGCCAATCACGATCTCGGATCAAAGCAGTACTGTGAAGGGCGGCTTGCTCTTTACCTATCGAGCAGCGACTACGAGAACATTGGGCCCGACCCGTGGCCGTACATCTTCCGTGAGTCCAAGATCCTAACTACCGGCGCCACTGTCCGAAGGGACGGAACGCGTATCGTCAAGACTCTTGAAACCGAACTGAAGAACACCAAGAAGGCGACGGGCATTTGTCTCCTCGCTGAAGGAAGTACCCACCCGTTTCCGCCGCGTGGGTCGGGTATTGGAGCAGGACGACCGTACGACTGCGACGGAAACGTCCTGAGCAATGCTCCACAAGATCAGGATCCGACGAAGCATCTCTGGAGAATGGACGCTGGTGACATCGATTCATGGCCTAGAGAGTCTGGCGCGGACCTCACGAACTTTTGGGCGACCACGATCCGAAGTCTGCTTGAAGGCGCACTCCGCGACCAGAAAGGATTGGATTGGAATCTCGAGTATGGCGCCCGCTATCTTGACGACCGAGCTGTTCAGACGTCGCTTGGCATTCAGCGAAGCTGGCCACTGCTGAGCAGCTACACGGTTGATCAGATGCTGGACGCGCTGGAGCTCGCTTGCATTGCCGACACCACAAACACGACATTGAACCAGCAACAGCTCACGGGCGGCCTGGACATCGGCGGCTACGAAGATCTGGCGCGAGCACGCTTGGCACTAGAGGCTCGGGCCAATCAGATGGAACAGACGGCACGAGGAGTCGTGCTAAGCGACTTCCCCGAATCGCTCCAGACACAGCTCAAGAACAAGGGCGTGGCGAATATCTACCCGTCCTTTGGGGCCGCCTACGCTCAAACCGTCAATCGACTCTACGGCGCGCTTCAGGGGGTGGCGAGCACGCTCGTTAGTGCTGCAGGCGAGGCCCGAGCGGCCGGATACGCTCTGGAATCGGTGCAGAGTCAGCTGCGCGAAGCAGATTACCGCAAGGAATCCAACGCAGAAGCGGCACTCCGCGACATTGGAGTTCTCCAGGACCAGTGTACCGCCGGGATGAATCGAGCCATCATGGGCCTTGCGGCAGCATCCGCGGCCGCGCTGGGCATGAACTCGTACTACAACCCTGGCCAGACGACCCAGGGATTCATTTCGGCGACTGCCGATCTTAATGCGGCCCAATCGCTTTGCAGTTCCAACCACGCTCAGCAAACGAGCACGCTCGCGCTGAGCCGGCTGGCCAACGCCCAAGTGAACGAGCAGACGAAGCAGATCATCTCCGACGCAGCCCAGGCGATGGTCACGCGTCAGACCACCATCGAGAACACTTGGAGCAGTCTTCTCACCGGCCTCGGAGACGCGCAGGCAGCGCTTGCCGATCTCGCTGCGCAGCGCTCCGCAGCGCGACGCGCCGCGGCCAAAGTGCTGATGCTCGACAACGATGACATGGGGCATCAGTTCAACGTGAACACGACCATGCGCGCGCGCTTCAATACCCTGCGCGTTCGCTACGAGCGCGCGCGGGACTACGCCGTGCGCATGGCCTACCTCGCGCGGCGCTCGATCGAGCAAAAGATCGGGCTCGAGCTGAATACGCTCGGCGAGGATGTGGGCTGGGTACCGGCCCCCCAGGGATGGGCAGACAAGATCTGCTCTCTCTCGGGTATCGACTACAAAAAGATCCGTGACGCGAAGGCACAGGAAGCGGATCAGCAGAACTCGGGCGAGGACTACACGTACGCCGACGAGTACGTAGGGGACTACGTCAAGAGGCTCGAGGAGTTCATCACGGCGTACCAGAACACCTACTCGTCCCACGACGGCGAGGACACTGTTGTCGTGTCGGTACGCGACGAGCTACTTGGATTGCGCAACAACGCCTGCGAAGTCTCTGGATGCAATGAGCTCCTGCAGACGGTGGCCTCCATGGAGTCCTCACCGCTGGGTTCGGAAGAAGACGACCCGCGCCCGCAGTCTCTGCTCGAGCAGGTCTGGGATCGCACCTGCACCGACGACGGGCGTTGCGCTCAGCGCACGACAGTCCCGGATGACGTGCCGTTCGTGGCGTTCGGCAAAGATGCTCTCGGCCACGTCGTACCTGCCAGCGACACTGTGCCGCCGCAGGACTCGCCAAGCTGGGGGGGACTGACGAACATCGTCAAGGCGGTGCGACTTACGAGCAGTCTCGCGGGAGCAACTTCCTCCGGTGGGACCGTTGCCCCAGCAGCGACGGTCCCCGTGCCGACTGCGCCTCCCGCGGTTCAGACTGCGTGGTACCGAGCGGACCAGTGCACGGAGACAGCTCAGGGAAGCAACGCCATCGCGAGCTGCACCGACCTGTCGGGCAACAACCGCCCAGCGACTGTCAATGTTCCAGCGAATGCCCATTGGATTGCATCAGGCATTGGCGGAAAGAAGACGATCGAGATGGCCAACGCATTGATGGCACCCGCCACCAACGCGACTGCCACCGACCGGTACACGATCTCCGGTGTCTATCGACAGGCCTCTGGGATCACGGCCGTATTCGCGAGCTACGGAACGGCCAACGGCGTCAACCAGCAGACCACGGTCAATGTCCAGTTCTCGTCGGCGGATGTCTTGTGGGCAAGCGTCTCGGCGATGAATGACGCCTCGGGTGCAAGCACGTTGCCCAACACCGTCCTGTACGGCGGCTTGCCTCGTGCACCGGAGAACCGCTCTGAAGTTGCGTTCATCTTCACTCTCGTGGCGGATGGTCCGAACGGCACTCGCTTGTATGTGAACGGTCATCTCAACACGGGGAGTAGGCTGCCAGTCCCGCCGGTATTGCTGCCCAGCCGCATTTTCTATCCGCTCAATGGTGCGAGCGGGCAGTGGGCCGAAACGGTCGCATACTCCCGCCCCCTCAATGACGCCGAGCTCCAACAGCTTCACGGCTATTTGGCGGGACGCTACGGCCTGGACATCAATCAGCCATACGGATGGATTGAGGGAGATGATCTTCAGCGGGCGAACAGCAACGGTGGCGCGAGCGCTGTTTCAGGCTTCTCCGGCAATACCAACCTCGTATTCGACCGGATTCTGGGCCGCAGGTACGGAGCTTTCGGTGCTGGCGCAGCCGCGACCGCTCCGAATGGGCTCGTCCCGATCGTGACGGCGCCCGCGACGCACTACGGCCTGCATTTTGAGGGAGACGACTCGGTCCTCCTCTACTTGTACGGTTCCCAGTGTGATCGACCGAATGGCGGAACGACCTGCGTGACCGCGGGGTCCGATGCGCCAACCGACTGGATGTTCACCATTGCAGGCAAGGTAGAGACGGATGGTGGGCACACCCTCTTTTCTTCGAACATGATTGGCGGTAACACGGCCAGCTTGGACGTGAACTCAGTTGCCGGATCCGTGGGAGTGACCTTGCGAGATCAACAGGGCAACGTGACCACTGTCTCGACTCCGAACAACCAAGTGCACACCAACCAAGTGTTCGCGGTGTCCATGCGCGCTTCGCGCGCGACGGGCAGATTGGAGCTCTTCGTGAACGGGAAGAAGGGAGCCACCCTGCCCTGGTATGCGAACCTCACGGCCTACCAGTACCTTGGAACCAATTCCTATGGCGGCAGGCTAAAGGGCTCCATCGGTGACTACATGTTCCACGAGCGCCCAGTGTCGGACGCCGAGATTCTTCAGCTGCACCAGACCCTCGCAACCAAGTACGGCATCCAACTGGCTCCCGTCTCGGCGGACCCCCAAGCACTCGCGAATCAGAAGCCCGAGTACCGCCAGTACGTCAACCTCGCTTCCGGCAAGTACCTGCTGAGCTGGTACGAGCGCACTGACGGCGCCGTTGGTGGCGCGGCGCTCACGCCCCACGTTGTCACAGCATCCGGGACGGACGTCCCTTGCACCACCGGCGGCACCCTTCACACCGGTGACGAGCGCTGGCTCGCACCGGGTTGGGTACGCAGCTGGGTGACCTGCAACGTGGGCGGCGGCGATCACTGGGTGGGCTGGAAGCTGCCCTCCACCACGGACCGTCCCGAGGGCGTGCTGTTTGCCGCCCCGCAACTCGAACTGGTTGACAGTACCGACAGCAGCGTCGGACCCAAGGCATTCTTCCCGACGGACGACGACTTCTATGCGCCGATCGGCGTGTGCGAAGACCGCGGCGGCGAGAAGTTCCGCGCCACTTCGTGGCAATCGGGCTGCGAGGTCTACTGCCCGCCGAGCCTCGGCCTCAACTGCGCAACTCTTGCGTCGGACACGTCCAAGCTTCCGCAGCGTTGCTACCACGAGCTGAAGTTCAGCATCTCGCAAGAGGCCATCGAGAAGGGGAAGCTGATTCCCCAGGGTGGCTTTGCGGCGGGCAACTTCAACTACCGTTGGGAGCAAGTCGCCGTCAACGCGGTGGGAACCGCGGTGAAGAACTGCGAGAGCAGTGAGGTGGCGAGCGCCTGCTACGCCAACAACTTCCTCCAGTACTCCTTGCGTCACGATGGTCCGTTCGTGGTGCGCAACTACCTGGGACGCGAGTACGAGGCGCCCCTGTTCCCGGGCCGCATTCAGCAAGGCAAGGCGCTCCTGGCCGAGCGCTACCTGACGAATCCGATGTCCGGCGCCGACCGTACGTTGCTCCAAGACTTCTGGGACTACGAGTTCGTCGGTCGCCCCATCGAGGGCAACTACACGCTGCGTATCTACGGGACCGAGGCCGACGGACTCGACTGGGAGAAGCTCGAAGACATCCAGCTAGCGCTTCACTACCGGTACTGGACGCGACTGCAGTAGCCAGAGATCCAGGCGACTACCGAAGCTTGGTGGTCGCCTGGTGGGCACGAAGGTTCTTCCTTTCGCGTGGTGGCGGTCATGAGCGTGTCGTTTTCGAAGAGAGCCCTTTCGTGTGTGCTGGGAGGCCTAGTGTTCTGGGCGCCCGTTCACGCGGTACGTGCCCAGGATGCCTACGGCGACATCGCGGATGCCGTCGGTGAGCAAGTCGCGGCGGAGAAGCCAACTGCGCGTGTCGCCAAACGAGCATCGCCGCCCGAGAAATCGATCGAAGATGCGGTCGCGGAGCATGTGCAGGCTACGGGCTCGGACCAACACAAGCGCGAACGACTGCTAGGCGGTCGCGAACGCGTCGAGCCTCCGGCGGAAGTGCAGGAGAAGCCAGCCGCGGTAGAGCCCAAGCCGGAGGTCTCCGCGACACCTCTGGCGCTTCCCTCTGGACCGGCCAAGAGCGCTGTGACTCCGCAGGCCATTTCCTTGCCTAAAGGTGAGGGCTCGATCGAAGGCATGGGCGAAAGCTTCACGCCGATGCTGTCGACCGGCACCGGGACCTACTCAATCCCGATCGCTCTACCCAAGGGACGCAATGGCGTCGGCCCGTCGCTCTCCCTCAGCTACTCCACGAGCGGCGGCAACGGCATCGTCGGGCTCGGTTGGTCGCTCGGCGTGCCGTTCATTGCGCGGCAAACCGACAAGGGCCTGCCACGCTACGTCGACTCGGACAGCTGGCACCCCGAAGAGGACCGCTTCATCTACAACGGTGGGCAAGAACTGGTCCCCGTCGACAACGCGACCGTCATGGCCGTGGATGGAGCCCCGGTCCCGCTCGAGTTCCTGGGATGGCAGCAGTATCGTGCGCGCGTCGAGGGCGGCTTCATGCGCTTCTTTCGCGCACCGGATTCGACGCGCTGGGTCGTGCAGACCAAGGACGGCACTCGCTTCGACTTTGGCTCGATCCCTACGCTCTCGGATTCGAGCCTGGCTCTGCAGGCGGACCCCGAAACGGGCGAGCGCGTCTTCGCGTGGTTTTTGACGCGCACGAGCGACGCGCACGGCTCGACCGTACACTACCTCTACGACCAGGATGCCGGCTCGGTCTACCTGGCCGACATCTACTACGACTCGCCAGCAGCCTGCGCCTCTCTCGGGACATCGCTGGCGCGCCGTGAATGCGCATTGCCGTTCTCCGATTATGGGCGCCACGTGCACCTCGTCTACGAGACGCGCGATGACGTGACGTCGAGCTATGCGACCACGTGGCGCACCGAATCGGCCTTGCGGCTCTCTCGCGTCGAAGTCACGAGCAGCATGGGAACGCCGGGACAGCGCTTCCTGGTTCGCCGCTATCATCTCACCTACGCGACGGATAGCTTTCATTCGCTGCTGACGTCGGTTCAACTCGAAGGACGTCCTTCTTCGTACGACCAGGCTCTCGGGGTCTATCGAGGCATCACGGACGTTGCCGAGTCGGCCCTGACGAGTCGCATCGTCGGCGACCTCTTGCCGCCGATGCGCTTCAGCTACACGCGCGTGGCCGGCTCCACCACGGAGGTCCCCGGCTTCGGCGGCATCGACGCGAAGGTTCTCACCTCGACGTCGACTCCTGACCATTCGGTGGACGAAGCGCGCAGTGACCTCTTCGACATCAACAGTGATGGTCTGCCCGATCTGCTCGTCACCGACCCGACGCAGAACCAGGGCGCAGCCACGGTGTACTTCAATGGATTTGCGGGCGGCACGCCCGGCCGAGCCGGCAGCTTTTCAGACGGAGTTCGAGTAGGCGTACCAGACGGCCTCACAGGCGTGATGACGCTTTCCAACCTGAACGTCGTGCCAATGGACATCGACGGCGATGGTCGCAGCGACCTGCTGCACATGCCTCGCCAGAGCAACTACGGCTACTTCGTCGTCTCCAAGAAGCCGGCCGGCAAGATCTACAAGCCGCTCACCGACTGGGAGTTCGTCTACGTTCCAACGGCGCTCGATTCGGGCCAAACCGATCCGCGCATCGACCTGGGCAAGGACACCGACGTCATCAAGGTGGTCGACGTCAACAAAGACCACCTCAGCGACGTCGTCAAGACCACGGGTTCACGCATTCAGACGTGGCTCAACCTTGGCTACACACCGGGCGGCGACGGCCGCTTCGGCTCGGCCAAATTCGACGGCACCGGCTACACGCTGAGCACTGACCCAATCGAGACCTGCCTGCCCACCTCGGGTCGACAACTCGATTTCAGCGATACCACCGTGCGCTTTGGCGACATGAACGGTGACGGGCTGCAGGACATCGTGCGTCTTGGCTTCGGCGACATCGTCTACTGGCCCGGCCGTGGACAGGGCGCTTGGGGCGACGGCACCGCGGACTGCGATGACGCCAATCGCAACTCGCGCCATCTCTCGATGACCAACCCGCCGTTGGACCTCAACAGCGACCTTGCGGGCGTGCACCTCATGGACGTCAACGCCGATGGAGCCGATGATTTGGTTCAGGTCGGCTTCGACCGCATGAGCGTTTGGTTCAATCAGTTGGGCCACGGCTTCACCGATCGCATCCAGGTCAGCCACACGCCCTTCAACACCGACTTGCCTGCAGCCGTGCGCATCGCGGACATCGACGGCAGCGGCACGCTCGACATCGTCTTTGCCCACGGGGCGAGCTGGAAATGGATCGACCCGATGGGCGGCCAGCGGCCCCGTTTGCTGCAAGCCGTGGAGAACGGGCTCGGCGCGGCCACAACGTTGACCTATGCGAGCAGCAGCGAAGACTATTTGCGCGACCTCGCCGATGCGTCCAGCTGCGACCCTGGCACCCTCGATTGCTTCACCTGGCAACGGGAACCTCTCGTGGGCGACGCGAGCGCCGGCAGCTGCGACGCCAAGGTAGCGGCCCGCGCGAATGGCGCATGTGTACACCGTGCCGGCGGGAGCCCCGTGGTTTCCACCGTAGTTCGAAGCATCTCGTCCACGGACAACATGGACGCACTTGGTGTGCCCGCCCAGGTCAGCCAGAGTCGATACGCTTACCACGACGGATACTACGAAGGCATCGAGCAGGAGTTTCGTGGTTTCGGCGCGGCGGACGTCACGGTGGTCGGCGACGCCTTCGAACCCACGGGCACGAGTCGAACCTTCTTTCATCAAGGGCGGCGCCCGAATGACATCGCGGCGGATCGTCTGGCGGACAATCCGAATGAAGCGCTCAAAGGCCGAGAATTCCTGACGGAGTCGTTCGACCAGAGTGGGCGCTTCCTGAGCACGAATCACGCCACGTATGCGGTGCGCAAACTGGCGACGGGTCTCGACACTCGCACGGTTAGCTACGCGTACGTCAAGTCGAGCGACACGTTTCACTACGACACCTTTGCCTTTGCGGCGGGCAACTCGGTGGTCTTGCTCGATAGCGTATTGCGTGAGCAGGCCGGAAACGGTCTGTCGGCGGTCGATGCCGCGGCAGCTCGCGAAGGTGACGCCCCGCACTCGGTGGTTGCGAGAGGCTCGAGCTACCAGCGTGTGCGCACGACCATCGATGTGGTCGACAACGTCGGCCAGGTCCTGCAACAGACAGCGCACGGTCGCGGCGAAGGGTACGGGGAGCAGATCGTTCAATTCGCGGAGCCGATGCGGGTCGAAGACCGCGATTGTGCTGGAAGCAGTTGGCTCTGGCGAACCCGGAGTAGCTACCTGCGTGGCGGCGACGACGAGGGGCGACGCCTGCAGGAGACCTATCACGAGTACGATGCCTGCGGCGATCCGGTGCTGAGCGGTGTTCGCGCAGACCTTCCGCCGCAGGGCGCATTCGCCTTTGGCGGCGGTGACGGCGGAGCGCTCAGCCTCGTGCAAGCGTCGCAAGACCTTCGGGCCTCGGTGCGGAACGACGTGTGGGGCCAAGTCCGCGAGACTTGTGCCGGCGGCGACTTGCGCACGGACGACGTAGCGACTTGCCTGCGGTACTCAAAGCTGGACTACGACACTGGCTACAACGCGGTGGTCGTGCGTGAGTCAACCGCGACCGGGAGCACGAATGGTCAGCTCGCACTGCTGAGCTATCAGGCGAGCTGGGACTTCGGCCTTGGAACGCCAACTTCGAGCGTTGACCCCAACGGTTTCGAGAGCAGGGTCTTTCAAGATGGTCTGGGACGCGTCACGGGAACGCTGTTGCCCAATGTGCGAGGATGTGAAGGCACGCAGATTCCGAGCACCCGAATCTTCTATCAGCTAACCGACGATCCCACGCTCAAGCCGCTCAATCGTGTGCACACGATCCAGGAGCTCTCCTGTGTTGCAGTGGGCAAGGACATGCTCGAGTCCTATGCGTACGTCGACGGCCTCGGGCGTCCGCGCGCAGTGCTCAGCGAAGGCGACGCTCAGGGCGAGACTTGGGAGGATCGCGGCGGTCACGCCTGGATTCGCGGCGGGCTCGTGGATCTCAACGCCAAGGGCAAAGCGGCCAAGGCTTATCAGCCCGGCTTCTACGACAGCAGCCCGGATAGCTACGGCGAACTCCTGCGAAACCCGCGCGCCGAACACGTGGAACAGTTCTACGACGCGTTTGGACGGGCCACGATTGGGATCGCGGAGGACGGGAGCTCGACCGAGGTCCGCTATCACGCCATGAGCCAGGAGATGTGGGACGAGGGCGACCTCGATCCGTCGGGCTCGCACTGGGGGACTCCGAGCACCGTCTGCTTCGACGGGCACGGTCGCACGATCGCTCAGCAACGCATCAACCGGCACGCCGGTCAGCTTGGAACCAGTGGCGACGAGTACCACTATCTCTTCAGCTACTACCGGGCTGACGGCGCCTTGATGAGCTTGACGCGCGCGCTCGCTCCCAAGGGCACGAGTCGTCCCCCGCGCGGCTTCTTCAACGGCCTGACACGTTCGGCGGAGCGTCGCTGGTTCTACGACACGGCCGGCCGCAAGACGGGTGCTCTGGATCCTGACACCGTCAGCACGCTGCCTGGCCGGCCTTTGACGCAGGCGATCTGGCGCTACGGATACAATGCGGTCGGCGACTTAATCGCCGTACGCGATCCTCGCAACGCGGGTTCGAACTTTCTCTATGACCGAGCGGGCCGCCTCGTCGCGGAGCAGTACGTACGGGCGGGCGAGGTCGCCGTATCTGGCGAAGCGAAGCTTGCGCTCGCCGCGGGTGCCATCTTTGCGGATGCGTCGACGTCGACCCAGGACGTCGATGTGTTGTACTCGTTCGACAGCTACCCAAGCTGGGCGAGTAACTTGCTCACAGGAGCAACAGGCGTCCTCGGACGAGCGACGGCAGTCAGCGATCGCGCCCAGCGCAGCACCGCCGTTTACGACATGCGCGGCAACGTCACGTCGACCGCCAAGCAGCTGGCCCTGTTGCCACACGCCATGTCGTTCGAAGGCAATCCGACGGCGCAAAGCGGGCGCTATCCGAGCTTTCAGGAAACGGGTCCGGAGGTCGCTCGAGGTCAGAAGTACGACACGCAGCACACGTACGTCACCACCAGCACCTACGATCACGCGGACCGGGGTCAGACCATCACGCTGCCCGGAGACCCAGATTTTGCGAGCGGCACGGCCCCGGTTGTGGGTGGAGCGCTCCGCTACAACGCAGCGGGAAGCTTGCGCGCATCGATCCTGACGATCGACGGCCAGCCCTACCCGATCGTCTCCAGCACCCGTTACACCCGCGATGGACTCATCGCCCAAACCACCTACGGCGACAACCGCAACGGGCGCTTCGCGACCGTCAGCCAGACCGAGTACGACGCACGTCGTCGACCCGTGCTGTTCCAGACTTTCCGCCAAGCAGCCATCGCGCCTGCTGGCACGCGCCCTCTCAGCGCCGTCAGCGTGGTCACCGATCAGCGCCTGACCTGGGATCCCGCAGGCAACCTGATCGAGATCGCAGATCGGCGCCCGCCGAGCGAGTGGCCCGCAGGACATCGTCCGCAGAGCGTTCAAATAGCGCACGACGCCCTGTACCACGTCGAAGTCGCCTCCTTCGAGTACACCCAGGACAACAACTCGAAGTCGCCCGTCGACGTCGGGACGAACTGGCGAGATACGGAGACCACGCATCGCACTGCCGACCCGATGCACTCCACGGCGGCCCCGATGCTGCCGACCGTGCCTTCGAATCGCGTCAGCAATCTCGAGTACCAGTACGACTGGCTCGCCAACATGGTCGAGTGGAGCGAGCAGGATCCCGCTTTCTACGAGCGTTCCATCGGAGCAATCGTCAACGGGAACACCTTCGCTCAAACCGTGGGTGCGACGTACCGCCCCAGCGCGTTGTACTTGGCCAGCGACCTTCGAAACGCCAACCCGGCCGACAAGGGCGGCTGGCTCGAAGTGGACTACGGCATCAGCAACAGCGCCGGCACGGAATCCTCGAGCGGCAACATCACGGCGATGACCGTGCACGCCCAGTGCACGAATGAATCGGCCACTCAAGTGTGCACGGATCCAGGCGGCACCTTGTCAGCACGCAGGGACGCCTTGTTCGCGAACTGTGACTGCCACGCCGAGCAGCACTACAGCTACCGCTACGACGAGCTCAATCGCCTCAGCGAGGCGCGTCGTTTCGATCGCGTAGGAGCCGACTGGGTCCTCAAGGTGCGTCAACGGTACCGTTATGACAGTAGCAACCAGCGGGCGCTCAAGGAGACGATTGAGCCTAATTCAGGCAATGCTCGCCTCGCGCTGTACGTGAGCGAAGGCTTCGAGCGCCGCGGTTTGCAGGCCAGCGAGACGGCCTATCAGGCCATTGCAGCGGAGACCGAAAGCCAATACATGGTCTCGGGCGCGCGCGTGGTGTGGCAGAACAAGTCCGCTCTGATCCCGGGGATTGACCCGGATCACCGCGTGACCGTGGCGCTCGGCGACCTCATCGGCAGCACCGGCGCGGTGGTGGACCTGATGAGCGGGCAATTGCTCGAGAGCACCGGATTCTATCCGAACGGTGCGCGCGAACATTGGCTCGACTCAAGCGAGACGGGTGCGAGCGGTGTGCCGCTCGAAACCATGGGATTCACGGGCAAGGAGGCCGATGAGGAAGTTGGGCTCACGTACTTTGGTGAGCGCTATTTGGTGCAGCGGATCGGGCGCTGGTCGACGCCGGATCCAGCGCAGATTCATGCGGGTGAGGGCGGCGAGGCGCTGAACTCGTTCCACTACGTGGGCGGCAACCTGCTGCAGGGGCACGACCCGGTTGGCTTGCAGGATGCAACTTCACAGGCATCGTCAACAAACGAGGCAAGCGCAGAGGCTGAAGCACAAGCGGATCTCGCGTCGCGGGGACAGCCGATCAATCCGCCGGAGGGCTTCAAGATCAACGGGGTGGAGCCCGCGGACGGCACCATCTTTTCGCCTGGAGGCCACACGACCTACGCAAGCTCGCGCGCGTTCACTGCTGCAACCGAGGGGCGCTCCGTATACAGGATTGATAGAAAAGCGGCGTTCACTCCCGAGGTTATCAAGAACACCGCATACGCGCAGATCGAAATTGGCTTGGGCGGCAACTGGGTTTCTGAGCTCCTGGGGATGCCAAAAGGTTCCGGGCAAACGTCCAACGAGACGACGGCCATTGGCGCGCTGAACGGCGACCTTGGTGAGCGCGGCGGCGAGAACGGAGTGCCTGGTGGCGCGGGAAGTCATCCGGCCACACCCGCGACGGAAGCAGGGTTCAACGCGACGGGGATCGCGAGTGCAGCTGCACCCATAGCAGCGTCGTTCCGGAACCTACGCGAACTTCTTGATGCGGTCTCGAAACTAAAGCGAGCTGGCAGAGAGCTGCAGTGGACCTCTCACGGCTACAAACACGTGGCCCAAAAGAATCTGTCGTGGAAACAGGTGATCGAGAGTACTAAGAACGGTGGTAGTGCGAGGTACTTGCCCGGCACCAATATTGAGGCTCTTGAACGAGCTGTCTGGGAGTTGGGTACTCCCGTTTCCAGCGGGAAGTCTTGGAAGGTGATGGAGTTCGCCGAGGAAATCGGCGCTAGCGGAGGCAAGAGCAGCCGCTGGGTACGGGTGGAACTGTCTGGTGGGACGATTCATGGACACCCAATTACTGAAGCGACGTTCCGCGAGTACACGAGGTAACAGATGTTGTCGAACAGTCTCGATTGGCAGGGAGGACGAGTAGAATTCTGGGACCTCGCCTTCCTCGATCCGGCTGTGCCCCTTCTTGACCAACTCGCAGACCTCAAAGAGGATCTCGCTCAGGTCAGGTACGGGACGAACGTACTTCTCGACGTTGGCTGGTTTCCCGAGTTCTCAGACGACGGATGGTTCAGCGTGCGCGTTGTAGTTGAACCTGACTGGGATGAGCCGCTGTTCATTGAGAACCACCGCACGGTCGATGGGCTGCTCGCCTGCTTATCAAAGGCAACGGGCATCGCGGTTGCAGCGGCGTCGGGGTGATTTTGAGTCGACTCCACGAGGAAGAGTAGGTCGACGACTGGTGGGAGTCGGAGACACGGCTTCGCCGTACAGCACGCCGTAGATGCTAATCCAGGGGACCGGATCACGTGGGCCGACAGCAAATGACGCTGGCGCTTCGTAATCTGAGCACTCAACCCCGCCGCCCCAACCCCTTAAACGACTTAGGCCGCCCAAAGGCGGCCTAAGTCTCGCAATCACTTCGTGGAGCTGAGGGGGATCGAACCCCTGACCTCCGCACTGCCAGTGCGGCGCTCTCCCAGCTGAGCTACAACCCCGAGTTTCTACTTCTTCTTCTTACTGCCCGACTGCTTGTTGCCAGTCGGCGTCTTGCTGGAGCGGCCCGAAGTCTTAGCTGCAGTTGGCTTTGCTGCAAGCTCTTCGCGCGCTTTTTCGTTCTTTCCTTTTGCCTTGGGGGGCAAGGACTTGGACGGCGGGACGGATTTGGCTGGAGCGGCGCTCGCAGCAGGCTTCTTGGCCTTGGAGGGCTGGGCCTTTTTCTCAGGGGCCTTGGAGGGCGTGCGGGCGGGCTCGCGGGTCTTCGCGACTGGCGTGCTCACGGGCGCGGCGATCTCCAGGGCAGCGGCGGCACCCGCAGCGCTGGCGTCGGCCACTAGCTCCGCCACGACGTCGTCGGCCACCTGGGCCAGCTCCGCGGCGGCTTCGCTCGGCGACGCTTCGCTCTCCACGGCGGGTTGCTCGGTGGTCTCACTGAGGCTGGCGCTGACTGCCTGCTCGGGCGCAGCCTCGACCGTCGCCGCGCCGTGCCCGGTGAAGGGGCAGACGCCGCCGTGCTGCTCTTGCATCTGCGCGTCGATGGCGTGGGGCGCGCGCTCGGGGCCGTGATCACCCACGAGGGGCACCACCACGCGCTCGCTGGGCTCGGGCGCATGCAGCATGTCGGCGATGCGCGCGGCCGCTTGCCGGAGCGGGGCCGGGATGGCTTCGCTGCGCAGGGTGTCGCTCAGCTCGACGACGATGCCCGGGATGCCTCCGGTCTGGACCGTCTTCTTGGCCCGCGCGATGACCGCGGCGATTCGCATAACTTCCTCGTTTTGCTCGCGGGCGGACCCGCCCGCTTCGACCCGTGGACTAGCGAGCGGCCTAGCACCCACGGATCTGAGAGTCAACGCTCGGCTTTCTTGACCACGACTCACAGCATCCTCTATCCGAGAGAGAATGGATCGCCTGTGCACCACGCGCGCCGCGCGTACGCGCGAGACTCGGACGAGATCGGTGCGCTGGCTCGCGTTTTTCTGCGTCGCGGTCCTGCTCTTGGGAGCCTGCGCCAACAACTCGACCAGCGATCGCCTGGTGACGCTGAGCGCGATCGAGGTGGATCCCGAAAGCGGGCTGCTGAGCGTGCAAGGCAGCGGTCTGCCGCCCGCCCGCCCATGTGAACTCGAGGCGCGGGGCAAGCTCTTCGTGGCGGGCCAAGCGGTCGAGGACGCACATCACGTGTTGAGCTGTCGCTCGGTGAGTGAGCAAGCGCTCAGCGCCAACCTGGAGACATGGCGCGCGGACCTGAACGGCTCGGCGCTGTTCGAGGGAGAGCTGACGGTCACGTTCGCGGACGACGACGGGGCGCCGCGCTTGCGCGGGGTGCTGCCCTCGTGTCGCATCCGCATCCAGGGGCATGGTGCGAGCGAGCCCCAGCGGGTGCTGGCCGAAGCCCACGAAGCACGCGCCTACCAACGTGCACTCGGGATCGCGGAGCTCGAAGCCCAGCCACGCGGACTCAGGATCAGCGCGCTCGCGTCGGATGGCCGAGCCGCACGCGCAGGACTGCGGGTGGGTGACATCGTCACGCGCATCGACGGTGCCCCCGTGGAGCTCGTGAGCGATCTGCGCGGGCGTCCTGAAGCACACAGCGCCGAGCTGGGGTTCCTGCGCGACGGCGTGGCCCAACGCCTGCAGCTGGTTCTGCGCGAGGCGGCCTCGTCGGGGGATCCGCTCGCGCGTCAGCTGCTGTTCGCGTTGGGAGTCATCGGTGGCTTGCTGTGGCCGATGCGGCAAATGTCCGGGCGACGCTCGCAGGTTGGATTGCGTCGGGTGCTGCTGGGGGCGACTCTCCTCGGCACGCTCAGCGTGCTGTTGCTGGGCTCCTTGGACGTGCGCGCACTCTGGATCGCGCCGGCGCTCGTGCAGCTCGCGGTGGTCGGCATGGCCTGGCGTCGCCGTAGCCTCAGTTCCCACGAGTCCTTGCTCGCCTTGATCGATCTCGGGAGCGCCAGCTTGGCTGTCTCTGCGCTCGGCGTCCTCGGTGGCAGTCTCGAGCTCCCCTGGGGCAGCGATGGCCCCCTCGCCCCCTGGACCTTCGCGCTCCTCGCGACCCCGGGCGGCTGGCTCGCCGGCTTGGTCTTGCTCCAGCCCGCACAGCCTGTGCCCGGAGCCAACGCGTACGTCGCGTTCTTTCACCGTGCCAGCAAGCTCGCCACCCTGGTGGCCTTCGCCAGCGCTCCCGCGAACCTCCACGGCGCAGGCCTGATGCTCGTGCTGGCCGCGCTGCTGCTCACGCTGACGCCTCCCAAGTTGTCGCGCCGCACCTGCGTGGGGCTCGCCGTGTGCGCGCTGCCGCTGGCGCTGGTCTCCTCGTTCCCCTCGGTGCAGAGCGTCGGTCCCCTGTGCGGCGCCGCCCTGTGCGGCGTGCTCTTGACGCGCGTACTTCGGACACTGGCCACGCGCGGCGTGACCGCCGAACACACGCTCGACCCGCAGCTCCTCCCGTTCGTCTAGAATCACCGGGACGCATGGCCCTTCGCCCCGAGATCGCTGGCCTGTTCCCGCCGTGGGTGCGAGGCCAGGAGCTGAGTCAGCCCGCCCAGGCCGAGCCCCTGTACCCGGAGGAGGAGGCCTCGCTCGCCCGCGCCGTCGAGAAGCGACGTCACGAGTTCGCCCTCGGTCGCACCGCCGCCCGCCACGCGCTCGCGCAACTCGGTCTCCCCGCGAGTCCCCTGTTGCCCAACAGCGATCGCTCCGTGGCCTGGCCCGAGCGCGTTTGGGGCAGCATCACGCACACGGACGGCCTATGCGTGGCCGTGGCCGCGGCGCGAACCGAGGCCCGAGGCATCGGCGTCGACGTGGAGCTACGCCGCCGCGTGGAGCCCAAGTTGTGGCGCATGATCGCCACGGACCAGGAGCAGGCCCGGATCGCCGCCGCCGGCGACGAGCCAGCACAGCTCGAGCACGCCACGCTGCTCTTCAGCGCCAAGGAAGCCTTCTACAAGGCCCAGTACTGTGTCAGCCGCAGCTGGGTGGGCTTCCACGACGCCGAGGTGAACTTCACGGGCCCGAGCGAGTTCGAGGTGCGGCTCCTGAACGAGGTGGCCGATCACTTCGCGAGCGGCACGCTGTTCCGCGGCAAATACGCGCTGCTCGAACGTCACGCGGTCACGGCGCTCGTGATCGCGTCGCGCTGATCTCGCTCAGCAGCCCGAAGTGATCCGAGGCCCACACGCCCTCTTCCGGCGCGTCGAGCACGAGTCGCGTGCTCAAGGGCTCACCGTTCCACTGGCTGTCCGGTCCGCGCACGAAGATGTAGTCGAGGCGCCGCGGCGGCTCGTGGGCACGCGCTGCATAAGGATTGCGGCGATCGAAGGTGTAGCCAGGACTGCCGTCGCCTCCGTAGACCCAGGCGTCCGCGAAGTACACGCTGCGCCCCTCGAGGGTGGCGTGGCCCCGTAGCCAGCGAATCTCGTCCGACTCCGGCTCGGCGTTGAAGTCGCCCATCAGGACGGGTGGAAAGCCCTTCCCTACCGGAGCCCGCTCCTCGATGAGCTCGACCAGCCGCTTCACCTGGCGCACCCGCACCGAGCCCTGGTGCAGCTTCCAGTTGAGGTGGGTCACGAACACCGGGACCTCCCCGAACGGGGTCCCCAGCCGGGCGTACACCACGCAGCGGGTCTCCCCGCTCTCCTCCCCCGGCAGACGGAGGGTCTCGGACGCCAGGATGGGGTGCTTGGAGAGCACGGCGTTCCCGAACTCGAGCCCCGGCATCATCATCTGGGCACATCCGAAGACGTATTGATAGGGCGTGCCCTCGATGAGCTCCTGGGCCTGGCTGGTGCGATTGCCCCCCAGATCGAGCTCGAGCACCTCCTGCAGGCCGATGAAGTCGGGGTCCAGCTCGGCGAACCCTTTTCGAATGATCTCGCGCCGGCGCTCCCAGGGCGCTTCGCGGTGCCAAATGTTCAGGGTAAGCGCGCGCAGAGACCGCATAGCCCGTGAGTATACCCGCGACGCACTCGGGTCAGGGGGCCCCCTGCTTGGGTCCCGAGTCGGTGCCGAGCATCGTGTCGGCCGCGCAACCTGCCGTGCGGTCGCTGGTCAGCTGGGCAAACAGAAACAGCCCGGCAATAAAAGCCAGCGTCAACGTGACCACCAATCGCACCACGAAGCGCCGATCACGTTTGAGTGCATGCTCCTCGAGATCCGCCACGGCCGCTCCTGTTTCCGGCCCATCCGACGTCGCGGGGCCCGCCTACATCATATACACTTACGGGCGTTTGCGGTGTTGCCCCAGGCCGTGGGAACGCGCGCGTGCTCGCGTTGCGCACCCGATCGGGGAGGGTTAAACCGCGGCGGACCTACCACGCTCCATTGACGGCCGTTGCGCGCCATTCCGCGCAGGCCACACAAACACACGAGGAAGAAGCATGACCACCACGGTGACGATGCCGCAGCTCGGCGAAAGCGTCGTCGAAGGGACCATCGGCAAGTGGCTCGTCCGGGAAGGTGATCGCGTCTCGCGCGATCAGCCCGTCGTCGAAGTACTGACCGACAAAGCGGATAGCGAAGTGCCGTCACCCGTCGAGGGCGTGGTCACGAAGCTGCTCGCGCAAGAGGATGAGGTCGTGCGCGTGGGCGCAGGATTGTGCGTCATCGACGAGAACGGCGTGGCCGCTGCCGTGTCGCGGCCGAGCACGCCCCCCAAGGCAGCTGCCGCTGAGGCGCGCCCGGAGATCATGCCTGCTGCCCCGGCTTCGGTCCGCGTGCAGCCGGCTGCACCGCTGAGCGAGCGGCCCCCCGCGCCTGCTGCCAAGCCCGGAGCGGGCCCCGCCGCCATCGCCACCGCGGCCGCCTCGCCTTCGATGCGCAAGCTGGCGCGCGAGCAGGGCATCGACCTGAGCTCGGTGAAGCCGCGCGACCTGTCGGCGCCGAGCACCGCGCTGGCCGCTCCCGAGAAGCCCGCAGCGCCCGCCGCCGTGGCTCCCGTGCCCGGCCCGGCTGGCAAGAAGAGCGCCTTCCAGGTGCCGCCGTACACGCAGCGTGCTGGCGATCAGATCATCCCCTTCTCGCGTCGTCGCCGCATCATCGCGGACCACATGGTGTATTCGAAGCTGACCTCGCCCCATGTGGTGGCGGTCGCCGAGACCGACCTGCAGGAGACCTCGAAGCTACGCGACAAGCACAAGGATCAGGCCAAGAAGGAGGGCGTTGGCCTCTCGTTCCTGGCGTTCGTCTGTGCCGCCACGGTGAAGGCGCTGCGCGAGTACCGTGAGCTCAACGCGCGCGTGCTCGACGATGCCTACGTGCTCCTGCGCGACATCAACCTCGGCGTCGCCGTGGACACGCCCGACGGCCTCGTGGTGCCCGTGATCAAGAACGCCGACAACCTCACGGTGCGCGGCATCGCGCGCGCCATCGACGAGCTCGCGGTGAAGGCGCGCGACGGCAAGCTCTCCCCCGACGACCTCGCGGGCAAGACCTTCACGGTCTCGAACCCCGGCAAGCGCGGCAACCTGCACGGCGGCGCCATCATCTCGCAGCCGAACGTGGGCATCCTGCGCATCGGCGAGATCAAGAAGCGCGTGGTGGTGGTGGAGCGCGACGGCGAAGACCAGATGGTGATCCATCCGGTCATGTACATGTCGCTGTCCTACGATCACCGCATCGTCGACGGTGTGCACGCCAACGGCTTCCTGTACCGCATCAGCGAGCTACTCGAAAACGGCGACTTCGAGATTCTGAGCGGACCCAAGGGGCGGGCGACCGTGGCCGAATCGGTCGCGGTCGTCCACCGGGTTCCGCCGAACATTCTCTCCGCTTACGGGCCGCAGACCAGCGTGTAGGTCTGCCCGGGCAGCGCTCCGTCTACGACCACATAGATGTCGCCGTCGCTGGGCTCGAGGTCGATCTTGGCTTCGCCGCCGCCCGGACGCGAGTTGCACGCGAGCTCGGTGGTGAAGGAGCCGCAGCCGTTGCGGGCATAGAGCGTGGCGTTGAAGCCATCTCCCGTGGCACGCAGCGTGACCTTCTCGGTGAGACCCGAAAAGCGCACGACGCCCTCGCTTGCCGCGCGCCCGAAGATGCCTCCCTGGCACCCGCCAGCCAGCTGGCCCTGCCCCTCCGGCATGACTCCCACCAGCGTCCCGCACGCAGTGTCGTCGAACACCGTGGGCAGGCAGACGTCGCCGGCCGCCGAGGTCACGGAGTACTTGATCTTGTAGTTGCCGGTCTCGTTCTTGTCCTTGGCGTCTACCAGGATGAACAGCTCCGACTGCTGATAGTTGTGGAACACGAGCCGCGTGGTGCCGCGCGCGAGCGGTTCCGCGCAGCCCAGCTTGAAGCCCTCGGCACCACAGCTCGTTCCACCCGCCAGCGAGAGCGCCGCACTGCCCGCTTCGGTCTCGAGCACGATGTCCACCGCGGCCCCTGTCAGATCCAGGCGATACACCGCGTCGGGCGTGCCGTTGGCGCCGCAGGTCACGTCGAAGTTCGGCTGCACCTGGGCAAAGGCCCCCTCGATGGTGCCGCTCTCGCCCTTGAGGCTCAGCGTGACCGCCGAATCGCAGGTATCGGGACTGGCCATGCAGTCCTCGTCCACGTCGCCATCACAGTTGTCGTCGCGGCCGTTGCAGACCTCGGGCGCGCCCGGATACACGCCGGGGCGGGTATCGTCGCAGTCGTCACCGCCGCAGTTCATGCCGCGCACCGAGGCCGCCGGGTGGTTGTCCTCATCGGCATCCACGTCGATGGACATGCACATCGACTCCGCGACCACGCAGGCGTCCTTGGTGCATGGGTCGTTGTCGTCGCAGTTGCGCTGCTCCGTGAAGCCGATGCAGCCGCCCACCTTGGCACTGCACATGCTGCCGGGAGCACAGAACTCGCATCGCGCGTCCTTCTCCTCGTGGGTGCAGCCTTTCTTGGCGTCACAAAGGTCCTCGGTGCAGCCGATGCCGTCGTCGCACTTGTCGACCGAAGCACGGTGGCGGCACTTGTTGTCAGGGCCGCACTCGTCGATGGTGCACTCGACGCCGTCGTCGCAGTCGGTCGAACACTTGCCGGCTTGTCCCACCGCGGAAAGCTTGGCCGGATCGGTATCGATGATCGCGCTGCAGCCCGCGAGTGGAAACGCCATCCAAGCCAGGGAAAGAAGACGGCCTCCAAGGCCACGTGAAGCAAGCATCAGAAAGCCCCTCGTAAGAACAGGTGCGCGTCCCCGCGCGCGGAGGTCGCAGGCAGGAGCGCCACGCTCGACTCCGAGTGTTCATGCTTGCGGTCCACCATCCACAGCACGAACGCCGTGGAGGCCCCGACCGCCGCCGAGATCCACAGCACGTCCGTCACCATCGCCAGCGTGTTCGCGCGATCCGAGGCGTCGAGCCCATTGGCCCGCGCCTGCGCCCGCACCATGGAAGTGGCCGCGGCGTTGTTGCTCTGGACCACGTCGTTGTCGAAGTCGTTCTGCGCCTTGATGGCCAAGCCACCCGTGATGCCCGCACCGACGCCGCACAACACCGCGGCGCCGAAGGTGATCCACATCGCGGGACGCAGCTTGCTCCCGCCGTCGGCCTGGTCGGGCTCGGACTGGCTCGCGGGACGCCAATCGGACGCGCTCGCCTGCCCTTCCGCGGCAGGCTCTTCGAGCGGCACGGCGGGCGCCATGCTGAGTGACTCGAGCTCGAGCACCACGCGCTGCTCCGTTCCTCCCACCACATCGATGCTGCGCTCGAGGTTCACGTAGCCGGGCTTGGTGGCGCGCAAGAGGTGCGGACCGGCGCGCAACTGGATGCGACCGTCGAGTCCGCGCTGGGCGGAGGCACCGTCGATGCTCAACGAGACGTCGGCCGGCGTGGTCTCCACGATGATGTCGCCGAACTTCTGTCGCAGCCGCTCGATGGCCGCCTCGACGTCCGCGCGTTGCTCGGGGGCCACGTCGGGGCCGCTCTCCTCGAGGAAGCGCTGGTAGTTGAAGGTCGCTTCGGCGTAGCGCCCGAGCTGCTCGTAGCAGTTGGCCATGTTCACGCGCACGGCCGGGTGCGGAGCCAGTCGGTAGGCCTGGGTAAAGGACTCCAGGGCGTTCTCGAAATCGCCGCGCTCGAAGGCGGCCACGCCCTCCCCGAATAGGGAGCGGGCTCGCGCCTTGGCGTCCTGGGCTTCGGCGGGACTCACCGCGCACAGCAGGCACAGGAGGAGGCCAAACCAGTGCAGCAAGCGCCAGACTCCAAGCTGGCTCGAACGCAGCGCCGCAAGCGGGCCCGGCCAGCCAAAGGACGATCTCATACCGACTCCTGAAGGGGACAATGTACGGCCCAGGTTTGTCCGCAGGAAGAGCAGAATGCAAAGCCGCACGCGGCTCCTATGACAGTGGAAAAAAGCACATGCTTTCGAGCTCACACCGAACACTCCTGAACGTCCACCGGCCGGTACCAAGACGCTCCAGGAAGGGCAGACGGATCCCGCCGCTGCCCCCCTAGGACGCAAGAAATTCCCTTCCTTGCGGGGCTCCAACTGACCTCACAGCATGTGGTCAGGGGGGTGCCGATGGAGTCTTGTTCAGCACGTGTGCTCGCCCTTAGCTTGCTGTTCGGGCTGGGCGCGTTTTCCCAGGCGCTCGATCCGAAGATCGCTCAGGCGGCTCCGGTACTGGAGCTGAAGGCCCCTCGAAAAGCCCAAGAGGTGGCGCCGCCGCAGACCGGCCGGGCCGAAGAGGAGCCTGTCGCCTGGGATTGTGTCCCCAACTACTGGTGGGGCTACTGGACCTGGGCCTGGCAGCCCTGCGCGTGGATCGACCGCACCTACGTGGAAGGCACCATCGGGGCGGTCGCCGACGCCAGAACCGACGCCATGCCGGTCGCGCCCCGCGAGTGAGCTCACGGAAGCGCTGCTTGCACCGGCGCGGAGCCTTCTCGCGCTGCCGCCAGCTCCGGCAGCACCCGTTCGACGACGCGGTTCACCGCCTCGTCGAGCGCGGAGGCCAGGGCCGCCGCCAAGGCATCGGGGGCATCCGCTGTCAGCTCGCGCTCGACCCTCAAGGTCTCGACCAGCCGGCTCGTGCGCTCGTCGTGCAAGGTGAACGCCACCGACACGCGGGCCCGCTGCGCCCCCTCTGTTTCGACGGCCTCGAAGGCAAGGAGCTCCGCCTCCAGCGTCAAAGCCCGGCCCGACATCGCCTGTGCGATGCCGCGCTCCTCGAAGAGGGCGTGCGCGATGGCCCGCTCCAAATAGCGCGCCGGGTTCTCGCTCCAGCGCACCGACTCGTCGTAGACCAACTCGTTGTCGGCTCGACGATGCACCATGCGCACGTCGAGATGCGCCGCACCCCGGACGCGTCCCAAACGCAGGGGTGCGAGGTCCTGTACGCCGCCCTCGGTACGCGTGGCCGCACGCTCCGGCAGGGCGAAGTAGCGCACGGACAGCGGCTCGCTCTTGGAGAACAGCGCCGAGCACCCACCCAAAACGCCCGCGAGTAGGAGCGCGAGCGCGCTCGCCACGGCACCGAGCCGCCATCGCCGTCGAAGCGCGCCCTCGGGCGCGCGAGCGGAGGGATACACGCTCACGGAACCTTCTCCTTGGCTCGCCCCTTGAGGAGCATGTCGGAATCGCGCTCGAGGGCATCGGACAAGCGCCGCACGGACTCGGCCATCCGCCTGAGGTCTCGCAAGGTATCCTCCAGCTCCGCTCCCGCGGGCTTGGCCTCCTGGGCCAAATCACCGAACGCATCGGACGCGCGTTGCACGCTGTCGAGCAGCCCCTTGTCGCCGTTCACGCGGGCCACCAGCCCTCGCACTTCGTTCAAGGTGGTGTCGAGGCTGGCCATGGTGGCGCGGGTTTGATCGGAGAGCTCCTTCACGTGCGCGTCGCGCAGGGTGCCCTCCAAGGTGAGCATCACGTGATCGGTGCGTGCGATCAGCGCGGCGGCGTGGCCAGGCAGCTCCTGGCTGTGCACGTCGCGCAGGATCTCCTGCATTTGGGCGAGGATGACCTTCACGCTGTCCACCAGCTCGGGGACTTGGTCTACCGCCTTGAGCAGCGAGTCCTCGAGGTTCTTCAGGGTCGACGGCGTGGCCGGGATGGTGTTGTCGCCCGGATCGAACGGGAGCACGGGAGGCGGGTTCTTCACCGGGTCGAAGAAGTCGAGCTTGAGGTACTTGTTGCCCGTGATGCTGGTGCTCGAGAGCTGCACGCGCAGATCGGACGGCACTTGCACCACGAGCTCGCTGCCCTCGGTGTGGGCCAGGCCCAGGCGCGTGAGCACCGACGTCTCCAGTTTGTAGATGACCTCCACGTGGCGGCGGTCGGGAGCGACCTCGATGGCGGACACATCGCCCACGCGTACGCCGCGAAAGCTGACCGAGGAGCCGATGTCGAGGCCGCTCACGGCTTCGTCGAAGTAGCTGCGATAGGTGACGGTGTCGCGGCGCAAGCTGCGCGCACCCAGGAGCAGCACGGCGAGCACGGCCAAGAGGCTCCCGAGCACCACGAAGAGGCCGAGCTTCCAGCGGTTGGTGGGGGCACTCACGGCGCCCTCCCTGCGACCAGCGGTCGCGCCTGGCGATGAAAGAAGGCCTTCACGCGCGGATCCGTGGCGTGCTCGTACAGGTCCCGCGGATGTCCGTCGGCGATGATGCTCTTGGTCTCCTTGTCCAGCAGCACGCAGCGAGTGCCCACGGTGAGCAGACTGTCGAGTTCGTGAGTCACCATGATCACCGTGACACCTAAGTCACGATTGAGCGTTTGAATCAAGCTATCGAGCTCGGCCGAGGTGATGGGATCGAGGCCCGCCGAGGGCTCGTCGAGAAAGATCAGGTCCGACTCGAGCGCCAGCGCACGCGCGATGGCGGCGCGCTTCTTCATGCCCCCGGAGAGCTCCGCGGGCATCTTGTCTTGGGTCCCTTCGAGGCCCACCAGGCGCAGCTTGGCCGACACGATGGCCGCGATGGCGGGCTCCGGCAGATTGGTCCACTCGGTGAGCGGCAAGGCCACGTTCTCGCCCACCGTCATCGAACCGAGTAGCGCCCCCGATTGGAACATCACGCCGAAGGGCGGCGGGGTGCGACGATTGCCCGGCTCGTCGAGCGACTCGCGCTCGAAGCCGAGCAAGCGAATCTCGCCCGCGAGCGGCACTTCGAGGCCGATCAAATGTCTCAGCAGCGTGGACTTGCCCGAGCCGCTGCCCCCGAGGATCACGAAGACCTCGCCACGCTCGACGCGGAAGCTGAGATCCTCGAGCAGGGTCCGTGTGTCCCAGCCGATGGTCAGTCGCGAAACTTCGAGGATGGGTTCGGTCATAGGCCCGTCAATCGGAACATCACGGTGAAGACGGCGTCGATCAGGATCAGCGTGAACAGACTCGAGACCACGGCAGCCGTGGTGCGTTGCCCGACCCCCTCGGCCCCACCCGTGGCGGCCAGGCCTTGTTGGCAAGCGATCAGGCAGATGGCGATCGCGAACACTCCCGCCTTGAGAGCCCCCGAGTACACGTCCCACAACTTCACGGCGTGGAAGGTCTGGCGCATGTACGAGGTAAACGTGAGGTCGAGCCGCGTCACGCCCACCGTGAGCCCGCCCAGAATGCCCATGACGTCGGCGAACAACGCCAGGAACGGCAGCACCAGGAACATGCCCAGCGCGCGCGGCAACACCAGATAGCGCATCGGTGACAGCCCGAGCACGCGCAAGGCGTCGATCTCCTCGTTCACCTTCATGGTGCCGAGCTCCGCCGCGAAGGCCGCCCCCGAGCGTCCGCACACCACGATGGCCGTCATCAAGGGACCGAGCTCGCGGGTCATGGAGATGCCGATCAAGTCCGCCACCAAGATGTTGGCGCCGAAGCGCTTGAGCTGCACCGAAGCCTGGAACGCCATCACCAGGCCCACCAGGAAGTTGATGAGGAGCACGATCGGCAAGGCGTCTGCGCCGGTCTTCTCCATGATCGGCGGAACCTCGCGGAAGTTGCCGCTGCGCGGCGCGCTGAGTACCCCACGCAGCTCCACTACCAACTGCCCCAGGAAGGCGAGCGCGAGCTTGCCCTCGTTGAGTAGGTGAACCGTGGCGTCACCGATCTGCTCGAACGTGGACTTCGGCTTGCGCCGACGCTTGGCGCGCACCTTGGCGTCGCCGCGGTAGAGTCGGATCAACTCCTGGACCGACTGGGACCCATGCTGCAGCTCGCACTGTACGTTCTTGCGACACAGTGCCGTGCGCGCGTCGACCAGCAGGGCCATCGCTGCACCATCGATGACCTGCACGGCGCTCAAGTCGAAGTTGAGCGTGGTGTTCGGCGCCTGCGCTTGCACGTATTCTTCGAGCACAGTCCACAGGACCGAGGCATCGGCCAACTTGAGTGCGCCGCTGAACTGCAGCGCTGCGGCGCCCTCCGACGACTGTTTCCGCTCGACGGCGAAGGCTTGGCCCCCGGACGTCGGCGGTGTATGGGCGCGTCGGACCACACCTTAGACTAACCGCTCGTGCGGTTCTGTGCGACGTCCTGGTGCGCGAAGGAACGCGACGGAAGCGCAGGCCTTTGGAGGAATCGAGCGAGAGCCGAGGGCGGTCGCGCATCATACCCCTATGTGGGGAGCGCACATGTGCGCGTGAGACAGCACTAGCCTGGGACCCCGGTTTCCGCGGTAGCCTAGTGAGCGCATGAACCAACAGGCCCGCAAGTCACAGAGCGAGTACGAGCGCACCATGCTCGCGACCCCGGAGCCCGTGGGCCCGGCGCTCATCCGGCCTGCCGACAACGACGAACTGCTCGGCGTGGAACTGGCAGGCACCTATCGCATCGAGGACGTGCTCGGCGAAGGCGGCATGGGTCGTCTGTACCAAGCTCGGCACCTGCGACTCGATCGCATGTTCGCGGTCAAGGTCATCCACCATCCTCTCTCACAGCGCGAGGACCTGCGCGTTCGCTTCGAGCGCGAGGCGCGCGTGATGAGCCAGGTGCGCAGCGACCACGTGGTCGACATCATCGACGTGGTGCGGGCCCCCGACGGACGCACCTGCATCGTGAGTGAGCTCCTGGTGGGCTACGACCTGTCTCAACATCTCATCGAGTGCGGCGGCAAGCTGCAACAAGGTGACGCGGTCTATCTGATCAGACAGTGCCTGTGGGGCCTTGGTGCAGCGCACACCGCAGGGGTCATCCACCGCGACCTCAAGCCCTCGAACCTGTTCGTGGCCAAGGACGCGACGGGCCGGCCGACGCTCAAGATCCTCGACTTCGGCGTGGCCAAGAGCCGCGGCGACTCCGAACTCACCAGCACCGGAGTCATCGTCGGGACCCCAGCCTACATGGCGCCCGAGCAGGCGCGCGGTGCGAGCTACGCCGATCAACGCAGCGATCTCTATGCGATCGGTGCGGTGCTCTATCGGATGGTGACCGGCAAGAGTCCGTACTCCGACTCCGACGCGGGCGGCACGTTGATCCGCTTGATGGAGGAGGCCCCGCCACGGCCCAGCCTGGTGGAGCGCAGCATCTCGCCCGGACTCGAAGCCGTGATCGAGAAGGCCATGGCCCGCGATCCGAGCCAGCGTTACCAGAGCGCGGAGGAGTTCGAGGACGCGCTGGCGCCCTTCGACAAGCGTGGCGGTGCTTCCACCATGATCGGCGGCGGCAACGACACCAAGGCACTCGACCGCCAGGCGCGCTTGGTGCGCCCCGTGGCAGTGCTCTCGGCGCTCTCGCTGTCGCTGCTGGGCGGCTTCTCGGTGGCCGCCATGCTCTCGCTGCTGGTGCAGGGCCTGTCGCCTCACAAGGAGCTCGGCACCACGGAGTTCGCGCTGGTCGTACTGGGCGCGGCCGTGGCGGGCATCGCGAGCGCGATGGGCGTGGGTCGCACACTGGCCAATCACTGGCGCAACGTGGCGATGGTGAAGGCGCACAACGCGCGCATCGTACGCTCCGTGGCGGCGGGCTTGATGGCGCTGGGAGGCCTCGAGCTGGCTTCGACGCTCTGGCTGGTGTTCGCGGTGAACACCAGGGTGGCGCCCTCGCCGCTGTGGGCCTCGGCCCGCGTGCTGATCGCGCTGGCGGTTTCGAGCGCGGTGGCGATGCGCGGCGAGAGCCCGCGTCGGCCTGGCTGAAGACTCATCGGTCCCGTAGGCGCCCGAGGCGTGCTCAGTTCGCGGGCGCCTTGGGACTTTGCGAGGCGCGGGCCACGGGCGGCGGCGGGAACATGGAGACCTGACGCTTCTCGCCCAGGAACACCCGCAACAGCGCGGGCAACAGGATGAGTCCGAGCAGGGTGCTCGAGACCATGCCGCCGATGACCGCGGTCGCCAGAGGGCGCTGCACCTCGCTGCCTGCAGAGCTGGAGATGGCCATGGGCAAGAAGCCGATGGAGGCTACCGTGGCCGTGAGCAGCATCGGACGCAGCACTGCGACCGCACCCTTCACGAGCGGGTCGCCGTCGTGGCCCTCAGCGATGCGGCGCCGCACTTCGCTGGCCATCACCACACCGTTGAGCACGGCGATGCCGCACAGGGCGATGAAGCCGACCGCCGCCGGAATGCTGAACGGCATCTCGCGTACCTTGAGCGCGATAACTCCCCCGATCAGGGCGAAGGGCACGCCCGAGAACACCGCGCCGGCGTAGCGCACGTTGCCGAAGGCCATGAAGAGCATGCCGAAGATGATCGCCAGCGCCAGCGGGAGCACCACGGCCAGGCGGGCGCTCGCGCGCTCGAAGTTCTGAAACTGTCCGCCCCACGAGAGGGAGTAGCCAGGAGGCAGCTTGAGCGTGTCGGCAATGCGCGCCTTGGCTTCCTCGACGAAGCTCACCAGGTCACGGCCGCGAATGTTCACGTCCACGCGCAGACGCCGCTTCATGCCCTGACGGCTGATCTGCGCGGGCCCGTCCTCCTCGGCGATGCGTGCGACCTGGGCGAGCGGCACGAGCTGTCCCTCGTGGGCACCCACCGGCAGGCGTCCGAAGTCGTCCGGACGCTGACTCACGGGCGGCACCATCACGCGCAGATCGAAGCGGCGCTGCCCTTCGAACACGTAGCCGACTTGGCGGCCCTGGCGCGTCGCGCTGACCGCGGCGAGCACGTCGTCGGCGGGGATCCCATAGCGCGCAAGACGCGGACGATCGGCCCGGATCTGCAGCATCGGCAGCCCCAGCGTGCGCTCCACACGCACGTCGCCGGCGCCGGCGATGGAGCCCAGCGTGCGCACCATGCGGCGGCCCAGATCCGTGAGCGTTTCCAGGTCTTCACCGTAGATCTGGATGGCCACGTCGGCAGGAGAGCCCGACACCATCTCGTTGGTTCGGTCTTCGATGGGCTGCGAGATGGCCACGAACGTCGCTGGAACCTCACGCTCGATGGCCTGCTTGACCTTGTCACCGAGCTCGTCGAGGTCGCGTGCGCTGGTCCAGGTCTCCTTGGGCTTCAGTTTCACGAGCACGTCGCTGTTGTCCATGCCCACCGGATCCACGGCGACCTCGGCGCGGCCGGTCATCGCCAGCGTGGTCTCGACTTCGGGGAAGCGATGCAGCACTTGCTCCACGGCCAGATCGAGCTTGCGGGCCTCGGTGAAGCCGATGCTCGGGATACGGCGGATGGCGACCACCATGTCGCCCTCGTCGATGCGCGGCACGAAGTCGGCGCCCAGTGAGCCGCCCACGGGGATGGTGAGCAGCAAGAAGCCGCAGGCGACCGCGATCAATAGGCCGCGCTTTTGCACCGCGAAGTTCACCAGCCGCTCGTAGGGCGCGTCGAGCTTGGCCAGCCAACCACCGTGGTGGCCTCCCTCCTTGAGCAGGAGCGCGGCACCCGCCGGGAACGTGAAGAGCGAGAAGATCACCGAGCCGAACAGGGCCAGGGCCATGGTGGTGGCCATCGGCCGGAACATCTTGCCCTCGGTGCCCTCGAGCGTGAGCAGCGGCACGTAGACCAGCATGATGATCAGCACCGAGAAGAGCACCGGACGGGTGACTTGCTTGAGGCTGTCGCGGATCACGGCCTGGCGATTGCCGGCATTCACGTGGTCAAAGGCCAGCTTGGCGATCACGGCCTCGGCCATCACGATGGGACCGTCGACCAAGAGACCGAAATCGATGGCGCCGAGCGACATCAGGCTGCCCGTGACTCCCAACTGCAACATGCCGTAGAGGGCCAGCAGCATGGACACCGGGATGCCCAGAGTGACCAGCAAGCTGGCGCGCCACGACCCCAGAAACACGAGCACCACGAGGCCCACTAGCAGCGCGCCCTCCGCCAGGTTGCCACCCACCGTCTTTAGCGTGCGCTCGATGAAGCTCGCGCGGTCGTACACCGTGTCGATGCGCACGCCTTCGGGTAACTTCTGGCGCAGCTCCTCGATCTTGAGCTTCACCGCAGTGACGACGTCGCGTGAGTTCGCGCCGATCAGCATCATCACGGTGCCAGTGACGGCCTCGGTCTTGCCGTCGCGCGTGACCACGCCCTGCGGCAGCGCGGTGCCCACGCGGGCCTCACCGAGGCGCTTGATTTGCACCGGCGTGCCGTCCGCGTCGACGGCGACCACGACATCGAGGATGTCGTTGACCGTGCGCAGCTGACCCTCGCCCCGGATCACCAACTGCTCACTGCCGCTCTCGAATCCAACCACCGCCCACCGTGGCGTTGTTGCTCTCGAGCGCGTGGATGACCTGCCCCAGCGTGAGCCGGTGGGCGGCCAGCCGCGCCGGGTCCACCACCACTTGGTATTCCTTGGCGGAGCCGCCCTGCGCGTTCACCTCGATGACCCCGGGCACGCTGCGCAGCTCCGGCGTGAGCTCCCACGTCAGCATGGTGCGCAACTCCATGGGCGAGTGCCGATCGCTCTCGAGCACGAACTGGTAAATCTCACCCAGGCCCGTCGACACCGGGGCCAGCTGGGGCTTGCCGTACTCGGGTGGAATCTCCGCCTCGATCTCGCGCAGTCGCTCGGAGACCATCTGGCGCGCAAACCAGATGTTCATGCTCTCCTTGAAGACCACGGTGACAGCGCTGAGGCCGTTGCGCGTCACGGAGCGCAGCTCGTCGAGCTCCGGCAAGCCGTTCAAGCCCATCTCCACCGGGAAGGTCACGAAGCGCTCCATCTCCTCGGCGGAGAGTCCCTGCGCTTCGGTCAACACCAAGACCTGGACGTTCGTCACGTCCGGCACGGCGTCGATGGGGAGCTTGGGCACGAGAAACGCACCCACCAGGCAAATAGCGGCCGTTATCGTCACGACGAGCGCTGCGCGCCGCGTGGCGAACTCCACGATGTTTTCGAGCACGTGAACTTCCTGTTGTGGTCCAGCACGCCCTCGGGCGCGCGCTGGCAGAAAACGAGCGCGCCCTCAGCGCGCGAGCAGAGCGATCTCAGCGCTCGAGTTCGCTCTTCAGGACGAAGGCGCCCTCGGTAACGATGACGTCACTCTCGACGAGGCCGCGCGTGACTTCCACGAAGTCGCCCGTGGCCGGCCCCAGCTCGACCGTGCGGGCGGTGTACTTGTCGCCGCCAAGAGCGAGGAAGACCGCGGGCTCGCCATCGACGCGCGTCACGGCGCGTCTCGGGATGCTGATGACTTCGCGCTTGTCGCCCGTGGTGGTGAGACGCGCATGGACGAACTGACCTGGGCGCAGGAGGCGCTCGGGATTCTCCACCTCGATGCGGACGTGGGCCGCACGCGTGACCACGTCGATGGTGGCGTCCACGTAGCTAACCGAGCCGTGGAAGCTGCGACCGGGGTGCGTCTCGGAGACGATCTCCACCTTGTCGCCCACGGCCACGCGCGCCAAATCGCGCTCGAACACGTCGAGCTCCACCCAGAGCTTGCTCAGATCGGCGATGCGCAGGATGGGCTGCGTGGGGTCCACGACCTGGCCGAGCAGCGCGTAGCGCTCCACCACCTCGCCCGCGATGGGCGCGCGCAGTGTGATGCGGCGTGGTCCGTTGCCATTGTCGAGCGCCACCAGAATCCTGCGCCGTGAGGCCCATGGCGAGCAAACGCTGCTCGGCCCCGTGAACCTCCGCGCGCAGCGCCTTGGCCTCCGCCTTGGCGCGCTCCACGATGGGCGCGCTCGAGAGCTGCTTCTCGCCGAGGTCGCTCTCGCGCTGGGCGTGGTTCTCGGCGGCGATCAAGTTGGCCCGCGCGGAGAGCAGCGTGGCCATGGCCTCGCCAAGCTGATTGCTCTCGATTTCCACCAGCGCCTGCCCCTGATCGACCTTGTCGCCGATGGACACCAGCATGCGCGTGATGCGCCCGTCGATGCGACCGCCCACGTCTGCCACGGCGTCCGAGTCGAAGTTCACCGACCCCACCAGCTTCAGCGTGGGGGCCATGGCGCGCTTCTCGACCTTCTCGGTGGCGAGCTGCCCGCGCTTGGCGAGCTCTGCGGAGAGGCGCACGTCACGGGAGGACACCACCTCCTGCTGCGCCTTGGCGACCGGCTCGTCGTGCCCGTCATCACCACCCCAGGAGTCGATCCCAAGACCGACCGCGAGACCCGCTAACGCACCCGCGACAACGCCCACGTAGCCCTTGTTCATGGTGTGGCCTCCAAACCGCCGATCGCACGTTCGAGTGCAATCCGAGACAACCAGGCTTCACGCAGCGAGCTCACCTTGCGCGCTCGCAAGCTGAAAGCGCTGCGCCGTGCAGTCAGCAGGTAGAAGTAGTCTACCGCGCCTGCCTCCAGCATTTCATTGGTCATGGCCAGCGCGCGATCCGCCGCTGTACTGGCCTGATTTTCCAGAGCCGAGAGCTCTGCTAACGCCGCCTCGAGCCGCTGGAATGCGACCGCTGCTTCACGCGCGACGGTGTGTTCCGTGAGCTCGCGCTCCACGCTCAGCGCGTTCACCTGGCCCTTGGCCACGGCGCGTTCACCTTGGTTGCGCTGCGCCACGGGAAGCTCGAAGGCCATGCCGAAACCACCCGTGCTCTGGGTGTTCTGGTTGCCCTGCGACTCACTCTCGACCTCGATCAAGAGAGGCGCGATGGCCTCCTTGCGCAACCGATTGTCGGAACGACGAAACCGCTCGGCCGCATTGCCCAGGGACACCATCTCCTGGCGGCGCGCCAGGGCGCGGGAGACTGCAGCCTCGATCGACAAACCGTCGGGCACGCTGGGCGCATCGAGCGGGGCGACCGCCACATCGTCGGTGGGCGGGAGATCGAGCACCTGGCGGAAGCTCGCCTCAGCCTCGACGACGTCGCGGCGCGCCCGTGCAGTGTCGGCCTTGGCTTCGCCGTATTCGCGCTCGGCCAGGGCCACGTCGAGCAACGTGGCCGCGCGAGCGTCGAAGCGAGCCTGGATGCGCTTGAGCACGTCGAGGGCGTTCTCGGCGCTCTCGTCGGCCACGCGCTGGGCAGCCTCGCCAGTGGCCACTTGAATGTACGCCTCGCGCGCCGTCGCTCGGACCTCGTTGCGTGCGACCTCGAGGTTGGCCTGAGCCTCGGCGATGATGGAGGCCGCCTCGTGGCCCCAGGCCCGGCGCTTGCCCGAGATGTCGAAGGGCAACCCGAGCACGGCGGCGTAGGTGGCGGCCGGGGCGTCGGGCTTGCCGATCATCGCGCGCAAACTCACCAGGGGATTGCCGACCACGGGAACCTTGCTGAAGGCTCGATACGTCTTGGCGGCTTCGAGGGCAGCGATGGCGTTGCGGATGCGAGGAGAAGTTTCGAGGGCGGCCTGCTCCACCCGTTGCAGAGACCAAGCTCCCGGCGGCTGAGCGGAGCCTTTCTCAGGGGCCACGAAGGACCCCACGAGGAAAGCCAATGCCGTCGCGGCCACGCCCGCGCGCGTCAATCTTGAATCCATTCGCCGAGTCGACCTGTACCGAAGCACACAGGATTCCCCGTGCACAAAATGAGGTGCCGGCATGGCGCGGGCTTTGGAAACAATTCCACGCGACATGTCGGGCTGAGCTTGGCCACCCGTAGTGCCTGGAGCAAGTTTAGATTTCGTAAAGTATTCAACGATCAGGAACTTCTTTCCTGACAGCAACCCTTCGTTCTCACGTTCGCAACAATCCGGAAGCGAAGACTCCATTTCACGCACCAACCTGGGGTTCATTCAGTTTTGATTTGTGGGTCTGAACGATCGGTTAACGGGCTTTGTTCGTGCCCGGAGCCCACGGATCTGCTCAACGGGGGGCGATAGATTCGGAGCCCCCGCAGCCCACCCGCTGGCCCACGGAGCCGCAAGGTATGGCGCCCAGGGGGCAGTCCCTGGGCCAGGGTCACGCTCGGTTCGACCCCGGGGCGGCCGGCCACGGGCGCAGGAAAACGGTCCACTCCGCGGGGCACCACGTCCCACTGGATGGTGAAGCGATCGGGCACCTTGCTCGTGCCCGCAAGGCCCATGGCGTAGGCCACGCCCCAGTTGTCGGGTTCAAGAATGATGCGACCCGAACGCGACACGAAGGGCTCATCGGAACGTCCGTGCCCGTCCGCTCCCGTGACCGACCCTTCGAGCGCGAAGGCGTAGCGTTCGGGGTCTCGGGACAAGGTCGTCATGAGCAGGGTCCAACGCTCGGGCTGAAGACGCGCCCGAGATCCGATAGCCATCACTGCTGGCCAATGGCCTCCCGGAGTCGGCACGGCACGGGTGAACCCGTAGAGCTCCTGCCAATCGGACGGCGACCGACCATCGATCGTTACGCCAATCGTCGACTCGGAGGCAAGCTCTCCAGAAGCGCTCAGTGAGGCATTCTTGCGCAGGCCTGCCTCGAACACGGCATCCACGCGATTGCCCTCGAACTCCACCTCGAGCAGATCGTCACGCCACTGCATCGCCCTGCCCACTTCGAGCCACTGCACCCACTCTTCGGCTGCGGAGCGCCCCACCCCGCGATCGCGGTGCAGGCAATCGTTCACGCACGAGCCGATCAACCAATCGCCATGCGCGTTGGGATGAATCTCGTCCCGCAGCAGGTCGGAAGGCGCGAGGTGATGCCGCGTGAGGTAGGCCTTCCAGCTCGCGCGCTGATCACAGATGGCCGTCTCGAAGCGCTCGGCCACGCTCGGCAACCAGAGCACATTCATGAACGCGCTCCACTCCGACGCACGCATCTGGACCCGCGCCGGATCGAGCGGCTCGGTGAGGTCTTCGACGCGCGTGACGTGATCGGTGAGCAGCAAGATTTCCGACGTGGTGCGCTCCCGTGTTCGCCGGATGATGTCGGCGTATTTGTCGTGGGCTCCGTAGACGTGGAAGATCAGCAAGTCTGGATAGAAGGGATAGAGATCGGTCTCGGCCGCCTTCACCAGAAGCTGCGAGGCATAGCCGCCCAGGGCCCGGTTCTCGACTACGAGCTCGGCATGCGGAAAGCGCTCGCGCAGCCGCGCCTCCTGCCACACGGACCAGCCCTGGGCCGTGATCGACTGGCCGTAGAACAGCACGCGCACCGTGTTGCGATGACCCGGGCGACTCTCGGCGAGAAGTCGCATCGTGCGCTGGATGGACCGGCCCCGTACGAGCCGGGTGGGCGCTGCTTTCGCGGGGAAGCGAGGTTCACCGCGCGGGCCCTGTGAGGCCACCGGCCAGAGCGGACCCAACAGCGCCAAAAGTGAGCACAACCATGCGAACTGCTGGGCTTTGCGCGAGTTCGCCATCCGCCCGATATAGCGCGCGATCGCATGCCTCCGCACAGGGCTCGGGCGCGGATCGTGGCCGCTTCGACCGCCGCAATGGCGACTGGCTGTGGCGCCCGGTCGGCCCCGGACTCAGGCGGGACTACAGGGACGCAAGAGCCGGCACTTTTGCAAAGAAATGAGCGGACTTCGGACTTCGTTGTAACGGTTTCAATGCCTCGCTACCACTCAGGGGCGCCAGGCATTACCCTACGCGCGCCGCCGACCTCGGCATGCCGACCGGACTGCTCGCGCGCCAGCTGCGCGCTTTCGACAAGGTACTCCCCGTGGACCAACTCTCGACCGACCTCGCCTCCCTCAAGATCGATCGCTCTCCTCCATCCGAAAGCAACGGCGGCTGGCTCAAGTGGCTGCTCATCCTGGGCGCTCTGGCTGGCCTGGGCGCTGGCGGCATCTGGGCCTATCCGATGGTCGAGGCGGAGATCTTCAAGACCGAAGTGCGCACCGGCGTCGTGATGGACGTCTCGCCGACGCTGTCGGTCACTTCGCTCACCGCCACGGGTTACGTGGTGGCCGAACATCGTTCCAAGGTTGGGTCGAACATCCCTGGACGCATCGCCAAGCTCAACGTCAAGGAAGGCAGCCTGGTCAAGGCGGGCGACATCCTGGCAGAGCTCGACGCGTCCGACCTGCGCAGCAGCATGCAAGCAGCCCAGGCGCGGGTGTTCTCCGCCGAGGCGCGCGTGGCGCGGGCGCGAGCCACGCTGCAGGAGCTCGACGTACAGCTCAAGCGTCAACGCGGGTTGGTGGCGCAGGGCGCGAGCGCGCGCTCGGCACTCGAGGACCTCGAGGCCAAGGTGGCCACGCAGCAGGCGGAAATCGCGTCGGCTCAAGCCGAGGTCAAGGCGGCCCAGGCGGAGCAGTCGCTGTCACGCGTGCGTGTCGATCGCATGACGATCATCGCCCCACTCAGCGGCACGGTGGTAACCAAGCCGCTCGATGCCGGTGAGACGGTGGACATGATGACGCCCATCCTCGAATTGGTAGACATGACCTCGCTCATCGTCGAGATCGATGTGCCCGAGGCGCGCCTGGCGCTGGTAAAGGTGGGTGGCCCGGCGGAGATCTCGCTCGACGCGTTTCCCGGCCAGCGCTTTCCCGGCAAGGTCCGCGAGATCGGCCGACGGATCAACCGCTCCAAGGCCACGGTGCCGGTCAAGGTAGAGTTCGCCGAGGCGAACTCGGATGCGCTGCCGGACATGTCGGCGCGCGTCAGCTTCCTCACCCAGGAGCTCGATCAGCAGGCCCTCGCGGGCCCTTCCAAGCGAGTGATTCCGCCCAAGTCCATCGCGCAGCGTGGCGGGCAGAGCGTGGTGTTCGTGGCCGATGCAGGCAAGGTTCGCTCGGTGCCAGTCAAGCTGGGCGAGACCACGAACGATGGTGTGGAACTCATCGACGGTCCGGATGTCGGTGCTCGAGTCGTACTCGATCCGCCGAGCACCCTGGCAGACGGTCACAAGGTCAAGGAAAGGTCCGAATAATGTCGGAAGCAGCAATCGCGACGTCAACCAACGGCCAGGCCGCCGCAGCGGCCAGCACGGCCGAGTCCATCGTCGAACTGCGCGGCGTCACCAAGCGCTACACGCGCGGCAAAGAGTCCGTGCAGGTGCTCGACAACCTGGACCTCAGCGTGAAGAAGGGCGCCTTCGAGGCCTTCATGGGTCCTTCGGGCTCGGGCAAGTCCACCTTGCTCAACCTGATCGCGGGCATCGACCGAGTCACGTCGGGCAGCCTGCGGGTGGCCGGCCACGACCTCGATCGGCTCGACGACAACGCCCTGGCCAAGTTCCGCTCGAACACGCTGGGCTTCGTGTTCCAGCAGTACAACCTGATGCCGGTGCTGACGGCGGTGGAGAACGTGGAGCTGCCGCTCTTGCTCACCAAGCTGAACGCCAAGGAGCGCAAGACGCGCGCCCAGACCGCCCTGCGCGTGGTGGGCCTCGAGGAGCGCATGGGCCACTACCCACGACAGCTCTCGGGTGGTCAGGAGCAGCGCGTGGCGATCGCGCGCGCCATCGTGAACGACCCACAGATCATCGTGGCGGACGAGCCCACCGGTGACCTCGATCGCAAGAGCGCCGACGAGATCCTCACCCTGCTCGGCAAGCTCAACACCGAGTTCGGCAAGACCATCCTGATGGTGACCCACGACCCGCTGGCTGCGGAGCGCGCGAGCGTCTTGCGCCGGCTCGACAAGGGAAGGCTGATCACGTGACCCTCTTCGGCTTCGCGGCGCGCAACGCCCTCCGCAATCGCTTCCGCACCCTGCTCACCGTCACTGGCGTCGCGATCACCATCGTGGCGTTCGTGCTGCTGCGCACGGTCATCTACTCCTGGAACATCGCCGCCGAGTACTCGGCCAAGGACCGCATCGCCACGCGCCACAAGGTCTCCTTCGTGGTCTCCCTGCCCAAGCACTACGTGGACAAGATCCGCGACGTGAAGGGCGTGGAGAAGGCCACCTGGATGAACTGGTTCGGCGGCAAGGATCCCAAGAACCCCGACGCGTTCTTCGCCAACTTCACGGTGGACCACAAGAGCTTCCTCGACGTCTACGACGAGGTGGTGGTGCCGGAGGATCAGAAGGCCAAGTGGCTAGAAGATCGCCAGGGCGTGCTGGTGGGTAGCTCGCTGGCCAAGCAGCTCAACCTCAAGCCTGGTGACAAGTTCACACTGCAGGGCACGATCTTCCCGGGCGACTGGGTGCTCAACGTGTCCGGCATCTACACGGCCTCGCGCAAATCCTTCGATCAGTCCTCGATGATCTTCCGCTGGGACTACGTGAACGATTCGCTCCCGGATCGACGCAAGGACCAGGTGGGCTGGGTGGTGAGCCGTGTCGGCAGCGCTGGCGCGGGACCCGACGTGAGCGCGGCCATCGACAGGATTTTCGACGGCTACGACAACCAGACCCTCACCATGAGCGAACGCGCCCTGAACCTCTCGTTCCTGGGCATGTTCGACGCCGTGCTGAAGGCCATCGACATCGTGTCGGCCATCATCTTGCTCATCCTGATCATGATCCTGGCCAACACCATCGCGATGGGCGTGCGCGAGCGCACCAGCGAGTACGGAGCGCTGCGCGCACTGGGCTTCTTGCCCAAGCACATCCGCTTCTTCATCGTGGGCGAGTCCATCACCATCGGCTTGGTGGCGGGGCTCGTCGGAGTGGGCCTAGCGTATCCGCTGATCAACCAGGGCATGTCGCGCTTCATCGAGGAGAACATGGGCGGCATGTTCCCCTACTTCCGAGTCGATCCCACCACGGCCATCATCGCGCTCGCGCTGGCCGTGACACTGGGCATCATCGCCGGTCTCGTGCCTGCCATCCAGGCAGGCAAGCTCTCCGTGGTCAACGCCCTTCGACGCGTGCAATAGGACACCAGCATGGTACCGATTAGCTACAACCTCAGGAGCCTCACGGTTCGCAAGACCACTACCTTGGCCACCGCTCTCGGCATCGGCCTGGTGGTGTTCGTATTCGCCGCGGTGATGATGCTCGGTGCGGGCATCAAGAAGACCCTCTCCACCACCGGCCGCGCCGACTACGCGATCATCATGCGCAAGGGCGCCGACGCCGAGCTCTCCAGCGCCATCGACACGCCCAACGTGGGCTTGATCTTGGCGCCCAAGGAGGTCGAGCGTCGCCAGAACGGCTCGTCGAACGGCGTGGGCGAAGTGGTGGTGGTCATCACCACCGAGAAGCTCGGCACCGAGGGCATCTCCAACGTGACCATCCGCGGCGTCTCCGATGACGTCTACGAGTTCCGCCCAGAAGCCAAGATCATCGAAGGACGCAAGGCGAAGCCGGGCTCCGACGAGTGCGTGATCGGACGCGCGGTACGCGGACGCTTCAAGGGCATGGAGCTCGGCCAAATGGTGGAGATGCGCAAGAACCGCCCCCTCAAGGTGGTGGGCATCATGGAAGCCGCCGGGTCATCCTACGAGAGCGAAGTCTGGGCCGACGTGGACGCGGTGCGCTCGGCCTTCGGGCGCGAGGGCATCGTGCAATCCGTGCGCGCCAAGCTGGTGAGCGCGGCGGCCTTCGACTCCTACAAGCGAGCCATCGAAGGTAACCGTCAGCTCGGCCTTTCCGTGGAGCGCGAGACGGTGTTCTACGAGAAGCAGTCGCAGGGCACCTCCGCCTTCATCATGGGGCTGGGCGGCGCCATCGCGTTCTTCTTCTCCCTGGGCGCCATGATCGGCGCCATGATCACCATGTACTCGGCCGTGGCCAGCCGTGGTCGCGAGATCGGCACCCTGCGCGCGCTCGGCTTCGGCAAGTTCACCATCATGTTCTCGTTCCTGCTCGAGTCGGTGATGTTGGCGTTGATCGGCGGAGCCCTCGGAGCCCTGGCAGCCATGAGCCTCGGCTTCGTGACCTTCTCCATCATCAACTTCCAGGCCTGGAGCGAGATGGTGTTCCGCTTCGAGCCCACGCCCGGAATCGTGGGCGGCTCGTTGCTGTTCGCGGGCATCATGGGGCTCGTCGGTGGGTTCTTCCCCGCCGTGCGCGCTGGCTGGATGCCGCTAGTGCAAGCGCTCAAGGATTGAGTCGCAGCTGCGCCGGCCTGAGGGACAGGCTCACGCGAACGTGAGCCTTGCATTCAGAAGAGGCGGCGCAGCATGTTCTCGACCACGCAGCCGAGCGCGTAGCCCGAGCCGAAGAAGGCGAGCGGCAACAGCTCGCGCCGGAAGCGCAGGAGGCCCTCGGTATAAGCCGGCGGCCACAGCACGAGCAGGGCGCTGGCGCGCGCCAGGACCGTGCCCCACACCACGCCTTGGCCGCCATACCAGTGGTAGCCGAGGGGCATGGCGATCATGAGCGCGACGGAGGAGACCAAGGCGCGCCGAAAGCCGAACTGGGTCTGTCCGCGCGCAAAGAAGGCGCTCTCCCAGGGCGCCGCCATGATGCCGATGGACGAGCGCACGGCGAACACCGCGAGCATCACGCTCGCACCCTGGTAGCGGTCGTCGTAAAGCAGGTCGATCACGAAGGCCGACATCGCAGCGAGCCCGCCCAGCGCCGTGTGGGCAGCGGCGTCGAAGTACAGGCGCAGGCGATAGAAGACCCGGGCGAAGGTGCTCGGGGCCTCGTTGTAGGTACGCGAGAGCGTCGGATAGACCACCGAGTTCACGATGCGAAAGCCGAGCGTCTCGGGCAGATCCGCGATGTTCGTGGCGAGGTTGTAGAGGCCCAGCATGGCGGGCCCGAGCATGCGGCCCAGCATGGCAGAGTCGCCGCGCGTGGCCACCACGGTGAGCGCCGACGAGAGGAAGATCCAGCGGCCAAAGCGCAGCACTTCGTAACGAATCTTGGCGTCCATGTGCCAGCGATCGCGGTGGCGCGTGCCGGGCAAGAAGTGACTGCACACGCAGTAGACCGAGGCGCCCACGAACTGACCAATCAGGAGCGAAATCAGGCCGTAGCCGAGGTAGGCGCCGATCAAGTTGATAATCACGGCGAGCGTCTGCGTGCCGAACTCGAGCTTCAGGATGGAACCCAGGCGCACGTGGCGGTGGGCGCTGAACACGCGCGAGGACACGAAGCTGTGCACGAACGTCGAGAGCGACGCGAGCGGCACGATCCAGTACATGCGCGGCTCTTTGAACCAGACGGCCGCGGGCCAGGTGGTGAGCAAGGTGGCTAGCGTGAGGCCAAGGCCGCGCACCACTTGCATGCTCCAAACCGTATTCAAGAAGTCGTCGTCGTCACCGCGTGGGTCGGACGTCACGGCCTGCGACAGGCCCACGTCCGCCAACATGTGCAGGCTGAAGTGGATCAGCTGCACCATGGCCAAGAGCCCGAACACCTCCGGCTGCAGCATGCGCGTGAGCAGCACGTTGGAGCCGAAGCGGATCACGAGCCCGAGCACGTATCCGCCCGTCTCGATGAAGGCGCCACGCGCGGCCCTTTTCATGGCCGTTACGGGTTCGCGCTGGCTCCCTGCAAGCGCACTATCACTGACCGACGAGTCAGGTTCCTGCTCGAGCGACACGATCGCTATCGGCGGAACACTTTCAGAATGGGCGGACACGACTTCTATCGGCAGCTTAGCGCGTCGCGTCGTGGGCGGTTACCGCTTCGTCGGCGGTTAAAAATCCGCTCGTTGCGATGATCTTTCGGCTTCGTCCAGAGTCATGGACGCTCGCGCGCGATCGAGGGGAACGCTCTCGACGCGCGCGATCACGCAGGGGAACGCCAGTTCATGGACTCGAAGGCGGCTCGGAACGACCGAGCGATGGCGCTGCGAAGGTCCACATCTTGTTGAGCACGTAACCCATGATCAGGACGAGAAGCGTGCAGACAATCTGGGCCGCGAGGTAGTGCATGCCGAAGCGTTCCGTCAGGAACGCCATGCCTGCGCCCGTGACCAGCGTGGACAGCACGGCCACCACCAGGAAGCGTGGCAAAGTGCGCCGGTGGGGCATCTTGCTCGCGAAGGTCAGGTGGTAGTTGAGGATGTAGTTGGTGAGGGCTCCCACCAGGGCCCCAAACATGGACGCAATGGCGGGTTTGACGCCGGTCGTCTCCACCACGAGCAGCAACGTCAGATAGTGCAGCAGCGTGCCGATGCCGCCTGCGCCGACGTAGCGCACGAAGGGCGCCGTGAAGAGGCCGAGCCAGGCCGATACGCTGCGGCGCTTGCCATAGGCGCGATAGATCTCCGCCATCTCACCGATGGCGCGACCGAAGTCCACGGCGCGCACGCGCGAATCGCCCACATCCGTCCATTTTCGCACCGGCAGCTCGAACAGTCCGCGGCGGTCGTCGCGGAGCGCGAGGTAGCGCGCGATCATTTCCACGTCGAAGATCCAGCGTGAGCCGAAGCGGCGCGCGAACAGCTGCTGAGTGCGCTCGTTGACTCGGAACAGCTTGGCGCCGCACTGCGTGTCGTAGACCGGCAGCGCGAGTACCAAGCTGGCGGCCGTGGCGAACACACGTCCCAGATAATGGCGCGAAGCCTTGCGCTCGATGTCGCGCCCGAGCAACGCCACACGCGCGCCCAACACGACCTCCACCTCGGCGTTGTGCTCGAGCACCCGCACGAACTCCGGGACCTCGCTCAGCGGTGTGGCCAGATCGGCGTCGAAGAAGCCCGCGTAGGGCGCACCCTTCTGCATCGCGCGCAGCATGCCCACGCGCACCGCCTCGGCCTTGCCCTGGTTGGGCTGCTGATCGATGAGCTCGACGCGTTCGGGAAAGCGTTCCGCCAACCGACGCAGCACGATCATGGTGTCGTCGGTGCTGCCGTCGTTCACGAACAAGAACCCCAACTCGCGATTCGACTCGAGCGCGGCGAGGAAGGCCTGCGTGTCGAGGCGAGCAGCTTCGTTGAAGCAGGGAACGACGATCCAGGTCTGCACTGGGCGTGGGCTATACCACCTGGGGCCGCGGCCTGCCCAGTTCCAGCGGCACTCCCTGCGTTTCCAGGGCGGCGAGCGCACTCTCGGCCCAATTTCGGTTGGCCGACGGGCTGGCCGGCGAGGGATGCGGGATGCTCGCCAGACGCGGCGGTCGATGGAGCGGGTGAGCGCTGAGCACGTGGGCAGACCTGCCCTCGGCAAACTTTCCCACGCCGACGATCCAGGCGGGCTCGAGGGTGAGGATGAGGCGATGGAGGTGCTCGTCGCAGGCCGCGAGCATGGCCTCTCGTTCGGGACGCTTGAGCTTGTCGGGCGTGAGGTTGCGCCCGCTCTCCTCCATGAACACGAGCGGACAGTAGTTGGCCACGAAGGCGTGCCGGAAGAAGCGCTCCGGGGTTTCGTAGAGCGCGCGCCAAAGCCCCCACAAGCGCGCGCCGCTGACCTCGCTGCGAGGGCAAGCGAACCCCGTGATGGGCCGCTTGGTGTGCTCGTGACGGGGCTTGTCGACCTTGGCCTCGATGCCGAGCCAATCGCGCACCATGGAGATCTCTCCGAAGGGGACCCCGGTCTGCGCCATCCCAAACGGACCGGGGTTCATGCCGAGAAAGACCACTTGCTTGGGCTCACGCGCGTAGCGCTGCAGATAGGCGGCATAGGGCGCGCGGGCGTAGACCAGCGGGTTGTAGACGTGGCTGACGGGTGCGGAGAAGCGCAGGCGTGCGAGGCGTCGTGACAGTCGGTCTGCTGCTTCGAGCAGCGTTTGGGCGCGATCCATCGACAGCCTCTCAGGCGCGTGCCCAGCCGGCGAAGAGGAAGCCGTGGGTGCGAGGAGACTGCGGCATGTATTCGCTGTCGAGCTGCTCGATCTCGAAGCCGGCCGCACGTACCAGCTCGGGAATGTCGCGGTTGAGCTGACAACCTCCGCACGCGAAGCGCTGCAGGCCGTTGAGCCGATCTTGCCAGCGCGCGACGCCCGCATCGGGTGCCCGTCCGTGCTCCAGGAAGCACAGCCGGGCACCTGGCTTGAGCACGCGCTTGACCTCGCGCAGCGCCTGCTCGACCTCGGGGATGGTGCACATGGTGAAGGTACTGAGCGCCGAGTCCACGCTCGCCGTCTCGAGTCGAATGACCTCGGCCTCGAGTCCCACGAACTCCACCGGACAGCGGGCCTGAGCAATGCGCTTGCGGGCGATCTTGCGTGCCCCGCCCGACGGGTCCACCGCCAGCACGCGCGTCACGTCAGCGGTCAGGAAAGGCAGATTGAGCCCGGAGCCGAAGCCGATCTCGAGCACGTCTCCGCGCAGCTCGCGGACCACCTGCTCGCGCCGTGGCCCCAGGGCGCGCAGACCACAAGCCAGATCGATGCAGTGGGGAAGCACATATTCGTCGTAGAAACCCATGGTGACCTCGGGATCGTGCGCCGTCTGCCGCGTGGGCAACGTTACAACGAACTCGCCGCTGGCGCTGTGCGCCCGTCGCAATTGCGGTGACTGGCGCTTTCGTGTGTCGGAAGCCGCGAACACGCTGGTCAGCCAGGCTTCAGGGCTGGCAGATTGGCGGCCATGCGCGTTCGAGCCCCCAGCCAAGCCTTTCCCCTCATCTCGCCCACGATCTGCGCGCTCGGCGCCTGGCTGCTCACGGATGCCGCCGCGGCCGAGAGCCTGCGCGTGGGGCCCGGTCAAACCTACGCCACGCCCTGCGCCGCGGTGGCCGCCGCCTCGCCCAACGCCGAAATCCTGATCGCACCTGGCACGTATACCGATAGCTGCGCGCTGAGCGTGCCTGGCCTCACGCTACGCGGCGTCGACGGCAGACCGAAGATCGATCTCTCCGGCACCGACCATCCCGCACAGTACAAGGGCATCTACGTAGTCACGGCCGATAGCGTGACGCTCGAGAACCTCGAGCTCAGCGGTGCGCACATCTCGGCACAGAACGGCGAGAACGCCGCGGCGATCCGCCTGGAGGGCCAGGGGCTCACGGTGCGACGTTGCTTCATCCACGACAACCAGAACGGCATCCTGGGCGGGAGCGCGGGCACGCTCACGGTGGAGTACTCGGAGTTCTTTCGCAACGGCATGGGGAACGGCTGCAGTGGCGGCGGCTGCACGCACAACCTCTACATCGGCAAGATCGACACGCTCTTCTTCCGCTACAACTGGTCCCACGGCATCGCCCAGGACACCAGCGACAAGGGCCACCTGCTCAAGTCGCGCGCGGCCAAGAACTACATCGAGTACAACCGCATCAGCGGAGAAGACGCGGCCGACAGCTACGAGATCGACCTGCCGAACGGGGGGCTCGCCGTGCTGATCGGAAACGTGATCCAGAAGGGCCCCGCCAGCGGAAACACCGTGTTGTTCAGCTGGGGCGAGGAGGGCGTGGAACATCCGGACCAGCGCGTGTTCGCGGTGAACAACACCTTCATCAATGCGCGCCCGAGCGGCACCTTCATCCATGCCCAGGGCGCAACCTTGACCGCGAAGAACAACCTGTTGGTCGGCGCGGGGGCCCCGAGCAGCACAGGGAACTTGAGCTCCGACAACCTGAGCGGCATCGATCCTCACTTCGTAGATGGAAGCGCCTACGACTACCACCTGCGCGCGGACTCGCCGGCCATCGGCAAGGCCGTCGCCGCCGGCATGGCGGACGCCTACGCGCTGATTCCGAGCGCCGAGTACCTCCACCCGAACGGTCGCACGGCGCGCGCCACGGCCGAGGACGTTGGCGCCTTCGAGTTTGCGACGAAGTTGCCGCCGGATCCCTCACAGGATGGCGCGGTGGACGCGGACGCGGGTTCTGCAGCGAGCGACGCCGGAGCGCCCCAGCCAGGCGTGGACCCGAGCTCCCCCGCGCCCACGTCGGGCGCACGGCAGGCGGACGGCGGCTGTGCTGTGCGGCAGCAGGGATCGACAGGCGCGGGCTCGCTGCTGGCACTCGCGCTCGGGTGGGTGTGGCTGTGGCGTCGCCGCAGGTCCGCGACGGGCTGAACAGGCTCCCAAGATCGGTTTCGGTGATCCGGCGAGCCGACCCGCCCGTAGGTTCCTTTGCGCAAGAACGCGCGTCGACCTTCGCGGGAATGGAGAAGTGCGTCATGTGTGGAAACTACCCTCGCCTGGTGGCCGTACTCGCTGTGCTCGCAGGCATGCCCCTCGGCTGTGCGGACGCTGACTCGAGCGCGCCCGCTGACGCGGACGAGAGCCTGGATTCGGGCTCCTTCAGTGAAGTCGCGGCGATCAAGGGACGCGTCACCGACGTGACCGGGATCCCGCTCAAGGACGTGGAGGTGACGGCCAGCGGCAGCAAGGGACGCACCGACGAGCAAGGGCGCTTCGAGATCATGGTGCCGGCGTCGAAGGAAACGCGGCTCTCGGTGGAGAGCGACAAGTACAGCGGTGCCGCCCTGGCAGTGAAGCCGCAAAAGGACGTCGGAGCGCAGGTCGAGCTCTCGGTGAAGGAGCGCAGCTCGGTGACGTTGAGCGCCGCCGAGAAGGGCGGCCGCGTGGAGGGCACGGACGGCTTCGCGCTCGAGCTGCCCGCCGGCGGCTTGAAGGACGCCTCGGAGAAGGCGGTATCAGGCGCGGTGGAGGTGCGCTATGCGATCGTGAAGCGCGCCAGCGACGTGAGTGCAGCCCCCGGCCGCATGGAGACGGACAACCAAAAGGGGCTCGACGGCTATGGCATCGTGGAGGTGCGCTTCTACAAGGACGGCCAGCGCGTCACGCCCATCAAGGAGATGCGCGTGGAGGTCCCGCTGCACGATGAGCACGGACTCGCGGAGGGGCAAGAGGTGGAGCTCTACGGCCTGGGCAAGTCCGATACGCAATGGAAGGCCACGGCAAAGGCCAAGGTGCAGGCCAACAAGGTCGTCGTGAGCACCATGCGAGACGACTGGCTAGGCGCGGCTCAGGAAACGCCCGTGAGCAGCTGCGTGAGCGGGACTCTCGGTGTGGCCGCTCCGGGCGGCGGCGAGAATAGCAAGCTCAAGAACACGGCCGTCCGCGCCGCCCGCGCGCGCGGCCTCTCACTGGTGCAAGCGCAGACCGCGGACGACGGAAGCTTTTGCCTGCCGGTATCGCCCGATGACGATTGGCACGTGACCACTTATTACGATGATAGCGCGCAGTCGTACGGGCTGGCAGTGGATCTCAACTCGTCGAACGCCGCGGGCATGTGTGGTGGCTCGGGCTGCAAGAACCTCGGAGAGGTGCCCCTGCCCGCGCTAGAGTGAACGGGACGCCGTGGCCGCTCGCGGTGGCTTCGAGGAGAACATGACGCGCCCAGATGAAGAGAGCTCTGCCGAGCACGGACTCGTGAAGCTCGCGCACGCTCCGAGCGCGCTCTGCGACGCGCAGGGGACGCCCTTGCTGGGGCGCTACGCGGGTCGGGTAGGAGACCTCGACACCTCGCGCTGGGATGGCTCCAGGGGCTTGTTTTCGCGGCGGCGCACGCAGCGCAAGACCTGGATCTTCATGGGCGCCTTTTCGGCGCGCTTCATGGTGGGTTTCGCCGTGGTCGACGCGGGACTACTCGGCACGGCCTTTTGCTACGTGTTCGACCGCGAGCGTCGGCAGTTGTGGGAAGACAAGCTCAGTCGTCCCCTGGGCTTCGGGGCGCAGTTCCGAGGCGGCCTCGACGTTTCGTGGCGCCTCGAGCGAGGCCGGCAGCGCTTTGCGATCGAACCGGGCCATGGCGCCGATCTACTCGTCCGCTTCGAAGGGACCTCTAGCCAGGGAAAGCGGCCCTTCGCACTCGAGCTCTCCGCACGCCGTGCGGGCCCCGGCATGTCCACCATCGCGGCTTCGGACCCGGCGCGCCCTTTCAACCATACCTACAAGGCCTGCGACTTGGCCTGCACGCTCAAGCTCGACTTGGCGGGCGAGCAGCACACGCTCGAAGCGCCGGGTATGCTCGACTTCACGCTCGGGTACCCTCCGCGACGCACGTTCTGGAATTGGGCAGCTGGCAATGGTTCCGCCGAGGGTGCGCAGCTCGGCTTCAATTTGGTGGCGCACTTCAACCAGGGGCTGGAGAACGCGCTCTGGCTCGACGACCAGCTCATCCCCGTGGGCCAGGTGCGCTTTACGTACGACGCGACGGACCTGGCGAAGCCCTGGCTCGTCGAGAGCGACGACGGCGCGTTCTCGGCGCGCTTCGAGCCCGACGGACAGCGCGCGGAGAACATCCAGGCGCTGGTGCTCGGGAGCCGCTTCGTGCAGTTGTTCGGCCGCTATCGGGGAGCGCTGAAGGTCGGCGCACATACGCGCGATTTCTCGGCCTTTGGCGTGGTCGAGGAGCATCACGCTCTGTGGTGAGCCTCGCGTAGAATCGAACGCGCTGCAGGGAACCGGTCCGACTCGCTCGCGCAAGCGCCGGGCTCAAAGCGAGCTTTGGTAGAGGCCTGATCGAGACGGGAGCTCGCTCGCGGGAAGCGGCGCCGCCGGATCGCCAGCGCGCAAAGGATTGCACGATCGGGCGTGGTGGGTCCGATGCCGATAGCGCACGAGCTCGGCCACGCGCTCCCACTCGTCTTCGTCGATCTCCTGCTTGCGCTCCTCGATCAAGGTGTGACTGTCGGAGACGAGCTCCGCGATCACCGGTGAGAACGTCCACCAACGCCCGCTTGCGCCGGCACCGGGGAGGATATCGGGTGCCATTTCGGTCGGACGATCGCCGTGCGGGCCGTAGGCGTTGATCGTCAAGAGGCGCTCCCCTTCCGTGAGCCCCTCTCCGATGCCGGACGGGAACGAGACCTCCAGCACCGCGTCGAACTCGTCGGAGTACGCTGCGATGCGCAAGGGCTCGACCGACACCACGATGGCCGCGCGCGAATCGCCGAGCCTCAGGTGTTGATCGACCAGCTTCAACAGTACGTGAGGCAGATGGACACTACCGCAGGCGTGGCACGGCAAGGGCGCATGACCGAACAGCTCCGGACACAACGCGCGCAGCTTGGGCGGCGAATACGCCACCTCGATCGGGTTCTCGGCAGGTGAGCCCGCCACTTCGAAATAGGCCAGGCAAGGACACGTGGTGAGCTCGAGCCGCCGCCTGTGCCCGCGCCAAAGTAGACCGGCCATCGTCAGGCCCAAGAGAAAGGACCCCACCATGATCAGCAACGCCATGCTCTCCTCACGTGTCGGGAGTCGGCTCGTCGCGCTCTTCCCACGGCAAGGGCGGCGGCAAGATGGAACCGTGGTGCTCGCTCTCCTCCAGCACGATGGCTTTGGTGAGCTTGCGGGCATAACCCGTGTCCTCCACGGGTCTCAGCCAGGTGACGCTGGTGACGGAGGAACTGCGCCGGCGCCGGCCCGGCTCCCGTGTGGTCGCCTCGGGAGCGGACTCGAACTCGGCGTCGGCGGGTGCCTTTGCCATGACCTTACGGTGTGACCAGGACGCGCGCCGGTTGAAGGCGTCCACGAGCGCCGCGGTGGTTTTCCGCATTGGCGCTTACATACGGGCAGATACAGCAGGCTTGTTGCCTGCGATCACGCTGATGGGAAAGGCCATCATCAGAGTATCCCCCCGCAGCTGCGCCGCCATGTCGAGTGCGTTCACACCGACATCATCCGCCATGCGCCGATAGAGAGCCGCGCGATCCGTGGGAAAACAGCTAGCGAGCAGGTCCTCCACTACGGACTCGAGACGAAAGCGCATCAGGTGCGTCGACACCAGGTGCGCATCGGCCAGGCTCGCGAGCTCCTGCTCGGTGCGCGCCGAGGCGTGCGACGGGTCGCGCACGAGCTCCCAGGCGTCGTACGCCGCGCGCGCATCCGGGCGCGGGGTGGCATCGCAGACCACCACTCGACCCCCTGGCTTGCACACGCGCACGAGCTCTTCGAAGGCTCGCTCGGGTCGCAGCAAGTGATGGAACGTGTAGCGCGTCACCACCGCGTCGAAGCTAGCGTCGGCAAACGGCAGCTGCTCCATGTCTCCATGCTGCGTCGACACATTGGTGATGCCCGCCTCGCGCAGCACCTCACGCGCCTTGTGCAGCATCGCCGGGGTGGCGTCGAGGCCCACTACCTCGGAGACCATGGGGGCGAAGTAACGCAGCAACAGGCCCGGACCGCAGCCCGCGTCGAGCAGTCGTTCGCGACCGCTCAAGCGAAGCGCATCGCGCAAGAGCTCGAGCGAGGACGCCTGGGTATGGATGGCAAAGCGAGCGAAGGGCTCGGCCTGCTTGGTGAACTGCTCCAACACGCGCGTGGCGTGCTCGCGCTCTCGATCCGACATGCAAACCTCCGACCCTCAAGGTGCACCAGGTGCGCCAGGCTTTCTTGCACGCCTTGCCGGCTCACTTCGTACAAGTGCCCGCCTCATGCGGCTGGCATCGACGCGCGGCTCAGGGGTTGCGCTCAGGGTTTGAGAGATACCGCGTAGCGCGCTGGGCCCACGCCCACCAGGCTGGTGAAATGGCGCGTGAAATGGGCTTGATCAGCGAAGCCCGTCGCCTGTGCGGTGTCGGCCACCGAAGCGCCCTTGGCGAGCAACAGCTTGCCGTGGCGGATGCGACGCTGCAGGTGGAGCGCGTGGGGCGGCAGCCCGGTGGCCGCCACGAGCATGCGTCGAACCTGGGCAGGCGTGGAATCCACCAGCTCGGCGAGCTCGGAGATCGACACGTTGCGATCGAGGACCTGATCGAGGTGCGCCAGGCAGCGCCGAACGATGCGCGAGCGCGCGTCGGTGCGCGGTTCGAGTCCCGGCAAAGAGCACAGCGCCACGCCGAGTGCGCGCACCCGGGCCACGACGGTCGCCTCAGCAGCGCCCGCTTGGACCGCGTTCCAAACCGCGTCGAAGGCCTGCGCGAGTTCCGGGTAGGCACGGAAGGGCGCCGGCTGGTGCAAGGGACAACCCGCTTGCTCGACCAGGCGCGTCGGCAGGTGCAGTGATCGCATGTGCCAGGGCTCGCTGCGGCTGGCCGCCTCCAGCACGTGGGGCTCGTCCGGATGAAACAGCGCGAAGCACGCGACCGGGATGCGCGCCTGGCCGCCGTGGTAGTCGAAGCGACCGCTGCCTGCCATCGTGAGCGTGAGCTGATACTCGGGGTGGGCGTGGTGGCGCGTGCGGTGGCCTCGCCACACCGCCTCGAAGCACTCGACACCGCTGGTCGGGTGTCGCACGAGCTTGCGTTGTGGAGGTTTCTCCGGCGCACGGGCGGGCATCGGGCGAGTGTACACCACGAGGAGCGGGGACAGGTGAGACCCGGGGCAACGTGGTAAGCCTGTTGGAACAGGGAGGCTAGCGATGATTACGATCCGGCGCGCGAACGAGCGTGGACATGCCCAGCACGGATGGCTCGAGTCGCGCCACAGCTTCTCCTTCGCGGAATACTACGACCCGGCCCACATGGGCTTCCGCACGCTGCGCGTGATCAATGAGGACCGTGTGGCGCCCGGGCGGGGCTTCGGGACGCACTCGCATCGGGACATGGAGATTATCTCCTACGTGCTCGCCGGGAGCCTCGAACATCGCGACTCGATCGGGACCGGGTCGGTGATCCGCCCCGGGGACGTGCAGCGCATGAGCGCGGGCAGCGGCGTGTCGCACAGCGAATTCAACGCCTCGAAGAGCGACCCGGTGCACTTCCTACAAATCTGGCTGATGCCCGCCGCGCGAGGGATCCCACCGAGCTACGAACAGAAGACCTTCGCCGACGCGGAGAAGCTGGGACGCCTACGGGTGGTGGCGGCGCCCGACGGCCGCGACGGAAGCGTCACCGTGCACACCGATGCACTGCTTTATGCGGGCAAGTTCGAGTCCGGAGAGCGCGCCTCGCTGGCGCTGTCGACGGGACGTCACGCGTGGGTGCAGCTGACCCGCGGTCGGGTGCGCGTGAATGGGGAGCTCCTGGTGGAGGGAGATGGCGCCGCGCTCTCGAACGAGAGTGCGGTGGACGTGGAGGGCGTGGAGTCGGCGGAGGTGCTGGTGTTCGATTTGCCCTAGTCGGGCGCCAGCAGCGCCCGCCCCCGTGCCAGCCTTGCTCAACAAGGCGTGCCGGTGCCCGTGCCCGACGTCTTCCCCATCCGCCCCTCGAGAAATCGCCGCTCCGCTGGCTGGCGTGTCAGCTCCAGCGCCCGCTCGAAGGCAGCACGGGCCTCTGCACTGCGACCCAGTCGGCGCAGCCACTCGGCACGCGCGGCATGGGCCAGGTGGTACGTCTGGAGGGACTTATCCGCCATCAACGCATCGACCTGTGCGAGCCCCGCCTCCGGACCGTCGCGCATGCCCAGCGCCACCGCGCGGTTGAGCGCCACGATGGGCGAGGGATCCACCCGCCCGAGCACGTCGTAGAGACCCACGATCTGGGGCCAGTCGGTGGCTTCCGCCGTGGCGGCCTCGGCGTGCACGGACGCGATGGCCGCCTGAAGCAGGTAGGGCCCCACGCGCCGCGCCCGCAATGCCTGCTCGATCAAGCCTTGCGCTTCCTCGATGAGCGCTCGGTCCCACGAACTTCGATCCTGCTCCTCGAGCAGCACCAGATCCCCTCGGGCGTCGACGCGCGCCGTACGCCGAGACTCGTGCAGCAACATCAGCGCCAGAAGGCCCAACGCCTCGGGCTCCTGGGATAGCTCCACCAACAGGCGCCCCAGGCGAATCGCCTCCGCAGCGAGCTCGTCTCGCGTGAGCGCGGGCCCCTCGGTGGCTGCGTAACCCTCGTTGAAGATCAGGTAGACCACCGAGAGCACGCTCTCGAAGCGCTCCGGCAGCTGGGCGGGTGCAGGCACCTCGTATGGGATGCCCACGTCGCGAATCTTCTGCTTGGCGCGCACGATGCGCTGCGCGATGGTGGGCGTGGGCACCAGGTAGGCACGCGCGATCTCCTCCGTGGTCAGGCCGCACACCTCGCGCAAGGTCAGCGCGACCCGCGCATCCGGGGCGAGTAGCGGGTGACAACAGGTAAAGATCAGGCGCAGCTCGTCGTCCTGAATGGAGGCGTCGGTCAGCCCGAGGACGAGCTCCTCGGCCTCGCGTGCCCGCGCTGATTGCTCGGACTCCAGGTCCGGCAAGGCCGTGGCGAGCCTGGCCTGTCGACGCCTGCGATCGATGGCGCGGAAGCGGCCCGTGGACACCAACCAGGCGTAGGGATTCGCGGGCATTCCGTCGCTCTGCCAACGCTCGGCGGCCACCGCGAAGGCGTCGTGCAACGCCTCCTCCGCGGCCTCGAACGTGCCGAGCAGACGGATCAAGGTGGCCAGCACGCGTCGGGACTCGCTGCGGTAGACCGCCTCCAGGCTGCGACGCGTGAGGTCCTCGCTCATAGCCGCGGGCGAGGCTTACTGAAGTCCACGAACGGTCGCACCTCCACCGAGCCGATGCGGGCCAGGGGGATGGTGGCGCCCACGCGCAGGGCTTCGTTGAGGTCCTTGGCTTCGATCACCACGATGCCGCCGAGCACCTCCTTGGTCTCCATGAAGGGACCGTCCGTGGTCGACATCTTGCCGTCGCGCATCTGCAGGGTGATGGCCTGGTCGGGCAGCATGAGCGCTGCCTCCGAGATCACGTGACCGCCGCTCCGGATCTCGTTTTGAGGGTCCATGGAGTCGCGCAGGACGGACTCGGCCTCGGCGCTTTGATTGAAGACTTTCTTGGGATCGAAGTAGATCAGGCAGGCATAACGCATGGGTGAAGTCCCTTCTCTGTGACGGGGTCGATACGGGTTGTCGTCGGGCGCGCTCCGCTTTCGACATGCTCGGTGACGATTTTTTCCTGCCCCGGGTGAGCCTCGCTTCGCCCCAACGATACCGCATGGGTTCACCCCAGACCGCCGTCCTGCCTGCCGAGGCGGCGAGCACCAGGACGCGACGGGGGGCTCGGGTGAAGGCAACGCTTCACCCGTTGTTCGGATCTTACTGATTCACCCTACGAAATCTGAGCCGACCTCTGACGCCTGCGGCCCAGAAGCGAGCACACCTGTGCTGTCCGACCGGTGTGGCATCCGAATTGCGTTGTTGGAAGCGAAGGGGTGTGTCGGCACAGAACGACACACGATGGATGGCCTCCCCGCTATCCGTCATCGCCCGGATTGTCTGTTGTGCCGTCGTCAGACGACAGAGAGGCAGAGATCTCCCCATGTCATGGAAACAAGTTTGGATTGGTGGACTGATCGCAGTTGGCGCATGCGCAGGCTCGGAAGGCGCGGACGAAAACACCGGCCCCGAAGGAACCTCGTTGGCCGCATTGATGGAAGACGGGCCGCTCCCCGCCGCGTTGAAGGGCAGTGCGGATATGCCCGAGCCTCCGCCGCGCTTTTGCGGCAATGGAGGCGGTTTTCCGGGCTTTCCGGGAGGTGATGGCGACTTCGACGTGGAGCCCGGAACAGGGATCTCGGTCGGCGGAAGCATCCAGCGGCCCTCCTCCAAGCTGGGCGCCCTGCTCGCAGCGTCGGATGGTGGGGTGCCCGTTCCACCCAAGTCGGATGGTGGGGTGATGTTTCCGCAGCCCGACGCGGGCCCCGGTGGCGGTGAGGCCGACGCTGGCAGTGACAACGGCTCTTGCGAGGACGACCCGATCGGCTTCTGGCGGTTCGACGACTGCAACACCAGTCGCACCGACCTACAGGACTCCTCCAACCAGAGCTTCACCGCCTTCCGCAGCGTGGACACCACCTGCAACAACAGTCAGGAAGGACTCGGTGCGGTGTTCAAGGCCGCCGAGGATCTCGTCTACGTACCCGACCAGCCTGCCTTCTCCCTGCGTGACGGCGTGACCGTGGCTGCCTGGGTGAAGCTGGATCGCGTCGACAAGACGAGCACCATCTTCCGCAAGCGCGACGACGGCAACAGCGCCTTCGCCCTCGTGGTGCAGGACAAGAAGTACCAGTTCATCGTCAAGCTGGCGTCCGGCAAGCTGGTCAACGTGGCCGTACCCGCCCAGGCCCAGCGCTGGACTCACGTGGCCGCCACCTACGACGGCACGGACCTCAAGCTCTACATCGACGGCAAGCAGGTCAAGAGCAAGAGCGCCCCTGGCGTGCTCTCGCGCGGCGCAGGCCCGCTGCTCATGGGCAGCGACATGAACAATCGCCGACTCTTCGGCAGCATGGACAACGCCTGGTTCAACACCATGGCGGCGGAGCCCGACACCATCATGGGGCTTACCTGCCTGCGAGCGGCGCCCACGCTCAGCGTGGTGCCGCAGGCCAGCAACCCCGTGCAGCCCGGAACTGTCGTGCACTACGACCTCACGATCAAGAACAACAACACGGCGACCTGCGCACCCACGAACTTCATCGCTATCACGAACCTGCCGAACGAGCTCAGCGCCGTCAGCAGCAGCTTCGTCGTCAGCGACCCGATCGCGAGCGGACAAAGCGCTTCGCTTCCGTTCGACATCACCAGCAGTGACGAGGCCGAGCCGGACACCTTCACCTTCGACTTCTCGGTGTTCAACGGCAACTTCGACCAGCAAGGCACGGTCCAGGCCAAGTACGTGGTCGCGGATCGCACGGGCTGCTTCGTGCGCGCGAGCCGAGCCCTCACCATCCGCGATGTCAGCGTGGTGGACGACCCGGTGCGCACCAACCTCAACGGTCCGAAGGACGATCCGCGCACGGGCGCATGGTCGTTCGGCGGGCTCATGCAGCGCCTCTCTCCCACGCCGGAGGATGCGCCTGATCTCACCGACGCCATGTTCCGCAGCTTCGTCGCCAATCAAACGGTGAACGGCTTCACCATCGAGTCTCGCCCCGCCATGCTCAACACGGTGCTCAATCCGTGGCCCCGCACCGCCAACGGCAAGCTCGACCTGGCGCGCGCTCCGCTGCGCTTGCTCGCCATCGTCAATCGCCTCGACCTCAAGAACCTGGCGGTCGGCAAGGCCGGCGAGGGTCGCATGGTCTTCGGCATGCTCGACGCCTCCGGCAACACACTCGAGTTCACCGTGATCCTCGAGTACCTCCTGCCCGCCGACACCGAGGAGGAGTTCAGCGAATGGGCCCACGGGTTCCACGCACTGCAGAGCCTGCCCTTCCCGTCCGAGCAGTACAACGCGGCGCTGCAGGCGCTGACCGATCGCTTCACCATGCGCGGGGCCTTGCCCGGCGCGCCCAACGACAGCGCGCTGATCGACATCCGTACCAACGAGATCGCGCTCTCGTTCCAGTGGCAGCTGCGTGAGTTCCGCTTCTCTCCGGCCGGCTTCCTGCAGCCTTTCACGGTCTTCCAGACCCCGGATCAGTCGCTCAACTTCACCCCGCTGCTCGCCAGCTTCATCAACGAGAACGAGGCGAGCATCCTGGCCGAGACGCACGAGGCGCCGCTGACCTTCCAGGGACAGGCCTTCGCCACGGGCTCGGTGTTCAACAACATCGACGTGTGGGGTGCCGACGGCATCAACAACAACGAGGCCCGTCACAAGTTCTCGTTGAACACCTGCAACGGCTGCCACGGCGGCGAGACCCAGACCTCGTTCCTGCATGTGTTCCCGCGCGAGGTGGGCCAGGAGAGCCAGCTCTCCAACTTCCTGCTCGGTGAGACGGTGTTCGACCAGTTCACGGGTGAGCCCCGTCGCCTGGCCGAGCTATCGCGCCGCAGGCAGCTGCTCGAGACCGTCGTCTGCCCGGTCGAGTGAGCTAGCTCGAGCGAGCTGAGTGCTCGCTCACCAAGTCTCGCCAAACGGCCGTGCTTCGACCTCGAATGACCAGGCGGAGCGCGGCTGTCGCGTTAACCAGAGCGCCGTCTCGGCGACATCGTCGGGCTTCACGAAGAAGCTGTCGGGCTTGCCCTTCATGTGCTCGCGGGTGCGCTCGAGATCGACCACTCCATCGATGATGATCAGCGAAACGTGGATGCCCTGCGGTCCCAGATGGCGCGCCATGGACTCGCACAGGCTGCGCTGAGCCGCCTTGGCGGGGGCGAAGGCCGCCGTCTTGGCGCCGCCGCGTCGCGACGCCGTGGCCCCGATCACCACGATGCTGCCGCGCTGACGCTCCTTCATGCCGGGAATCACTGCCTGCGCCGCGCACAGCAGGCCCACCGTGTTGATCTCGAGCGCCTGCGTGAGCTGCGCTGGGCTGATCTCCTCCACGTTGCCCCAGGTCCCGGAACCCGCGTTGTAGACGAGCACCTCGACCGGCCCTAGCTCGCGCGCGATGGCTTCGAACGCGCTCTTAACGGCCTCCGGTCGACTCACGTCGCACGCATAGGCGCGGGCTTCGGACAGCTCACCCGCGAGCTGCGCGCTGAACTCGGTGCTGCGTGCCAAGAGAGCCACGCGATAGCCCTGCGCAGCGAAGCGCCGCGCGAAGGCCGCGCCGTTGCCTGGACCCACGCCCACCACCGCACAAACAGGCTTGCCCATGCCCCACCTCCGTCGGGCACCTTCCCATGCGCCAGGACCCGCGTGCAACCCGCCTCCGGAGCGCGGAGCGCGCCTCGGTGTCTAGCCCTGGCGCGCCGTGCGGGACGGACGCGGCCAGCTGTCGAGCATGAAGTCCGCGAAGCGTCGGTGCTTGAGCGGGAGCCGTCGATCGGGCGCATACACCATGTGCACCACGCGCGGCCTGGGCGCGTAGGCGGGGACCACGCGCACGAGGCGTCCGGCCGCCAGGTCTTCCTCGAGCAACATCTCGGGCTGCATGATCACGCCGAGCCCCGCGAGCGCCGCGGCGCGCAGCGCCATGCCCTGGTTGGCCGAGAGCGAGCCGCGCACCTTGACGGTAAACTCTCCCTTGGGCCCCACGAGCGTCCAGGCGTCGCGCTGTCGCCACTGGCGCAGCCCCAGGCACACGTGACGGGAGAGATCCCCGGCTCTTCGATGGGTGGCTTGCCGCGCAGATAACTCGGCGACGCGACCAGCGCCATCGTGTAGGGCATGAGCGGACGCGCCACCAGGCCCAGGTCCTCCTTGCGCCCGAAGCGGAAAGCAAAGTCGTACCCCTCGCGCACGAAGTCGACGGTCTCGTCGCTCAAGTCGAGGTCGACGTTCATGTCCGGATAGGCCTGGAGGAAGCGCGCCAGGGCGGGCACCAGGCGTCGCGTACCGAAGGTCACCACCGAGGTTACCCGCAAGGTTCCGCGCGGCACCCTGCGGACCTCGCTGGCCGCGGCGTCGGCGGCGTCGGCGTCGAACACCACCTGGCGGGCCCGCGCGAGGTACACGCGACCGGCTTCTGTGAGGCTCTGCGCTCGCGTCGTGCGCTGGAGCAAGGTCACGCCCAGGTGCTGCTCGAGCTGCTTGATGTGTTTGCCCACCATGGTGCCCGAGATCTTTTCTCGCTTGGCGACCGCCGCGAAGCTGCCCTCGTCGACCACCGCCACGAAGATTCGCATGCTGTGCAGCCTGTCCATGGATTCCGAACTCCTGGTTGTGAATCTCCGAACGCGCTTGGGCCTGCCGGAGCGTTGCAGCACGGCCTAGCATGCAGTCCAGCCACTCGAGCCAAAACAAGGAGCTGCCATGCACACCCCGGAACGGATCGCCGAGCTCGCCACCGAAGCTTTCAACGGGCGCGACGCGCACGCCTTGCTCGCGCTGTGGAGCGAGCACCTGCGCTACGAGGGACCCGACGGCGTGTGCGAAGGGCGCGCCGCGATGCTCGAGCGGGAGCACAACCTGTGGCGTGCCTTTCCCGATGTGAAGGTCGCCATCCGCTGCTTCTGCTCGGGCCCAGACAAGGTCGTGTTCGAGACCACGTTCGAAGGCTCCCACTCGGGTCCGCTCGTGCTGGGCGATCGACAGGTCCCGCCCACCGGCCGGCCCTTGAAGCTGACCATCTCGGCGCACGCCACCCTGGAAAACGGCCTGATTCGCCACGAGCGCGTGTACTTCGATCGTCTCTCGCTGTTGGACCAGTTGGGTCTGGTTTAATGGCAACGTGCGGGCAGTCATGTTAGCAACGCCGGAGTGTCGCTCTCCCGTGCCTCGCGTTCGAGACGTGCTCTGCCCGCGTGGAAAGGACGATGTGCGGCGTGGGGATCGCGGGGCTTGCTGGCCTGGCTACTGCTGGGCAGCAGTTCGGCCCGCGCCCAACCCGACGAGCGAGGCGTGCAGATCCTGTGGGCAGCCGACGCAGCCTGCCCGCGTCCGGCACAGCTCGAAGCCGAGATCGAGCAGCTACTCGGTGACCGCACGACCCAGGAATCGCCCACCGTCTTTCGTGTCGAGGTGCATGAGCTCGAGCCTCACACATTCGAGCTCGCGCTGCGCTTTGCGGACGCGGACCCCGCGCAGGCCAATCGCGTTCGTCTGAGCTCCTGCTCGGAGGTCCAAGAAGCGGCCGTCTTGCTGGCCGCCACCACGCTCGCCCCGGAGACGCTCCCCCCGGATCCCGAGCCGCTCGCAGAGCCCGAGCCGCCCGAAGAACCCGACGAGCCCAGCATCCCCAGGCAGCATGATCTCCACGTTGCGTGCGGAGCTCGGTGCGCTGCTCGACACCTGGTCGCTGCCGCGCCCGAGTGCGGGCCCAGTGGTCGGCCTGTCCCTCCACTATGCCGGCTTTGGCCTGGATCTCTCGGGCCGCTATCTCGTGCCCCGCGACGTGGACGCGCCGCTTCCTGCGGGGGTGCAGGCTCGCATCGATTTGTTGGCTGGAGCACTGGGCGCCGGCTTCTCGCTCCATCACGACAGGTTCTCCTGGGGTCCCCGCGCCGAGCTGGAGCTCGGCTACTTGCACGGTCGATCCAGCGGAACCATCGGCGGCGACGATACGGGGGCGTTTTGGGCCAGCGCCTGGGGTGGACTCACCTTGGCCGTGCGCCTGCACGAGCGCGTGACGGTGGGGGCGGCGAGCCTGCTCGGCGTCCCGCTGAGACGACCGCGCTTCGCGTTACAGGGAGAACCTGCGTTTTACACCACAGGTCCCGTGGGTTTACGCTTCTTTCTCGCGCTCAGCGTCGCTTTGACCACCACGGATTGAGGCGAGTTCGGCCATCTTAGTCCCGTGAACGCTTCCTTGCGCGACCGCCCCCTCTCTGCTCGCACGCCCGAGGGCGCGCTTCGAGGAGAGGGCCACGGGCGAGCCCCCCAGCTGGCGGACGCCGACCCGGCTGCGCGCGGTGAAGGCTCGGTTCCCCCCTCGGGGCTCGAGTTCGAAGCGCTCTATCGCGCCCACTTCGCCTTCGTGTGGCGAACCCTACGCCGCCTGGGCGTGACCGAGTCGGCCCTCGACGACGCGGCCCAGGAGGTCTTCGTGGTCGTCCACCGACGCTTCGCGGATCTGGTGCCCGAGTCCTCCCCCAAGGCCTGGCTCTATGCCATCGCGCAGCGCGTCGCCAGCGACCACCGCCGCAGCGTGCGACGCAAGGGCAACCTGCTGCCCCTGCACGACGAGATGTCCGCCCGCGAGCGCACGCCGCTCGAGACGGCTATCCAGCGCCAGGCCAACGACCTGGTGCTCGAATTCCTGGAGAGCCTCGATCCGGATCGGCGCACCGTGTTCATCCTGGTGGAGCTCGAGCAGATGTCGGCTCCCGAAGTGGCGCGCATCGCGAACGCCAACTTGAACACCGTCTATTACCGCGTCTCCTCCGCGCGAAAGGCCTTTGCCTCGTTCGTCGAGCAACGCGCAACCCAAAGCTCGGAGTCCGCGCCATGAACGAACTACCTCCTCACCTCGCGGTCTTGATCGAGCATGCTCGCGGCAGCCACGAGCCGCGCGACGAGGATCGCGAGCGAGTCCTCGCGGCGCTGCAGGCATCGATCGGTGTCGGTGTGGTCACGGCGGCGCTCACGCAGGCGGGCCATGCAGCGGCCCAGGGTCTCGCGGCTGGCACGCCCTCCACGCTGCCGGCGGCGCTGAGCACGGCTGGCGTGGCCGCCAAGTATTGGCTGTTGGGGAGCGCCTTGGTGATCGGTTCCGCGGCCTGGATGGTGTGGCCGCAAGAAGCGCCAGCGCCAGCGCCGGCTGCGGTCGCGGCGCGTAAAGTCGAGACCCAGGTACAGTTGCCCGAAGACACAGAGCTCGCGCTGCCGGCCGCGCCCGTCGCACAAGGCGCGGAGGTCCAGCCGTCTCCACGAGAACAGGTGCGGCTCGAACTTCCTGTCGCCCAACTCGGCGCTCACGACTCGCAGCCCCAGCCCGCGCGTCTGCGGGCGCGCATCTCCAGGCAAGGACCGGTGCGAACCTCCGCTCGCAACGTCGCGACGCGCGCGGCATCCGCACCCGTCCTCAGCTCGACCGAACCTGCGATCACGCAAGCAACCCAGCCGTCCGCGCCCGCCAAGCCCGAGTCAGCGCAACCCGCCGCCGTGGCGAGCCCAGACACCAGCGAAGAGATGGCCCTGATCCGCAAGGCCCTCTCGTCGCTACGCGACGCGCAGGCAGAGCAAGCCCTGGCATACCTGGAGCGTCATGCCCGGGAGTTCCCGCACGGAGCCCTCTCGCATCAGCGCGCGGGGCTACGCGTGGTGGCGCTGTGCGGCGCTGGACAACGCGAGCGCGGACGACAGGAGCGCGCCACCTTCTTGGCCTCCGACAACGCATCGGCCCTCGCGTCCCGTGTGCGCAACGCATGCGGCGAAGGCGAGGCTCCATGATTCGTTCCAGCTGGCTCTTGCTGGCCGTCCTCGCCGCCTGCGGCCCCGGACCCACCGTGTACTTCGGACGCGCACCCGACGCAGCCGCGCCCGAGGCCGGCTCGCCCACGCCCGATGCCAGCACCGACGCGGGCGACGAGCCCGATGAAGACCAGCAGGGCGACAACGACGACGATCGGCCCATGCCCTGCTGGGACCCCAGCGATTGCGACCGCGACGCCCCGTTCTGCGACCCGCGCCGTTTCATCTGCGTGGAATGTCTGCACGACGACCAGTGCCGCCGCGAAGAGCAGTGCCTGGCGGGCTTTTGCGACGACTCTCACTGAGCGGCGCACAAGCAAGTTGCATGTCGGGCCGCCGCTTGGGGTAAGCTAATTCGAGGTCTTATCGAAGCAGGACGAGCCGTTGCAGCCAGTGCCCGAATCGCGAGAGATCATCATCCCGCACCGGCGGCCCATCCAGCCGACCAGCGGGGTGCGCAGCACGTTGGTGCAGTCGTCTCTGGCCACGCTCAAGACACTCGGACACTACGAGCTCTACCTCGAGCTGCTGAATCCAGTGCACCGCGACACCATCCTCAGCTCCATCGCAGCGTCCTGGCTGCCGCTCGACGTGGCCCTCGCACACTACCAGGCCTGCGACGACCTGCGGCTCACGGATAGTCAGCTCGTAGCCATCGGAGAGGCCGTAGGCGATCGCATGCAGGGCTCCTTCATGGAAACGCTCACGCGTGCAGCGCGCGGCATGGGCGTGACGCCGTGGCTCCTGCTCAAGCGCTTCGATGTGCTGTGGGATCGGCTGCTGCAGGGCGGCAGCATCGAGCTCACCAAAGTGGGCCCCAAGGATCTCACGATCGAGATTCGTCACGCCTCGTTGCCTCGCTACGCCTACTTCCGCACGGCCTTCTGCGGCGTGGTGCGCGCGGGCTACAAGTACGTCGGTGTTCGCGCGGCCTACGTGCGGGTGGCGGACTGGAATGAAGCGCAAGACCGCTTCCTGATGCGCGCCGCCTGGGTGTAGCGTGGGATCACGAACGTTGTAGCGAGCTAGGGGTCCTCTTCCGCGAGAGGACACACATCCTCGGCTGTACCAGGGGAAAAACAGGACACGATGAGCCCTCCCTCGTCGTCCGCAACTCCTTTGGACACGTCCAGCTGCACGCGGCGCGGATAGTTCCACTCTGGGTCCAGCTCCAGCGACCACTCCTCCGGATCTTCCTCGGCCCAGCTGCGGACATCGACGAAGAGGTCGTCGATGGTCTTGCGACGGTCGTCGGGCGCACCCGCGCCGCTCGCGAGCTTGGCTTCGACGACCTTGCCGGCCCGCACCACCACCCGCACCGTATCGTTGTCGCAGTAGCACGAGTAGGAGAAGGCGAAGACATAGTCATCCGGTCGCTCGCCGTCCCACTGCTCGATGGCCGCATCGACGCGCTCGACCCGGGGGTTGGGTTCGGACTCGTCTCCGCAGGCAGCGATCGCGATCACCCCGGCGACCACGCTGAATCGCACCACACCAGACAAACTCGCGCCCATGAAGTCGACCTTCCGAGAAATGAGGAGCCGGAGCGCGACTCAGCAAGGCTCGTACCAGGATGCCGTCGGCAAAAGCATTCGTGAATCGCTCGCGCGAGCGACACAAAGCGGCACAGGTCGAAGCGCCCTCGGGCGCGCAAGCCAGATAAACCCCAACCTCGAGAGCTAATCCGCCAGCGGGAGGGGCCACTCGATGTCCGCGAGGGGGCAGGCGTCGTCGCTCGTGCTCGCGGCGAAGCAATCCACCGAAATGCCGAACTCGTCGTCCGCGGTGCTCTTCTTCTCATCGACGCTCACGGTGGTTGGGTAGGCGAACTCGGGATTGGTCGCGAGGTGAAACTCGTCCGGGTCTCCGGCTGCCCAAGCGTGCGCGTCGTCGTACAAGTCGTCGATGGTCTTGCGCCGCTCGTCGGGCGCGACCGTTCCATCGGCGAACGTGGCCGCCAGGATCTTGCCACCCGTCACGGTAACCCGGACCGGGGCGATATGGCTGGAGAGGCAGAAGCAGGGCTGCTTGTAGACGAAGACATAGTCCGCGGGCCGCTTCGCTTTCCAGGCTGACTGGGCGCGCTCGACGTCCTCGGTGAAGTCGTTGCCACAGCCAGCGAGCCCTACGCACCCAACCAGGGCCAGCACACGGGCCCCGGGTCCCCAGCGTTCATCATCCCTCGAGCTCATCGTGCACCCCTGCCCCAACGCGATCACACCGTCGTTCAGCATACCGAACTCCGCTCTGCCTCGGGCAGCCGCTCACCCCGCGCTCGGCGGCGTCTCGTCTGCGGCCCCAGGTAAGCGGCTCCCCCTGGACCTGGCCTGCGCGCGTCCCAGGGCGTACCTTGGCGACCCCTCGACCACGCACGCGGAGCAGCACGATCCCATGAGCATCAAGAGCAGCATCCAAGACGGCATCGCCACACTCGAGATCGCCCGTCCCGAGAAGAAGAACGCGCTTACCGCGGCCATGTATCAGTCACTCACGGACGCGCTCTTGGCCGCCCAGGCAGACCCCAGCGTGCGCGCCATCTTGCTCATCGGCCAGCCTAACATCTTCACCGCGGGCAACGATCTCGAAGACTTCATGCAGCGCCCCTCGGAGGGACCCGAAGCGCCGGTCTTCCGCTTCATGCAGGCGCTGACTGGCTGCGAGCTCCCCGTCATCGCGGCCGTCACGGGTGCAGCCATCGGCATCGGGACCACCCTGCTCTTGCACTGCGACCTGGTGTACTTGTCGGAAGATGCGCGGCTGCAGATGCCCTTCGTGAACCTCGGGTTGGTTCCGGAGTTCGCGTCGAGCTTGCTGCTCCCGCAGCGACTCGGAGCCGCCAAAGCCAACGAGAAGCTCTTGCTCGGCGATCCCATCACCCCGACCGAGGCCGTGAACGCCGGTATCGCGAACGCCGTGTTGCCCGTGGCACAGGTCATCCCGCACGCCCGCCAGGTGGCCGCGCGCTTCGCCGCGCTGCCCAAGGGAGCCGTGCGCCACAGCAAGCAGCTCCTGTCGGCCCCGCAAGCCAAGCAGGTCGCCGAGACCATCGAGCGCGAACGCGTGATCTTCGAGCAGCGCCTGAAGAGCCCTGAAGCCAAGGAAGCCTTCGCGGCCTTTTTCGAGCGCCGCAAGCCCAACTTCAACGGTTGAACGTAGTCGGGTTGTGCAGGCGGGCACCGCGCGGGCGGGCACGGGCGCGCGTTGCTTGCGCAAGGCTGGCACGGAAGCAGGGCCCTGACCTTGTTAGGAATCTGCTCGAAGGTCCACCAGCGTCGCTCCCCATCCACCACGCTCCGGCCCCGCCAGACGGAAGGCGCGCACCTCGGGCATGCTGCCGAGCACGGCGTGAACGGTCCTGCGTAGGGTGCCCTTGCCCTTCCCGTGCACGATGCGCAACGCGAGCACCCCCTTGGCCTGACAGGCAAGCACGTACTCTCGCACCACGTCCGCCGCTTCCTCGGGCGCGAAGGTGTGCAGGTCGAGCTCTCCGTCGAGTGGGTCGATCGCGAACGCTGCGTCCTCTTGCTCTCGCAAGTAGCCCGCGAACATCGCTGCGATCTCGCCCGGAGTGAGGTCGTCGATGTCGAGCCGCAAACCGGGTTCGTCCACACCCAGGGGCTCGAGTAGGCTGAGTTGTGAATCGAGCAGTGACGGACTCATGAAATGATGCTGCCGCGCAAGCATGCGCGTGCGGACCAACGCGGGCTTTGCCACCAGCTGCAAAAAGGTCACCTGCGCTCCCGCTTCGAGGAGCTTCCGACGATGCGCCCGCGTGAGCGCCGAGCAACTCACCACCGCCCCACTCTCCTGCTTCGCCTCGAGAAAGGACTCGATGCGCGCGAGCCACGGTGCACGCTCCTGGTCATCGAGGGCGTGGCCGGCCGCCATCTTGGCGATGCTCTCCGAGGAGTGAAACGAGTCCCCGTCCGCGTAGGGCAGTTCGAGCCATTCCGCCAGGGCCTCTCCGACCGTGCTTTTTCCCACGCCCGACACGCCGCACACGACCACCAGCCAAGGGCCCACGCTCACCATCTTTCTGTTCTAGCGCGCCCGCACCCGTTCAGGAGGAGTCGCCGTCTTGGTGCATCGACGTCCGCCACAGTCACTCCACCATGCAGGTTTTCGCGCCCAATCTCGCGTTGGCTCCCCTTTCGGACGGCCCACGAAAACAGCCTGAACGTCCCACGAAGGGAACTCAATCCTCCTGACGGATCACCCGTTGGCCGTCCTTGCTCCAACCACTGAGTGTCCTGCAGAATCGCAGCGCAGTTTTTCCGCAAAGGAGACCTGATGCGACTGCCTTCCGTGACAACGGCGTGCCCATTCGGCCGCTACCTCGCCGTGATCCTCGTCCTCACCCTCGGCGCCTGCGTGCGAAGCCGCTCCGTGCACGACCTCCACGTTCCGAGCGGCGCAGCTGCCCAGAGCAGCGCAGGCCCCACGGTGGTCATCGAAGCCGTCGACGCACGCGCCTTCGAAGCCAAACCAGACAAGGCCGATGTACCTTCGCTCAAGTACGCCGAAGAGATCACCAAGTCCGAGATCACCAGCCGTGCCTACGGCCGCAAGCGCGGCTCCTTTGGTGGCGCCAAGGGTGACTTCGTGATGCCCGAGGGACGCAGCGTGCCTCAGCTCGTCACCGAGGTCGTGGGACAAGCCCTCTCGCAACGCGGCTACAAGGTGGTGGGCCCGCAGGATCCCGCTGCCGCCAGTGCATCCAAGGTGAAGGTGACCATCGAGCAATTCTGGAGCTACCTGCGCCCCGGCTTCTTCGTGGTGGCCGTGGACTTCGTGGCGCGTCTGCGCATCGAGGGCGACATGGTGGGTAGCTCCGGCCCGCTGCTCGTGGAGGGCAAGGATCAGATGCGCCGGATGATGCTCACCGAAGGTCGCTGGATCGGCCTGGTGGAACGCGGTCTGGGTGGACTGTCGACCGCGGTTGCCGAGAAGCTCCCCACGGTTGGTGGCGTGGCCACGGCCGCTGCTGGCGAGACCGCAACCACGGCGGAGCCACTTGCCGGGGGTACGCCGGCGCCTGCTGCGACGCCTGCAACGCCCTGAATGCGCTGTGACCCGCGCATGTAGAGCCTTGATCGCAGCCACGACACGAGCGCGCTTGCCGTGCGCTCTCTGGCTGCAGGCCAAGGCTCCTTCGAGGACACCGCCCGAGCGGGCGCATTCGACACAGGGGGTCCGCGCGCACGGGACGCTCTGCCCCGTGACACACCTGCCAAGCGCACGCGCCGCGAGACCGTCCGCACGCCCTGAGAGCGCGCAGGTCACGAGGGCGGACGCAGCCCACGAGGCGCCGAGCGCGCTGCGTGACTGGGCGCACCAGTGTGGTGCGCGCAAAGCCCCGGACGCGCCCGGGTCGTCGCTCAGATGGCGAGCACCGCGTTGATGAAGAGCGCGAACTCCTGGATCGTGAGCTTGCCGCTCGAGGGGCCGTCCACCTTGAAGCGGTGGGTCAGCCACATCGGCTCCACGTTGATGCCGAACTTCTCGTGCAAGAACAGGTTCAGACCGCCGCCGACGCCGAAGTTCCAGCCGATATTGGCGTCGGCGCTGTTCGCGTCGGACAGCCGCGGAATGGTGATACCGAAGGGGCTCGTGATGTAGAACTCGAGCGGGAAGTTGTCCTCGGGCACCAGGCGGAGCCGGGGCTTGAGCGCAATGTCGATCAGGTTCGAACGGTCGCCAGAAGCCGACTTCGCCGCGCCGAAGCGAACCTCCGCGCCGAGCGAGATCAGGTTGTAGAACCCCACCACGTCGATACCGAACTGACCACCCACCGTGGAGGCGCCGTACGCACGATAATTGGTGTCGTCGTACTTGGAGTGCCCCGCGAAGCCGAGCCACAAGCCGCCGTAGAGGCGTGTGGGCGAGATGGTCAGGTTCTTCTCATCGAGCTCGAGATGCGTCGTGGCATTTGTGTGTGCCGGTTCAGCGTTGACAGGCTCAACTTGGGCTTCCGCCGAGGAGCTCAACGCACCGCACACACCCAAACTAAACACCGAAACCATGAATGCTTTGAACACCGCACTTCTTCCGAGCATGGACGCCTCGCTTGATCCGACCCAACGGTCGAAAACCTACGAGTGAGCAAGCGACGTGCCTCGTGCTCACGACGATCCGTTCGACTCCTTGCAGGTTCGACTTTGGGAATGCGTCGTAAACGCACTGCGAGCGATCCGCAGCGCGGGTCGACATGCGGGGCATACTGTACCGAAGCAGCGACAAGGAGGAATCCATGTGCAGATGGGTGGGTTACTTTGGACAGCCGATCCGACCGGAAGAACTCTTGTACGAGCCCGAGCACTCACTGATCGCTCAGAGCCAGGCCTCGGAGTTCTACGAGAACGGCCTCAACGGTGACGGCCTCGGCCTCGGCTGGTACGGCCAGCGTGCCGAGCCGGGCATCTACCGCAACGCCGCGCCCGCGTGGGGCGACAACAATCTGCGAGAGATCGCCGCGCAAGTCGAGTCCAGGCTGTTCCTCGCGCACATTCGGGCGGCCACCGGCTCGCCGGTCCAGGAGACCAACTGCCACCCGTTTCGCTACGGACGCTGGCTCTTCGTCCACAATGGCTACGTGGCCGACTTCAACACCATCCACCGTGAGCTCCTGCTCGCGGTGAATCCCGAGTTGTTCAACAACATCCGTGGTTCCACCGACTCCGAGCTGCTGTTCCACCTCGCGCTGACCTTCGGTCTGGAAGACGACCCGCTCGGCGCCCTCGAGCAGATGGCCGGCTTCGTCGAGGAGGTGGCCGCACGACACCGCATCCCCAATCCGCTGCAGATGACGCTGGGCGTGAGCGACGGCGAGCACCTCTACGGCATTCGCTACGCGAGCGGAACCAAACAGGCCAACACGCTGTTCGTCAGCGAGAACATCGATGCCGTGCGCACGCTGTATCCCGAGCGCGAGCGGTTGCGTCACTTCGCAGGGGACGCACGCACCATCGTGTCCGAGCCACTCGTCAAGCTCCATGGCGCGTGGCGCGAGGTCCCGGTCGCGAGCGCCCTGGTGGTCCAGGCAGGCAACTTGGACGTGCGCCCGTTCAGACCCCGCGCTCCCGCTCGCGCCTAGTGTCGGTGTCAGTGTCCGCGGTGCGCGCCATGGCGCGCCGCGAACGCGACCTCTGCTGCGACCTCCGCCGCCTTGCCAGCGGGCCGGAACGTCGCCAGGACCTCCCCTTTGCCCAACACCCAGAGCGTGCCGGGAGCCGCCTTCTCCCACGGCTCGTCACGGGTCAGCGGCTCGGTGGCGACCACCGCCATGCGCCCGTGGTTGCTCGGTCCCATCACGTCACCGAAGTGGACCCGCACATCCGCGTCAACCAGCGTCGCGTGCCCAAAGGGCGCCCGTCGCTCGACCAGCGCCAAGTTGTCACCGCAACGGGCGAACAAGTGCTCACCGTCGGCAAACAGGAAATTGAACACGCCATCCGCTCCGAGCTCGTTTCCGATCTCGAAGAGCTTGCGACCCAGCGCCACGGGGTCGCTCGGGTAGTCGTCAGGGTAGGCGTCGCGCAAACGCTCCAACAGGACGCAGAAGGCGTGCTCGCTGTCCGTGCCTCCAATCGTGCTCTCGTTGTGCAGCGGGATCTTCCACACGTTCGGCAAGGTACCGTTGTGCGCAAACGCGATGTGCCGCTTGTGCCACACGCGGAGGAACGGATGGGTATTCTCGATGGCCGCGTCCCCCCGCGTCATTCTGCGCACGTGCGCCACCGCCAGCGGCGTGTAGATGGGGTTCTCGCGGAGGAACTTGGCCAGCCTGCTGGTGTAGGCCGGATGGGGCTCGAGGAACGTGCGTGCGAACAGCCCCTCGTAGAGCGAGAGGCCCCAGCCGTCCGCATGCGGACCGGTTTGGCCGCCGCGCAGCGCGAAGTACGCGAACGAGAAGTCCACGTCGACCGGTTGATTCGAGACGATTCCGAGGAGCTCACACATCTTGCACCCTCGTCCCCTCGGGCCCGCCCGGCTCGAGGAGCGCACCGCGCATCCAGGCGGCTTCCTGGGGCAAGACGTTGGCGTCCAGCTCGGCGGGCCATACCCCCACGGGCCGTCCGGTCTCCACATTGGCTAGGTAGCGCTCGAGCAATCCGGCGAGAGCCCACTCCCGGGGCACGCTGCGCTCCACCAGAGCCTCGAAGATGGCGCGCTGCCAAGCGGCGCCCGTCTGGCGAGACTGGACGCGCTGTTCGAAGACAGCCAACGCCGCATCGGCCTCTGCCTGGGCCACGCCCGCGCTGCGCAGGCCTTCGCGCGCCAGCGGGAGCACCGTCTCGAGCAGAAGCTGCCGGGCGGACCTGGCCGCGGGAGCGCAGTGCGCGTCCGGAGGCCAAGCCATCTCCGCGTCCAGGCCGTGCTGCGCGGCCCGATAGAAGTTGCGCTCTGCGAGCGCAAACGGGAACGCGGGCAGCAAGGTTCGCATGCGCGGCGCCAGCGCGATGATCGCGCCGATGAGCACGGCTGCGTTGGCGATCATGTCCTCGATGGTGGGTCCCGAAGGCAGCGCCCGCAGCTCGATGCGCAGTGAACCACCGGCCGTGGGATCGTAGACCGGACGATTCCAGCGCCAGACGGTCCCGTGGTGCAAGCGCAGCTCCGAGAGCTTGGGGACGCGCCCCGCACGGAGCGCCGCCTCCGGATCTTCGTTGCTGCACTCGGCCAGCAGGAGCTCGTGCAAGGCCACGCTCTCCGCGAAGACCTCCGCGGCCCCGTCCCGCACCCAGCCCGTGCCGAAGCCGACCCGAGCCGGCAAGCGAAAGCCCGTGTGGCCATCCGCCGGGCGGTCATCGCCCGCCTGCTTGAACAGCGCGATGCGCGTCTCGTGCCACAGCCGATGGCCAAGAAACGTGGGGGAGTTGCCCGCGGCCGCCAGCACCGGGCCAGTCAGCATCTGAGCGGCGTTGAAGAAGCTGGCGAATTCGGACGGCGATACCTTCAGATGAATCTGGAAGCCGGTGTTGGCGGACTCCATGGCCACGTCGTCGGCGCTCATCCGCAGCGGGTCGTCCCCACTGATACAAATCTGGAACGGAGCGCGCCGCGAGAGGTACATGTTGCTCGCGAGTGCCCGATAGCGCGGCATATCGGTGATGGTGTGAGCGCCGAAATCGTCGCGCTGCAGCGTGGGCAAGATGCTGACGGGGACGGCGCGGGCCCCCAGCTTGGCGGCGCACCCACGCACCTTGGCGTCGGCGTGCTGCATGCGCGCGCGCAGCTCCGAGAACGGGTGCCCGGCCAACATCAGCGGAGGCGTGCTGTACTCGATGTCGAAGCGCCCGATCTCGGGCGTGATGCAAGCGTCGTCCGCGAGACGGGCGACCTCCTGCCCCACTGGCTTCGCGCGCCCGCGCTCGTCCACCAGGAACATCTCGAGCTCGACGCCGATGCTGCGCTCCCCGAGGCCGAAGCCCGGGCGTCGCAGCATCGTATCCAGCGCCCCCAAGCTCGAGCGCAGCCGCCGGGCGAACAGTGCTCGCTCGGCGTCGCTGAAGTGTTCGTTTTTGATTTCCGCGCCCACAGACACCTCGCACGGTTGGGTACCTCGCTCACCAGTACTCTCGATGCGTCCGCGGCTTTGCCGCCTCAACCTCCGTCGAGCGGCCCGACTGACGGTGGAAACAGCAAGTCCACGAAGCGCGCCGCAGTGGGCTGCGGTTCGTGGTTCGCGAGTCCCGGCCGCTCATTGGCCTCGATGATCCAGTATTCATGACCGTGGATCGACGGCACGATCATGTCGATCCCAACAACGGGAATATCGAGCACCCGGGCAGCCTTCTCTGCCACCTCGATCAACGCCGGCGCGATCTCCGAGGTCACGTCGTAGATGCCGCCTCCCGTGTGAACGTTCGCCCCTTTGCGCACGACGACCTCGCGGCCCGCGGGTGGCACGTCCTCGAGCTCGTAGCCGGACTCGCGAACGCAGCGGCGCGTCTCGGCGTCGAAGGGAATCCGGCTCGCGCCGTGTGTGGCGGCGGAGCGACGCTTGCTCTCCTCTGCGATCAGTTCGGCCATGGTGTGCCGTCCCGTGCCCACGACGCGTGGCGGCCTGCGCACCGCCACCGCCACCACGCGGAAGTCGATCACGACCATCCGCACGTCTTCTCCCGTGACCACCTGCTCCAGCACCACCGGCCCGCCCACCTCGCGAGCGTGTTCGATGGCCTGGTGCATGGCTTCCAGGCTGCGAATCCCGATGCTCACGCCGCGCCCTTGCTCTCCGCGCGCGGGCTTCACCACGATCGAGCGATGCTCCTCCAAGAAGGACTCGTTGCGTTCGGGGATGTCGGCTTCGATCTGCGGAGGCATGCGGATGCCAGCCGCGCCCAGAAAGCGCGCCGTGAGGCGCTTGTCGTCGCAGCGGGTCAGCGCGATGGCCGAAGTCAGCTCGCTCAGCGACTCCCGGCACATCACCGACCGCCCACCCTGGGTCAAGCGGAAGAACTCCGCGCGCTCGTCCAGGATCTCGACCTCGATGCCGCGTCGCATGGCCTCCGCGAGGATCAACCGTGACGAAGGATCGAGGCTCGCGTCTGCCAGGTGAGACGCGGGGAAGAACCGCCATAGGCCGCCGGATTTGGTCCGTGCGGCGCCGGGTTTGAACAGTGTCATGACTTGAACGCTCCATCCACGTGGGTCTGAAGCCACATCTCGAGCACGGCGATTTGCCACAGCTCCGACCCCTTTAGCGGCGTGATGTACTTCTCTGGGTCCCTCAACAGTTTCTGGACGTAGGCCTCCTGGAACAGGCCGCGCTCACGGGCAGCGCGGCAGGTCACGGCCTCGCGCGCCAGCTCGAGCTGCGGCCCGCGAAGATAGACGAGTGTGGGCACCGGAAACGAGCCCTTGGGACGATCCACCACTTCGGCGGGCAAGAGATGTCGCGTGGCCTGCTTGACCACGTGTTTCCCCCCGTGCGGCGTCTTGAACTCCGCCGGGATGGCGGCGGCGCACTCCACGACCTCGTGGTCGAGGAACGGAACACGCCCCTCGAGGCCCCAGGCCATGGTCATGTTGTCCACTCGCTTCACGGGGTCCTCGACCAGCATCACGGTGGAGTCGATGCGCAGCGCACGATCAATGGTGCGCGCCGCCCCCGGCCTGGCAAAGTGCTCCGCCACGAAGCGCAGCGTATGGTCGTCGCCCGCGAAGCGCGGGTGCACGGCCTCGCGGTAGGCCGCGTGATCGCGGTCGAAAAAGAGACGCCGATAGGCCTCCACGCTGTCTTCGCCATCCGCCGCCAACAGCGGCGGGTACCAGCGGTATCCCGCGAAGATCTCGTCCGCGCCCTGTCCGCTCTGCACCACCTTGACGTGCTTGGAAACCTCCCGACTCAGCAGGTAAAAGCCGATCACGTCGTGGCTCACCATGGGCTCGCTCATGGCCGCGACGCAGCCCGGGATGTGGTCGATCACCGTGGCCGAGTCGACGAAGATGCGATGGTGGCGCGTACCGAAGTGACGCGCGATGAGGTCGGAGTAATGGAACTCGTCGCCGGTCTCGGAACCCACGGACTCGAAGCCGATGGAGAACGTCTCGACGGGGCCCGTGGCGAGCTCGGTCAACAGCGCCACGATCAGGCTCGAGTCGAACCCGCCTGAAAGCAACACACCGACTGGCACGTCCGCCACGGTGCGCCGCCGGACGCTGCGGCGCAGCGTGGCCAGCACACGATCCTGAAACCCAGCCAGCGAGGTCTCGCGATCGGCCTCGGGCGTCATGAAGGTGAGCCCCCAGTAGCGCCGACGACGCTGCCTGCCATCACTCTCGATGGTCAGCGTGGTGCCGGGCTCCAGCTTCTGCACGCCCCGCAGCAAGGTGCGTGGCGCGGGCACGATGGCATGCAGGGTCATGTAGTGGTGCAAGCCCACCGGGTCGATTTCCGTGTCGATCCCGCCCGACGCAAGCAACGCCGGCACGCTGGACGCGAAGCGAATCCCGTCGGCCAGGGGCGCCAAATAGAGCGGCTTGATGCCCAGGCGGTCACGGGCGAGAAACACGCGACCGCTATCGCGCTCCCAGATTGCGAAGGCGAACATGCCGCTCAAGCGCTCCACGCAACGTTCGCCCCACTCCGCGTAGGCCTTGAGAATGACCTCGGTATCTCCATGCGAGAAGAAGCGGCGACCGCGCCCCTCGAGCTCGGCGCGCAGCTCCTTGTAGTTGTAAATGGCGCCATTGAAGACGATGGAGAGCCCGAGGTCCGCATCGACCATGGGCTGCTCCGCGTGCTCGGAGAGGTCGATGATGCGCAAGCGACGGTGACCGAACGCAATGCGACTACGCGCCACGACACCACTTGCGTCGGGCCCCCGCGTGCTCATTGCAGCCGTCATCCTGTCCACTGCCGCGACGTCCACGGACGCCGTCTTACCTGCGAGATCGAACCTGATTTCGCCGCAGATTCCGCACATACAACCCCCGGACGTTCGCCGCGTAGAGTCGACCGTCGGCCGCCTCGTTTCATCACTCTACTCGAGCTTCGTGGTCTGTCGCGCGCCGACACGTAAGCACGAGATGAGGTGCAAACGCGTGCGGCGCGCCGAGAGTGCGCGTGTGACTCAATGGCGCGGCAAACATGTGCCACGCTGTATGTCGAAAGATCGACTGCGTCGGACAAACCCTGAACGGAAAGCTCCGTGTCGGACACCGAATCGCACAGAGCCCTCATCCTCGAACTCGGGCGCATGCTGCAGCGCCACGGCGTGCCGTGCCGTCACGTCGAGCTCGCGCTGGAGGAAGTGGCACAGCGTCTGGGCATCGAGGTCGAGGTCTTCGCCACCGTGACAGCCCTTATCGTCACGTTCGAGGCAGAGGAACACTCTCGCACGTCCCTCACGCGCGTGACTCCTACGGATGTGGACCTCGGCGCACTCACCGTGCTGGACCGCATCGTGCACCGGCTCCTCGATGGTTCGCTCGCACCCGCAGCGGCGCGCCTCGAGCTCGCGCAGCTGGCGGCACGTAGACGCGATGTGGGGCTGTTTGGCATGCGCACAACGCCGGTCTCGTCCGCGCTGCGCATGCTCATGGCCGCACTCGGCGCAGCCGGATGGTGTGGCCTGCTCGGAGGTGGCCTTCGTGAAGCGGTCGCCGCCGCGCTGGCCGGAGCACTACTGGATGCCGGCGAACTGCTGGCCGAACGGCACCGAAAGTTCACGCGCGAGTTCACCGCGCTGGCCGGCGTGATCGCTGGAGCGACCGTTACATGGCTCGCAGCCACCTGGCCGCCGCTCGCCCGAGAAGCCGCCATCGTCGGAGCACTGATCCCACTCTTGCCGGGCCTTTCGCTCGTCACGGCTGCGGAGGAGCTAGCGTCGAAGGACGTTGTGACCGGCAGCGCACGACTCATCGGAGCGAGCCTGGTGTTCGCGCAGTTGATCTTCGGCGTCGCGGTTGGCACGCAGCTTCAGCGCGTCTTGCCAGCGACCGTGGCGCCCACGGAGCGCATCGCCTGGTCGCTGCCTGCCCAGCTCTGCATGCTCGGTCCGGCCGTGCTCGGGCTCGCCATGCGGCTGCGCACCGAGCTGCGCGACCTCGGCTGGTTCTTCCTCGCCGGACTGATCGGCTTCCTCAGTGGACGTACGGTGAGTCCCTTGTTCGGGGTCGAGATCGGTTCGTTCGTAGGAGCGTTCGTGGTGGGCGCCACCGGTAACGCGCTCGCGCGACACCTGGAGCGCCCTGCTCTGCTCACCAGCGTGCCCGGCGTGCTCGTGCTGGTGCCCGGTGCCCTCGGCTATCGCAGCGCGAGCGCGCTCGTGGCCGCACAGCCCCTGGAAGGGGTACGCATCGGCTTTTCCGCGCTGCTGGTCGCGGTAGCCCTCGCCACCGGATTGATGCTCGCGGGTAGCCTGGTGCCACCGCGGCGAACACTTTGAGGGCGCGCGGTGGGTACCGTGAAAGAAAGAAGGAGTTACACGCCATGCTAAGTCCAAGCGGAGAACGCGAGCTTTCCAAGGTCGCCGCGGTCACTCCTTACGATCAGTTCAACATCGAGATCCCGACCGAGTTTCCCGAGACGGGCATCAGCGCGCGCGCGGCGAAGGCCATCGTCAACAGCGAGACCTGGACGGACGCCAACCCCGAGCTGAACCTCTCGTCGTTCGTGACGACCTTCGTCGAGCCCGAGCTGCGCGACATCTACGTGGAGCACGCGCACAAGAACTTCGCCGACCCCGACATGTACCCGCACACCAAGCTCACCGAGTCCAAGGTCGTGAACTGGTTGCACGACCTGTGGAACGGCCCCAAGGGCGTCGAGGCCTACGGCGCGGCGACCATCGGCTCGTCAGAGGCCTGCATGCTCGGCGGCCTCGCCCACAAGTGGAACTGGCGCGCGCAGCGCCAACAGGCGGGCAAGGATGCCAGCCGTCCCAACCTCGTCACCGGCGGCAACGTGCAGATCGTCTGGAAGAAGTACATGCGCTACTTCGACGTGGAGCCCCGCATCGTCCCGCTCAAACGCGGCGACTACCGCCTCACGCCCGAGCGGCTCGCAGAGTTCGTCGACGAAAACACCACCTGCGTGGTGGCCATCGCCGGCCAGACTTTCACGGGCGAAGACGACGACATCAAGGGCATCCACGACTGGCTCGACGACTACGAGCGTCGCACCGGCATCTCCATCCCGATGCACATCGACGCCGCTTCGGGTGGCTTCGTGAACCCCTTCCTCTACCCCGACTACGCCTGGGACTTCCGCTTCCCGCGCGTCAAGTCGATCAACACCTCGGGCCACAAGTTCGGCCTGGTCTACCCGGGCCTCGGCTGGATCGTGTTCCGCGAGCGCTCCGTGTACCCAGAGGACCTCGTGTTCTACGTGAACTATCTGGGTGGCGAGGCCCCCACTGCCACGCTCAACTTCAGCAAGGGCGCGGCCACCGTGCTGATGCAGTACTACCAGATGCTGCGCCTGGGCCGCGACGGCTACACGCGCATCATGCAGCACGCTCTGGACAACTCGATCTTCCTGCGCGAGCGGTTGCTGAAGACCGGCAAGTTCGACCTCCTCAACAAGACCCAGCGCATCCCCGTGGTGGCGATGTCGCTCAAGCCGGGCATCAAGAACTACAACGAGTTCGACATCTCCAACAAGGTCCGCGAAAAGGGCTGGGTGGTCTCGGCCTACACCATGCCGCCCGACGCCCAGGACGTGCGCACCCTGCGTATCGTCGTTCGCCCTCATCTCAACCACGACTGCGTCAACATCCTTGCCAACGACCTCGAGTCGGCCATCGCCTATCTGGAGAAGCATGGCGGCAACGCGACGCCGCCCGTGCTGCACGATCACTACAAGCGCTCGATCAAGTGCTAGGCACGCGAGCGGCTCTGCGCGCATGCGCACGCAATGAGGACCAGGCCGCGCAGATCGCCACGACGTCGGAAGTCGCGCGAATGCGCGGCACGTCGTGGCGTCGCGAGCATCGGCCGGTAGATTGAAGAAGTCACCACACCGGGGGAGAGTTTATGTGCAGACTGTTTGGTCTCAGCGCAGCGCCCGAGAGCGTGAGCGCCAAGTTCTGGCTAATCGAGGCGCCCGACAGCCTCATGAATCAGAGTAGGCGCAATCCAGACGGCACCGGCCTCGGGTTCTTCAAGCCCGATGGCTCGCCCGTCCTCGACAAGGAGCCGCTCCCTGCGTACGAGGATCCCGCCTTCAGGCGCGAGGCGAAGAAGATCGATTCCCAAGTGTTCGTCTCGCACATTCGGTTCGCGACGACCGGCCCCAAGACGCCCGAGAACTGCCATCCGTTCACCATGGACGGCAGGATCTTCGCTCACAACGGCATGCTCGGCGGACTCGACCGGCTCGAGGCCTATCTCGGTGAAGAGCGCTCACTGGTGAAAGGCCAGACCGACTCCGAGCGATACTTCGCGCTGATCACCAAGGAAATCCGTCAACACAACGGAGACATCAAGGCCGGCCTGAACGCCGCCGTGCGCTGGGTCGTCGACAACCTCCCGGTCTGCTCCATCAACTGCTTGATCGCCACGCCCACGGAGCTGTTCGCCTTTCGCTACCCAGAGACGGACAAGCTCTACGTGCTCGAGCGCGAGAAGGGTGGCCGACATGGCGGACGTCCCCTCCACTACTCGAGCCGTCAATTGGGCGTTCACTCTCACCACATGACGGATCGTCCGTGCGTGGTGGTGGCCAGCGAGCCCCTCGACGACAGCCCCGACTGGCGCCTCTTGCGCTCTGGCGAGCTGATCCAGATCGATGCGAAGCAGAAGGTGAGCTCACAGATCATCATCGACGGCCCGCCCAAGTTTCCGTTGGTTCCGGATTATCCGTCGACCGGGGAACCTCCTCCCCTCCCGAAGCGCCCCGAGGTCGCGGCGCGACCGGGCCAGAACGCACGACCGCACTGAGCGCACGCACCGAAGAGGAGGTTTCAGATGGCCGACAAGAATAAGCCTGCTGTCCGAAGAGATCAGGCGGGTTGGGTGTTCGTACACCTGGAGGGCGCTCCCTACGAGCGCGGATTGCAGCACGGCAAGGTGCTCGCCAAGGAAATCAAGGACGTCATTCGGACGGCGGAATTCCTGGCCACCTGGGACACCGGCGAGAGCTTCGAGACCTTCAAGAAGGCCGCGCTCGAGCAGTTCTCCGATCATCTGGATGACGAGTTCGCGGCCGAACTCCACGGCATTGCCGAGGGAGCCGAGGTGCCCTACTCGGCGCTACTCGCCTGGAACGGCTACATGGACCTGCTCTCCAGCTGGTGGCCGAGCCACGTCCAGAAGCAAAAGCCCGAGCTCGGACCCAAGCCCTGGCAGGGACGACGCGGACACCACTGCAGCGCCTTCGTAGCGACCGGCAAACACACGCGCGATGGCCGCATCGTCATGGCGCACAACTCGTGGGACCGCTTCGCTGCCGGCGACGCCTTCAACATCATCTTCGACATCGTGCCGAAGGATGGAAACCGCATCCTCATGCAGGGCGAGCCCGGCTACATCGCGAGCGGGACCGACTTCTGGCTCACCTCGGCAGGGCTGATGATCACCGAGACCACCATCTCGAACTTCGTCGGCTACGTCCCTTCGGGCTCGCCCGAGTTCTACCGTTCCCGCAAGGCCAGCCAGTACGCCAACAGTATCTCCGAGTGGTGCAAACTCTTCTCCACCAGCAACAACGGCGGCTACGCCAACAGCTGGCTGCTCGGAGACACCAAGACCAACGAGATCGCTCACTACGAGCTCGGACTCCACCACGCCGGCCTCCAGACCACCAAGGACGGCTTCTACTGCGGCTTCAACACCGCCACCGACCTCAAGATCCGCAACCAGGAGTGCGTCGGCGAAGGCGACGACTTCACCGACATCCGCCGCAACGGCGCGCGACGCCTGCGCTGGATGCAACTCGCCGAGCAGCACCGCGGCAAGATCGACGTCGAGACCGCCAAGCTCATGATCGCCGATCACCACGACGTGTACCTCGAGCAGGACGACCACCCAAGCTCGCGCACCATCTGCGGCCACTTGGAAGTCGACGACGCCCGGGTCGGCGTCTCCGAACACGGCCCCTACAACCCATGGGGCGCCTGCGACGCCAAGGTCGCCGACAGCCGCATGGCCGAGCGCCTATCCCTGTGGGCTCGTTGGGGACGCGCCTGCGGCCAACCCTTCGACGCCCAGGCCTTCATGAAGCGCCACCCGCAATGGAACTGGCTCGACGGCTACATGAGGGATCGCCCCTCGCAGCCGTGGACCAACTTCGAAGCGTTGAGGTGAGGGCTTCGTACGCCTGCGATCAGAGCTGCTCGCAGGCGTACGGCTTCTGCACGGTGCAGCTGCGGTCCTGCCACTTGCCCGTCGGCAGCACGGCGAGGCAGTCCTGATTGCTGGCGCCCGAGGGCGCGCCGGTCGTAAAGTTCGCATAGCCCTGCGCTGTGCCGGTCGCGGTCCCGTTCCAGGCGGGAGACAGATCGCTGCGCAGCCAGCGATCGGCCTGATCGATGTCGAACACGCCGATCCAGTACTCACCGATGCCGGCGCCTGTGGCCGCGCCGCGTAGGGCTTGATCCACGGTCGAGCTCTGCACGCGTGCGAGCGTCATCCCGGCGCGGCCACATGCGACCCCCGCTTCTCCGAACGTCTTGGCGCTCGGACATACTGCGAAGCTACGCCCTGCGACCTGCAGGCATGAGCAACCCGCAGGGCACACGCGGGCCGTGCAGTCGGGCTGACAATACTGCTGCGTCGCAGCGTCATCGCACTGCTCCCCAGCGGCTGCGTTCGCGACGCCGTCGCCGCAGATCGCAGGCGAGCAGTCGTCATCGCACAGTACGCTGCTGCCGTCACAGGCCTCGCCCGGGCCGACGACGCCGTCACCGCAGACTGCAAGGGGATCACGCTGCTCCTTGCACACGAAGGGCTTCACTTGATCGCAGGTGCAGTCGTTCCAGCCCTGCATGCTCTGCACCTCGCTACAGTTCTCGCCTGCGACGAAGGCGTTTGGCTCCCCCGGCGCCCATGCGGTGAACTCCCCGTTGATCGGCGCACCGTTCGCGACCCCCATCCAGAACGCGGTTCCATCATTCCAGACCCAGGTGCCCTCCGAAGCTTCGTCAGTGGCGCCGAGATGGAACTTGCCGTAGCCGTCCTGCAGCGTGCGTTGGCGCAGGAAGGTGTGCTCCGTGCCCGTGCCGATCCGCACCAGCCGCATGCCGAGGTCTTCGCAGGCAGCCCGCGCCTGAACCTCCGTGAGTTGCTCTGCACAGAACATGTAGCGCACGCCGCCGTACCACTCGCAGGTGCAGCCCGCACGACACTCGGGCAGATGACAAGTCGCGGTACACGAGGCGAGCCGATCGCCGTCGTCGCAGGCCTCGCCTGCCAGCGCGTTCGTCACGCCGTCTCCGCAGGACGCGAAGGTGCAGTCAGGATCGCAGGTCGCAGAGGCAGCCCCATCGTCGCACTCTTCGCCGGCTTCCACCGCGGCGTTGCCGCAGTTTGCTGACGACGCTGCATCCGCGGCGCTGCCGTCCCCACCGGCGTCTCCTTCGGCGTGTGGGCCCGCCGCGGCGTCTCCCGAGGGAGATTCCTCACTGGGCTTACTCACTTCCCCGTCGAGCCCACCATCGAGCCTGCCAGCGTCGGGATCGCCACCGTCCACCGGATTCACATCCAGCAGCTCGAAGCCGAGTCGGCCGCAGCCCGCCGCGACGATGGTCGCTGCCAGGACTACCGCACGAAGGCAGATGTCGCGGAGAGCGCGCACGCCGTCCCCGCAATTCTACCTGCGGGCCGAGCTGCGATGGGACGCTTTGTCTGCAGAGGGCCATTTGCGGGGGAGTTTCGTGGCCCTGACTACGGAGCGGGGACGCCGGACGATCCGCAGCCGCGCGTGTCCGGCACCGCCGCACCATCCACCTTACTCTCGACGCCTAGAGCGCATCTCATAGCCCGCGACCGAGGATTTCGGTCGAGACGGCGTCCGCTTCGGCGTCCGAGGACCGACGAAATGCAGCGCATTTCCGCAGCGGACTCGGATGGCCGAAGATGGCGTCGTATCGGCCGAAAGCCGACAGAGCAGGTTGTGAGATGCGCTCTAGTTCTGGCAGGCCGACGCGCACTTGCCGCCGCAGCAGTGGCCTTCGATGCAGTCGGTTTCGGTGACGCACGCGTACCCCAGACTCACCTTCCCGCGACAGAGGCCCGCGGTGCACACTCCACTCTGACAGTCCGTATCTCCGTGGCAGGGGGTACCATTCACATGGCGCGGGTCGCAGAGCGGCATCCCGGTCACGCCCTCCACGACCGTCGTCAGCGCGCAACTGGTTCCCGTCGGGCAGTCTTCGTAGGTCATGGGGTCACAGGGCATCAGACAGTGCCCCTCGCCGCAGCGGCTGCCTGCCTCGCAATCGGCGCTGGTCGTACAAGCCTTGCTGCACACCCCGAGATACCTGCAGCCTGAAAACGAGCGCTCGCAGTCCTCGAGGACGAGCATGCAGTTCTGGGTGGTGCACTGACTGTCCTCTCGACAGAGCTCGCCCAGCTGATGAGGCGGTTCCTTGATGTCGCAGTCGGGGCACTCGCAGTAGTGCTGCGAGGGATCATCGACCAGCGCGCTACACGAGCCAGGACAGCTAGAATCTACGCTCCCGGCGCAGATGGGCCTGCAGGTGTACGGATCGATGCTGTTTCCAAGACAAGTGCCACTGGTGCCGCACTGATAGCTCGTGCACTCGCGGCTGCACCAAGACCAGTCGGGCAACGTCCAGCAGATGTCGCAGTTGTCCGCCGTGCACGCGCTGCCTACCGCCACGCGGCACACGCCAGCGAAGGTGCTGCAGTTGCTCGACGCGCAATCGTTGTCATCGTCGCACGCCTCCCCTACCGCAGCGCGCGGGTGACACCCCACCCCTGGCTCACAAAGCTCGGCGTCGTCGGCGCAGCCGCAGCTAGCACACTCGCTCTCGTCAGCGCCCTCGCAGCCGATCGGGCGCTCGCCATCGCCACAGTAAAAGCCCTCGGGTGCCGACTGCGTGTCCACACACGTTCGCGTGCAGACCTTCCCCTTCGCCGCGCTAGCCGCGACGCATACGTGACCGTCGAAGCAGTTCGCATCGGAGCCACAGGCTACTCCCTCCGACACCTTCTCGACGGGCTCGTCCCCACAAGCCGCCAGCGCCCCAGCACACAGCACAATCGCTACGACCACGAAAACCTGCATGGCCCGCGGCTAGCACGGTGGCAGGGGGCGGGCGATGGCGAAGGAGGGCGTTCACCCCTGCCCAAGGGATGTCGAGCGCGGACTAGACTGCCCCCTCGAAGCGTTGGAGCAGCATGCTCAAGATCAGAAGTCTCGTTCAGCCCGCGGGCGCGCAAGGTCACGACCGCCTGCACATCGGGTCCTGGGCGACTGGAAGTCTTCTGGCGGTCTGCGATGGCGCGGGCGGGACCTCGGGTGCAGCCGGAGCTGCCGAAGCCGTCATCCAATACATCGGGCGCGTCGCTCCACATGCGAACAAAAGCACCAGAGCTTTGCTCGTGGACACATTGCACGCGATAGACCAATCGCCGCCCCTTGCCTCAGCAGGCCTGACCACTGCACTGGTCGCCGTCGTGGCCGATGGCGAGATTCAAGGCGCCTGCGTCGGCGATTCGGAAGCCTGGCTCGTCTCGAACACCGACGAGATCATGCTCACAGAGAACCAAAACAGAAAGCCGCTGGTGGGCTCGGGACGCTGTTCAGCCGTCCCCTTCGGCCCAGTGCCCATGCGCGGCACGCTCGTGCTCGGCTCCGACGGCCTCTTCAAGTACTGCCGGCGCGAGCGGCTGCTGGATATCGTACGCTCACCCGATCTCGAGCTCATCCCGGAGCTTCTGCTGCGCGCTTCTCGGCTGCCGTCGGGAAGGCTGCAGGACGACTTTGCGGTGATCGTGTGTAGGGATTTCGCCTAGGCGCTCCAAAGTGCAGCGCTCAGGCAACTACTTTCGCCCTGGCAGCTTTCGTTTGAGCGTATTGCGATCGATTCCGAGGTCGCGAGCGGCGCGCGAGAGATTGCCCTCGTTGCGCTCCAGTGCACTTTCGATGGCTCTCTGCTCGAGCTCCTCGACGAGCTCCGAGAGAACGCGCGGCTTTCCTCTGCTGGTGAGGTTCGGCGTGAGTTCACGTGTACGCTTGCCCACAGGGCCTGATTGGACGCCGGCGCTCGCTCGAATTTCCTGGGAGAGATCTTCCAGTTCGACACGCTCGTCGCAGAAGACCAGCCAGCGTGCGACCTCGGCCCGGAGCTCGCGGATGTTGCCTGGCCAGGAATAGCCTTGCAGAGCGCGCCAGGCCGCACGGGTGGGCATGGGCCGCGAACCTCCATGCTGGTCGAGAAAATGAACCACCAGCTCTTCGAGATCCGCCATGCGTTCGCGCAGAGGCGGAACCTCGAGCACGGCGCCCTTCAGCCGATAGTAGAGGTCCTCGCGGAAGGTTCCCTCACGCACCATCCGCGCGAGATCACGGTGGGTAGCCGCCACGATGCGCACGTCGACGCGAACTTCCTGTTCGCCTCCCACGCGCCGCAGAACACCGTCTTCCAGCACACGCAGCAAGCGGACCTGGACTTTCGCCCCTGCTTCACCGAGCTCGTCGAGAAACAAGGTGCCTCCGTGGGCCATCTCGAACAATCCCTTGCGACGCTGCGCCGCTCCTGTGAACGCCCCGCGTTCGTGGCCGAATAGCTCACTCTCCAGAGTCCCTTCGGGAAGCGCTCCACAGTTCTCAGCCAAGAACGGACCCGCGGCGCGCTCGCTGGCCGCATGGATCGCACGCGCCACGAGCTCCTTGCCGCTGCCAGTCTCGCCGAACACCAGGATAGGCACGCGTGCCGTGGCGACGCGCCCGATGCGGCTCACCAGCTGCTCCATCGGCGCACTGTGCCCGATCATGCCCGCCCGGGCCCCCGCCCGAGCGCGTAGCTGGAGGACCTCCGCGCGCAGCGCCCTGATCTCCGGAAAGCCCACGATGTCGAGGTTGACCTCGCGGATGGCCTTGGGGTGCGGATGCGGCACGAAGGCGGGCGGAATCACCTGCACCATACGCGCCTGGAGCAACCCCGACTTCACCAGCACGACCCACAGGGTTTGCGCTTGGGGCGTACCGGCACTGAGTACGCAGGTCACTTCGGCCTGAGCGGGCACCGCTTGGACGATGGGCATGAGCGCCCGAAAGAGCTTCTCGTGGTCGGATGGATCATCGACGGCCAGTACCTTGAGCTCGACCGTACGGATGGAACGCTGCATTTCCTGGATGAGATCGCGGCTTGCCAGCTCGTGAGATGGCGTGGTGAGCACCCAAGCTGCGTCGTAGGCCCCTTGACTCTCCTCCTGGTCGAGCAGGCGCAGCACTGGTCCCCGGTCTTGTGAGGAGCGCTTGACCTGATGGGAGCGCGGATTCTCGAGCGCGGATCGGTCCGACCAGGTGAGCAGAATGCGCATGATGCAGAACGCATCATACACGGTGAACAACGCACCATCCACCAAATGGTGCACCATGCATCACATCGGTCGAAATGCCGCATCTTTACGCGCCTTTTTTGTGATGGCACGGGGGTTGCTCAGGACCCGGTCGAATCCGGGAGAACGACGACCATGACGCCCCTTCCTGCCCACGCCTCATTGATTGCCAACGCCTCCGTATGGATGGAGTCCGAGGCGATCGAGCAGCTCCACCGCGTTGCCTCCCTCGAGCCCTGCCTGCGGGCGGTGGGCATGCCTGACCTGCACCCGGGTCGCGGCATCCCGATCGGCGCCGCGTTTCTATTCGCGGGCTCGGTACTCCCAGACCTCGTCGGAGGTGACGCCGGCTGCGGCGTGCTCGTACTGGTGGGCCACAAGGATGGCCCGCGTGGCGATGCCCTCGAACGCCGAGTACTGGCCGCCTGGGACGAACCATTCCTTCCCGAGGTCGACGCGGAGGAACTGGTGCAGGTTGCCTGGCGCTTTGGCCCCCGTGCGCTCGCTCGGGTCGATGGAGTGCCCGAGGCACTGGCAGAGCTCGCACAACAGTTCGAAGACGATGAAGCGCCGAGCGGGGACCTCCCACCAGGGCCTGCGCATGCGCTGCAGCTCGGAACCGTCGGAGGTGGCAATCACTTCGCCGAGATCTCGCGAGTAGACCGAATTGCCGACAAGGAGCGGGCGCGCACGCTCGCCTTCTCCAAGGATGCTCAGGTCATCATGGTCCATTCGGGTTCGCGCGCCCTGGGGGCGGCTCTACACGCTCGCTACGCAGGCGCCAACCTTTCTGGCGATGCGATCGAGCGCTACTTGTCCGATCTACGCGGCGCGATTCGCTATGCACGGACAAACCGACTGCTCGCCGGCTGGCGACTCGCAAGGGCCGCAGGGTTGGGCACCCGAGCTCGCATCGCGAGTCTGTTCGACATCGTCCATAACGCCGTGGAGCGACGCCAGGACAACACGTTCTTGCATCGCAAGGGTGCAGCTCCTGCGGAGCGCGATCAGCCCACGGTCGTCCTCGGCAGTCGCGGAGCCGCGAGCTGGGTCATGCAAGGACTCGGCAACGATGCCTGTCTTTGCTGCGTCGCGCACGGCGCGGGCAAGCGCATGGGACGCTCCGATGCGCACGCCAAGCTCAAGAACCGCTACACGCGCGCTTCTCTCGCGCGCACCGCGCTCGGGTCGCGGGTAATCTGCGACGACACTAGCTTGATGTACGAGGAGCACCCGGACGCATACAAGCCCATCGAGCCCGTCGTGGAGAGCCTCGAGCAAGCGGCGAGCGCGGCGCGCGTGGCTGCGTTGATCCCTCTGATTACGGTGAAGAAATGACTGCCCTGCGTGTCACGGTGTCGTCTGGCACCGGCCCAATCGAAGTCCGTGTCTTCGTACGGCTCTTGTCCTCCGCGCTGGCTCGCGAGCTCGCGCGCGAGGCGCTCGTCCTCGATCACACGGTCGTGCACGGCCCCCAAGACGCGCCCGGCTCCGTGGATCTATGGTTTACGGGGGACGCCAGCGGCTTGCGGGGAGTCCTTGGCACCCACGCACTGATCATGCCCAGCGAGCGCCGTGGCAAGCGGGATCGCAAACGTTGGTACGCGAGCGTCAGCTGCGACGAACCCGAAGCCCTGCAGCGCGCGACGGTCGAGTTGGCCGACGTCGTGGTGGAGACCTGCCGAGCCAGCGGAGCAGGGGGTCAGCATGTCAATCGCACGGAGTCCGCGGTGCGCGTCACGCATCGACCGACCGGGATTTCGGTGCGGATCGAGAGCGAACGCTCGCAGCATCGCAACAAAGCACGCGCCCTGGCCGTGCTGGAGCAAGCCCTGCTCCGCGAGCAGCAACTACGGATGGCGGCGACCAAGTCGGCACGTCGAGCGCGCGCCATCCACGTCGAGCGAGGTCGACCGGTGATGATCTGGAGTGTCGAGGGAGACGTCTTGATCCGCAGCGAGGTGCACGATGCGCAGTGACATGTCCAAGATCCTGGTCGAGCGACCGCGCTATGGCGCTACCTTGAAGTTTCGAGCGCGACGCCACGCGTTCGACCGCAAATCCAGGAGCCGCGACGACGAACAAGTGCTCCCGAAGCAGATGGGCATGGGCTTCGGCCGTGGCAAGTCTCTGAATGAGAACCTGCAGCCGCTCCGAGCCTTCCTGCTCAGTCAGCGAGGAAGAAACTGGGACCAGGTGTACGGCGAGATCCGCAGCCGACTCGCGCCCCGCAGCGCGGTCGACATGCACGTGATGCAGCATCTACGGCACTACGTGCTGTTCGCCCGCCGCGAACGCGACGGGACTCTGGTCTTGACCGACGACTACGGAAGGATTCAGTGTGAGCTTCGCGCCACGGGGGAGGTGCACGGCCGCTGGGGTTGCGACGACGTGTTCTTCGTCTGCGCGGAGACCCGACGCTTGCTCTACATTCCACGCAAGGCGAAACTCAAGAGAGCCGCACAGTTCCCGAGGCACACCAGGGAATGCTAGGCCGAACAAGCATTCATCTCGCCACGACGGCCTGGCCCAGGTCGGGCAGACCGGGTCGGCGCAGCCCAGCCACCGTGCGGCCTTGTCGAGGCCAACGTTCACCATGCCTTCATTGACACCGCACCAGGAAGTCGCCACAACGGGCGATCGATGTTTCCTTCGCGCCGAATTGCGATCCTGTTCACTGTGCTCGCGGCCTGTGGCCAGGAGCCGACACCGCAGGCGCCCAGCGCCGCGGACGGAGACGACAACGCAGAACGCGACGCCGGTCCCGGGGATGCTGACGAGGACGACGCGGCGCGCGCCCCCGACGGCGCTCAACACGACGACGCCGGCGAGCCCGGCGAGATAGTCGATCCGCTCGCTCGTCAGCCCGACTCGAGCGAAGGTTTGGTCAACGTCTCGGCCGATCTGGGCGAGTTGCTCGAACAGGGCGCGCTCGCCACGGCCTGTGACGAGTACCGCGCGGCCCCGCGCGATCGGCGCGCCAAGCTTCGCTGCGGCAAGGCCATGTTCTTCTGGGAAGGGTTCGGCACCCTCGGCGTCCCCGCGACGCTCGTGCACTTTCTGATCGACAACTTTCCCGATCAGATCGGCGGCGGCTTCTCGAAGCTGGGCATGATCGAGGACCCCACCTCGGAGACCCACTTGCCGCTCGGGCTCGCCCCCGGAGCCATCCTCGGTGCTTCCGTGGAGACCTATGCATTCACCTGCGCGAGCTGCCATTTCGGACGCTTACCGGACGGCCGCTACGCGGTCGGAGCACCGAATCACGACTACCAGTACGGTCGGCAGAACTTGTCGTTGATGCTGGTGCCGCTGCTCGGGTTGGGCGCCTCGGCGGCGGATCACGACCCCGACGCCGTGGCCGCGGTGAAGCCGTTGCTAGATGTGATGCAAGCGAACCCTGGTCTTTCGCTCTCGCTCACCAGCGCACTTCTGCCACTGGTCACGGGCGGCGCATCGGTCCCCAACTTCACGCGCGAGACAGAGCATCACTACGCCTCGTGGAAGGCCGGCACGATGGACTTCTTCATCGCGCCACTGCCCTTCGACGACGGCGTGCACACCATCAGCAAGATCAGCGCTCTGTGGGGAATCCCGACGAACGACGAGGTCGCGGCGAGCGGCATGCACCACGGGATGTTGGGCGTCACCGGCGGCACCTCGTCGCTCGAGAACTTCGTAGCCGAGTTCGTCGATCTCGGCGGCGGCAAGATCGCCGACTGGCCCGACGACAAGCTCGCCCCGCTGGCGGAGTACATCTACTCGCTGAGGCCGCCGGAAAACCCAGCGCCCGCGAAAGCCGACGAGGTCGAGCGGGGCGCGCGACTGTTCTCCGAGAAGGCCTGCTCCAGCTGTCACGACGGTCCGCGCGGCAGCGGCAAGAAGCTCTATAGCTACGCCGAGCTCGGCACCGACCCACAAATGCAGAAGTGGGCGGACCCCGAGCAAACGGGCATGCCCTGCTGCAACTTGCGCTTCCGACCTGGCGACGAACTCACGCACAGCCTCAAGGCGCCGCGCCTGGTGGGTGAGTGGACCATGCAACGCTTCCTCCACAACGGCTCGGTCGATTCGCTCGAAGCGCTGTTCTGTCTAGGTTCGCAGCGGCCCACGATCAGCGAAGTTGGCTACGCGGACTCGGGACACATGCAGACCTGCACCGACCTCGACGACGAGGAGAAGCATTCGCTGATCACGTACTTGCGGGCCCGTTGACGGTGCCGGCGATCGTTCGCCCAGCCCCGCCCAGCGTCACAGCTCCTGCGCATAGTGCTGATCCCAGAAGTCACAGTCGTCGCTCGACAAGGCCGTCCCCGTGATCGTCGGGTCGGTCAGGATCATGTGAGAGTCGTTGTCCGCGTCGTAGCTCGGCCAGGTGGGTTGCGTTCCGTCGTTGGGATCGAGGGTCCTGGCGAATGTCGTCCAGTACGTCTGCACCGTATGAACCACGGATGGCGTCGGGGGATTCGGCGCTTCGCCAGGGAACGACAGTGAAACCCCGCCCGTGGGCCAACCGAAGACGTAGTCGAGCTCCAGCGAGTGGGCGGCTGGGGCGACCGCGAAGCTGAAGAGATAGGGGCGGACACCCAGCGCGCTGGCCTCTCTCACCCAGGCGCGAGTGGGGCAACGAAACTGTTCGTCGGTGAAGATTCGAATGAAGATCTCGTGGGCATCTCCACCGTCCTTGTGCTTGTAGTGCTCGTAGATCTCCGACCATGCGTCCGGATAGAACGCGTAAAGCAGGGCGAGCAGGTCCAGGTGACTCCCCACGTGAGGAAAGCCGTAGAGCTCGTACAACGCGGCCTCGCGTGCGTTGCTGCCAGCGATGAACGCGGAGCCTTGAAAGTGCCTCGCACGAAGCATCTGCATCGGGTGCGCGGCGATCAGCTCGCCGTCGACGTGAGGCCAAGTATTGGTGCCCGTCCCGCCCGCCGCGACCACGAAGCTCGTCGAGACGAAGCTCTCGACGGGTAGCTCCTGCAGACATTGCAACGTATCGGCGGCCAAGGCGCAGTGTTGATCCACGAACGCTGCCCCGACATCGAGGGCCTTCTCGCGCGTGGTCGGCCGCAGCGAGCCCGCGACGCACGACCCGCTCTCCGCGATGAAGCCGCGCGCCAAGCCCTCACTCCCTTTCATGAACATGTGCAGACACGAGCTCAGAGCACCCGCCGACTCCCCGAACACCGTCACACGCGCAGGGTCACCGCCGAAAGCGGCGATGTTGTCGCGCACCCAAGCGAGCGCTAGCTGCTGATCCCGAAGCCCCATGTTTCCCGACGGCACGTCGAGCGCTTGGTCGATCGCAGGATGGACGAGAAAGCCCAACGCGCCCAGGCGGTAGTTCAGCGTGACGATCAAGGTGCCCGTCGGTGCGCTCAGCCATTGCGAGGGATAGCCCGCCGCACCGCCCGTCCCAAAGCCGCCACCATGCAAAAACACCATCACCGGGGCGCCGCCGGGCGGTGGACTGAGCGGAGCGAACACGTTGAGCGTCAGACAGTCCTCACTCAATGCCCCTTTGACCGCCCCCACAGGCTGCGGACAACTCGGCCCGTACTCCGTGGCCGTGCGCGTACCTTGCCAGGGCGCCGCCGCAACCGGCGGCCTCAGGCGGCGCTCACCAAGCGGCGGCTCGGCATAGGGGATGGCCAAGAAGAGCCTGGTTTCGGCATCGATCCTTCCCACCAGAATCTCCGCTCGCAATGTGGACCCGAGTCGAACCTGCGTCGGACTCGCCCATCCCCGCGTCCGTCAGACTGGCATCCGGACGCTGAGTTCCGCTGTCCAGTACGCCTGCGTCGCTCGGGTCCACGTCGCCATCGCCAAGTTCCGTGTCGCCATCGCCATGGTCAGGAGGACGCTCGCCTCCATCACGGTGCATCGGCCAAGACGAGTGGTCCCGATTCGAGCCACAGCCGAGCGCAAGGGCGATGCAAAGCGCAACCAGTGATGTCGAATGCGAGAGCCCTCGCGCAACAACGCGGGCAAGCGAAAAGCAGTTCAAGAGCAGGCAAGCCATCGTAAGCATGAGAGCGACTCTGCGACCCCATGCCTGAAATGAGAAGCCAGCCCCAGTCCGCTACGGGACGCCGTGGGACCGCTTCGGGCAGCACGAACGACGGCGGAGGCCGAGCCTCCGAGCATCCCGAACCGGCGCACTCCTCAAACCGCGGGAAACCTCACCGCGAGCACGCCCATGCAACCCATCGGAATCTCATGTGGTGCGAGGAAGAGGACTTGAACCTCCACGTCTTGCGACAACGGAACCTAAACTAGCTGCGCTGCCTCAATTCTCCGGCGAAAGTAACATCTTCCTCGTCTGGCTCCAAGGTGGCTCCAAACCGCGCGCGTCGAATTTGATCACGGGTTGGGCCGAGCTGACTCGAGGATCTTGATAGCGCGCGAGGCTTCGCCCGGGGCCAAGTGCATGTATCTCAGCGTGGTGGTTAAGGATTTGTGGCCCGCCAAGTGCTGGACCGTGATGGCGGGCACGCCCTTCATCGCGAGGTGACTGCAGAAGGTGTGGCGCAGGATATGTAACTCGCCCTTCCCTCCTTTGAGGCCCGCCGCGTCCTGGGCTTTACGGCTCCAGTCCCGAAGGACCCGGTGGCTGGCTCCGCCGCGCTCACCGAGAAGCAGCCGCGGGGAGTCCTGCCCGTGGTCGTACGCCTTGATCGCCTTGCGCAGGCGGGCCGTCATGGGCACAACGCGGGACTCCATGCCCTTGGTCGGGGTGACGTGTCCTTTCCATTCGGAGAGCTCGACGCGGATCTGGCCGAGCCTGGTGTCGCAGCGCGAGCGCTCCAGAGCAGTGATCTCGCCGGCTCGTAGACCGGCGTCCGCGCCCAGCAGGATCACGAGCTCCGCCCGGGGGTCCAAGCCACGCGCAGCCACGACGAGACGGTCCAACTCCTTGAAGTCGTAGAACTTGGGCAGCATCGCGGCGCCCTTGAGCCTGGGAATCCTGCACGGGATAGCGTCGATGACCCGCCACTGCACGGCGACCTTGAGCACCATCGAGAGCAGCGATAGCGTGTTGTTCGCCGTGGCCGGCGCGAGACCTTCTGCGCGCATCCACGTCTTTAGGTCGATGACGGCCTGGTCATCGATCTCGACAAGGCGCCGACTTCCGAGCCGCGGACTAAGGATCCGGCGATAACCGTACTCCTTCGACTCCTTGCCGCTCGGCTTGTGGGCGTTGGCGTCGACATGGTCGGAAACGAATCGCGACCAGAACTCGTCGAGTGTGGGGATATCTCGCCGGGCTACCGGCTTAGGCTTGAGCGCTTCCGCGAACAGCTCGCGCTCCCGGGCAGCCGCCCATTTCTCGGCTCCCGACCGATTGGGTGCCGGGGAGCGGCGCCGCTCCCGGCGAGTGGTGCCGTCGGGCAGCTTGATCGAAATATCGACTTCCAGGCCGTCGATTTTGCCGCGCTTACGATGGGGTCGGATACGAAAGGCCACGGGACTCTACTCCCGCTGACTTCCGTGCTTCTTGGTCAGCCAATCCGTAACAGCCGATGCCTCGAAGCGCAACAGCGCGCGCTCGCCCTCCCCCAAGCGGATGATCACGGCGGCCGGGATCTGCCCGCGTGAGACCCGGTTGTAGATGCTCTTCCTCGTCACCCCGAGAGTCGCAGCCAGGTCATCCGGTGTGAGGAGCTTTGGAAGCGGGGCGCGTTTCGCTGAAGTGCTCGACATGCCCCTTTAGTGCTCGCGCGTGCTCCGCAGCTTCGCAGAGATCTTTGCGATCCTGCGCACGAGGCATGCTGATTGCGCGGCGCGTGGGTGGCCAACGACGCGCCGAGGCGACCATATAGAGAATATCCCCCTCACAAGGCCCCCCCGATGTCCGCAAGCAACGAATGGAACGAGTACCACCTCACCCCGCGCGGCTGGGAGCCGGGAAGCTTCAAGACGGATTTTGCCGGCATCAAAGAGCGCCCGACCCCACCCGACCGGGCAATGACGTGCACGAGCCACGAGTACCAGAGCGGGATCTATTCGAAGGTGGACCGGTGGACCGACGAGGACTGGCGATCGGCCGATGCCGCTCTCGTCGCCCGTCTACTTGTCCAATTCGGCCCCTGCCCAAGCTGACCGTCATCGGAGGTCACGGGTCCATCTTTTCCTGCTTAGCCTTCCAGCTCGCGTAGCCACGCTTTGCCGCCTCGACGTGGCGCGTGCTCTTGGCCGGCTCCCACCTTGCTTTCGGAACTTCCGGCAGTCGCACCGGACGGAGCCAAGGACTTTTGTTCCAGGCACCGGGCTCGCGGGCTTCCTCGATGAGCCAGTCAATGCTGTCGCGGGAGACAAGGAGCCGACCTCCAATCCTGGAGGTTTCCAGTCGGCTCAAACTGATGAACCTTGCCAGGGTTCGCAGAGAAATTCCGCCGAGCAGTTTGCAGGCCTCGCCCTTGGAGACCCACTGCGGGCCGCGGATTTCCTCGATCCGCCGCTGCAATGCGCGCTCAACCTCATCGGCTACCAGACCTTGGATCAGTTCGGCGAAGGCAATCTCTAGGGTACTCGGCGCATCAGCCATCACCCCTCCTGAGCTGCGATGTGTGCACCGATCGCGAGGCGCTAGATCAGAGCTTCGATCCGCTCGTCTCTTGCTCCCGCCCGACTGCCGCTAGCGCCTCGCGAATCAGCCAGCGAACCAGATCCTTCTGTCGCGGGGTGAGCTTGCCCGGCTCCCCGGGAAGTTTCCCTACGAACTCAACCTCGCGTGGCTTGCGCATCAGGGAACCTCGCGACTTGGGCTTGCGGAGGAATCCTTCGGTGGAAGCAAGGCAGCTTTCCGGATACGGTAGAGGTTACCGATCCTCAGCTGGCCAGGCACCTCGCCGCGCCCGAGGGCCGCGTACATGGCATTCCGGCTAATTCGCAAAACTGCCGACGCCTCGGCGGCGGTTAAGTACTCACTTGCAGACAGTTGCTTTTTATCAAGCCGGGGCATCGCTCACCATCCGCTCTTGATTCTGGAGGGCACGACTCGCTGGTTCATGGCGCTGGCGAACAGGTAACCCTTCCCGTCTCCGGGCTCATGGCCTCGACGAACTTCACAAACTCCTTGCAGGAGAGCTCGTTCAGTGACGCGTTGTCGAGGGCATCGAACTTAGCGATGTAGTTGCTTGGCGAATTGCCCGACCGGTGCAGGACGTAGCCTTCATTCGTGCAACCACCGAGCAGCACTAAGGTGATGACCCACAGAATGCCAAGCTTCATCGTGTTTGCCTCGCTCGACGCAAGCATTCGGGTTAGCCGCATCCCGCGCAACACATTGCTTGAGGTTTCTCTAACCCAATATGCAGTGTGAAGAATGACACGACGGGGCAGGCTTTTTCTCAGTGCCCAGCTCCGACCGAAGTCAGCTTGGCCCCTACCACCTGCAGCATCGGGGCGATGATTGAGGTCCCGCTTGCGTGCGATCTCCGCGCGCCATCACCGCCAGGGGCCGCGTAGGAAGTCGCGCTCGCTCGGGGCCTTGACCTTGCGAACACTTGGCGGCGAATTCTGCGCTTCCCGCTCGCGCTTACGCTTCCGCCGCAACTCGCGTTGCAGCGTCGCATTCAGGGTGATGCCAACCCAAAACTCCACCCAGCCGCGCTTCGCCCGGCTGACACCTACCAGGTGTGCGATGCGGTACTCCAGATTCAGCGGAGCCTCGTTCGGCGCGGGTTCGAATCCGATCTCATAAAGGTACCGGTAGTAGGCAGTTCGGAGCTCGTCGAGCGAGACCTCTACACCTGCTGTGCGCGCGCACCGGCGCGCAAGAAATTCCTTATAGAGTGTCTCCTCTGCCGTCATACGCTCGCCTCCCCATCCAACACCTCCCGCGCGCCCAACACTCCGAGCTCACGCACGAGCTCCGACAGATGCGCCGCGCTCGCCTCGTTTCGCCCGTCCAGAGTGATCACCGTGAGCGGTTGCTTCGTCCCAGCATCCGCGAACGCACGCAGACCGAGGGGAGCCAGGGCAGCGTTCACGCGCTCCAGGGCCCGGGCGGAGGTTACCGGCCGGCAGTCCTCATCATGGTCTCGACCGAAGTTCTTGAAGAGCATGCCCTGTTAGTCGCACCGGGCACGCGACGGACAGCAACGAAATCGCAGCGGTCAGATACTTTCGTTGCTGCCGCTACCCATCGTGGTGACCGCGTACAAGCGCCCGTGCTTGCCGGGTGTCCACGCGCCGGATCCCTGCAGGATGCCAGTCACGCGCATCGCATGTGTGACAACAAGGTACGGACACAACCTGTGGAACAGCTCACCAGTATCGAGGTCGACGTACTCCTGCCGCGCCAGGTAGCGCGGTAGCTCCGGGCCGCAGACGATTTTCAGGCTTGCGGCGCAGAGGGACCCGACGACTTCCTGCACTGGCTCACCCCCCCCGGGCAGCGCTGCATGAAGCGCCCCAAGCACGGTAGCGGCCCGCTTACGCACCCATTCATCTTCTATCTTTGCGAGCGCTTGGCGATCGCGCTCGGTAGTGAGGGCGGTAGCCGCGGCACGCCACTGCGCGCCGTGTGTGGCGCGAAGTGCTTCCACCCCCTTGCCTAGGCTCAGGATCGTGCGACCCGCGCTAACGGCCCGATCCGTGCCAGAATCGAGCCTCTCCAGCCGCTTCTCAGCCTCGCGCATCATCTTTCCGATGACATCGTCTCGTCGCGACCCTGTGAGACCGCGACTTTGGTGCGGCGCGTCGCGCAACCATGCGCCGACGATGTCGAGACTCTCCTCACGCGTGCGGCGCTCCGCACGCTCTCGACTCCAGACATCAAAGGTGACGTCACGGAATGCACTGACGCGCTTGCCCCGGGGAGCTCCGCCCGTCCTGTACTGCTGCACGCGCGCGTGCCACTCCTCGTTGCGAGCGCGAGAACTCTCCCTTTTCGTTGCGACGTTGGTAGGGGCAACGAAATTGACGGGAGCCTCCGGGAGATCCTCGCGATGTTCGCGCGCGAACGCGAGCAGATGTACCAGGTGCTGGTGGCGCGTGCCGGCAAGCGGACGCAGGTCCTCATCGAGTACGCATGATCCAGGGCCGAGTGGCAGGCGGGTAGCGCCCTTGCCCGGGTGAATCTCGACCCATCCATTTCGCACTTCAACGCCAACACGCGCGAGCAGAAGACCCGCCCGCGCCTTGAGCTCACCCACCAGCGTGATTCGGTCGCGCAGAAAATAGATCATGTGAAGCCCGTAGGACTCGCTGCTGCGCACGAGAAGTCTGGGCGCCAACAGCGCACGGGTTACCGCGTCGACTCGCGCACCCAGGGAGCACGGATCATCCTCGTCGTAGTCGACGTCAATGACCAGCACGCCGGTCATGCTCGGCCGCGCTACCCCCACGATGCGTTCCCCAGCAAGGTGGCGAGCCACCTCGCTAGGAGACAGCTTTCGGGGCCCCACGAGGTTGGAGGCGAGTGCCCAGCCATCGACGGGCGCTACCCGCTTACCGTCGGGCAGCGGCGAGACGCCATCAAGTTCGTGAAAGGGTTCCCAAAGCGGCACGTACATTGCGCCGGTGTAGCGGTTGACGAGTCTCCTCGCCTCGCTGGCGGAAACGCCGTAGGCGCGCGCGAGCGAGGCGAATGCAGCATCTTCTTTTGCACGCGCGGTCTGCGCTTGCGCTTTAGTCTCGGTAATCACGACTAGCCCGTCACGTGACCGATGCGCTAAAATTGCGGAGCATCGCGCGCATCAGCCACGTCAACGCGATGTCATGCCTCGGGGCGCTCGAACGCCGTCGGGGTTTCTCAATTGTAGAGCTGTGGCACGCGCGTAGGAAGGCGAACTCTCGTCTCGAGTTCTGCTAGCTCGGCACGCTTCACCTGGATCGATTTTTCGATGTCACGTGCGTCGCCGTTGAGGATCTCCACAGCGTATTGCGCGCGCTCGATGTCCTCCACCGTAGCGAGGCCCAACTGTCTGCGGCGTGCCGAGCTGCACGCCCACTCCACCCAACGCTTGTTCGTGCCCAGGGTACCGGCGATGGCTGGCAGCCCGTAGCCCCGAGCTCTCAGCTCGCGCGCGGCGGCTTCCGCCGCCGTGGGCCGCACGCTCCCTTTCGGCCTTCCAACGCGCTTTCCACTTCGCAGGTTCTGATCTCGCATGACCGTTTAGTGGCGAGAGCGCCGGGCGATCACACAACGAAAGTATCGGCGGAGTTCGCGTCTTTTCTTGTGGGGGCCGCAGACCCCACCCACCATACTCTCGTTGTAGTTATCTCCCTCTTCGCGCTCCGCCGAGGCGCCTTAGCGCCGTAGGTCGGGAGCGCAGAGGTCTGTCTCGCAGACCTCTCGGCGGTTCGCGAAGCGAGAGCCGTCACCCAGTCTTCCTCCGGGATGGGGGTCCGGGGAAGGGCAAGGCGACCTGAGCGCGAACCGCACCTGCGCTATGTTGCTCCGCAGTTCCGGTGCCCGGGGGAGCTTGTGGGCGTGCCAAAACGCGTGGTGTGGGTTCTTGGTTCTGGGTTCAGCGTCGGTGTAGGCGGGCCGCTGCTGAATCAAATATTCGACGAACACCGGCTGAAAGCGGTTGGCCAATTGCACCGCGTTGTCGCTGCTAGTCAGGAGGAACCTCGCGAAGAGCCATCCTGGTCGAAGATTGAGCCGCGCCTCGACGAGGTGCGTAATGTCTTCCTTTTGGGGATCGACAATAGCTGGACGGGTTGGCGCAACGCCGAGGAATACTTGGAGCTACTCGATGCCGCCGCGTCCGGGAGCGATCCTCGGGCCCTGATGCTGCTCCTGCACTACTACGGAGCGCAGGACTTCACGCCGGACATGCGGAGCAGGATCGCTCTGATTGCCAAGGACGCCAGAGCGTATTTCGCAGCGGTTTGCGCCGAGTACTCGGAAAGGGCCGAGGACAACGAGCGCTGGTTGCCATACAAGCGCTGGGCGGCGTTGCTTGAGCCGTCGGATACGGTGATCACCTTCAACTACGACCAGGTCGTGGAGAAGGCCTGCGAGCTGGCCAACCGTCCCATCTATCACTGCGTCGGGGGCAACGCTCCGGGCAACGGGAACCTGCTAAAACTGCATGGAAGCGTCGATTGGGTGATCTCCGGCTCCGAGGCCTCGCCCATCGTCCAAACACACCAAGAGCCGTTTGCATCGATTCTCAACGAGCGCGAAGTCGCTATCGGCGTGCCAGGGCCATCAAAGCGTTTTCGAGCTTCGAATCTCTTTCAACCGCAATGGGATAAGGCAGAACGGGCTCTCCGCGAGGCGGACTCGGTTGTCTTCGTGGGATATCGGTTCCCCGAGACCGACTCGGACGCAAAGTATCGCTTGCTAGGGGCTCTCGGCGGCAACACGACACCAGACCTGCCGATAAGGTTGGTGTTGGGGCCCTCGGTTAGCGATGACGTTCGGCGCCTCGACGGCCTACTGCAGTGGACCTTGCGACAGCATCCGAGCGTGACGTCGCGACGCAAGTTCGAGGTCATCCACGAACCGATGTATGCACAAGATTTCCTCACCGTTTTTTGGCGCGATGGTCTCGGGTGGCCCGCGACATAATTCCGAGCCCAGCCAGCGCGCTGGAGCACTAGATGCGGTCGCGGCACCACCGCTAGAGATTGCAAGCTCCTTCTCATGTAGCTCGGTGATCCTCCGACGATGAAACCCGGAATTCTGCCGCGGTGTCGGTCAGCCTTGCCGGGCGTCGCGCTCCTGCTGCCAGCGCGCCTCGGCCTCGCTGCGGATCTTCACCGCAAGGTCAGACATCTGGATCGATCGAACCCGCGATTTGAACTCCTTCGCCAGGAGCCAGGCCCATTGGTCCTTTTTCCAGTTCTCGAATGTATCGACGACGCGACGGCAGAAATCCTTGTCGCCGAGTTCCGCGCTAAGCTCGAGTGCGCGGTAAACTGCTCGGATCTCGTTCCTGGTGAGCTCTACAGTATCGACGACGTCGGCGTCCCCCAGACGCATGTCGCTTTCGCGCAGGTGCTTCTCGGCAGCATCGAGGGCCTGCGTGAAGAGTTCGCGATGTTCGTCGCGGAGGGCGTTGTACTTGACGCGGATAGCCTCGTTCTCCTCGTCCTCGGTCGGGCGCGGCTTTGCGAGCTTTTTCTTTGCCTCGTCTAGCTCTTGCGAGAGCTGGCGGACCTTGGCGCCTGCCCCGCTCGCACCAATAGTGGCCCAGGCCGCCCACGCGAACATCACCAACAGCAGCACCCACATAGACGTCACCCTTGCCCGGGCTCGTGCGGCCCATCTACTCGCGCGTGGCGATCTCACTTGCGTTCATGAGTGCGGCAACGTCGAGTGTTTCCCATCCGCCCCATGTAGGCGCGCGCGACTTGCCAGACTTGAGATCCGCCTCGAGCGCGTGAAGCTGCTCGACCTTGTCGGCGCCCAAGACGATTCGGAGACGCTCGAAATACGAGCGCGATCGTGCACGAGCGAACATTTCGAACCGAGGGGCAAAGCGAGCTACGTACACTAGCGTGACAGGCCACCAGTAGCCGCCCTTGAGGTGCCCACGCAGATACAGGACGAAGTCAGCCTGCATCAGTTGCGTGAAGGCAACCGGAAGCCCAGTGCACCGTTCTTTGAGAAGGTCCGCCTGAACGGACAGCCGCTCCGATCGGCCCTGCTTCTTGCGTGCATCGAGCGAGCGAACCGGCTCGTAGAACTCCGTGTACGAAACTACGTCGTTGCGGTCACCAGCACAATAGTACTCGGTCGCGAGCAATTTCGCAGTCTCGGCAAAGCGCTCGTGTCGCAGCAGCGCCGCGATCACGTAGAGAAAAATTTCGTGGGTAATGAATCGAAAATTGTCAAAGTCCGCCTCGTACCACGAAGTCACCCCCTCTGGTCGCCGGTTGTATGGGAGCAGCTTCTCTAGAAAGCGGTGCAGCAGGTTGGCGGTTTGTTCCCCGGGACAATGCAGCGCAAGTTCGTCCACGAACCGAACCAGCTCGTTGCGGTAGTGGATGAAGTCGGTGATGTTTGCGACCACCGCGTCGTCGATCGGCTCGGTTCGTCGAAGCCGGAAGCTCTCAAGTTCATGCGCGAACGTATTCAGGTACTCCGCGGTCAGCGCTGCTGCGTTCGATCGTCCGTCACGAACGGCTGTGCTGGCACGACGGGCCTGCGTGCTCGTGCGCATCCTTGGACCATCGCTAGCGTCGTCGAGGAACGCCGGGCGCTTGCCAAGTGCCGGCTTCTCGTAGAGGGGCTTGTCGAAGACCCAGCGGAGTAGTCGCTCAAACGAGTCTGCCTGCTTGTCTGGGTCCGTGAAGTCGATGAAGATGCGTGCCTTGTAGTACGCCGGGACCATCGCGTGGTCGTCTGCGTCGCGATCAAGCACCAGCGCCACGTACTTCGACTGGTCCCGCTTGCCGTAGAGGTCCGGCGTGAGGATCGTGGTTTCGGCCCCCACACCCCCGTGTCGGCCGTCGGCCCGCTCGACGTACTCCTTGTTGCAGATCATCAGCACCTTCTGGACCTCGGGATTCGTCACCATCGACTCCATAAAGGCGTAGAGGTCGTGGCCTTCCTTCAGATCCCATATGTCGAGGATCACGTCGACCTGGGCATCCCGTAGCTCGGTAGCCAGGCGCAACACGCGCTCCTGGTGCTCGGGCGACGTCCAGCAGTACGAGATGAACAGCTTCGGTGCGGCGGTCATACGCGTACTTAATAATCAAATCTGCAGGCTTACGCCACTTCGCACTTCCACCGCGCGGATCGCGCGCGATACGATCTCGGTGTGACGTCCAAGCCCCGCAGTAAACAGGGCCAACGCGCGCGTGAAGACGATGGCTCCACCCCTTCGACCCTGCGAAAGGGTGGACGCCCCACGACGTGCACGGCCGAGGTAATCAAGCAGGTATGCGTGCTGGTCGCGGCAGGCTCAACCGTGCCTGTAGCCGCCGCCGCTGCCGGCATCCCCAAGAAGACGATCGAAGCGTGGATGCACAAGGGCCGCGAGGGCCTGGATCCCTACTCCGAGCTTGTCGAAGGCATCCGTGAGGCCAAAGCCGTGCACGAGGCGTCGCTTCTGCAAAGGCTAAACAAGGCTGGCGCCAAGGACTGGCGCGCCGATGCCTGGATGCTCGAACGCCGCTACGGCAAGCGCTGGCGTCCACCATCCCAACGCCAAGAGCTGACTGGCGCGAACGGCGGACCTGTCCAGCTCGAAAACCTTCCGACGGCAGAGCTGATCGCCTGCCTCCGCGATACCGAGGAGCAACCACGTGCGTGAGCCGTTTTATATTTGTGTAGGCGAGCGAATCGACAACTTCCCCGACCCGAAGGCCACCCTGGCGGTCTGCGACCCCGCTGCCCTCGCTGAAGAGCAGGAAGCCGAACGTGCGTCTGCCGAGCTGCGAGAAGCCGCGCGATCCGTCGACCGCGAAGTACTGCGGAAGGCAATCTTGATGCTCCCGCACAACGAGCAGGCCGCCATACAAGCTCACCTCGCTGGTGAGCGCGAGAAGGCCGTCGGGCAGCGCCTGGGCTTGACCCAACAGGGCGTCAGCTACCGCCTGCGCCGCGCGGTGGAGCGGCTCACCTTCATCGTGACCCACGGCCTGGTTGAGTTCGACGCTCAGGACCTCTTGGCGTGCATCGACATGCTCGGGATGCCATTGACGGCAATTGAGAGCCAGATCTTGGTAGTGTTCGTGGAGACAGCCTCCTACTCCGAGGTCGCCCGGCGCCTCGGGCTTCGCGCTCGCGACGTGCAGCGCCGCGTACGCAGGCTCCTGCCAGTGTTGGCAACGACGCGGTACGGCAAGCTGTTCGCTGCCTTGGCCGAGCAGACGAATATTTTGCGACAGGTGGACAGCGCGAGTTGGAGAGCTTGCACGAGCGCCCAGCCTGCCCAGTGCGCCGCACCAGCGCCCGCATACGACGGACCGTATGACCTGCGACCGATCACACGCGACGAAGCGGAGGCCATTCGCCGAGAGCTCGACCGAGGTCGAACACCATCGGCGGTGGCGCAGGAGTACGAACTCGACCCTCAGTACATGGATTTCGCTGTTTTCGGGGCGTGGGGCTCCGTGGAGGAAATGCGATGAGTGATGAAGATTCCATCGCGGCTGCCCTTACCGCATACCGCGAGGGGTACGAGGAAGGCATGCGCGTCGGACGCGCAGAGGGCGTAGACGAGGGCCGCTATCAGGGTTTCGAGGAGGGCTACGCACGCGGAGCATCGAGCGCTGCCCCGCGCGATACGAAGGACACTCATCGAGCATGAGCGCCGCCAAGGACCTCCGCATCCTGGATTCCATAGAGGTTTCACGCGCCGGCAAGGACGCCCTGCCCTTCGTCCTCGACAGCTGGGCCGAGTCCTTCCGGCGCGCCAATCGTGGCATGCCCACATCGGCCTTCCACGCGTGGCACAGGTCATTGCGCGAACGAATTCTCAGTCGCCACCCCATGGTCCTCGTCGCCCGCGACCGCGAAGATCCGGCGTTCCTCTACGGCTGGCTGTGCGCGGAGGCGCGCGAGGCCTTCACGCTTCACTACGCCTACACCAAAGCTTCGTTCCAGGGGCAGGGCGTGGCCGGGCTCCTGCTGGACACCGCGCAGAACGTCGGAAGCCAAATCTTCGTACTCGAGGGGCGCGAGCCGGAGCGCTTCTACAGCCACCAGGGGAAGTGGACGCGGTATCTCCAGTCCCGCGGCTTCACATATCGCGCGGCACGGTAGACCGATCCTCTTGTGCACTCGCTCAAGTCGATGCGATTGCGCAAAGTCGTCTTCAAGCGCCCCGTGGCGGACCCGGCTCTCGACACCGGCGGCGGGCCGAACAGCGGGCAGGACATTTTCGAGGCAGAGAAGGGGTACGAACTCGAGCTCCGCGGCCCGGTTGTCGCCGTCAGCGCGAGGAGCCGGACCTACGTTGTCCCGCTCGATGACCTGGATCATGGCGTGCAGTTCACTGAGCCACCGGCGGAGATGCCCAAGGCACCGACCAGCAAGGCGGCGCGCAAATGAGCGACCTGCACGAGAAGGTGGCGCCATCCGGCGCGGAGGTCCTTGGCATCGACGAGGGCAAGACGTGGGAGGACTGGCGCTCGGCCATGGTCGCCCACCTCGACACCGACGAGGCCAAGAAGGACGCCGAGAAGCACTACGCCACCAAGGCGTACAACGACACGCTGTACATGCGCGTTGTGCGCCGCACGGCCATGGGCGGCCGCATCTACTGGAAGGCCGAGTGCCTGTCCGGGCTGCCCGACGACCGAATGAAGATCTCGCTTGATCTCGAGCAGGAGCACTGGCTCAGCTCCGAGACCAAGCACGCCTTTGCCATCCTGCTGCACCGCATGCGCCACTGCGGCACCTGGGACGCAGCGCAGCGCCGCGCGTCAGATGCCACCATCGTCGTCGCGGACTCGGTGTAGCCATGACGAGCACCGAGTTCATCGAGCTTTGCAAGTCGCTCCGAGAGATGGGGGCGACCTCCGTGACCATCGAAGGCGAGAAGCTGGCCGCCACGTTCGCGCCGGTCAGCGCTCCCAGGGCTGCGCAACCTCCTACGGAGGAGAGGCGGGACCCGCCAAGCCCTAAGGAAGCTCGCCAAGCACAGCGCGACGCCATCCAGGGGTTGATGCATGCCGTCGGACAATAAGACCAGCTTCGAGCCATTCTGGGATTGCGACGCCGCAGACATCCCGGCCCGCGTCTGGGCGCGCCAGACGGCGCTCGAGGAGCAGTCCTCGGACATGCGCGCGGACAATCTGCTTTTCGTTTCCATCGCCACCAACGGCAACGCCGACGGCTCGGGCGCGATGGGCTCGGAGATCAACCAGTTCCGCCTGCTCGGCATGCGCATTCGCAAGAACCTGGTGGGCGCGCTCATCGACACGGCGGCCTCCCGCTGCGCGGGCGTGCGCACGCTGCCCATGTACACCGCCACGAAGGCGGACTACACGCAGCGCAACCGCGCCGAGGACCGGGCCGACTGCCTGTTCTGGCAGGCGCAGTCGCTGGGCATGTTCCAGCTCACGGAAAAGTCCTGGTACGACGCTGCGCGCACGGGCTCGGGCGGCATCCGAGGGTACATCGACCCGAACACGGGCACGCCCAAGCTAGTCAACGTGCTTCCGAACAGCACGTTCGTGGACCAAGCCGAGGGCGCAAACCCGAGGACGCAGACCCACAAGTACTTCGTTCCGCGCGACTACCTGGCGCGGCAGTACCCGAAGCTCAAGCAGAAGATCAAGGACGCCAAGGGCCCGGACCTCGACGACTACGACACGTACATGCTGCGCAAGGATTCCGAGGTCGACCTGGTGACCATCGTGGAGGCCTGCCACCTGCCGAGCGGCGGCAAAGCCGAGGACGGCATGTGGGTGCGCACGCTGGACAACGCGCTGCTCGAGAAGCAGCCGTGGATTCGCGACCGCTTCCCAATCATCCACTTCAACCTGTTCGACCGCCCGTTCGGTTACTGGGGACAGGGCTACGTGGAGCGCGCGCTCTCGGCCCAGATTCGCTACTGGCAGCTGCAGGCCATCATCGACCGTTGCGAGGACCTGGGCTCGAACCTCGTGTTCCTGGTGCACGCGGACTCCGACGTCGAGGTGTCGAAGATCAGCAACATGCCCGGCTTGCGCATCGTGTATGACGGCAACGTCAAGCCCGAGGCGGTGCTGTGGTCCGGCAGCCCGCAGGACTTGATCGCCCAGCAGCAGCGAATCTGGCAGGACCTGCTCGACCAGGAAGGGTTCAGCCAGGGCACGACGGGCGGCGAGCTCCCACAGAAGGGGCTCAACTCGGCGAAGGCCGTGCGCGCGGCGCACGACGTCACGAGTCAGCGTCACGTGCCCATGATCCACCGCTTCGAGAAGTTCCAGGAGCGCCTGTTCCGTCTGCTCGAGGACCTGAACGACGACTGCCTTAAGCTCACGCCGGGTTACGAGGTGGGTGGCCGCTCGCGCGAGGGCCGGACCACGTTCCTTCGCAGCTCGAAGTGGGCTGACCTGGCTGTCACCGAGGGTGACGTGAGCCTGTCTGTGTTCGGTATCAACGCCATGGCGCACAGCCCCGAGGCCCAAATCGAGGCAGTCGAGGAGCTCTCGGCGCAGGGCGTCATGACCAAGTCGCAGGCCATGTCCCTGATCGGCGTGCCGGACCTGCCCGCCTGGTCGCAGCTCGAGACCGCGCAGGAAGACATGGTGCAGTTCCAGATCGAGAAGCTGCGCCGGGGCGAGGGCGCCATGCCGATCACGTTCCAGGTGCCCTACCTGGCCGAGGCCAAGCGCACGGTCACGAACGCATACCTCATCGCCTACCGCAGCGAAGCCCCGCTCGAGGTTCAGGACGCGTTCCGCAGGTACATCGCCTATTGCGATGTGATCGCGCCGTCTGTCCCCGAGACACAGCCACAGCCCACTGACGTCGTTCCGCCGCAACAACTTGGTGCAGCCGGCGGTGCACCAGCAGCCATCTGAGGGAGCCCAATGACCATCAACACCAACCCCGAAACCGCGACCACCGACGACTCCGAGATCAAGATGGGCAACGCCCCAGCCGATGACCCGGAGATCGTGGCGAAGTACAGCGAGCTTCTGGGGGAAGGTGAGCAGACGTCGGAAGCGCCGGTGGGCGACGCCGCCAAGGGCGAAGCAGAGAAGCCTAAGGACCAGCCGGCCGCTGAAGAGAAGCCCGAGCCAAAGCCGGAGCCGAAGGACGACAAGGCCGAGTTGCACCTTGCTCGAGCGCAGCGCGACGTGAAGCGCCTGACCACCGAGAACGTGCAGATCAAGGCGTTCGAGAAGGCCGCGAAGGACGAGCTCGCCACGATCAAGGCCGCCATTCGCAAGGACTTTATCAAAGTCGCCATGGAGGAAACCGGCCTGACCATCGAGCAGCTCTTCCAGCGCGCCGAGAAGGGCACGCTCGACCGCGACCCGCTCGCTGACCTGCCCGAGGACATGCGCGAGGACATCCTGTGGGCACGCAAGCGGCGGCAGACCGAGGCCGAAGCGGAGGTTGCCAGCAAGCAGAAGCAGCAGCGCACCGAGGACCTCGTGGTGATCAAGGAGTTCCTCACGGAGAACGACGCAAAGTTCGCATTCCTCGACACCACCGACGACGGCATGGGCTGGTTCCTCGACGAGGTCTATGCGGAGATGAAGGCCAACGGCGGCAAGGTGCCCGACCTGCACGAGGTGGCCGAAAAGCTCGAGGGACAGAGCCAGCGCGGCCTCGAGGCGCTGGTGAGCGTCGAGAAGACCGTGCGCAAGCTCGTGGCCAATCCACTTGTGCGAGATCTTTGGATGAAGGTGCTAGGCGCCCCGAATCAGCAGAAGAGCCCGACCAGCAGCACGGGCACGGCCAGCGTTCCGAAGCCTCTAAACCAGCCCGAAGTGGTGTCTCGTGATCCGTCTGATGCGCAGACCGAGAACGAGGAGCTCGCACGAGGGCTAGCCGAGTTCCGGCAACGCCGGGGCGCCGCATGAGGATTCGCCATGACTACTACTGCTGAGATTCAGTACCTGACCCGGCAGATCTACGGGAAGTACAAGGAAAAGGAGCTGTTCTTCGAGGCGCCGCTGAGCGACTACGCCAAGAAGACCTACGATTTCCAGGGCTCCGACAAGGAAATCCCGATCGATGCCATCCTGGGTGGTGGCGTCGCGTCCACCGCCGCGAACGCGGTGCTCCAGCACACCAGCGTGCAGGGCAAGAAGTTCAAGGTGCCGCAGTGCACGATGATCGGACACATCAAGTTCGAGTCGAAGGTTCTGCGCAACTCCAAGGGCGATGCCAAGTTTATCGACTACGCCAAGAAGTGCGTGCTCGATGGCACCCAGAAGCTCTACCAGGAGATCGAGCTCCTGGGCTTCGGTGACGGCACCGGCGCCCGTGCCACCGTGCTCGCCGCTTCCGGCAGCACCATCACCATTGCGCCCTACCAGGCGCAGTACTTCAGCATCGGCCAGCTGATCGGCGCCTCGGCGACGCCCGGCTCCGCGCTGGTGAGCGGTACCCCCATCGCCTACAACGGCGTCGTGGACCCCGCGGGCACCGCCCGCGTCATCGGAGTGAACACCACCACCGGTGTGCTCACGGTGAACGGCACGGTCACCTCTCAGATCACCGGCATCGGTACCCCGGGCATGAGCCTGTACCACTACGGCATCGCGTCCAACAACGGCGCCGAGAACATCATGACCGGCCTCAACGGCTGGAACCCGCTCGTCGTGAGCGCCACGCTGTTCATGAACGTGGACCGCACGCTGAACATCAACGCCATGGGCGGGTCTCGCTTCATCGCGAGCTCCGGCGTGCCGCGCCAGGCCGTGTTCGTCCGCGCTCGCGCGCAGGCGAAGACCGACCTTCCGAACCTGTGGAAGGAAGGCGGCGCGGCCTTCATGCACCCGATCCAGTGGGCTGCCTACGAGGAGCTCCTCGAGTCCCTCAAGATGTTCGACGCGGACGTGTCGGACACCGAAATGGGTATCCGGAAGCTCAAGTATCGCGGCAACACCCTGACCGAGTCGCGCCACTGCCCGCTCAACACGAGCTGGGTGGTCGGTCCCGACGCGGCCGAGCTCTCCCTGGGCCAGAGCCGTCCGTACGCCACGGACGCGTTCGACGACCCCCAGGGCAACTACGTGATGCAGAAGATCGCGCACGACGGCGGGTGGATCTTCACCCCCACCCGTCTGCAGCGCATCGAGATGCCCACCCTGGTCGGCTGATCCACCCAACCCGCTTGAACTGAGGTAGAGCAACATGGGAGCGAATAGCCGAATCAGGCGCACGAAGGCGCCAAACCAAGCCGACGCCCAGGGCAGTTTCACGACTGCAGGCGCTGGCGCGGTAACCGTCAATCAACAGGATGGCGTCAAGTCGATCACGCGCACGAACGTGGGTGAAATCACGATCGTGTTCGAGGACTTCGCCGACTTCCTGAACTTCTGCATCCGCTCCGTGCTGTTCACCACGGACGCACAGCGGGTGTTCGTGAAGTCCAACACCCCGGGCACCGGTACCGTGGTGCTGCAGGTGGTCAATGCGGGCGGCTCGACGCCGGCCGATACCACGGGCATGCGAATCGACTTCGAGTGCGACATGCGCTCGAGCCGGCTGTGATGCCCATGGACAAGGAAGGCGCAATCGGGCTTTTGGTCGCCAAGCCCAAGGACGAGGAAGGCAGCGGGGACAGCCGGAAGACTCAGGCGAAAGCCATGTTCAAGGCTCTCCAGAAGGGCAACTTCGACGACTTCTACGAAGCGCTTTGCATGATCCTCGACGACAAGGACGAGCCCGCCATGGGCTCGGGTGATGATGAGGAATAGGCAGGCGCTGCGTTGAGATGACCTAGGAAGGGCCGGGGCAACCCGGCCTTTTCTTTTGTCCCCGCTCACCTGCTGAGGTCCCATTGAGCCAACAGGTCCAGGTCAGCACGCTGCAGGAACGTGTCCGAGTGCTGTGCGGCCTCGAGCCGTACACGGCGAACACGCTGTTCACTCCCGCGATCATCCTCGACCTGGTGCGCGCGGCGCTCACGCAGCTCGGTGGAATCATCAAGGAGTACAGCGATCAGCAGCTTCTCACCACGTTCGGCTTGGTCGCAACGACGCCCGGGCTTTCCGTGGTGTCGCTGCCCACGGGTTTCAGCGACCTCATGCGGATTTCGTGGCTGCGGACGGCCACCGAGGAGACTCCGCTCGAGTGGGCCGACGTCGACAACTGGCTCGCCTCCCCGGTGGCTTCCTCGTCGAGCTGGGACACGTTTACCGTCCCCAAGTACCGCGTGATGGGCGCGAACACGGTCGAGCTCTACCCGACGCCCCAGGCCGCCTACAACCTCAAGCTGCACTACACAACGGGCATCTACGTCACCACGGCCAGCGATTTCGTGGTGATGCAGGACAGCTGGGACCAGTGGGTGGTGTTTTACACCTGCATCATGGTGCGCTTGGCGCAGCAGAAGGAAGGCGAGGCCGTGAGCCCCGCGAGCTTCATTGCGCTGCTCGAGAAGGAAGACGCGGCTATCCGAAAGCGACTCAAGAAGAGCCGCGACAAGTTCGGCATCGAGACCATCCGCGACGTACGCGGCGGCATGGTCGACGCGAACCAGCTGTTCGGCGGCAAGCGCTACTGGAGGGGCTGATGCTGCGCTGGCTGAAGTGGGGCACGGCGGGCGTTCGCACCTCCAAGCTGCAGGACCTGAACGACGCGCTGCGCGTGATAGGGAACCTGCTCAAGTTCTCCCAGTCGGTGGCCGAGTTCGCCACGGAGATCGCCAAGCTCGACCTGCTGCAGGGGAAGCTGATCACGGGGTGCCGCATGGATGGCACCACCAACCCCAACTTCTTTCCGCACGGCCTCGGGCGCGCGTTCAAGGGCGTGATCCCCATCGGTCAGACCTGGACCAACGCCACCGCGTTCGCCGTCTACGGGCCGGCTCAAGTGGTGGTAGCCAACCGCGACCCGAGCCAGGTGTTCGGCTTTATTTCGCTGACCGCACCGACGAACCTTGTCATCGACGCATGGGTGTTCTGAATGGCGACCGGACCCAATATCCCCACGATCCCTCTCGACCTGGGCATGCGCAACACGAGCGAGTCCCGGGTGCAGCCGTTCGGGCCGTCCCCTGCGCTGCAGCTGAGCCGCAACACGCGACTCGGCCGCGTGCAGGGCGTGCCCACCAAAGCGCCCATGGTCACTGCCTGGATCGGCGCCACCGACGAGCAGCGGCAAGGCCTCGTGCCGAGCGGCCGAGGCAACACCCTGCTGGTGGCCCGCAAGCGTAACGAGCTGCTCCGCGGCAACACGGCGAAGTCCACTCTGGTTCCGTCCACCATTTCCCCAGCGAACCCACAGAACAGCTACGCGCACTACTGGCCCCAGATCGATGCGCCTGCACCTGGCGGTTACGGTGCTGCGGCTGGCGCACCCGCGCTCGAGGTGGACGCCAACGGCTACACCTGGATCCTGCAGATGCGCTCGTTGGGCATCGTGCCGAGCGGCTCGAAGGCCATGATTACGGTGCTGGCGCCTGACGGCTCGGTGGCTGTGCCGCCCACGCCGGTCGCAGACAGCACCATCACGGCTACCGGGCTCGGAACGCCCTGGGGTTCCATCACCTGCCACGCGGGCTCGAACGCGGTAGTCTGGTGGAACTCGAGCGGCAACGCGGTCAGCGCCGTGCAGCTCACGCTCAACACGGCCACCATGACCGTCACCGTGGGCACCCCTGCCGTGGTGTTCACGAACAACAGCTATCCAGCTTTCGCTGTCCACAGTGACCGGCACGCGCAATATGCGTGGCTGATCACGCAGGCCTCGGGTGCGGCGAACAGCTTCACCGTGTCTCGGGTGACCATCGGCACCTGGGCGCAGCTCTCGACCACGCAGGCGCTCGGGGCGCTCCCGCATGCGGTCGCGATCAAGCACATCACCTATGGCACCGACGAGCTCGTGGCTATCTGCGTGGGCAGCAACACCAGCGGTGGCGGCTCCGGTGTGGCCAAGTCGCAGCTGCTCGAGGGGCTCGCGCTGACCCCGGTGTTTGCGCTGCAGACCGTCGACACACAGCACGATGGGCCCGTTGCTGTGAGCATGATGTTTCACCCGATCGTGGGTAACCACGTGGTGGCGGCGTCCTCGGCGCGCAACAACTCGAGCGGCGTGGCGCCGCCGACCCGCCAGGTCGGAACCGTGTTCACGTTCCTCGACCTGATCACGGGCGCTGCGGCCACGCCGTTCTGGCTGCCCTTCAAGCAGCTCATGTCATGCGGCGGGTGGGACCGGACGGGCACGATGGTTGTGCCGCTGTTCGGCCTGCAGGGATCGGCCTCGGCCATTGCAGGCGCCGGCGACCCTTATGCCGAGGTGTTCCGAGCGTGCTCGCGCGACTCGGTTGCGCTCGTGGGCCGGTTCGGCGTCGACCAGGCGTTCCTCGTAGGAGCGTCCTTTTCGTGGGCGAGCCTGACCCAGGGCCCAGACGGGCGGATCTGGTTCACCTACCAGGAGCTCAACAAGTTCAAGACTGGAACTACGAACGGCGGCGTGGTTGGCCGCTATGTGGTGATGAGCCCCACGGAGCCAATCACCTCGGTGAAGGACGACACCGGGGTTTCGTTGCTATCTGGCGGGCCAGTCTACTGGGACGGCGTGGAAGTGGCTGAGGTCATTCCGACACAGCGCCCGCAGGTTTTCGCCGAGGCCAACACCGGCACCGGCGTAGGCTGGACCGCAGGCACGTACTTGATCAGCGCCGTGATCATGTGGGGCGACTGCGCCGGCAACGTGCGCCGGTCCTACCCTGCGGCCGCCATTTCGCTCACGGTCGCGGGCGGGCAGAAGCCTAAGGTGTTCGTGTCGCTGCCCGCTTCGATGCGCAATGGCGTGCGGCAGGAGACGGCGCGGATCACCGTGTTTGCAACGCTGCAGGGAGGCACCAGCCCGTTCTATCAACAGAGTTCGTGGGTTCCCGACTCGGTGCAGTCGACCATGGCCGTGTTCGGCAACATCGGCGAGCCTGTCATTGACACGGCCATTTACACCACCGGCTCGGCCAGCCTGCCGCTCGGGGCGCAGTGCCCGCCGAGCTTCCAGGACGTGGCCATCGTGGGAAACCGCGCGTGGGGGATCGATGCGCGCGGTATCCTTTGGTACTCCAAGCCCAAGGAGGACGGCTACGGATTCGAGTTCTCCTCGCTGCAGGTCAAGGCCATCCCTGCCAGCGCCGGCAAGCGCGCCACGCTCGAGGAGCTTGGCGGTGTGCTCGCTGTGCTGACCGAGCGCGGCACCTGGGAAGTCACGGGCGGTGGCCCCGATGCCTCGTTCGCGGGAGGCTCGTTCAACGACCCGCAGCAGATCAGCGACATTCCGTGCTCCTCGCGCACGGCCGTGGTGCGCACGCCCATGGGCATCCTGTTTCAGTCGGGCACGCGTTTCGCCACGCTCGGCGGCGAGCTCGGAACGGGCATTCTCGACGATTTCGAGACCTACGACGGTGCCTCGTACACCGCGATCAGCCTGCCGGACACCAAGGAGGTCGTGTGGCTGTACGACTCCTATCGGACCGATGGGGTCAAGGAGACGCTGCACGCGGTATTCAACTACGGAGAGCGCAAGTTCACCTGCTGGGGGCCCGAGGTCACCACGGGCGCAAAGGGCGCGTGTCTGGATCCGGTCAGCGGGCTCTTCCAGTTCCTGCGCGAGAACCTGGGCATCGCCACAATGGACCCCGACAGCGTGACCGGTGCGCCCATGACGTTCCTCACGGGTGACATCATCCTGGGCGGCACGATGGAGGAAGCCGACTGCGCCCTGCAAAAGGTGCTCGTGTCCTGCAAGCGCCTGTCGGACCACACGTTGGACTTCGGGATCGGCCAGGACTTCGCCAACGCGCTCGACCGGATCGAGTCCTACGCGTTCGCCCAAATTGCGAACGCGAGCAAGATGGCCAACGGCCGTTACACGCTTGCCATGGGGCCCAAGGGCACGGTATCGATGCGCGCCGTTTCCGTGTACCTGAGCCTCAACGGCTCGGGAGACTGCGTGCGGCCCTACGCGATTACGCTCGTTTACAGCCAGAAGAGCGGCACCAAAGCCGACGCGGTCTACCAGTCCGCGGCTAGGTAGCACCAAGGCCTTTTCTCTTGTGGCCGCGCACCGGTATGGCGTTCGGCGACCGATTGAAGGGTGCTGCTGGCAAGCTCGGCGAGAAGTGGGGCAAGGTTGACCCCTTCATGGGCCGCATCCTCGGCGGCTCGGCGAAGGACAAGAAGACCCTCTCTCCGATCGCCCAATACTATGGCGGCTCGAAGGAGCAGGGCGACGCGTACCGCTCGCAGTTCCAAAAAGGAATCACGGGCGGACAGGGCAACGTCGATGCCGGCATCACGCGCGCCAACGACGCCACGGACGAGGCCTCGGCCGGTCTGAATGCGCGCTCGGTGGCGAGCGACTACATGCTCAACCGGAACCTGGAGCGAGGGGACGAGGCCGGCCGCGGTTTTGACAGCTCCATGACCGACTACCGAGCGGGCCGTGGTGCGGTGCTCGGCGCGGCCAACAAGCTCGAGACTGATGCGGACACCCTGCCCGACACCTATAAGCAGACGTCCGACCGGCAGTTCCGACTCAACCAGGACCGCAACACCAACGCGGCGCTGGCGCTCGGTTCCTCGGGCGGCGCTGCCGGCCTGCGCCAAGCCCTCGCGAGCTCGACCCAGGCGAACGCGGACGCAGCGGCTCAGGCCGAGGTGACCCGCGCTCAGGAGGCGAACGAGCTTGCGCAGCAGCAGCGCGAGGCGCGCGTGGATGCGGCCACCATCCGCAGCAACGTGGGTGCCCAGGACCAGGAAGCCGCGGGCCAGTACTCGGGCCGGCAAGGTCAGTTCGTGTCGGAGGCCCGCGCGAACAACGAGCAAGGCGCTGGCATCGACACCAACCGGGCCACCATCCGCCAGAACGCTGCGAACCTGCAGACCCAGACGGGCCTCAGCCAGCAGCAGGAGTATCTCGGCGCGCTGACCGGGCTCGAGGGCGCGCAGCTCGGCGCCAACCAGAAGAACGAGGACCAGCGCCAGGTGGACGCGCGAAACAAGTACAACGACAAGTGGTATTTCATGTCCAAGTTCAACCAGCGCTGAGGGTAGGCCATGGCGATTACCACGTTGTCGAATGCGGACTGGATGCGGCAGAACCCTCAGCTCGTGCAGGGTGTGCAGCAGCGCTACCAGCAGCCCGAGGCCCCGCAGGTACAGGCTGCACCCGTGCAAGCGCCAGCGCCCGCGCAAGCCACCGACACGGAGCGCGTGCCGATGTACGCGCAGCCCGCGTCACCCGTTCAGGTGGGAACCGGTGCGCAGGCGGGCACGGCCACCGAGGCCAAGGATCACGGCGCGGACGGTGTGAAGCGCATCGCCTCGACGATCGCGAGCTTCTACACGGGCGGCGCAGCGAGCGGCATCACGGGCATGCTCGGCGGCAAGAACCAGGTCGACCCCACACACGACGAGTCCGCCAACGACAAAAAGCAGGGCGGCATGGACGGGGGTCAGGTCCTCGGCCTGCTGTCGCAGTTCATGGGCAAGAAGGGGAAGTGATGGCCAACGGGACCACGAGCTTTGCGGACTTCGCGCGGCAGAACCCTGCGCTCATGCGCGGAGTCACGGCCCGTTACCAGCCGGTTCGGGCACCGGCTCCCGCTGTCGCGCCAGCTCCGGCACCTGCAACGCCTCCCGCGCCACCGCCCGAGGTCGCGCCCGTCGAGAACGTGACCCAGGCCAGCAACCCCTACGCGGCGCAGGCCCGCGTGCAGGACGAGCGGATCACCGGCTTCAACCAGGAAGCGGCGAGCTACCAGCGCGAGGGCGCTGCGAAGCAGCAGATGGCCCAGCAGCAGGCGCTGTCCCTCGACGAGTTCAACCAGAAGGTGCAGAAGTTCCAGTCCGACGCTGAAGCGAACTACCGCGCGAACCGCACGCAAATCGACGAGTACAAGCGGAAGCACGCGGCCGATCTGGAGACGCTGCGAAAGCCCATTCCGGGCCTGAGCGGCGGCAAGAAGGCGGCGTCCATCGTGGCGGGCATCGTGGGCGCCATGGCCAGCGGTGGCGGTGGCTTCTATGACCCCACCACGGGCCAGCGCACCGGGGGCGGCAACGCTGGCTTGGCGATGGGCATGAACCTGCTGCAGCAGCACGTCCAAGAGGGCGTCCAGCGCCAGCTCGATGAGCGGGACATGCTCGGCCGCAACGTCAAGGAGACTGAGAACGCCATTTCCATGCTGTCGAAGGACTCCGACGACGCCATGGAGACCACCAACAAGATCTTGGCCAACCAGTACTTCCTCAAGCAGCGCGAGCTCGAGAAGATCGCCAAGGACGCCGAGGGCACGGCCTACGGTGAGAATGCACACCGTCTGAGCCTCGCTGCGGCTGACAAGGCCCGCGAGTACGAGGAGCAGATCATCAACGCGCGGATCAAGAAGGCCGAGGCCGCGCGGCGCGGCAAGAAGCGCGACCCGATGGTGGCCGAGCTCGAGGCCAAGGAGCGCGCCGGGATCCTGACCGTTCCCGAAGCCAAGGCGCTCAACGACCTGCGCGCACAGCAGGCCAACATTCAAAGCACGGTCGCCTCTACCGACGCAGCTCGCGCTAAGGCGGCTGGTGCTGCGGGCGGCGCGCCGGCTCCCAACGGCTGGGACGTGGCCGACCCTGCGCTGTGGGGCTCCCTCAACGACACCGAAAAGGCCAAGTTCCGTAAGGCCGACTCGAGCATGCGCACGTTCGAACGCGATGCGACCAAGCTCGACGCCCTGCTGGCGAAGCACGGAACCGAGGCGTTCGGCGAGAAGTCCAAGGAGATGGCTTCCCTGCAGGCGCAGCTCCTCGCGTCGTACAAGGAGATCAAGGACCTCGGCGCCCTGGACAACGGCGTGATCGAAGTCGTGGACCGCGCCTTGGGCGACCCCACCGCGTGGACGTCGGGCGGCGATAGCGTGCGCGCCAAGCTCCGCACGGCGCTGGACTCGCTGCGCGGCAGCGTTTCGGCGCAGGCCGAGACCAGTGGCCTTGCAGCCAAGACGCCCGAGGCGGATCTCGCGCGCGACTTGCAGCGCGGCCGCGCTGGTGGAGCTGCGCCGTCGCCCGCGGCCGACCCGAACGCTCCGATCCCCTACATCACGGCGAAGGGCGCGCGCGTCATGCTGCGCCCCGAGCAGGTGCAGGCGGCCGAGGCCAAGGGCTGGAAGCCCGCGAGCGCTTGGAGCACGCGCCCTGCTCCCGCGCCTGCGCCCGTCCAGTCGGGCCCGGCCGTCGCAGACACTTCCGGCCTGCGCATCGATCCGGACGCTCCGGACTACGACGAGCAGGTCCGCCGCATGCAGGGGTACTAAATGGCAGGCTTTGACGAACTGGACGCGCTCGAGGCCGAGGCCCTGGCGCAGCAGCAGCCCGAGCTTGCGTCCGCTGCTCCGCAGGCACCCGCAGCGCCGGCACCGAGCGCACCCGCCGACGTGAACGCCGAGCTCGACGCGCTCGAGGCCGCAGCGATGGCCGATCAGGGCGCGCCCGCAGCGCCCGACCCGGTGCAGCTCGAGCAGCCCGAGGCCCCACGTCGCGTGAACATCACGCGCGGCGGCGAGGTGTCGAACGTTGGCGAGGAGAACCTGGCCGAGGCCTATCGGCAGGGCTACCGACTCGATGCTTCCGAGGCGCCCACCGATGGCACCGTGCAGCTCCTCGAGGGCGACCGCGTCAACACGTACGACGCAGCCGATCCGAGCGTGCGGGAGAAGCTGGCCGCCGGTGCGCAGCTCGCCACACCAGACGAGGTTGAGCGGGAGTACAGCGACTTTGGCTCGCAGGCCGCTGCGTTCGGCGAGGGCGTCGCTCAGGGCGGCTCCCTCGGGCTCTATGGGCTCGCAACGGACGCCGTAGGTGGCAAGGCAGCGCGAGCGGAGCGCAAGCTGCGCGAGGAGCACGCGGCCGAGGGCAGCATTGCGGGCAACATCGTGGGGTCGGTGGGCTCTGCGGTGGTGTCCGGCGGCTCGGGCGCTCTCGCGCAGGCCGCTCGCACAATCTCGCCAGCAGCGCAGCTGGCATATCGGTCCACGCAACTCGGGAATCTCGCCACGCGGCTCGGCGCCGCTGTAGCACCGCGCGTTGCAGCCAGTGCCGCCGGTCGCATTGGCCTCGCCGCGGCGCTCGGTGCTGGGGAAGGCGCCATCGACAACGCCGCGCGGCAGGTTTTCGACGACCTGGGTGCGGGCAACGTGGACGGCTTTGCCGATCGCGCCCTCGAGTCGTTCTGGGAGGGCGCGAAATGGGGCGGCGGCTTTGGTGCTGGCGCTGGCGTGCTCGGCGAGGCAGCCGAACGCATCGGACGCAAGGCTGCTGGTGCTGCAGACGAGGCGGTTCCGCCCGGTGGAGCGGCAGACGAGGCCATTCCGTCGGAGCCCGACGTCGCGCCCTCTCGCCCGCGCCAGGAAATCGACGCGGACCTGGAGGCCGCGCAGCAGCGCCTTGCCGAGGCCGACGCAACGGGGAACCAGCAGCTTATCGACGAGGCCGAGGACCGCGTTTCGGCGCTGGTGCAGGAGCAGGAAGGCGCCGTGATCGCAGAGTCCGGCCTGACCCCCGATGCCACTATCAACTCGACGCTGAACGTGGCCCCGGGCCCCGAGGCGCAGGGCATCCTGGCCAAGCTCGACGCCAACCTGAACAAGGCCAAGAACGCCCGCGACCTGCAGCACAAGCTCAAGGACCAGGCCGATCAGCTCTCGGTGAGTGTCGAGGGAGACCTGGACAACCTGCAGCGGTTCGAGACGAACGTTTACGACACCTACACCAACCGCACCAACAAGCCCAAGGTCATCCGGGGTCTCCTCGAGCAGGAGGGGGTGGTCTGGACCCACGAAGAGGTGGGCCGGTGGATGACGCGCGTCGACAAGATGGAGAAGGTGCTCGACGACATGACCGACGTGCGGAAGCACGCGATCTACAGCAAAAAGCAGCTCAAGGACTTCGAGGCAGGCAAGAACGCGCTCAAGCGGCTGCGCGAACACCTCACGGGGCTGAAAGACACCGAGTACGCGTCCCAACGGGCCCTGCTGAACGGCAACGTGATGGTGCCACGGTCAGCGCGCATCATCGGTGCCAACCTGGACAGCATCGCCGAGACCATTCACGCGGCCGACCTGTTCAAGACGCACCTGGGCAGCTTCGCGCGCCAGGTGGGCGGCCGACCCGCCACCACGTCCGAGGGCGCATTCCAGCGCCTCTACATGGGGCTGCGCGCCGACCTCCAGAACCCGAAGTTCGTGGGCAAGGCGTTCGCTGACTTCCAAACCGTGAACAACGCCGCGATCACACGCGCGATCCGCAAGTCCGAGAACTTCCACCGCGTTGCTGCTCGAGCGGGGAGTGCGGAAGGTGGTGGCCAGCACGGCTTTGCCGACGTCACCGAGTACGACGCCGAGAAGATCGGGGCCATGCTCGACAACCTGGGCAACCCGCGTGCATGGAAGGATGCGCGCGACTTTCTGGCTGGGCTCACCGCCAAGGTTGAGCTCATGGAGACGCAGGCCAAGTACTACCCGATGCCCGACGAGGCCCTGGCGCAGATCACCCAGGCGCGCCAGACGCTCGAGGCCATCAAAGGGAAGATGCAGGCCACCAAGGAAGTGGCGCTCAAGGCGAAGGAAGCCCAGCGCCTGGCCGCACAGACCAGCAACGTCGAGGTCATCCTGAACGGGCTGCGCACGCTTCCCGGTGCTGGTGCTGCCATCGGCACGGTCACCACCGCAGCGGGCAACCTGGCCGGCAGTCTCCTGGCCATGGGCAAGGGTGCGGCCAAGTCGGAAAAGGCCATCGACGACGCCGTGAAAGCGACGATCAAGAACCACGGCGGCAAGCCGCCCGAGCTACCGATTGCAAAGCAGGTGCGCGGACCGGTCGGCGGTGTGGGTATCAGCGCCAACGCCGTTCGGCGGGCCATCGAGGACGCCGAGGCGCTGCAGGATCCGCAGTCCACGCTCAGCCGGCGCATGGCGGCACAGCTCGAGGACGTGCGCGCCGAGAGCCCCGAGCTCGCTGCTGCCATCGGCAACAAGGCGCAGTCCAAAGCCGCATTTATCCTTTCGAAGCTGCCGCCCGCCATCACGCTCGACCCGTTCAAGGGACCCGAGCGGGTCATGGACCCGATCACCGAGCTGCGCGTCGCGCGCTATGTGAACGCCGCCAAGGATCCCAAGGGCACGCTCAAGCGCATGAGCGATGGATCCGCCACTCTGGAGGACCTGGAGACCATGCGGGACCTCTACGGCCAGATGTTCCAGACCTACCGCGACCGGTTGGTGGCACAGGTCGGCAAGGGCAAGTTCCTGCCGACCATGGACCAACGCGGTTACCTGCATTGGGTCACGGGCGTGCCGATGTCGGCCGAGCAGCAGCCGCAGTTCATCGCGGGCATGGCTGCGATGCGCCCGCCCGCTGTGTCCGAGCCTGCGCCAGAGCTGCCGAGTCCGCGCCAAGCTGCACGGCCCAAGTTCCGCTTCACCGGCGGCGACAGCTTCGGGGCGCGGTCTGACGCCATTCTGTCGGACTCGCTGGACGGCTGATCCTCTTGTGCGCCGTCACGTTCAGTGAACGCGGCGCAGAGATTCTCGAAAGAAGAGGTCCGAGCCGAGCTCCGACGCAGAGCTTGGCTCGCTCTCAAGGAGAAGAGCCCTCAGCTCTACCGGGCCGAGGTCGAGCGCCACCTTCGCGCCAGCCTGACCCGGAAGCAGCGCGAGGTGTTGGCAGCGCTCGAGGCCGGACACACCTACCTGGCCCTGTGCGCTGCGCGACGCGCCGGTAAGACCACCTTCCTCGCTGCCCTGATCGTGCTCACCCTGCTGCGCGCGGGTCACAACGAACAGGTCACTTACGTGGCCGAGTCGCTGCAGACAGGCAAGCGCCTGATCTGGCGCGAGATTGAGCGCATGATTGAGAGCTACGAGCTCCACAGCGGCGCGGACCCCTGGGTCCTGCGCGAGCACACCGGCGAGGTCCTGACGCCCGCCGGGTCCATGTTCGTGATCAAGGGCCTCAACAGAGATCAAGCAGAGCAACGTCGGCCGCGGCCTCAAGTCCATCCTGTTCTGCATCGACGAGTGTCAGGACTACGAGCACCTGCTGAAGCCTCTGCTGCTCGCGGTGGGCCCGTCGCTCATGGACACCGGCGGCTCCTTCATCGCGGCGGGCACCCCAGGCTATGCCCCGCAGGGCACCTGGTACGACTGGTGTCACGGCAAGGAAGGCGGCTTCTACACGTTCCCAACGTGGACCATCATCGAGAACGAGAAGTTCCCCCGCGACCCGCACAAGGCGCTCGAGGAGGAGCGCAGGCGCCACGGCTGGGACGAGAACCACCCGGACTACCAGCGCGAGCACCTGGGTTTGTGGGTGCACGACGTCACCCAGTTCGTGCTCGAGTTCCGCAGCGAGCTCGCTCCCGCCGGCAACGTGCTCACCGAGCTTCCGGCGCACTACTCGCACCACTGGAAGCACGTGATCGGCATGGACTTTGGATGGAACGACAGCTGCGCGTGGACCGTGCTGGCAGTCGACCCCTACAGCCCCCTGCGCATCGTGGTGCACGCCGAGGTGCACGCGAAGGTCAACAACGACGAGGCGGCCAAGATCACCAAGCGACTGGTCGAGCGCTTCCAGACCAAGACGGTGGTGTGCGACCCCAACGGCGGCGGCATCAACTTCTACGAAGGCACGTTCAATCCTCGTTACTCGAAGATCACCGGGTGCACCATCCGGGGCGCCCACAAGCTCGGCAAGCTCGAGCGCGTGCGCACCATGAACACCGAGCTCCGCAAGGGCCGGCTACTCCTGTACCTCCCGCCCGAGGGAGAGGACGACATTTCGGCCGCGCCGCTTGCGCACGAGATCCGCGTGCTGCGCTGGAAGGACAAGGAGGAGGGCGAGGTGCTTACGAGCGACACCATGCGCGACGACTGCTTCGACAGCTGCGGCTACGCGTTCGCCGAGATCGCCCCACGCAAGGCGCGAGAGAAGACCGCGGAGGACACGGCGAAAGAAAAGGCACGCGACGCAGAGGCCGAGTTCAAGGCGAAGGTCAAAGCAGGCGACCCGGAAGCGCTCGAAAAGAAGCGCCGCCGAGAGGAGCGCGAACGCCGAGAGCAAAACGCCGAGTGGGGCCCGCGCCGCGTGATCTGACCGTTCCTCTTGTGGCGCACCACCGGGTATGGGAATGGTCGACCGTGCAGCGTTCGTGATCGGTCCGCGTGCTGCCGCGGACACCACCGGCCTCAAGGGCGTGGAGCGCCTCGCAAGCGCGGGTCCGACGCTGAACACGGACACCATCCACGTCACGCTCTCGGCGCTGTCCACCGTCGTCACGCAGGGCAAGCAAGGGACTGGGCCGTTCGTCTTCATCCAGCCGGTCGGCTGTGACCTTCAGTACTCCTACAGCAAGGGGCAGCAGGACATCACGTGGAACCAGAATCACGGTTCCGGGCACCGGCGACGTGCGCGCAGGCCTGACCATTCGTGACGGGCAGTACCACGACGAGCAGGTCCCGCCCGACTGCGACACGATCAACATCCTCTGCAGCACGACGGGTGCCTTCGTGGAGCTCTGCGTCCGCGAAGGTGGAATCTCGTGATCTCGGTCCCCCTGTGGCCATACCCAGGGGTTCCGGTCAAAGACCACAACGGCGCCACGATCCCGCCTACGGGGGTCAACGTCACGGCGGACCTCTACCTTTCGTACTACGGGGCGCTTGTTTCCAAGGGCCAGCTGTCGACCAGCGACCCGCTGAACTCTGGCAGTAGCCCGGCCTCCATCTTCAGCGCAGGTGCGGTGCAGGCGCTCGACAGCGACGCACTGCTCGACGCGTTCGTGGGCCCATACGCCAACGCGCAGACGCAGACGATCCAGGGCAACTTTTGGGCTTGGGACGCGACGAGCATGGCCGCTCTCGCGCCGCCCGATGCAGATGGTAACGGCGTCAAGACGCCTGCACCGGGCCAGATCGGACGCTGGCTGCAGAAGCTGCCCAACACCGCCGGCAGCCCCGGCAAGGGCTACCGAGGGCGGTACACGGGCATCAACGCGCTGGCCGCAGCGGTGCTCGACCCTGTGGTGAACGATTGGGCCGTTGTGTACGACCCGGGTGACCCGCGGTTCTCGGTCGTCTGCGTGTACAACGGCGTTGCTTGGAAGCAGACCCGCGATCGGGGCTTCATCTATGCGGACGGGATCCTAGCGGGTGCGGGCAACGCAGCCGCAAACCTGGCCTATCTGGCAGGCCTTACGGACACGATGGAGCAGTACGGGACGGGGATCCGCCTTCCCGTCATGCGCACGTTCTACATCAGCGATTCGTGGCGCATCAACGTCAAGACCTCGGGCGTCGGTATCGGCATCTTCAGCGATCAGGTGGCCAACTACACAGCTCTGTTGGCTGGCCGCGCCACGTGCATCTTGTGGAACGCAGCGCCCACGGACCCAGCGGGAATCCCCGGGATCTGGATGGGTGGTGCTGGCTGCGTCGTCCAGAACGTCGTGGTCGCTACGACCAGCGGCGGCCGAATGGAGGCGGCTTTCGCGGTAGCCCCGGTGCCCGGCGGTTCCGGTGTCATCCCTCTCACTGACAACCACTTCAAGAACTGCCTGGCCTATCGAAACGGGACGCTCGCGTCGGGCTCTCGCATGGATCACGGCTTCAGTCTCGGCATGGCGGCTTCGCCCTGGCACCAACAGATGGAGGACATGGTTTTCGAGGACTGCCAGAGCTTCAACGCGGACCAAAACGGCTTCTATGTCAACGATGGCCAGCCGTACCGCACCGTCTTCAGGCGCTGCACGAGCGTCAACTACATCACCGGAAACCCTTATGCGTCGGGGTTCCGCCTGCAGGCGAGCTCCTGTCAGGCAACCCTCTATGACTGCCAGGCCGCCTACCACGTGTATGGCATTCGCACGAACCAGTCCCGCACCGTGATCCACAACTTCCAGAGCGAGGGCTGCAAGCGCGTGCTCCAGGCTGTGACGGGCAGCGGCCAGATCCCATCGTCCGTGGTGGCTGTCGGCGGGCGATGGTCGGCCGCGAACTTCGACGCTACCTGCGATGGAACGGACATCCTGAGTCCCACGGACTATCACTTCATTCGGGTCGGCGGTGGCGCGACCGTGAAGCTCATCGGCGTCACGGTGGACGGCAAGGGCGACCCCTACGACGACAACTTCCGCATCGCGCTGGAGGGTCTCGCCTCTATTGACATTGACGGCGGCTTCTACCCGCACGCGGACCCCATCGACAGCAACAGCGCGAGCCTGCTCTACGGGCGCTCGAAGACCGTCCGGAACAACGCGAAGATGGCTCGGCCCGCGGCAGCCGTAAAAGAGCTGCCTATGGTGGTCTACACCGGCCGCGAGAACGCCGCGATGGTCGTCAGGTTCACCGACAACAACACGGCCAAGGTCGTCGACGCGGGCGCCGGCTTCAAGCCCGAGGTGGCCAAGTTTCTGGGGGGCGACCCCACCAACGGCGCCAACTATCACGCGACGCAAGGCGACTACAAACTTCGGGTGTCCTTCCATGACGCCAGTCCCGGAGCGGCCGTGGCGTCCTTCTATCAGTTCTACGACCTGGCGAGCGAGCGCCTCAAAACCCAGTACACGTTGCGTCTGACCACCCCTCCCGGAGCCGCTGCGTCTGGTGAGTGGGTGGAGTTCCTCGTGGAGGTGATCTGATGCGCACTCGAGACCGAGGCGGCGACCGGCGCGGCATGCCCTTCTCACCGAGGCCACTCCCTCGACGCCTGGCGACCATGTTCCCTGGCTCCGCGTGGTTCGACCCGTCGCGCATTGCGCAGACCGACAACAGCGCCATCGCAGCGTACGCGGACCGCAACTACAACTACGCCCTGGCCGAAGCCACGAACCAAGCCACCTACAAGGCCGGCGGAACCGGTGGCGGCGGGCTGGGGACGGGCGGCAAGAAGCCGTGCGTGCTGTTCGGCTCGGTGGGATCCACGCGGCTCAGTGGCGCGGCCGCTCTTGCGGCCTACTTCAGCGACAACGGCCCTTTCACGATCATCTACCGCGGGCAGCACACCGCGATCGGTGGCGCGAATCAGGCCGTGGTGGGCGCAGGAACCACCAACTTCACGAGCAACCGCATCTTCACCGGGTGCATCGCGACCACGGGCATCGGGCGCCACGCACATGACGCGAACGTGGCCGCTCAGGCCGGTGTGGCCGCATACGGCACCGTCGAAGCCACCTACACGACCAAGTTCAGCGGCAGCCGCTGGGACACCTGGATCAACAGCGCGCCGGACATCGTGAACGGCACGGCCAGCATTGCGGACGTGGACACCATGGATCTGTTCGTCCTGGGCGCCAACCGTGTCAACGGTGCCTTCAACTTCTTTGCAGACTTGAAGCTCGGGCATTGCCTGGTGATCACCGCTGCGGTCAACGACACCATCCGCCAGGCGGCCGAGGCCTGGGTTACCTCGGAGTACCCATGACCGGTGCGGCATCGCCGGCTCATTCGCTTATCGGCTGCCGGAGACATGCACAGCACTAACTCAGGTTTGCACACCCAGTATTTCGATGGTTGTATTGTCGCGAGCCCATCGCTCGCGACGCCACCGAACACCGGCATCGCTCTATGTCGAAAGACCTTTCGGTGCTTTCATGCTGAATGATTGGCTGGACGCGGTCCTAGACCTCACAACGCTCCTCGTGCAGGTGTTCAAGTTTCTCAATGCGTTGCTGAAGCTCATAGCAAGGGAACGTACGCCCACTGCGATGGGCCCCCCTGTAAGTGGTCGGGACATCCCGCGGGGCGACCTTACAAACGCCGTCCGTGCTCGTGCCAAGTCCAAGCCGCGGCGCATGACTCTCGGGGCGCCTACTCGTTGCCACCGGAATAGGCAGCGGGCTCACCACCGGAAGGGGTTCGCGTTCGGCGCGCATCACCGCAAAAGATAACGCAGGCAGTCCGCCAACCTAGACCTTTGGCAACCTCGTCGGGGCGCGTCTTGCGAGCCCATGCCGTGACGCGATGCGGTCCAGAGCTTGTTCGACCATCAACACCTTTGCTGGATTGGTGGTGTCGGAGCTCCCGAGCGCAATCGCGTCTACGAACTCCTGCGCGAGTTCGGTGGTGAGCAAGCCCTTCTCGTGCGCGTCCTGAGCGAGGCCTTTGCGCACGAGCACGATGCGTTCCCAACCCGCGAATTCTTCTTTGTGAGCCATAGCTAGCGAGTCTATCCGATCGCGCCGGTGGAGCAGGCGAAAAGCCCTTGTGCGCCCTCTCCGGTACGGGCCTGCGCACGCTTACGCCGCGCCCACGGAGCAGACATGGAGCGTGACGACGTTGAGCGTCTAGTACGAGTTGAGGAGCAGGTAACCGGACTGCGTTCCGACGTGACCGAGCTCAAGGGCATCGTGCAGGAAATCCGGGACCGGCCCGACGTCATCGGCTTCTTGTGGAAGCATCGCAAGGTGGTCGGCGTGCTGATTGCTCTCGCAATCGGGGGCGCCCCGCTGGCGCACGCCTTGTTCACAGTCCTGCCCTGACTTGCTTGGGCCGTCCTCGCGGAAACGCGCCTGCGGTGTAGAGAGGCACATCGAGGCTAGACACGGAGTGACTAGTCGGGAGCTGTCTAGACAGTTCGGTGCGCAAACCGTTAGCGAACCGCCAACAAACCGCTAGCGGTCGACCGCTAACAGCACACCAGTAGCAGCGTGGCGTTCGGGGTTGCCTTGCTAGGCGTAGCTAATAGCGTTGGCGCTATTGGCGAGGGCACTATTGGCGTTAGCGCTATGGGCAAGCCCGGATCGCCCGGCGACACGTTGGGCCTACGTCATGTTGTACCGTCTTCACGGTACAGCATCGCGATAGCGTCCACGCTATCGCCAACGGGCAATGGCGCGTGAGCTCGCGATTTTTGGTGTTGCACGCAAACACAAAAGAGCGCGCAAAACCAGTCACTTCATCGGGGTTTTCATGCATTTTTTCATGAGAACCATGCGCGCCGCACACGCGCAGGTGGCGACGCCGGGACTCGAACCAGCGACCTGCGCATTACGAATGCGCTGCTCTACCGACTGCGCGATGAGATCAAATCGCTCAATTTGATCTTTTTCGTCCTGTATACAGCTCCGGGTTCCTTGACTGCGCACCGCGTTCTCTTTAGATCGATCGCAGCACGCGCTGTCTGCTGGTGGTCTCGACTGCGCCGAGAGCATCCAGCCGAGGGCGGACGCAAACGCGCATCTGTATTTTCTTGCCACGCCCCCCACTTCGCGGGCAGATCAGAACGCCAGGCGCACACGAGGAGACGGAGTGTCATGAGCTGAGTGCCAGGCCCCAAAACGAAGAGCCCGCGGCGGTAACCGCGGGCTCCTCTTCGCAACCAACAACAACCTTGCGGCTGTGAGTGTCGGTCAACCGATACACTGATACTTGCAGCCGGTCGGGGCGGAGGTCAACCCCCGATGCCTTCGGGCAGAGGTCAACTCTAGCGACCACTCTCGCTGGAGGAAGGCGTAGCCATGTCTAAGGAACGACACCAGAAGCGCAAGAATTGCCGCTTCATTGTCTCGGCATTCTGGAAACAGGTGCGCGGAAAGCGTCGCAGGCGCAAGCCTGAAAAGCTCCCGCTGTGAACAGGACACCCGGCGAGGTTTGCTCGCCGGGTCTTTCAAGCGCGCAGCGGCTTCCAGCTCTTCCCGGCCGGCCGCTTCGGCGCGAACACAAGTCGGCCCGCCAGCTTGGCGCGTTGCTCCAGCGTCATCGCTTCGTAGCTGGGCGTGGCGAGCGCCGCACGCACGGCATCATCCGCGCGGCATGTCGGACAGACCTGCCCGGGAGCTCGCAGCGCCTCGAAGGCGCTGCGCGCAAGAGCACTGAGGTTCGTACGGTCTTTGGCTTCCATGTTTGTGCTCTCCTGACGTGAGTTAGTGCTGGCTGCAGCGCTCCGTACGCAGCGCCCTTGCGCGATAGGCCGCCTGGACCTCGATGCGGGCGATGATCCTGGTCACGTAAAGTTCGATGTGCGGACGAGGCGCGACATCCAAGGCATCCGCCCATGGCTCAGCGTTGCGGTCAACGCGTTCACGCAGCTCAGCGATTTCAACCGCGTCCACCGAGAACCAGAGAGCGACGGTGCTCATCGAGCACCTCCGGAGACGCACACAGCGTCGGGCTCCCTGCCCTCCCCTGGATCCGTCAACGCGCCCGCCCTCATGGCGGAGTTGCTGCAAAACAGGGCGATCCAGAAATAGCGTGCACCCACAGTGGCTCCAAGATGGCTCCACGACCCGGGAGCATTAGGGAGAACTGAGGAGCACAGCTGAGCAACGAGGTTCCGTCTCGGCTTTCCGTGGCGATCCCCCGCTTTGACCAAAAAGCGCGGGAAATCAGCTTGTTTTCAGAATGCTTTAACCGACGGGAATGGCTTCGGGAAAGTGCGAGGAGGGGGACTTGAACCCCCACGAGTTGCCCCAACGGAACCTAAATCCGCCGCGTCTGCCATTCCGCCATCCTCGCGCGGGCCGAAGCCCGGGTCGGGGATGTGCCGCGTGAACCCCCCTTAGTCAAATCACGGCCCTCAGTCTCGGTTCGGGTCTCCGCCACCGCCACAGTCTCCGCCGCCGCCACAGTCTCCGCGACCGCCACGGCTTCTGACACCGCCTCCGCCACGGCCACGGCCACGGTCTCCCGCCACGGCCACCGTCACGGCCACGGTCTCCCGCCACCGCCCCCTCCCCTCCCACTCCTCCCCACCCTCCTTCCCCGCTCACATCCACCAAAACTTGCCCGCCTCTTCCCCCCGGATCACGTTGCTCCTCCGATGCCTCCTTCCACACGACGTCGCACGGCCATGCGCGTCTGGTTCGCCCTCTCGGCGCTGCTGTTTTTCGCCCGCTGCGCCGATCAAATCAGGCCCTATGTGAAGAGCATCGTAGGCGCCAAGGATCAGAAGCCCGCGGCCGCGGCCGATGCGCCCGCCACCAAACTCGGCCCGCTCAGCGTGCGCGTCGCGAGCTGGAATCTCGAGTGGCTCGACGAGCCCGGACGCGGCCCCAAGCCGCGCGATCGGCGCGACTATCAGGCGCTCGCACAGATAGCCAAGCAGCTCGACGCCGACGTGATCGCCGTGCAAGAAGTGGCGAGCGATCTTGCCCTCGCCCTGGTGTTTCCTCCGGAGCGCTACGCCTATCATCTGGCCAATCGCGGCGGCTCCCAGCGCAGCGGCTTCGTGTACAAACGCTCGCTCAACACGGTGAGCCACCCCGATCTCGATTCACTCGCAGGCCAGCACCTGCGCGCGGGCGCCGACCTCGGCATCAAGATCGGCGAACAGGAGCTGCGCCTCCTCTCGGTGCACCTCAAGGCATTCTGCGCCACGGGTCCACTCGACAGCACCGACAAGGACTGTCAACAGCTCAAGGCTCAGCTGCCCGCGCTCGAAGGCTGGGTCGACTCGCGAGCGCGCGAGGGCGGCGCCTTTGCCGTGATCGGTGATTTCAATCGGGCCATGAGCGACGCTGGCGACGAGGTCTTGCGAGATCTGGACGACGGCGAGCCCCAGTCCTTGAAGCTGAGCCAGGCCACTCCGGCACGCCGCGCGGCTTGCACCAAGGAATCCCATCAGGCGGTCGATCACATCTTGCTCGGGGGCCCCGCCACGGGCTGGCTCACGCCGGGCAGCTTCCTGGAATTGCCGAGCGCCGCTAGCAACGCCAGCGAGCACGTCAAGCTCAGCGATCACTGTCCACTGGTGGTCGAGCTGAGACTGCCGCCGGGCTGAGCGAGTTCGGGCCAATCTTCGCACGAGCTGTGGCCACGCCGGCTTCGGTGGGCCAATCTCCCTGCGGGGTGGCTCGAGCATGCAGCGACTGACCGGCTTGGACGCGTCGTTCTTGTACGTGGAAACGCCTACCATGCACATGCATGTGGCGCTGATCGCAGTGCTCGATCCCAAGGACTCCAAGGAGGGCTACTCGTTCGAGCGCGTGCACGACCGCATCGAGCAGGAAGCGCGCCGCCGACCGGAGCTACACAACCGCCTGGTCGAAGTCCCCTTCGGCATCGACCATCCCGTGTGGGTCAAGGATCCGCACTTCGACTCCATCCATCACATCCGACGCGTGGGTTGCCCCGCGCCCCACGGCGTTCGCGAGCTGGCCGATCTGTCCGCGCGCATTTTGAGTACGCCGCTGGATCGGGCGCGCCCGCTCTGGGAGGTCTGGGTGGTGGAGGGGCTCGCTCACGGGCGCTTCGCCCTGGTGGCCAAGGTCCACCACTCCATCGCGGACGGGATGACGGGGGCATCGCTCCTGGCCAGCATGTTCAGCGTCTCGCCGGACGCCCCGACGCCGCCGCCTGTCGAAGCGGACGATACCGACGACGACGATGTGCCCAACGAGTTCACCCTGCTGCGTGACGCGGTGGCATCCCGCCTGGGCAAGCGCCGCGATCTGGCCGACCTGGTCCGGCGCACCTCGGGCGCGCTGTCTGATTTCTACGCGCGTCGGCAGAGCGGGGAGCATCGCTCGGGGGCCACGCTGCTGGACGCACCGCGCACGCCCTGGAACGCCCCCATCACCGCGCAACGCAGCGCGACTTTTGCACGCGTGTCGCAAAGCGACATCAAGGCGATGCGAAAAATCCACGGCGCCACGAGCAACGACATCGTGCTCGCCCTGTGCGCCGGGACCCTGCGTCGCTATCTCGAGAGTCGGGGTGAGCTTCCGCTGGCCCCGCTGGTCGCGGCCTGCCCCATCGCGGTACGCGGTCGGGGTCGAACCGGCGGCAACCAGATTTCGGCGCTGTTCACGTCGCTCGCCACGAACCTGGAGGATCCCCAGGAGCGGGTGAGCGTGATTCGGGCCGTGACGCGCGGGGCGAAGGAGGAGCACAGCCTGCTCGGCGGCGACATGGTGAGCAGCTGGGCGGAGCTGATGGCACCCCGTGTTTTCAGCACTGCGGCGCGCTTGTACACCAAATATCGTATCGCTGAACGACATCGACCGCTCTACAACGTGTCGATCTCCAACGTGCCGGGCCCGCGCGTGCCGCTCTATTTCGTCGGCTCGCGGCTCGTCGCGGCCTATCCGCTCGGCCCAGTGGTCGAAGGGGTGGGACTCAACATCACCGTAATGAGCTATGCGGACCAGGTCGATTTTGGCTTCCTGGCGGCGGCCAACCTGTTGCCTCACCCGGAGGAGCTCGCGCAGTACCTCCCGCAAGCGGTGCAGGAACTCTTAATTCCGCGCCAAGAACCCGCATCACGCTTTTGAACAGGTCGCCAAATCAGGCTACATCCCTGGAGCACAATGCGACGCTCACTCGGGATCGACCTCGGCACCACCAACAGCGTGGCCGCTCGTAGCGCGCAGGTATTGCCCCTCGTCGACGGCGAAGCCCGCTCCACGCTGATGCCTTCCGTGGTGGGACTCTTGCCGGGCGGCGGCGCCATCGTCGGCGCGGAGGCCCGGCAGCGACGCGCCATCGATCCGCGCAACACCATCTACGCATCCAAGCGCTTGATGGGCGAGAACTGGACCTCCTACGCCACGCGACAGTTTCGCGAGCAGTATCCCCACGAGCTCGTGCAGAGCCCCGAGGGCGGCGTGCAGTTCGAGACGCGCGCAGGCCGCATCCGTCCGGTCGAAGTCGCCTCGCTGATCGTCTCCCACCTGTGCATGCGCAGCGACATCGCGCCCGACGGCTTATCCACCGTCATCACCGTGCCGACCTCGTTCCGCGAGCCGGCCCGGCGCGCCACCTTGGAGGCCATGTCGCGCGCGGGCTTCGCCGACGTGAAGGTGATCGAGGAGCCGGTCGCCACCGCCATCGCCTACCTGCAGCGCGCGAGCCTGCGCTACGCGGCCGTCTACGACTTCGGGGGCGGCACCTTCGACTTCGCGGTCATCGACTGCACCACCTTCCCGTTCAAGGTGCTCGGCAACGAGGGCGATGCCTATCTCGGAGGCGACGACATCGATCGCAGCCTGGCCGAGATGGTGTGCGAGCGCGTGCTGCGTACGGCGGGCTGGGATCTGCGCTCGGAGCCGGTCACCTTCGCGCGCCTGGTGCTGGCCTGCGAGGAAGCCAAGTGCGGCCTCGCGGAGCACGAGCGACAGCGCCTCGACATTACCGCCATCGATCCCGCGGCTCCGCCCTCCCTCACGGAGGCCTTCGTCGACCGGGACATGCTGAACGCGGCGGCGGGCCCGCTCATCCGCCGCACCTTCGGCCATTGCGACGCCGTGCTTTCCAGCGCGGGCCTGCGGGCGCGCGACATCCAGGCGGTGTTCCTGGCGGGCGGCAGTTCGCGCCTCACGCTCCTGCAGTCGATGGTGAGCGAGTACTTCGGCCGCAAGTTGCGCACCGATCTGAACCCCGAGCATGTGGTGGCGATGGGGGCCAGCATCGCCGCCGCGCGCCCCGAGCTGTGGCCGCTCCTCGAGACCACGCTCTAGGCGTCCTAACGCGCCGCGTGGCGCGACGATCGCTGACGACGCTCGGCCAGATTGATGACCCGCGGGATCGGCCGACGCACGGGCGCGCTCGGGCGCTCGCGCAGAGCCAGCGCACGGTGGGGCAAGGCCGGCCAGATCGCGTGTTTGCTGGCGACCGAGCGTGAGGCGCGCGCGGCATAGGGGTTGGGTCGCTCGCGGTACAGCCCGTCCAGGGTTTGCTGCATCACGCCCACGATGTCGTCGTAGAGCGCGTCGATCAGCGCCGGGTTCTTGGCGTCTTCCGGGCCGAAGTGACGCCACGCCATGGGATGCCCGACCTCGATGGTGATCTTGGAGGGCAGCGGCCAATGAGGCACGAAGGCGGGCACCACGCCGAAGGGCAGACTCAAGCGCAGCGGCAAGACCTTGGTGCGCGTCATGTGAGTCAGCCCGGTGACTTTGGCCAACCACTCGCCCCGCGTGAGCGTAACGACTGTCTCGTTGGCCCCGTGGCAAACCACGGGGATCACGGGCACCCCCTGCTCCAGCGCCAGACGAATGAAGCCCTTGCGACCGCCGAAGTCCACGCGCCGACTCTGGGTGAACGGGCGCTGCGACTCGTAATCACCGCCCGGATAGACCAGCACGATCTCCCCGCGCGCCAGGGCCTGCGCCGCGTTCTGCGGACTCGCCGGCAGCGCCCCAATCCTCTGCATGAAGGTCCGCACGCTAGGCAGGCTGAAAAGCAGGTTGTGGGCGAGGGGCCGCAGGGGCGCGCTCATGCCCCAGTGGCGCAGGTAGGCGGCCGCGAAGATCGGCGCGTCGGGGGTGTAGGCCCCGCCCGAATGGTTTCCCACCAGCAGATAGGGGCCCCGGGCGGGCAGGTTCGAGAGCCCGCGCACCTCGGGATCGAAGTAGCGACCGAGCCGCTCGATCACGTCGGCGCAGCGTTCGCGGTAGGCGGGGTCGAGCCCGGGCATCACGCTGGCGATGCCGGCATGGAGCTGTTCGCGCCAGGACTCTCGTTTCGCCAGCCAACGCTGCCAGGTCTGCATCGCGACTTCTCCCCGGATTGCTTTGGGCCGCGCCGGTTTGTCCCCGGCTAGCGATAGTGAGTGCAGCGTCAGTAAGCATGCCGCAAAGGGGGATGTCAAGGCAGGGAAATCGGTTGTAATCGGCGCTACCCAACCACACTTGTGAGCGCTTAGAACACCCCCGGGTGTGATAGGCAGGGGGACTCGTTCTCCACGTGGAGTCGCTCTTTTGCCCGTCAGCTCGGTCCAGCTTCGAAGAAAGCGCAGCTTACTGCCCTCCTGGGGAGCCCTTTTGCTGTTCCTCGCGGTGGTGATTCCCACCTTCTGGGTCGTGCTGTTCCGGCGCTTGTTCCGGGGACGCCGGCATCCGCTGTGGAGCTTTCGCAAGGAACTGGTCGCGGAGATTGCCCGCAATACCACGCTGCGGCTGCTCGACGTGGAGCCGAACGTGCTGCGCCGCAGCCTCATGACGGCGCCCATCCCGCTGCACCTGCGCTTCTCGGTGCGCCACCAGCGCACGAGCCACGGCCAGAGCTACGCTGAGATCTTCACGCCGCGCCGCTGGACCCCCGACGGACCTACCCTCCTTTACTTCCACGGCGGCGGCTACATCGCGGGTTCCCCGGCCACCCATCGAGATCTGCTCACGCGCATCGCGCGCGCGTCGGGGGCGCGCTGCATCAGCGTCGACTATCGCAAGGCCCCCGAGTACCCGTATCCGATTCCCGTCGACGACGGCGAAGAGGCCTACCGCGCCCTGCTCGCCTCGGGGGTCCCGCCCGAGCGCATCTTCCTCGGCGGTGACTCGGCGGGCGGCGGCATGGCGCTGGCGGTGATGTTGCGCGCCAAGCAGAGCGGCGTGCCCCTACCGCGCGGCGGCGTGCTGCTATCGCCCTGGGTCGACCTCACCTTCACGGGCGCGTCGGTGCAAGGTAACGCCCAGTACGACTACCTCACGCCGGACAGCCTGGGCTTTGGCGCGCGGCACTACCTGCAGGGGCACGATCCCAGTCATCCCGAGGTGTCGCCGCTGTTTGCCGATCTCTCCGGCCTGCCGCCCCTGTTGATCCAGAGCGGAGACGCAGAGCTGTTCTTCTCGGAGAACACGCTCTTGGCCGAGAACGCGCGGCGCGCCGGTGTGGAGGTGGTGCACCAGGTGGAACCCGGCATGGTGCACGTATTCCAGCTCTTCGCGAGCTTCGCCCCGGAGTGCGGTCCGGCCATCGCGCGCATCGGGCATCACATGCGCGAGCTGGGCGCTCGCTCCTCGAGCACGGCGAGCGCAGGGTTGTTGAAGGCCGGGTAAGGCGCGCCCGTTTTCTCTTCAGGGTGCAGCGAGCCAGGCGTCGAAGTCCTGGCGATAGAGCTCGAACCCGCCCAGTAGTTGTGCCGCGTCCAGGCCCCCGAGGTCTTCCGAGTTCGGGGCCGAGTCCCGCACCAACAGCGTGAGGGGCCCCCTTCGCCGCATCGACACGAGCGCAGCGCCCTCGCCCAGCGCCGTGAGCATGCCGTTTCCGGTGGGCCCCACCACGAGCGCCGGAGCATCACGCGCCGCGCTGGCTCCCAAGCCGAGTTCGCGCATCAACAAGCGCTCGAAATCCGCGTGCGAGGTCAGGGTGCGCCGCTCACTGGGGACGGCGTCGGCGCTGAAGAACCAGAGCGGAATCTCGTAGACCCAGCGCTGGGTTTGCAGGCTCTTGTCGCGAAACCCGTGGTCGGACGTGAGCACGATGAGCGTGTCCCGCTCGAGCTCCCGCGCGCGTAGGCCCGCGAGCAACGCATCCACGTAGGCAGAGTAATAAGCCGTGTTGGTGAGGCCCGTGCGCTCGTTGTACTCGGGCGCGTGGCCCCAGATGAACTCCTGGTACACGAAGGCCCGCTCGTGTTCGCTCAAGAAGGCGAGCACCTTGGGCAGGAGCGCGCGATCCTCGCAGCCATTCTCGTAGATGTCCGGAGCCAGGCAGACGAAGCGGGCGCGTTGCTGCTCGATCTCGGCTTCGCTCCAGTGCAGGAACTGATCCCAATGCAAGTCGCGCACGACCTCCTCCAGTGCGACCTGCGAGACGGCGAACGCGCTCCGATAGCCGAGCGCCTGCAGGCGATCGACGAGGCTCGGCTTGCGGCTCAAGCCGGCGTAACCAGCCAACCCCTGGTCGGTATAGGCCTCGTAAGGGATGAGCCGAGAGAACAGCATGTTGAGCATGCCGGTGCGGCTGTCCTGGTTGTTGGGCACGTGCTGCGCGTAACGGTGGGCGTGCGAAAGCCCACTGTGCACGAAGGTGGCGGCGGGGAGCGCGCGGCTCTCGTCGGCCATTCGAGACGAGGTCATGGTCTCCATCACGAGCACCACGAGCTTGCGGAAGGGCAGCGGGCCCGTCCCCGCTTGCGCACGGGACGGCAGCTGGTCCGAGGGTCCCGGCGTGAGTTCACGCGCTAGCTTGCGCGCCGCTTGATCGCGGGTGGGCTCGAGCTTCGGTAGCGAGACGATGGCCCAGAGCTCGGCGGCACTGTCGAAGAGCACGGAGGGAACGCGCGGCGCGCGGGCACCCCAGATCGCCACGGACAGCGCGAGCGCCAGCCATGCGGCGAAGGCCTGGGCCGGCAACGGAGGGGTCCTGAGCACGCGCCCGAGCCCCCAACCGAGGAGCGCGGCGAACCCCAGCCAGACCAGGAGCGCCAGCCTCCCCGCAGCGGGCAGGACCTCGCGAAAGAACTCGGCGACCCCGGCGGAGGTCACGTCGAAGACGGTCAGGCGCCGCTCGATGGCCGCATCGAAGAACCAGGTGTGGGCGAACACCAAGCCCAGGCAGGCCGCGAGCCCCAGCCCAAGCAGCAGGTCGAAGCCCCTGGCGACGGCTGGCCGACGCCGCGCGATGGGGTCTGCGCCACAGGCCATGACTAGCCCAAAGAGCGCGATAAAGAGCCCATCGGCAGCAGCGCCGAGCACCACCTGACCGCTCACGCCCTGCTGCCATAGCTTGCCGCCTGCGCACACCAGGGCGACTGCGATCCAGGCCCCATGACGCTGCGCACGGCGGTCGGTGTCCAAGGCGAGATCCCGCTTAGCATGGACACTCGCAATTCCGCTTCAGAGATCCGTTCCGGCCAGAAAAAGGGTGCGAGGCTGTCGATTCTGCACGCTCAATCAATTCGTGAGGGCCCCCGGGTATGGAGTTTTGGAAACGCTGCGTGTAGGTTCCGGGCCTCGTTCGACCCTTCGGACACTCTTTTGGAGGACTTGGCCATGGCCAGCAGCACTGGATGGAAGCTACTCGCCGCGATCGGCGCACTCATGCTCGCGACCGCCTGCGGTGACGACAGCAGCAGCAACAACAACGATCAGGGCGACGGCGACGGCGACGGCGATTCCACGCCACCGCCTGCCAAGCCGCTGCTGGAGCCGAACGTGGCCGGCAACATGTGCAGCATCGACGGCGACTGCGGCCCCACCGGCAAGTGTGCGAAGCAGCTCACGGGCGGCATGCTGCCCATGCTGCTCGGCGGCTTCATCGGCCAGGGCATCGACCTCTCCATGCCCACCCCCGGCAACTACTGCACGGCCACCTGCAAGTCCGACGCGGATTGCAACACCGGCGGCGCTTGCTTCGGCATCCTGCCCTCCACCCTGTCGGGCTTCCTCGGCGGCGGCGGCGGCGGTCTGACCGGTGCCCTCTCCGGCGAATGCCGCAAGAAGTGCGAAGCCAACACGGACTGCCGTGATGGTTACGAGTGCGCGATGATCAAGGACGGCGCCCTCAACGGCATCCCCGGCATCGGCATGTTCGCGGGCCTGATCACCGGCGGCATCCCCAAGACCTGCCAGCCCAAGCCCATGGTTACGCCCATCACCGACGCGGTCGTCGGCAAGGCTTGCTCGGAGGACGCCGAGTGCGCCCCCGGCAACTGCACCGGCGCCTCCGAAGGCACCGACGGCGGAGCGCCCGTGCAGGGTTCCTGCAGCGCCACCTGCGCGGCGGACACCGACTGCGGCAGCAGCGAAGGCATCTGCGCCGGCGTGATCTACGGCAGCGGCGGCCAGTGCGCCGAGAAGTGCGCGACCACGGCCGACTGCAAGCACGCGGGCTACACCTGCCAGACGCTGCTCGGCACAAAGGCATGCGCCCCTGACATGAACCCCGTGACCCCCGCGGGTGACGCGGGCGCCGGCGACGCCGGTGCGCACGACGGCGGCGTCTGATCCGCTGAGCGCTCGACAGCGCAACGAGACGGCCTCGCGCAAGCGGGGCCGTTTCGCGTTTAAGGCGGCGACCGCCGAGCGAGATGGCCTCGCGTAGGCACCCCCCCTACGAGAGCGTGCCGATCCGAGCTAGCGGCAGTACTCGCGGCCTGGATGCGGCTGCTTCTCCCAGGCCTTGCGACGAGCCAGGAACTTGAGCACGTCCGGGTGCGGCTTCTGCCGTTGCACGGCGCGCTCGGCGTCCGCATTGGTCTCGATGGGCGCAGGGTCCACCGACTTGCCACGCTTGGCGAGCACCGGCGTCACGCCATGGGCGGCCAAGAGCTCGCTGCGCCACGGATAGAGCGGCGGCAAATCTTCGCAGCCGAGGCCCAGGTCCTCCTCGCTGCAATACCAGCGCACGTGCAAATGATCGTCGTGTGGGTAGCTGGGCTGGCAGGTCAGGTCGGCGAAGCGTGCCACCACGTCGGCGGGTGCCTTGCTGCGCGTGGCCTCCTCGAGCAGCGCGCTGCGCAGATGCTCCACCACGAAGATGCGCTGCAGAGGAGCCGCCTGGTCTTCGATCAGCGCGCGCACGAAGCGCCAGGTGCGCGGTGCGTCGAAGTGCACGCGCACGTCGTCGTCCTTCACGCTGAGATCCTTGTAGTCGAAGCCGATGCCCTCGGGATCGATGGGAGCGCCCACGGAAGGCGTGGGCCGGCCGTCGTCCCCGAGCAGATAGAACAAAATGTCGGCGTCGCGCCCCGCGCGGTGCGATCCATGGTGCGCGATCTTGCCCCCATGCTCGAGCCCGATATCGTTCACCACCAGCTCACTGGCCGGGAACTCGTCGGCCACCGTCCGCGCGGCGCGCAGCACGGCCTGAATCACCTCCACAGTGGCGAAGCGCGCGTTTTCGCTGCGACGGTCGTTGTAGCGGAGGCCCTGTGCCTGCAGCGGGAGCGCCACGCCGCCCTCGAGTCGACCGTTGGTCGGACTTCCGAAGGAGGTGCTCGTGCTCGGCGCCGGCAATGCGGCCAACGGATCGAGGGCGGGCACCGCTGCAGGTTCAGCCGGAGCGGGCGTCTGTTCGCCCACGGTCACCGCGCTGCCCAGGGCGGCCACCGTGTGCTCCTGTTGCTGAATCACCGGCGCACTGGCGGGGACGCTCGCCTGGGGTCGCGGCTCCGGATGGGCACCACAGCCCGACCACGCGAGGACGCACGCGCCATGGAGCGCGAGCACGGAACGATTGGCGACCAGGGCCCGCCGACGGCGTCGCTTGGAGAGGAGATCACGGAGCATCTGCCTCGATCCTAGCGCGCTCGCGCCCGCTCCGAGCGGGGGTTGGCGCGCGCAAGCGCGTGTGCTCGCGAAACGTGGACGAAGTCATGATGCCCCCTACACTTGCGCGGTACGGCGAAGGGGGCGCCCGAGTCCCTCGCTGTTTCACCAGTACGAGTCTCGGTGCGCGCGCATCCCGCACACCGTTCGAAAAGAGAGGCGTTCCATGGCGACCATTACCTTGAAGGGCAACCCGATCGAAACCGCCGGCAACCTGCCCAAAGTCGGCAGTAAGGCCCCCGAGTTCTCGCTGCTCAAGCAAGATCTCTCGCGCGTCACGCTCAACGACTTCCCCGGCAAGAAGGTGCTGAACATCTTCCCCAGCATCGACACAGCCGTGTGTGCGACCAGCGTGCGCAAGTTCAACGAAGTGGTCTCCAAGAAGGGCATCCCGGTGCTCTGCATCTCCGAGGACCTACCCTTCGCGCTCAAGCGCTTCTGCGCCGCCGAGGGCCTCGACAAGGTCACGCCCCTGTCCGCCTTCCGCTCGACCTTCAGCAAGGACTACGGCCTCGAGATCAAGTCCGGTCCGCTCACGGGCCTGTGCTCGCGCTCCATCGTGGTGCTGGATGAGAACAACAACGTGGTCTACACCGAGCAGGTGCCCGAGATCGCGCAGGAACCCAACTACGACGCGGCGGTCGCCAGCCTCGGCTGAGCCACGCCGAGCGCGCTCACGCTGAGCGCGACGAGGGCGAGCCAGGTAAGGTCCGCCAGCAGCAAGTGGGTAATCTGAATCGCGGCCGGCGCGAGCAGGAAGAGGTTCAGCGCGCCCACGCCGAGCTGCAGCACGTAAAGCACCGTGAGGCGCATGGCCCAACTCGACACCTGCGGGCTGGGCAGCGCTGCGCGCAGTTGCTGCGCCAGGTAGACCACCGCGGCCCCCGTGAGCACCGCCAAAAGCGGATGCCAAACCCGCAAGCGCACCAGGAAGTGCGAGCTCGGGTCGAGGTCCGCGCGCAACCCTTCGTCCAGCGTCTGCGCCGGAAACAGCGTGTCGCCGAGCGCCGTCACCGCGCCGCTCGCGCCCAGCACCAACATGGCCACGAGCGCAGCACCGAGTGCCAGCGCCCAACCGAGCTGGGCGCGCCACTGGGGCACGGGCATGCCGCGCGCGAAGAGCCAGGTGGCCATCTGCGCCGCCAACAGCAAGAAGGTGTTGCCGAGGTGAAGCCCCACCACCAACGCCCGCAACGGAGAGCTGTCCTTGGCCACCAGGCCGAGCTTCACCAGGGCCGCGCCGATGGCGCCCTCCACCAGCATCAGCACGAGGCCCCACAGCGCCGCGCGACGCACTGGGCTGTCGGGCGTGAACTCCCGGCGCGAGCGCCAGAACACGGCGATTGCGAGCAGGCCAGAGAGGCTGCTGGTGACGCGGTGAGTCAGCTCGATCAGCGTCTCCAGGCGTGGAGAACGAGGCACCAACTCGCCGTTGCACAGGGGCCAGTGGTCGGCGCACCCCGCTCCGGAGCCCGTGACTCGCACGAAGGCTCCCCACAGAATGACCACCACGGTCAATCCAAGCAGGCCCAGGGCCCAGGACTCGAAGGAGGACTGCCTACCTCGCACCGGCCGGTTGTACGCGAGCGGCCCCCCGGAGCAAGTCCCTGCAGCTACACGCCAATGTTCCGTGATAGAAGCGATGGCGCGCCGGGCCGATCTGGAAATGACTCGCTTCCTGCGAAAAGAAGCGAAACTCTGGCGGCTGCTGCGACTCACGAGCGGCCATGCCCCTGGGCCCAGGGGCCGTCGAGGTTCAAGAACATGTCTAGATTCGTTTATCTGCTTGCCGGTTCCTGCTTGCTCGCCTGCGGCGGGCGCTCGGATTTGGATGACTACTCGCAAGGTCTCGCGGCCGTGGTTCCGCAGGGGGACCAGATCGGTGGCGGCAGCGCTGGCGACGGCGACGGCGATGGTGGTACCGGCAACAACGGCAACGGCAACGGCACGGGCGCCGAGGTCGGCGAGCCCTGCGACGACAAGAGCGACTGTATGGGCGGGGCCAACGCCGACTGCCTCAAGACGGTCACGATCAACGTGGGCATCTCGTTCGACATCATGTTCCCTGGCGGCTCCTGCACCATCCTCAACTGCAAGAGCGACGCGGACTGCCCCAAGGGGACGGGCTGCCTGATGGGCTTCTCGGCTCCGGCGTGCACCAAAACCTGCGAACAGGCCAGCGATTGCCGGAGTGATGAGGGCTACACCTGCGGAGCGGTCACAGGCTCCCAGGATCAGCGTAAGTTCTGTCAGCCCCCCATCGACTTCGGCGGCTTGCCCGGCGGTGGCGGCGGCACCCTCGGCGGCGGCGGCGGATTCCCCGGCTTCGGCGGCTGAGCGTCGCTCGCACACGCGACGCGCTGGGCGGGAAGCCAGCACGCCGTGAGCGCAGCGAACCTCGCCGTGGGGTGGGTCCCAGCGCGGCTTGGCCGCGATGGGCGGGGAGGTCGCGTGACCTCCCCGCTGAAAAGACCACTCAAGTCTACTGACGCCGGCCCTCGAAATCAGCGAGGATGGAAGGCTCGGAACCGAGTCGTGATCCAGCACGCCAAAGCTTGCTTACTTGCCGCTTCCTTGTTGGCCTCGGGTTGCGCGAATGCCCCCGATGCGCCGCGCATCGACGCGGGCCATCCCGACGGCGGTGAGCCCGAGGTGCGCGTTAGCTGCCAGCAAATGGACGTGCTGTTCGTGATCGACAACTCGGCCTCCATGCAGCAGGAGCAGGCGAACCTCAGCGAGAACTTCGACCGCTTCGTGGAGTCCCTGCGCAAGTTCCAGGACGGCAGCGTCGACTTTCGCATCGGCGTAACCACCACGTCTTTTCCCACCGCGCTCTCGGAGATCGGCCTGGTGCCGCCCGCGGCCGGCGGTGCGCTGCTCGAGACCGCAGACATGAGCGAGCCGTGGCTCTCCTCGAGCGACCCTGATCTCAGCGCGAAATTCCGCGCACTCGCCACGGTGGGCACCGACGGAACGGAGTGGAACGAGCAACCGCTCAATGCCCTGCGCTCGGCCCTCGTCGATCGCGTCGCAGATCGCCAAAACGCCGGATTTTTGCGGCCTAGCGCGCTGCTCGCCCTGGTGGTCCTCACCGACGAGGACGACTTGAGCAGCCAAAACTCGGGCGACATTTTCAACGCCAACGTGCCGATCCCGGTGGACGACTTCATCGACGACTTCGACAGCCTGAAGGGGCGCCGGGAGTACTGGACCGCCGCAGTGTTCGCCGGCGGCACCGCGCCCAAGTGCGACTCCATGTTCGGCTCCGCCTTGTTTGCCTCCCGCCTGCAATCCTTCGTGCAGCAGGCCGGACAAAACGCGGTGTTCTACTCCATCTGCGACGGCGACCTCAGCATGGGCCTCGACTCGGCACTCTCCACCTTCTCGAGCGCCTGCGAGTTCCTGCTCTTCTAGCGAGCGTTCCTTCGCCAGGAGCGCTGCTACACGATGCGCAGCACGCTGATCGCGATCTTGCCCGCGAACACCACCTCCACGTCGCAGTCGGGCACACGCGGTCGATTCAAGAACACGCCGCAATAGGAGAACTCGCCGGCGCTCTCCTTGAAGCGAACGTCGTGCGGACTCGGATCCGGCGTGCACACCACCATCTCCGGCTCGTCGCTCTCGGGCGCGAAGGGCAAGTTCACGTTGTAGAACTGGCCGCTGGGCAGCGGGCGCGCGAACAGGTGCTCGAGCACGCGCCGCGTGGTGGCCCGCATGCGCACGAGGTCCGGCGGATGCTTCATGTTGAGCACCTGCGAGATGGCGATGCCCTGCAAGCCGAGGATGGCCCCCTCGCGCGCGCCCGCCACCGTGCCGGACATATGGATGTCGACCCCAAGGTTGCCGCCGTGATTCAGCCCCGAGATCACCCAGTCCGAACTCAGCCCAAGGCCGCGCAACGCCACCCGCGTGCAATCCGCCGGGGTACCGCCGAGGGCAAAGCGCCCCGCGCCGCGGTCCTCCCAGCGCAGGCCCCCCCGGGTGTGGACTCGATGTCCCACCCCCGATTGCTCCTCCAGGGGAGCCACCACCGAGACCTGACTCGTCTGCGGGAGGCCCTGGCACACCTCCGCCAGGAGCTTCAGACCTATCGCGTCGATTCCATCATCGTTCGTCAAGAGCAGCCGCATCTGTTACTAGGATAGTCACGAATGGATGAACCCCAAGCACCGAGCCACATCTCCGGCGGAGCTCGCTGTGCCCTCCACGACGGCCAGCCCTTCACGGCGGTCTGCCAGCGCTGCGGCACGTACATGTGCCAGACCTGCACCGAGGGCGGGAAGTTCATGGTCTGCCCGTCGTGCCGGGCGCGCACGGGATTGGGCTCGTTTCCGTTGCGGCGCGATGCCTTCACCTGGGGCCAGCTGACGGGCCACGCCTGGAACGCCTACAAGCGCAACTGGGCGCTGCTCTTGGTGGTGATCGTCATCGTGTTCGTCGCGTTCCTGGCGCCGCAGGGCCTGGTGTTCTTGGTCCAATTCGGCTTCAGCGATCAGCTAGGGATGCTGTTCCCGCTCGTGGGACTCTTGAGCATCCCCCTGACGTTGCTGCAGTGGCTACTCACGCTCGGCATGCTGTCGATCAGCGTGAAGATCGCCCGCGGCGAACCGGCTACCCTCGGCATGCTGTTCGGCGAGTGGCGCAAGCTTGGGTCGATGGCGCTGCAGGGGTTGGTCTTCTTTGCCGCCGTGATTCCGCTGATCCTCCTGTTCGGACTCCTGTTCGGCCTCAGCATGTTCGGCGCCGCGGGCTCCTCCGACCTGGGCGTGGTAGCGGCGCTGCTGAGCGTGCCGCTCGGGGCGGCGCTGGTCTTCTACGCTGGCTTTGGGGCGGTCTTCTCCACCTTCGAGTTGGTCGCCCAGCCCAACGTGGGGGGCATCGACGGCATCCGCAATTCTTGGCGCGTCGCGAGCGGTCAGCGTCTGGCCATCCTGCTGGGCGGATTGATTGCGCTCGGGGCCACCCTGCTCGGGTCCCTGGCCTGCGGTGTGGGCGTCCTGTTTGCCTACGGTTACTGCATGGTGCTCTTCGCGACGGTGTACCTGACCCTGCGCAACGGGGCAGACGGACTCGTGGCCTGACGCCGTGGGCAAAGAACGACCCAAGCTGCTCGACTTCACGCCGCCGCGCGACCAGTGCGAGCCGAGCACCATGCTCGACGCGTTCATCGACTGGACCAGCGCCGCGGGCATCTCGCTCTATCCGGCCCAGGAAGAGGCGATCCTGGAGATCATGGAGGGCCGCCATGTGGTGCTCAACACGCCCACGGGCTCGGGCAAGTCCCTGGTCGCCACCGCCATGCACTTCCGCGCGCTCTGTCTCGGGCTGCGCTCGGTCTACACGTCGCCCATCAAGGCGCTGGTAAGCGAGAAGTTCTTCGAGTGCTGCGCGCTGTTCGGCGCCGAGAACGTGGGCATGTCCACGGGCGACACCAGCATCAACCGCGACGCCCCCATCCTCTGCTGCACCGCCGAGATCTTGGCCAACCTGGCGTTGCGCGACGGCGAGAAGGCCGACGTGGACTACGTCGTGATGGACGAGTTCCACTACTACGGCGACAGCGAGCGCGGCGCAGCCTGGCAGATCCCGCTGCTGGTGCTGAGCGAGGTGCGCTTCCTGTTGATGAGCGCGACGCTCGGGGACATGCGCACCATCATCGAGGGCATCGAGCAGGTGACCCAGCGCAAGGTCACGCTGGTGCGTTCGGAAGAGCGCCCCGTGCCGCTCGACTTCGAATACCGCGAGACGCCCCTGCACGAGACCCTCGACGACCTGATCGAGAAGCGCAAGTACCCCATCTACGTGGTGAACTTCACGCAGCGCGAGTGCGCCGAGCTGGCCCAGGCGCTGATGAGCACCAACTTCTCCACGCGCGAGGAGAAGGAGGCCATCTCGACGGCCATTGGAGACTTCCGCTTCGATTCTCCCTACGGCAAGGACGTCAAGAAGTACGTGCGCCACGGCCTCGGCCTGCACCACGCGGGCCTCTTGCCGCGTTACCGGCGCCTGGTGGAGCGCCTGGCGCAGGAGGGCCGCCTCAAGGTCATCTGCGGCACCGATACGCTCGGCGTGGGCATCAACGTGCCCATCCGCACGGTCGTGTTCACCAAGCTCTGCAAGTTCGACGGCGAGAAGACCGCCATCCTCTCGGTGCGCGACTTCAAGCAAATCGCCGGTCGCGCGGGGCGCAAGGGCTATGACAGCGCCGGCACCGTGGTGTGCCAGGCCCCCGAGCACGAGATCGAGAACAAGCGCCTGCGCGCCAAGGCCGAGGGCGGCAAGAAGAAGGTCGTCATGCGCAAGCCGCCGGACAAGGGCTACGTGCCCTGGGACGACGGCACCTTCCAGCGTTTGATCCGCAGCGCGCCCGAAGCGCTCGAGAGCCGCTTCAACGTCACCCACGGCATGATCATGAGCCTGCTCGCCGACTCGCCCACCGGGCGCCTGGGCGGCTACCACCACCTCGTGCGGCTGATCGCGCGCGCCCACGAGCGCCCGAGCGCCAAGAAGCGCCTGCGGCGTCAGGCCCGGCAGTTGTTTCGCTCCCTACTCGATGCGCAGATCCTGGAGGTCGTGAAGCGCCCCGACGGCAAGGGACGCTTCGTGCGTGTGCACCTGAGCCTGCAGCGCGACTTCTCGCTGTTCCAGACGCTGTCGCTCTATCTCATCGACACCATCGAGCGCCTGGACCCCGCGCTCGAGAGCTACGCGCTCGACCTCATGAGCTTGCTCGAGTCCATCCTCGAGAACCCCACCACCCTGCTCGTCGCCCAACAAAAGAAGGCTCAAGGCGATCTGATCAACCGGCTCAAGGCAGAGGGCGTGGAATACGAAGACCGCATGAAGGAGCTCGAAACGGTCGCCTATCCCAAGCCCAACGCGGACTTCATCTACGACACCTTCAACGCCTTCGCTGCCAAGCACCCCTGGGTGGGCGAGAACATCCGGCCCAAGAGCGTCGCCCGCGACCTCTACGAGCGCTATATGACCTTCGCCGAGTACATCAAGGAGTATGGGCTCGCGCGCTCCGAGGGCGTGCTGCTGCGCTACTTGAGCGACGCCTACAAGACCCTGGTGCAGACGGTGCCCGAGCCGGCCAAGACCGACGCGGTGGTCGACGTGGTGGCGTTCCTGCGTGCCATCCTCGAGCGCATCGACTCGAGCTTGGTCACCGAGTGGGAGTCGATGGTGGCGCCCGGCGAGAAGAGCGGCGAGGAGGCCGCCCTACCCGAGCGCAAGAAGGACATCTCGCGCGACCAGAAGGCGTTCCACGCGCGCATTCGCCACGAGCTCCACGCTCTGGTGCGCGCGCTCGCGGCGCGCGATTGGGAAGAGGCAGCCGCCTCGGTGCACCACGAGAGCTCCCTGGGCGCGTCCGGGCTCGAGTCGAGCATGCAGAAGTACTTCGAGCACTACGAGCAGCTGATCACCGATCAGCGCTCGCGCACCGTGGACCGCACGCAGATCGAGACGCTTGCGCCGCACCTGTACCGCGTGCGCCAGGTACTGGTGGATCCCGAGGAGGACAACATGTGGTTCCTCGAAGGCGAAATCGACCTGCGCGAGGATCAGGCGCCCGAAGGCGTGCTGGTGCGCCTCACGCATCTGGGCAGCTAGCACGACGCTGACACAGTCAGTATCCTGCTCCCCGTGCCAGCCTTGCGCTAGCAAAGGCGTGCCCGTGCTCGCGGGCCCCTACCGTGTGCGCTTAGAACCCGAAGAACTGGCCGTTCGAGCCGTGACCCAGGATGTTGGTCAGGTAACGGAGCGCGTCGAGGTTATCCACGAAATCGTCCAGTGTGGCCTGCGTGCGGGCTGCCTTGTCGGTATCGCCGTCCAGTTGTGCCTTCGCGATCTTGGCCTGGAGCCCGTTCGCGTAGGCGATCATGGCGGCCGCGGAGCCGGTCTCCACGGTCTTGCCGTCGCGAGTCACAGGGTACGAGCTCGCCACGTAGGTGAGCCCGCTGCGCGAGTCCACATAGGTCACGGGGTTTGCGGGCGTCACGGCCTCGGAGCTGCCCTGGGCGAACAGGCGCGAGCGATTCACGAAGTCCTGATCGAATGTGTTCGGGCTCAGCAGCGTGCCGAAGGCCATGGCCGTGAGCTGCAACGTGAACCCGAGGTTGGGCGAAACCAAGTCGCTGCCCTGGGCATCGATGGCCATGCCATGATTCACCACGTCCTGCGGGTTCGGATAGAAGAGCGCGCCGTCCTTCAGGCGCGGTCCGTAGGCCTCGTAATCCGAGGCGAAGATCGCGCTCAAGAACGACGACATCGAGTCCGGGAAGCTCGTGTAGTAACTCGACGAGTACTCGCGGACGTCCGGTGAAGTGTCCACGCCGAGGTAGCCCGTGTCGGCGTACATCAAGATCTGCAGCGCCAGGGCCTTTTCCTTGAACCAACCGGAGCTGGTGAAATAGACCCACTCGTTCGCAGGGCCGATCTCGTAGTAGGAGCGCAAGAAGCGACCGCTGAAGGCATCGATGGACTTGGGGATGAGCGGCGCCTCCGTGCCGTCCTCGGAGAGCAGCGTGGTGCCGTCGGCGAGCTGCTCGTAGAGGAGGCCCGCCGGCTCGGGCGTGGAGACCACCCGGCGGAACAGGTCGTAGCTGGCGCGCACGCCCAACGTGAAGAGCCCGAAGCCCTCGGAGTCCTCGAAAAACGTCGTGCCCAGGAAGGGCTCGTAGAACTGGCGATAGAGCGCGTAGATCTGCGCCATCGACATCAACGGCATGTAGTAGCGATCCGCTGAGCGGTTCACCACGCTCGAGGGGTCCCAGCCGATGCGCCCTCGCATAAAGTGACTGAACGGGTAGTAGTTCCAGTAGTTGTCGATGATGGACTGCATCACCTCGTAGGGATCGGCGCCCGCGTCGTAGCGGTTGCAGGGCGGCCGCGAGTCCGCGTACTCATCGCCGCAGTACAGGTAGGGCACCACGGGCAAGAGCGCGTCGCCGTCCTGATAGAGGCCACGTCCACCGCCGCCGAACAACGGAGAAGCCACGAAGCCGAGGTCGCGGTAGCGCACGTCCTTGCGCTTCGAGATGTTGCCCACGCCGCCGACCAAGGTTGGCCACGATGAGTAGTGGAAGGCGCGCAGCTCGTTGTCCTGATCGCCGCGTGGCGGATCCACCTGAAACACCATGAACGGACTGGCCTGAGCGTCGATGCTCGCGATGCCCACGGCGTTCTCCTGGGGCGCGTCGGTGAACACCTCGGCGATGTCGCCGTAGCCCATCTTGATCGCCGCCACGTCGTAGTGACCGATGCCCTGGGCGTCGGTGACCACGAAGTTGTGTCCGTAGTCCATCACGGTGGAGTACTGGTACTCACGAATCCGCCCATTGACCTCCGCGTCGGTCATGGGGTCCTCCGCGCGCGAGGCGATCTTGCCGTCGTCGCGCAGCTCCCAGTAGCCGGGACGGTAGTTGACGGCGTCGTAGGACCCCGAGAAGTTGTGGCGTAAGCCGAGCGTGTGACCGAGCTCGTGGGCCATCAACCCGAACAAGATGGGCTGCTTGACCATCTCCTTCACACGCTCGTAGTCGATGGCGCCGCGCGTGCCCACCTGGTACTTGGTGCCGTACCAGGTGACGGTTCCGTCGCCCTCGTTCACCGCGCGATCGAATCTCGCGCAATAGGCCGAGCAAGCCCTCGTCCATGAAGTCGCCCGCCTCGAGCACACAAGCTCGGTGGTCGGACTCGTTGCGCAGGGTTTCACGGCGCTTGCGCTGTGCTCCGAGCGCGCCAAATGCGCCTTCGGTGCCCACGGGCGACACGCGCGCGAGATCGTCCGCCGAGAGCTTGGTACCGGGCGCCATTCCCAACGAGGACACGTACTCGTCGTCCACCAGGGCGTCTTCGAGGTACGTGCCGCGCAACTGCGCCAGGTTGCTCGCCCCCTGCTTGGCGAGCTTGAGCTTTTCGTGCATGCCACCGATGCGCTTCCACTGCGCGTCCGCTTGGTCGCGAATCTGCGAGACGCCGAGCGGAGCCTGGAAAGCCGGCATGCGACTGGTGGACCAAGAGAAGTCCATGTCTGCGTTGGCGTCGGCCATGTCCTGGGCGTCGAGCTCGACTACGTGTCGGTCGGCCTCGCGCTGGGAGGTCTGGGCCACGGCAGCCTGCTCGGTCTGCTTGATCCACGCGCTGAACGCCGAGCTCGATTGCGTGGCCGTCTCCGACAGGTCGCCCTGCATCATCGCCAGGATGTCGCGCGCCTGCGCCGCCAGCTGATCGAAGCCATCGCCATACAAGTTGGCCACGCCGGACACCACTTCACCCGTCAGCGGATCGGCCTGGGAAGGCCCGAGGCCCAGCGGGGCGCCCGCATACTTGGAGTGGGCATCGGACACCCAGGACACGAAGTTGTAGCGAATGTCCCCGAAGCGCGGCGAGAAGCCGGGTTCACCGCAGCCCGGCGCGTCATCGGCGGTGACCGGATTGTGACAGATGGCGAAGATCGGTCCCAGGCGCGAGGCGATCTCGCTGGGCACCATGGTCGCGCAGTCCTCCGCGTGCGCGTCCTCGCAATCGAGGCGCATCATGGAGGCGACGGTCTCGGTGAAGGCGCGATCCCAGTCCTTGCCGACCATCAACGCGGTGGGCACCAGGTTGGCCGGGAAGTTGTCGGTCAGGTAGTAGCGAATGGGACGCAACTCGCGCCGGTGATACGGGATGGTGCACGCACCGTCGGTCCTGCCGCGGGCTTTGCCCCACGCGAGATCGCACTCGGAGCCCGACCCACCGCAGTCGGCGTCGCGACCGCACGTGACGAACTGGTCCTTGTCGTCCTTGCGATGGCTGTAGATCCACAGGTTGTGGCGCATGGCGTAAATCTCGCGCCCGTCCACGGTGGCACCGTAGCTATCGTCGTAGTTGTCGCGCTTGATCAGGAAATAGCCGAAGCGCTCCATGCGATCCTGGGTGTAGGGCCGCGGCTGGTAGTCGCGATCTTCGACGCGCATGTACGAATGGCGCACGGCGATGGCGCCGGGCTGACAGTCCATTTGGCTGTTGAAGAGGTAGTAACAGGCCGGGACTCCGTCCCGCATCGCGGGCTCGGCCCAGTAGCGGTTGACCAGCTCGAAGTACACGACCTGGCCGTCCTCGTTCTGCTCGAAGCGCGGCGCGAACTGCTCGCGCTCGGCGTCCCCGGTGTCCTGGTCGAACAGCGCGACGTTCTTGAGCGGCACGTCTCCCGCGTAGGGCGAGGGCAGCGTGGCACCGTCGAGCAGGTTCTGGGACCAGTCGACGCGCATGTACTCGCGCTCGTGCCAGGGACGGTCGAGCGTGTTCTCGCTGATCACGTTGCTGCGCTCGCCGGTGGCCGGGTTGTACTCGCGCCGGATATCGAAGTGGCTCGAGATGGCGTAGACCGCGATCACCGAGGTCTTCTCACCGTCCACCACACCGTCGTCCTCGGCCTTGCCCACGAACTCGTAGGAGCGCTTGGCGATCAGGAACTTCTCCTGGATCTCCCACTGGATGCGATCGAAGGGCGTCTCGCTGCCCACGTAGATGGGCGCATCGATCTGCGTGTCGACGATGGTGCCTTTGGTGTACCAGTCGCCGACGAACATCGACTTGGCGAGCGCGTTCGGCTGCACCCGGTTGATGGTCGGCTGGTCGTTCGCGCAGCCCACCAACATGAACGCAAGGAAGAACAGCGTCGCCCAACCCGAACCACGTCGCATCCGAACTCCTCTGAGAAGCCGCCCGCACCTCCCACGTGGGGAGGCCCACAGGCGGTGAGGCGCCACTAGAGCAAACTTTTGGCGGAATCACAAAAGCGGAAAATCGAGGCTCGGTCCGGTCCAGGTGAGCTTCGGGTGGCCGGCACCCCGGGGGGAAGGAACGCGAGTGTCCAGGTGGGCCAGGACGGACTTCCGGACCCGTGTCACGGTGTGAGAAACTAGCCAATCGCTGCCGCAGCCAGGCCGGGAAACATGAAGGAAGTATCGGCTCGATGACGCTGAAGCCGTCTGCCCAGGGGTCTTTGACCAAGACCCCCTTGCCCCACCTCCTCGTCTACACCGCGGGCCAAAAGCTCACGGGAACGCTCGCGATCTGGCCTGACAGCGATCAGGAGCAGGCGGGCCAAGACCGGCTCTTTTTCGAGGATGGCCTGGTAACCTCCATCCGCCCCCTGCGTCCGGCCCCGAACGCCCTCGAAGCCTTGCTCCGCCTGTTCCAGCGCCGCGACGGTGCCTACGCCTTCTACGAACAGCAGAACCTGCTGGGCTCGGGGGCCGGCGTGCTCAGCGAACCGGTGGACCTGTATGCGCTGCTCTCCAGGGGCCTACGTCAGGCGCCCCGGGAAGACGTGATGGACGCAACGCTGGCGCGCTTTGGGGGACGCGTGCTCCGCATGAGGCCAGGGGTTCCCCTCGAGAGGCTCGAGTTCGAGGCCAAGGAGCTGGCCCTGGTGGACAGCCTGCGCGCAGGTCCGAGCACGGTGGAGGAGCTGCTTTCTGGCAGCGAGCTGCCGAGCCTGGCCGCCAAACGCGTGCTCTATCTGCTCGGGCTCGTGCGCGGCATCGAGGTCTCCGAAGAGGGCGAGCTGCCGCGCGCCACGGTGGCCGGTCGTTCCAACTCGGGTTTCGTTCCGCGGGTCACGGTCGGCACGTCGCAGCCGCCAGCACGAGCCGCCACCCCCACGCCAGGTAGCCACGCGCCGGTGGCACCCGCGGCGGCGGGCGCGTCCAACCTGCCCCCCACGCCGCCGGTGCCACCCGGTCTGAGCGCGACCGATCTCGCGCGCTGGAACGAACTGGTCGCGCTCTACAAGCGCCTCGACGACGTGAACCACTTCGACCTGCTGGGACTTCCGCTCAGCACCCCGGCCCCGGAAGTCGGCACGGCCTACTTCGCGCTCGTGAAGAAGTTCCACCCGGACCGGCTCCCCCCCGCGCTGGCTCCGCTGGCGTCGTGTGCCCAGCTGGTCTTCGACCGCATCACCGAAGCCAACGAGACCCTCGGCAACCCGACCACGCGCGCTGACTACATGAAGGCCGTCGAAGGCGGTGGCGGCACCCGCAGCGCCGAGCGCCTGATGCGCAACGTGCTCGAGTCGGCCGTCGAGTTCCAAAAGGCCGAGGTGCTGATCAAGCGCCGAGATTACGCCCAGGCGCTCACCTTGATCCGCAGCGCCATGGCGAAGAACCCGGACGAAGCCGACTGCAACGCGCTCTACGGCTGGGTATTGCACCTGATGAACCCAGGCGAGAGCGGCCCCTTCGACGAGATGTTGCGCGCCTTCGACCGTGCGCTGAGCGCGCACCCGAAGAACGAGCGAGCGCACTACTACAAGGGCGTGGTGCTCAAGCGCGTGAACCGCGGCGAAGAAGCCACCAAGCACTTCCAGAAAGCGGTCGAGATCAATCCGCGCAACGTCGAAGCAGCACGCGAGGTACGCCTGGCCGAGATGCGCAAGGACTCCAAGCCTCCGCAACAGAACACGGGCAAGCTACTGTCCAAGCTCTTCGGCAACACCAAGGGGGACTAGTTAATCGGGGAGGGCACGCGCCCTCCCCGCCCATCGCGGCAAAGCCGCGACGGGACCCACCCCACCGCGAGGTTCGCTTCGCTCACGGTGTCCACGACCTCTTCTCGAAAGAGGGCACGCGCCCTCCCCGCCCATCGCGGCAAAGCCGCGACGGGACCCACCCCACCGCGAGGTTCGCTTCGCTCACGGTGTCCACGACCTCTTCTCGAAAGAGGGCACGCGCCCTCCCCGCCCATCGCGGCAAAGCCGCGACGGGACCCACCCCACCGCGAGGTTCGCTTCGCTCACGGTGTCCACGACCTCTTCTCGAAAGAGGGCACGCGCCCTCCCGGCTTCAGCGAACTTGCAGCGCCAGGGTGCGGCTGCTCGCCACGCGGGCATAGGCAGACGTGATGCCGTGCATGTCGACGGGGGCGACCCGCACGCGGCGCACCACCAACGACGCGTTCTCGTCGGTCTCGAGAGCGCTCAACTGAGCTTGCGTGAGCGCGAAGTGTCCGTCGTCGCGCACCGTGCAGGCGAGCAGGCTGCCGCCCGTGTAGAGCTCGAGCTCGATGCGGTCGCCTGCATCTTCGGCGTCCCAGGTGAGCTCGACCCCCGCAGCGCGGTCCAAGGACGCCGTCTGTTCGAGTGCGAGGCCGGCGAGCGACAACCCGAGCACGGGTCCCGGAGCAGCGACCGCGACCTCGAACGCGCCGGTGCCGGACTCGCCCGGCGCCGAAAGCACGTATTCGTCGAGTTCGGCGCGCGGCAGAGTGGCTTCAGCCTCGCCTGCGTAAAACCAGCCCGACGCCGTGGTGGCCAAGGCCGGAAAGAGTCTGGGAGAGAGCGTGCTCTGGGCGCCGCCGCCGCGCAGCGTGATATCGCCGACAGAGAGCAGCTCGACCTGAGCTTCAGCGCCGAGATCCAGCTCGCCCAGTCCACCCGAAGCGCTGCACGTGTCGAGATCACGCGCGTCAGCACCGAGCAAACGCAGCAGCGCATCGCCATCGATGGCGCGGTAACGCGCAATCTTGGCGCCTGCCACGAGGCGCGGCAGAGGGACTTCGGAATCGGTGAAGCGCTCGAGCTGGAGCAGGGCCAACGAGCCCTCGCGCGAGTCGATCACAGCGCCCGCGTCTTCTCCGCGCGTGTCCGTGCATGCGCCTACGAAGGCGCAGAGGGCGGGGAGGAGCAGGCGACGCGACACGAAGTGCATGGAAGAAACCGGAATTTATCGAACCGGACCCGGGGAAGCAAGCAAGGGGGGAAAGCTTCTCGACCCCACTCACCCCGTTTGGGCACCCGCCGCGGCGCGAGCCCGCGAAGGCACGACGAAAACCCGCCATGTCGGCTAGCTAACCCGGCGTAATCGCATGTCGGCAAACTGGAATGGAGCGCGCATTGGCCGATCCCGATGGACACGCCAACACGCTGGGCCGATGGGCCGCGGGAGAAACTGCGCGCCGCCGGGGCCGAGAGCCTGAGCGACGGAGAGCTGATCGCCATTCTGCTGGGCACGGGGACACGGGACGAACCCGTGCCCGCCCTGGCGGAGAAACTGCTGTTGAGGGCGGGTGGCTTGCGGGGGCTGGCGCGGGCCGGCGGGACGGAGCTCGCATCCTTGAGCGGCGTCGGCGCCAGCAAGGCGGCGCGCATCGTCGCAGCCATGGAGCTCGGCCGCCGCATCAGCGCCCTGCCCCTGGTGCGCGGTGTTCGGCTCGCCTCCAGCGAGGATGTGTTCCGCAGCTTTGGCCCCCTGCTCGGACAACTTCGTCACGAGGAGCTCTGGGCGGTGGCCCTCGACGCCCGCCAGCGGGTGCTCTCACGCGTCCTCCTGGCGCGTGGCGGTGTGAGCGGCTGCGCCCTGCAACCGGCAGACGTGTTCCGGCCCCTGGTGCGGGAGGCCGCGAGCGCCGTCATCCTGGTCCACAACCATCCCTCGGGCAGCTGCGAGCCGAGCAGCGAAGACCTTGGATTCACACAGCGTTTGGCTCAGGTGGGAGAGCTGCTGGGAATTTTCCTGCTCGACCATGTCATCGTCAGCCAGGAGGGGTACTTTAGTTGCTTGGATTCAGGTCTCTATCGAAAGCCATGAGGCCCGACAAACGGCTCACCAAACCGTGGCGTTTCTAACGTCCAGGCCGTTCTTGACAGCTGGGTATGCCCATGCAACCTTCCCGCGCCCTAGCTGGAGCCAGCGGCTCTGCTCGGGCCACAAGTTTCACTCGAGCGCCCCTGGGCCTCGGGTTGAGCACTCGCAGAGCGCAGCCCGCCTGGGAGCGTCTGCTGGAGGATCCCCGTGAAGCGCACTTATCAACCGCACCGCACCCGTCGCATTCGTACCCACGGCTTCCGCGCCCGTATGAAGACCGCCAACGGCCGCAAGGTGATCAACAACCGCCGCCGCAAGGGGCGTCAGCGCCTGGGCGTCTCGGTCTACAAGAAGTAAGCGGGCTCCCCTTGGCTTCGGGTGCCTTGGGCCCCGCTGCCGAGCGTTCGCAGCGTTTTCCGGCTAGCGACCGTTTGCGCAAGCGGTTCGAGTTCCGCCTTGTTCGGGACCGGGCGCGGCGCGTCCACACCAGGAGCTTTCTCGTGCTCGTGGGGCCCGCTAGCGTGCCGCGCGCGCGTCTCGGGATCACGGTGGCCCGCCAGGTCGGCAAGGCCGTGCGACGCAACCGCATCAAGCGCTTGATCAGGGAGACGTTCCGGCAGCACCGCGAGCTCTTCCCGGAGCAGGCCGACTTGGTGGTGATCGCCAAGAACGGTTGCTCGGTGTCGTGCCTGGCCGATGTCGTCCGAGAGTTCGACGATGCTGCGCGCGTGCTGCGCGGTAAGAGAGGCGGTACCCGATGATCGCCCGCCTCTTGCTCGCCGTGATCCGCATCTACCAGCTGCTGCTGTCGCCGCTGCTTGGACGCGGCTGCCGCTTCGAGCCGAGCTGTTCACGCTACACCGCCCAGTGCATTGAAATGCACGGCGCGGCCCGTGGTTCATGGTTGGGCGCCAAGCGAATCGCCCGCTGCCACCCGTTTCACCCAGGGGGATTCGACCCCCCGCCCCCCAAGTTCGTGTCGCCCGCTGAAGCCCACGCTTGGTCCCCGGGCAGACCTCGTTCGGAGTCGTGATGCCAACTCAGAGACCGCGCCTCTTCTTCACCTGCGTCCTCCTCTTGAGTGCGTTCGCCGCGTCGGCCTTCGCCTTGAGCCGGGAACCTGCGAGCACGAGCCCGGCCGCGAAGGAGAGCCCCCAGGCGGACCGTGAACGTTCCACGCCTGCGCCCCCCCAGCTCTCGTTCGACATCGGCGATATGCGGCACGTCAGGCTCGAGAGCCCGGACTTCGAGGCGGTGCTCTCGAACAACGGCGGCGCCATCGAGCACTTCCGCCTGCGTGAAAAGCGCTTCACGGCGGCCAACGGCAAGCCCATCGATCTCGTCACCACCGATCGCCCTGCCTATCTCCCGTTCCGCGTCGTCATCGCAGGAGTCAACCTGCCCCCGAACGCCGTGTGGAGCGTGGAGCAGCTGAGCCCCCAGGCCGCCCGCTTCACCTATGTGGCCGGCGACCTGCTCATCGTCCGCAAGATCGAGGTCGGTCAGGGTCCGTTCCAGCTGTGGTCGACGCTCAACGTGATCAACCGCGGCAAGACCGAGCGCCCACTCGAGGTCTCCATCGAGGGCTACCACTACGTGCGACGCCAGGACGAGAAGGGCGGCTTCATGGCCGGACGCTCGCCGCTGACGGCCAGTGGTCTCTGCGTGGAAGACGACACGCCCAAGCGCTTCGAGCGCGCGGACGTGGTCGAAGACAAGCCCGTGCTCGAGGGCGCGGTGAACTTCGGGTCCGTCGACACCATCTACTTCACGCAGGCCTACGCGGGGAACGCCAAGACCTTCAATCGCTGTGCGCTGTCGGGCTCCGACCGCGGTGGCTCCGAGGACGAACCGGAGGGCTCCTTGCTCACGGTCTCCTTGCGCTACCCCACGGTCAAGGCGCTGCCCAACTCGCAGAACCTGTTCCGGACCCTCGCCTACGTGGGCCCCAAGCTCCCCGAGACCTTGGCCGCAGCCGGCCACAGCCTGCGGCGCGCCTCCTTCGTGGGCGGCCTGCCGGGCGTGGACTCCATCGCCAACGGCCTCCTGGCCATGCTGGCGTTCATCCACCAGTGGGTGCCCAACTGGGGCGTCGCCATCATCCTTCTGACCTTTTTCGTGAAGCTGGTGCTCTACCCGCTCACGGCCAAGAGCTTCCAGTCCATCGCGGCCATGCGCCGCCTCAAGCCCGGAGATCGACGCCCTCAACGAGCGGTACAAGGACGACCGCGAGAAGAAGGGCGTGGCGATGATGGAGCTCTACAAGAAGCACAAGATCAACCCGTTCGGGGGTTGCTTGCCGCAGCTCTTGCAGCTGCCCATCTGGTGGGCCCTGTACATGTCGCTTTCCACTAACGTGGAGCTGTTCCGACGCCCCTTCTTCGGCTTCTGGCAAGACCTTACCGCGCCCGATCCCTTTTACGTGCTGCCGTTGGCACTCGGGCTCTTGATGTGGGTTCAGCAGAAGATCACGCCGAGCACCATGGACGCCGCGCAGGCCAAGATGATGCTCTACGTGATGCCCGCGATGATCACGAGCTTCATGCTCTTTTTGCCCGCGGGTCTTTGCCTTTACATGTTCACCAACTCGGTGCTCAGCATCGGGCAACAAAAGTTTATCGAGTATCGGATCGCCAACAGTCACCCGCCCACAGGGGGCGGCGAAAGTGGCCTTTCGAACTCGCCATCGGGCGCCCCAGACAATGCGGCGTCCCCTCGGAGGACCGGACGTGGACGAGCGTAGACACAACATGGATGGGGCGCTGTTCGTCGATGAGGATCGTCAGGGTCGTGGTGACGATCGCGAGAAGAGACGCTCCCGCAACGTGGATGACGGCAAGGCCGATGACGCCCGCCGAGTGACCCAGGGCATCCTCGATCGCATGGATCTCGAAGCCTCCGCTCGCGTGCGCGAGGAGGACGACGAGCGCGTGGTGGTCGACATCGAGGGGCCGGACGCAGGGCGTGCCATCGGCAAGAAGGGCATGACCCTCGAGGCGCTGCAGTTCCTCGTGAACAAGATCGTCAATCGCGACCCGGACGAGCGCCGTCACATCGTGCTCGACTCGGGTGACTACCGTGAACGTCACGACAACAGCCTGGTGTCGATGGCCAAGCGTGAGGCCAAGCGCGCCGTGTCCTCTGGACGCGCGGTGACCCTGGAGCCCATGTCGGCGCGCGATCGGCGCGTCATCCACGTATCGCTGGCCAAGTTCCCGGGCGTGAGCACGCGCTCCGAGGGCGAGGGCGCCGAACGGCGTCTGCAGATCATCCCCGTGCGTGGCGAGCGCGGCAGCGAACGCACCGAGCGCAGCAGCGAGCGCAGCCGGGACGACCGTCCGCGTAGCGGTGGCGGTGGCGGTGGCGGTCGTGGCGAGCGCCGTGGACCTAGCCGCGAGCGCAGCGACGAGCGACGCGGGCCGAGCGACGATCGTCCGCGTGAACGCACGGACGACCGCGGACCCAGTCGCGAGCGTACCGACGACCGCGGACCCAGCCGTGAGCGTACCGACGACCGCGGACCCAGCCGCGAGCGCACCGACGACCGCGGACCCAGCCGCGAGCGCTCCTTCGACAATCGTCGGGAGCAGCGCAGCAGCGCCGATGACCGCAGCCGTGGCAGCGCGGACGACCGCGGCCGTGAGCGCAGCAGCACCGACGACCGCAGCCGCGAGCGCCCAGTGGCAGACGACTGGAGTCGTGGCCGGGACGAGCCCGACGCCCGCGACCGCGACGACGACCGCGGATACGACGAGCGCTGATGCCCGCGTCCACGGGACAATTCGACGGCATGGATCTGGAACCCTCGCTTCACGCCGTGTGGGGCGAGGTTCCGCGTGATCTCGACGTACTCAAGCTGAAGGGTGACGCCTCCACGCGTAGCTACTATCGCGTGACGAGTGCCACCGCGGCGCCGCCCTCCCTGATCGTGATGCGCCTGCCGGCCGACGCGCTCAAGAGCGACGAACTGAGCGGTGCGGCCAAACCCACCGAGCTCCCGTTCCTCAACGTGCAGCGTCACCTGCGCGCGCTCGGCATCGCGGTACCGGAGGTGCTGGTAAGCGATCTGGAGCGCGGAGTGGTGCTGCTGGAGGATCTCGGCGACGAGACCTTCGAGGCGCGCTTGCTGGGCTCGGGCCGCGAGCAGTGGCTCACGCACTACCGGCACGCCATCGAGCTGATGGTGCAAATGCACCGGCAGGCCGCCGCCAAGAACGCGGAGTGCATCGCCTACGGGCGCAGCTTCGATCGCACGCTGTTGCGCTGGGAGCTCGAGCACTTCCTGGAATGGGGTCTCGATGCCCAGGGGCTGGCGCTCTCGACCGGAGATCGGGAGCTCTTCGCGGGCTCGGCGGACACGTTGGTGGAGGCCATCCTCGGCCTACCGCAAGGGTTCGTGCATCGCGACTTCCAGTCCCGAAATCTCATGTGGGCGTCGCGGCGCAAGGCCAAGCCAGGTCTGGTGGTAATCGACTTCCAGGACGCCCTGATGGGGCCCGCCGTGTACGACCTGGTGGCGCTCCTGTGCGACTCGTACGTGGACCTCAGCGAGGCGGAGCAGCGCGAGCTGGTCGCCTATGCGGCGGGTTTGCGCGGGGAGTCCGTGGCGGATTTGGAGCGGGCCTTCTGGCTGGTAGCCGTGCAGCGCAAGCTCAAGGACGCCGGGCGCTTCGTGTTCATCGATCAAGTCCGTGGAAACCCGAGCTTTTTGCCCTGGTTCGCCCCGAGTCTGCGCTACGTGGGCCGCGCGCTCGCGCGGTTGCCCGAGTTCTCCTCCCTGGCCGAGTTACTGCATCGCGTGGTGACGGGCTTCCCCGACGGCGTGAGCCGCCCGGAAGCGCGCACTGGCTCGCGCAGCGCCCCGTGAAGCTGATCGGCCGTTCGGAATAGGGCGGCCGAATCGAGCGTTGGGTGCCAGACGGTCCATTTCTGGATTGTTGCTACGGGGCACCTCGGGTGTAGAATGCCGCACAGTTCGATGGTTACTTCCACGAACAGGTCCAAGTGGGCGAGCTCGCCTGCAAGCGTGATGATCTCGTTGCTGGGGGCAACGCTGATCCTCACGACCGTGATCGCGTGCCTCGGTTTCGCGGGCGTGCGTGAAGGCTCCACCCCGTTGAGTCTGCGGGACCTCGAGCGCAGCCAGACCACCCTGATGAGCTGTGCCCGCGACGAGGGTCCCCTCAGCGGCGCTGAGCTCCTGTGGTGTGCCGATCCCAGCTCACCCCTTTGCCTGCCGGCGCTTCCTGCGTCGGGCCATATCGAACTCGGGGACACCGCCCCGCTCGCGCTGTGGAGCCTCGCGCTCCCCATGCCCGAGCGGCTCGCCTGGACGCTGCCCAGTTGGCAGCGCCCCGCCCCCGTCGATCGCCCGCGCTCGCTCGACCCGACACGCCTCGAGCGCCCACCCCGCGCCTGAAGCCGGTCGCTGCGTCGCGCGCATGTCAGCGCGTCGACTCGTGCGTCTTCGGAACTCGCCCGTGAGGTTGCGATCGCAGCTGCGATCCGCCCTCCGTCCGCCGCCGGCCTGCCCCGCTGCGGAGAGCTGAGGTCCGAGGCTCAACCGGCCCCGACAATTCGCCATTTCGACATCGAACTGTGGTTTCAGAGCGCCACGGCTTAGGCCGTGGCCTGAGGAGAGAATATGAGTAAGGGATCAGCCATCGTGATGACTATCATCGCCGCGGTGATCGGGTTTGTACTCGGTCAAGTGACGGCGAATAAGGGCGGCGGCGAAATCGCCGACGTGAGTGCCGAACAGGCCGAGGGCGCGGGCGCCGTTGCTGGCGTCCAGGAAGAGGACGCACCGGAGCGCTTCAAGGTGCCCGTCACGGCCGCGCAGCCCCAGAAGGGCCCGAGCGACGCGCTCGTGACCATCGTGGAGTTCAGCGACTTCGAGTGCCCCTTCTGCGGTCGCGTGGGTCCCACGCTCGCTCAGATCGAGAAGGACTACGGCAAGAAGGTGCGCGTCGTATGGCGCAACCAGCCCCTCCCCTTCCACCAGAACGCCGGGCCCGCCGCCCAGGCTGCCATGGAAGCCTTCGATCAGGGCAAGGCTCCCAAGTTCTGGGCCATGCACGACAAGCTCTTCGAGAATCGCTCGGCGCTCACGCGTCCCGACCTCGAGAAGTACGCCCAGGAACTCGGGCTCGACATGAACAAGTTCAAGGCTGCTCTCGACAGCAAGAAGCACGAGAAGTCCATCGCGGCCGACCAGGCACTGGCCGCCGACGTGGGCGCTCGCGGCACCCCCTCCTTCTTCATCAACGGCCGTCCGCTGCGCGGCGCCCAGCCCGTGGAGAAGTTCAAGGAGATCATCGACGACGAGATCAAGCGCGCCGACAAGCTCAAGGCCAAGGGCGTGCCCGCCGCGAGCCTCTACGCCACGCTGATGGCCAACGCCAAGGCCAAGGCCGCTGCCGCTGCCGACCGTCCTGCCCAGCCGCCTGCTGATGACAAGACCGTGTACAAGGTCCCCGTCAACGACAAGGATCCCTCGAAGGGGCCCGCCGACGCCCTCGTCACCATGGTGATCTTCAGCGATTACCAGTGCCCGTTCTGCTCGCGCGTGGAGCCCACCGTGACCGAGCTCGTCCAGAAGTACGGCAACGACCTGCGCGTGATCTGGAAGGACAACCCCCTCCCCTTCCACAACGACGCCGGCCCCGCCGCTCAGCTCGCTCAAGAGGCATTCGCCGAGGGGGGCTCCAAGAAGTTCTGGGAAGCCCACGACCTCCTGTTCACCAACCAGCGCGCCCTCACGCGCGCCGATCTTGAAAACTACGCCAAGCAGCTCGGCCTCAACGCCAAGAAGGTCGCCACGGCCCTCGACAACAGCACCTACAAGGCGAAGATCGAAGAGAGCCAGGCGCTCGCGCGCGGTCTCGGTGCCTCCGGCACGCCCTCGTTCTTCATCAACGGCCGCAGCCTGCGCGGCGCCCAGCCCAAGCCCGCATTCGAGAAGCTGATCGACGAGGAGCTCGCCAAGGCCAAGGCCAAGGTGGAGTCCGGCACGTCCAAGGCCAAGCTCTACGAAGAGATCATCAAGGACGGCGCCACCAAGCCCGCCGCCGCTCCCGCTGCAGCTGGTGCCCCCGATGAGAACAAGAATCTACGAGATCGCGGCCGCCAAGGACGCGCCCTTCAAGGGCGGCAAGGCCGCCAAGGTCGTGATCCAGGAGTTCAGCGACTTCCAGTGCCCCTTCTGCGGACGCGTGAACCCCACCGTCAAGCAGCTGATGGACGAGTACAAGGACAAGATCAAGATCGTCTGGCGCAACTACCCGCTGCCTTTCCACAAGGAAGCCCAGCCGGCTGCCGAGGCGGCGATCGAAGTCTACGAGCAGGGCGGCTCCGACAAGTTCTGGGCCTTCCACGACATCCTCTTCGCCAACCAGCGCGCGCTCACGCGTGAGGACCTCGAGAAGTACGCCGAGCAGGTCGGCGGCATCAACATGGCCAAGTTCAAGGCTGCGCTCGACAACCACACCCACGAAGCCCGCGTGAAGGCGGACATCGAGGCTGTCGAAAAGGCGGGGGCGCGCATCGGAACGCCCTCGTTCTTCATCAATGGCAAGCTGCTGCAGGGCGCCCAGCCCGTGGAGCGCTTCAAGGAAGTGATCGACGGGGCCCTCAAGGCCAAGTGACCGGACGGGCCCCCTCAGGGCTCCCCGTAAACGTGCCCGCGCCCGTGCCCGTACGCGATCTCCCGCGTCGGACACGGGCGTCCGGCTTTGAAGGGACGGAAGAATCGCCAATTGTGTGCGTCTTGACATGCCCTCGAGCGGCCTTAAATCTCCGCTCGGAGTCACGAATGCCGACGTACGAATACGGTTGCGAAGCCTGCGGAAAGACCTGGGAACTCGAGCAACGCATCAGCGAGAACCCGGTCAAGAAGTGCCCCAAGTGCGGCAAACTCAAGGCCAAGCGCCTGATCTCGGGCGGGAACTTCATGCTCAAGGGCGGCGGCTGGTACGCCGACGGCTACGGCAGCACCAGCAAGGGCAGCAGCAAGAAGAGCGACTCGGGCGAATCCAAGTCGGAGTCCAAGTCCACCAAGAGCAGCTCGGACGAATGATTCAGCCGGGCTCCAGGTAGCTCGCCAAAATCTGCTTCACGCCCCAGCCTGCGAACCGCACGGTGACCTTGGGCGGACGCCCAGCCTCCACGCTCAGCACCTCGCCTTCGCCGTACTTGGCGTGGCGCACGTGCATGCCGCTGGCGAGCTCCCCGCCGCCGCCGTCGCCGTCCGAGCGATCCACGTAGGACTCGCCGCGGGCTCGCTCGGGGCTCGAGCCACCGCCGCGCACGCCCGTGAAAGCCGCCTGGGGCGCACTTCGCTGGGACGCCGCAGGACGCGGGGCGCTGCGCGTGAACTGGGGCCGAGCCCGACTGAACTGCTGCGGGGACGGGGCCGGCCTGGAGACCTCGACGTCCGGAATCTGGAAGCGCGCGTCGCTGCTGCGCGGGCGGGCCTTGGGCTGCTCGTCGTATTCGGTGCGTGAGCTGCCCTCGTCGTAGGTCGAGAGGCGCCCGTACTGCACTTGCTGCACACCGTAGCTGCGATGGCGCTCGACGCGGGACACGAGCTCCAGATGCTCGCCAGGAATCTCGTCCAGGAAGCGCGAAGGGATGCCGAGGAGCATGTCGCCGTGCAAGCGCCGCGCGCACGCGTAGCTCAAGAACAACCGCTGCTCCGCGCGCGTGAACGCCACGTAGGCGAGCCGCCGCTCCTCCTCCAGATCCGCATTGCTCAGGCTCTGCTCGCGCGAGAGGGGGAAAATGCGCTCTTCGAGGCCGGCCACCCACACCACCGGGAACTCGAGGCCCTTGGCGGCGTGCACCGTCATCAAGGTCAGCTTCTCGCTGGCGTCGATCTCGTCGGCGTTGGTCTGCAGCGTGATGAGCTCGAGGTATTGCGCCAGGGTCGCGATTTCGGCTTCGTTCTCGAACTCCCGCATCGAGGCCACGAGCTCTTCGATGTTCTCGATGCGCCCGTCGGCCTCGGCGTTGTCCTCCGCGCGCAGCAGCGTCAAGTAGCCCGTCTCCTCGAGCACCGCGTCGACCACCGACGCCGGTCCCATCCCGGAAACCACCTTGTCGGTGAGCCCGCGGATCAATCCCACGAACGCCGCGAGCTTGCTCGAGGCTGCCTTGGGGAAGCCGTCGATGGTGCCCGGATCCACCAGCGTATTCCACACGGGTTGCCCGGCTTGCGCCGACAGGTCGAGCAGTTTGTCGATGGTCGTCTTGCCGATGCCACGCGTCGGCGTGTTGATGATGCGCAGCAGGCTCACGTCGTCCTGCGGGTTCACCAGGACGCGCAGGTAGGCGAGCACGTCCTTCACCTCGGCGCGCTCGTAGAAACGCTGTCCCCCGACCACGCGGTACGGCAAGTTCGAGGCGCGCATCTCTTCTTCGAGCACGCGACTCTGGGCGTGAGTTCGGTAGAAGATGGCCATCTTCGAAAGCGAGATGCCGTGATCGCGCAGGCTACGCACGGCCTCGGTGATGGCGCGCGCTTCGTCGCGCTCGTCGGCGCAGGTGATCAGGCGCACCTTGGCCCCGGGCGGGTTCTCCGTGAACAGGTTCTTCGGTTCGCGCTCGCTGTTCTTGCTGATGACGGCCATCGCGGCCGCCAGGATGTGCGCCGAGGAACGGTAGTTCTGCTCGAGCTTGACCACCGCAGCGTCCGGGAAGGAGCGCTGGAAATCGAGGATGTTGCGTCGATCGGCGCCGCGCCACTTGTAAATGGACTGATCGTCGTCGCCCACCACGCACAAATTGCGGTACTTCTCCGACAACAGGCGGACGAGCTCGAGCTGCACCAGGTTGGTGTCCTGAAACTCGTCCACCAGGATGTAGTGCCACTTGCGCTGCAGATCGAAGCGCACGACCTCGTTGCTGCGTAGGCCGTAGACCATGCGCACCAGCAAGTCGTTGAAGTCGAGTGCCCCCGACTGCTGCATGCGCTCCTCGTAGGTCGCGTAGACGCGCTGGGCGACCTCCTCGTGGGCCGCCCGCACGCTGACCTCCTCGGGCTTCACGAGCTTCTGCTTCTGCTGTTCGATGAAGCGCGCCATCTCGCGGGGCGGAAAGCGGCGCTCATCGATGTCGAGGTCGCGCAGGACCCGCGTGAGCATCGCCTTCTGATCTGTATCATCGTAGATAACAAACTGTGGGTTGATACCCAGCTCGCCCGCATAGCGCCGCAGCAATCGGGAGCAGATCGAATGGAAGGTCCCAATCCAGGGGTTGGTGGGCCCGGAGAGGATGCTGGCGATGCGTGCGCGCATCTCTCCGGCAGCCTTGTTCGTGAAGGTGACCGCCAGGATGCGGTCGGCGGGGACGTCTCGTTCTCCCACCAGGTGCGCGATCCGATAGGTGATCACCCGTGTTTTGCCGCTGCCGGCTCCTGCGAAGACCACCAGGGGGCCGTCGCCGTGCAGGACAGCAGCACGCTGAGGAGGGTTTAACCGCGACAGATCAAGCATGGGTCGGGCGCACTCTAGCAGCCTGCTCCGGGCCGGGGTGGGCCGGCACACCGAGCGTGGCAAAGTTGGTTCCTTGCGCAGGTTTCGATAGGCATCGTGCTACAACGGGAAGCCAAATGAGTGGGGCGGGATCCAAGGACGCGCAGGGAGCGACGGCGGTGAATGGCCCGCTTGGCGCCTCGTCCGAGCAAGGTGCGAACACGGCAGCCGGCGATGATGATCTCACCCTCGTGCGACGAGCTCAGCAGGGAGACCGCACGGCGTTTCGCCAGCTCTTCGACAAGTACCACCGCAGAGTGTTCGCGGTCGCACTTGGCGTGGTCAAGAACCCCTCGGATGCCCATGACGTGGTGCAGGAGGCCTTCGTCAAGGTCCACCGCCACCTGGCGACCTTCCAGGGAGCCTCGAGCTTCTACACCTGGCTCTACAGGATCACCATGAACCTTGCGATCGACCATCTGCGGCGCAAGAAGGTGGCCCGCCAAGTGGACTTCGACGAGTCGCTCAAGCGCGACGACGAGATCGAAGACCCGATGAACCTGGCCCCGGTGCTCACCAACTCCGACCCGGGCAAGACCCACTCACGCAAGGAGCTCGCGAGCAAGATCCAGGGCGCCCTGGGCACGCTCCCCGAGATCCACCGACAGTGCATCCTGCTGCGTGAGGTCGAGGGCTTGAGCTACGAAGAGATCGCGCAGATCATGAAGGTGCCGAAGGGGACGATCATGAGTCGTCTGTTCCACGCGCGCCGCAAGATGCAGACCGCCCTCGCCGACTACGTGGAAGGCGAGCTCAAGCCCCAGGACGACCAGCACGAAGACGAGCAAGATGTCGATAGAGCTTGATGACGAGACCCTGCAACGCTTCTACGACGGCGACCTGTCGCCCGTCGAAGAGCGCGCCGTGCAATCGCGGATCGCCCAGGACCCGTCGGCGCAGAAGCGTCTGCGGGAGCTGGAGCGGCTGAGCGCCCTGTTCAAGATCGCCGCCGAGGACGCAGCGAGTGGCCTGGACTCGGACGCCATGTTCGCCAACATCGAGCAGCAGATTCGAACCGACGACGCGCAGGGCACCGGAGCTCGGTTGCGCGTGGTCGCTGGCGAGTGGGCATCGAGTCAGCGCCGCCTGCTCCTGCCGCTCGCGGCCGTGGCCGCGGCCGCCGCAGTGGCCATCTTCGCGCTCAACCCGAGCGGTAGCGACGACGAGACTGCGCGCTCGGCCCAGAAGCGCGAGAGAACCCGCGTGGCGGAGCTCGGCCCGAACGAGGAAGCACCGAGCGCGCCTAGCTTGCACGGCACGCGTGTGGAGAACGTGGACTTCGGCAACAGCACGGGCACCGTGTTCGAGATCGACAGCGAAGGGGTGGCCACGGCCGTGGTATGGATCGCGGACGACGAAGAGGAGGAGCCCCAGTGATTGGAGCCCGCCACTCTGCACCGTTGCTGCCGACCGTGCTCTCGCGGCGCGCTTTGATCGCCAGTACGCTGCTGCTCGCCCTGAGTTCGGCGGTACCGGGCAGCCTCGCGCACGCCGATGCGCCGCCGGCCCAGCCCGCTGCCGCGCGGGCAGAGGTCACCATCATCTTGGGTCATACCGAAGGCTCGGGGGTATCGCCCGAGCTCGAGAAGATCGAGGCCCTCAAGAAGGCGCCCTTCGACGCATTTCCCAAGAAAGCGCTGCTCAAGAAGGTCGACCTCACGATCGGCATCGGGTCCTCCCAGGAAGTGGAGCTGCCCAACGGGCGCAAGCTCAAGCTCTCGGTGCTGGAACGCAGCCCAAGCGGCGGTTATCGCGTGAGCGTCTCCATTAACAAGCCCGGCCAGCAGGACTACTTACCGGTGATGACGGTGGTGGCGGCCCCCGGCGATCCCTTCTTCGTGGCCGGCCAGAAGCACGAGGGCGGTACGCTCATCGTCGGCGTCAGCGTGCGTTGACAACGGGGAGAGCACGCGCCCTCCCCGCCCAGCGCGGCAAAGCCGTACTGTGGGTCCCACCCCGCCGCGAGGTTCGCTGCGCTCACGAAGTACCTTGATTCAAGGGTCATACGAACCGTGAACGGGGATCAAAATTCGCGTCCTGAACTCGGCTGAAGGCGGGGGCTCGGGGTATCCTGTGTGGCGTCGATGCCGAAGTCGAGCACCGGGAAGAAAGCCAAGTCAGCCACCACCGCCTCGGGGCGAGTGAGCGCGGGCAAGAAGCGCGCGCCGCGCCCAACCTGGCAACGCGTGGTGCTGGGCATCCTGGCCGCGACCGTGTTCCTCACCAGCCTCGCCGGTGTGGGGCTCGCCTTCATGCTGTGGTACTTCGGACGCGACCTGCCGAGCGCCGATGCGCTGCGCAACTATCAGCCGGCCCAGACCACGCGCGTGGTCGATCGACAGGGTGCCTTGATCGCCGAGATCTTCAGCGAGCGACGCACGGTGGTGCCCATGTCGAAGATCCCGCGCGTGCTCGTGCTCAGCGTGCTGGCCGCCGAAGACGCAGACTTCTACCACCACGGCGGCATGGATTTGCCGAGCCTGGTGCGCATCCTGTTCAAGGCAGTGGTGCGCGGCAAGGCCACCCAGGGGGGCAGCACCATCACGCAGCAGGTCGTGAAGAACCTGTTGTTGACGCCCGAGCGCACCTTGGCGCGTAAGGTCCGCGAGCTGATCTTGGCGCGCAAACTGGAGCAGGAGCTCAAGAAGGACGAGATCCTCTTTCTGTACTTGAACCACATCAACTTCGGTCACGGGCGCTACGGAGTACAGGAAGCGGCGCGCTTCTACTTCGGCAAGGACGTGTCGCAGCTGAACCTCTCCGAAGCCTCGCTGATCGCCGGCATCCCGCAGTCTCCGACCTACCTGTCACCGCGCACCCATCCCGAAGCGGCGCGTCGACGTCAGATGTTCGTACTCTCGCAGCTCGAGAGCAAACACGACCTGTACTGGGAGGATCTGCCGCGCTCGGAGATCGAGAAGGCCAAGCTGGCGGAGCCTGCACTGGCGCCACTTTCCGAGCTCGCACCGCGAGCCCCCGAGGTCGCGCAACTGGCCAAGCAAGCGTTGATCGATGCGGTGGGTAAAGAGGCAGCCGATCTGGGTGGCTACACGGTGACGACCACGCTGGACCTGGCGCTCGAGGAGACTGCGCGCGACGCGCTACGCTCGGGCCTGCGCGATCTCGATGCTCGACATCACAACGTGGCGCCGCTCGAGGGAAATCTGTTGCCCGAGAAGGCGCTCAAGGCGTTGACCGCGGAGAGCAGCTGGGATCATCCGCACCGCAAGGAACTCAAACCCGGCGCCACCTACGACGCCGTGGTGCTCGGAGCGGCCGACGAGGCGCATCTAGCGCTCTCCCTCGAGGGCGTGCTCGCGCGCGCGAGCATCAGCGAGCTCGGACGCTTCAACCCCAAGGGCCTGCCGGCTTCGGAGTTCGCCAAGCCCGGGGTCAAGCTGCGCGCCAGCCTGAGCGCACTGCCCGAGGGCAAGCCCGCGGAGGTCCGCCTCGCGCTGGGTGCGGAGGGGGCCACCATCCTGGTCGACCCGCGCAGCCGTGAGATTCGCGCGATGGTGGGGGGCTACGAGGTCGTACAGGGCTTCAACCGGGCCACCCAGGCGCTGCGCCAGCCCGGCAGCACGTTCAAGCCCGTGGTCTATGCGGTGGGGCTCAAGTCCCGCAAGTTCACGCCTGCCACGCAGGTGCTCGACGCCCCGGGCGCTTACGACAAGTACAAGCCGGGCAACTACGAGACCTGGTCCTACGAGGGCGCGGTGCGCTTGCGTCATGGCCTGGCGAACTCGATCAACTCGGTGGCGGTGCGTGTGATGGACGAGCTCGGACCGCAAGCCGTGGTGGACTTCGCGAGGCAGCTCGGCATCACCACGCCGCTCGACCCGAGCCTGGCCTTGGCGTTGGGCGCGAGCGAGGTGCGCCTGTCCGAGCTCACCAACGCCTACGCCAGCTTCGCCGCGGGTGGCCGCTACGCACCGCTGACGCTGGTGAAGCGCATCGTGGACGCCAAGGGCAAGCTCGTGAAGCTGCCGCGCCCCGAGCCCGCGCGCGACGTGCTGACGCCGGCGGAGGCGTTCGTGACCACCAGCCTCATGAAGAGCGTGGTCGAAGAGGGCACTGCGGTGAAGGCCAAGAGCCTCGGACGCCCGGCGGCGGGCAAGACGGGCACCAGCAACCAGGCGCGCGACGCTTGGTTCGTCGGGTTCACCACGCAGCTCGTGGCGGGTGTGTGGGTGGGCTACGACGACCATCGCCCGCTCGGGACCAAGGAGAGCGGCGCCAAGAGCGCGCTGCCGATTTGGATCGAGCTGATGAAGAAGGCCCACGACAAAGCTCCTGTGGAGGACTTTCCGATGCCGAGCGGCGTGGCCATGGCGCGCATCGATCCCGCCAGTGGCAAGCTGGCCTACGACGGACAACCGAACGCGGTGGAGGAGTACTTCCTCGAGGGAACGCTCCCCAAGGAGACGGCGTTGCCGCCTGACGTGGTCGATCCGAGCACGTTCATGATGGAGCAGCTCGGTTCCGTCGCGCCCTAGGCTAAAGTCTCGCCCGATGACACGACTGTTCTCGGGGCTCGTGGCCGGGGTGATCACGGCGGCGCTGGTGGGCGTCAGCCTGGCCTGGTTGCTGTCGGCCCAGGAGCGCGCGCGTGTGCCCGCCGATGCGAGCGCGGCCAGCAGCGGCCTGCGCGACATGCTCCAGAGCGTCCTCTCGCTGGAGCTCGAGCGAGTGCGCGACCTGTGTCGCCATGACGTGAGGGTCGAGCGCTTGGGGCTCGAGCTCGCGAGCCTGGGCAACGAGCTCGGGGACGCATCTCCGATCGCCCGCGCGATCGCCAAGAGCCACGGAGAAGAAATCTGGCTCCTGCACCAGGGTGCAGGCGGTGCGGTCAAGCTGCTCGGCGCGAGCGGCGAGCCCCCTGCCCGACTGCCGAGCGCCGACGCGCTGCGCGCTGGCTCCCAGGCCAGCGTGGCGTTCGACACGCCTGGGATGGCCCTCGCGGTCAGCTGTCGGCGCGGGCTCAAGGGAAGCGCGTTGTGGGTGGTCAAGAGCTGGCCAGCGTCGGAGCTCACCCGCCTCAGCAGCACGCTCGAATACGCAGCCGCCTCGGCCACACCTCGTGGCATCGAATTGGCGCGCGTGGCGGGCGTCGACGGCGCAGCGGACCTGCTCGTGAGCGCTCACGGCAAGCCGCCAGCCAGGCCCGAGCCGCTCGGACTCTTGCTGAGCCTCGTGCTGGGGAGCGGGGTGTTCGGCGGGCTGCTGGGCTTGTGGCTCGCGCGCTCGCGGCCCCCGGACGACGCCGTACTCGCCGAATTGGAGCGCGCTGCGACACGGGTGGCCGAAGGAGACCTCACCTCCACGATTAACCTACGGGTAGGCGGCAAGGCCGACCAGACCTTCCGGAGCTTCGACCGCATGACCCGCGAGCTACGCGAAATGCGCGTGCGCCTGGCCGAGGCGGAGCGGGCCGCGGCGTTTCAGGACATCGCGCGGCGCATCGCCCACGAGATCAAGAATCCACTGTCGCCCATCCAGATGGCGATGGAGACCCTGCGCAAGGCGCACCAGAAACGCATACCGGGATTCGACGAGATCTTCGAGGAATCGACCCGCACGGTGCTCGAAGAGGTGCGGCGCCTGGAGCGCATCGTACGCGAGTTCAGTGAGTTCGCGCGGCTGCCCAAACCCGAGCCAGGAGCCCTCGCGCTGGATGCCTTGGTGGACGACGTCGTGCAGCTCTATCGACCGCCGGACGTGCGGCTCGAGGTGGAGAAGTCCGAGGGCTTGCCGAACGTGCGCCTGGATCGTGAGCAGATCACGCAAGTCCTGGTGAACCTGCTGCAGAACGCCTTCGATGCGGCGCGCGGCGGCCGCGCGGAGGAGCCGCGGGTGCTCGTGCGGATCGTCCTCGAGGGCGGCACCGTGAGGCTCGACGTGGAGGACAATGGCCCCGGTGTGCCGCCCGAGGAGCGCGCGCGCATCTTCGAGCCTTACGTCACGAGCAAACCACAGGGCACGGGGCTCGGGTTGGCCATCGTCAAGCGCATCCTGAGCGACCACGCCGCGGAGATCCGCGTCGAGGAGAGCGCGCTCGGCGGCGCGCGCTTCTCGGTGCAGTTCGCGAGCTAGAACCTCACTCGGTATCGATGCCGTAGCCCTTGAGTTTGCGCTGCAAGGTGCGCCGATCGATGCCCAGGGCCGTGGCCGCCCGCGTGATGTTGCCGCCCATCTCCGAGAGCACGCGCTCGATGTGGGTCCGTTCCATCTCGGCCAGGTTGGTGGAGCCCGCGGAGCCCACGGGCATCGCCTGCGCCACCACCGGCTCGGCACGCTGGGGCGCGCCGTGGGCGAAGACGGAGGCCGCCAGCATGCGCCGGATCAGCTCCAGATCGAGCTCGGGGCCCTCGGCAAACAAGGTCGCCCGCCGCAGCACGTTGAGCAGCTCGCGCACGTTGCCTGGCCAGCGATAGCTGAGGAGCGCGGACTTGGCGTCCTCGCGCAGACGATGGCCGCTGGCCAAGCGCTCGAGCAGGTGTTCGGCCAGGGGGACGATGTCCATCGTGCGCTTGCGCAGCGGCGGAACGACGATGGGCAAGACTTGCAGGCGGAAATAGAGGTCCTCGCGGAAGCGCCCGCCCTGAACCTCCGGCCACAAGTCGCGGTTGGTGGCGGCCACGATGCGCACGTTCACGGCCACCTCGCGCTTGTCGCCGACCGGCCGGATCATGCGCGTTTCCAGCGCGCGCAGGAGCTTGGCCTGGCTGTCGAGCGGGAGCTCGGCGAGTTCATCGATGAAGAGCGTGCCGCCGTGGGCCTCGCGAAACAGTCCCAGGTGATCTTCGCTGGCGCCCGTAAAAGCACCACGCCGGTGTCCGAACAGCTCGCTCTCGAACAGCTCGCGCGCGATGGCGGCGCCATTGAAGGCCACGAAAGGCCCCGCGCGTCGGTGGCTAGCGAGATGGATGTGGCGGGCCACCACCTCCTTGCCGCAGCCCGTCTCGCCGTAGATCGCGACGGTGGCATCAGTGGGCCCCGCCAGGGTCACGAAGCGCCGCACGGCCTGGATGTCCTCGCTCTCGCCCACCAGCGGCGGCACGAACTCGGAGGCCCCCTCCTGGCGCGCGCGATCCTTGTCGGCGATGGCCTGCGAGAGCAGCGGCGCGAGCACCTCGGCGTCCACTGGCTTCTCCAGGAACGAGAACGCCCCCAATTGCATGGCCTCCACGGCCGCCTGCACGGTGCCGTGTCCCGTGAGCACCACGAAGCGCGTGCGCGAAGCGCCGCGACGCCGCAACAGCTCCATGCCGCCCATGCCCGCCATACGCAGGTCGAGCAAGGCCACGTCTGGGCACTCGGCGCGCGCCAACTTGGGCAGCGCCAGCTCGGCGCTCTCGGCCTCGTCGACCTCGAAACCCAGGCGACGCAAGGCCTTGCCCATCGCGAAGCGGAAGGTGCGGTCGTCGTCGATGATGAGCACGCTGCCCTTCACACGCTCGCCTCCTTGTAGCCCGCGATGAGCGGCGCGCGCTTCAGGCGCAGTGTAGCCACGGTTCCACCCGCGCTGCGCGGGTCGAGCCAGAGATCACCTTCCATCGCCTTGGCCAGCATGTACGAAGTGTAGAGGCCGAGGCCCGTGCCGTGCGTCTTGGTGGTGGCGAAGGGCTCGAACAGCCTCTGCCGCAGCTCCGGGGCGAGCCCCGCGCCGTCGTCTTCGATCAAGATGCGCGCGTGCTCGGCGTCGGTTTCGGCCCGGATCAGCACCTGGCCTGCGGGCTTGTCGCGCACAGCGTCGTAGGCGTTTTGCAGCAGATTCACCAGCACCTGCACCAGGCGATCCGGGTCCGCCTTCACGCGCAGCCCATCGATGCCCTCCCCCACCTCCACGCGCGGACCGCTGCGTACGCCGGCGAAGACCAGTGCACGCGCCCGCTCGACCAGCGCGGCCACCGGTACTTCGCCCTGGATCTTGCTGCGCACCAGGTCCCCTCCCGCTAGCAGGCTCTGCGTGATGCGGCCGAGGCGCAGGGTCTCGTCGTGAACCAACGCCGCCGACTCGTCCACGTCCGCGCACAGCTTGTCGTAGGCCTCCGCTTTCCCCAGCGGGGGCTGCGTCTGCACTTCGCGCACGCTGGCCCGCATGTCCGTGGCCAAGGTGCGGATCGTGGCCAGCGGTGTGTTCAGCTCGTGGGCAACGCCCTGCGCCACACGCCCCAGGCTGACGAGGCGCTCGGCCAAGAGCAGGCGCTGATCGGCGAGCGTGGCGTTGGTACGGTCCACGTAGAGGTTCATCAGCTGCACTCCCGAGCGCGTGCTGGCGAGGGGGAAGGTGAGCATCTCGTACACGCGCTCGTTTCCGTCGGTCGCGAACGCGAAGCGGCAGCGCCCGGGCTCCTTCTCCTGTTGAAGTCCCAGCTCGATGGGACAGGCGCTCTTACCGATGGGGGTGCACGGGTGCCCAGAGCGCGGGCACACGCCGGGCTGTGAGAAGTCCCCGGCCAACTCCTCGGCACGTCGATTGCGCCACGCTACGCGCCCGTCGGCGTCGAGCACCTCGAGGCCGGCCTCGAGCTGATCGAGCGTGTTGGACAGCAGCTCGTACTCCAGCGCCGCGTTGTCACGGGCACGCGTCAGCGCCTTCTCGCGATCGCGCAGCTCGCGCACCGCGTGCGTCACCAGGTACGCCACCGTGCCTACGGTGCTGACGAAGGCCACCGCCTCGCCGATGAAGTCCCACGGCGGCACCGGATCCCAGCGCCCGATGCGCAGCGGCTCGAAGGCGCTGGCGAGCACCAAGAAACCGGTGCCGATCATGGCCGTGACCGCCGCCAGCTGAGTCGCGCGGGGCCCAGCCAGGATGCCGACGATGGCGACGTGGAACACGTAGTAGCTGACGAAGGGACACTCCGCCCCGCCCGCCGCCCACAGCACGACCGTGAGCATCAACATGTCGCCCAGGGCTTGCACGGTGCCCGCCATGCCGCCCGCGGGCGCGGCCCCGAGCCGATAGCTGCGCCAGAGCAGGAAGTTGTACACGGACGAGAACGCGGCCGTGGCCACGAGCACGGTCCAGCGCACGCCCGGGAAGGCGCCGAAGGCCGCCAGCGCGGCGGCCACCGCGATGCCCAGCAGGGCGAACCAGCGCAGCCGGATCAGCCAGCCGACGCGCTCGACCGAGAACACCTCGGGCTCGCTACCGAGCTCCAGGGAGGTACGTTCGTGAGTCGACGCACGCGTGGTCACGCGCTCGATCTTGGCTTTCTAGCCGGGCTTTTCAAGCGGCCCCGGTTTTCGAGCGATCCAGGACCGATCGAATTCAGTTGCAGTTACCCACCTTGATGATGACGGGTTTGTCGGAGCCAGGCTCGGTCAGCGAATAGCGCGGGGCCTCGTCGGAGTCGTTGCCCTGGGCGGTGAGACCGTCGCAGCTCAGCTCCCCGATGAAATCCCAATTTCCTTCCTTGGGCATCACCTTGAGCGTGCAGGCATCGCCGCACTTGCCGCGGTACGAGAACGCCCCGGAATCACCGACGCGCTGCTCGGTGACCTCCACGTTGCAGCTCTTGCCGCTGTCGCGGTCGATGTTGGTGATGTTGAGCGTGCTCGGGAAGCGCGCGGGCTGCAGGCCCTGGTCCGTCATCATCTCCTGGGAACGACCCGGATCGTAGATGGTGATGTCGAAGAACGAGCCGTTGCTCCCGCACGAGACCTGGTAGGGCACGTCCAGATCGATCTCCTGCGAATGGGCCGTCAGGCTCGAGCCGCACATCCCCGAAAAGCAGCCGATCTGCCAGCTGATTTCTTCGTTCACGATGGGTCCCGGCTTCTCGTCGCTGCACGCACCCAAGAAGAGGCCCACCGAAATCAACGCCCAACGCGATGCATCACGCATCAGTCCCTCTTTTGCTCGCGCGCGGACCCGCCGCGACGCACCCAATTTTCCGCGCATGCTAACAATTCGCGCACCGCTCGCAAAGCATTGTTTTTGCGTCGAAAACCCGCGAATCGACGCGATTTTTCAGTGCGAACGGTTTTTCTGTTAATCGGGGAGGTCACGCGACCTCCCCGACCGTCGCGGCAAAGCCGCGCCGGGGCCCACCCCACCGCGAGGTTCGCCGCGCTGCCAGGGAAAACCGCCCCCCTGCCCTCACGCGCGTGACGCCGCTTTCAGGCCCTGAGCGAGATCGGCCCGCAGGTCGCTCTCCGCCTCGAGGCCCACGCTGATGCGGATCAGGCCGTCCCCGATACCGATAGCCTCACGCGTCTCGCGCGGGATGGAGCCGTGGGTCATCAGGGCCGGGTGCTCGATGAGCGATTCCACGCCGCCCAGACTTTCGGCGCACACGAAGATGCGCACCGATTCGAGCAGGGCTCGGGCCGCCGGCAGCCCGCCCTTGATGACGAAGGAGATCATGCCGCCGAAGCCGCGCATCTGCGCCTCGCCGAGGGCGTGCTGCGGATGGCTCGCGAGACCGGGGTAGTACACGCGTTCGATCTCGGGCTGCTGCTCGAGCCAACTCGCCAGCGCGTGGGCCGTCTTGCAGTGGCGCTCCATGCGCACCGGCAGGGTCTTCACGCCGCGCAGTACAAGGAAGCAATCGAAGGGCGAAGGAACGGCTCCTTGAGCGTTTTGCAAGAAGCGCAGCTTGGTGATCAGGTCCTCGTCGCTGGTCAGGATGGCGCCACCGACCACGTCGCTATGGCCGTTGAGGTACTTGGTGGTGGAGTGCACGACGACGTCGGCGCCCATGCGCAGGGGCTGCTGCAGCATCGGCGTGGCAAAGGTGTTGTCCACCACGAGTTTGATGCCCTGTGCCTTGGTCACGCGCGCGGCGGCTCGAATGTCGAGCAGCTTGAGCATCGGGTTGGTGGGCGTCTCGAGCCATACGAACTTGGTGCTGGGCCGCAGCGCGCTCGACAGGCGAGACATATCACTGAGATCGACCCAGGTGGTCTCGATGCCGAAGGGCTGGAACACCTTGTCGAGCAGCCGAAAGGTTCCGCCGTAAACGTCGTCGCAGGCAACCACGTGATCACCCGGGCGCAACGTGCTCAGGAGCGTGTTCATCGCGCCACAGCCGGAGGCGAAGGCTAGCCCATACGCGGCTCCCTCCAGGGACGCCAAGCAGTGCTCGAGGGTGCGACGTGTGGGATTGTCGCTGCGCGCGTACTCGAAACCCTTGTGCTTGCCGGGGCCCTCCTGGGCGAACGTGCTCGAGAGCACGATCGGGGGCATCACGGCGCCGGTGGTTGGATCGGGTGATTGCCCGGCGTGGATCGCGAGGGTGTCCAGCTCTGCTTCGTGATTGGCCATGGGGTTAGCTGACCCTACCTGCGCGATCTCCGCAAGATCTGGCGTGCAGGGTGCGCCGAGCGGCGAGCGCGTCCGACTCGCGTGCGCAGCGGGTGTCGTTCTCCCTTGCGAGGACAGTCGCTTTGGCTAAGAACGGGTGTTCCATGACGGATGGATTGAACGCGTCTCAGCGCGCCGCCGTGGAGCACGGCACAGGTCCCCTGCTGGTATTGGCGGGTGCGGGCAGCGGCAAGACGCGGGTCATCACCATGCGCATCGCGCGACTGCTCTCGCAGGGTATCCGCCCCGAGCAGATCCTGGCCGTCAGCTTCACCAACAAGGCCGCGGAAGAAATGCGCGAGCGCATGGTGCCGCTGGTGGGCGAGAAGTCGGCCGAGCGCCTCGTGCTCTCCACCTTCCACAGCTTCGGCGTGCGCTTCCTGCAAGAAGAGAACCGGGTGCTCGGCTACGACGGGCGCTTCGTGATCTTCGACCAGGCCGATGCCACTGGTTTGGTACGCGAGCTGATGCGGCAGGCGCGCAACGCCGAGAGCGATCGCAAGCTCGACACGATGGCGATCCTGTCGCGCATCTCGCTGTGGAAAAACGAGATGAAGCTGCCCGGGCAAATCCCCGAGAGCGACTTCGAGTACGACGCCGTGGCACGCGAGATTTACCCCCGCTACGAGCAGGGCCTGCGCAACATGCACGCGGTGGACTTCGACGATTTGGTGTCGTTGCCGGTCCAGATCTTGGAGAAGCACCCCCAGATCCGCGAGAAGTGGCAGCGGCGCTTCCGGCACATCCTCATCGACGAGTTCCAGGACACCAACGGCGCGCAGCTCAAGACGCTCCTGCTCCTGGCCAACGAGCTCGGCAACGTGTGCGTGGTGGGCGACGACGACCAGGCCATCTACGGCTGGCGTGGCGCGGACGTGCGCAACATCCTCGAGTTCGAGTCCCATTTCCCGGGCGCCAAGGTGGTCAAGCTCGAGGACAACTATCGCTCGCGTGCGGCCGTGCTCGACGTGGCCAACGCGGCCATCGCCAACAGCCAGCACAAGCGCCACCAGAAGACGCTGCGCGCCGCGCGCGGCGGCGGCGACAAGGTGCGCCTGGTGGCCTGCGACGACCCGGGCCACGAGTCCCGCTTCGTGGCCGAAGAAATCAAGGACCTGCACCGCGATCGGCTGCCCTACAAGGACATGGCCATCCTGTATCGCTCCAACTTGCAGGCGCGGCTCATCGAGGAGGAGCTGCGGGCCAACGGCATCCCCTACCAGCTCTTCGGCGGCACGCAGTTTTTCGATCGCAAAGAGGTGAAGGACGCGGCGGCCTACCTGCGCGTGGCCGTCAATCCGCTCGACGACATGTCGCTGCGCCGCATCATCAACTACCCCCCGCGCGGGATTGGTGACACCACCATCGAGCGCATCGATCGCCTACGCCTGGCCCGCGGCATCAGCTTTGCCGAGGCAGTGAAGCGCGCGGAGAGCATGCCCGACGTGCCGGACAACGCCCGGCGCTCCATCCAGAAGCTCAACGACATGCTGGCCAAGATGCGCGCCCGCTTCGAGTCGGGGCGCGATTTGGCCCAGGGAGCCGGCGAACTGTTCGAGGGTGTCGGGTTGCGTGAGGCCCTGACCGACGGCGAGGACGCCGTCGGCGCCCGACGCTGGGAGAACATCCAGTTCCTCTTGCGCAGCATCGAGCGCTACGAGGCGCGGCCTGGCGAGGAGAAGCCTTCACTCGCGCAGTTCTTGGCGCGCATCACGCTGCGCAAGGACGGCGACGACGATGAGGAGTCGGGCGAACCCAACCAGGTCACCCTCTCCACCCTGCACGGGTCCAAAGGCCTCGAGTTCCACACGGTGTTCTTCATCGGGGTGGTCGAAGGTCAGCTGCCCCACAGCCGCATTACCGATCCCAAGGTCACGGAGGCCGCCCCCACCGACGTCGACGAGGAACGCCGGCTGTTCTACGTGGGCGTCACGCGGGCCCGCGATCGCCTGTACATCTCGCACTTCAAGCGCCGTATGTTGCGCGGTCAGGTCACCCCGGCCGTGCCCTCGCGCTTCCTCGACGGCCTGCCCGACCACGCCATCGAGCCCTACGTGCGCGCGAACCGGCCCGCCCTCGATACTGCGGAGGTGGCGGACTTGGCGGAGCAGCTGCTCGCGAAGCTGATGGCCCGCTGACCCGGAACCGCCCCTGAACGGCGTTAGGGTCAGGCAGCGGATGGCGAGGGGAGCCCAACCTCGAGCGCAGGGCTGCACGCGTGTCAGGTCGCCTCGCGTTAGTGGGCGTTTTCCTGGAGCTGCGGCACACTAGCAGCGCGATGCGTCTGGCGAAATTACTCGGCCCCGATCTAGCCCAAACGCTCGCGCAGGATCCCGACGAGCTGCGCGAGGCGCTGGATGAATTCCACTCGGAAGACATCGCCGAGCTGCTCGAGGACCTGCCCCAAGACGAAGCCATCGCACTGTTTCGCGCGGTGCCCCCTGACCTGGCCGCCGCGGTCTTGGCGCACATGCCCGAGGACGAGCGCGCGCGCATCCTCGAGCGCCTCGGCGCGGAGAACGCGGCCGAGGTGCTCACCGAGATGGCGCCCGACGACCGCGCCGACGCCATCCAGGAGCTGCCGTCTCCGATCGCCGAGATGATCCTCTCGCACATCGAGGAGACCGAGCCCGAGATCGCCGAGGATCTACGCGAGCTCTCGAGCTACCCAGAGGACTCGGCCGGTGGTCTGATGACCACCGAGTACATCACGCTCGCTCCGGCCATGAAGATTTGGCAGGCCATCGAGGCGGTGCGCCACTACAGCCGCCAAGACAAGGCGGAGACCGTCTACTACGCGTACGTGGTGGCCTTCGGCGGCAGGTTGGTGGGCGTGGTCTCGCTGCGCGAGCTCATCCTCAGCGACCCCGGCGTGGCCGTCGAAGACATGATGGAGCAGAACGTGATCTCGGTGCGGCCCCAGGCCGACCAGGAAGAGGTCGCGCAGACGTTCCAGAAGTACTCCTTCGCGGCGCTCCCCGTGGTGGACGACCAGGGTCGCATGCTCGGTCTGGTCACCATGGACGACGTCATCGACGTGGTCGTCGAGGAGGCCACCGAAGACGTGCAGATGATGGGCGCGGTGCAGCCCATCGAGGACACCTACTTCGCCACGGGCTTTTGGACCTTCATCGCCAAACGTGCGCCATGGCTCATCGTGCTGTTCGCGGGTGAGCTCCTCACGGCCTCGGTGATGCACGGCTACGAGCAGGACATGGCCGCCGTCGTGGACCTGGTCATCTTTATCCCGCTGATCATCTCGTCGGGCGGCAACTCGGGGTCGCAGTCCTCATCTCTCATCATTCGCGCCCTGGCGGTGGGCGAGGTAGTACCGGCCGACTGGACGAAGATTCTGGTGCGCGAGGCGGGCATCGGCCTCGTGCTCGGCATGGTGCTCGGCATGGTGGGCTTCTTGCGAGCCTTGCTGCTGCAGAAGGAAAACGCCTTTCACATGGCGGCCTCGGTGTCCATCAGCGTGCTCGCGGTGGTCACCGTCGGCACCCTGGTGGGCTCGCTCCTCCCGCTCGGCATCAAGCGCATCGGGTTCGACCCGGCGGTCTCGAGCACGCCTTTCATCGCCTCTCTGGTCGACGTGCTGGGCTTGCTCGTGTACTTCAGCATCTCCCGCATGATTCTGGTGCAACTCGGCTGAGCCCATGACGACCGAACCTGTGAAATCCCGCGCCGTCGGCAACACGGGCATCACGCTCACGGAGCTCACCCAGGGCACCTGGGGCCTGTTCACCAACGCTTACGGCCACACCTTCCCCGAGCAGCAGACGCGCACGCTCGAGGCCGCCCTGACCCATGGCATCCGCAGCTTCGACATGGCGCCCTGCTGGGGCGAGGACGGTCAGAGCGAACGCGCGGTGGCGGCGGCGGTCGGGGCGGCGGGTCTGCGCGACCAGGTGGTGTACATCACCCGTGCCGGGCAGCTCGCGAGCGAGCATGGCTGGCTCACGGACTTCAGCCCGCAGGCGCTGCGCTCGAGCTGCGAGGCTTCCCTGCAGCGGCTCGCCACCGATCGCATCGACATCTGGCTGCTGCACAACCCGAGCGAAGCGGACCTGCGCAAGCAGGAGACCCAGGATCTGGCCGAGGCGCTGGTGCGCGAGGGAAAGATCCGGGCCTGGGGAGCCTCGGTGGCGCGGCTCGATGATGCGCAGGCGGCCCTGGACGCTGGCGCTCAGGTGCTGTGCTTGCCGTTTCATCTGTTGGCCCCGCGACTGGTGTGGGACCTGGAGGCCGACCTACGCGCACGGCGCGTCGGGCTCCTGGCGCGGTCGGGGCTTAACCACGGCCTGCTGGCCGGGCGCTGGTTGGGGCGCAAGCGCTTTGCCCCCGACGACCATCGGGCCCAGCGCTGGAGCTCCGAGGCCCTGATCGAACGGCTAGAGCAGCTCGGCGAGCGGCGTTTCCTGCAGCACGGCCCAGTGCTGACCATGGCCCAGGGCGCCCAGCGCTTCGTGCTGGCCCATGATGTGGTTTCCTCGCTGGTGATCGGGGCGCGAACCCCGGGCCACGTGGATGCATCGATCGACGTCGGGGCTTTCCCCTATCTACCGGCCGAAGACCTGACGCGGCTGCGCGGCATGCACGAGTAGGAAGCGCGCGCGTCGTCCCATCCGGGCTGAGAGCCCGCGCCCAGAACGCGAAAAGGCACCGCCGGTCCTACGAAAGGACGCGCCTCGGTGCCCGGTTCTAGATCCACGTGCATGCACCCGTGAGCGAAGCGAACCTCGCGGATGGGTGGGTCCCGGCGCGGCTTTACCGCGACGGACAGGGAGGTCGCGTGACCTCCCCGTGTCAAAAGAAATCAACCCTCGTCGTCGTACTCGTCGTGATCGCGGCGACGCTCGCCACGGCCACCGCGGCGTCCGCCACCGCCTTCACCACCGCCGCCGCCGCCGCCGGGGCCGCCGCCGAAGCCGCCACGGCCACCGCCGCCGCCGCCGGGGCCGCCGCCGAAGCCGCCGCGACCACCGCCGCCACCGCCGCCGCCGCCGAAGCCGCCGCCGCCGCCACCGAAGCCGCCGCGACCACCGCCGCCGCCGCCGCCGAAGCCGCCGCCGCCACCACCGCCGCCGCCGAAGCCGCCACGGGGACCGCCGCCACCGCCGCCGCCGAAGCCGCCGCGACCACCGCCGCCACCGCCGCCGCCGAAGCCGCCGCGACCACCGCCGCCACCGCCGCCGCCGCGCGGGCGATCCTCGGCCTCGTTCACGCGCAGCGGACGACCGCCGAGCATGGCGCCGTTGAGCTGCGAGATGGCCGTCTGAGCCGCCTCGTCAGACCCCATGGTCACGAAAGCAAAACCACGGGCGCGACCCGTCTCTCGGTCGACCACCAGGTGCACATCACTAACTTCGCCCACACCCTCGAACGTCGAACGCACGTCGTCCGCCGTCACGCTAAACGGCAGGTTTCCCACATACAGTCGCTGACCCATGTTGCTCTATCTCTTCCAGCTCCCTGGCACCTTCGTGCCCAATCCCAAATCCACCCTTCGAACCGGAGCCCTGCCCGAGAGGCGCGCGACGAGCGTTTGTACGTGAGTGTCCTAGCGGTCCCGTCGCATCCACGCGTCGCGTTGCTGAGTACCGAGATCTCGAAGTCGAACCGGCGGCAGAACACCGCTCAAGAGCAAACAGAGAGAGCATGGGTCCGTGACAAACGAAACGTGAACACGGCTAGAATAAGCCCCGAGAATGGGCTTGCAAACCGGAAATACCGGCCGCAACGGCGTTTTCTAAGCTGATCGCGGATCGGTAGCCTAGCTCTCGAAGCAGCTTCGTTTGGCTGTAATGCTGGCCAAAACGGGCACTTGCGGCCAACCATTGAAAGCCAGGATCGGCCCGTCGCCGCAGAACATCCGGCCAGCTAGTTGGGGCAAAAGTGCACGTTCGACCGAGCGCGGCCGCATAAACCTGCGCCAGCTCACCCAGGGAGAGCTCGGCGTCGACGACGTGGACCGCCCCCCAGAGGGGGCCTCGCGCGAGGGCACGCAGGACCACCTCGACCAACCCGGCCGCGAACGCCACCGAAACGCGCCGCTCCGGCCGCGCCCCCGACACCATGGGGATGCCGCTCCCCCCCTCGAGCGCTTCCACGAAGCCTCGCGAAATCACGGTGTCGCCCGCGCCGACGATGGCCGGCGGGCGCAGCAACGTGTAGGGCACGCCCGACTGCTCCACGCGGACCTCGGCCCACGCCTTGCTGCGCATGTACGCCAGCCCGCCCAATACCCCGAGCCGCGGGGTCTGCTCGTCACGGTCCTCGCCCAGGAGCAGGGGCCCGTAAACGGCCACCGAGCTGACATGTACGAAATGGCGTACCGAGTGCGTGCGTGCCCACTGCACCAGGTTCGCGGTACCGGCCATGTTGACCTCGAGCATCGCCCGCGCGCCCGCCGATGGCTCCACCACGCCGGCCGCGTGAACCACCGCGTCCACCTCGAGCGTGAGCGCATCGAGCTGCTCGCGCCGTCGCAGATCCAGCCGAATCTCCGAGCCTTCGGGCGCGCGACCGAAGACCGCACCGATCACCTCGTGGCCTGCCGCAACGAGACCGCGCACCAGGTGCGTTCCGGAGAATCCGTCCGCTCCGCTCACCAACACTCGCATGGTAGGCAAGTATCCGCGATCACGGCAGGTTCGCACGAACTCAAAACCGTTTACACTCGGCGAGCCATGCTCAACTTCAGCGCCGATCCAGAGCTCGCCGAAAAGCAGATGCGGGCCATCATTTTTTACCTCACGACCTTCGGCTACATCGATGGCGAGTTCGACGCGGCCGAGAAAAGCTTCGTCCGCAGCTATATCGAGCGCTTGGTCGATCACCGAGTGAAGACCGGTGCGGCCAACCTGGCGCCGGCGGTGCAGCGCGAACTCACCACCAAATTCACCGCGCACTTCCACGAAGTTTTCGAGGGCATCGACACCGAGGTGAAGGAGCTCTTCACGGAGGCCGTGGCCCGCGACGAGGACCACGACAAGTTCGTGCACGGCAAGCTCAAGCTGCGCTGCTTCGAGATCTTCCAGGGCTTCGACACCCAGAGCCAGGAAGCCCTGATGGAGACCATCGATCACCTGATCATGGCCGACGGCGAAGCGCACCCTGCGGAGGTGAAATTCCGCGCCGAACTGAGCGCTCTGCTCGAGGCCGAGCTCGACGTGGAGCTGGTGGAGGAGCAAAAGCGCCGCAGCGTCTCCATCGTGCCCTCGACCGTGCTCGACTCGGAGCACAAGGTGCATCCCTTCTTCGACCAATTCGAGCACCACTACTCGCGCGATCCCGAGACCATGAAGCGCCAGATCGAGGCCGACCGCGACGTGGTCGACCGCGCCATCGCGCAGCTGCAAGCCGACCGCGACAAGGGCGCGGGCAAGCTCAACGGCAAGCAGAGCGTGGCCGAGTTGGCCGACGAAGGCCCGTTCCTGGATGGACACGTGCTGGTGTGTCCGACCCCCGAGGACAAGCGCTTCGAGCTCACGGTACTCGGTGATCTCCATGGTTGTTACAGCTGCCTCAAGGCGGCCATCATGCAGTCGAAGTTCTTCGACAAGGTCTCGGCCTTCAAGGCCGACCCAGTGAACAACCCGGAGCCCAAGCTGGTGCTGCTGGGCGACTACATCGATCGCGGCATCTTCAGCCTCAACGGAGTGCTGCGCTCCGTGCTGCTGCTCTACCTCACGGCGCCCGAGCACGTGGTGGTGTTGCGCGGAAACCACGAGTATTTCGTCGAGTTCAAGGGCAACGTCTACGGTGGCGTGAAGCCCTCCGAGGCCATCGACACGCTCAAGCCCCACGTGGATATCGACATCTTCCGGGAGTACATGCGGCTGTTCGACGCCCTGCCCTCCTCGTACCTGTTCGGCAAGACGCTCTTCGTGCACGGCGGCATCCCGCGCGACCACCTGTTCAAGGAGCGTTACAAGGACCTCTCGAGCCTCAACGACCCCGACATCCGCTTCCAGATGATGTGGAGCGACCCCTCGAGCGCCGACGTGATCCCGGCGGAGCTCCAGGACCAGTCGGCACGCTTCGCGTTCGGCCGCCTGCAAGCCCAGCGCTTCCTGCAGCGCATCGGTTGCGAGGCGCTCATCCGCGGCCACGAAAAGGTGAACGAGGGCTTCGCGCGCGTCTATGACGAGAGCAACTTCCTGCTCTGCACGCTGTTCTCCTCGGGCGGCAAGGACAACGACGACCTGCCGCTCAACTCGAGCTATCGCCAGGTCACTCCGATGGCGCTCACCATGACCTACGAGCGCGGCGTGACGCGCATCGCGCCCTGGGAAATCGACTACAAGAGCTACAACGATCCCGAGCGCAACGGCTTCTTCCAGCGCCCCCCCGAGCTGCGCTTCGGGGGCTGATTCGGGTTGAGACCCGGGGGCCTATCGCTCATGTTCGCCGGCGATGGCGAAACGTCGTAGTTCGGATGGCAGCCGGGCCCACTCGGCGCGCCACCGGGCGCCCCCGAGGGTCCCCGAGACACTAACCACCAACCGCAGCGCCGCAGAGGTCGCCAAGGCCGAGGCCCACGTGCGGGGCATCTTGCGCTACCTGGGTGAAGACCCCAGGCGCGAGGGCCTGCTCGACACGCCGGCCCGCGTGGTGCGCGCCATGGGCGAGCACTTCAGCGGCTACGCCATGGACCCGGCCGAGTACCTCAAAAAGACCTTCGAGGAGGTCGAGGGCTACGACGAGCTCGTGCTGGTGAGCGACATCGAAGTGTTCAGCCACTGCGAGCACCACATGGTGCCGTTCGTGGGCAAGGCGCACGTGGCGTACATCCCGAATGGACGCGTGGTGGGCCTGAGCAAGGTGGCGCGCGTGGTAGACGTGTTCGCGAAGCGCCTCCAGGTGCAGGAGAAGCTCACCAAGCAGATCGCCGACGCGATGCAGTTGCACCTCGAGCCCCAGGGCGTGGCCGTGATCCTGCAATGTCAGCACTTCTGCATGTGCTACCGCGGCGTGCGCAAGCCGGGCGCCTGGACCACCACCAGCAAGCTGCATGGCCTGTTCCTGCTCGACTCGGCGGCGCGCATGGAGCTCCTGACGTTGATCGGGCTCAAGCGCCAGATCGGCTCGCAGGGGGCGTGAGCATGATCGGGTCGCAGCACGGCAAGCTGGCGGGCAACGTCGCCGCCGTCGACATCGGCACCAATTCGGTGCGTTTGCTGATCACCGACGCGGTGGGCCACGAGCTCGAGCGTCACATGCAGGTGACCCGGCTCGGGCAGGGCGTGGACGTCACGGGCTCCCTGCACCCCGACGCCATCGCGCGCACGGTCAACGTGCTCGCGAGCTACGGGGAGCTGGTGAAGAAGCACGGGGTGCCGCGCGAGAAGATTCGTGCGGCCGCCACCAGCGCCGCGCGCGACGCCAAGAACAGTCGTGCGTTCTTCGACGCCGCCGAGGCCGCCCTCGGTGCGCGTCCCGAGCTCTTGCCGGGCGAGGATGAAGCGCGGTTTTCGTTCCTGGGCGCCACCACCGGGCTCGCGCTCTCCGCGGGGCCCTACCTGGTGGTGGACATCGGCGGCGGCTCGACGGAGTTCGTGCTCGGTAGCGAGGCTCCAGAGCAGCTGATCTCGGTGGATATGGGCTGCGTGCGCATGAGCGAGCGTCACCTGAAGAGCGACCCGCCCACGGCCGCGGAGCTCGCCGCCTGTGCCCAAGACGTGCAGGGCGTGCTCGAGCGCGTGCGGAGTGCCATCGACGTGGGGCGCATGCGGCGCATGGTGGGCCTGGCGGGCACCATCACGGCGCTGGGCGCCATGGCCAAGGGGCTCATGCGCTACGACCCGCGCGCGACGCACCACATGATCCTGTCGAAGGTTGCGGCGCGCAGCGCCTTCGAGCGCCTGGCCGCTGCCAAGCTGGAGCAGCGCCGCGGAATGATCATCGAACCCAAGCGCGCCGAGGTCATCGTGGGCGGTGCCGTGGTGTTGCTGGGGATCCTGGACGCCTTCGACATCGACGAGCTCATGGTCTCGGAGACCGACATCCTCGACGGCCTCGCAGCCTCGCTGCGCGAGTGAGAACGCAGCGCGACGCGGGTCCACCGCGAGCGAAGCGGCGGGGAGGCTGCGTGACTTCCCCGAAACAAACTCAGCTGGGCTTGGGCTTGTTGCGCGCGACCACGAGGGTCCCACAGCCACCGTTGGCCTCGATGCGTGCCTGGCTGCTCATGCGGACCTTGAGGCCGCGGGCGGTCAGTACGGCGTAGGCGAGCTCGTAGCGCTCGCGGGTGACGCCGCGGTGCTGGCTGGTGGGCACCGCATTGTGTGCGTAGAGGTGCACCTGCACGCCGAGGGGGTGCGCGAGCTCCGCGAAGGCCTCGAGTTCCGAGTCCGCGTCGCTTTCGTCGGCGATCAGCAGGTAGGCGAGCGCCACCTTCTTGCGCCGCGAGCGCGACAGCTTGGGCAGCTCGTCGCGCAGACAACCGAACAGCTCCGAGAGCGCCGGACCCTTGGGAACCATGCGCGCGCGCATCGCTTCGGTGCCCGCATGGACGCTGATGGTGAGGCCATTGTGGGGCAGATCGAGCCACTCCTTGAGGCGCTCGATGGGGCCTCCCGAGGTGGTCAGGCTGGGGGCGATGCGTCGCTCACGACAGCGCAGCACCAGCTCGCGTACGGCCCGGTGGTTGTGCAGGGGCTCGCCCACACCGCTCACGGTCACGCGCTCCACTAGGAGGCCTTGTTGTTGCACGGCCTCGACCTGTCCCCATAGCTCGTCCAGACTCAGCTGGCGCAGCAGCCCTTCGGCCCCCGAAGCACAGAACGGACAGCGCACGGCACAGCCCACCTGGCTGGAGACGCACAACGTATCGCCACGGTAGTGCACCGCTTCCACGGCGAAGCCATCGTCCAACTCGACGCGAAAGCGGGTGTTGAAGGTGCTCCGGGAGACCTCGACCAGGCGCATCGGGGAGCGGTCTAGCACGGATGCCGATCAGGGGTCCTGGGACAGCAGCGCGGGGACCTGGTGCTCGAGCCTGACGACCTCGATTCTCGCGCAATATTCGGCGGGAGTTTGCCCCGTCCAGCGCTTGAACGCGCGGTGGAACGCGCTCGGTTCGGAGTAGCCGAGACGCTCGGCCGTGTCTTTGATGGTGGTGCTCGGGTTCGAGAGGATCACGCAGGCCGCCCGCATGCGACATTCGTCGATCAACGTGCGGAGGTTGGCTCCCTCGTCGCGCAAACGGCGGCGTAGGGTGCGGGAGTTGAGGCCCATCTTGAGCGCGATCTGTTCGGCGTCGATGGTGCCCAGGTCGGGCTCGTGATCGAGCAAGAGTCGCACGCGCTCGGCGAGCGCAGGGACCGTTTGGATCTCGCGCAACAGCCTGTCTGCGGTGCCCGACAGGCTCTCGATGACTTGACCATCGCCATGAGGCTGGCTCTGCAGGAGGAGCTGGCGGTCGAAGACGATCTCGCTATGGTCGCAGCCGAAGCGGCATGGGACGCCCATGAAGAACGCGTCGAAGCGTGCGCGATAGGCAGGCGTGGGCTGACGAAACCGGAGCTCGGGCGGCGGTCCGTCGGGGATATGGTGGCGGCCGATGCGAAACGCCAAGGCGGCCACGAACTCCTCGCCGAAGCGCGCGGCCTCCGCGGAGAGCGCGTTGTGGAAGCCGAAGCGGAAGTGGCTGCGCTGCCCCACGTGGACGAGCTCCAGCCGCAGGTCGTCGACGATGAGGGCCGAGTAGCGCTGGCACAGCTCGAAGGCTTCCTGCAGCGTGCGCGATGACAGCAGCATGTAACCCAGGAGCTGCAGCATGCCCTCCGAGTCGCCAAAGCCGATCGTGAGCCCCAATCCGGGGTCGTCCAGGGTCGCCATCGCGCGGTGCAGCAGGCGGTTCCAGGTGTCGACGTCGACGGACGCACGCGTGTCCGTCAGCATCGCCTGGTCGACCCCGTTTTCACGAAGCCAGGCCGGACCGTCTACCCCGCGCTTCTGGAATTCCGCCAGAACGCCGCGCACGACGAGAACAGATACGAACATAAGAACACTCCAAGCAGAGCCAAGCAGCCCTTTTTTCTGCGGATTGGTCGGTCGTGTCAATGAAATCGTTTTGGCTTCGTGATTCGGCAATTGCGCCTCGCGGGCAATTCCTCAGTCATTCAGCGGCGGGCGACTCGAGGCGAGGCCGAGGCCTGAGCGCGCTAAACTGATTTCTGATGCGCGTGGATAACGTCCCGCTTTGGGCCAAGCCGGCTTTCCACCTCTACGGCTACACGGTCGGAGGGCTTTTTCAGGCCGCCAACAGCACCATCCGCCACGGCTGCGAGCACGTATACGAGCAGCTCGCCAGCGAGCAGGGCCCGCGCATCGAGTGCATCTGGCACGAGCACCTGCCGACCTATATGGCCACCTACCTGCCTGGCAAGAACGGCACGCGCTACGCCTGGATGAACCACCCCATCTGGTACATGCGCCCGGTGCACCTCGTGCTGGCCTGGAACGGGGTGCGCGAGCTGGCGCTCGGATCCACAGGTCACGGAGGCCAGGCAGCACTCGAGCGGGTGGTCGACTTTTTGGGCCAGGGCTACCGCACCACCATGGCCGTCGATGGCCCGGCTGGGCCGCCGAGGGTGCTCAAGCGAGGGGCCCTCGACATGGCCGTGGCGAGTGGTCGTCCCATCGTGGCGATTCGGTTTTGCTACGAACGCGCGGTGCGCACGCGAGAGTGGGATCGCAAGTGGCTACCCTGGCCGGGCTCCCGGGTGTTCATTCGCGAGAGCGAGCCCCTGTTCGTGACCGCGCAGAACTACGAGACCCAGCGAGAGCGGCTGCAAGCGCTCCTATGAGGACGCCTGTTTGAGGGCCTCTCGCAGGGCCTGCCCCGTGTGGCTGGTCTTGCTGCGCGCGATCTCCGCAGGCGTCCCGAAAGCCACGACGCGACCGCCGCCTTCGCCGCCCTCGGGTCCCAGGTCCAGCAGATAGTCCGCGGCCAGCATGACGTCAGGATGGTGTTCGATGACCAGCAGCGTGTCGCCGCGCTCCACGAAGCGCGACAGGAAGCGCAAGAGTCGCTGGACGTCGCTTCGGTGCAGGCCGGTCGTCGGCTCGTCGAGCACGTAGAGGGTGGCGCCCTGAGCCTGGGTGGAAAGCTCGGAGACCAGCTTCATGCGCTGCGCCTCGCCGCCGCTCAGGGTGCTCGACGGCTGCCCGAGCTTCAAGTAGCCGAGTCCGAGTTCCACCAGCATCGCGAGTGGACCGTGCACATTGCGAACCGGCGCGAACAGCGCAGCGGCTCGCTCGACATCGAGGTCGAGGATCTCGCCGGCGGACAGCCCGTGGTACTTCACCTCCAGGGTTTCACGCGAGAAGCGCGCGCCGCCGCAGTCGTCACAGGGCAGGAGCGCATCCGGCAGGAACGACATCTCCACCGTGAGCGAGCCGTTGCCGTCACAGGTGGGGCAGCGTCCCTCGGCGACGTTGAAGGAAAAGCGCGAGGGCCCGTAGCCCCGCGCCCGCGCCTCGGGCGTATTGGCCAGGAGTTTGCGGATCTCGTCCCAGATGCCGATGTACGTGGCGGGCACCGAACGCGGCGTACGCCCGATGGGCGACTGATCGACCTCCACTGCGCGCTCCAACGCCTCGGCACCGCGCAGCTTCTTGAATTTGCCGGGTGCGCTCTCGTTGACCAGCCCGAGCGCATCGCGCACAGCGGGCAGCAGCACCTTGCGCACCAGCGTGCTCTTGCCGGAGCCGCTCACGCCGGTGACGGCACTGAAGCGGGAGAGCGGGATGCGTGCGTCAACCCGCTTGAGGTTGTGCTCCTCGGCCCCGCTGAGCTCCAGCCAGTCGACGTCCACCAAGCCGCGCCCCTGATTGGGCGGCGGACGGAAGCGCAGGGCGCGCCCCGTGATGGAGTTCTCGTCGTGTAGCAGCGCCGCTGGAGTGCCGCGCGCGACCACGTTGCCGCCCAAGCGGCCGCCGCCCGGCCCCATGTCGATCACCAGGTCCGCCGCCTCGATGGTCTCGAGGTCGTGCTCCACCACCAGCGCGCTGTTGCCGCGTTGCACGAGCTCCTTGAGCGCGCTCAGGAGCAGGCTGGTGTCGCGCGGATGGAGCCCGATGGTGGGCTCGTCGAGCACGTAGAGCACGCCGGTGAGACCGCTGCCGAGCTGCGCCGCGAGGCGTACGCGCTGTGTCTCCCCGCCACTGAGGGTATCGGCGGCGCGGTCGAGCCCCAGATAGCCGATGCCCACGCGCTCGAGGAAGCCCAGGCGTAGGTCGAGCTCCTTCAGCAGTGCGTCTCCGATCAAGGCGTCGCGACCGCTCAGCTCCAGCTTGGCCAGTGCCACGCGCGCCGCCGTCACGCTCTGGCTCAAGTAATGGGTGATGTCCCGGTTGTGCACGAGAATGCTGCGCGCCAACTCGGAGAGCCGCGTACCGTCGCACCCCTCGCACGGCATGCGCTCCTCACGGGCATTCTTGCCGCGTCCGCGCGTGATCAGGAGATACCCCTTGCCCTCGCAATCCTCGCACGCACCCTGCCGCGTATTGAAGGAGAACAAGCGCGGATCGAGCACGCGACTCTTGCCCGCGCTGCCCTCCTCGAGCACCAAGGGAACCTCGGTCTTCCCCACGCGCACGAGCACCTCGCCCTCCGCTTGCCGAGCCGCCGCGCGCAACGCCACCTCGAGCTCGTCGCCGTGTACGCTGGAGAGCAAGAGCTCGATGTCGTGCTCCTTGTAGCGTTCGAGCGAGAGGCCGGGCTCGAGCTTGCGCAATGTGCCGTCGATGCGGGCCTCCTGCACGCCGCTGTCGAGGGCCTTGTCGAGGAGCTCGCGATAGTTGCCCTTGCGCCCCCGCACCACGCGGGCAAACACCTGGAAGTTCGCGCGCGGGCCGAACTTGGTGAGCAACGCGCGGGCCGCGTCGCGGGCGCCCTGCTTGGCCATGAACGCCTTGGCCTTGCCGGTGGGCTGCCCGATACGCGCGTAGAGCAAGCGCAGGTAGTGCGCCACCTCGGTGATGGTCGCCACGGTCGAGGTCGAACCTCCACGGGTGATGCGTTGCTCGAGCGAAAGCGAGGGTTCGACGCCGGTCACGCGGTCCACGTCCGGGCGTGGCAGCTGCGGCAAATACTGACGAGCGTAAGGCGAGAGGGTCTCGATGAAGCGACGCTGGGCTTCCGCGTGCACGACGCCGAACGCCAAGCTGCTCTTGCCACTGCCGCTCGGGCCGGTGAGCGCCACGAACTTGCCGTGCGGGATCTCCACGTCGACGTTCTTGAGGTTGTGCTCGCGCGCGCGCACCACTTGGATGGCATCGGGCTCCTCGCTGATGCGCCCTCGGCTTGCGCTGCGGCCGAGCTTCGCGCCCGACTTGAGCCCCAGCGCGGAGCGCAGAAACGCGGCACTCGTGCTCGCCCCTGCCGCTACTTCTTCGGGTGTACCCTGCGCGACGATGCGCCCGCCGGCCTCGCCGGCTCCAGGGCCCAGATCGATCACCCGATCGGCCCGTGCCGCCACACGCATGTCGTGCTCGATCACGACCACCGTGTCGCCGCGATCCAGCAAGCGTTCGATGACCTTGAGCAAGGGCTCGACGTCGGCTGGATGAAGCCCGGCCGTGGGCTCGTCGAGTACGATCAGAGAACGCGGCTTCGCCTCCGACAGCGCCTGGGCGAGCTTGAGTCGCTGCGCCTCGCCGCCACTCAAGGTATTCAGCGGCTGGCCCAGACGCAGGTAACCGAGCCCCACCTCGCTCAGCGGCTTGAGGGCCCGCAAGAGGTCCCAGTCGCCAGCGAACCACGCGATCAGCTCGTCGACGCTGCGCTCGAGCACGTCCGACACGTCGAGCTCGCGGTGGCGCACGTCCAGCACAGGGCCCACGAAGCGCTTACCGCCACACTCCGGGCAGCCGAAGCTCACGTCGGCCAGGAACTGCATCTCCACGGTCTCGTAGCCCTGCCCCTTGCAGGCCTCGCAGCGCCCCCCTTCCACGTTGAAGGAGAAGGTGCCCGCCGAGTAGCCGCGCTCCTTGGCCAACGGCTCGGCAGCGAAGCGCTTGCGCAAGACGTCCCAGGCGCCCACGTAGGTCGCCGGGTTGCCGCGCGAAGTGCGCCCGAGGGGAGCTTGGTCCACCTGCACCACGCCGGTGATCCCATCGCTGCCCTCGAGAGACTCGAAGGCCAACGGCCGTGACTCGCGCACCCCGAACTTGTGTTGCAAGGCCGGCACGAGCGTGCCGCGCACCAGGCTGCTCTTACCGCTGCCGCTGGCGCCCGTGACGCAGGTGAAGAGCCCCTTCTCGATGCCGAGGTCCACCTGCTTGAGGTTGTGCCCGTTCGCTCCCTTCAAACGCAGAACGCCACGGCTCGACCGCTCGCGCAAAAGGCGCGGAGCTTCGTCTCGCAACGCACGCGCCGTGATGGTGTCGGCTTCCACGAGCTGCCCGGGGCTGCCGTCGAAGACCACCTGACCGCCGAGCGCGCCCGCGCCGGGCCCGAGTTCGATCACGCGATCGGCCGTGGCGATGAACTGCGGATCGTGCTCGACCACCACCACCAGGTTGCCCGCATCGGCCAGCCGTCGCACCACCTTGGCCAGGCGCGCGACATCGCTCGGATGCAGCCCGACCGTGGGCTCGTCCAGCACGAACATGGCGGAGCTCAGCGACGCTCCGAGCGCCGTGGAGAGCGCCACGCGCTGGGTCTCGCCGCCGCTCAGGGTGTTGCCCGCGCGGTCGAGCGTCAGGTGTCCGAGCCCCACGTCCGCGAGTGTCGACAAGCGCGAAAGAAGCTCGCGCACGAGGAGTTCGGCGGCCGGATCGCCGCGCACGTGGTCCGCGAGCTCGCGCACGAAGCGCTCGGCATCCTGCACGCTCGACGCATGGAAGTCGCTGATGGTGACGCCCTGCACGTGGTAGCCGCGAGCCGCGTCCTTGAAGCGAGTGCCCTGACAGGTCCCGCAGGCGTCGTACTTGCGATAGCGCGAGAGTAGGACGCGCACGTGCATCTTGTAGGCGCGCGTCTCGAGCCACTTGAACCACCCCGCCAGGCCGCCCCAGCCATCGGGCCAACCGAGCTCGTCGCCGTCCTTGAGCCACTTGCGTTGAGCCGCGGGAAGCTTCTTGTAGGGAACGTCGAGCGGGATCCCGAGCTTCTTGGCGTGCTTCTGGAGCTCCTTGCGCTCCCACTCCGTGCTCTTGCCCTTCCAGGGAAGAATGGCGCCGCCCGCCAGCGTCTTCTCCGGATCGAGGACTTTGTCCCAGTCCACGCCGATGACGCGCCCGAAGCCGCGACAAGCCTCACAGGCGCCGACCGGACTATTGAACGAGAACAGGCCCGGCGAGGGATCGGGATAGCTCGCCTGGCATGCCGTGCACACCAAGTTGCGGGTAAACTCGAGGCGCTCGCCCGACTCCCGGATCACGCTGGCCCGACCGCCGCCGCGCTGGAACGCGGCCTCCAGCGCCTCCACCAAGCGACTGCGCTCTGCCTCGGAGAGCACGAGTCGATCGATGATCACGTCGACCTCGGGTCCCCGTGCGCGCTTGCCCTTGCTGGCCTTCGCGCTCTGCACCACATCGCTCGGGCGCACGCTGTCGAGGTCCTTGATCTCGCCCGCCACGCGCAAGCGTCGGTAGCCTTCGCCGATCAGCGCGTCGCGCAGCTCCAGGAACTCGTCAGGACGTTGGACCTCCAGCCTGTACGCGATCAGCACCCGTTCCGGCTCGGCTCGTCGCTCCCGCAAGCAAGTCGCGAGCACACGCGCCGCGGCGGCCTCTGGCCCGGCGCGTGACACGTCGGCCCCGCACTGCGTGCAGCGCAAGGCGGCCAGGTGGGACCACAGGCTCTTGGCGTAGTCTGCGACGTCGGTGAGGGACCCGACGGTCGAACGGCTGGTGCGGATCTCTCCCTGACGGTCCACCGCGATGCCGGCCGGGACGGGCGCCAACTCGTCCACGTCGGGGCGCGCCAAGCGCTCGAGGAATTGGCGTGCGTAGGTGCTGATACTCTCGACGAAGCGACGTTGCCCCTCCGCGTACAGCGTACCGAACGCCAAAGAGGACTTGCCTGCCCCGGACGGACCGACGATGGCGATCAACTGCCCTGGTTGGAGTTCGAGCGAGACATCACGCAGGTTGTTGGTGCGCGCTCCGCGTAACCTGATCGGAAGCATGGAGCCCCCAAGGTAACCCCTGCAGGACAGGACTCAACCCCTGCACTAACATCCCAGCGATGCGAGATCTCCGCGTGTTCGCACTGCTTGCGCTGCTCTCGAGCTGTAGCCATGGCCAAGGCGCAGGCCCCATCAAAGCCGCGGGCCAGCCCCAGGCCCGTCCCGCAGCAGACCCCAGCGCGAGCGTTACAGCGCGCGGCTTTTTCGAGACGGCCTCGCCAAAGGGGTCCATCTTGCTCGTGGAAGGCGCTACGGACGCCAAGCCGCTGGAGGATGCGCTCGCGAAGGCCTGTCGCAAGGCTGGTTTGAAGGCGGATCCCCGGCTGGCCGAGCTCTCGATGTCCGTGGCTCGTCAGAGCGATGGTGGGCGCCTCGCGCCGCGCGGAGCCTACGTGGGCTATGTCAGCCACCAACTCGGCCTGGTCGAGCCCACCCCGCAGCTCTGGTTGGCCGGCGCCTCTCGCGCAGAGATGCTGCTACCGAGCATCGACCCCGCCGTGCAGGACGCAGTGCACAGCATGGCCGTCACCCACTGCGGCGGTGCCCTGCTGAAACAAGGACAGGCCAGCGTGCTGGCGGTGGCGTTCTCGGGTCGCTTCGTGGAGCTAGAGCGGCCGATTCCGCAGCAAGTAGACGTGGGTAGCTCGCTGCAACTCGCGGCCAGCTTGCCACGCGGCTATGCCCATCCATCTCTCGCCATCACGGATCCCGAGGGGCTCGCGACGCGCTTGCCGCTGCCCGACGCGCGCGTGATCAACCAAACGATCACACTGGCTAGCCCGGGCACTCACAGCATCGAGATCTTGGCGGAGGGGCCCAGTGGCCTCGGCGTGCTCGCGGTGATTCCTGTGCAGGCGGGCACAGGCGCCGAGCAGGCTGCGCCTGCCTACGAGGAGGGCCCGGCCGAGACCGACGTGGCGAGCTTCGTGGAGAAGTTGAGCGCACTCATCGCGGAGGCGCGCGCGGCGCGCAAGCTGCCACCGTTGAAGGTCGATCGACGCCTGGTGCGTGTGGCCCAGGCGCACACCGAAGATATGGATGCGCACCATTTCGTGGCGCACACCTCCAAGACCACCGGCGAGGCGTCCGATCGGGTCGAGCGCGCGGGCTTGAAGGCGCAGGTGCTGCTCGAGAACATCGGTCGTGGCTACAGCGCCAACGAGATCCACGAGGGCTTGATGGCGAGCCCAGGACATCGCGCCAACGTTCTGCACCCCGAAGCGCGCTCGATGGGGCTGGGGGTGGTGATCCAGCCGGAGGGCGACCGCGTGGCCTTCCTGGTCACTGAACTGTTCGCCAAGCTGCTCAATTAGCGGGTCCCCGTCTCCCATTTCCTCATTCTCGGTCGTACGCGTGCCCGTGCCCGCAAACGATCTGATTTCTCTTCACGGTGCGTTTCGCCGGACGGCCTGCTCAGCTCGCCGGAGAAATTCGCGCTCGGGCACGGGCACGCGTACGACCCAGACGCAGAATTCGTCGCGCGCGCGCAACTGCCGACGCGCTGGACCGATAAGGCTGCGTGTTGCCCTCCAATGCGTACTGGCCTGTCCTCTTGTGCACTTTGTTCGCCTGGGCTTGTCTGGACATCCCCCGGCTGCCCTCGGATCCCACCGCCGACGATCGCAGCTGGCAAGAAGCCGGCTCCTCGCGACCGAGCACGTTCGACGCGGGGGACGCATCCTCTGCGCCGCCCCCTCCCCTGCGCGTGGGTAGTTGGAACGTGCGCCGCCTGGGTAGCCATGAGGACACCGACGTCACATTGCTGGCCAAGCTCATCGAGCGCCATTTCGACATGGTCGCGCTCGTAGAGGTCATGCACACGGGTCAAGGCACGCACCACGGACTCGATGCGCTCGCGCTCGCGTTGGGCCCCGGCTGGTCGACTCGCGCCACGGCTACGCCACGCCCCAACCTCGACGCCCCCTTCGCAGAGTTTTACGCGGTGCTGTTTCGCACGAGCCTTCTCGCGAGCTGCGACCAAGACGTCCACCTCGGCTACGTGTCCGACGCCGACGGCCGCAGCGATTCTGCTCAGACCACCGACCAGTTCCTGCGCGAACCGGCCTTCGGTTGCTTTCGGGCCCACGACGCCTCGGGGGCTGCGAGCTTCGACTTCGCGCTCGGTGTGTACCACGCGCGCTGGGGCACCGGGCAGGTGGCTGACATCGCCGCCGAGGTGGTGCACCTCGATGGCACAATGGAGGAGGTAACGCGCCGTCTCCCGGGCGAACAAGATGTGATACTGCTCGGGGACTTCAACCTCACGCCGGACGAACTCGCTCCGCTCGTGCACGCCGAAGATGCCACCCAGGGCAGCGGCTCCACGTTGAGCAGCTCGGGCTCCCGCAGCGAGCGTCTGCTCGACCACATGCTGATCGTCCATCCCGCCCATACCAGCGAACGGCTGGAACCCGCCCGTGTTCTCGACCTGCGCGCCGAGGCCGGCTCCGCGCTCGAGTACTACCGTCACGTCAGCGACCACCTGCCCATCGCCGCCCTCTTCGATGTCCAGGGGGCCGACGACGATTAGCGCGCAGTCGCCGCCCCTCGCGTGGGCCGCTGGGGCTCCAGCTGGCTCGTGAGCTCCAGCAGCACGGCGCGCACGGAGTCCATCTGTGCCGCGGATACCCCCTTGAGCACGCTGCCGACGGCGTCACCGACTGCGTCGTGCGCCGGCATATCGAGGGCCCGCCCGCGTGCCGTGAGCCCCAGCAGCACGCGCCGTTGATCCCTGGGATCACGACGACGCTCGAGCAGGCCCCTGCGCTCGAGCCGATTCACTGCTGCCGACAAGGTCCCCGGGTGCACGCGCAACAACTCCGCCAGCTGGCCCGCCGAGATGCCCGGGAACCTGCCGACGATGCGCAGCAGCGTGCACTGCTGAGCCGTCACGCCGTACTCGTTGTTCATGCGCTTGGAGGTCTTCTCGATGGCGTGGTTGAGCGCCCAGAGCGTGCGCATGAAGTCGAGCACCGGACCGAGGTCCTTGGCCTCCTTGCCGCGTGCCTGTACACCGGGGCCGAGCACCTTCACGAGAGCTCCATGCGCCGACTGGCCGCGCTCTCGCGCAGCGATACCAGGAGCCCCAGGAGCTCGTCGATCTCGCGTTGGCTGGTCAAAAAGTAAGAGGCCCGTGAGCGCATGGACTTGCCGACCCGAATCCCGAGCAAGTGCCCGGGCTCCTCCATATTGAACACGTCTTCGTCGGTCTCGTCATCGCCCACGTACAGGGCCACGTCCGCCGAGAGCTCGCGCTGGAGGCTGCGCAGGGCGAACCCCTTGTGTGGTGCCCCCTCCGGCAGCACGTTGACCACGCATTTGCCCGGCACTGCGCGCACCGCGTCTCCCAGGACCGCCACGGCCTCCGCGATCAGCTCGCGCGCCGTTCGCCGCGAGCGAGAGCGCCTGTAGTGCACCGCCACCGAATAGCGCTTGTCCTCGATCTCCACGCCTTCGAGACCAGCCAGCGCCCGCGTCAAGCGCGGCAGGAAGGCGCGCACCTCCTGTTCGAAGCGCTGCATGTCCCCGGCCGGCTCCAGGCCATGGTTCCCCACCACGGCCCGCACGTTGGCATCGCCCAGGCGGGCCCCCACGTCCGCGACTCCGCGCCCCGAGATGACCACGCACGGATAGCGCTGGGCGAGCGCCGCGAACAAGCGCCGCGTACGCGTGCGCATCTTGGCCGCCTCGGGGTCGTTCACGATCGGCGACAGCGTGCCGTCGAAGTCGAAGGCCAACAGGACGTTGGACCAGGCCAACTGCGCGAGCACCTCGCGGTTCTGTCGCGAAAGGATGTACCTCATGCGTGGCCAGGGCTCCTGGCCGGGTGATCCGGGAGCCACTCCTGGCGCAAGCGGTCGGACAGCCGTTCGCGTCGACGCAGCTCGGCCGCATCGATCAGCATGCGCCCTGCCCAGCGATAGATGTTGAACTCGGAGAGCAGGCCGCGCATGGCCTTCATGCGCTGACGCTGCTCGCTCGGCGGCATTTGCAAAGCCACCTCGATGGCGCGACTGGCTTCCTCGAGGTCGTATGGGTTGACCACCAAGGCCTCGGTGAGCTCGCGCGATGCGCCGGTGAAATTGCTGAGTACCAACACGCCCTGCTCGTCCTCGCGCGCGGCCACGAACTCCTTGGCGACCAGGTTCATGCCGTCGTGCAGGCTGCTCACGTAACACAGGTCGGCGGCGCGATAGAAGCGGAATACCTGGACCGGCTCGTGATGCTCGGACCACAGGATGATGGGCTTGTAGCTCTCGGTACCGAAGCGGGCATTGATGCGCTCCGCCACCTGGTTCACGGACTCCGCGAGCGCCTGATAGCGCGGGATCCGGGTGCGGCTGGGCGCGCCCAACTGGACGAAGCTGAAGCGACCGCGCAGGCCTGGGTTCCGCTCGAGCACCCGCTCCACGGCGAGCAAGCGCTCTTCGATGCCCTTGGTGTAGTCCAGCCGGTCGACGCCCACACCGAGCAAGGCATCCGACGCCAGGCCCAACTCCTGAAACACCGAAGCCCGGCATTCCTCCACCGACGGCAGATCTTCGAGCCAGTGCACGGGCCACTCGATGGAGATGGGATAGGGCCGGATCAACGTGCTGCGCGCGTGGCGCACCACGGCGTTCTGCTCGCGGTCGATGCGTGCCTCGAGGTAGCGCTCGACGGACTCGAAGAAGTTGTTGCAGTGCTGCTGCGTGTGAAAGCCGAGAATGCTCGAGCCGAGCATGCCGTCGAGCAAGTCCTCGCGAAACGGGCAGATGCCGAGTTGCTCCGCGTTGGGCCACGGGATGTGCCAGAAGGTGATGATGGTGGCGCGCGGCAGGCGCTTGCGGATCATGCGCGGGGCGAGACCGAAGTGGTAGTCTTGCACCAGCACGATGGGGTCGTCCGTGTCGGCCTCTTCCACCACCGCGTCGGCGAAGCGTTTGTTGGCAGCCTTGTAGGCTTCCCAGTCCTCGGCGCGAAAGATGGGGCGCGTATGGGCCACGTGGCAGAGGGGCCAGAGTCCCTCGTTGGCGAAGCCATAGTAGTAGCCTTGCTCCTCCTCCTCGGTGAGCCACACCCTGCGCAGCACGAAGGCTTCCTCGCCAGGCGGCACCTTCACGTGATCTTTCTCGTCCACCGTGTCGCGGTCCGCGGAGCCGGCGCCGTGGGCCACCCACACGCCCGAGCAGGCGCGCAACACCGGTTCCAGCGCAGTCACCAGGCCACTCGCAGGGTGCTGCCAGCGGATGCTGCCGTCCTTGTTTCGAAGGTGAATGTAGGGCTCTCGGTTGGACACCACGATGATGCGCTCGCCGTGCAACAGCTGACCGAGCACCCCCCTCAAGCGCTCGGGCGTCCAGTGTCCGCCGCGGGCCTCCTGCTCGAACTCCGAGGACATGCGCTGCACGAGCTCACGCACGTCCCCCACCAGCGGCCGAAACTCCGGACTCGCCTCGAGGTCCTTGCCTTGCACCAACCTGCGCAGCGAATGGGTCCAGCTGCGCCAGGACAGCTTCATCGCCACCAACGTCACGATGGAGGCCGCGAAGGAGAGCACCAGAAACGCCAGCCACACCAGCTGCTGGGCCTTCTGTTGACGCCCGCCCACCGTGCGCATGTCCTGCAAGACCATGACGGTGGTCCGTTCATTGCCCGGCAAGACGCGCGCGGTCACGAATACAGGGCCGTCCGACAGATCACGCACGCCGGAAGAGCGCGGCTCGCGCGCGCCATCGGGCAGACGTGCAAACTGGACACAGTTGAGGCCATCTGGAAACCCGGTCGTGCGCGCTAAGAGCACACCATTCTCGGTACAAACTTGCGCTCCGAGCAGACGCTCCTTGCGCGCCATGGCGACGAGCTCGCGTCGCAACACCACGCGATCGTTGTGATCGAGTGCCTCGACCAGCGCGGGTTCGACCTCGGTGAGCACCAGTTCGGCGCGCGCCTCCAGATCACTTTCGAACCAGCGCTGCGTCATGCGCGACAACGCGACGTGCGCCAACGCCGAACAAGCCGCCAAGCCGACGACCAGAACCGCCACGAACCGAAGCGCCTGGTTCATGGAAGTTCAGTGGAGCATATTTTTGTTGGATATCCAAAGAAAACTGTTGCTAGGCTTGGAAGGTGGAACTCGAGAACATCGGTGTCATCGGCAACTGCCAGTTCGCCGCCCTCGTGGAACGCTCTGGCTCCATCGTCTTCTGCTGCATGCCGCGCTTCGACTCGGAGCCCATCTTCGGCAGCTTGCTCGACGAGCCCAACGGCGGCGCGTTCCGCATCTCGCCCGCCGATGGCAGCCCCGGCGTGCAGCGCTACCTCGACAACACGAACGTGCTCGAGACACGCTTCTCGGGTCGGGACGGCTCGTTCCGCGTGCTGGACTTCGCGCCGCGCTTCCAGCAGTTCGACCGCATGTTTCGCCCCACCAAGATCGTGCGCATCGTGGAGCCGCTCACCGGCACGCCGCAGATCAAGGTGAACTGCGATCCGCGCCTCGGCTGGTCGAACAAGGTCCCCGCGCGCGACATCGGCTCGAACCACGTGTCCTACGCGGGCTTCCCGAGCGAACTACGCCTCACCACGGATGTCCCGCTCTCCTATGTCGACGGCCTGCCCTTCGCGCTCACCTCGCGCAAGCACATGGTGCTCTCGTGGGGCGAGCCAGTGCAGGAGTCGCTGCCGTCGCTCTGCCATCGCTTTCTCGACGAGACGGTACGCTACTGGCAACGCTGGGTGAAGCACTGCGACGTGCCGCCCGTGCTGCAGCAGCAAGTGATCCGCTCGGCCCTGGCGCTCAAGCTGCACTGCTTCGAAGACACCGGCGCCATCGTGGCGGCCCTCACCACCTCGATCCCAGAGCACAAGGGCAGCGGCCGCAACTGGGACTATCGCTTCTGCTGGCTGCGCGACGCATACTACGTGCTCGACGCGTTTCGCCTGCTCGGTCACTTCGAGGAGCGCGAGCAATTCGTGCACTATCTGTTGAGCATCGCCGGCTCCACGCCCGACCTGGCCCTGGCGCCGCTCTATCGCGTGGACGGACGGGCCGATCTCGAGGAGCACATCTTGCCGCACTGGCCGGGCTTCAACGGAGACGGGCCGGTACGCATCGGCAATGGCGCGGCGGTGCACCAGCAACATGACATCTTCGGGGAAATGGTGTTGGCTCTGGCGCCTGTCTTCCTCGACGACCGCTTCAAGGAAGAGCAGACGCGCTCCACACTCGACCTGCTGTTCTCGCTCACCAACAAGGCCGTCAGTGTGGCCGGCACGCCGGACGCAGGCATCTGGGAAGTGCGCAAGGAGTGGGAGCCGCAGACGTTCTCGACCTTGATGTGCTGGGCCGCCGCCGACCGCATGGCCAAGGTCGCCGCGCGTCACGCCCCCACCCGCAACCCCGAGTACGTGGCCGCCGCGCAGCGCATCCGCGAGGAGATCCTCACCAAGGCCCACAACCCAGACCTCAACAGCTTGGTCGCAAGCTACGGCGGACAAGATCTGGACGCCTCGCTGCTGCAGGCGATCTCGCTGCGCTTCTTCAAGACCAGCGATCCCCTGCTGAACGGGACCATCGATGCCATCGTGCGTGACCTCGGGCGTGAGCGCTGGCTGCTCCGCTACCGACACAACGACGGCCTGGGCATCCCCTCCGCGGCCTTCATCATCTGCACGTTCTGGCTGGTGGAAGCGCTCGCCGTGGCCGGGCGCCTGTCGGAGGCGCGCGAGGCCCTTCGTCACGCAGTGGACTGCATCGCTCCACTGGGCCTCTTGTCGGAGGACTGGGACGTCGCCAACATGAAGATGTGGGGCAACTTCCCGCAGGCCTACTCGCACGTGGGCCTGATCCACGCGGCCTTCGCTGCCTCGCCGCGCTGGGACGAGGTCATGTGAGGCGCGCGGCCTGGAGGGACACCCTTCAGGTCACGCTGAAGCGGGCCGAGAGCGGCAGCCGCTGGGAGTCCGGGCCCGCACGCAGCAGATAGGTCGTGCGCTCCACTTCGAAGCGCTCACGGACCACATCGTAGTAACGCAGCTCGCGCGTCCCGAGCCGCATGTGAAGTTGCCTCGTCTCGCCGGGCTCCAGGCTCAGGCGCCCAAAGCCCACGAGCACCTTCGGAGACCGGTAGTGGGCGCTCGCTTCGCAGCTGAGATAGAGCTGCACCACCTCCGTGCCCGCGCGTGCGCCGACGTTGGTGACCGTCACGCTCACGCAGAGCTCCTCGTCCTCCGCGAGGCGCTCGAGAGTCGGCATCGACAGCGCGATGTCGTCGTAGCGGAAGCGCGTGTAGCTGAGCCCAAAGCCGAAGGGAAACTCGGCCTCGCAGCCGTGCAGGTCGAGGTGCCGGTAGCCGTGGTCGAACCCGTAGTGCACGCGCAGGGAGCGGTGGTCGAAGGGCACCAAGTCGTGCGCGCTGCGCGGGATGCTCACGGGCAGCTTGCCGCTCGGGCTGCGCACGCCGAACAGCACGTCAGCCAGCGCCTCGCCTCCCAGCATGCCCGGATACCAGGCCATCAGGAGCGCGGGGACGCGATCGACGAAGTCCCGCACTTCGACGGCACTGCCGGCCTGGAGCACCACCACCGTGCGCGGCACCAGCTGGGCCACCTCGCGGACCAACTCCCGGTGGCGCTCGGAGAGCATGAGCGTGTCGCGATCCCCACCGCCCTGGATGAACGGGATCAGCTCTCCTTCATCGCGCCAGTTCAGCCCCACCACCACGACCGCCGCGCGACACGCGCGCAGCGCCGCGCGATCGCCGTCGTCGAGCACGTCACGCGGCATGGCCTTCACGCGCCCCGCTCCCAGGCGGTCCGCGATGCCCTCGAGCGCCCCGATCACGAAGCTCGAGCTCACGCTGCTCGAGCCGTGGTCACCGGTGTTCTCTTCGCCGGCCAACTGACCGACCACGGCCACCGCGCCGGCGCCTTCGGTCGCGAGCGGGAGCACGTCTCCCTCGTTCTTGAGCAGCACCAGGGACTGCTGGGCGACCTCCAGGGCCAGGTCCTGGTGCGCCGCACATTCGATCACGGACACGTCGGGAGCGGGCGGCGCTGCGGACTCGCCCTCTACCAGGCCGAAGGCCAGCTTGACCCGCAAGATGCGCCGCACCGCCTCGTCGATCGCCCGCTGCGTCACGCGTCCAGCGCGCAACGCCTTTCCCAGGGCCTCGCCATAGTGTTTGGCACTCGGCATCTCCACGTCGAGCCCGGCCCGCAGGGAAGGCTCCGTGCTGCGCGTGCCGAAAACCCAGTCGGACTCGACGAAGCCGCGGAAGCCCCACTCGTCCTTCAAGAGATCGTGGAGCAAGCGCATGTTCTCTGCGCAGTAAGCTCCATTGACCTTGTTGTAGGCGCTCATCACGGACCCCACGTGAGCCTCGCGCACGCAGTACTCGAAGTGCGGCAAGTACACCTCGCGCAGGCTTCGCTCGCCCACGCGGACATCCACCTGAAAGCGCGTGTCCTCGATGCTGTTGAGGGCCAGGTGTTTCACGCTGGCGATCAGCTCTCGCTGGGCTCCCGCGATGAACGCCGCGCCCATGCGCCCCACGTGCAGCGAGTCCTCACCGTAGGTTTCCTGCGCGCGCCCCCAGCCCGGGTGGCGCAACAGATTGATGGCCGGCGCCAGCAACACATTGGCCCCGCGCGCCCGCGCTTCGCGTGCGATGGCCTGCCCCACGCGCGCCTCGAGCTCCGGATTCCAGGTGGCGCCGCGCGCCAAGGCGACCGGAAAGGTGGTCGCCAGCCCCGCCCTCACGCCACGGGGCCCATCGACCATGCGAAAGCCGAGCACCCCGAGCGCGGGCTCGTCACGTGTCGTGAAGACCTGCTCCCACGGATCGCTGGACTCACCGTGCATCTGGGCGAGCTTCTGATCCAAGCTGAAGCGCGCGAGCAGCGCTTCGACCCGCGCGCCGAGTGTGACATCCGCGAGACGAAGCCCCAGGTTACCGCGGTTCAGCGCGGCGAGGTCGAAGGCTTCCTGGACCGTAGTTTGGTGGTCACCCGCAGGTCCCCCCTCCTCGCGCACACTCGGCGTGCCACCATGTGCTGCGCGCGGGTGGCCCCGCCCACCTTCACCACCCTCTGGCATCGGCCTAGCATAGCGGAACCTAGCGGGGTGCCGCACTCCATGACACAACACGGCCCCTCGGAGCTCCTATGAAGCGCGAAAAAAGACTGACCAAAAAGGAACGCAAGCTGTCTGAAGGCGACCCCTCGGGCGCCGCACGGAGTGCACGCGCGGCTCAACCCGCACGTGCGCCGCAGCAGCATCAGCACCAGCACCAACACATCCACTGCATCGCGTGCGGCAAGCACCTCGATGCCGAGATGTTCGGTGAGCCCGACGGCGCCAACTTCATCCGCTGCGAGCACGGCAGCGACTTCGCGCATTGCGTGGGTTGCTACGACAAGGCCAAGGCGCTCGTGGAAGAGCACGACCGCACCAACACGCCGATCAAGAAGGCCGCCGCCTGGCACTGAGGTAGGTCATGAGCACGCCCCTGTCCGCGCTGCTGGCGAGTGCCGTCGTCGATGGGCCCATGCTCCGCGTGAGCGTGCCCGCAGACTGGTCTCAAGGTCGCAGCGTCTTCGGGGGCTTGCAGGCTGCCTTCGCGGCGCAGGCCATGCGCGCACTGGTACCTTCCAGCGTCCCGTTGCGCACGCTGCAGGCGACCTTCATCGCGCCCATCGCGGGTGAGCTCGAGATCAGCGCCCAGGTGCTGCGCACCGGCAAGAGCGCGACGCACGTGGAAGCACGCATCTTCGAGCGGGGCACGCTCTGCGCGAGCCTGATCGGCGTGTTCGGGGAGGCCCGCAGCTCGGTGGTACGCGTGACCCCCGAGCAGCCACCCGTGAGCACGGAGCGGGCGCTGCCGCTGCCATTTCTACCCGGCGTCGTGCCCAACTTCCTGCAGCACTTCGAGGCCCGCCTCTTGCGCGGCAGCGTGCCCTTCGCGGGCATCGAGACCCGCGAGGCCGTCTACGAGCTCGCCTTCAAGGACAGCGGGCCCGCCAGCGAGGCCATGGTGATCGCGGCGGCAGACTTCCCGGCGCCGATTGGGCTCACCTACCTGAAGACGCCCTCTCCCGGCAGCACCTTGACCTGGATGCTCGAGTTCCTCGCGGACGGCTTCCACCAGCTGCCGATCACGGGCTTCCGCCTCGACGTGTCGCTGCTGGCGGCACGTGACGGCTACACGAGCCAGTCCGTGATGGTGTGGGGCCCGGGCGGCATCCCGCTCGCGCTCGGCAGCCAGAGCATGCTCATCTTCGGTTGAGCTGCGGCGGCGCGCTCAGGCGGGTCAGGGCGCGAAGTGAATGGTGATCTCGGCGGTGCCCCGGCCAACCTTCGCCAACGCGGGCTTGATCGCATTCGTGGAGCAGAAGGGAGCGCGCTCGTTCTTGACGGTGGTCGACACGAAGTCGACGGTAGCGGGAGCGCTCGGGCTCAACTTGGCCTTGAACACCAGATCTCCCTCGGGCGAGTCCTTCTTGCTGGCACGCCGGCGACAATCGAACAGCCCCGGCAGTGAATCGCGGATCTTCTTGGACACGGCCTCCACGAGCTTGGCGCCTTCTTTGTCCTTCGAGCGTACGCGGTAGCTGACTTCGCCCTCGAGGCTCTGTCCCTTGGCTTCGAAGCTGCCATCGGGGTTGGTGGTCACGTCCACGCGTGAAGCTTCATCGCCCTTGGCGCGCACGTCCTCCACCGCGTGGGCGGCACTGTTGGTGAGCTCCAAGATCACCTTGGCCGCAGCCGGTCTCGGCACCTCGGACATGTCGAGCTTGCCGAAGGCTTTGTCGATGCACTTGTCCATCGGCTTCAGCTTGCCCACCGCGTCCGGTACCTGCACTGCGGGGGCGCCCTTGCCTTCGCGCAGCTCGAGCGTGACGTGCAGCGTGCCCACCACGTCCGGGTGCTCCTTCACGACGTCCGCGTAGCAGCGCTTGACCTCGCCCAGCGGGGTCCCCAGGTGCTTCGCCATGGCGTCGAGCTTGGGACCGCTCGTGCCAGGTGCGCCCTCGATGGACATCTTCACGTCCGAACGGGTGCTGATGCGTCCGTGCTCGCCCACCTGGCCGAGCCCCAGCGAAGGAGCCCCTAGGACCAGGACCAACGTCGAAAAAATCGCGCTCTTTCGCATTTGCTGGCCACCTTACGCCAATCCCCACGAGACTCCAGATTTGCGCGCGGGCAGGCACGGGAGCCCGTGCGGGAGGACCTTCTCGAGGGCAACACGCGGTGCCGCGGCCCCTCTTCCCAGGGACCACGACGCGGCACCACGCGCGGTCATTCTCCGGCCCGTGTCGCATCCGGAAAAGAGCGCATATATTCGGTCACTTGAGCGATGGCTCGGGCCTCGAGCGCCCGGCTTCAGACGCTGGCTTCACGCTCGACGGCGACTCGCTGGGCTCCCGGTCGTGGTGAGCTCGCCTGCAAAGGGCTCGGCGTCAGTTGGTGCCCATCGGCGAGATGAGCACGATGGTCATGTAGCCCTTGCGCACGGGTGCCGCGGTCTCGGATAGCTTGATGCCGTCCGACGCGCGGGTCGCCGTGATGATGTGGCGACCTTCGATGGCGTTGATCACGCCGCCTGCACCGATGTTGTAGCTCTTGGTTTCCTTGAAATTCGGGATGCCATCGGGACCCGCGTACCAGTACGCGGAGGCCGCGTCGGTGGGGTTGGTGGTGAAGGAGACGCCGGGCGCCGCCAACCCCGAGCAGGACTGAAAGCGCACCTGCAGAAGGCCGCGCATGGGGTCCGGGTCGACCATCGAAATGGCCACGTTGAGCGCCACCGAGGCCTCGTTGATCACGTTGACGTTGGTGACGCCTTCCTCGCTGATCGGCCAGCCCAGCCGCACCAGTGAAGGATAGATGGACTTGTTGGCGTCGCCGGTCTGCTTGTTGAGTTCGAGATAGCCCTGGAAGGTGCGGAAGGAGGTGCGCAATCCGAGCGCGACCTCGCCGCTCGCGTCCGTGTGTTGCACGTCGATGGGCGACTCACAGTAGAGGTCGTCGGCGCGACAAACCTTGACCTCCATGTCCGTGACGACTTCCTGCGTGAAAGCCTCGCTGAAGCGAAAGCGGAAGGGCACGACCGTGTCGTTGGTGGTGGGCCAGGTGTATTTGCCCACGCACTCGAAATTGGTGCGCGCACCGCATTGCTCGCTGCATTGATCCTGCATGACGCACTGCTGGTAAGGACCGCCGAGATCACGACCGACCACGTCCTCGCTGAGCCAGGGGGCGAACTGAGCGCGGCAGGCCGACTGCGTTCCGGGGTCCGTGCTCGCGGCGATGCAGCGCGTGAACTCGACGCACTCGGGGTCGGCCTTGCAGGCTGCGTTCGCCGCGCCGCACTGGGCGGTGGCACAGGCGGCACAGGCGTCGCTGTAGAGGCTGAAGGGCTTGTCCTTCCAGAACTCGATGAGCTGGTCGGGCACCGGCAAGTCGGGTCCGCCGTCGAGCACCTGTCCCTCGAAGAGCTTGTCGAGGTCGTAGCGACAGCCACCGAGGACGGAGCTCGCGACGAGCGCCGCCGCGAGCGTCGAAGCGCGCCCTTGGGCGCGCGAGCAGAGAAACGAGCGCCCTTGGGCGCGCGAGCAGAGAAACGAGCGCCCTTGGGCGCGCGAGCAGAGAAACGAGCGCCCTTGGGCGCGCGAGCAGAGAAACGAGCGCCCTTGGGCGCGCGAGCAGAGAAACGCAGGTTGAGGAGAAGCGCGACGCGTCATGGCTTCAGAAGCTTCCTCGCAAGGACACACTTTGCAGTCCGACATTCACTGAGAGGTTCTTCTCCCGTGGCCACTCGAGCGCCACGAGCACGCCCGTAGCCACGGCCCCCGCCACGGCCAGCCCCAACGAGGCGTTCGTGAGCTTCTCGTAGGTCTTCACGCTGTCGGTGTTGGTATCGCCTCGCTGACACGGGCTCCCACTGGCAGCCTGCCTTTCGCAGCGCGCACTGAGGTCGTCGAGCTTGTTCTGCCCGAGGTACCAGAAAGCCACCGCGGCGCCGCCAAAGACCAGGCCTGCACCCATGGCGACATAGCTATAGCGGAGCCCTCCGCCGCGAAAACTGCGCTCCGCCGGCGCTTCGACCGGCTGGGGCTGCGGCCCGGACGTGACCGCCGTCGCAGAGCCCGAAGTCATCGGCTCCGGGTTCATCGGCGCCGCGGCCACCACGGCCACCGGCACGGGCGCCTCGCCGACGGCCGCCAGAGCCAAGTTGAGATCGCTGCGCTCTCCACCCTGGACCTGAATGCGGACGGTGCCGTCCTGGAACCTGTCCGCGCTGGCCTTGAGCGTGTGGTCGCCGAAGGGCACCAGCACGAGGCCGTCATGATCGCGCACCAGCGGGGCTCCATCGAGCGTGGCCAGCGCGGTCGCGGGCGTGAGGTGGAGCGAATAGCTTCCAACGAAGGTCCGCGCACGGCCCAGGAGCCCCTCGCACTCCGAGCGCTGGGCGTCCGTGAGGGGCTGGCGCGTGTCCACCAGGGCGTAGCTCAGGTGCTGCACCGCTTGCTGGTAGTCGCGCATCTCGAAGGAGACCACGCCGAGCCCGCGCAAGGTGCGTGCGTTCGGGTTGAGCTCGTGGGCGCGCCGGAAGAGCACGCGCGCTTCGGGCCAGTTCTTGAGCTTGAACTCGGTCAGCGCTTGATCGATGAGCTCCTTGTAGGCGGCTTCGTCCTTGGCCTGGGCGCCGACACCACCGGGAAAACTGACGAGGACGAGCAAACAGAGGAGCAGGAAACGGAGCATGCGTGCGCAGCGAGCGCTCACAGGATCAGAATTCATCGCTAGAGAGTCCCTTGGTTCGTTCCCCAGGAATGCGCTGCTGGCCAGCTGGGGCATCATCGTGGCGATGGAGGTCGCGTTTAACACGCTTTGGCTCACGCGCTGAACTGTTGTTGGTGACTGCAGGGGCTGCAACCGGGACTTGCACGACGTCGGGCGTTCCGGGCACAGGTTCCACGACCTCGGCCGGTTGGTCGACCGGCGTGGGCATGACGGCAGCGGGATCCGCGGCCTGCGAAGGCTGCGTCGGTGCGAGCGCGGTTGCCGGCTCCGCGTGGGCGGGCTCGGGTGCGTCGAGGGGCTCCAGAGCGGCGGGAGCCGGGGCTACCGGTGCCGGGGGCAGCGGGGCTTCGGCGATGCGGCTCCGACCCGCCAACCAGATCGCTCCACCCACCAACACCACCAAGGCCAAACCGGCGCCGATCCAGAAAGCCCCCACGGTCCGCATGCGGCCCGTGCCTTCCTGGTTCGGAGAAGGCGTGGTGCGCACGGAGGACGCCGACGGTTCGCTGGCCCCCGATGCGGCTGGGACGCCCGCGGCGCTGGCGCTCACGAAGTTCGGCGTGATCAACTTTTGCTCACGCGACGCACCAGCGCTGGAGCGCGAGTGCCCCGCCTCGCGGTGGAAGCGCACGCCCGGAGAGAACGGCTCGAGCGCGGTGGCCAGTTCCTCGAGGCTGCTGAAGCGTAGGTCGCGGCTGCGCGACAGGGCTCGCAACACCACCGCGTCCAGGCCCGCGGGTAGCTCGGGCCGCACCGTGCGCATGGAGGGGGCGTCCTTGGTCCCGATCTTGAGGATGACCTCGCCCAGACTCGAGCCGTCGAAGGGGTAGTAACCCGTCAGGGCCCGATAGAGCAGCACGCCGAAGGCGTAGACGTCGGTACGGGTGTCGATCTGGTTGGAACCGTCGACCTGCTCGAGCGCCATGTAGTGGGGGGTACCCACGAGCGCCCCTGTCCGCGTCAGCGAGGAGTGGGGAACGCTGCTCGCGCCCACGGTCTTGGAGACGCCGAAGTCGACCACCTTGGGCACGATCTCGCCGTCGGACTCGCTGAGGATGATGTTCTCGGGCTTGAGGTCGCGGTGGATGACCCCAGCCTGATGCGCCGCGTGTACGCCGCGCATGGTGGGGAGCAGCAGGGCGATGAGCTCTTCGGGGTCCAAGCGACCGCGTTCGGCCAGCACGTCCGAGAGCGGTTGCCCGCGCAAGTACTCCATCACGAGAAAAAGACCGCCCTGGTGCTCGCCGACATCGTAGATGTCGACCACATTCGGGTGCTCGATGCTGCACGCGATGCGCGCCTCGCGCAGCAAGCGCTCGCGGGTGGAGGAGCCGGCGTGCTCGGGCAGCAGCCACTTGATGGCCACGCGCTTACCCGTAAGGACGTTGCGAGCGGAGTAGACGGCGCCCATGCCGCCCTGACCGATGACGGTCTCGACGCGGTACTTGCCGGCGATCTCATCGCCTATGGCCGGGAGGTCCTTCCCCGACACCGGCATGCCATCCATGATTCCCCCGCCCGAGTGTAACAGCCGCTCTCGCCGGTCGTCAGCGTTTTGAGCACGCGCCAATGCGCGTTCCACGACGACCATCACGCCCTACCCGGCCCTCCACCATAGGTGCACCGGTGTACAGCGAGCCAGGCGTCAGTGCCCTGACGCGAGTCTACGGCTGCGAGTGATTTAGGCTTCCTCGAAGTGATCTCCGCGGCCCGGTCATACGTACACGCACCGCAATCCGTCTTTCCTTCAGCAGAGGATCCGTCACATGAACGAAACACTCAGCCCGTCACCGACCCTACCCCGCAAGATCTTGGCGGGCATCATGGTCATGATGGGCATCCTCCACTTCACTCACGGGGAGACCTTTGCCTCCATCATGCCTGACTACCTGCCGTGGCACTTGCCGCTGGTCTACTTGTCAGGGGTCTTCGAAGCGGGCCTCGGCGTCGCCTTACTCTTCGAGCGCACGCGGGTGCTCGCGGCCTGGGGGTTGATCGCGCTCTTCATCGCGGTCTTCCCGGCCAACGTCAACATGGCCCTGCACCCGGACCTCGAGATCGCGGGGCTGTCCCCCGACCTGCCCCACCCACCGGCGATCGCGCTGTGGCTGCGTTTACCCCTGCAGCTCGCGCTGATTTGGTGGGCGGCGCAGTATCGAAAGCCGGCCGCGCCCAGCCTCGCGGGCTCCCGTAGTTAGTTCTTGGGAGACCAATCGCGGAAGCAGTACAGGTGCGCCGAGCCGCCGCAGGGACTCGGCGGGGGGAGCGCGATAAACGGCACGGGCACCGAGCTATCGTCGTAGCTCTCGTTGTGGGTCCAGGCCTTGGACTTGAAATACTTGCCGTCAAAGCCGTCGTAGGCGTCGCCGATACCGTACTTCAGATAGCCAGTGGCCGAGGTCCAGTTGGCGCACCAGTCCTTGTCGTCCGGCAGCGTTTGACCACTGCGCAGGGTACCGGTCCAGACAGGAATGATGGTTCCGTCCGCTGGCGGCCTGAGCGTGCTCCCCGACTCGGTGACCATGATGGGTTTGTCGAGCACGGCGCCGAACGTCACGGCTTCGTAACCCTTGGCCATGACGTATTCGCCGTTGAGGTTCATCACGGGCGTGCCGGGCTGCATCCGCTTCATGCGGCCCCCGACGCCACCCTTGCCATCGGAGAGCCACGCGACCCAGCGGCCCTGGAGACCCGCCACGGTGCCCGCCAGGGCGGTGCACTGGTCGTCGGCCTTTTGAACACCCGGCGTGGGATCGTCGGGATCGCTCGCGAACACCGCGGAGAACACGCCGGAGGTCACGAAGACCAGCGCGGCCTTGGGCGTGTACTCGAAGGTGACCACCGTGTCGCCCTTGAGCTGGAAAGAGCATGCGCTGGGAGCTCCGCCGCAGGCCACACCGACCTGATCGGTGCTCGCGTTGGTGACCGAGGCCCAGGGTGCCGAGGCGGTCGCCAGGCTGATGCCTGTAAGCGCTGGTAACGTGACACTGCAGTTGTCGCCCGACATGCCGCAGGAAACGCCGTTGCCGGTGACGAGCTTGCCCGGGCTCAGGCCCTCGCCGGCCAGCTTGACGCTGAGATTGAACTGCTTGGTCGTGAAGGTGGCGCCGACGGTGTTGCTCTGGCCGATGGTGACCTCGCAATCCGTGCTCAGCACGCCCTGGCAGGCTCCCGTCCAGCCGGAGAAGATGCCGTACTGCCCGGGCGTGGCGCGCACGGTGATCTTGCTGCCGAAGGGCAAGCTCTCGCTGCAGTCGGGGCCGTCGGGATTGGTATCGTTGCAGTTGAGGCCGGTCTGGGCCGCAAAGCTGAGCGAACCGGGGCCGGTCACCGACGCGTTCAGGGCGAAGTTGAGCGGCGGGAAGTTCACGTTGACGCTCTTGGCGTCGCTCATCTTGAGGTTGCAGGTGCCCGTACCACTACAGTCGCCACTGAACTGGGCTGCGCCGTAGCCGGTGGCAGGCGTGCCCGTGAGCACCACGTCCGTGTCCACCGTGAAGCTGGTCACGCAGGTGGCGCCGCACGAAATGCCGCCAGGACTGCTGGTGACCGTGCCGCCGTCGGACTTGGCCACGACCAGGGTCTTGGTCTGGGCGGCCTTGAGCGAGAAGCTGACGGTGATGGAGAGGTTCTCCTGGACCGAAGCGACCGAGCAGGTGTCGCCGTTGCAGTCGCCCGTAAAGGCCACGAAGTCGCTGTCGTTGGCCGCCATCGCGCTGATGTCGAAGCCATCGCCGTGCTGCACGGAGATCGAACAGGTTCCCTGCTGATCGTTGCAGCTGACATCACCGCTTACGGAGCCGTGACCGCCGGTATTGCCGAACTTCACGGTGACCTGGTAGCTCTTCTTCTTGAACGCAGCGACCACCGAGGTGTCCTTGGTGACGGTCAGGGTGCAGGGGCCGCTGGCGGGTTGGCCTGCGCAATCCCCCTGCCACGAGTCGAGCTGGTTGCCCGGCGCGGGAGCCGCATTGACGATCACCTGGGTGCCGAACTTGTAGGTACCCGGCGAAGGACACGGACTGTTCTTGCCGTCCACGGTGCACACGGTGGTGCCCGAGCCGGTGCTGCCCGCGTTGAAGTTGAACTCGTTGACCTCGAAGGTGGCGAACACCGTGGCGTTGGCCACGATCGGGAATTCGCAGGTGGTGTTGGTGCCACAGGTGCCGAGCGACCACTGCTTGAACGTAGAGCCCTCGGCCGGGAGGGCCTCCAGATGCAGCATCGTGTTGTGGTCGAAGCTATCGGAGCAGGCGTCTGGCTTGGTACAGGTAAGGTCCTTGGGGCTCGTCATGTGCACCGAGCCCTCGCCGTCGCCGCTCCATGCCAAGGAGAACGTGTGCTTCTTCAGCGCGAACGTCGCGGTGACATGGCGCACGGCGCTCATCGTCGCCACACACTTGGGAGGCTGACCGGCGACCACTGGCTGGGGCACACAATCTCCGTCGAACTTGACGAAGTCCGAGCTGCCGTCCGCCTGCGCGCTCAGCGTCACCACCTTGTTGTCCGTGGCCACGTAGCTCGCTGCGCACTGAATGCCGCAGTTCACGTTGGGGGTGCCATTCGTGACATCGTCCGACGTCACGACACCACCGCCATTGCCCGCCTTCGACACGATCAAAGAGACCTGCCCGTTGGCGTCGAACACGGCGTTGATGACCTTGTCGCCGGTCATCTCGAGGGAGCACGCGCCCTCACCGGCGCAAGAGCCTCCCCAACCGGAGAAGCTAGAGCCGTCGGGGCTCGGCGTGGCCGTGAGCGAAATGATCGCTCCATGCGGATAGCGAACCACGCAGATCTCGTCAGGAGCGCCGTCGCAGCGCAGCATCTCGTCTTCGCTCTCCACGGCGCCCGAGCCACCGCCCAAGCGAGACACGGTCACGTCGAACCAGTCCGCGGTGAAGGCCGCGGTCACGATCAGTGGATCCCCTGCAACCAATGTGCAGGTGAGTCCCTTCTGTCCTTCGCACGCCCCGCCCCAGCCCACGAACGCGCCGGTGGCGTCCGGATGGGCCGTCAGCACCACCTCGGTACCCTCCGTGTAAACCTCGGAGCAATCGCCCGCGCAGTCGATGCCTGCCGGCTCGGAGGTCACCGTGCCGAGCGCGCCGTCGGCGAGCTGCACGCGAATCTCTCCGTCGACCAACGGCACGTCGCCGCTATCCATGCCGGAGTCTTGAGGAGGCTGGTGATCCCCGTCGCCTCCGCCGTCTTGCTTATCGCCGCCAGCGTCGACGTTGCCTTTCTGATCGCCGATGTGAAAGCGATCGAAATCCGTAGCGAGCGAACACCCGGTGACGACGAATAAAGAAAGAACTGCCAATCGCATCGAACGCGTCATGACCCCAGCCCCTGCGTCCATGGGTACAAGACCCCATGGCGTGGGCCAATTTTGGCACAGAGTGGCCCCTTTCTGACCCACTGTGTTTGTGTGCGGCCGAGTTTTTCGGGACGTGCTGGAAAGCGGCGACTGGGTCACGCTCGGACAACCGATGCCGGCAACCGACATGGCCCCCGTTCAGCCTACGCAGCAGCGCCCGGCGCCAAGGGGTCCGCGAAGTTGGCAGCGGATCAGCTGCGGCGTCCTGACGGCTTGGTCGATCGCCCAGTCAGCGGGTGCGGAGGAGCCCAAGGCCCAGAGCGAACCCGAGATGGAGCTCGTGGTGGAGGCCGTGGAGAAAAAACCCACCAGCGCCTCCGAACAGGAAGACCCCACCGAGTCCATGGACTACCTGGCGCTCGCCGACGCGCCCGTGTTCTTGCCCCGCAGCTATCTCTACTGGGGCTCTCCGGTGGGGCCCAAGGGCGACCGCCAGCCGCTCATCTTCGCGCTCGAGTACGCGCTGCACCTGCCCTTCTACAACGATCTGCGCGACAAGGCCCTGCTGGGAAAGAACTGGTCTGGAGCCGCCACGCTCAGCTTCGAGGGCGACCTGCGCATGCTCGCCGAGGAGTCCAAGCCCGTGCGCATGCCGTCGTATCGTCCGACCATCTCGGGGCAGCTCTTCTATATCTGGCATCGCCCAGCGCCCGCCTTGTTCGGCTTTCGGACCGGTCTCTTTCACTACTCGAACGGCCAAGAGCGCTGCACCTTCGACGTGGCGCTCGGCGATGACACCAAGGCCTGTCGCGCGATCACCGCCCAAGTGACCGATCCTTCCAGGGCCCTCAACCGCGTGTCCGGCAACTTCGCGACCAACGGCTTCTTGCTCGAAGCGAACGCCCGCGTGCATCGCTTGAACGCGCGCGGCGTGGCCGTCGCCCACGCGGCTGCGGGGTTCGGCGTCGCGGGCAACTTTCGCGCGGGCGCGTGGGGTCTCGATCCGGGCCTACGCAGGTTCTATGGCTGGGGCCGCGTGCGCGCGACGCTCGAGGCGCGCACGCTCTGGGGTCGCAGCTCGATCACGCTGCGCACGGCGCTCGCGGGATTTCCCGATACCGGGCCCCGCGTGCCGAAGTTGTCGGGTGAGCTCGAAGCGGTGCTGGCTCCCTACTGGCTCACCGGCTTCGGATTGTTCGCGCGCTACTACGGCGGACGCGACTTCTACAACGCGTTCTTCGTGGACTCGATCCAGCAGTTCGCCGCAGGGCTGTCCTGGGACGGCGAGCGCCCACTGACGTTCCGTCCCAGCGAACTCCCGGCTCAGAAGAACGCTCCCAAGAAGCCTCAGGGTTGAGCGGGCGGCGTCGCCGAGGGGGCCTCGGGCGGCGTCTCCACGGCGGCGGGCTTGGCGGTGAGACCGAGCTGCTGCGCGTCCGCCAGCACCTGTTCGGCGTGCACGCCGGGGTCCACGTCATCGTAGGACTTGGCCACCTTGCCGTGAGCGTCGATCAAAAAGCTCACACGGGAGTCGAGGCCCGCGAACGTGCCCACGCCAAAGGCGTCCGACCACACGTGCTCCGGATCCGCGATCAGAGAGAACGGCAGCGAGTGCTCTTCGGCGAACTTGCGGTGGTCGTCTTCGCTGTCGGAGGAGACTCCGATCACGCGCACACCGGCCGTTTCGTACTTCTGCCAGGAGTCACGAAAGGCGCAGGCTTCCTTGGTGCAACCGGGCGTTCCGTCACGCGGATAGAAATAGACGAGCGTCGGCGTGTCCGAGCGCAACGACACGACCTTGCCCCGATGATCCACTCGCACGAGCGCGGGGACATCGGCCCCCGCACTCAAGAAGGCCTGCTTCTCCGGCACCGAACCGTCGTGCTGCTTGCTGCCGCAGCCAAGGCTGAGGCCGATCAGGAAACCCATGCTGACGAAGAAGGTTTTCATCGCTGACTTCTATCGCCCCTGAAGCATTTGGCCAGCGCCTGTGAGGCGCGCTCACCTGGGTGTCGCGTCTTGCCTCGTGTGAGCTCGCTAACGCACTCAACCGCACGCTCGCTCTGTCGTGGAAAAGCATGTGATCTCGTAGCGATGCGTGCGTTTTTGTGCGGGCACGCGGCTTGCGAAAGGGTGCGAAAGAGGGCCGAAGACGGCCGAGAAGGGCCAAAGCGTGCGGTGATGTTGAGCAGTACCGAAGTCAAAGCAGTGAGGAATCTGGGACCCCTGACCATTGGAACGCGCGTCAACCAATTCGAGATACGCGCAGTCTTGGGAGAGGGCGGCACGGCCGTGGTGTACGAAGCGCTGCACACGAAGCTGAACTCACCGGTGGCGCTGAAGGTCGTGAACATGGAGGGCCCGCACGGCCCCAACGCGGCGGCCCGCCTGCGGCGCGAAGCTGCCTTGTGCGCAGCCGTGGAAGATCCGCACGTGCCCAAGGTCTACGACGTGGGCACCCTGCCCGACGGCACGCCGTACCTGGTCATGGAGAAGGTGGTCGGGCCGACCCTCGAGAACCTGTTGTCGCGCGGCCGCCTGGGACTGCGGCTCGGCGCGCTCATCCTGCGTGACCTGCTGCGCGCTGTGGAGGCCGTCCAGCGCGCCGGCGTGGTGCATCGCGATATCAAGCCAGCCAACATCATCGTGCAGTTCGCCTCGGACCGGACGCCGAGCGTGCGCCTGATGGACTTCGGAGTGAGCCGGAGCCTATTTTTCAGGCGTGACAGCTCGGTGGCCCTGACGCGACGCGGGACCATCATCGGCACGCCCGAGTACATGGCGCCGGAGCAAATTCAGGATCATCCCATCGACGTGCGAACCGACGTGTACGCGCTCGGCGTGGTGGCCTACGAGATGTTTTCCGGGCGCGTGCCCTTCGAGGGCGAGCACCCTGCCGAGATCGTCGCCGCGGTGTTGCGTCGCGAGCATCAACCGCTCTACGTGCACCGCACCGAGCTGCCCTCCGAGCTCGTGGCCCTGATCGAGCGCGCCATGGAGAGCATCCCGATGCGGCGCTTCAAGAGTGCCAGGGCCATGCGCGACCAGCTCGAGGCGCAGGTTCCGCGCGCCCTGTGGGGGAGCAACTCGCCCTCCTCGCTCGACGCACCCGCGCCCGCGCCCGCACCCGCCGCTCGAAAGACCACGCCCGCGCCGCGCAACCACGCGAACCTGGCCCTCGGCACGAGCCTGGTGTTGGCCATCGGCGCCGGCATCTTCTCGCTCGTCCAGCTGTGGGCGCCCGCAGCTCCCACTCCGGCTCCCGTCCCCGTGCAGGTGACTCGACCCGTCGCGGCCCCGGAGCTCGCGAGCGCCACGACCGTGCGCCCCAGCGTGCCGACCATGCTTTCGGCGATGCAGGCGCCCAGCGCGCCCATCACCCCCCCCGAAGGACAAGTGGCCAACTCGGCCGAGGCCGTGAGGCAGCTCCATAAGCGCAAGCGCGAGCTGCGAGAGCTGGTCGCCCAGCCCACCCCCGCGATCGGCGAGCTCCCCGCGGCGAACACGCTCAACGAGCCGCCCCGCGAAGCCGTGCCGAGGGCCCCTTCACACGCATTCGAACGAGAGCTCAAGGAAGTGGAGCTCAAGTCCCCGTTTGCTCCCGACCTCGACTTCGGGGATCGCAAACCAGCATCCCGCGCGGAGGTACTGCCGGCCAATCCCTACGAATGAACGAACGCCTCGCGCGCCCCGACAGGGCAGCGCGACCATTCAAGGAGGCAAGAGCTCGATGCCTCGATAGGCCGTGGTGCCTCGCTTTCCACGCAGCAGATTCAGCGCCTGCTTGGCCCGCGCGTAGAACGTGAAGAAGCGCTCGATGCGCCGCCGGTCGGCCGCGCCGAGCGGCCCTTCACTGCAGATGTACTTGGGGTCCTCGAGCCCCGCGTCCACGAAGCGCACGCGGCCCACCACCCTACCCACCACGCGCGTCCCGCGCGCCGCACTGGGTCCCAACACCAACGCATCGAGCCGATCCCCATCGCCCGAGACGGTGTCCGGGACACTGCCGTAGTTGAAGGGACACGGGAAGGGCGAGACGAAGTCCACCCCGCCGTCGTCCTTGCGCTTGATGAAGCCCCCGCGCGGGACCTCGATGATCACTTCCAATCGCTCGGGAAAATCCACGAGCTCGAACTTATGCTAGTGCGACGCTTTGTTCAGCCAAAAGACGGGGCGCGTCCATGCTTAGGTTCTTCATCATCGCCAACAGCGTCTGGGCCCTGGGCCACCTGTATGTGGCCACCCGCCTGGTGCAGCCGCTCTCGCGGCGCTGGCTGCGCATCCTGCTCTACACGCTGTTCGCGGTGTTGTGCCTCCTCGGAAGCGGCGTCTTCTTGGCCGACCGCTTGGTGCCCTCGCTGACCCTCGCGTACCGCTGGCTCGCCTGGACCTATATCGGCAGCTTCTCCACCCTGTTCGCGTTGCTGCTCGGGCGCGATCTGGTGCTCGGCGTGCCCACCCTGATCCGTCGCCTCCGGGCCCCTGCCTCCGAGCTCCCTTCGGCCGAACGTCGGCGCTTCCTCCTCAACACCACGGGCGGCGCCGCGGTGGGCAGCACCGCCGTGCTCGGCATCATCGGCCTGCGCGAGGCGCGCCGCGTTCCCGAGGTGGTCGAGGTGGAGGTGCCCATCAAGGGTCTACCGGCGGCCTTCGACGGCTACCACATCGTGCAGCTCTCGGACGTGCACGTGGGCCAGACCATCGACAAGGACTTCATCCTGCCCATCGTCGAACAGGTGACGAGCCTGCGCCCCGACCTGGTGGTGCTCACCGGGGACCTGGTGGATGGCAGCGTGGACGAGCTGCGCGACGACTTCTCCCCGCTCGCCTACCTGCGCGCGCCCGACGGCGTGTTCTGCGTCACCGGAAATCACGAGTACTATTCGGGCGTCGACGCCTGGTGCGCCCATTTCCGCGAGCTCGGCATGAGCGTGCTCAACAACCAGCACAGCGTCATCGAGCGCCAGGGAGCCCGCCTGGTCTTGGCGGGTGTCACCGATCAGCGCGAGGGACACAAGTTCCCCGGCCACACCTCGGATCCCAAGGCAGCCATCGCAGGTGCCCCCGCCGACGCCACGCGCATCTTGCTCGCCCACCAGCCGCGCAGCGCATTCGACGCGAGCAAGCTCGGCTACGCGCTCCAGCTTTCGGGCCACACCCACGGGGGGCAGTTCTTCCCCTGGAACCTGTTCGTCGGCCTGGTGCAGCCGGTGGTCAAAGGCCTGGCCCAGATCGACGGCATGTGGGTCTACGTGAATCGCGGGACTTGCTACTGGGGGCCCCCCCTGCGCAGCTTCGTGCCGCCGGAGATCACGAGTTTGAAGCTCAAGCGGGCTTAGGAACTTGGTCGGATCGATCCCTCAACGTAGGCGTGCCCGTGCCTGTGCCCGTAAACGATTCTTCCGAAGAGCGGAAGTCGTTTGCGAGCACGGGCACGGGCACGTTTACGGGATGAGAGGCTCATCCCGAGGTCCGCAACCCGGTTAGCGCTTGTCGAGCGGCACGTAGTTGGTCTCGACCGGACCCGTGTAGATCTGGCGCGGGCGGCCGATCTTGGTGCTCGGGTCGTCGAGCATCTCACGCCAGTGCGCGATCCAGCCGGGCAAGCGACCGAGCGCGAACATCACCGTGAACATGTTGGTGGGGAAGCCCAGCGCGCGATAGATGATGCCCGAGTAGAAGTCGACGTTCGGGTACAGCTTGCGCTCCTTGAAGTAGTCGTCCGTGAGGGCGGCCTCTTCGAGCTGCATGGCGATGTCGAGCAGCGGATCCTGCACGCCGAGCTTGTTGAGCACCTTGTCGGCAGCGACCTTGATGATCTTCGCGCGCGGATCGAAGTTGCGATACACGCGGTGGCCGAAGCCCATCAGCTTGAAGTTCGAGTTCTTGTCCTTCGCCTTGAGGACGTACTTCTTCACGTCGCCGCCATCGTTCTGGATGGCCTCGAGCATCTCGAGCACTTCCTGGTTGGCGCCGCCATGGAGGGGACCCCAGAGCGCACAGACGCCCGCCGCGATGGCCGCGAACAGGTTCGCCTTGGAGGAGCCGACCAAACGCACCGTGGAGGTGGAGCAGTTCTGCTCGTGGTCGGCGTGGAGGATCAGGAGCTGGTTCAGCACGCGCTCGATCTCGGGATCGACCTCGTAGGGCTCCGCCGGCACGCTGAACATCATGTGCAGGAAGTTACCCGCGTACTTGAGCGAGTTCTTCGGGTACACGAAGGGTTGGCCGATGGACTTCTTGTAGGCGTAGGCCGCGATGGTGCGGACCTTCGAGATGAGGCGCGCGATCGTGATGTCGATCACGTCCTTGTTGTTCACGTCGAGAGCGTCCGGGTAGTAGCTCGACATGGAGCAAATCATGGCGCTCAGCACGGCCATCGGGTGCGCCGTGGAGGGGTAGCCATCGAAGAAGTGCTTCATGTCCTCGTGGATCATCGAGTGACGCGTCAGCAGCGTGGAGAACCTGGTGAGCTCGTCGGCCGTGGGCAGGTGCCCGTAGATCAACAGGTAGGCCGTCTCCACGAAGGTGCTGTGCTCGGCGAGCTGCTCGATCGGGATGCCGCGGTAGCGCAGGATGCCCTTGTCGCCGTCGATGAAGGTGATGGCGCTCTTGGTGGAGGCCGTGTTCACGAAGGCTGGGTCGAGCGTGACGATGCCTGTCTTGTCGCGCAGCTTCCCGATGTCGATGCCCTGTTCGCCCTCGCTACCAACGACGACGTCCGTCTCGAAGTTGACGTCTCCGACCTTGATCTGCGCTTTCATCTCCGAGTCCTCCTCGCCAGTCGCCTGAAAAGGCCCGCCCTGGTGTCGTGCACGCTTGTGTCCTAACGCGGCATGCTGATAGCCCCTCTCGGGGTTGCGCGGTTTCGGTAAGGCCGTGCGGTTGCAGACCCCCAACCCGCGCACTCAGGGCAGAGCCAAGAACCACTTCGATGATTACACCACCGGCAGGTCCGTAGCTAGCCAGAACCGCGAAAAGACGACGCTTCCATGCTCCAGCACCGGGGGCGGTCGAGGCTCGACATGCCCCAGCTACGGGACATTTCGTGACCATTTCTCAGATTTCCGTGGCTCCAGGAGCGAATCGCCCGCGCACCGCGCGACGGCCGCGCCAGCGCGGCCTCGACCGACCGACCATGCCTTACATCGGCCGTTTAGAGCCTGAGGCGCCCCTCTCGATGCATGGAGAACCGCTGCAACGCGACTGCCACCAGGGCGTGACTGATCTCGCCGCATTCGAGCGCCGCGAGCGCCGCGTCGAGCGGGTAGAGCGCGATTTCAATATCCTCCCCGGCGTCGAGCTGGGCGGCCCCCTCGAACACGCAGCCTTCCGCCAGGAACATGTGAGCCTTGTTGTTCTGGATGGCGGGATTCGGATAAATGAACCCGAGATCCACGATTGAGCTCGCGCGATAGCCAGTCTCTTCCCGCAGCTCACGGCCGGCGGTCACGCGCGGATCTTCCCCCAGGTCCACCATGCCGCCGGGCACCTCCAGGGTGAAGGCACCGGTGCCGAAACGGAACTGCCGGATGAGGATGAGCTGTCCCGCCGTGTCGAACGCCACCACGTTCACCCAGTCCGGCGAGTCGATCACCGAGAACGTGTGTTCCTGACCCGTGCGAGGCGAGACCCAGCGCTCGGCGAAGAGCTTGAAGATGCGCGTCACCAGCATCTCGCTGCGACCGAGCTTGGTCCACGGTTTCAAGGCCATGCGCTAACGTAACCCCATGCACGCTCTTTCGCTCGCGCCCGACCTCGCCGTCCGTGAAATCGACGTTCCCAGGCGCCGGCCCGGTGAGGCGCTGATTCGGGTCTCACTCGCCGGCGTGTGCAACACCGACCTCGAGCTCGTGAAGGGCTACATGGGATTCTCGGGCGTGCTCGGGCACGAGTTCGTGGGCCACGTGGTGGAAGCAGATAGCCCCGCCTGGGTGGGCAAGCGCGTCAACGGCGAGATCAACCTGGGCTGTGGTCACTGCGACGTTTGCGCGCACGGCCTCGCGCGCCACTGCCCGCAGCGCACGGTGCTGGGCATCCTCGGCAAGGACGGCTGTTTTGCAGAGTACGTCACCCTGCCCGAGCGGAATCTGTTCGAGGTGCCGCGCGAGCTCAGCGACGAGGCTGCCGTATTCACGGAGCCACTGGCGGCTGCCCACGAAATCCTCGAGCAGGTGCGGGTAGCCTCCGGACAACGCTGCCTGGTGTTGGGGGATGGCAAGTTGGGCCTCTTGTGCGCACTGGTGCTCTCCGGGGTGGGGGCCCAGGTACACCTGGTGGGCAAGCACGGCGCCAAGCTCGAGCTGGCACGACGCCGCGGGGTCACCGTATACCAGCTGCCAGATCGGCCGGCAGGCAGCTTCGACTTGGTCGTGGAGGCGACCGGAAGCGCGCAGGGCTTGAAGAGCGCCGTCGAGGCCACACGGCCGCGCGGCACGCTGGTGCTCAAGAGCACCTTCCACGGCGCCGTTTCGCTCGAGACCGCGCCGATCGTGATCCACGAGCTCACCTTGGTAGGTTCGCGCTGCGGTCCCTTTGCGCCCGCGCTCGAGGCCATGCGCGCGCAGCGCATCGACCCGACGCCCTTGATCAGTCAGCGCTTCGCCTTGCCCGACGCCACACGTGCATTCGAGGCTGCAAGCACCAAGGGCTGCCTCAAGGTGTTGCTCGACCCGTTACTTTGAAGGGGAGGGCACGCGCCCTCCCCGCCCGTCGCGCGGGCAACTCGACTGCTTAGTGGATCACGGCGCTGGTGGACTCGCTACCGCGAATGCGCCCGCGCTCCATGGCGCGTGCCACGCCCGCGCGAACGAAGCGCACGAACAGCGGGTGTGCCGCGTGGGGCTTGCTCTTGAACTCGGGATGGAACTGGCATCCCAGGAAGTAGGGATGGGTCGGGAGCTCCACCAACTCCACCAGACGCTCGTCCGGGGACAGGCCCGAGAGGCGCAGGCCGTTCTGCTCGAGGGACTCGCGATAGGTGTTGTTGACCTCGAAGCGATGACGGTGACGCTCGCTGATCTCGGTCGCACCATAGACATCGGCCGCCAGGGAGCCGGCCGCGAGCTTGCAGGGGTAGGCACCGAGGCGCATGGTGGCGCCCTTCTGCCGAACCTTGATCTGGTCGGGCATCAGGTGGATCACCAGGTCCTCGCCGTCCGGGCGGAACTCCTCGCTGGAAGCAGCCGGCAGCCCGCACAGGTGGCGTGCGAACTCGATCACCGCGAGCTGCATGCCGAGACAGATGCCGAAGAAGGGCACGCCCTCCTCGCGGGCATAACGGATCGCCTGGATCTTGCCCTCGGTGCCGCGATCACCGAACCCACCGGGCACCAGCACCGCGTCGAAGGCACCGAGCTTCTCGGCCACGTTCTCGGCAGTGAGCTCCTCGCTGTCGACGTAGTTCAGCTCCACCTTGACGTCGTTGGCGAGACCGCCGTGTACGAGCGCCTCGTGCAGCGACTTGTACGAGTCACGCAAGTGGACGTACTTGCCGACCAGCGCGATGGAGACGCGCCCCTTGCCGGGCCGCTTCATGCCTTCCACGACGCGGCGCCACTGGGTGAGGTCGGGCTGGCGCGACCAGATGTTGAGGGCATCCACGATCACCGTGTCGAGGCCTTCCTCGTGCAGGCGGATCGGGAGCTCGTAGATGCAATCCACGTCGACCGCGCTCACCACGCTCTTCTCGGAGACGTTGGTGAAGTGCGCGATCTTACGCTTCACGTCCTGCTCGAGTGGGCGGTCCACGCGGCAGATCAGGATCTCGGGCTGAATGCCGAGGCCGAGCAGTTCCTTCACGGAGTGCTGGGTGGGCTTGGTCTTGAGCTCCCCAGCGGCGGCGATGAACGGCACCAAGGTGACGTGCACGCTCACGGTGTTCTGCGGGCCCGCTTCGACCTTCAACTGGCGCACGGCCTCGAGGAACGGCAGGGACTCGATGTCGCCCACGGTGCCGCCAATCTCGACGATGGCGATGTCGTGACCTTCGGAGGCGTCGCGCACGCGCGCCTTGATCTCATCGGTAATGTGAGGAATCACCTGGATCGTGGCGCCAAGGTACTCACCGCGGCGCTCCTTGTTGATCACGGCGTCGTAGATGCGACCCGAAGTGAAATTGTTGCCGCGACGCATGGTCGCGGACGTAAAGCGCTCGTAGTGGCCGAGATCGAGATCGGTCTCTGCGCCGTCGTCCGTGACGAACACTTCGCCGTGCTGGAACGGCGACATGGTGCCGGGATCCACGTTGATGTACGGATCGAGCTTGATGTGCGTGACCTTGAGCCCGCGCGCTTCCATCAGGGCGCCCACGGATGCGGCGGCGAGCCCCTTGCCGATGGAGCTCACGACACCACCCGTGACGAAAATGTACTTCGTGCGTTTCATGCTTCCGCTTCCTTCCGGGCGGCGCCCGCGTCTACCTCAGATATCGCGCTCTGCAATGTCGACGGCACAAATCGATTCATTTCCGGTCGGGTCGAGGCGCAAGAAGGCGCTCGTAGGCGACGGGCCCCATCGGCGACCGGAACAGCGCGGGCGAAATCTCGTCTGACAGGAACGCCGGACACGGCGTGAACTGGCTCGAGCAAGAGCAAGTCCAAAGAAAACCGAAACCCGTCGTGCCTTCGGGATTGAAGAGGCAGGACGGGCGGGCGGTGTCGAGTCGTGAAGAGCCCGTGCTTGAACGTGTGCACGGGCCCTGACCATAGAAAGGCGCCGCAGTTCTGTCAACGCGTGCGCGCCGTATTCGCGTACTACAGGTAACGTTTGTGACCCGAACGCGTACCGTGCTAGCTCGTGCGTGGGCATGGCGAGTGGACGCGCGCGGACGAGGGGGCCGAGAGGCTTCAGCAGGAGTTTCGCGTGTGCATTCGCGCTTGCTTGGCTCTCTAGCTGGCCGTGGACCACACGTGGAAGCGCGCAGCGAGCGCCCGAGCTCACTTGGACGTGGCAGGCCGATCCCGCGTGCCCCGATCGCGCTTGGGCCGAGGCTCGCTTACGCGATCGCCTGGGACGCCCCCTCGAGGAGCGCGCCGCGACCAGCCTGTTGGTATCCACACGCCTGGTTCGCTCGCACAACGGCTTCAAACTCGAGCACGGCACGACGCGCAGCGCTCCCGGCGCAGCCCCCGACGAGCGCTCCGTACGGACCCTCGCGGATCGAAGCTGTGAGGAGTTGGCCCAAGCCGCAGTCTTGATGGTGGCGCTGGCGCTCGAGGATCAGCAACGTGCGCCGCTGCACGAAAACGACGAGCACGCGAGTGGTGGCCCGAGCGCAGTGGCCCCACCACCGGAGCCGTCGGCGCCGAACCAGGAGCCACCGCCCGCCGCAATCCCGGGCGAAAAGTCCGCCGTTCCCGCGCCCGAGGCTCCCCTTGCTCCCACCATCGAGCCGCGTGCGTCATCGCCAAAGCAGGCGCCCATGGCGGGCTCCGCTTCATCGATCGTGCTGCGCGCAGGCGCGCTCATGGACGTCGGCTTCTTGCCGACCGTGGCCTTCGGTCCGGAGGCGGGAATGGGGCTCGGAATCGGCCGCTTCCGGGTGGAGCTCGCGGGTTTCTGGCTACCCTGGCGCACGAGCGAACCCGGCGCCGCCGGGCGGGTTTCGGTCACCCTGTGGGCGCTTCGACCGCTCGGCTGCGTGAGCGCCTGGCGCTCTGCGCGCGGGGTTTTCAGTGTGGACGCCTGTCTGGGACTCGAGCTTGGGCGGGCTCGCTCCCGCGGCAGTGAGCTTAGTGAGCGCAAGGAACCGGCCTGGATGTATCGCGCTGGGTGGCTTTCCCTACGCTTGCATACCCGGCTGACCGAACGCTGGGGGATCTTGCTGGAACCGGCGGCGGCCGTGCCGCTGGGACGTCCGCGCTACGTGAGTGAAACCACTGGAAATGAGCCCGCGAGTGAGCTCCATACTCCCAGCGCGGTGTCGGCCAGGCTTACGCTGGGGCTGGAGCGGCGATTTTAGCCACGGAGTGCGACGTGCCCGGCCACCCACAGAGCATGCGAGAGGCGCCTAGTGCGGCGGGAGAACTGAGGACCGGAGTCCTCACTGCGCCCGTGGAGATCCCACCCTTCGCCCGCGTGTACGAGCTGCACTTCGACTTCGTGTGGCGTTCGGCGCGCAGGCTTGGGGTTCCCGAAGCGAGCCTGGACGACGTGGTGCAGGACGTGTTCGTCACCGTGTACCGTCGGCTATCCGACTTCGAAGGACGCTCCCAGCTCAAGACCTGGATCTTCGGTATCCTGCGCCACACGGTGCGCGACTTCCGGCGCGGCCAGCGCCGCAAGCCGGTGGAAGCGCTGGAGCACGATCCGTCGGACCAGCATGGAGCCACGCCTCACGACGCCGCGTTGCGCGGAGAAGGCCAGCGCCTGCTGCACGCGGTGTTGAACTCCCTCGACGAGGATCAGCGCGAGGTGTTCGTGCTCTGTGAGCTCGAGCAGTTGAGCGCCCCGGAGATCGCGAGCGCGCTCGAGATCAACGTGAACACGGTCTACTCACGGCTGCGCGCGGCGCGCCAGGATTTCGACGCGGCGCTGAAGCGCCTGCGCACACGAGACGAGTGGAGGATGCGATGAGCGACCTCAGTCAAGAAGCCCGCGACCTGATCGACAGCACGCTGCATGCAGACGATCCGAGCGCGGCCGATCGGGTCCGAATGCGCTCTCGCCTGGCAGCCCAGCTGGGCGCAGCGGCGCTGGCTTCCACTGTAAGCGCCTCCACCCTGGGCACCGCCAGCGGCGTCGACGTGGTCTCGGCGAGCGCTGGCAGCGCGGGCACGAGCGCGAGTTCGCTGGCGGCTCCAGCCGGTGGGCTGTTGCAGGGTGGGTTGTTCAAGCTCGTGGTGGCCACCGGGCTCGCGAGCGTGATCGGCGGTTCGGTCGCATGGTTCTCTCGCGATGGGGAGCTTTCGGCGGCGCAGCCTGCGCGGACCGTGGACAGTCAGCCGCATACGGCCTCTGCAGCCGCACCCGACGTGGTGGGTGCCACCAGGCCCCGCGACGTGGTGGGTGCCAGCACGCCCCGCGTGGAGGCGCTGGAGCCGGCGCCCGTGAGCGTCTCGCAACCACGCGAGCCCAGCCGCGAAGTTTCGAGGCGACAGGTCGAGGTCGGGAACAAGGTCGAGAGCAGCACCCTGAAAGACGAGCTCGCACTGCTAGCCACCGCCCAGCAAGCCCTGCGTGACGGGGACGCGAAGCGCGCGCTCGCCAAGGCGGAGGAACATCGCCAGCGCTTCCCGAGAGGCAGCCTGCGAGAAGAGCGGATCGGCATCGACGCCCTGGCGCGCTGTGCGCTGGGTCACGACGGCGCCGAGGTAGTAGCCACACTGGACAAGCTCTCGCCACAGTCGCCCCTGCTTGCGCGTGTGCGCCAGGCCTGCGGACTCACGCGATGATCCCGAAGCGCTCCGGCCGTCAGGGCCTCGCGTATGTCGGAGCCTGGCTCGCGCTGCTCGGCGCCATCGGCTGCGTCGAGGACCTCTCGGTGGGCGTCGAACGCTCTCGCGGTGCGGCCGATGCGGGACAGGACCCGCAAGACGGCGCCGTGATCGACGAGGACGCGGGCACGCTTCCGTTCTGCAATGCCAACACCTGTCCTGAACCGACCCCGCAGCCCGCCACCTGTGAAAACGGCGAAGTGCACACGCCGATCTGCACGCGGGTCGAGGACCACTGCGAGTGGCTGTTCACGGAGTGTCCCGCCCCCTCCGACGGCGGCGCTCCGCCAGCCTGCGGTGCCGACGACTGCGAGTTCGTGATTACGTTCGACAGCACGGGCGTGGTCGACGAGTTCAACTGCGCCGACGGTAAGCCGCCCGAGTGCAAGCGGGACCAACACGGATTCTGCAGCTACCAGTGCAACCCCGAAGGCAGCTGCAGCCTCGCCAATTCGGACTGCGGCGAGGGCATGTTCTGTGTGTTCCGCCTGGGCACCTGCGGTCACAACGACGACACCGCGCTGTGTCAGCCCAAGAGTCAGCTCTGCCCGTCGCTGTACTTTCCGGTCTGCGGTTGCGACGGAATCACCTATCCCAACACCTGCGAGGCCTTCCGGGCCGGGGTCAGCATCGCGTTCTACGGCGCTTGCAGTGAAGATCCGGAGCTCTGCGACAGCTGCGACGCGGCGGCTGCGACGACGGCGAAGACGCTGCTCGGGGACACCTCCACGTGCGACGACGGCCAACACGTGAGCGGGCCAACCTGCGTGAAGAAGCCCAAGGGCGGCTGCGCCTACCAGTGGCTCCAGTGCCCGAGCCCGAGCACGTGCGGGGCCAACACGCAGTTGGCCCTCGAGCCTGGCGCCTGCTGGAGCAACGACGACTGCGATCCGGGCCTACAGTGCCGGGACGCCAGCCTTTGTCCTTGTAACGCCAGCTGTTTCAGCGCCGATCGCCCGGGCCACTGCGAGTAGCCCACGAGCCGGGACAGATGCCAGGCGCAACCGGCCGGCCACGGTGCTACAGTCGCCGCCGGCCATGAGCTACACGGTCCTCGCGCGAAAGTATCGCCCCCAGACCTTCGCGGACCTGGTGGGACAGGAACACGTCACGCGGACGCTGAGCAACGCCATCGCGAGCGGTCGTGTGGCCCACGCCTTCCTGTTCACCGGCGTGCGAGGTGTGGGCAAGACCACGAGCGCCCGCATCCTGGCCAAGGCGCTGAACTGCGAGCGTGGTCCCACCGCGGACCCCTGCAATGTGTGCGACGCTTGCGTGCAGATCACCGCCGGCGTGGACCTCGATGTCATCGAGATGGACGGCGCGTCGAACAACAGCGTCGAAGACGTGCGTCGGCTTCAAGAATCGATCCCGTTTCGTCCGGCGCGCGACCGCTTCAAGGTGGTGATCGTCGACGAAGTGCACATGCTCTCCACGGGCGCCTTCAACGCGTTCTTGAAGACGCTCGAGGAACCCCCGGCCCACGTCAAGTTCATCTTCGCCACCACCGAGGCCCACAAGGTCCCCGTCACCATTCGCTCGCGCTGCCAACGCTACGACTTTCGCCTGATTCCGCAGTCGGTGATCGCCGCGCGCGTGAGTGAGATCCTGGCCAAAGAGCAGATCGAAGCCGATCAGCCAGCCATCACGCTGGTGGCGCGTGAGGCCGCTGGCAGCATGCGCGACGCGCTCACCTTGCTCGACCAGGTGCTGGCATTCTCCAGCGACAAGCTGTTGGGCAGTCAGGTCGCCGAGGAGCTCGGCATCGCGGATCGCGAGCAGGTGCACGCCCTCAACGAGGCGGTGCTGCGCGGCGACGGCAAAGCAGCGCTCGAGATCATCGATGGCCTCGCGCGACAGGGCCTCGATCTCCTGCATTTCGCCAAGCAGTGGCTCGACCTCGCGCGCGACATGGTCGTGCTGCGGGTGGCCGGTGACCACCCGAAGCTGGTGGATCTGCCGCCCGACGAGCGCACGCGCGCCCTCGAGAGCGGTGCACGCAGCGAGGTCCTCGAGCTGGAGCGCGCGTTCGCCGCATTGGCCGAGCTGGTCGAAGAAGTGGGACGCTCGTCGGCGCCGAAGACCGCGCTCGAGATGGGCGCGGTGCGGCTCGCGACGCGGCCCCCGCTGCGCGACCTGGGCCAGCTCATCGCACGGCTCGAGGAGCTCGAAAAGGGCGGTCCCGGGCCGGGCACTGGCGCACCACGCGGCCCCGGTCGACCGGCGGATATGCCTGGAAACGTGCAGCGCAGCGCCCCCGCGCCCGCGATCTCCGAAAATCCACGCGGACCGAACGCACAGGGCGCTCCCCAGGCGACCCCTCCTGGCGGTGACAAGGCCAACCCCTTTCAGCGCTTCATCCCCACGAGCGAGGCCGGCGCACCCGCGCCGCGCGCCATGAATCCCGCGCCCGTGGTTCCCATGCATCCCACGGCCACCCACCCTGCGACGACGGCCGCTCCAGCACTCGCGGTGGCCCGCCCAGCCGCCCCACCGGCGCCGACGCCGGCCCTGGTCGCGGTGCCCCGACCTGCCCAGGATCACGCGTCCGGTGTCGACAAGCGCGCCTGGACCGCGGTCATCCAGTATCTGCGCGAGCAGGAGCCCCGTTGGGCCGCCATGTACGAGCATGGGGTGCCCAGCGCACTCAACGAGAAGCGCGTCTGCGTGGTGTTCCCCGAGGGCTCGTTCTTCGGCCGCCAGGCCCAGACCCCGGATGGCTCCGATGCCCTTCGGCGCGCCGCGCGCGCGGTGTTGAAGGCGCAGCCGGAGATCGAGATCAAGCTGGCGCTCGAGGTCTCGGGCACGACCCTGGCCCAGCAAGAAGCGGCACAAGTGGACGAGCGCAAGGAAGCCATCAAGAAGAAGGCGCTCAATCATCCGCGCGTGCTCGAAGCGCTCAAGGTGTTTCCGGAGCTCGCGCAAAAGCAGGAAATCAGCATCGACTGATCGCGCTAGACAGCCCCGGGCGGGGCTCCGACTGCCGCCGACCGCGCCCATGCGCAAGACGACCCTGCCGACGTCCCTGTGTGTGGCGTGCTCACCCGGGGTGCCCGAAGCGGATCCGCCCTGGTTCTGCACGCTTCGCCGCGCCACCTCCAGTCCCGCGCTCGCTCCGGGGTCCAGAGCCTTGAAAAAGCCGAGCCCGAGCGGTAGAAGCCACGCCATGCAATTTCGTGGCGGGATGAGCGAGCTGATGCGGCAGGCGAGCCGCATGCAGCGCAAGATCGAGCAGCGCAAAACGGAGCTCAAGGCCGAGACCGTGGAGGCTTCGGTCGGCAACGACCAGGTCAAGGTGGTGGCCAACGGCGGCATGGAGATCGTCAGCGTCACGATCAGTCCCGAACTATTGAAGGCGGAGAGCCTGGAGATGGCCCAGGATCTCGTGGTCGCCGGCGCCAACGCTGCCCTCAAGAAGGCGCAAGAGATGGTGGACGCGGAGCTCGAGAAGGTGACCAAGGGCATCAAGATGCCCGGCGTCCTCTGAGGGAAACATGGCGAGCGACCCGATCGCAGAGCTGGTGCAGCTGTTCGCGCGGCTCCCTGGGATCGGCGAGCGCACCGCGGCGCGCCTGACCTACTTCGTGTTGGGTAACGAGCCGCAGTACGCCAAGAGCCTCGCGAAAGCGCTGGACCACCTCCACGAGCGGGTCCGACGCTGTGAGATCTGCGGCAACTACGGCTCCCGGGCGCGCTGCGACGTGTGCCTCGACCCGCGCCGTGAGAGCCGCGTGTTGTGCGTGGTAGCGCGCGTGCAGGACCTGATGGCCATCGAGCGCACGGCCAGCTTTCGGGGTCGCTACCATGTGCTCCACGGACTGCTCGCCCCGCTGGAGGGCGTCGGCCCAGAGCAGCTCAAGGTCAACGACCTGATCGCCCGCATCGGCAGCGAAGGCGTCGAGGAGATTATCGTGGCCACCCCGCTCAGCGTGGACGGCGAAGCGACCTCTATGTACCTGGCCCAGGCGCTCAAGCCCACCGGTGTGCACCTCACCCGCATCGCCAGCGGCGTGCCTCACGGTGGCGATCTCGAGTTCACCGATCAGATCACGCTAGGCCGCGCGTTCGACGGAACGTCGCGAGCTATGAGCGGCCTCCGCTCGGCTCCCGGCGGTTGGCGCAAAGCGGACATCGTTCTCTCCGCACTCGTGGTGGCGGTCATCGGGATGATGGTCGTGCCGCTCCCCACGCCGCTGCTCGATCTGCTGATCGCGCTGAACCTGACGCTCGGCGTGTTGCTCTTGAGCGCCGCGCTGTACGTGCGCGAACCGCTAAACCTCTCTGCCTTTCCCACGATCCTGCTGCTGAGCACGCTGTATCGCCTGGCGCTCAACGTGTCCTCCACGCGGCTGATCTTGCTGCAGGCCGACGCCGGGCGCGTGATCGAAGCCTTCGGCAAGTTCGTGGTGCGCGGCGACTACCTCGTCGGTGCCCTGGTGTTCGTGATCCTCACGCTGATCCAGTTCATCGTGATCGCGCGCGGTGCCGAGCGCGTAGCCGAGGTCGGAGCGCGCTTCAGCCTCGACGCCATGCCAGGCAAGCAGCTCGCCATCGACGCCGAGCAACGCGCCGGGAACCTCAGCCAGGAGACCGCCCGCGCGCTGCGCAAGCGTCTCGAGCGCGAGAGCCAGCTCTACGGCGCGCTCGACGGAGCCATGAAGTTCGTGAAAGGCGACGCCATCGCGGGCATCGTGATCGCGCTCGTGAACTTCGTGGGCGGCGTCGCCATCGGTGCCACCCAGCGCGGCCTCGACCTCAAGGCCAGCTTGTCCACCTATGGCCTGTTGACCATCGGCGATGGGCTCGTGACCCAGATCCCCGCCCTGCTCGGCGCCACGGCTGCCGGCCTGGTGGTGACGCGAGTCTCTTCGGAGGCCCACGAGCAATCTTTGGCCAGCGACATCGTCGGCCAGCTCTTCGCGGACAAACGTGTGCTGGGCGTGGCGGCTAGCGTGCTGTGTCTGCTCGCGCTCGTCCCGGGCCTGCCCGCTTGGCCCTTTGCTCTTTCAGCGGCGGTTTTGGTGCTGCCGCTCGTGCGCGACGCCGCCGCGCCAGCCCCGCAGGTGCGCGTCCCTCCCCATGACCTGGCCGAGCGCGACCCGCTTACCCTGGAGCTGCCCGCGAGCGCGGGTAACCCCTTCTTGCTCCCACGCGCACAGCCCACGCCGGAGCTCGGCGCAGCCCTGCTCGGTGTGCAGAACGAACTTGCCCGCAGCCTCGGCTTTCCCATCCCCAGCGCGCTCGTGCGCGTGCAGCCCGAGCTCCCCGCAAACACCTTCCGCTGGGTCTGGCGCGAGCTGCCGGAGCCCGCGCTCGCCTTGCCCGCCAGTCCGGCCGAGCTGGCGTCCACGCTGGTGCCCGTCGTGCGACGCCATGCCGCCGACTGCCTGGGTTTGGAGGCCGTCCAGAACCTGCTCGATCGACTCGAACGCGAGCAACCCGCCCTGGTCCGACACACGGTCCCGAAGCCCATCTCCCCTGGCTTGCTCGCTCAGATCCTGCGTGGCCTGGCGCGCGAAGGCGTCAGCGTGCGCTGGCTGCCCGAGATTCTGGAAGCCCTGGCTCAAGCCAACCACACCGCCACTTCCGCACTCCCGCCTACCACCCAGCTCATCGAAGAAGTCCGACGTGCTCTTTCCCGTCGCATCACCCGCGACCTGGCGCCCGGGGGCCAACTTCACGTCTTGCGGCTCTCGGGCGAGCTCGAGGAGACCGTGAGCGATGCCCTGCGACGCGAGGGTGGCAGCGAGTGGTTGGCACTTCCCGCGGGCTTGTCGCGAGACATTGGAGAGGCCATCCGCTCGGCCTTTCACGCGGCGCCCCGACCTTGCGCACTGCTCACCCAGTCCGCCCTGCGCCGCCATGTGCGTACCCTCGTGGAGCAGAGCTCGCTCGACCTGGCGGTGGTCTCCGCCCACGAGCTCGAGCCAGAGCTGACCCTCACGCACGGCCTACCCATCGGACCTTGATCGAACCCCCTGCGGTGTGTCCCAATACGCACATGGGGTTTGATTTTACGGACTTGGACGCGCAGCTCGCCGCGCTCGGCAAGGTGCGAGCCGACGCGCTCCAGCTCGCGCGCATCCTCGTCGGCGACATGCGCTCGCTGACAGACGTCGATAGACTGTTGGCAGACCTCGGCAACGCCGTTCCGCTGCGTCGTGAGCCAGCACCCAGGGTCGCGCTCCCAAGCAAACCGAAGCCACAGCTCGTGAGCCCGGCACAGCCCGAACCTGCGAGCGTCGCGCAGTCGCCCGCTCCAGCTCCAGCGCCCAAGCCCGTCGCCGTGGCACCTGCTTCGGAGGCCCCTGCGGCCGCGCCTGCTGCTTCCGCAGCGCCACCACGTGGTGCGCCACCGCGGAGTGAAGAGATCGTGCTGCCGGAGCCCGTACAGCAGCAAGCAGCCCCGCACTCGGGAGAGCTCTCGCTCGACGAGCCGTCTCCGCGCAGCGGATCCTTCGCCCTGGATCCGCCTTCGCCCGATTCGAGCCTAGACGAAGACACCGACGCGGACTTCGAAGCCGAGTTTGCCGCGCTCTCGGGCGCCGACGCGAGCACCAGCAAGACCAGCCTGGGAAAGCCCAAGAGCGTGTTGCCTGCGACGCCGGCCAAGTCCGAGAGGCCCGCCAAGTCCGAAAAGCCGGCCAGGTCCGAAAGACCCGCCAAGTCCGAAAAGCCGGCCAAGTCCGAGAAGCCCGCCGCCAAAGCCGCGACGAAGCCCTCGATCAAGCCCCCCGCTCCTGCGGTGACCGACGACGACGAGGAGACCGACGCCGTGCTCGCGTTGTTCGACGCCGCCGCCAGCGGTCCCGAGAGCACGCCTGCAGCACCGCTCACTTCCGCCACGTTCGGTGGACTCAGCGATGAGCTCGAGCCGAGCATGCCGCCCCCTTCGGGCCATCGCGAGCGCGACCCGGACGCCGAGTTCGACGCGCTGTTCGACGAGGCCAGCAGCCCCAGCAGTGTGCCCGCTGGCCCCATGAGCGATCCCGATCAAGACAGCGTCGACGACCTGCTGCGCGACCTCGGCGCCCCTCGCGTGCCCAAGGACCTGGCAGCCAGTGCCGCCGTGCGAAATGCCGGCAAATTGCCCGTCGAAGACGAGCTTGGCGACGACCCCACGAACGTGTTCGACACCAGCGCGTTCGACTCGGTGACCGGCGGCCAGGCCAACCCCGCCGCCTCCACGGACGAAGACTTCGAGATCGAGATGGACCTCGACGAGGTGGTGGAGGACGAAGAAGAAGTCGTCGCCACTGCCAAGCCGAAGGCGCCACCGCCCAAGCTCCCGCCGCAGCCTCCGGCCGCGCCAGGCGGCGTGGAGAAGCGCCCGAGCTTCCTCGGCCGACTCTTCGGAGGCCCCGGCAAGGACCCGTCCGAATCCAAGTGAACGTTCAGCGCGAGAGCGCCCGCGCGAGCCGGCTCAGCCCCTCGCGAATCTGGGCCTCGCTGGCCGCGTAGGACATGCGCAGGTAGCCCGGCGCCAGGAAGGCACTGCCGGCCACGAAGGCACAGTGGGCCTCCTCCAGCAGGTACTCCGCCAGCGCCCAGTCGTCGTCGATTCGCCGTCCGCCCAACTCGCGGCCCAGATAGGCGCGCACGTCGAAGAAGGCATAGAACGCTCCTTCGGGCTCGCGACAGCGCAGCCCAGGGATGGCATTGAGTCCCTGCACCGCGATCTCGCGGCGCCGCTCGAAGGCCTGACGCATGGCCTCCACGGGCTCCTTCGGCCCCTCGAGCGCCGCGATCGCGGCGTGCTGCGCCACCGCAGCTGGGCTCGTGGTGGTCTGGCTCTGAATCACCTCGCAGGCCTCCGCCACGTGCTTGGGCCCGAGCATCCAACCGATGCGAAAACCCGTCATCGCGAAGCGCTTGCTCACACCATCGACGACGATCACGCGGTCGCGCAGGTCCGGCGCCACTTCCAGCAGCGAGTGCTGGCGAAAGCCCGCATAAGTAAGCCCGCCGTAGATCTCGTCCACCACGATCCAGAAGCGATGACGCCGCGCGATTTCAGCGATTCCGCTCAGCTGCTCGCGCGTGTACGCAGCCCCGGTGGGGTTGCACGGTGAGCACAGGAACAGCGCGCGCGTGCGCTCGCTGAGCGCCGACTCCAGGGCCGCGGGAGTCAGCCGGAAACCGTCCTCCTCGCGCGTTTCCACCAGGACCGGGGTGGCACCAGCGAGCGTGCACTGCTCCGGATAGCTCACCCAACAGGGCGTGGGCACCACCGCTTCGTCTCCCGGTCCGAGCAGCACGAAGCACAGGTTGAACAGACTGTGCTTGGCCCCCACGGAGACCACGACCTCGTCCGGCCGGTGCCGAATTCCCCCCCTCAGGATCTCCGAGTCGCGGCAAATCGCCTCCCGCAGCGAGAGAATTCCGCGCACGCTCGTGTAGCGGGTGGCCCCGTCGTCGAGGGCCCGTTTGGCCGCCTCGAGCACGTGGGTGGGAGTCGCGAAATCTGGTTCCCCGACCCCGAATGGCAGCACATCCACGCCGCGCGCCCGCAGGTCCTGGGCCCGCTGGGAAAAGCTCGCCGTGGCCGAGGGTTTCACCGAAGAAAGACGAGCAGCTAGCGGGAGTCCGGTCACGCCGCGAGTGTGCCCCGGGGCGCGGTTTCCGCAAACCTTCAGACGCCGGCCAGGGGTGCCCACCTACCCTATCCAGGGTGACTCAGGCAGGGATTCCTGAGTGTTCTACGGCTGGGGCGTGCGGCTGCACTTTTGCAAGCAAAAACGTGCATCCGGCAGTCTGACCCCTTGCGCCCCTTCCAGACGGCGGTAAGAAGCGTCGACCTGCTGGGAGGAACGATCACATGTCCACGCAATCGAACATCCTGACCGTTGGCTCCTTTAGCCAACTTCTCGCCGCTGCGGCCTTCGTGCTGAGCGTAGGACTCTTCGGGTCCGGCTGCGGACCGAAGTACCCGAACTGCGAGGAGGATGGGGACTGCAAGGCAGGCGAATTCTGCGTCAACCAGCTCTGCCAAAAGTGCCGCTCGGATGCCGACTGCGGCCCCGGCCAGCAGTGCAACGCCGGCGCCTGCGACCCCATCCCGAACTACTGCGACGAGTCGCACCCCTGCCCCGGCGGCCAGAACTGCGTGTCCAATCGCTGTGAGATGGTCAGCAGCGAACCGGTCGAGCAGCAGCCCACCTCGAGCGGCCCCTGCCAGCTCGAGACCATTTACTTCGACTACGACTCCGCCACGCTGGAGCCCTCCGCCCGCGACCAGATCGCCAAGAACGCGAACTGCATCCGCGAGCGCGGCATGAGCGGCGTGCGCGTCACGGGCTACACCGATCCGCGCGGCACCGAAGAGTACAACCTCGCCCTCGGCGATCGTCGTGCTCGCTCCGTGGAGCAGTACATGGGCAGCCTCGGCGTGGAGAAGGGCAAGACCAGCACTTCGTCCATGGGCGAAGAGATGGCGCGTGGCGACGACGAGAGCGGCTGGGCCAAGGACCGTCGCGTCGAATTCACCACGAAGTGAAGCCAGGGCGCTCTCCAGCGCAGATAAGGGCCGACATCCGCATGTCACGCGTGGCTTCTCTCGCCTGCTCGGCGTGGCTCATCACCACGCTCAGCGGCTGTTTCCTTTGGACCTCATCAGGCGAAGGCGATCAGCTCCGCCGAGACTTGGATGCCGAGCAAGCCCGCGTGCAGAAGCTCGAAGCTGCGCAGAACGCGCAGCTCGAGCAGCTGAAGCAAGCGGAAGCCAAGGCCCAGCAGAGCATCGACCAGCTCGAGGGCGTCATCGAACGCGCGACCACCGTCGTCCAGCGCAACAGCGCAGACGTCACGGTGCAGGTCAGCGACCTTTCCACCAAGCTGGCGGTCGCCGAAGGGCGCATCGCCGAGCTGCAGTTCTCGGTGGAAGAGCTCAAGAAGACGCAGACCGAGAGCAAGGCGGCTGGCGCGAGCGCGGGAGGCGAGGCCACGCCCGCGGCGGATGCCATCCCCAGCGACAAGAACGAACACTACGCGGCGGCTTACCGCGCCTACAGTGATCGCGACTTCGCCAAGGCCCGCTCGCTCTTCCGCGCCTACATCGACCGCTACAAGACCGACGCCCAGTCGGACAACGCCCAGTACTGGATCGGCGCCAGCTACCTCATCGAGAACCGTCCCGCCACCGCCCTCGGCGAGCTGAGGAAGGTCATCGAAAACTTCCGCGGTGGCGACGCCGTGGACGAAGCGCTGCTCGACATGGCGGAGGCCTTCTTCCGCCTCAAGGCCTGCAGCGACGCCAAGACCACCTTGGACACCTTGATCAAGACGCAGACCAGCTCTCCCCTCGTCGAGAAGGCGAAGGAGAAGCTGAAGGCGATCAAGAAGCTGCCCAAGGACTCCTGCACGAGCTGAGCGCGCCTGGCCGGCCCCCGGCCGGATCCGCTCGCGCCGCCACAACCAAGGGCCTGGCCCCGGAGGCGTGTACCCTCCTCGTCAGCGGGTCGTCTTCGTCGACGCGTACGAACTCGTCCGGCGCGCTGCCCTGTTCGTCCCGCCGCTACTGGAGCAGCTCGCGCAGGTCGTTCTCGAGCTCCTTGAGGCCGGCCTTGTCACTGCGGTAGTAGCCGCGAATATCGCCGTGGGCGTCCACCAGGACGAAATGCTCACCGTGCATGATCTCGACCAGGTTCGGATCGGCTGGGCTCGGCTCGGGGTCCCCCCGGTGGACCTTGAAGCCCTGCACCACGGTACGCTCGATGTCCTGCAACGGACCGGTGAGGAACTGCCAGCGCACGGGATCGGCCTCGAAGCGCGCGGCGTAGGCCGAGAGCACCTGGGGCGTGTCGTACTCCGGGTCGACCGAGAATCGACACGAACCGCACCGGGAGCGTCCCGAGCTGCTTTTGCAGCGCAGCGAACTTGGCCGTGAGCAGGGGACACACGCTCGGACAGCGAGTGAACACGAAGTTCGCGACCCAGACATGCCCTGCGAGGTCCCTGTCGGTAACCCGACGCCCCTGCTGATCCAGCAATGAAAACGAGGGCACGTGCCCGAGCGCGCCCTTGGTGGTTCCCTCTTCGGACGACGCGCCCAAGCGGTGGGCCGCGAAGGCACCCACGCCAGCCACGGCGAACAAAGCCCACAGGAGCAGCCGAACCTTCTTCATGGGAACGCCATCCTCAGCGGCCAATACGTGCCCGCCTGCCAGCACACGGCGTCCCGGCGGCGGCCCGGCGCGCCCTATACGGCATCCAGCGCGAGCGCTGCAAACAACACCGGGAGGTACACCAGCGACGCCGCGAACACCTGACGCGCCCAGCGATGCCCTGCGCCCGGCAAGAAGCCGCGCAGGGTCATCACGACCATCCCCACGCCGAGCACCAAAGCCACCGCGAAGTAGGCCGTGCCAGCCACCTTCAGCGGCACCAGCACCAAGCTCGCCGCCAGCAGCAGCACGGCGTGCACCACCGCGTGAACCTTGGCCACTCGCAGACCACGCACGGCCGGCAGCACCTTGATGCCTGCCCGCGTGTATTCCTCCTCACGGAAGATGGCGATCGCGATGAAGTGCGGGAGCTGCCAGAAGAACAGCACCCCGAACAACGCCAGGCCGGCCCAGTCCAGGCGCCCGGTGACGGCAGTCCAGCCGATGAGCGGCGGCAGCGCGCCAGGCACGGAGCCCACCAGCAAGGCGGCCGGGCTCTTCTGCTTCATGGGGGTGTAGACCAGGACGTAGCTGAACAGCGCGATGGCCGCGAGCAAGCCCGTCAACTGGTTCACGCCGAGCGTGAGCAGCGGAATGGACACCACGCCGAGGAACAGACCGAACAGCAGGGCAACGTTGGGGGCGAGGCGCCCAGCCGGCAGCGGACGTCCCTTGGTGCGGGTCATGTGGCGATCGCTGTCTCGCTCGAGCCAGCAGTTGAGCGTGTTCGCCGAGCCGACCACCAAGGCGGTACCCAACAGGGTAAACAACGCCTTCGTGAGGTCGAAGCCCGCGGCTCCCTTGGCCAGGGCCAAACCACCGGCCGTCGTGATCAGCACCATGAGGGTGATACGAGGCTTGGCAAGCGAAAGAATATCGCGTGCAGTTTCGGACAGTTGGCGTTCGCGTACAGCGTCCATCATGTTTGCTCGCGCGCGGACCTGCGCGTTTCGACGAAGGCCGCCTTTTGCCCAGCGTCGAGGCCCGCGTTGGGGCTCTCCGGTGCCGAAAGGTGCGGCGGTATAGCAAAGGCCAAACGAGCCCGTCAACCGCGTGCCCCGGAGATAGGGCCCTTAGGTCGTCAAATCAACCGTTGGCTGGAAACAAAAGCGAAGATCAGCGCAGAAGAAGCAGCGCCAACACGATCAGCCCACCCAAAACGAGCATCGCCCCGGCTCCGAGTGCCGCCCACAGCACGGGGGACTGGCCGAACGAACGGGCCAACTCCGAAGGCGCCGCCGTGGCCGCCGGACGCGCCGAAGCGGACTTGCCACCGCTCGGAACCGGTACGCTCGGCATCTTGCTACGCCCTTGCTCCGCAGCCTCGCGCCCCTCCAGGTAAAAACGCTGACTCTCGTCGCTTGGAGGCACCGAGCGCATCGCGTCGTCCCGCACGTCGCCTTGCAGCACGCCCTTGAGGGCCATCGCGAAGTCCGCCGCGCTCGGGTAGCGCTTGGCGGGGTCCTTCTCGATGGTCTTCATGACCACCGACTCGAGGCCAGGCGGGAAAGTGAGACCGGAGATGCGCTGCCCGAGCGGGATCGGGGTGCCCCGGATCTGCAGGGCCAGGTAGTCCATGGGCTGAGCCGCGTCGAAAGGCAGCTTGCCCGTGAGCATCTCGTAAAGGATGCAGCCCAGCGAGTAGATGTCCGAACGCGCGTCGAGCGGCTGTCCGCGAGCTTGCTCCGGGCTCATGAACTCCGGGGTACCGAAGACCATGCCCTCCTGGGTCAAGATCAGGGAGCCTGGACGCATCTCGCGCTGGGTGACCTTGGCCAGGCCGAAGTCGAGCACCTTGGGGAAGTCCGCGATGCCGCCCTGGGTGGTCAGGAAGATGTTTTCGGGCTTGAGATCGCGATGAATGATGCCCTGGCGATGCGCTTCCTCGAGCGCTCCGCAGACCTGCACCATGATGTTGGAGGCGCGTATGGGCTGCAGCATGCCCTCCGCCCGCGTGACCTGCGCGAGGTTCTTGCCCTCCAGGTACTCCATCACGATGTAGCAGGCGTTGTCCTCGAGCTGTCCGTACATGAATACGCGCGCGGTGTTGGGATGAGAAAGGTGACTCATCGCACGCGCTTCGCGACGGAAGCGAGAGACCAGATCGGGGCGGGAGACGTACTTTGGGTGGAGGATCTTGACCGCGACGAAGCGGTTCATCTCGGGTTGCTCGGCCTTGAACACGGCACCCATGCCGCCCGAGCCGATCCGCTGAATGATGCGGAATTGTCCCGCGATCTCCTTCCCGATGTAGGAGGCTGGCGCGTTCACGTAACTAGATCCCCTCCCCGTCCCACGGCCCGGGCAGTATAGGAGAAAAGTGGGAGCCAGCGCGAGCGCGAGTACGGGAGAGCAAGACAAAGGCGTCGTTTCGCTGGCGCACTTCCCCGAATGGCTGCTCGGCCAGCCGGCAGTCCAGGAACTCGGAAAGCGCCTTTGGGGCTCGGGAAACCTGACCGTGGCGCCCGGGCTGCCGACCCAGATTGAGCCCGGCGAGCTCTCTCGCTGGGTGCGTGGCGACGATATGGCCTGCCAATTCGTTGGGGTTCCCCAGGACGGCCAGCAAACGGCCTGCCTCCTGGTCCCGAGCAGCGACGCCGCCCGCTGGGTCGATCGGGTACTCGGGGGTGAGGGGCGCGTCGGTCACGTTCGTGAACTCACGGAGCCGGAGTCCGGGGTGCTCGCGTACGCGCTGGGCCGCGCCCTCCACGAACTCTGGCCCCGCTTTCAATTGAGCGACTTAGGGCGCGCGCGGCCCGAGCCGCTGTCGGGCTATCTGGGGAGCTGCGTCGTTTGGCCCTTGGCGCTCCAGACGTCACTCGGCACGGTCGACCTGCGGCTCTTGCTCAGTGCCCCCCTCGTCGCCCGAGTCGCCCTCGAGACCGAGCTCGTCATCGAACTCGGAGATTGAATCGATAACGAGGAGTCACTGGTCAACCTCGAGCCGGGCGACGTCTTGTTGAGCGACGCGCTCGCGCTCACCGTGACGACCTCGGGCCTGCTCGGTCAGGTCGAGGTGGGCGTGCTCGGTTGGAAGCCGCGATTTGGGGCCCGCCTTGCCGAGGGCGCACTGCGCGTCACGGCGCACGCGCCCCCCTCGATCCCCGCGCCCGATGCGCTGCGACTCCGGCTGGCCAGTCCAACACTGGGCTTCGCTCAGCTCGCGCGCTTCCTGCAGGGTGAGCCGCTGCGGGTGCGCGACGTTCCCAGCGATCCCGTGAAACTGCTGCGGGGCGAAACCCTCTTGGCCGAAGGCGCCCTCATCGTGCAGCGCGGTGAGATCGGCGTCCGCGTGTCCCGGGTTTGCTAGGCAGTTCGCGCGCGAGTTCTCACTCGATGCGCAAGCGCAGATTGCCCGGGGCACCGCCCCGCGTGAAGTCGACCCTGAGCTCGCTGGCCGTGCGCAGCGACTCGAAGGCCGCCATGGCTTGCTCGGGACGCTCGATAGGCTGACCGTTAAGACGCGTGATCACGTCGCCGGACTCGATCCCAGCTCCCTTCCAGGCCGGGTCGAGCGCAGCCACGCGAAACCCACCGAACTTGCCGTTGTTCAAGGCTGGCTCGAGCCGCACGTGCTGCAGGAACCGCCCCAGGCCTTGGTCCACGAGGGCCACCAGCCCCTGGCGCTCGATCACGCCCAGGTATCCGTCGCCTTCCACGGAAGCGAGCTCCACGCGTGGCGAGTCCACGGGCGCTGGCGGGGGCCGATCCAACACGACCTCCACCGGCTTCGGCGTGCTTGGCGCCTGAACCGGCGCCTGCGTCGAACGAGCCGCGCAGGCGGTCAGCCCGACGGCGGTGATCCAAACAACTGCCCCCCTAGCCATGCTGTACTCCTTACGCCGAGGTCCCCTCGAAAAACGCTAGCGCGAGCGCCAAGACATCCGCAAAAACCGCGTCGATATCCCGATCGGCCGCCACGTGCGCGATGCGCTCCCCGGGAAAATGCGCGTCGATCTCGAGATAGAAGCGAGCCAGTCGTCCCTGGAGATCGTCATCGTCGAAGAGCTCCTTGGCAGACGAACGCGCCAGCCGGCGCGCGCGCGCCACTTCGGGCGAGACATCCAGCACGATCGTGAGATCGGGACGGCGCGCGAAACGGTTGAGCTCGCGCAGCCACGGGATGCTGCCAGGGTCCCGGCCACTCACACTTTGGTAAGCCACCGTGGAGTGATCGTAGCGATCACTCACAACGCATTGCTGCGCCGCAAGCCGCGGCAACACCTCGACCTCCAGGTGGTCCATGCGATCGGCCGCAAATAACAGCGCCAGCTTGGCCGAGCGCAGCGGACCCGCGGCCCCCGGGGTCACCACGCGTCCGGTCAAGATCTGACGCAACAGCATCCCCACGGGCCCGTCGCTCGGCTCGCGGGTGGCGTGGACCTCGATGTTTCGATTCCGCAATGCTTCCGTAAGCCTGGCGGTCTGCGTGGTGGTGCCGGCGCCGTCGATGCCTTCCAGCACGAAGAAAGGTGCACTTCGCATGAGATTCTATCTAGCTTACCGCACCCCCAGGTCACACGCGGCAGGAACCGCCCGCGTCCGCGCTCGGCGGCCTCGTCGACGTCGCGTCCGGCGGCCTCCAAGCGACCGCGATCTCGGACGCAGACGTGCGCAGCACAGGCGAACCTTGTACCCGGGACGAGGCTAGCCGCGCGCCGTCCACCGCGACGGTTTACGACAAGCGGATTTGCTGCAATGAAAGGAGCATGAGCAAGCCGACCATCGAGAGCGTTTCCCGGGAAGCGCGCCTTTTTCCGCCCGCCAAGAGCTTCGCCGAACGCGCCGAGGTCGGCTCCATGTCCGAGTATCGCGCGCTGCACGAACGCAGCCTCCAGGATCCCGAGGGGTTTTGGCGCGAACGAGCCAACGTCGTGCACTGGTTCAAGGCCCCCACGCGAGTGCTCAGCGGTCAGCTCCCCGAAGTTAAGTGGTTCGAAGACGGTACGACCAACGTCTCCTACAACTGCCTGGACCGCCACGTGAACGGCCCGCGCGCGGACAAGACGGCCATCCTGTTCGAGGGCGAGCCGGGCGACGTGCGCCGCATCACCTATCGCGAGCTCTGGCGCGACACACAACGCGTGGCCAACGTGCTCACCAAGCTCGGCGTCAAGAAGGGCGACCGCGTCGCCATCTACATGGGCATGGTCCCCGAAGCTGCCGTCGCCATGCTCGCCTGTACCCGCATCGGCGCCATCCATAGCGTCATCTTTGGTGGCTTCGCGGCAGATGCTATTCGCGATCGCGTCAACGATGCCCAAGCCAAGCTGGTCATCACGCAAGACGGTTCGAACCGACGCGGCCAGATCACTCCCCTCAAGGAGAACGTCGATCGCGCGCTCGAGCATTGCCCCAGCGTCACGCACACCCTGGTGCTTCGACGCTGCGACAATCCCATCGAGATGCGAGCCGGGCGGGATGTCGACTGGGAGACCGAGGTCTCGCAAGCGAGCGATCAGCACCAGGCGGTCGAGGTGGGCGCAGAGGATCCCCTATTCATCCTCTACACCTCGGGTAGTACGGGCAAGCCGAAGGGCGTGATGCACACCACGGGCGGCTACCTCGTGCACACCACGCTCAGCACCCGCTACGTGTTCGACCTCAAGGAAGACGACCTCTACTGGTGCACCGCCGACATCGGGTGGGTCACCGGTCACTCCTACATCGTCTATGGGCCGCTCTCCAACGGGGTCAGCGTGCTGATGTACGAAGGCGTGCCGAACTTTCCGAACTGGGAACGCATCTGGTCGATCATCGAGCGCCACCGCGCCACCATCTTCTACACTGCGCCGACCGCTATCCGCGCCTTCATTCGCGCAGGCGACGACGCCGTGAACAAGCACGACCTGTCTTCATTGCGCCTGCTCGGATCCGTCGGAGAACCGATCAACCCCGAAGCCTGGATCTGGTATCACCGCACGGTTGGCAAGGAGAAATGCCCCATCGTGGACACCTGGTGGCAGACGGAAACGGGCGGCATCATGATGAGCCCGCTGCCGGGCGCGGTCCCTACCAAACCCGGCTCGTGCACCGTGCCCTTGTTCGGCGTTTCAGCCAAGATCTTGCGAGAAGACGGCAGCCAAGCCAATGCCAACGAAGGCGGCCTCTTGGTAATCGACAAGCCCTGGCCCAGCATGTTGCGCTCGGTATGGGGCGATCACCAGCGCTTCCTGTCCACGTACTTCTCGACCTTCGAAGGCAAGTACTTCACCGGCGATGGTGCGCGCCGCGATGAAGACGGGTACTTCTGGGTGATGGGCCGTGTGGACGACGTGGTTAACGTCTCCGGTCATCGCCTGGGCACCGCAGAGATCGAGAGCGCGCTGGTGGCGCACCCGAGCGTCGCCGAGGCCGCCGTGGTGGGCAAACCCGACGACCTCAAGGGACAGGCGCTGGTCGCCTTCGTCACGCTCAAGCAAGGCAAGCAAGCCACGGCCGAGCTGAAGCACGAGCTAGCGGAGCACGTCGCTCAGGAAATCGGACGGTTTGCCAAACCGGACGCCATTCGCCTGAGCGAAGCCCTGCCCAAGACGCGCAGCGGCAAGATCATGCGTCGGCTCCTGAAGGAGATCGCCAGCGGGCAAGCCCCCAAGGGTGACGTGACTACGCTGGAGGACTACACCGTTCTCGCCAAGCTCAGCACCAGCGACGAGTAAGCACGCGCGCCGCCGACCTCATGGCGAATGCGCAGGCGTGTTGTTGCCCCACGCCTGCGTTGACCCCGCGAGTCACGGATTGCCAAAGCTTCCCGTTTCGCCAGTGTCCGCAGGACCAAAGGAGTCCCAGGGGTCGATGATGGTGCCCGAGGTGTTGAAGGGGGGCTTCTGCGCGCTGCCGCGAATCTCGGGCGGCACGGGTGGTGGTTGGGTCGGGTCGTAGAAGCGGAAGTGCTCGAGTTCCTCGAGTCCGTAGGCGAGCGCGTCGGCATCGATGCGCTCCCGCGAGTGCATGTGCTTGAGCAGGTTCGCGATGCGATTCTTGGCCGAACTCGAGAGCGCGCCTTTTTCGTAGTGTACGTGGGAGCTCTTGGGGCTCGGCAGGATGCACGCCAGGAAGCCCGCCTGAGCCGGCGTGAGGTCCATGGGCAACACGCCGAAGTAGTGCATCGAAGCGTTGCGGATGCCGTAGATGGCCGGACCGTACTCGATGACATTCAGATAGAGCTCGAGGATGCGGCGCTTGTCCCAGTGCTGCTCGAGCCACCACACGATGAGGGCCTCCTGCACCTTGCGCGCCAGCAGCTTGTCGCGGTGCAGGAACACGTTCTTCACCAGCTGCATCGTGATGGTACTGGCCCCGAACTTGAACGCCTTGGCCTTCAAATTGCGCGACAAGGCCACGCCGATTCTCTGGCTCCGCGAAGCCTCGATGGCCGAAGAAGCGCCCATCCTCATGCGAGACCACGGCCTGTACGAAGAACGGACTCACGTACTCGATGGGGGTCCAGTTGGGCGTGCCCGGTCCAGTCTCCATCTCGAACAGGGTTCCATCGGGCTCCAGCACCGTGTGCACGAAGGGCCGCTGGAAGCGCCCCAGGTCGAGCAGCATGGGCAGCATGCCGAAGCTGCAAGCGTCGGCGATGTCGAAGTCCACCTTGGTCGCGTCGAGATCGGCCGAGTCCACGTGCACCGTGAGCTTGGCCGCGAGCGTGCCGCCTAGTTCGATGGTGGCGAGTTCGTCCAAGAGGCCTGCAGGCACCGCCGCCAGGACGTCGGCACACTTGCTCTTGGGCATGTCCGCGACGAAATCCACACGGTAGGCGTCCCGCGGCCAAGCCAGACTGCCTGCCACTGAGAGTCCGACCGCGCCGGCCTTGAGGGTCGCCTTTACATTCGACAGCTCGCGCCGTGCGGGAGTCCACGTCGCCTCGCCCGTCGCCTCCAGGCCGAAAGGCCCCACCGGCATGCGAGCGAGCCCCTCGGACTGGAACGCCAAGTCGCGCACCGAAAACGAGCCCTTGGCGGCCACCGATTCGAAGCCCCGACCCGTCAGCTCGAGGTCGGCCCTCAGCCTCGTCTGCGCGAGCTCGGCAAACGGCAGCGGCGGAAGCACCGGCCCAAGCAACCCGAGCGACACGTCGTGCAGCGACAGCTTCCCCTCGACGCGTAGATCGGCCGGAGCGAGTTTGAGATCCCATCCAATCTCGCCGGAGCCAGGCGCGCTACCCTTCCCCTGGGTGCGCAGGAGTCCCTCGTCCAGTGCTTGCACGCTCAGCGTCAAGCCCTCGAGCAGAGCGACTTTCTCGCCACTGGACGCCGTCTCGTTGACCCGCAGATTGGCGAGTTCGAGCTTGGCTCCCTGCTTCAAGGGCAAACCGCCCGCCTTTTGGGGCTTGGCCTCCGCCTGCGCACCCGCGATCTCTGGATCGCAGCGCGTCGCGCAAAGCCAGCAGGCGCTGCACGGTGCGCACGGCGCCTGGCTTGTTGTCGGCCCAGTCGAGCTGGCCTGGACCCGCGCTCGCGCTTGCGAGCACGGCACGCGCATCGCCGAGCTCGCCAGCGAACTGGACGGCGTCCAAGCGCGCAGCGTCACCGGGTGCTCCACCGATCACGACCTGCTTGGCCGAGCCATGAAAATCCCGCTCGCTGCTGTTCAACGCTCCGCCGATGACCTGCAGCAGCGGCCCCACTTCGTCGGTCAGGGTCAGCTCGAAGCCCTCGACCTCGAGCAGAGGCAAGCTTCGCTCACGTGGCGCATTCTCCGCCGCTTGCCCGGGTCGCAGCCTTCCGCGTAGCTCAGTCCAGCGCTGCACATCGCGGGCAGTCAGGGTCGCGACCGCCTTCTCGACCCGCGCGGCTGCCAAGGCGGATAGCCCGCCCCCGAGCTCGAACCAGTGAAGGTCCAGACTCAGCTGCTCGATCTGCACCAGGTGTTCGCGAGAGTCGGCCCAGCCAACACTCAGACCTTCGAGCCCTACACCGCCCAAGCCGAGGCTGACACCCTCCGCTTCCACTTTGAGCCCATAACGGCTCGCACGGTCCCGCAGGCGCGACAACACCATGCGGGGCCCCACAATCGTAGGCAGCACGAGCAACAGCAGCAGGAGAACGCCCCCGCCCGCCATCCACCGATGCTTTTCGTCCTCAAGCCACTCCGTTAGCCAGCGCCGCACCAATGCCCTCGCTCAGGGCGCCCCAACGGACCCTGATTGGGAGTATCGCGAGACCCAGCACTTTCGGCAACCTGAGGCCAGCCAAGGGACCACTACAGGCTATCCCCTTCGGCGCCTGGGCCGCAGCGACCGTCCCTCCCATCAACGGCGTCGCTGCTCCGACGACTCCGACTCCCTTCCCTAGACGAGCAGCGTCCGCGCCAAGTCCTCCGAGGCCGACCCGGTGCCCGCGAATGACGCCGCGAGCTGGAGCAGCACGTTCCGAGGATTCTCCAGAGCTTCGCCGTGACTCATCACCACGCGTTTGAGGTCCAGTAGATGCGCCCAGGCTTCGAGCTGTCCTCGCAATGCCGTGCGGTCCTGCACGAGCTTGGCCCGGACGACTTTCGGTAGGATGGCGCCCGGCCCATAGCCAAGCAGACGCATCAATGTGCCGCGCAGTCCGCGAGCCCGGGGCAGGTTGTACATCACTTCGTTCACGATCAGGGACTTGCCCTCGCTACTCTCGACCAGCACCGCCAACTCGCGCTCACCGGTGCCGAGAACCTCCAACAGGCGCACGCGGGTGTCCTCGAGATCGAGCGGCCCCCGCGCCTCCAACTCGACGCCAAGCCGAGGAATCACGCGCGCCGGTGCGATCACAATCGCGCGCGGAAACCGAGCTTTCCAGGCCAAAGCATGAGCCTCATGCTCTTCGCTCGGCACCAGCAAATAGCGGGGCTCACCGAGCGCCTCGAGCTTCCGCATCTCCTCTTCACGTAGCGCGATCGGATTGCAGATAAGCAGGCGACGCCCCGCGAGTTGGACAACGCTCGTGCGTTCGGTGGAGTCCCCGAACGGCAGGCGGCGATACGCATTGAGCGTGAGCAGATTGTCACTCACGCGCGTAAGCAACCCGTGTTGCACGACGATCCAGCGTTCGTTGAGCTTCGACATTGGCGTCCCCCGGCGTCGGTCGATCTCAGTCGAGTGCGACTGTCTGGAGTGCACCATTGCAAGACGCAGGCCCGGACGAGCGTGCAACTGTTGCCCTGCCCCGAAATGCAACGGCCGGTGAGCCTGCTCGCAAGCCGACCGCGATCCGGCGCAACCGTGATGCTCCGTACGAGCCTCACCACGAACTGTGGGCGCGTTTCGCCTGCGCTTGCCGCGCGAGCATTCCGTGTGGCCGCCACGAGTGTGTGGCTGGTTCCACCATCGCAGCTAGCCTGGCGGCGCAAGCCGTCTGGCGTGGCTAATCGAGTCATGAGCCAGTGGCTGCTGCCCGAGCCTGCCGACGCTTGCACCGCGCGCCGTCAACACGCGAGTACAGGGACGGAAAGAGAAAAGCCCCGAAGCGTGGTTAGCTTCGGGGCTTTGTAAATAAACCTGGCAACGACCTACTCTCCCACGCACGCGCGCGCGCAGTACCATCGGCTCTGGAGGGCTTGACTTCCGAGTTCGGGATGGGATCGGGTATGGCCCCTCCGACATCGTCACCAGAAAACCTGCGGGCCTATTGGGCCCTGTTCTGGGGGAGGTTGCGGCCCGGGTGTCGGTTGGCATCGAAGCCAGCAGCAACCTTCCATGTCTGAAAGGAGAGAGAAGAAGAGTTGGTAGCTTTGCTACCTGGCTCTCGCATCTGAGTGTCTACAGAACGAGTCTGCAGACGCGATGCTGAGCCCTGAGTGAGTGAAGCACCCGAAAGTGCTTAGTGATAGGTCAAGCCTCACGGCCGATTAGTACTGGTTAGCTCCACACATTGCTGCGTTTCCACACCCAGCCTATTACGTCGTAGTCTTCGACGGGCCTTCAGGGGGCTTACGCCCCGGGACACCTCATCTTGAGGCCGGCTTCCCACTTAGATGCTTTCAGTGGTTATCCGTTCCGTACATAGCTACCCGGCGATGCTCCCGGCGGAACAACCGGATCACCAGAGGTACGTCCAACCAGGTCCTCTCGTACTATGGTTAGACCCTCTCAAGTATCCTCCGCCCACGGCAGATAGGGACCGAACTGTCTCACGACGTTCTAAACCCAGCTCGCGTACCGCTTTAATTGGCGAACAGCCAAACCCTTGGGACCTGCTCCAGCCCCAGGATGCGATGAGCCGACATCGAGGTGCCAAACCGCGCCGCCGATATGAACTCTCAGGCGCGATCAGCCTGTTATCCCCAGAGTACCTTTTGTCCGATGAGCGACAGCCCTTCCATACAGAACTGCCGGATCACTATGACCTGCTTTCGCACCTGCTCGACCTGTCGGTCTCACAGTCAAGCTCCCTTGTGCCATTACACTCTACGGCTGGTTTCCAATCAGCCTGAGGGAACCTTCGCGCGCCTCCGTTACTTTTTGGGAGGCGACCGCCCCAGTCAAACTGCCCACCAGACAGTGTCCCCGACGAGGCTTACTCGCCCGGGTTAGAAGCCCAGAACAAACAGGGTGGTATTTCAACGTTGGCTCTGCCGAGACCAGAATCCCGGCTTCACAGCCTCCCACCTATCCTACGCAGTCTGTCCCGAGCTTCACTGTCAAGTTGCAGTAAAGGTTCATGGGGTCTTTCCGTCTTGCCGCGGGTACACGGTATCTTCACCGCGATTACAATTTCGCTGAGTCGCTGGTCGAGACAGTGGGGAAGTCGTTACGCCATTCGTGCAGGTCGGAACTTACCCGACAAGGAATTTCGCTACCTTAGGACCGTTATAGTTACGGCCGCCGTTTACTGGGGCTTCGATTCGTTGCTTCGCTTGCGCTGACAACTCCTCTTAACCTTCCAGCACCGGGCAGGCGTCAGACCCTATACGTCCACTTGCGTGTTCGCAGAGTCCTGTGTTTTTAGTAAACAGTCGCCACCCCCGTTTCTCTGCAACCCCCCAAAGCTCCGCGCGTTCGCGCTTCACCATAGAGGGCACACCTTCTCCCGAAGTTACGGTGTAAATTTGCCGAGTTCCTTAACCAGCGTTCTCTCA
>JASGJH010000001.1:7885000-7890000 GCA_047601445.1 Myxococcales bacterium | reverse complement strand
ATTCGCTGCTCTTCGTGGCGGGCCTCTACGCCGCCAAGGGCGACCTGAACATCGTCGTGCTGAACGTCTTGTTGGCCACGATGGCCATCATGGGAGACGCCACGTCTTACTCCATCGGGGCCAAGGTCGGTCCCAAGATCTTCAGCCGTCCCGACTCTCGCTGGCTCAAGCCGGCGCATATCCAGGCGGCCAAGAACTTCTACGAAAAGCACGGCGGAAAGGCGATCATCATTGCCCGCTTCGTACCGCTGGTTCGGACGTTCGTCCCCGTGGTGGCCGGTGTGGCGGGCATGGGCTACCGGAACTTCGCGCTCTTCAACATTACCGGTGGTATTGCCTGGGTCTCCTCGATGACCCTGGGCGGCTACTTCCTGGGCACCATCTTCCCCGATCTCGGACGCCACGTGGAGAAGGTCATCATCGTGATCGTGGTGCTTTCCGTGCTGCCGATGGTCTTCGAGTACTTCAAGGCGAAGGCGCGGGCCAAGGCCGAGGTTTCCCAGGGCTGAAGGCCCTTCGGCTCTCGCGACGCTTTTCGGCACTGCTGACCCGGACGGCCACCAGGCTATCCCAGCGCAGCACGCCCCTCGAAGATCGACGCCTAGTCGGCATGGAGTTGCTCGCCATTCCTTGCAAGGGAGTGCGCCTGAAGCCAAGCTTCGCCGCCGTGTGGGTAGCAGTAGGCTGCCCCGCGCCATCGAGGATCGCGCACCCTACTGGGCATAGGCCCAGAGGGGACCGAACCCGGAGAAGCACATGACTGACGAACTGTTGATGAGTCTGTACATCTTTGCGCTGGCAGGCTTCGTCGGGCACTACGTAATCGAAAGCGTCCCCCCTCTCCTGCACACGCCTTTGATGGCTGGCACGAATGCCATCAGCGGCATCGCGCTGGTCGGAGCACTGGTGGTCGCGGGATCCGAGTACAGCACGCTGGCCACCACGCTCGGCACCATCGCCGTGACCTGCGCCAGCATCAACACGGTGGGTGGCTTCTTGATCACTGACCGCATGCTCAAGATGTTCAAGAGCAAGGAAGCCAAGCCCGGAGCCAAGAAGTCATGAGTGTCTGGCTGAACTTCTTCTATTTGGTCGCGTCACTGTGCTTCATCATGACGCTGCAGCAGCTGAGCTCGCCCAAGACGGCGCGCCGCGGCGTGCTTCTGGGCGTCCTCGGCATGACTGCAGCGGTGCTCGGTACCGCGCTGCTGCACCACGACATCGTCACGTACAAGTGGATCGCGCTGGGCTTCGTGCTCGGGTCCGTGGTCGGCACGGCGATGTCGTTCATCCCGATGACCAAGATGCCGGAGCGAATCGCGCTCTCGCACTGTTTCGGTGGCTTGGCGGCGGCCCTGGTCGGCATTGCCGAGTACCACCACCGGCTCGGAGCGGGGCATCTCGACCGCGTGACGGCTGGCGCCCTGGGCCTCGAGGTCTACTTCGGTCTGATCACCTTCACCGGCTCGCTGATGGCTTTCGGCAAGCTGCAAGGCGTGATCACCGGCGCGCCCGTCACCTACCCCGGGCAGAACGTCACCAACGTGATGGCCTTCTTCGCCGCGATCGCTGCGTTGATCTGGGTCATCATCGACCCTTCTCAGTTCAACGTCTTCCTCGGCATCGGCGTGGTCGGCCTGCTGCTCGGCGTGCTCTTCGTGCTGCCCATTGGTGGCGCGGACATGCCGGTGGTCATCTCGCTGTTGAACTCCTACGCGGGTCTCGCGGCCTCCGCGACGGGCTTCGCGCTGAGCAACAACGTGCTCATCATCGCGGGCGCCCTTGATGGAACCTCGGGCTTTTTCCTGAGCATCATGATGAGCAAGGCGATGAATCGCTCGTTCTCGAACGTGCTGTTTGGCGCCTTCGGAACGGACAGCGGAGCCGCTCCGGCGCCCGCGGCCGGAGCTGGACCGACCAATGCCAACATCAATCAGGCTAGCGTCGAGGAAGCCGCCGAGCTGTTCAAGGCTGCGCAGTCGGTCATCGTGGTGCCTGGCTACGGCATGGCCGTATCGCAGGCCCAGCACGCAGTGCGCGAGCTTGCACAAGCGCTCGAGAGCAATGGCGCCACCGTTCGCTACGCCATCCATCCGGTGGCTGGCCGCATGCCTGGTCACATGAACGTGCTCTTGGCCGAGGCCAACGTGCCCTACGACCAGCTCTGCGACCTCGACGATATCAACGACGACTTCCGCCAGACGGATATTGCCTTGATCGTTGGCGCCAACGACATCGTGAATCCGGCTGCCAAGTCGAACCCGCAGAGCCCGATCTTCGGCATGCCGGTGTTCAACGTCGAGCAGTCGCGGACGGTCATGGTTCTCAAGCGCGGCCTGGGTTCAGGCTTCAGCGGCATCGAGAACGACCTGTTCGTGCAACCGAACACCGTGATGGTGCTCGGAGACGCCCGCAAGACCCTACAGTCCATCATCGGTGAGCTTGGCGCCTGACCGCACCTGGCTCCACGGCAACTCGAAAGAGGTGCCGCGGAGCCAGCGGTGAGAGTGCTTTGGCCGCGAGCATCCGAGTCGGTAGAGCGCAGCGTTGTGCGTCACCGCGAAGCGCTGAGCCGCGCCCCGGACGACGCGAGCTCGCACTCCACTTCCGGTAAGAGGCCCGACACTCGCGGCAGACGAGCCAGGGTCGGGTCACGCCCGACCGGCAAAGGACAGCCCTAGATAGGCGAGCGTGAGCAGCGTGAGGACGAGCATGCCGACTCGATCGCCGGTGCTCAGTCGGGCCTGTTCATCCGCAACGCCCCCGCGCGCGAGGACTCGCTCACGGTGGATCAAGAAGACAGGAAACGCGACGCTGACAGCAATCAACAGGCTCGCCAGGACGTAGAGCCAGATCCCGCGTAGCGCGAGACGGCGCGCTTCGAGGAACATCCAGTAGGCGACCGGCAGCACGAGCGCGAACAGGTCGATGGTGATCGAGCGACTCGCTGGATTCACCAGGGTGTCGCGCCAGAACTGGACGTTGGCGCCCACGAAGCCCAGGTGCAGATAGGCAATGTTGTGGCCCCAGGTGCCCACGAAGGCGGAAACCGCGAGGATACCGCATAGCGCGTAGACGACCGCTGAGTTCTTCCGCATGGTGCTGAGCATGTCACCAGGCAGCCATGGCCAGGGGATGACTCACCCCAACTCTGCCGGGAAATCCTCAGAAGCGCAGCATGCTGTCGATCTTGGCCACGACTTCGACCGTCCTGACCCCCGGTTGCGCATCCTTGGTCGCAGCTGGCAGGAGCGCCGTGATCGACGGCAAGATGTTGTAGGCCCCCAGGCGAGCGGGCACGAAACGAGGCACGATGTCCAAGAGCAGTCCTGCCGAGGCGTAGCCCAGCACGTGATTCGTGGGCTTCGTGTCGCCGAATTCAGCGAACTGATAGTACTTGTTGAGCCCGAGTCCGATTGCGAGTGGCAACACTGCGTCAATCCACACGTCCTTTGACGCTAGCAGGCGAGCACGAGGAGCCACGTCGAGCTCGAGGTAGGTCCCCGAATCACGACCGTCGCGTGCTCCCTTGAGCTCGTTCGCGAGCGTAATGGACGGAAAGAATCCTCGAAACCCCTGCTTTTCGCTCTCTTTGGCGAATACGACATCGTCGAACAGATCGACCTTGAGCATGAGCTCGTAGACGTCCTCGAAGCTGCCGCTGGGGCTCGAGTAGACCACCAAACGCAGATCTGCGCGGTAGCCTTGCCCTTCGGCAGCAATGCCACCACTGAGCCTCGACTCGTACCAAGCCGCGGGTCCCTTCCCGGTCTTGGCCTTGTCACCTGGGTGCACGCTGAACCAGAAGCCCACCGGAATGATGAGTTTGAACTCCTTGGAGTCGTACAGCGCAACATCCAGATTCGAGTTCGACTGCCAGATGAAGCCCTTGTCGCTCTGCAGGATGCCGCGGAAGAAATACTGATTAGGGGCGCCGCTCGACATGGTCATGCGCAGCGAGTCGCCGAGTCCCTCTGGCGCTTTAGGTGTTTCAGCAGGCGGCGGTGCCTCGCGATCTTGCGCCTCGAGTGGCGCCGCACCGAAGAGCGCGAAGGAGAGCACGACGGCAGCAGCACAGATTGAAGCCAAGTTCCTCACCAGGGATACCTCCGAAAAGCAACGGCATCCTCGATGGGGAGCGATGCAAAGTCAACGCAGGTCGGTGATGAGAGCAGGTGAAGGCATCGGGAAATTCAAGGGGACGGAAAGAGAAAAGCCCCGAAGCATGGTTAGCTTCGGGGCTTTGTAAATAAACCTGGCAACGACCTACTCTCCCACGCACGCGCGCGCGCAGTACCATCGGCTCTGGAGGGCTTGACTTCCGAGTTCGGGATGGGATCGGGTATGGCCCCTCCGACATCGTCACCAGAAAACCTGCGGGCCTATTGGGCCCTGTTCTGGGGGAGGTTGCGGCCCGGGTGTCGGTTGGCATCGAAGCCAGCAGCAACCTTCCATGTCTGAAAGGAGAGAGAAGAAGAGTTGGTAGCTTTGCTACCTGGCTCTCGCATCTGAGTGTCTACAGAACGAGTCTGCAGACGCGATGCTGAGCCCTGAGTGAGTGAAGCACCCGAAAGTGCTTAGTGATAGGTCAAGCCTCACGGCCGATTAGTACTGGTTAGCTCCACACATTGCTGCGTTTCCACACCCAGCCTATTACGTCGTAGTCTTCGACGGGCCTTCAGGGGGCTTACGCCCCGGGACACCTCATCTTGAGGCCGGCTTCCCACTTAGATGCTTTCAGTGGTTATCCGTTCCGTACATAGCTACCCGGCGATGCTCCCGGCGGAACAACCGGATCACCAGAGGTACGTCCAACCAGGTCCTCTCGTACTATGGTTAGACCCTCTCAAGTATCCTCCGCCCACGGCAGATAGGGACCGAACTGTCTCACGACGTTCTAAACCCAGCTCGCGTACCGCTTTAATTGGCGAACAGCCAAACCCTTGGGACCTGCTCCAGCCCCAGGATGCGATGAGCCGACATCGAGGTGCCAAACCGCG